>OZ242308.1:0-1507068 GCA_965208015.1 Dehalococcoidia bacterium | reverse complement strand
AGACCTTCATGGTGGAGCTGTCGACGCCGACCAACGCGACCCTGGCCGACGACAAGGGCGTGGGGACCATCACCGACGACGACCCGGCCACGGCGGTGGCCTCGGTGGGCGCGCCGGCGGCGGCGGTGGCCGAGGGGAACGACCCCATGGCGACCACGAACATGAGCTTCCCGGTGAGCCTGACGGCGGCCTCGGGCAAGGCGGTCGTGGTGACCTACTCCCTGACCGGCACGGCCGACGCGCCGGGCGACTACACGGAGCCGGACCCCCTGAGCGTGAGCGTGCCGGCCGGTTCCACCACGGCCAACATCGTCATCCCGGTCAGGGGGGACACCCTGGACGAGGCCGACGAGACGGTGATCGTGACCCTGACCGGGGCCACCAACGCGGCGCTGGACGAGGACGCGGCGGACCTGACCGCCACCGGAACCATCACCGACGACGACGACGCGCCGACCCTGTCGGTGGCCGACGTGAGCGTGACCGAGGGCGGCACGGCGGAGTTCACCGTCACCCTCTCCGCCGCCTCGGGGCGGGCGGTCACCTTCTCCTGGAGGACGGCGGCGGACGCCGACGGGACCCACCCGGCGGGGGCTTCGGACTACACGGCGGTGACCGCCACCACGGCGACCATCGCGGCCGGGGCCACCACGGCCGAGCTGGAGGTGCAGACCACCCAGGACACCCGGGACGAGGAGGACGAGACCTTCCTGGTGGAGCTGTCCTCGCCCACCAACGCCACCCTGGCCGACGCCGAGGCCACCGGGACCATCAGCGACAACGACGCGGTGCCGACCCTGTCGGTGGACGACGTGAGCGTGGCCGAGGGGGGCACGGCGGAGTTCACGGTGACCCTGTCGGCGGCCTCGGGCAAGGCGGTCACCTTCAAGTGGAAGACGGACGCCGCCGCCGGGGCCGACGCGGCCGGGGCCACGGACTACACCGCGGTGCCGGCCACCGACGCGACCATCGCGGCGGGGGCCACCACGGTCAAGCTGGAGGTGCAGACCACCCAGGACACCCGGGACGAGGCCGACGAGACCTTCCTGGTGAAGCTGTCGGACGCCACCAACGCCACCATCGCCGACGGCGAGGGCCAGGGGACCATCAGCGACGACGACGGGACGCCGACCCTGTCGGTGGGTGACGCGTCGGTGGCCGAGGGGGGCACGGCGGAGTTCACGGTGACCCTGTCGGCGGCCTCGGGGCGGGACGTTACCTTCTCCTGGAAGACGGCGGCCGACGAGACCGCGGACGCCCACCCGGCGGGGGCCTCGGACTACACGGCGGTGACCGCCACCACGGCGACCATCGCGGCCGGGGCCACCACGGCGACGCTGGAGGTGCAGACCACCGAGGACACCCTGGACGAGCACGACGAGACCTTCATGGTGGAGCTGTCGACGCCGACCAACGCGACCCTGGCCGACGACAAGGGCGTGGGGACCATCACCGACGACGACCCGGCCACGGCGGTGGCCTCGGTGGGCGCGCCGGCGGCGGCGGTGGCCGAGGGGAACGACCCCATGGCGACCACGAACATGAGCTTCCCGGTGAGCCTGACGGCGGCCTCGGGCAAGGCGGTCGTGGTGACCTACTCCCTGACCGGCACGGCCGACGCGCCGGGCGACTACACGGAGCCGGACCCCCTGAGCGTGAGCGTGCCGGCCGGTTCCACCACGGCCAACATCGTCATCCCGGTCAGGGGGGACACCCTGGACGAGGCCGACGAGACGGTGATCGTGACCCTGACCGGGGCCACCAACGCGGCGCTGGACGAGGACGCGGCGGACCTGACCGCCACCGGAACCATCACCGACGACGACGACGCGCCGACCCTGTCGGTGGCCGACGTGAGCGTGACCGAGGGCGGCACGGCGGAGTTCACCGTCACCCTCTCCGCCGCCTCGGGGCGGGCGGTCACCTTCTCCTGGAGGACGGCGGCGGACGCCGACGGGACCCACCCGGCGGGGGCTTCGGACTACACGGCGGTGACCGCCACCACGGCGACCATCGCGGCCGGGGCCACCACGGCCGAGCTGGAGGTGCAGACCACCCAGGACACCCGGGACGAGGAGGACGAGACCTTCCTGGTGGAGCTGTCCTCGCCCACCAACGCCACCCTGGCCGACGCCGAGGCCACCGGGACCATCAGCGACAACGACGCGGTGCCGACCCTGTCGGTGGACGACGTGAGCGTGGCCGAGGGGGGCACGGCGGAGTTCACGGTGACCCTGTCGGCGGCCTCGGGCAAGGCGGTCACCTTCAAGTGGAAGACGGACGCCGCCGCCGGGGCCGACGCGGCCGGGGCCACGGACTACACCGCGGTGCCGGCCACCGACGCGACCATCGCGGCGGGGGCCACCACGGTCAAGCTGGAGGTGCAGACCACCCAGGACACCCGGGACGAGGCCGACGAGACCTTCCTGGTGAAGCTGTCGGACGCCACCAACGCCACCATCGCCGACGGCGAGGGCCAGGGGACCATCAGCGACGACGACGGGACGCCGACCCTGTCGGTGGGTGACGCGTCGGTGGCCGAGGGGGGCACGGCGGAGTTCACGGTGACCCTGTCGGCGGCCTCGGGGCGGGACGTTACCTTCTCCTGGAAGACGGCGGCCGACGAGACCGCGGACGCCCACCCGGCGGGGGCCTCGGACTACACGGCGGTGACCGCCACCACGGCGACCATCGCGGCCGGGGCCACCACGGCGACGCTGGAGGTGCAGACCACCGAGGACACCCTGGACGAGCACGACGAGACCTTCATGGTGGAGCTGTCGACGCCGACCAACGCGACCCTGGCCGACGACAAGGGCGTGGGGACCATCACCGACGACGACCCGGCCACGGCGGTGGCCTCGGTGGGCGCGCCGGCGGCGGCGGTGGCCGAGGGGAACGACCCCATGGCGACCACGAACATGAGCTTCCCGGTGAGCCTGACGGCGGCCTCGGGCAAGGCGGTCGTGGTGACCTACTCCCTGACCGGCACGGCCGACGCGCCGGGCGACTACACGGAGCCGGACCCCCTGAGCGTGAGCGTGCCGGCCGGTTCCACCACGGCCAACATCGTCATCCCGGTCAGGGGGGACACCCTGGACGAGGCCGACGAGACGGTGATCGTGACCCTGACCGGGGCCACCAACGCGGCGCTGGACGAGGACGCGGCGGACCTGACCGCCACCGGAACCATCACCGACGACGACGACGCGCCGACCCTGTCGGTGGCCGACGTGAGCGTGACCGAGGGCGGCACGGCGGAGTTCACCGTCACCCTCTCCGCCGCCTCGGGGCGGGCGGTCACCTTCTCCTGGAGGACGGCGGCGGACGCCGACGGGACCCACCCGGCGGGGGCTTCGGACTACACGGCGGTGACCGCCACCACGGCGACCATCGCGGCCGGGGCCACCACGGCCGAGCTGGAGGTGCAGACCACCCAGGACACCCGGGACGAGGAGGACGAGACCTTCCTGGTGGAGCTGTCCTCGCCCACCAACGCCACCCTGGCCGACGCCGAGGCCACCGGGACCATCAGCGACAACGACGCGGTGCCGACCCTGTCGGTGGACGACGTGAGCGTGGCCGAGGGGGGCACGGCGGAGTTCACGGTGACCCTGTCGGCGGCCTCGGGCAAGGCGGTCACCTTCAAGTGGAAGACGGACGCCGCCGCCGGGGCCGACGCGGCCGGGGCCACGGACTACACCGCGGTGCCGGCCACCGACGCGACCATCGCGGCGGGGGCCACCACGGTCAAGCTGGAGGTGCAGACCACCCAGGACACCCGGGACGAGGCCGACGAGACCTTCCTGGTGAAGCTGTCGGACGCCACCAACGCCACCATCGCCGACGGCGAGGGCCAGGGGACCATCAGCGACGACGACGGGACGCCGACCCTGTCGGTGGGTGACGCGTCGGTGGCCGAGGGGGGCACGGCGGAGTTCACGGTGACCCTGTCGGCGGCCTCGGGGCGGGACGTTACCTTCTCCTGGAAGACGGCGGCCGACGAGACCGCGGACGCCCACCCGGCGGGGGCCTCGGACTACACGGCGGTGACCGCCACCACGGCGACCATCGCGGCCGGGGCCACCACGGCGACGCTGGAGGTGCAGACCACCGAGGACACCCTGGACGAGCACGACGAGACCTTCATGGTGGAGCTGTCGACGCCGACCAACGCGACCCTGGCCGACGACAAGGGCGTGGGGACCATCACCGACGACGACCCGGCCACGGCGGTGGCCTCGGTGGGCGCGCCGGCGGCGGCGGTGGCCGAGGGGAACGACCCCATGGCGACCACGAACATGAGCTTCCCGGTGAGCCTGACGGCGGCCTCGGGCAAGGCGGTCGTGGTGACCTACTCCCTGACCGGCACGGCCGACGCGCCGGGCGACTACACGGAGCCGGACCCCCTGAGCGTGAGCGTGCCGGCCGGTTCCACCACGGCCAACATCGTCATCCCGGTCAGGGGGGACACCCTGGACGAGGCCGACGAGACGGTGATCGTGACCCTGACCGGGGCCACCAACGCGGCGCTGGACGAGGACGCGGCGGACCTGACCGCCACCGGAACCATCACCGACGACGACGACGCGCCGACCCTGTCGGTGGCCGACGTGAGCGTGACCGAGGGCGGCACGGCGGAGTTCACCGTCACCCTCTCCGCCGCCTCGGGGCGGGCGGTCACCTTCTCCTGGAGGACGGCGGCGGACGCCGACGGGACCCACCCGGCGGGGGCTTCGGACTACACGGCGGTGACCGCCACCACGGCGACCATCGCGGCCGGGGCCACCACGGCCGAGCTGGAGGTGCAGACCACCCAGGACACCCGGGACGAGGAGGACGAGACCTTCCTGGTGGAGCTGTCCTCGCCCACCAACGCCACCCTGGCCGACGCCGAGGCCACCGGGACCATCAGCGACAACGACGCGGTGCCGACCCTGTCGGTGGACGACGTGAGCGTGGCCGAGGGGGGCACGGCGGAGTTCACGGTGACCCTGTCGGCGGCCTCGGGCAAGGCGGTCACCTTCAAGTGGAAGACGGACGCCGCCGCCGGGGCCGACGCGGCCGGGGCCACGGACTACACCGCGGTGCCGGCCACCGACGCGACCATCGCGGCGGGGGCCACCACGGTCAAGCTGGAGGTGCAGACCACCCAGGACACCCGGGACGAGGCCGACGAGACCTTCCTGGTGAAGCTGTCGGACGCCACCAACGCCACCATCGCCGACGGCGAGGGCCAGGGGACCATCAGCGACGACGACGGGACGCCGACCCTGTCGGTGGGTGACGCGTCGGTGGCCGAGGGGGGCACGGCGGAGTTCACGGTGACCCTGTCGGCGGCCTCGGGGCGGGACGTTACCTTCTCCTGGAAGACGGCGGCCGACGAGACCGCGGACGCCCACCCGGCGGGGGCCTCGGACTACACGGCGGTGACCGCCACCACGGCGACCATCGCGGCCGGGGCCACCACGGCGACGCTGGAGGTGCAGACCACCGAGGACACCCTGGACGAGCACGACGAGACCTTCATGGTGGAGCTGTCGACGCCGACCAACGCGACCCTGGCCGACGACAAGGGCGTGGGGACCATCACCGACGACGACCCGGCCACGGCGGTGGCCTCGGTGGGCGCGCCGGCGGCGGCGGTGGCCGAGGGGAACGACCCCATGGCGACCACGAACATGAGCTTCCCGGTGAGCCTGACGGCGGCCTCGGGCAAGGCGGTCGTGGTGACCTACTCCCTGACCGGCACGGCCGACGCGCCGGGCGACTACACGGAGCCGGACCCCCTGAGCGTGAGCGTGCCGGCCGGTTCCACCACGGCCAACATCGTCATCCCGGTCAGGGGGGACACCCTGGACGAGGCCGACGAGACGGTGATCGTGACCCTGACCGGGGCCACCAACGCGGCGCTGGACGAGGACGCGGCGGACCTGACCGCCACCGGAACCATCACCGACGACGACGACGCGCCGACCCTGTCGGTGGCCGACGTGAGCGTGACCGAGGGCGGCACGGCGGAGTTCACCGTCACCCTCTCCGCCGCCTCGGGGCGGGCGGTCACCTTCTCCTGGAGGACGGCGGCGGACGCCGACGGGACCCACCCGGCGGGGGCTTCGGACTACACGGCGGTGACCGCCACCACGGCGACCATCGCGGCCGGGGCCACCACGGCCGAGCTGGAGGTGCAGACCACCCAGGACACCCGGGACGAGGAGGACGAGACCTTCCTGGTGGAGCTGTCCTCGCCCACCAACGCCACCCTGGCCGACGCCGAGGCCACCGGGACCATCAGCGACAACGACGCGGTGCCGACCCTGTCGGTGGACGACGTGAGCGTGGCCGAGGGGGGCACGGCGGAGTTCACGGTGACCCTGTCGGCGGCCTCGGGCAAGGCGGTCACCTTCAAGTGGAAGACGGACGCCGCCGCCGGGGCCGACGCGGCCGGGGCCACGGACTACACCGCGGTGCCGGCCACCGACGCGACCATCGCGGCGGGGGCCACCACGGTCAAGCTGGAGGTGCAGACCACCCAGGACACCCGGGACGAGGCCGACGAGACCTTCCTGGTGAAGCTGTCGGACGCCACCAACGCCACCATCGCCGACGGCGAGGGCCAGGGGACCATCAGCGACGACGACGGGACGCCGACCCTGTCGGTGGGTGACGCGTCGGTGGCCGAGGGGGGCACGGCGGAGTTCACGGTGACCCTGTCGGCGGCCTCGGGGCGGGACGTTACCTTCTCCTGGAAGACGGCGGCCGACGAGACCGCGGACGCCCACCCGGCGGGGGCCTCGGACTACACGGCGGTGACCGCCACCACGGCGACCATCGCGGCCGGGGCCACCACGGCGACGCTGGAGGTGCAGACCACCGAGGACACCCTGGACGAGCACGACGAGACCTTCATGGTGGAGCTGTCGACGCCGACCAACGCGACCCTGGCCGACGACAAGGGCGTGGGGACCATCACCGACGACGACCCGGCCACGGCGGTGGCCTCGGTGGGCGCGCCGGCGGCGGCGGTGGCCGAGGGGAACGACCCCATGGCGACCACGAACATGAGCTTCCCGGTGAGCCTGACGGCGGCCTCGGGCAAGGCGGTCGTGGTGACCTACTCCCTGACCGGCACGGCCGACGCGCCGGGCGACTACACGGAGCCGGACCCCCTGAGCGTGAGCGTGCCGGCCGGTTCCACCACGGCCAACATCGTCATCCCGGTCAGGGGGGACACCCTGGACGAGGCCGACGAGACGGTGATCGTGACCCTGACCGGGGCCACCAACGCGGCGCTGGACGAGGACGCGGCGGACCTGACCGCCACCGGAACCATCACCGACGACGACGACGCGCCGACCCTGTCGGTGGCCGACGTGAGCGTGACCGAGGGCGGCACGGCGGAGTTCACCGTCACCCTCTCCGCCGCCTCGGGGCGGGCGGTCACCTTCTCCTGGAGGACGGCGGCGGACGCCGACGGGACCCACCCGGCGGGGGCTTCGGACTACACGGCGGTGACCGCCACCACGGCGACCATCGCGGCCGGGGCCACCACGGCCGAGCTGGAGGTGCAGACCACCCAGGACACCCGGGACGAGGAGGACGAGACCTTCCTGGTGGAGCTGTCCTCGCCCACCAACGCCACCCTGGCCGACGCCGAGGCCACCGGGACCATCAGCGACAACGACGCGGTGCCGACCCTGTCGGTGGACGACGTGAGCGTGGCCGAGGGGGGCACGGCGGAGTTCACGGTGACCCTGTCGGCGGCCTCGGGCAAGGCGGTCACCTTCAAGTGGAAGACGGACGCCGCCGCCGGGGCCGACGCGGCCGGGGCCACGGACTACACCGCGGTGCCGGCCACCGACGCGACCATCGCGGCGGGGGCCACCACGGTCAAGCTGGAGGTGCAGACCACCCAGGACACCCGGGACGAGGCCGACGAGACCTTCCTGGTGAAGCTGTCGGACGCCACCAACGCCACCATCGCTGACGGCGAGGGCCAGGGGACCATCAGCGACGACGACGGGACAAAGAAAGCCACAATCACTCCCGCGCCGGATTCAGTGCCCAGAGTAGTGGAAAACGTTGTCACTGCGCCGACCATGACCTTCACCGTCAATTTGGATGGAGCCGCCTTCAACGCGGACCAAACGGTAACCGTGAACGTAGGGAAAGACGGTGACCTGGCCAAGTCGGGCGTGGACTATACAGCTGTGAAGGAGTTCACACTGACCCTCCTTGCCGGCGCCACGTCCGTTCAGGGAAGCTTCACGTTGGATCCCATTGATGATGCGCTGGATGAAGCGGACGAGACGCTGACCCTGACAGCTGAGCTGACCGGAGTAGCTATCCCTGAGTTGACGTTTACCATCACCGACGACGATCCCGAACCATCAATCAGCATAGCCAACGCGGTGGCGGTAACCGAGGGAGACGACCCTGACGCCGCCACCGACATGTCCTTCCCGGTGAGCCTGTCGGCGGTGAGCGGCCGGGACGTCAGCGCAACTTACACCCTGGGCGGCAGCGCGACGGCAGGGACCGACTACACCAAACCCAACCCACTGAGCCTGACTGTTCCCGCCGGACAGGGGACGGCGAACATCCTCATCCCAATCAAGGGCGACACAGTAAAAGAAACGGACGAGACCATCACCGTAACTCTGACCGGAGCGACCAACGCTACCCTCTCTACCACGGCACCGGACCTCACCGCCACCGGAACCATCACCGACGACGACGCGCCCGCGCTGTCCATAGCCGACGCCAGCGCCGTCGAAGGGAGCAAGGCGGTCTTCACCGTCAGCCTCTCGGCGGCCAGCGGCAATGCGGTCACCTTCAAGTGGAAGACGGCGGCCGACGCCGCCGGGGACCACCCGGCCGGGGCCGCGGACTACACGGCGGTGAGCGACGCGGTGACGGTGACCATCGCGGCGGGAACCCGGAGCACCACCCTGGAGGTGCAGACCACCCAGGACACCCTGGACGAGCACGACGAGACCTTCCTGGTGCAGCTGTCGGACCCCGCCAACGCCACCCTGGCCGACGGCGAGGGGGTGGGGACCATCACCGACGACGACGGCATCCCCGCGGTGTCGGTGGGGGCGCCTTCGGCGGCGGTGGACGAGGGGGACGACCCGGCGGTCACCACCAACATGTCCTTCCCGGTGAGCCTGACGGCGGCCTCGGGCAAGACGGTGACGGTGACCTACTCCCTGGGCGGGACGGCGACCTCGGGCAGCGACTACACGGAGCCGGACCCGCTGAGCGTGAGCGTCCCGGCGGGGTCGAGGACGGCCAACATCGTGGTGCCAGTGAAGGGCGACACGGTGGACGAGGACGACGAGACGGTGATCGTGACCCTGACCGGAGCCACCAACGCTAACCTCTCTACCACGGCCGCGGACCTGATCGCCACTGGAACCATAATTGACGACGACGTTGATGCCAGCAAGCAGGTTACGCTCAATCTGATTCCCGAAGTGATCCCCGAGAATGGCGGCGCCGCGGGCGCCAGCTACGTTGTTGCCGAATTGAGGCATGCTCAACCCCACGATGTAACCCTGACGGTGAACGCTCAGGGGATTGCGCCGACCACCACCCAGGACTTTACCCTCAGCGCCAATCGGGAGCTCCTTATCCAAGCAGGCAAAACGAGGAGCAAGGGCATAGTGACTATCACCGCCATTGACGATGCTGTTGACAACGCGGACAAGAAAATCTCAGTTACCGCCTCGCTGGTTTCAACCGCCAACCTCCAGCCGCCCTCTGAGCGGACGCTCACGATTGCGGACAACGACCCGGCGGTCCCGGCGCAGGCGACGGCGCGTTTCGAGAAGTCGTCCTACACCTTCAATGAAGATGATGATGTAGTCGATATCAACGTCATCTTGGACAACGCCCTCGCGTCGGACCTGTTCCTTCGGTACCGGTTCCACTCCGCTACCGTGGAAGTAGGCCCTGGCAAGGACGTAACGCTATCGGAGTCCATTTACTTCCCAGCCGGAACAACTACCAGGAGGCTCCCGATTAACGTGGTGGACAACGACGTGGTGGAACCGGTAGAAACCTTCTCCATTTCCCTGGTTGCGCAACCCGGGGTGGTTAACGTCGGCGGGCCCACGACGGTGACGATAACGGACGATGACCATACCCAAATCAGCATCGCCAGCCACGAGGGCTACCCCTTGTCCGAGCAGGTTGAGGAGGGAAATCAGGGGACTATCTCATTTTTCCTGAGTAAAGCTCACCAGGATGACGTGACCGTGGATAGCGTAGTAGGCGGCACCGTCGTTGCCGGCGAAGACTACGTGGCGACGCACTCCCTGACCATCCCGGCCGGGATGGAGCGCTATTCCATTACCATAGACACCATAGACGACAAGGTTGCCGAGCCTACGGAGACCCTGGTGTTCTCCATCATGAATCCGAACCCAGGAATGCCCGGGGTATCGATTGCCTCTGACAAGTCGAAACACACCATAAGGATCATGGACAACGACGGTTGGGAGCCCCTTGATGTTGTGCCGGAAGTGAGCATCACCCCGGGCAGCGGGATTACCGAGGGCGATAATGCGGAGTTCACCTTGGTGGCGAACCCGGTTCCCGGCGCGGAGTTCCCGGTAAAGGTAAGCATAACGGCCGGGGGCGACCTCGGAGTAGCAACGGGCGCACGGACGGTGAGGATACCCGCCAGCGGCAAGGCGACCTTTACTGTGCCCACCACCGATGACGCAGTGGACGAGGCCGACGGGTGGGTAACCGGGACTTTGGAGGAGGGCATTATCTACACAGTGTCCGCGTCGCAAAAGTCAGCCACGGTACCGGTGTCGGACGACGACTCAACGGTCCCGCCGCAGGCGACGGTCCGTTTCGAGAAGTCGTCCTACACCTTCAATGAAGACGATGATGTAGTCGATATCAACGTCATCTTGGACAACGCCCTCGCGTCGGACCTGTTCCTTGAGTACGAGTTCGACTCCGATATCGTGGAAGTAGGCCCTGGCAAGGACGTAACGCTATCGGAGTCCATTTACTTCCCAGCCGGAACAACCACCAGGAGGCTCCCGATTAACGTGGTGGACAACGACGTGGTGGAACCGGTAGAAACCTTCTCCATTTCCCTGGTTGCGCAACCCGGGGTGGTTGCCGTTGGAGAGCCCACGACGGTGACGATAACGGACGATGACCATACCCAAATCAGTATCCGCAGTCACGAGGGCTACCCCTTGTCCGAGCAGGTTGAGGAGGGAAATCAGGGGACTGTCTCATTTTTCCTGAGCAAAGCTCACCAGGATGACGTGACTGTGGATTGCGTAGTGGGCGGCACCGTCGTTGCCGGCGAAGACTACGTGGCGATGCACTCCCTGACCATCCCGGCCGGGATGGAGCGCTATTCCATTACCATAGACACCATAGACGACAAGGTTGCCGAGTCCACGGAGACCCTGGTGTTCTCCATCATGAATCCAAACCCGGGAGCGCCCGGTGTGTCGATTGCCTCTGACAAGTCGAAACACACCATGGAGATCATGGATAACGACGAGAGGGAGCCGATTAAAGTTGTGCCGGTGGTGAGCATAGTTGCAAGCCCTGATCAGGTCAACGAAGGAGGAAGCTTTACCTACACCCTGAATGCCAGTCCCATGACCGAGGATACCGAAATCTTGGTATACATGGGTATCTACAGGAGGCATGACGGCCAGGAAGAACGTATAGGAGTAGCGGCCGAGCAATTCATCTGGGGCGCTACCGTTATGACAAACACCGTGTACGTAGAAGACGATGATGAGCACGAGACCGACGAGGTGCTGATGGTGAAGATCTATCCACACGATGAGTACAATCCTTACCCTGATCCTTACGAGGTGTCCGGTTCCATGGGGTCAGCTACGGTCAGCGTGATAGATAACGATCCCCCCAAGCCGGTAGTCAGCATCTCGGCCGACGGCGACATCGTCGAAGGCGGCATGGCCCAGTTCACTATCAGTGCCAACCCCAAGCCAACGGGCAACCTGCCGGTGAGCGTAATGGTCGGGGCCAGTGGCGACTACGGGGCCACCGCCGGTTCAAGGACGGTCACCGTTCCCACCACGGGCAGCGTCATGCTGGAGGTGGAAACCACGGACGACGACGCGGATGAGGCCGACGGGTCGGTGACGGCCACGGTGAACTCTGGCAGCGACTACAAGGTGTCCTCGTCCCAGGGCGCGGCCACGGTCGGCGTGGCCGATAACGACGGCTCGCCTACGCCGGTGGTGAGCGTCACCGGCAGCAGCGGGATTACCGAGGGCGGTGACGCCACCTTCACGGTGACGGCCAGCCCGGCGCCGGCCGCCAACCTGGCGGTGAGCGTCACGGTGTCCGCCAGCGGCGACTACGGAGCGACCACCGGCAAGCGCACGGTGACGGTTCCCACCACGGGCAGCGTAAGCTTCACCGTCGGCACCACCGACGACGACGCTGACGAAACCGACGGGTCGGTCACGGCCACGGTAAACGTGGGCAACGACTACACGGTGTCGGTGACCCAGGGCGCGGCCACGGTCAGCGTATTTGACAACGACGGCCCCGCCAAGCCAGTGGTCAGCGTCACCGGCGGCAGCGGCGTGACCGAGGGCGTCGACGCCACCTTCACGGTCACCGCCAGCCCGGCCCCGGCGTCCAACCTGGACGTGAGCGTCACGGTGTCCGCCAGCGGCGACTACGGAGCGACCACCGGCCAGCGGACGGTGACCGTCCCCACCACGGGCAGCGCCACCTTCACCGTGGGCACCACCGACGACGACGTTGACGAAACCGACGGGTCGGTCACGGCTACGGTGAACGTGGACAGCGACTACACGGTGTCCTCGAACCAAGGGGCGGCCACGGTCAACGTGGCCGACAATGACGTGCCGGAGGTGAGCGTCACCGCTGGCAACGGGATTACCGAGGGCGTCGACGCCACCTTCACGGTCACCGCCAGCCCGGCCCCGGCGTCCAACCTGGACGTGAGCGTCACGGTGTCCGCCAGCGGCGACTACGGAGCGACTACCGGCCAGCGGACGGTGACCGTCCCCACCACGGGCAGCGCCACCCTCACCGTGGGCACCACCGACGACGACGCTGACGAAACCGACGGGTCGGTCACGGCCACGGTGAACTCTGGCAGCGACTACACGGTGTCCTCGACCCAAGGTGCGGCCACGGTTGCCGTGTTGGACAATGACGACCCGCCAAAGCCGGAGGTGAGCATTACTGCTGGCCAAGATATAACGGAGGGCGAAGACGCCGTATTCACCATCAGCGCCAGTGAGGCGCATCCGGATGCGCCATCAGGTGACCTTTCGGTAAACGTAACCATTGAATCCATCGGTGACTATGACGCATTCACTGGGCCAAAGACGGTCGTTGTCTCCCCCGGCAGCAGCGTGACCCTCACCATTGCCACAACCGACGACACGCTGGACGATTTGGAAGGGTCGATAACGGCTACGCTGAAAGCCGGCGACGGTTACACTCTGTCCGATTCCCACGGTGCAGCCACGGTCAACGTAGCGGACGACGACGCTTCGCCAACCGTGTCCGTTGGGGATGGGTCGGAAACGGAGGGCGGGCTGCTGGAATTTCAGGTGACCCTCTCCACAGCATCGGGCAGAGAGGTTACGGTACGGTGGTTGACCCTGCCCCTGGCCAGTGCGGACCAACGGGCTACCAGCCTTGATTACAAGTCCGCGACCGACCTTGCGGTATTCGCTCCGGGAGAGACCAGCAAAACATTTGAGATATGCTTGGAACAAGACACTAAAGATGAGCCGGATGAGTACTTCACCGTGATTCTGGATGAGTATTCGCTGGACGGAGCCACCATGGGCGACGGAGAGGGAATCATGACCATAGTGGATGACGACTAGGCGGCAGCGCATCGGCACGCTCCGCGTACCCATTTGGCAATTGACAAGGGGATGCAGCGAAGCACCGACCTCGTTCCCGCAGCAATCTATGTCCGCCACCGAGATGGGATTGCCGCTATCCTGGTACGCCGCATCCAGGGAGTCTGCTGTGCCCCTACGACGCAGTTAAAATTGTGGGTGCCCATGAACGTGGCCAAGCCGTACTATCCGAAATGGTGGGATTGGCCTCGGCTGTCGGGACCGTTAAGAGCGTCCCACCACGAGGGTCGCAATTGCCAGGTGGTTACCGAAGACAACCCAGTCGCGGTGGGAGTGGTCAGGTGGTGACATCCGTGGGGTGCGACTCGTTTCAGGGTGGTGGTCGTTGTCAAAAGTCGTTATTTCCGAAGCCAGGGACTCTTTCCCATTCTGTTAATTTGCCCCGCTTTCACTTATTCGGTGCATAGGGGCTAAATTAGCTTCGTCATCCAAGAGTACCTAAGTATTTGGTGTTGATTGGATAACGGATATCCTAGGGCAAGAAGTGACGCGGGGAATGCGGGAGGCCGCGTCCCGTGGATTCTTCCTGGGTTCCAAGGCCCCCTTCGGCTACACCCGGGTCAAGGTCAGCGACGGGGTGAAGGACCGCCCCACGCTGGAGGTCGATCCCGTGACCGCGCCCATCGTTAGGGAGATATTCGAGAGTTCCCGTAGGGGCAACGGGCTGGCGGAAATCTGCAAGGAGCTGAACGAGCGGGGCATCACCAACAAGGGCAAGCGCTGGCAGAAGAACGTCATCCACTACCTGCTGACCAACGAAGCCTACACCGGGACGGCGGTTTGGGGCGTCAAGAGCAAGGACGAGAAGGCGGGAGAGCCGGTGAGGGTGGAGAACGCCTGGCCCGCCTTGGTTTCCAGGAAGATGTTTGACGCGGTGCAGCAGGGGTTGCACGAGCGGGCGCCCACGGTGCAGCGGCCCGGCCGTGTCGGGAGCCAGTACCTTTTGAGCGGTCTCCTGCGCTGCGGGGTGTGCGGCAAGTCCTACTCTGTCAATGACCAGGAACATTAGGCCAGTAAACGGAGAAATTTACAGAGTCTTTAGGCCGGCAGATTTACAGGGTCTTTAGGCCACCCTGGGAGCCACACCAACGACCATTTCTGCACTTCGAATGGAGGTGCAGCGATGGCGTACCGGGAGGTTCCCCGAATGGAAATAGGAGAATTGATCCGCCGCTGGCAGGCGGGACAGAGCCGCCGGCAGATCGCGGAGAGCACCGGGCTGTCGCGGGACACGGTGGCCAAGTACCTGGCGAGGGCGGAGACGGAGGGCGTCGCCCGGGACGGGCCGGTTCCCAGCGAGGAGCAGTTGAGCCGTCTGGCGGCCATTGGGCAAGTGGGCCCGCGCCGGGTGGTTACGCCCACGGACGATCTGCTGGAGCCGTGGGGAGACCAGGTCTACCAGTGGCTCACCGGCGACCGGTTGCAGCTGACCCGCATTCACGAGTTGCTGGCGGCTCGCGGCTGCCGGGTGTCCTACCAGTCCCTGCGGCGATTCATCATCAGGCGCAACTGGACCAGGCTGGGCAGTACCACGGTGCGCATGGAGGACACCCCGCCGGGGGAGGTGGCCGAGGTGGACTTCGGGCGCCTGGGCCTGGTGCCGGACCCGGCTACGGGAAAGCGCAAGCTGGTCTGGGCCATGATCATCGTGCTGTGCCATTCCCGCCACTGCTTCCTCTGGCCCATGCACCAGCAGACGCTGCCCGAAGTCATCGCCGGACTGGAGGCGGCCTGGGCCTTCTTCGGCGGCGTGCCCCGCTACCTGGTCATCGACAACTTCCCCGCCGCAGTGGTGGGACCGGACTCGCTGAATCCTGTGCTGACTAGGAGCTTCCTGGAGTACGCCCAGCGCCGGGGCTTCTTCGCCGACCCGGCCCGGGTGCGCCACCCCAAGGACAAGCCCAAGGTGGAGCGGAACGTGCCCTACGCCAGGGAGCGCTTCTTCAAGGGCGCCAGCTTCGACAGCCTGGCCCACGTCAGGGCCGAGGCCCCCAGGTGGTGCCGGGAGGTGGCGGGCACCCGCGTCCACGGCACCACCCGCCGCCAGCCGCTGGTGGTCTTCCAGGAGGAGGAGCGCCACACCCTGCTCCCCTGGGACGGCGAACCCTACGAGATCGCCCACTGGCGCACCCTCAAGGTGCATCCCGACCACCACGTCCAGTGCCAGCAGGCCCTCTACTCGGTGCCCTCGGACCTCTGCCCGCCGGGGCAGAAGGTCGAGGTCCGGGCCGACAGCAAGCTGGTGCACGTCTATTACAAGGGCCGCCTGATCAAGGTCCACCTGCGCCAGCCCAAGGGCGGACGGGCCACCGATCCAAAGGACTATCCCGCCCGCATCGGCCCCTACACCACCCGGGCGCCGGACCAGCTCAAGCGGGAGGCGGCCCGGCTGGGGCCGGCGGTGGGTGAATTCGCCCAGCGCCTCCTGGCCGACCCCCTGCCCTGGGCCAAGCTCCGCCAGGGGCACAAGCTGCTGCGCCTGGCCGAGCGCTACACCGGCCCGCGCCTGGACGCCGCCTGCCGGAGGGCCTTGGACGTGGACCTCATCGACGTCCGCCGCCTGGAGCGCATCCTGGTGCAGGCCCTGGACGAGGAGACCTCGCCCCAACTGCCCCTGCCCCACCCGCCGGACGCTTCGCCCGGGCCGGCTCCGTATTCGCCCATTCCGCTCATGCTCCAATCCACCCACCGGAGGTGATCACCCATGTCCAAGACCACTGACCTCACGCCCCTGCTCAAGTCCCTCAAGCTGGGGGCCATGGCCGCCACCCTGCCCGAACGCATCGCCCTGGCCAGAAGGGAGCAACTGGACTACGCCTCCTTCCTGGAGATCATCCTCTCCGATGAGGTGAACCGCCGCGACCACCGCCGCACAGAGACCCGCCTGCACCGGGCCGGCTTCCAGGAAATCTGCCGCCTGGAGGACTTCGACTGGACTGCCGACATCACCCTGGACCGACGATTGCTGGACGCCGCCTTCTCCCTGGAATTCCTGGACAAGCGCGAACACGTCCTCCTGGTGGGTCCCGCCGGCGTCGGCAAGAGCTTCCTGGCCCAGGCCCTGGGCCACGCCGCCGTCCGCGCCGGACACTCCGTCCGCTTCGTCCACGCCGACGACTTCTTCAAGGCCATGAACCAGGCCCGGGCCGATAACTCCACCGACAAGACCTTCCGCTCCTTCCTCACCCCGGACCTGCTCATACTGGACGACCTGGGCCTGCACCGCTTCTCCGCCCAGCAGTCCGCCGACCTCTACCAGCTGATCATCGACAAGCACCGGGCCTCCAGCTTCGTCGTCACCAGCAACCGGGCCGTGGAGGAATGGCTCAGCCTCTTCAACGACCCCATCCTCGGCAACAGCGCCCTGGACCGCCTGGCCAACACCAGCTACCAGATCGTCATCGAGGGCCAGAGCTACCGGGAGCGCCTGTCGCCCCACCGCACCCTGCTGGGCAAGGTGGCCAAGATCCTGGGCAAAGGAGGTGATTGACCCGCCGTCCATAACCTGATATTCATTCATTGACCACGCCCCAGGGTGGCCTAATGTCCGTGTAAATCACTGGCCTAAAGACCCTGTAAATTGACAACTCCGCCCAAGGCGCCAAAAGCGGCCAGTTCGCCTACTACGTCTGCGCCAGCCTGCTGCGAGAAGGGAAGGGAAGTTGCACAGGCCGCTATCTGAACTCCGCCAGGCTGGAGGACCTGGTGATCGAGAAGGTCAGGGAGCGGATTCTCACCGAGGAGACCATCACCGAACTGGTGACGTTGGTGGCCGAGGAGATTGATGCTTTGGCCGGCGAGGTCAACGGCAGGCTGACCGCCATCAACAGCGAGCTGTCCGACGTGGAGACCCGGTTGGAGAACCTCTACCAGGCGTTGGAGACCCAGCAGTTGCCCATCGAGGTCCTGTCGCCCCGCATCCTGTCCCTGAAGAGCCGCCAGGACCAGTTGGTGGCGGCGCGGGAGGAGGCCGAGTTCCAGTTGGAGCAGCGGAGGGCGGAGTTGCCCACCTCGAAGGAGATCAAGGGGTACGTGGAGGACTTCCGCGCACTCTTCCAGGAGGGGACGTTCCCGGAGCGGAAGGCCCTGATCCGCAACTTCGTGCAGGGCATCGAGATCGTGGAGGACGAGGCGGTTCTGACGTATACTATCCCCATGCCGCAGGACGGGGTTACGTCGGAATCGGCCTCGGTTCTTGATTTTGTCCAGTCCGGCCCACCACTTTCATTCTCACCCAACCCTCCAAAAATGGCGTTTCCTACTTGATATGAGTAGGAAACGCCATTTTTGTGTCCCGCAAAGTCCGGCACAATCCGCCCCCGTCCGCGAAATGGTGGTACACGAATCGGTACACGTGTGGTGTACTCCATCCCGCAGCTGGACTTTGCGCATTTTTAGAAAAGTATAAAGGCAGGGTAATCTAGGCTGATCCGACTTCTCACGGAAGGCCCAGCCATGCTCACCCTGCCCGATGTCATTGTAGCCGTACTCGTCCCCTTCGCAACGCTGTTCACCAACCCAACCTGGCGGAAGGCGCAACTCCTGATGGTGGGTGCGATCTTGACCACGGGCCAGCGTACCGTGGCCGCCACGCTGCGCGTCATGGGGCGCAGCGATGCTGGCAATTTTGCCCGCTACCACGAGGTGCTCAATCGGGCGGTGTGGTCGCCCCGGGAGGCGGCGCGCATCCTGCTGATGCTCCTGCTTCAGTACTTGGATCGCGGCGACGGTCCGTTGATCTTCGGCATCGACGAAACCCTGGAACGGCGTCGGAGCGCCAAGATCAGGGCTCGCGGCATCTACCGGGACGCGGTGCGCTCCAGTCGCCGCGAGCTGGTCAAGGCCAGCGGTCTGCGCAGGATCTCCCTGATGTGGTTGGGACCGGCGCCCTGGGCCGATCGGTACTGGGCATTGCCGGCGCTCACCGTGCTGGCGCCTCCGTCGCGCTACTACCTGCAGCAGGGACGCCGGCACAAGAAGATCACCGACTGGGCCCGCCAGATGATCATGCTGTTGCGCCGCTGGCTCCCGCACCGCCCTCTGGCGCTGGTGGGGGGACAACGGCTGCACCGTGCTCGACCTGCTCCACTGCTGCCAGTCTCTCCGTGAACCGGTCACCCGCATCGCCAGATTGCGCGTGGACGCCGCTCTGCATGCGCCAGCGCCCCCCCGCCAGCCGGGCCAAAACGGTTGACCGTCGCTGAAAGGCCAGCGGCGACCATCCCTGAAAGCCATCCTTGAACAGGATCAAGCGGCCTGGACCGTCGCCGCGGTGTCCTGGTACGACGGCGCCACTCGCATCGTGGAACTCACCTCCCAGACCGCCGTCCGGTATCGCTCGGGCAAGCCATCCGTGACCATTCGCTGGGTGCTGATCCGCGATCCCCAGGGCACCTTCGATCCCCAAGCCCTGCTCTGCACCGATCCAACGGCGGACCCGACCCAGATCCTCCAGTGGTTTGTCCTGCGTTGGCAATTGGAGGTCACCCCGTATCAAGTACGGGGCAGGCTCTTCCAGGAAGTCCGCACTCACCTGGGAAGTCTGCACCCACCTGGGTATGGAACCCAGCGCCAATGGTCCGACCTGGCCATCGCTCGCACCACGCCCATCCTGCTGGGCCTTTTCTCCTGGACTGCCCTGGCCGCCCACGCCTTGCAGGAACATCATCCCATCACCCAGCGCACCGCCGCCTGGTATGACAAACCGTCGCCGACTTTCGTGGATGCCATCGCCCTGGTGCGACGCCACCTATGGCTGGCGTCCGAAGGTTTTCCCCGGTCCGCCGACAACACCGACATGTAGGAACTCCCCGTCGACCTGTGCCACCGACTTGCAGACTCCCTCGCTTGCGCCGCTTGAAATGCGCAAAGCCCAGCTTATACGACCTCGGGTATGGAACTCGGTTTTCACCATGCGAATACTCCGGCGGGAAACCGGCGACCGGGAACTCCGGCGGCTCTTCCGCTTGGCCAATCAGTCCACATCAACTTCCACGAGGACTGGCTGGAAGGCGACGAAGTCGACGAGGGCCTAGACGACGTGAAACTCTTCCTAGACAAGCTGGAGCCGTTGATCAAGGAGAGGTGAGGAATCGGCGCGTCGGTGCCACGAAAAAGGTCGGACCTCCGCTCGGCGTCCGGCTTTTCTTTTTACGAGTGCGCGCAACGGCCGTTACGTGAACCTGCCCACACCGGGATTCTCCAAGATGCCCGGGGAACGTCGAGCTCGCAGCCTTGCCGCTTCGCCGCCAACGGCGCCTGGCGACCGTGCAGGCCATGGCACATACCTGGCCCGCTGGACAGCGTACATCGGTCTGGGTGAGCAGGTAATGACCACCAAGACCCTCCGACGACGCTTCTTCTCCCTGCCCGGACACGTCACCCGCAAAGCACTCCGTCTCACCCTGCCCCTCCCTTACGGACGCCGTCCTCGGCGTTTGACCTGTCCACCACGCCGCCACACGCCTGGCCGATCAGCGCCCAGCCTGGGCGCCTCCGCCAGCGATCTGCGCTGATGATCGCTCCCAACGCCGCTGCCACGGGCCGTCAACATCCCACTGGCGTGGCGTCCACATCCCGCATCGTCCATTTCATCGGCATCAGGTCCTCGCCAGCCCGTTCCCTGACCCTTCATCCCTCGTCCGACTACCGTCGACGTTCCCCTTCGGTGGATTCGAGCTTGGGCGCCAGTGTTTTTCAGTGGACCGTGGACCCGGCAAATTCGCCTCATCAACTCTGAACAGTTGCCGGTTTCGGCTTTTTGTTGACATTCGACGTGGCCAATCCTAATATGCACCGTATCGGCGCCTGGCTTGGTGTTCCGGGCTGGATAAACGGAGAGGTGGCAATGCCACACCAAGAAGACATTCGATTGATGGCCCATTTAATGAGACGGGCAGGCTTCGGTGATACCCGTGAGGAACTGGAGGAGCGGGTCTCCAAAGGCTACGAAGCCGTGGTCGAGGAGCTTCTGCATCCAGAGCGGCAGCCGGCCATAGACGACGAACTGCTGTACCGGTTCTTCCCGGGTTATGAGGGGGCCGGGGCGCTGCCAATAAATCAGGCCAATTGGGTGTTCCGGATGATCAACACCCAACGTCCTCTGGAAGAGAAGATGGCCCTCTTCTGGCATCAGTTGTTCGCCACCAGCAACTCCAAGGTGGACAACCCACTGGAGCTGATTCGCCAGATTGCCATCTTCCGTGAACACGGATTGGGTACTTACCGCGACCTCCTGGTAGAGGTTGCAAAGTCGCCAGCCATGATCTTCTGGTTGGACAACCAAGGAAATCGTGACGGCGCCATAAATGAAAACTGGGGGCGGGAGCTGTTGGAGCTTTTCTCCCTCGGAGTCGGAAACTACTCAGAGGATGATATCAGGGAAGCAGCCAGGGCCTTTACCGGATGGACGATTGCCCCAAAGATTCCCCGTAATCCTTACGGTCGTTTCCACTGGCTATTCGACTACAAACCTGAGGACCACGACGATCGGGATAAGACCTTCCTGGGGCATACCGGGAACTTCAATGGCGAAGACATCGTGGACATTATTGCGGATCAATCGGCTACGGCCCGGTTCCTGGCCCGTCACCTCTACAGATTCTTCGTCGCCGACGAGCCCCATGTCGCCAGTTGGAACATTACACCACCGGTTGACCCTGAAGCCATCGAGTTGCTGGCGGATGCCTACAATGAATCCCATGGCGACATCCGGTCTATTTTACGAGCGTTGTTCAACTCAGAGTTCTTCAAGAATGCCCGCTTCGCCCGGGTGAAGAGCCCGGCTGAATTGATCGTTGGCACTGTGCGTATGGCGGGCAACTATAAAGGCTTCAAGCCAGGATTGAACAATCTGGCGTTGGAGTGCGGTTGGCAGGGACAGGCGCTGCTCAATCCTCCCAGCGTGGAGGGTTGGCACACGGGATCAGAATGGATCGACCCCGGCGTTTTGATGCGCCGGGTGAACTTTGCCGCGAGGATATTTGGAGACATCTCACTACCCGGCGTGCAGGCTATCGTCAAACGGGTGTTGGTGAATGTGCACGTGCATGGGGATTATTCCCCCCAGGCGATAGTGGAAGCTTGTCTCGATGCGATGGGACCGTTGGAAGTCAGTAGGGCGACCCACTCTGAATTGATTGCTCATGCCGAAAAATGCGGCGATCTAGCCTGGAGCACCCACGAAGAATTCAGGGCTACAATGCGCAACGTGAGCAAGATCTTGACCTTGATTGCCGCCTCGCGAGAATATCAGTTTGCCTAGGCAAGCCCATACAACTGATGTAGGAGGATATAACAATGGCATCAACACATAAAGACCCCGTTCTAGTCGTGCTGGAGCTAACTGGGGCCAACGACTATCTCAATACCATCGTTCCTTATAGCAATCCCCTGTATTGGGATAACCGGCCCAAAGTCCATATCCCTGAAGACCAACTACTGCCCATAAATGACCAACTGGCATTCCGGGGCGGTATGGAGCCGTTGAAAGAAATCTACGACCAAGGCAACATGGCAATCATTCACGGGATCGGATTTGAAAATTCACCCCGTTCGCACTTTCGTGCCATGGACATCTGGCATACCTGCGAGCCGGATTCCATCGGGATTGACGGCTGGCTCGCCAAGGTCGTCCGGGACTTGGACCCTGACGGCGAGAACGTGCTGAAGGGAGTTAACTTGGGCCAGGGCCTGCCTCGGGCGCTGGCCATGAAGGGGGTTCCGGTTACTTCTGTCAACCACCTTCCTTCATACGGTGTACTCTCATCCAATCCGGGAATCGCCTCCGAGCAAGAACGGATCCAGTTGCTGGAGACCTTTGCCCGCATGTACTCTCCCACCATCGGCACCGGACCGACCATGGAATATCTGGGACAGGCAGGGCTGGATGCGTTGCGAGGAGCCGACATCATCCGGGTTGCTCCCGAAACCTACTCTTCAAACGTAGAGTACGCCAATAATGCCATCGCGAGGCGCTTCAGAGACGTGGCCCAGGTGCATCTGGCCGGCCTGGGCACCCAGGTCTTTTACACCTCCCACGGGCCCTTCGACACCCACTATGACCAGTTGGGACCACACGAAAAACTTTGGACGGAAATTTCCGTTGCCATACGCGACTTTTTCGACGACCTGCGTGAGCACGACGCCGCAGAAGAGGTGGTCATCATGCTGTTCAGCGAGTTCGGGCGCCGCGTCCGCGATAATGGCACTGGTACCGACCACGGAGCGGCTGGGGTGGCGTTCGCCATTGGCGACCGGGTGAACGGTGGAATGTACGGGACCTATCCCTCGCTGAAACCGGGGGATCTCACTCAGGGAGACCTGGAGCCCAACTATGATTTCCGCGGCTTCTACTCCACTTTGGCGGAAAAGTGGCTGGGACTCGACCCGGTGCCTATCGTCGGTGGACACTTCGAGCAAATGTCCTTCGTGTAGCTTCAGGACCCCAAAACAGTTCGCGGGAGAGGGGATATGCTGACCACCGTCGCCGCCGGCCGGGTGTATGACTACAGCTATTGCATCGGCATGTACAGTCAGGACGGCAGGGGATTTTGGTCTCCCCAGGATTTCGTCCTGGGATCGAACGGTCGAATTTATGTGCTGAGCCGCGGTGTGGAGCAATTGGGTCAGCGTGTCACCAAGATCAACTTTGACCACGATTTTCAAGGACAGTTCGGCTCTGTCGGCGAGGGAGACGGGGGCTTCGTTTGGCCCCGGTCAATTGATTTGGACCGTCACGGCCGAGTGTTCCTGTCGGACGAGTATCTCAACCGGGTAACGATTTACAGTGAAGAGGGCAGTTATCGATATCACTGGGGCAGCTCCGGCAGCGGAGACGGGCAGCTGAACGGACCGTCGGGAATTGCTTTCGACTCCCAGGGAACCATTTGGGTAGTGGACAGCTTGAATCACCGGGTGCAGAGTTTCAGCCAGATCGGTGAGTTTCAGTCCAAATTCGGGAAGCAAGGTGGCGGTGACGGAGACCTGGAGATGCCATGGGGCATCTGCATCGACCGTCAGGACAACATCTACGTCGCGGATTGGGGAAATAACCGGGTGCAAAAATTCGCCCCTACTGGAGAGTTGCTCGTTAAGTTCGAAGGCCCCGGCGCCGGGGTGGGTTCGCTCAAAGGGCCATCCGGCGTAGCTGTGGACTCAGATGGAGATGTATACGTAACTGACTGGGGGAACCACCGAGTCCAGATCTACGCCGCCGACGGCCAATATATTACGGCGCTGGTCGGTGATGCCCGAGAGCCTTCGCCATGGGCCCAGACCTACATCGATGCCAATCCGGATATCATCAAAGCCAGGCGGCGGACAGATCTGGAGCCTGAATGGCGGTTCCGGCGGCCAGTGGCTGTCAACGTTGACGCAGACGACCGGATCATAGTTTTGGAGTCCTACCATCACCGGCTTCAAATCTACAACAAGCTAAAGGATTACGAGGAACCCTCAATAAACTTGTAGGCGGCTGCCCGGTTCCCAAACCCCGGCGGTTCCGCAATCCGGGACGTAAGCGCCTTGACGACCGCAAGGCCCCCGTATCAAGTACGGGGCAGGCTCTGGGGTGGCTGCCCCAGTTCCGCCGGGTGCGTTGCGAGCGCCGCGCCGACATTCATGAAGCCTTTCTGTCCATCGGGGTGTTCGCTCATCTGCTTTCGACGCTGGACCTCTTTCTGTTAGGGGTTCTTAGTTTAGGAATGGCAGACTTTGAACGGAAGTCTGCCATCGACGTTCACGGAACTCCGCCATTGTCCCCCATGGTCTCCAATGATGCCCATCTTGATTCGCTCAAGGAATTATACGTGAACCAAGTGCCCGCATCGCCTCAAAGAATGTTAGCGGAAAATCGCGAGCCAGCCGCTAATGCGCATCTGACCATACTCTTCCGCCCATGAAACTATGACTTCGGCCAAGCAATGAAGAAACGCGGCGCATCATCAGAACTAGCATTAGCGAACCGGAACGGCAGCGACCGTCGCACCGCCTTAGCCCGCCACCGATATCTTCCACTGAGCTGGGCTTTGCGCATTTCAAGCGGCGCATTTGTGAATTCGCCCGTTTCTGGACGCCCAGTTTTCCTCCGGCTGTCACCTCCTTCGTCAATTGCTTCGTGAGTCCAGTCGTTTTCGGCTGTGGCCAGGACGGATCTCAAATAGCGACATATCCTCAGTTGTCTCCTGGCTTCCCCGGGGCCCGGGGTGCGGATCGGCCGTCATTGCCGGTTTGGTCGCTGCCGCCAGCCAGGATGGTGGTGGTAACCAGGCCGGGGTTGGGCGGAATTGCGACGTCGACGGGCACGGTGACGCGAAATAGCACCGGATAGCTGATGACGCCCCGCTCGGTGCGGGGCTCTCCACTCAGTTCGAGCGCTTGAGCCTCCAAGGTCACGCCGGGCACCGCGCCCAAGGTAACGGACGCGGGCGTGCCGACACTGATTTGTTCAATGTAGTTGGTTTCAACCAGGCCAAGTACCGAGACGGCGCCGGGATCCACCAGCTCAATGACCCGGGCGTCCACGGTGATGACGTCTTTGGGCGAGATGGTCACCCAGCGAACCATGCCATCGAAAGGAGCGCTCAGTTGGACCAGCTCCAGGTCTTCCAGGATTTCATCAAGATCAACCCCGGCGTTGTCCAGGTTGGCGTGTGCCAAAGCCACAACCGCGGGATCCGGGCCGGCGGCCAGGTCGTCCCGAGATTCACGGGCGGCAATGACGCCTTGCCCGGCAGTGGCCACCGCCTGGGTCAGCGCGTCCAGCTCGGTTTGGTCGGGGCCTTCCTCCAGGCGGGCCAGCCGGTTCTGCGCGGAGCCCAGAGCGAGACGGCTGCTTTCCACTATGGCCCGCAGACGGGCGAGCTCCAGTTGGTCAACGCCTTCCTCCACTTCGGCCAGGTCCCGGTCGGCGTGGCTCAGGCGTTCCCGCGCCGTGTTCACCGCGGCCTGCAGCACGGCAAGCTGGTTCTGGTCGGGACCGGCGCTTTCGTCGCTGAGATCCCGGTTCAGACGCGCCAGCTGGTCTTCCAGGACGCTGACCAGGTTGACAGCAGCGTCGCGGTCAAATTCCTTGGGGCCGGCTTCAAGCTCGACGACTTCGTCTCTCCACTTTTTGATTGCCTGCTGGGCAGAAGCGACCGCGCTCTGCAAGGCCTCGAACTGTATCACGTCAAAGTTTTGGCCTTCGCCGAGAGACGTGAAACTCCCTTCAATAGCCCGCAAATGAAAAGCCTCGAAGTCTTGTTCCGCCTGGTCCAAGTCAGTTTCAGCCTCAGCCAGCATCCTCCGAGCGTTGTTCAGCCGGTCAGCATGATCGTCATCGAAGTCGTGTAAGGACTTCCGAGCCTGGTCAAGGTCTTGCTCCGTGGTGGAGATGTCGTTTCGGAGCCTGGTGAGAGCCTCATCGTAATTGGGGAGAAAATCATCCCTGGCTTCCTCGGCGGTGTCCAAGTCTACCCTGCCTCGTTCGCGCGCCTCCAGGGCCTGGGCGAAACGTTCGCTGTGCTCATCGGCAAAGTCGGACAGGGATTTCTGGGCACGGTTGTGGCCGGCTGTGGCGTCGGCAACCGCTCCGCGGGCATCGCCCAGGCTCACATCGTACTGAAGCTGAAAATCATCCAGTCGTTCCTGGGCCTTATCCAGACTGACTTCCGCTTGGGCAAGGGCGCTTTCGGCCTGAGCCAGGGCGTTCTCGGCCTGTGCGCGCACCAGTGGGTCCTCTGATTCCAGCCCCAGCGCTCGATCCAGCTCATCCTGGGCCTGTTCAATCTTGAACCTGGCCTGAGCCTCGGCGTACCGCAGGTTGGTGATGGTTTTGGAATCGATGGTGGCCAGGACGTCGCCAGCGGATACGAGGTCACCCACCCCGACGTTGACCGAACCGACTTTGCCCGGCACTTCAAAGGCCAGGGCGGCTCGGGTGGTGAATATAAGCTCGCTGCGCACGCGGAAATCGCTGGCGACGGCGGTCGCTGGGTCTGCATCGGCAGTGGTCGCCACGTCAGTGCTGGCAACGTCGGATGCACCTCCGCACCCGGCGGCGACGAGCGTCAGCGCGATCGGCAACATCGTCAGGGATAGAGACCGCAGGAGACGCAGACGAGACAAAAAAGATGGGCGAAACAGTGCAGAGTTCAATTGGACAGCCTCGGTGCGTTGCAGGGGGACGTCAGTCAGCAACCGGATTTGCTTCGGGTGTCGGCCGGCGGGCAATCAAACGGAAGGCTCGCCGGAACAAGTTCGGCAGCGACTCGTGGAGCAGCATGTAGGTGACAGGCACGGCGACCAGCGTGAGGAAGGTGGAGCTGATCAGCCCACCGATGACCACGGTGGCCAGTTCGGCGCCGACGATGTCGTCGACGCCGACGTCGCTGAACGCCAGGGGTAAAATGGCCAGTATGGTGGTGAAGGCGGTCATCAGGATGGGGCGCAGCCGCGTGCGACCAGCCTCGATAACGGCCTCCAGCGCTCCCTGGCCCTGCGCCCGCACCTGGTTGACGAAGGTGAGCAGCACAATGGCGTTGGTCACCACGATCCCGATGAGGAACAGGAAACCCATCAGGGCCGGCAGGCTGAGCGCGCGACCGGTGATATAGAGCGCCAGCAGCGCTCCAACGACGGCCAAGGGCATACTGAGGACGACGATGAATGGATCGCGGAGGGAGCCCATGGTGGCCACCATCACCAGATACACCAGGGCTACGCCGATGGCCATGGCCAGATAGACGTTGCTGAACTGTTCCTCGATGTCGCTGGCGAAACCGCCCTGCCGTATCGTCACGCCCGAGGGAAATTCCATTTCCCCGATGATGCGTTCAACTTGGGAGCTGATGGCCTCGGTGTCGCGGCCCTCGAATTCGCCGGTGATCGTGATGGAACGGACGCCGTCGTAGTGGGTGATGACCGAGGGGCCCAAGGTGGACTTGACCTCGCTGACGGCGCCCAGTCGCGCGCTGCCGCCCAGCGGGCTGCCAATAGCCAGTTGCTGCAGCTCGGCGATTTCGTCCACGGCGTCGGGACGACCCCGGACCACCACGTCGTAGCTTTCGCCCACCAGGTTGACGTCAGCCACCTGGGCGCCGTGGACCCAGGTGCGCACCTGGGCAGCCACCGAACGGGAGTCCAGGCCGTAGCGCCCGGCCTCGTTGAGGTCAACGGCGAAGGTCAGCTCCTCGGCGGTATCGCTGACGTTGGTATTGAGGTTCACGACGCCGGACACGGGTTCAATGCGGGAGAGGATACTTCGGGCGGCGGCCTGGAGATCGGGATAGTGGGAGCCGGTGATCGTAACTTCGAGACCGGCTTCGGGCGGCCCGCCCTCTTCGGCGAAAATCTGGATGTCCACGTTTTCCTTGCCCGGCAGCGCCTCTCGCATCCGGGCGATTAAATCTCTGGGGGCGCCGCTGACGGAAACCGGGATGATGAAGCCGGCCACGTCATAGCCGCTCTGGCCGGTGCCGGGGCCAAAATCCTCGCTGAGCGCGCCCATGGTGACCTGATAGGAAGTGATGTAGCCGGCGTCAACGTATGATTGCAGGACTTGCTCAATCTCGAGCACTTCACGATACATCGCGCCGGCGCTGGTGCTCTCCGGCATGGTGACGTCAATGCGCGCCCGATCAACCGCCTCCGCAGAGAACAGTGTGATGGGCAACACGATGATGAGGGAAAGGCTGGCCACCACCACTGCCGTGCAGGACGCAACGGTGACAAAGCGATGGCGCAGCGCCCAGCGCAGCAAGGGCGTGTACATCCGCTGCAGCCAGGTATCCCGGTTGGCGGGACCGCCATCCTCAGAGGCCATGTCGCCCTGACGCAGCAGAACGGAGCCCAACGCCGGAACGGCGGTGAGCGCGACAAGAGTGGAAGCGACCAGGGAGACGCAGACGGTTTGGGCGAACGGCAGGAAGAACTGCCCCACTTCGCCGGGGATCAAGGCCAGCGGCAGGAATACGGCAACGGTGGTGAGGGTCGAGGAAACGATGGCGGGACCGACTTCACGGGCTCCGCGAATGGCGGCCGATGCCCGGGGATCGCCGGCCTGAACATGTCGATAGGTGTTTTCCAGCACCACAATGCTGTCGTCAACGATGCGGCCGACGGCAATGGCCAGGCCGGACAGGCTCATGAAGTTCAACGTCCAGTAAAAAGAGGCCATCACCACCATGGTAATCATCACGCTGAGGGGGATGGAAAGGCCGATGATGACGGTGGGGCGCAGGGTGTTGAGGACGCCGCGAATGACGGTGGGGCGGATTTGGAGCAGGAAGAGGAAGATGGCCAGCAACGCAATGGCAAAGCCCTGCGCGCCTTGCCTCGTTACGCTGCTCAGCTGCGCTTCCAGCTCGGGGCCGTCGTTGGTCAGCGCCCGCAGCTGGACGTCCGGCGGCAGTTCCAGAGAGTCGATAACCGCCAGCAGTTCCCTGGTCATGGCGATGGTGTTGGCCTCGGGCAGACGCAGCACGTTCAGCGACACGCTGGGTTGGCCGTTGGTGCGCGTGATGGTGTCGGCTTCGGGAGTGTCAATAACTACTTCAGCGACATCAGAGACCAGAATAGGGTTCGCGCTGCCATCCGGCGGCGAACTGTTGCGAGCGAAACCGATGGGGACATCGCGGATGGCGTCCAGGCTGTCGTAGCCGTGGTAGGTTCGCAGGATGATGGATCGCTCGTTCCGGGCGATGGAGCCAGCGCTGAGGTCGATGGAGTTGCCGCCCACGGCGTCGGCGACGTGCTGGATGGTCAGGTCGTATTCATCCAGCAGGACCGGGTCAACGATGACGGAGACGCGCTCGCTGATGCCGCCTTGCACCTGAACGTCATAGACGCCCTCCACGGCCTCCAGGGGTGGCAAAATCTGCTTGTCCACGATGCGCTTGAGGGAGGCGGCGTCGCGCTGGCCGGTGACGCTGAGCAGCATCACCGGGAAAATGTCTGAGGTGAGTCGGATGACCTTCTGGCCCCAGTCGGCTTCGGGCAAGTTCAGGCCGCTGACCTCGCTGCGGATTTTTTCCTCCGCGCTTGGCATGTCGGCGCCGGGGGTGAAGTTGGCCGTGACCACCGACAGCCCGGAGGTGGAAATGGACGTGACCTGCTCCAGGTCCGGCATGCCGAGGATGGCATCCTCGATGGGGGTGCTGACTTCCTTGGCGATGGTGGCCGGGTCGCTCTGCTGGTAGCCCGAATAGACGAAAATGGTGCCGAAGCTGATGTCCGGGAACAGCTCCTGTTGCAGCTGGTTGTGGGAGTAGATGCCGGCAGCCAGCAGCAGGACCAACACCATGATGGTCACGGACTTGCGGCTCAGGGCAAGTTCGGTCAGGAACGTCAAAATTGCCCCCATAGGGTGACATCAGACCGCGGGCCGCTTCCGCCCACGGCAACACAGACAGTGAATGAACCTTGCAGTTCGACGTCGTAGGTCGGCGCCTTGGCGCAGTGTTTGGCTCGATGAATTTCTTTGGAGATTGGCAACCTGATACCATCCGAACATTAAGAAGATGTGTAGGCATCACGATTGACAGGAACCCAAGGTTCGCGATTCGCGGATTCATCCGCTTCTGGACACCCGGTTTTCCTCGAGCTGTCATTCTCTTCGTCAATGTTGACAGAAGGTTTTGTCTCGGTGGAAATGTTCTTCAGAGGGGGAGGGCGGCGCCACAGGCTGGGCTTCCACGACGGAGATGTCCCCAGCGACATCCTGGTGATTGAAGACGACCTCGGCATTTCGCGCGTCGGGAGTCTGTACCCTGAGCGGGACCGCCGCCGATTAGCTGCTGCGGGCCAAGGCATCAGCGGTTGGCGAGTTGACCGCTGGTTGGATCACGGTTTGATTGCGCCGGACCTGATGTTGCCGCGGCGGCACGGCAAGGAAACGTGCCGTTTTTTGCGCGGGGAGCCCACCGTGCCAACCATCATGGCCGCCGCATGGGTGGGCGAAAAGAACCGGCCAATCGGTCTGGACCTGGACGTGCAAGACTACATCCTCAAGCCATTCAGTCCCCGTGAGCCGGCTGCCGGCGCGAGGCGGGCGCCGCGGCGGACAGCGCGGCAGATGGATGCCTCCGAAGGGTCCCTACTTCCTTCCGGCTGGTTGACCATCGATCTCAAGAACTGGACGGTCAATGGTGGAGAGGCTAGTATTCCAACGACGATCACTGAGCCGGGGATGTTCCTCTGTATTGAGCACAAGAATTGAGCGGCGAAGGGCCATCGTGCGCTGTCAACCAACCGGCGTCCAGCACGATCTCTCAAAGCCGTCGTTGTATTGCTATGCTCTGGCTGACCCCTACCGAGCTTCGTTTGGCGGCCGCGTTGGCTGGGGCGCCGGGCCGGCCATTCACCCGAAACCTGATCATTCACCAGGTTTTCGGTTGCGACTTTCGACGGCCCTCACTGCATCGTTGACACGTTTGTCGCCAACCGCAGACCCAAAATTGAGCAGTGCGCCAGGCGACAGCGCTACGTCCCGACCGTTCACGAGGTGGGTTATGGTTTTGGCAATGCCCAGATGGAAATTCGGTCTCCAGATGCGCCTGGTGTTGGGTTTCGCCGCCATCCTGGCCCTGTCCACTGGAGCGGTCGCCCTTTACACCGGATTAGCGGCCCACCACGAAGCGGCCCACCTCCAGTCCGAGCAGGACCGGGTGCGCGCGCACCGGGTTACTGTAGGGTTAGCCGATTTTTACCGTTCCAGCGGCGGCTGGGACGGAGTTCAGAACTTCATTGACCTGACCAGTTATCAGGTTGAGCGGGAAATCGTGGCGCTGGACGCCGCCGGAAACGTGGTCGGGGACAGCAGGAACGCCAAGCGCTGGCGCGGGGGCCATGGTCGAAGAGGTGATCATGAGCTGCCTCTGCCCCCATTGCGTTATTTCACGCCGGTCGTGTCCGACAATGTCCAGGTGGGTTCAGTGATAGTTGGCGCGCCGGAACGAGGGCTAATTCCGCTGATCTCCGACGGCCGGGAGGGGGCGGATGACGCCGAGCCCGCGCTGACCGAGCTCGCCGAGGCCGTTAACGATGCGATGACCGTGGCCGGGCTCGGCGCCTGCGTGGTTGGTGTGGTCCTGGTGCTGCTGCTCTCCCGCCGTGTCCTGAGATCCGTTGGGGGTTTGACCACAGCGGCGCGGGACCTGGGACGTGGCGACCTGTCCAGCAGGGTTGCGGTGAAGGGGAACGATGAAATCGCGGAACTGGGCCATGCGTTCAACGCCATGGCCGATGCCCTGGAGGATTCCGAGCTGCAGCGGCGCAGGATAGTTGCCGATGTCGCCCACGAACTGCGGACACCGCTGGCCAACATCCAGGGCCACATCGAGGCCATGCAGGATGGACTGTTGGAACCTGACACCGAAACCCTGAACACTGTACACAACCAGACACTGTACCTCAACCGGTTAGTTGGCGACCTTGGGTTGCTGGCCCAAACCGAGGCCCACGAGCTGCGGCTGACCAAGGTGCCGGAGTCCATCGGCGACATGATTGCTCGCGTTGCCGACGCTTTTCGGCCTCGCGCCGAGGCCGCGTCCATCCGGCTGGCGTCGGACGTTCCTGTTGGACTGCCCGAGCTGGACCTGGACCGCGTGCGGATTGAGCAGGTGATGGGCAATCTGGTTGAGAACGCCATCCGCCACACTCCGCCCGCCGGAACGGTTACCGTATCAGCTAGTCGGCACGACGATGTGGTGCGGGTCACGGTGGCCGACACTGGTTCCGGCATTCCGGCGGATGCGCTGTCCCGCGTGTTTGATCGCCTGTACCGGGTTGATCCGTCTCGCGGCCGTGAAACCGGAGGAACAGGCCTCGGCCTGACCATCGCCCGCCAGCTGGTGGAGGCTCACGGCGGCGTCATCTGGGCGGAAAGTGAGGAAGGCGCCGGCAGCCGCTTCGGTTTCGACGTACCCCTGTCCTGACATTGACAATTTCTCAACATCCTTGCCCTATATTCCACACACTACCGCCGGCGGCGGGCAAAAATCCCAACTTCGGCATCACGGGGAGGCAAGATGTTTCAATAGGATGTGCAACATTAGGAAACGCTGGTCCCTAGTATTACAACGACGGATTTAGGGAGGCATGCCGGTGGTGGCATAGTGGGCAGCGCAGCGTTTCTCGTGAGAGCGTCTGGCCCGTTCGTTGCGCTGCCGGACGTCCAGTAGTCATAACCGCAGTTCTTCCGGCCCGAACCGTTCCTTTGGCATCAGTTCACGCACCACCCGGTACACCTGGGGCCGGGTGATCTGGGGCATCTTTTTCCCCCAATCCTATTGCAGGGTCAGCAGGAAGGCCCCGGCCAGCAGGCACATGGCGATGTGATGATGCCAGCCTGCCCAAGTGCGGACTTAGTACTCATCCAGTCCCACGTCACTTTTCTCGGTCTCGAACTCGGTTTCGATGCGTCTTCGGGAGCCTCCCACATAAGCCAAGGTTTCCAACGGCGTGTCTTCAGGAGCGTTGGAGAGGTAGTAACGGGGCTCGCTGCCATCCCGGTTCTGACGATAAATCGCCCAGAGGACCTCGCCCGGTTTGCGTCGGCGAGTTACCCGCACCCGTTGGGCACTGTAACGGTAGGTGCGTGGCCCCTGGCTGCTCATAGCCATGGTGATCTCCCGCCAGACTTCTTCCGGCAACGTCTCACTGCGTTGAGCCATGGTCTGGCGCTCCTGACGCAACGAGATCTGCCTCAACGCAGCCGGCGTCGGCATAAACTGGCGCTTCGGCACCAAAGACGCCAGTACCAAACTCCATCGTTTTTACCCCTGTCTTTCCAACGTTGACTGAGTACTAGTGGTGGTGAGCCGGGCCTTTGCTATGGTCACCCCGTCAACTATTGGTCAAAGGGTTGCGCCGGTGGCGGACTGATGAGGCATCCCCTGTAATCAGGGCACTGGGCGCAAAGTTGAACGCCGCGGCATGATATCCTTGCCACGTACTTGACGAAGGTTCGAAACAGTGGGGGCAGGCGAGTAGAGAACGGCCCGATGTGTTCGCCACCGGCAATAATTTGGTACACGAATTGGTACACATATGCGATGTCGCGCTCGATTATCCTTGAATATGAGCGCGGATTGCTTTCGAATTCTGCGGACGCCAGCCCCACCACTTCCTCCTCAACTGACCCCTGAAAAAGGCGTTTCGTGCTCAACTCATGCGCGGAACGCAATTTTTTCGTTCGTCCCGCCCGCGACCGGCGCCCTCAGGGGAGCAGGTCGCCTATTCAGCCTGCGGCCCCCAGGTCACTCCAAATTCGGCCCGCGATACCAACTCGCCCGTCAGAGTTTCCGCCGTCTGCCCCGCAAGCCATACACCAGGCGGCGCCAGGGCTTCGGGCTGAACCATGGGTATGTGGGCCGTTCCCGGCCAGTCCCCGCGCCGGTTCATCCAAGTGTCTACCCGGCCGGGCTCGAAGACATTGACCGCGATGTTGTGCGGTCTGACCTCTTCGGCCAGGCTGAAAAACATCCGCTCCAGCGCGGCCTTGCTCATGGAGTAGACTACCCGGCCCTCGCGGTAGTTCCTTGCCGAGCCTGAGGTGACGCAGTAGATGGAGCCGCCCTCGCCGCGGGCGATCATGGGAGGCAGCGCATACTTGCAGAGGAGCAACGGGCCGCGCACGTTGACCGCAAGGCACTGGTCCAGCAGATCAATGTCCAGGTCGACCACCGGAGATTCGCAGTCCATGCCCGCGTTGCACACGAGAGCGTCGATGCGTCCGAAGTGATCCAGCGTGGCATTGACCAGATTTTGAATGTCCTCGACCCGGGCCACGTCGCAGCGGACCGCCAGCGCCGAGCCTCCGCGCGCGGTGATCTGCGCCGCTGTATCGCGTATGTCACCCGACCCGTACTTCTCGTACTCGGTGCCGGCGGACCGGTCTTCCTCAGTCCTCGACGCCACCACCACCGACGCACCGGCCTCTCCCAATCCGAGGCAGATGGCGCGCCCGATCCCGCGGCTGCCGCCCGTCACAATCGCTACTTTGCCGTCAAGCCTCATTTCATCCCGCCTGTCACTCAACCACGTAAGCCAAAATCGCGGCGAGCATATATCGCCAGTCCTGCTATCGCAAGTCGCGCGCCCCGCGCCAGATCACTTGCCAGCCTTGATGAAGTCCGCCACCCGTTCCGCGACCATGATTACCGCCGGGTTGATGGGTGCGCGAACCAAATCGGGCATGATCGAGGCGTCGACGATGCGCAGCCCTTCCATGCCGTGGACTCTCCCGTACTGGTCCACCACGGCCAACGCATCATCGGACGGCCCCATTCGACACGTGCACGAAATGTGGGAGTAGGTCGTCGCTTCCCGCAGCAGCCACTGATCCAGGGCGTCGTCACTGGCGAGGTCACCGTCCTCGGGTTCGATGCGTCTCGGCAGCAGCGGAGCAAGTTCGGGTCGTTCCGCCAACTCCAGGGCCAGGCGGACTCCTGCCCTCAGTCGCTCCCGGTCAAAAGGCTCAGCCAGGTAGTTGTAGCGCATAGCCGGCTGCACCCGATGGTTGGGCGAGGATAGTGTCAGCTCCCCCTGGCTCTCCGGCAAAAGCAAAGCAACCATCATCTCGAAGTGTCGGCCCGAGCCGTCTTGCCAGGAACGTGACCCCTGCGCCGCTGCCGTGGGTGAGACTCCCCTGATACGGGGCACTGCCGGCCCGGAAAGGCTGATCCCCAGATCGTTCCGCAAATGTGAGTTTGGAGCGGTCAGTCGCAGCGCTGCCCCGCCAGCTCCGCGGTTGGCGACGGCTTCAAATCCAGCACCCACTTCCCAGGTGACGTACACCTTGGGGTGGTCTTTCAGGTTCTGCCCCACTCCCGGAACGTCTCGCACCACCGGTATTCCCAGACTCGCCAGCTGCGCAGCCGGGCCCACTCCAGAGAGCAGCAACAGGTGGGGCGAACCCACCGCGCCGGCGCTGAGGATGATTTCCTCGGCTTCAACGGTAAACGTCTCGCCGCCGCTCTCCACCAGCAAACCGCTAGCGCGGTTGCCTTGAAAAAGGATACGGTGCGCCTGGCAATTGGGCCGCACCGTCAGGTTGAGCCGGTGGCGGGCCAGGTCCAGGTAGCCCAGGGCGGTGCTGAACCGCACGCCGTTGTGGTTGTTGGTGATGCCCGGCCCGACTCCGTTGGAGTCAGGATGGTTGTGGTCTTCGGCCTGATCGTAGCCACTGGCCCGGCAGGCGTCGAAGAACGCCCTCTGCGCGTCATCCCAAGCATCGGGATTCGAATGGTGGACGAAGATTGGCCCGTCGGCGCCGTGGTAGTCTCCGCGTTGGTCCACGTCCGTTTCCGACTTGCGGAAGAACGGCAGGACCCTTTCGTAACTCCACTCGTCGTTGCCTCGGGAGGCCCAGGCGTCGAAATCCTCCGGCACACCGCGGTAGAAGGCCGAGGAGTTGATGGCGCTGGAGCCGCCGGTAACCCGGCCTCGGGGTACCAGCATGGGCGGCGCGAGGTCGGTCGCGGTTGCCGTGAACTGCCAGTTGTGCGGGTCGGTGGTCAACCATGTCGGATGGCCGGCGGCAGTCCGTGCCGCCGGCGGAACCGGAGCGGCGGCGAAGCCGTACTTCAACTCGTCGGGCAGCAGTTCGAAGTCCGGATAATCAGGCCCCGCTTCCAACAGCAGCACCGAGCGCCCCGGGTCTTCAGATAGCCGTGCGGCCAGCACCGAACCGGCGGAGCCGGCTCCAACAATCACGACTTCGTATTTCATGGTTTCTCTCAAAGGGGATCGTCAGTCGGCAATCGCGGGCGTTCCGCTCGTAGCTGTTGCCTTCAGAGCAAGGGCGTGGTCGCTTGTCACTGAGATGCCACACTCTCGGGAGCCTGCAATCCGATTGCCCGATACGGCGTAGCGTCGCCTGGGGTTCCCCGCGCTTCCCGGCGTTTGCCGGGCCGGGTCGCTCCAGAGCCGGATGCCGTTGCGGTTCCCTTCAATCAGGTTGTCCTCGATAACATTGCCCTGCCCGTGCTCGATGGCGACCCCATCGAAACGGTTGGCCCGAATTTCGTTGCAGCGCACCGTCGAGTTGGTCGAGTATCCCAGCCAGAACCCGTAGTTAGAGTAGTTTGCTACGTTGTCTTCAAAGACGTTGTCCGAGCAGAACACCGCCTCGAATGCGTTGTTAGGCGAATAGCTGGCGTTATTGCGGGCCACGAAATTGTCGTGGGAAGGTTCGCCGTTGTGTCCGCGGATGAAGAACCCGTCCCCGCTGTAGCGCAGGCTGTTGCCCGTAATCCGGTTGTGGTTGGAGCCGTCCTCCAGCAGTATCCCCGCCGAGTCCGCGGTGTCGCACCAGAAGCGGTCGGTATAGCGGATGCAGTGCTCGGCCTGGTTAGCCATTATCTGGTTGTAGCTGGATTTCAACAGATAAATCCCCACATTGCCGCAGTGCGAGGCGTTGTTCGCCGAGATTACGTTGTGAACCGATCGGACCAGGCTAATGCCGTTGAAGTTATTGCCGGTTTGATTGTTCTCGATGACGCTGTGCCGAACCTGTCGGAGATATATGCCGCCGCCGAACCCCTCCTCCACCGGAGCCTGGATGTCGGGCAGCCAGCCGGCATCCAGGGGATTGGTGTTGTCCGATACGACGCAGCCCCGTATGGTCAAGTTGCTCACTTTGTCGGCGTGGATCCCGTAGTGGAAGCCGATCACCATCCCGTTGACGATGGTGACGTCCTTGCAATCGTGAACCCAAATCCCAACGCCCCCGCCGTTACGCTCACCGTCCAGCACTACGCCGGAGAGGTCCAGCGACACGCCGTTCGTGCTGATTTCGATAGCGGTACCGGGCGGGGGTTGGGCCTCAAGCCCCGGGTATTGAGACGGCTCAAAAGTGTCGCTGGTGTACCGGCCCGGGGTCACACGGACATCGATCATAGAAAGGCACCGGGTCGCCTGCTCGAAAGGTCGAACACTAACGGAGTACGAAAGTCCATCACCCGACCGCGTAGGGGCGACCGCAGGCCGGTTCAGTTGAGGCTGGGCCGGCCTGCCGACCCGGGCCCGCCGGCGCTGAACCCGGGATGGTCGTCCAAGTCCGAAGCATCGTCCTGGTGCTGACCGCGCAGGACGCAGTGTCCGCACACTTTGCAAACCGGATGCCGATTGGCGAATTTCGGGTGAGGGATATTGCACGTGGGACTGTCGGGCCGCTCGCACCGGGGGCACCCGTCACACTTTCGATGCCCGGTTCCCTGCCCGATCTGGGTTCGTGGCTCCAGAACTGTGACCATGATCGACGCCTTCCCTTCAGTTTGTGGCCGAGCAGATTGCCGCGCCGGATGTTGACTCCGGCGCGGGGGATTTTGTTAGATGCAGTGCCTCGGCGTGAGCTGTCAGTTCCAGATGGCGGCCACGCGGTAAGCCAGCTGGGTGTTTGACTCGCGCACGTCGACGATCTCCGCCGGAACGTCGCCCAGGACACCCAGCGCGATGATCCAGTTCAGGATCTCGTGGTCTCCGGAGTCCTGAATCTCCTCGGGAGTGAGTTCCGCCAGCTTGCTCCCCTTGCCGCTGCGAACCATTTCCAGGTAGCGGCGGTCGGTCTCAACGTCGATCTCCCGGCACTGGAACTTGTGGGCCAGGAAGCTGTGCGACCAGCTGGAGGACGCCACGACGGCGACCCGCTCGTCTCGGGTATCCAGGAACCTCCGGATCCCCTGCCCCAGTTGGTAGCACCGCTTGGGCGTGGGACGCGGAGGATAGTCGGGGCCCGCCTCTTCGCCGTAGCAGTTGACGAACAGGGGCAGCAGCGGGAACCTGCCTTCAGGATCCAGGAAAACCAGCGGGTTGATGATGGCGTGGGCCAGTCCCCAGTCCCAACCCTTGAGGGCGCTGGAAGAGGCCATGTCGAACCCGTCCCGGATCAGGAAGTTGCGGAGATCCTGGGAGAACCCCTTGGGACACTGGAAAGTGAACTTCGTTTCGGGCTCCGCGTCCCACAGGTTGGTGCGGGCCGCGCCGCGCTGGAAGGGGTAGCCGTCGACTTCGGCGCCGGTGTACAAGCAGAAGGGAGGCAGGTTGTCCTGTAGGAAGTTCTCCGCCTGGTCGTCGCCGATCACCATCACCACGTCCGGCTCCCACTCGTGGAGGCGGTCCCGCATGATCTTGAAAGACTCGACGACCTTCTTCTGGTCGTTGATGTCCCGGCTCAGTCCGTTGTCGTCTCCCAGCTCTTCCAGCAGTTGTGCGGGAGCCTCGTAGCCGGGCACGCGGGCAAATATTCGCTCCCTGCCCTTGGCCCATACTTCAGGCGGCGTCAGGATGATGGGGCCATGAGAACAGCCCAGACCCAGTAGTTCAGCCATTTTGTCCTCCTAACGACCGGAGTCCTCGCACGATTCGCGTGAATTTTCAGCGATTGTAGGGACACGCGCGGACGGCTGTCAATTTGGCTTGGTTCATGTAACTGTTTATGTCTAAGGTAGTTGCCCGGCAGCAAGACCGTCATACCGGCGAAAGCCGGTATCCAGAAAATCCTTGCGCCGACCTACTCATCAGGGATCAGGCCCGCCGCTACCAGAGCGTCGCGCAGGGCGTCGCCCGAAATGGCGTACCTGGCAGACCATCCGGTATCGGGTTGACCCGCCATGCCACGAGTCCACACCACGAGGACGCCAGCCTCCTCGTCCATGTCTTGCGGGACCGTGGAACGCTCGATTTGAGATCTGGACACCAGTGCCCATTCCTCGGTGGAGAACATGAGCCTATTGTTGCTGGTGGATGCCGGTTCGGGCATGGAGTGTCTCCTGATCGGGGAATGGCGCAACGACGTTTTCAGGCTTTGCTGGCGTCGACTTCGGTTCGCGCCGATACATGCTGGGCCAGTTGTTGAATGGTTTCGGTGAAGGTGCGGTCACGGTCCCGCGACTCGGGAAACTCTTCCCCAAGGGGAGTGCTGCCGATAAAACGGTACATTTCCGCCACGCCTTCAAAGAGGTAAGGGGTCATTCCCAACTCCGAGAAGGTGTCGCGAATTTCCTCCATCTCGCTGACCCAACGGCGCGAACGGGGCGGCACGGTGGGTATGGTGCGCTCCATACGCTGCAAAACCGCCTGCTGGCCGGAACCGAATTCCGCCAGCAGGGGTTCGGTCAGGCCCATGAGCTCGGCCGCCATCAGCAGCTGGGTGTACAACGCCCAGGATCCCTTGGTCATGGCGGCATAGCACATCTTGATGCCGGACGCCTGACCCACCTCGCCATCCAGCTTGAGCACCGTCAGGCCAAAGTCGTTCAGCATCTCAAAGTGTGCCGCCTCCGAGCCGGAAGCGTAGAAATGCGGACTGTAGCCGGGTCGCGGCGGACCGCCGATTATGGAAACGTCCACGAAGCGCCCGCCTGCGTCGGTAATGATCGGCTCCAGATCCCGCGCCAGCTGCGGAGAAATGGCGTTACACTCTGCGAACAGGGTGTCGGCGCCCGTGACGATCAGCGCGTCGGCCACCTGTTGGCACACGCTGGGCACAGCGGAGGACACGGTCATGGACATTATCAGGTCCGACTGCTGGACCAACTCCTCCATGGTCGCAACGTCGCGTATTCCGGCCTTCTGGGACAGGGCGCGGGTGCGGTCGCTGCGGCCGGTCAGGCAGGTGATCACGTCCAATTCGTTTTCCCGCAGACGCTGGCCGACGGCGTGTCCCATGTCGCCAGGACTGAGAATGGCTACAGTGCTAATGTCCATGGATAGGTGCTCTCGATCAAAATAGCGGCGGCAAAAACTATAGCACAGGGTTTCGTATTCGCCGCCGCGAGCCGGTTGCGGACAACCCGAGAGACGGCGATACTGGTGCCGGAAACCACCACGTTACAACTCGCCACCAGCGGCTGGAGGTGAACATGGCGTTCGCGCATCCCGAGTACCTCGTATCCACCAATTGGCTGGCCGAGCATCTGGCTGACGACGATGTACGCGTCTTTGAGACGACGGTTTTCCTTCATCGCGGCGATGGTACAGTTCGTGCCGAGTCTGGCCGGAGCGCCTACGAGACCGGGCACATTCCAGGTTCGGGCTTCCTCGACCTACAGGCCGACTTCTCCGACAACGACCAGCCCTACCGCTTCATGATGCCCTCGGCGACGGCATTCGCCGAGGCCGCCGGGCGTCACGGCATATCGGAGAGCTCAAAACTGGTGCTGTACGACCGCCTGGGTTCACAGTGGGCGGCGAGGCTGTGGTGGATGTTCCGCTCGATGGGCTGCCATGGCGCGGTGGTGCTGGACGGCGGCTGGCGCCGCTGGACTGCGGAAGGCCGCCCGACTTCGACCCAGCCAGCGACGTACGCATCCGCCGTCTTCAACCCGACCCCTGACCCGGCGCGGTTTGCCGATCTTGCCGAGGTCAAAGCGTTCATGGAGAGCGGCGCCGGTAGCTGCCTCATAAACGCCCTGGGCCGTGACCAGCACTCCGGCGCCGACGGCGGTACCGGTTACGGGCGTGCTGGCCACATCCCCGGAGCGACCAACGTGCCGTCCGGCGAGTTGACCGACCCCGACACCGGCCTGTTCCGGCCAGCCGAGGAACTTGCGGCACTCTTCGAAGGTGCCGGCGCCGACCCGTCGAAACGCGTGGTCACCTATTGCGGTGGCGGCATAGCCGCATCCAACGACGCATTCGTGCTGGCCATGCTGGGCTACCAGAACGTCGCTGTATACGATGCATCGATGTCCGAGTATGCCGCCGACCCGTCGCTGCCCCTGGTGGTGGCTTGAACCGACTGCTATGGCCTTATCCCCTCATGTACTGATACTGCCTTACCCGCTCATGGTGAGCCTGTCGAACCATGCCGGTGGGGTGTCCTTCGACAGGCTCAGGACGAGCGGCAAGGTCGAACCAGTACAGCTTTGAACAGCATTTCAGACGGGAGGTGAACTATGACCCAAGTCGCCAAGTTGAACGACACCCTGGAATTCGGGCTGTTCGACTGGATCGAATGGGACACGTCGGCGCCCAGTGATATCTTCGAAAACCGGCTCCGCATGCTGGAGTACGCCGACCGCAGCGGGTTCTACAGCTACCACCTGGCGGAGCACCACATCACGCCGCTGAGCGTGTCACCCTCGCCGGCGGTGTTCCTGGCGGCGGCGGCTCAACGCACAACGCGGCTGCGCCTGGGCCCGCTGGTCTTCCTCTTGCCCTTCTACAACCCCATCCGCCTCTACCACGAGATCTGCATGCTGGACAACCTGAGCAACGGACGCCTGGATTTGGGCGTCGGGCGGGGCGTTTCTCCCGTAGAGGCTGAGGAGTTCGGCGTCGACCTGGAAATCAGCTGGGAAGTATTCAACGAGCAGATGGACATGTTCACCAAGGGCTTCACCACCGGCATACTCGATTACCGGGGCAAGCACTACAGCTACGAAGACATCGAGCTGTGGATTGCGCCCCATCAAAAACCGTACCCGCCCCTGTGGTATGCCAGCAACAACATCGAAACGGTTCCGTGGATGGCTCAGCACGGTTTCAACACGTGCACGGTTTTCGCCGACAACGCCGGCGTCAAAGCCCATTACGACCTATACAAGCAGGTATGGGCCGCCGACCGCATGGCAGATGGCATGAACAGCCACGTTTCCGTCCCCAAGCTGGGCCTGGTGCGTCACATGTACATCGCCGATACCGAAGAAGCGGCCCTCGCGGAGGCAAAAGCGGCATACGGAACATGGTTCCACAACATCGACTACCTGTGGGCCAAGAAGGGCCTCGACCGCCTGGGCGCCATGCGGGACTTCGACGTGCTGCAAGCAAAAGACGTGATTATCGTCGGCACGCCGGCCACGGTCAGGGAACGGGTCCAACAGGCCATTGACGAGACGGGCATCAACTACTTCTGCACCATATTCGCTTGGGGCGACTTGACCCCAGACCAGGTCATGGGCTCGATGTCCCGGTTCGTGGACGAGGTGATGCCCCGCCTGCGGCCCGGCGGGTTAGATCCTCATGCGTAACCGCTTCGGGTCAGGGAACGTCAGAAGCAGGATTTCCGGGATTTGAAGGATTATGAGGATTGGACCCATTCTATCCCGCACATCCTATCAATCCGGTGAATCCTGCTTCGGACGATCCGCCACAAACAGGAGCACGTTCATGTCCTCTAGCGCACCCTACGCACCGGCGACCGCCGACTCGATCAGCAGGACCATCGAGGCCCTGGCGAATCGGAACGTCGAAGCCGTCCTGGTGGACAGCCAGGAGGCGGCTCTGGCCCTGCTCCGGGAGCTGGTTCCCGAAGGCTCCGAGGTCTACGTCAACACTTCAGAGACGCTGGACACCATCGGCTACACGGAGTACATGGAAGGCAACGATGGTTACGTCAACCTGCACGACCAGATGATGGCCCATGCCGATCCGACGGAGCAGCGCGAATTCCGGCGCAAGACCACCATTGCCGACTATTTCGTGGGCAGCGTGCAGGCCATCGCCGAGACCGGCGAGATCGTCGTCGCCAGCGGGTCCGGCAGCCAGATCGGAGCCTACGCCTATGGCGCCAGGCACCTCATCCTCGTGGCCGGCACCCAGAAGATCTGCCCCACCCTGGCCGAAGCCGAGGCCCGCACCCGGGGCTTCACCCTGGAGCGGCACGACCGCTGGCTGGAGGGCCGGGGCGCGACGCCCACGCCCATCGGCAAATACCTGGTAATGGAGCATGAGCCCATGGTTGGCCGCATCTCCATGATCCTCATACCGGAAAGCCTGGGTTGGTAAACCGCCCACAACAGACGAAACATCGCAAAGGGGGAACAGCAATGCCAGAGAAACAACGCATGACCACGAGGCTCAAGGAGCTGTTCGAGCGACCAGAGATTTTCGTCCTGGCCGGCGGCATGAACGCCATGGGCGCAAAGATGGCCGAAGCGCTGGGGTTCGAGGCCTTCTACATGTCGGGCGGCAACACCTCGGCGCAGGTCATGGGCCTGACCGAGGGCGGCACCAGCATGCGCGACATGGTGGACAACGCCCGGAAGATCGTGAACACCATCGACATCCCGGCGTTCGTGGACATGGACACCGGCTATGGCGACGCCATACAGGTCTATGAGACGGTGAAGGAGTACATCCGCGCCGGCATCGCCGGTACCCACCTGGAGGACCAGACCTACCCGCCCAAGTCCGGCCCCCGTCGCCGCTGCGTTTCCATCGAGGAGATGGTGGGCAAGCTCCGGGCCGCCATGGATGCCAAGATGGAGTACGACCCGGACTTCGTGATCGTGGCCCGGTGCGACTACGCCGGCGTTCCGGGGGCAACCTTCGAGGACGTCATGGAGCGCTGCCTGGCCTACAAGAGCGAGACCAACGTGGACGTGGTGTGTCCGGCCGTCGCCTCGTGGGAGGACAACCAGGAAGCCATCCGCCGCATCCCCGGCCCGGTGCTGCCGCTGTTCACGCACGGTAGCCAGACCCATCCCACTCTGGCGGAGTTGCAGGAGGCGGGAGCCGCAGCGGCATGGTATCCCGCCCTCACCACGATGGCGGGGCTCCAGGCATCCTGGGATTTCCTCAGCGATTTCCAGGACCGCGGCACCGCCGCCATCGACGACTTCCTGGCGCAGGCGGCCCAGAGCAAATGGGGCGTCGCCAGCAACGGCAACATCCTGGGCGCGGACCGGATCCGCGCGATGGAGGACAAGTACCTCCCTGATCGACCCCTGTAAACCCGCCATTGCCGGAAGCGATGCCAGCCAATATTGGAGAAATCTCAATGAAATACGACCACATAGTAGTCGGCGGCGGCACGGCCGGGTGCATCGTGGCGACCCGACTTTCCGAGGACCCGAACCGTTCGGTGTTGCTCCTGGAGGCCGGCCCCGATTTTCCCGACTTCGCCCAATTGCCCGACATGCTCAAGCTGGGCTGGGGCACGGTGAACCTCGAGGCTCGCGCCGCCGGTTCCCCCTACAACTGGTCCTTCACCGGCAAGGCGACGCCAGAGCAGGCCGAGCCCATGCCCGTGCCCCGGGGCAAGGTGCTGGGAGGCTCCAGCGCCATCAACGGCCAGACTTTCATCCGGGGAGCTCCCGAAGACTTCGACACCTGGGAGTCATGGGGCAATGACGGCTGGGGTTACCTGGAGTGTCTGCCCTACTTCCGCAAGCTGGAGAACGACGCGGACTTCCATGACGACTTCCACGGCACCGATGGGCCCGTGCCGGTACGGCACCACCAACGCGAAACCTGGCCGCCGTCCCAGGAAGCCTTCTTCCAGGCTGCCACCGCCGCCGGATATCCCTTCCATCCCGACGTGAACCACCCGGAGGCCACCGGGGTCAGCCTCCGCGCTGAAAACAACATCGACGGGGTGCGGATGAGCATGGCCCTGAGCTATATCAGCTCCGTGCGCCACCGGCTGAACCTGACCATCCGGCCCAACGTCCAGGCCAACCGGTTGGTGCTGGAAGACACCCCGATGGGCAAGAGGGCCATCGGCGTTGAGGTGGAGAGCGGTGATGACACTTTCATCGTCGAAGGCAGCGAAATCATCCTGTGCGCCGGCGCGGTGGCTTCACCGCAATTGCTGATGCTGTCCGGCATTGGGCCTGCGGACCAGCTGGAAGCGCAGGGAATTCCGGTTGCCGTCGAACTGGCCGGAGTGGGTCAGAACATGCGCGACCACCCCAACGTGTCCGTGCGTTACATGGTCAAGGAGGATGTCCCCCAGGATCCCAACGGCATGAGGGCCCTGCGACTGCGTTTCACCGCCTCCGGCTCGGACACGCCCAACGATATGATCCTTTCGCCGGCGTCGCTGAACACCGTGGTCCGGGACGACAACCCCGCCCACACGGTCAACTGCGGCCTGTACCTGGCGGCCGGCAAGGGCGAGCTGAGGCTGGAGTCCGCGGACCCGCACACTCCGCCCAGCATGGATTATCGCTACCTGGAGGAGGACTGGGACCGGGAACGGTTGCGCGAAGCCGTGCGCCTCTGCGTGTCGCTGCTGCAGCACGACGCCTACGACGGCATCATCGATGAGATCACCGCGCCCACGCCGGCCGACCTGGAGAGCGACGAGACGCTGGACCTGTGGCTGCGGCGCAACATCAGCACCTCCTATCACATCTCCGGAACCTGCAAGATGGGGCCGGCGGACGATCCCATGGCGGTGGTAGACACCCGTTTGCACGTGCGCGGGATATCCAACCTCCGGGTGGCCGACGCCTCGATCATGCCCGATGTTGTCCGCGCCAACACCAACGTCACCACGATGATGATCGCCGAGCGCGTCTCCGACTTCATCAAGGCTGGGGAGTGAGCGCGGCAACCAGGTCTTCATTCGACCCAATGATGTAGCCGTTCAAATAGGGGCCAAGAAGGCTGCGATACGCGTCCACCTGGGCGTCGATATCGCAGCCTTCCTCGTCCTGGACTTCAACCTCCAGGATCTGCCCGACCCCTTCAACCGTGTCCAGGTTGAAGATTATGTTGTCCTTGCGCCACAGCTCGCGCCGCTTGCGCACGACGGCCCTGACGCCCAGGGCGGCCTCCAGCACTCCGGCCATCGCCGGGTCTTTCACCGCCACTACCTGGAACCGGCTGGTCCTGGCCCCGTCCTCCTGACCCTCGACGTAGTAAATCAGCTCGGATGCCGCCGATTCCACCCGTAGTTTGAGACGGCGCGTTCCTCCGGCCTTGTCCGCAAGCGGGAGCCGGTAATAGTGGTCAACCTGCTCCTTGACCTCGACGAACTCGGCCGACTGCTCGCGCAGGATCTCCCGGACCGGGTCGAAGTCGGGGCAGTACGCTTTGATTTCACGATTGAGTCTGAACTCCATGTGGTTCCTCGGGCGATCCGGCCTACAAGGGCAGGTGCACGGCCTGGCCCGTCATCGCGCTGCGGCCGACGGCCTCGGTCCACTCCATGTAATGCACGCCGGTCTCGAAGGCCACCATGTCCACGGTCTCGGTACCGCGGATGGCGTTGGTGAACTGCTCCTCGACCCGGTACCTGGCCTGCGTCTCCGGCGGGTTGGGCACCTCGGTTAGCTCCGCATCGCCCCGCTTGCCGGCCCAGACCTGGCGCTGCGTGTCCACGTGGATGGTCCCCTCGGTGCCAAAAATCCAGATCTGGCTGCCCCGGTTCAGCCCGGAAGTGGCGCTCATCTGCATGTGCACCTGTGCTCCGTTGGCCAGCTCGTAGAGTATGTCGATGTGGTCGGGGATGCTTACCGAGGTGAGATGTCCGCTGTCGTCCCGGCGGTAGGGCACGTGAACCTTGCCCATTGCCATCACCCGGGTGCCTCGCCCTAGCCAGCGCATCATGGACTCGTAGGAGGCGCCGATGTTGAGGGTGTTGTACCCGCTGAGAGCGCGGTCCTGCCGCCAGTGCACGGGGCTGTCGAAGTCGGCGAAGTTGTTCTGCAGGGACGTGAAGTCCACCGACAGCAATTCGCCCAGGTGACCCTCGTCAATCAGCCGCTTGATGACGTTGTCGATGGTGTAGCTGGTGGATGTGGGCGTGAGCTGACACACCAGGTGTGGGTGCGCCCGGGAGGCGGCCAGCATGTCCCGGGCCTCGGCCGCGTCGTTGGCCATCCGCGCCTCGGTGAGCACGTGCTTGCCGGCTTCGAGGGCGGCCAGCGTCATGGTGCGGTGCATGTACGGCCAGGTGCCGATGCAGACGGCGTTGACCTCGTCGTCCTCCAGCACCTCACGCCAGTGGCCGTAAACCTTGGGAATGTTGAACTGGTCCGCCACCACCCGGCCCGACTGGACGGTCCGGTTGGCCACGGCCACGAGTTCGCAATCCTCCACCCCCTGAAAGCCGGGAATATGCCGGTTGCGCACGTTCCCGCCCGCGCCAATCAATCCCACCCGGATCGGTACTTCAGCCATGGTTTGCCTCCTCGACGATCGTTGGCGCTTTTCGGCTATTCGCCGGTCGCGGCATTAGGCCCAAGCAGCCATCTCGTGCATAATGCGGGCTGTATAATACGCCCGAAACTGGCCTGGAGCAGCGAAACATGGCAAATCTGACCAACACTCAGCGGATCGGGGCCCTGGTTCCCGCCACCAATCCGGTGGTCGAACCCGACTTCTATCGGGTGGTGCCGCCGGAAATCACGGTGCACTTCGAGCGCATGTGGAACGGCGCGTGGGGAAGCCAGCCGGACACCTCCACCAACTCCGGTCATCGCCTCAGCATGACCAGCGCCGAAGCCAACGAAATCGACTGGGCGCTGTTCGGGTTTGACGTTGGGAAGATGAACGAAGACGTGGCCCGGGGCGCCAGCGCGCTGTCCAACATCGGGCCCGACGTCCTGGTCTACGCGTGCACCTCCGGCACTTGGCACAAGGGGTACATGGCCTACGACGAAATGATGGCCAAGATCATGCACGACGCCAGCGGCATCCAGTCGGTGACCGCCGTGGGCTCGTGCATCGCCGCTTTGCGTCACATGGGCAGCCGCAAGCTGAGCATCGCCGGCCCGTACCGCAACTATCACCTGCGCAACCGCCTCAAGCCCCTGATGGAAGAGGCCGGGTTCGAGGTGCTCAGCGCCGACGGCGAGCCGTGGATGCAGGACTCCATGAACCCCCGGGAAATCGACATGGACCCGCCCCACGCCATCATCGACTTCGTGCTCACGGTGGCCAAAGAGGACGCCGACACCATCTTCCTGCCCGGCACCGCCTGGCGCGCCCTGGACACCGCGGAAGAACTGGAGCAGAGGACCGGCAAGACCGTCGTCACCGTCAACCAGGCTTCCATTTGGATGGCCCTCAGACGGCTCGGTTGGACGAAGCCCATAGACGGCTTCGGCAGCCTGTTGAGGAACCTGGAATAAAGGTAAATTCAAAACGGCGCACTGCGAGGTTTTCACATGGTCATCAGTAAACAGTCGACAACCTACGAAGTAGACATCGAAGACGTGGAATATCTCCGGCACGGCGACACTCCCCTGCTGGCGCGACTGTTCCGGCCTCGCGGGGAAGGGCCGTTTCCGATCATGGTCGAGCTCCACGGCGGCGCCTGGGTGCGGGGAGACCGCCTGAACGGCAACCTCGCTAACGAGGCGCTGGCCCGGAACGGCGTAATCGTGGCGGCGCTGGATTTCCGGGTCCCGCCCGTGGCGTCGTATCCGGCGTCCTTTGCGGACATCCACTACGGAATCCGCTGGTGCAAGAGTCAGGCGGCGTCATGGAACGGCATCCCCGGCAAGGTCGGGGCCATGGGCACCTCCAGCGGCGCGCACCAGGCCATGCTATTGGGCATGCGCCCGAACGACCCGCGCTACTCCGCGCTCCCGTTCTCCAACGGGGCCTCAGCACTGGACGGCACGCTGGGCTGCGTGATAATGGTGTCTCCGGTAATCGACCCGCTGGGGCGCTATCTGTACGCCAAGGGTCTGCGGGATGACGTGACCCCGCCTCCCGGTATGGCCGAGCGAGTCGGACCGAATCACGACCAGTACTGGGTGATCCAAGAAGCCATGGCCGAGGCCGCGCCGGCCCGCGCACTCGCCGCCGGCGAGCGGATGGAACTGCCCCCGACGTTGTGCCTGGCACGCTCCTACGAGGACGCCCATCCGCGGCCGGACCTGGACGAGTTTATCGCCCAGTACCGCAAGGCCGGCGGGAAAATCGACGTGAAGATCTTCGAGGGCGCGGGTGACCGGCTGCTGGAGGACCCGACGACTGCGGACGCGCAGGAGACTCTGGAGCGGATGACGGCGTTCATCCGGCGGCACCTGGGTTAGCCCGATCCATTGTCGGCAGCGCGATCAATCTTATAGGGGCCCGGTTCAGTAGCCGGGCCTCTCTTGTTTTTACAGGCTGGCGCGGGAGCGCCTGATGCTATACTTGCGGTCACAGCGCAAGACTGGTTGCAATCCTGAACAAATTAGCAGAACAGTCACGAAAAGGAGGTCGGTCATGTCGCGAGTTACGATGATTCAGCACATCAACATCCAGATCAGTGACAAAGAGCGCAGCCGGGACTGGTACGAGAAGGTGCTGGGCGCGGAATTCCTGGATCGCGGGCCCGAACTCAACCAGCGCCAACTGCAACTGCGCATCGGCAACGGCGAAATCCACAGCACCTTCACCCCCACCCCCAACCCGTCGGGACATTTCGCCGTGGAAATCCATGATTGGGACGAGATGATCGCAAACCTGGACGCGCTGGGCGTGGAGTACACCCCGCCATCGGTCCGAGCGTATGCCGACGTCCATTCCACTTACATCAATGATCCCGACGGCAACATGATCGAGCTGGTGCAGCATCCGATGGGTCTGCGGGATTCCAAGGGGAATGCGGTCGAAATCGCGCACGATCCTGAGGGGATGGTGTGGGCGCGGCACCCCGGGTTCGGGCCGGCCACAGGGTAACGCGGACGCATTTCGTGCTCTGAACATTTCGTCCGGGAGGAAACAATCATGGCTTACTACATGTACGTCGCCGTCCAGGGAGACAACAAGATCTCGGTCTTCGCCATCGACCCCGACACCGGCGGTATGACCCTGAAAACTGACGTGGCCGTTGACGGTGGCCCGTTCACCATGGCCATCAGCCCCGACCGCCGGTTCCTTTACGTCGGCTGCCGCGAGATCACCCAGCTGGTGAGTTTTGAGATCGACCAGGCCAACGGAGGCCTGACCCAGAACGGCTCGGTCCCGCTCGACGCTTGGCCCGTTTACGTGGCCACCGACCGGCGCGGCCGGTTCGTGCTGTCGTCCTACTACCAGGGAGCCCGCGTTGCGGTGCATCCCATTGGCGATGACGGTTCGGTGGGCGGTGATCCCGTCGTATCGCTGGAAACGGCCACCGGCGCCCACGCCATGCAGACCGACCCGACCAACGCCTACGCCTTTGTGCCGCACATCGCGGGCAACGGCCCGAACTCGATCTGGCAGTTCCGCTTCGACGAGGACACAGGACACATCACGCCAAACTCGCCAGCCACCGTGGACCCGGAGGAGTTCCTGGGGCCGCGCCATTTCTGCTTCCATCCCTCGCTGGACGTGCTCTACTTCTCCAACGAGCAGGGGTGCAGCGTGAGCGCGTACAACCTGGATACCTCCGACGGCACGTTGTCACTGTTCCAGACCGTAACCACCCTGCCGCCGGAAGGGTTCAGCGAGCGCAACACCTGCTCCCAGATCCAGATAACATCGTCGGGCCGGTTCCTGTACGCGCCCAACCGGGGCCACGACAGCATCGCCTGCTACACCGTGGACGCATCGACCGGCGTATTGTCGTCGAACGGCATCGTGCAGTCCGAGCCAAGGCCGAACGCCCTGTGCCTGGACCTCCAGGACAAATTCGCGTACTCCGCGGGGCAGGACTCGGGGCAAATGGCCATCTTTGGTGTCGGGGACTCGGGTGAATTGTCTCGTGTAGGCACGCATCCGCTGGGAGAAGGGCCAGGCTGGATTTCCATCACCGAACTGCCCGGATAGCGTCGCGGCGGCATTAACAACCGCCATTCCTGCTTGCGCAGGAATCCAGGAAGCTGCGAATCGGTCAACGTCAACGAGGCAATATTTCTGGATACCGGCAAAAGCCGGTACGACGGGCTTGACGAGGAGGCAATCACTATGAGCAAGAATTACAACATCTGCGTGGGCGCCACCGGATTCGGTGGCGGCGTTTGGCACAGCCCCGACGGGGGTGAAAACTGGACCCGGATCCGCGACCCGTTCCCGCTGGGCAGCCAGGTGCGGGCCATGGCGGTGTATCCGGACAACCCCAGCCGCATACTGGCCGGCGCGGACAACGGCATCTACCGCAGCGAGGACAAGGGAGCGTCGTGGGAGAAACTCTGGTCGCCCATGGACGGCGTGCCCATCTGGTCCATCGCCATCGATCCCGAGGACACTGACACCATTTTCGTCGGCATCAAGCCGGCGGCGCTGTTCCGGTCTCAGGACGGTGGGGCAAGCTGGTCCAAGCTTTCCGTGCAGATGGCGCAAGAATGTCACATCGGGCCGCCCATGGTGACCATGCTGATGGTGGACCCCAAGGATCACCGCACCGTCTGGGCCGGCGTTGAAGTGGACGGCGTCTACCGCAGCCTGGACAGCGGGGACACCTGGACCCACGTTGAGGGCGGCGTCCACCCGGACATCCACGGCATGGCCATTGGGCTGGGCGAGCCCAACCGGGTTCTGGCCAGCACTCCACGGGAAATCTACGCGACCACGGATATGGGCGAAAGCTGGCAGTCGGTTGTGACTACCGATCAGTTTGTCCTGCCCTACAGTCGCGGCATCGCCGTGAAGCCCGACAACCCCAGCGTGATATTCGCTGGCGTTGGCGACACGGCCATCGGTGGGGCGGGCGCTATCCAGCGCTCAACGGATGCGGGCCACACTTGGGAGCGCCGGCCGCTGCCGGTGGAGCCCAATTCCAACATCTGGCAGTTCGCCACTCATCCGGCCGATCCCGATTTCGTGGTGGCCTCCAGCCTCATGGGCGAGCTGTACTCCAGCGACGACGCGGGCGACTCGTGGGTCAAGGTGAACCGGGAGTTCACCGAGGTGGGCGCCGTGGTGTGGGTGCCCAACTGAGCCATTAGTCAGAATCAGGATTTGTCGGATTTATGGATTGGCAGGATTGGTAATGATCTGCCTGAAATGGTTTTAATCCTGTCAATCCAAAAATCCTGAGAATCCTGATTCTGACGATTTCCAAACGGAGTATTGCTTTACAATGCGCCAGTGACCGACGCATTAACTGGCGCAGCAAGGAACGCTAAATGACCACACCCCCAGCGCCGCAACCCAACTTCTTCGCCCAGAGGGCGCATCGGTTTCTTGCGGCGCTGGTGTTCCGGGACTTTCGCTTTCTCGCCCTTTCCACGCTGTGCAGCAGCAGCGGCGCGTGGGCCCTGATCGTAGCCCGGGGCGCGTGGGTTTACAGCATCCCGGAATTGCAGGGCACCCAGGGCTTGTGGGTTGGCTTGATCACCTTCGCCGCCATGTCGCCACGGTTCTTTGCCACGCCGTTCATCGGCTACCTGGCCGACAAGATGACCCGCAAGACGCTGCTGCAGCGGGTGTACATCCTCCAGATAGTCCAGGCGTCCGTGATGGCCCTGCTGGTGATGTCGGGTGTAACCAATCCGTGGTACGTGGTGCTGCTGGCCGTAGTCAACGGAACGCTGCGGTCGACGCAGATGACCGCCGCTCAATCGTTGACGCCCAACCTGGTGGACCGGGATCGCCTGCCCAACGCCGTCGCCCTGAACCAGGCCATGCAGCAGGGCTCACGCGCCGTGGGGCCGGCCATCCTGCTGGGAATTTCGGCTACGGTGGGCAGCAGCGCCATTTTCGGGTCTGGCGGTTTCTCATTCTCGCTCCAGAACCTCGTGCTGACCCTGGGCTCCTCAGCGATAGTGTTCTGGGCCTGCGCGGCCTTCTACCTGGTCGCCCTCGGCTCGGCGCTGAACATCCAGATGGTGTCGACCGGGCGCATCGACCGCCGGCGTGGGTTCTGGGCCAACGTCGCCGCCGGGTTCGCCTACATCTACAGCACGCCGCTGGTTTTCGGCATCCTGATGATCGCATTGGCCCACTGCGTGCTGGTGATGTCTTTCGAGTCGATGCTGCCGCCGCTGGCGCTGGAGAAACTCTCGCCCGACGGCATCACGTTCAACGAGAACGACGTCTACGCGCTCATGGCCGCGCTGGGCGTCGGCTCCCTCTTCTCCTCGCTGTTCGTGGGCGGGATCGTTAACCACATGACGCGCGGCCGGGTGTTCCTGCTGCTGGGTTTCACCAGCAGCCTGACGCCCATCGGCATGGGACTGTCTTCCCAAACCGGCATCTCCGTGATTGCAGCGGTGATGATGGGGTTGGGCACCTCCGGGTTCATGACCATTACCCACACCATCATCCAGTCGGTGGTTCCCGACGAGATACGTGGCCGCGTCTCGTCGGCGTATTCGATGCACATCGGCGGGAGCATGGCGTTCGCCAACCTGCTGTACGGTCGGCTGGCCGACTTCTGGAACGCGGGCAACGTGATGGCCGTGGCGGGAGCCGCGTTCACTCTGGTGGTCCTGGGCACGGTCATCGCCAGCGGCTTTTGGCGAGACATCTACTTCCGGGGAACGGCCCGCCCCGTGGCAGCCGCTGCCGGGGCCGGCGGCGGGAACGACTAACCGTTAACCCAATACGCCGTTTTGCCCTGACTGCCCATTCCCTACCCGGCAGGGGTCGAGGCCAGTTGTCGACCTGCCGCCCTCCCCAGGCCGAACCACAGCGTGACCAGCAGGCACAGACCGGCGGCTATGCCAATGGCGGCGGACCAGCCCACCCAACCGGCAGCCGCGGCCAGCGGCAGCGCGCCCAAGTTATGGAAGCCCGGCGTGAAGTGGAGCACCCCCATCACCCGCCCCCGTATCTCGCCGGGCGCCGACAACTGCAGGATGGTGGTGGCCAGAGGCCAGACGGTTCCCAGGCTCAAAACGCCCACCAACAGGAACAGCGACCACGAAACCCAGAACCAGTTCGACCACGCGAACAGCGTCAGGCAGGCGCAGAAAGACACCAGGCAGACCAGCAGCCAACGATATAGCCACGCTCGATGCATGAAAGTGATGATGAGGTTCCCCGCCAAAGAACCGACGCCGGATGCCAGCAACAGCAGGCCGGCCCCCGAAGCTTCGGTTCCCAGATGTTCTTTGGCAAAAGGCGGGATCACGGCCAGGTGGCTCATGCCGAATCCGCCCCACGCGCAGGCCAGCACGAGGACGGTTAGCAACACCGGCGAGCGCCAGATTTGGACCATTCCGTCGGTGAAGTTCCGCAATATCGGCTGGGTCGCCGGTCTGGATTCGCGCGGCTCGGGCCGGATCCTGAGTACACACACCACGCTGATCACGTAGCACGCGACGTTCGCCAGCAGAGCTGCGCTGATGCTCCAGTGGTCGATGATCGCGCCCACCAGCGGCGGCCCCACGATTCTGCCGATATGCACCGCGGCGTTGAAATGCGCCACCGCGTCCAGCAGCGTGCGCTGGTCCACCAGGTCGGCGACCATCGCCACCCGCGCCGGCTGGTTCAACGCCTGCAACGATCCCAGCACCGCGGCGGCGACGTAGACGTGCCAGACCGCGATAACCCCCGCCAGCGACAGCGCCGCCAGCGCCGAGATCGACGCTCCAACCGCCAACTGGATCGTTATCAATAAACGCTTGCGGTCGATGCGGTCGGCGATCACGCCGCCGACCATGAGCAGGCCAACGTTGGGCAAGCCGTAGAGGAAAAGCACCAAGCCTACCTGGGTGCTCGACCCGCTGACTTCCAGCACCAGCCAGCTCAGCACGAGCATCTGCGCCCCCTGGGAGAGGGCCTGCGTGGCGGAACCCGTCCAATACCAGCGGAAGTTGTACGAGCGCCACGGACTCAGTATCCGCACCGCGTAGGACGCGGCGCGGCTCCGGGATGCCTGGGTTTCTAGCACGGTTCGCCCACGGCCGTCGACGCCGTCACCTGCGGCAACTGTACGACTCGCCATTGCGGCGACAAAGCGCTCAATAGATTGACCACTTGCCGATTGTAATCCATTCCCGGCCGGGACGGGCCGCGTGGAGTGTCCTGATGCAAGGCAATCGCACCATACCTGTCATTCCAGCAAAAGCCGGAATGCAGTAGCGTTTTCTGGACTCCGGCTTTCGCCGGAGTGACGGATCATCAACCAAACCGCCTAAAACGGAACGCTACTTTTCGTGATAGAAAACATTGACGAATTGAGTCATTCGGGCTAGCATGGCGCACAAATTAACGAATTGCTGCCAACCGCCGTCGTGTGCCCAAAGGAACGGCCGTCCCGGCACGCGCCGCCGTTATTCCCGGTAAGGAAACTCACTGCCGGGATATTGGCAGTCAAACACGGCGAATATGCGTATCCAGGAGGTAACAGAATGGCAGAAAAGGACATTGCTTTGATGGCGCACCTCATGCGCCGCGCCGGGTTTGGTGCAACGTATGAGGAGCTGGAGACACGCGCCGCCAAAGGCTACGAGGCCACGGTCGAAGAGCTGCTGAATCCGGAATCCCAGCCAGCCATTCAGGACGACATCCTGATGCGCTATCAGCCGCAGTGGGTTTCCAAGGCCGGTCTCGAAGGTCAGCAGGAAGAGTGGACGTACCGGATGATCAACACCAAGCGGCCGCTTGAGGAGAAGATCGCCCTGTTCTGGCACCACATTTTCTGCACGGGCCACGCCAAGTGCGAGTACCCCAAGCAGCAGAATATCGAGCTCGACATGTTCCGCACCCTGGGGTTCGGCAACTTCGAGGAACTGCTCATGGGCCTGTCCATGGACCCGGCGATGGTGTTCTACCTGGACAACTGCATGAGCCACAAGGACGCCATCAACGAAAACTGGGGCCGAGAGCTGCTGGAGCTCTTCTCCCTGGGCGTTGGCATGGACGGCAACGCCAACTACTCCGAGGACGACGTCAAGGAAGCCGCCCGCGCCTTCACCGGCTGGACGGTTACCAACTCCATCCCGCGCTATCCGTACGGCAAGTACGAAGCTGCGTTCATCTACGACCCGTCCGACCACGACTACACCGAAAAGACGTTCCTGGGCGAGACCGGGAACTTCAACGGTGAGGACATCGTGAAGATCGTAGCCCGGCAGCCGGCCGCGGCCCGGTTCGTCGCCCGGCACATGTACAACTTCTTCGTTGCCGACGAGCCTCAGGTTCCCGCCTGGCAGAACACGCCGCCGCGCGATCCCGAAGCCATCAAGATGCTGGAAGACGAGTACTTCCGCTCCGGCTACGACATCCGGTCGATGCTGCGCGTGCTGTTCAACTCCGACTTCTTCAAGAACGCCCGGTTCGAGAAGGTGAAGAGCCCCACCGAGACCGTGGTCAGCACCATGCGCCTGGTCGGCGATTTCGACATGCCCAGGCCCGGCCTGAACGCCATGACCCTGACCATCCGCTACATGGGCCAGGACCTGCTCAACCCGCCCACCGTGGAGGGCTGGCACACCGGCCGCGAGTGGATTGACAGCGGCACCCTGGTCGAGCGGATCAACTTCACCGCCGACGCCGTGGGCGACACTTCCCACCGGGGCGTGCAGGCCATCATCAACCGGCTGGGCTCCCAGGGCGATACCATTTCGTCGGAGCAGCTGGTGGACGGCTGCCTGCAGCTGCTGGGCCACTACCAGCTGGCGGACGTCACCCGCAACGAGCTCGTTGCGTTGGCGGACAGCGAAGGCGAGCTGAGGACCGGCACCGACGAGTTCGGCCAACGGGTCGGGCAGATGCTGCAGTCCATCGTGGCAACCACCGAGTACCTGTTCGAGTAACCAAAAGGGGGGAATGATATGACATCCACCAAGAAAGATCCGGTGCTGGTGGTCCTCCAGTTGTCGGGGGGTAACGACGCCCTGAACACCATCGTCCCTTACGGCGATCCGCTGTACCTGGACAACCGGCCCAACGTGCGGATACCTGTCGACCAGGTTCTGCCCATCAACGACCGCATCGGCTTCAACCCGGCCATGGCGCCCATGAAGCGGCTGTACGACGAGGGCAAGGTCGCCGTTATCCAGGGCGTGGGATATCCCAACCCCAGCCGCTCCCACTTCCGCTCCATGGACATCTGGCACACCTGTGAGCCGGACAAGGTCGGAGACGAGGGCTGGCTGGGCCGCGCCGTGCGCGACCTGGACCCCGACAAGACAAACGTGCTGACCGGCGTGAACTTCGGACGCGGCCTGCCGCGCTCGCTGGTGGCCCCGGGCGTACCGGTAGCCTCCGTGGGCAACCTGGAGACCTACGGCGTGCTCACCGGCATTGAGCTCGAAGAGCAGCGGACCAAGGCTCTGGACGTGTTCTCCCGGGTCTATTCGCCCATGCTGGGCCAGGGCCCGGTGTTGGACTACTTCGCCCAGACCGGCCTGGACGCCCTGGAAGGCGCCGACATCCTGAGCACCGCTCCCGCCATGTACTCTTCGTCCGTTGAGTACGGGAACGACACCGTCGCCCAGTACATGCGCAACATCGCTCAGACGCACCTGGCCGGCTTCGGAACCCGGGTGCTCTACACCACCGCGCCGTACAACAGCTTCGACACCCACGCGGGCGAGCTGGCCAACCACACCCGCCTGTGGACGGAGACGTCCCACGCGGTTGCCGACTTCTACGACGACCTGAAGGAGCACAACGCTGGCGACAACGTCGTGCTGCTGGTCTTCACCGAGTTCGGCCGCCGCGTCCACGACAACGGCTCCGGCACCGACCACGGTTCCGGCGGCGTGGCCTTCGTGGTGGGCGAGCAGGTCAAGGGCGGTCTCTACGGCGAGTACCCGTCCCTGGAAGAGAACCAGCTCCTCGAGGGCGACCTCCACTTCAACAACGACTTCCGCGGCCTGTACTCCACGCTGCTGGAGAAGTGGATGGGCCTGGATGCCCAGCCCATCGTCAACGGCTCCTTCGAGCAGTTGGACATCGTTTAGCCGGCGCAGGGAGGCGATTATGGTTACAGCTCAAAGGTTTTCCCAGGTCCAACTGCAGTACAGCCACACCATTGGTCGCGGCGAGCAGTTCGGCCCGGGTTTCACGTATCCGATTCACATGGCTCGAGGCGAGGACGACCTGATGTACGTGCTCTGCCGGTCCTCTGAGTACCGGCCCGAGGGCACCCGCGTCACGGTCTGCACCGTCGATGAGGAGTACGTCAACGCCTTCGCGCGCGGCGTGCCCCAGCAAGGGCCCCACGAGTACAACTTCGAAGACGGCTCCCTGGTCTGGCCGGTCAACGTGGCCATCGCCAGCGACGGCACTGTGTACGTCTCCGACGAGTGGCTCCACCGCATCTCCAAGTTCACCCGCGATGGCGAGTACATCGGCAAGTGGCAGGAGAACATCGGCAGCGGCGACGGTCAGCTTGACCGTCCCTCCGGGTTGGCCATCGACGCCGACGACAACGTCTGGGTCGTCGACGGCAACAACCACCGGGTGCAGAAGTTCACCCCTGACGGCCAGTTCCTGATGAAGTTCGGGAGCCACGGTTCCGGCGACGGCGAGTTGGATCAGCCCTGGGGCATCGACATCGACAGCCAAGGCAACATCTACATCGCCGACTGGCGCAACGACCGCATCCAGAAGTTCAGTCCGGCCGGCGACTTTCTGATGAAGATCGGTTCCTCGGGATCCGGCGACGGCGAGTTCAACCGACCCGCCGACGTGGCCGTTGACAAAGACGGCATCATCTATGTTGCCGACTGGCTGAACGACCGGCTGCAGTACTTTGACCCGGACGGCAAATTCTGCGGCTCAAAGACCGGCGAAGCCACCGTCTCCAAGTGGGGCAAGGACAAGCTGGACGCCAATCCCGAGATGTGGGGCGAGCGCGACCGGGCTCCCGGCCTCGAGCGCGAGCGTGACTTCTGGGCGCCCACCGGCGTCGCCGTGGACGAGCACAACCGGGTGTTCGTCTGCGAGGGTCCGCGCAATCGCATCCAGGTGTTCCAGAAGCAGGACCTCATGTTCATGGGACCGCGTCTGTAAAGCCTGCGCGCATCGGACAGCGCTGGGGCCTCCGCTCCGGCCGGACACCACCGGGTTCACCGGCGGGCCGGCTCTGGACGGAGGCCCCGTCACGTGATAATAGGACTTAGGTACGTCAATTCGATTCCAGGAGGCGGCCCGAACCATGCCTATCACCGTAGCCCACATACCAAACCTGGAGTGCGAAGCCTTCTACTTTGACATGGAACGCCGGGGCATTGTCCTGGCCGACATGGAACCCAACGAGGTCGTGGGCGCCTTGGAACGTGGCGAAGTGGACGCCGGGCCGGTGTCCCTGCTGGACATCGAACGGCTGTCGTCCCACGCGTCGGCGATCTCGGGATTCTGTGTGGCATCGGTGACCCGTGCACCATCGTCTGTGCTCCTTTCCCGAATTCCCATCGGTGAGTTGAGCGAGCGCCCCATCGCCTTGGACGACCCCGATCCAACGGCCCTGGAGTTGCTCCGCGTACTGCTGACCCAGAAGCATGGCGTCAGCGGCACGACATTCGTTGGACGGGATGAAGAACACGACGCGGTTTTCCTCACCGGCAACCTGGGGCTGCGGGGTCGACGGGCAGTGCGCGGCTACTCGGAACGGTACGACCTGGGCGTGGAGTGGGCCGAATGGACCGGGCTGCCCTTCGTGTTCAGCAAGTGGCTGGCCCGCAGCGACATGGAACGGCAGGACTTCGTAATCGTGCAGGACGCCCTGTTCGTCGGCCAGGAAGACTGGATGAACAACCTCTACAAGTCGACGGGGCCGCGCAACGATCTGCTGATGCTGCCCCGCGAGGTGCTGGAGTACGTCCAGGGGATGCGGTTCTTCATGGGCGTGCCCGAGGAAAAGGCCATCGAACTGTTTCGGGAAAAACTGGCGCTGCTGGACGACGCAGGCTAGGCTCCCAATCACATTCACTCGCGGAGGTTGATGATGGTACTCGTTGGACAGGAACTCGAAACCGGCACGATTCAGTACACCAGCCGCGACGGCACGACGATTGACGCCTTCTACAGCCGCCCGTCCGGCGCCGGATCATACCCCGGCGTCATCGTCACTATGGAAGGCATGGGGCTGATGGACCACCACAAGGACATCGCCGTGCGCTTCGCCGGGCAGGGTTACCTGGCGATAGCGCCGGACCTCTACACCCGGGAGGGAACACCGGATCCTGAAAACGTGCTGGCCACGCTTTTCGCGTCTCCCGACGCCCGCGCCATGGACGACCTGGAAGGGGCGGCGCTGTTCCTCAAGTCACAGGCCGACTGCAATGGCAGGGTTGGCATCATCGGCTTCTGCTCCGGCGGCCGTTACACCCTGATGATGGCTTGCACCAGCAGCAACATCGACGCGGCGGTGGACTCGGCCGGCGGCCACATCGTTCACGATCCCACCGAGTTGCGGCCGATGCAGCCCATGGACATGGTACCCGATCTGGCCTGCCCGCTGCTGGCGCTGTTCGGCGTAGAAGACGAGAACCCCACTGCGGAACAAGCCGAGCAGATGAAGGCTCTGCTGGACCAGCACGGCAAGACCTACGAGTGGGTGATGTACAACAACGCCGGCCACGCGTTTTTCGCCGACTACCGGCCCAGCTACCGCGCCGCGCCGGCCCAGGATATGTGGCACCGGGTGCTCCTGTTCTACGACCGGCACCTGAAACAGTAGGTGTCAACGCCTGATCAACGCACGCGGGATTCAGAACGAGAGGTAAACGGATGGGCCAATCTCACGGCACCGACGGCATCGCCTGGCGCGACTGGAACGAGGAAGCATTTGCCGCTTCCCGTTCCGAAGACAAGCCGGTGCTGCTTACCCTGGGAGCCACCTGGTGCCACTGGTGCCACGTGATGGACGAGAACGCCTATTCCGATCCGCGGGTGATCGATCTCGTCAACTCCCGGTTCATCCCGGTGCGAGTCGACGTCGACCAGCGCCCGGACATCTCGCTGCGGTACAACCAGGGCACCTACCCCTCCGTGGCCTTTCTGACGCCGGACGGCGAGTTGCTGGCCGGACTGCCCTACACTCCGGCCGACGAGATGGCCGCCGTACTGGAGCGGATATCCAGCAGGGAATGCCCCACGGAATTATCCAGATCGGCACCCGAAGCCGAGCCGTCAACCAACAGCGACACCAACGCATCCGTCGACGCTGTGCTGGGTCGATTGCATGATCTCTATGACAACGAGTTCGGCGGTTTTGCACTGGAACCCAAACAGCCCCCATGGGAGGCGCTCCAGTTCCTCCTGGCCCGCTGCGAACTCACCGGCGACCGCAGACTGCTGGCGATGGTCGAATCCACGCTGCAGGGCATGTGGCACGGCATCTACGACCGCAAGGATCAGGGGTTCTTCCGGTATGCGGTGAGTCGGGACTGGAAGGTGCCGCACTACGAGAAGATGCTCGTCACCAACTCCAATCTGATGATGGCCTACTTGGCAGCGTTCCAGATCACTCGCAAAGCGATGTATAGAACCGCCGTCGACGGGATCCTGGACTACTTGCTTACGACGCTGTTCAACTCGGACTGCGGACTGTTCTACGCCAGCCAGGACGCCGACGAACCTTTCTACCAAGGGTCCTGGAAAGACCGTGATGGGAGTGTTCCGCCGCCGATAGACCACACCGTCTACGCGGGATGGAACGCTCTGGCGGCCCAGGCATTGATCCAGTCGGGCGACGTGCTGAACCGCGCGTCCCATGGCCGGTTGGGCGCCGACATACTGGACAGGTTGTGGCACGCAAGTTGGAGCTCAGCCGGAGGACTAAGCCGCCGCGCCGGAGAAACTGAAGGCGCCGCTCCCGCATTCATCGACCAGGTTTATTTCCTGCGGGCGTGGTTGGCACGCTATCAGTGCACCGGCCGACCGAAGTACCTGAACCGAGCCGTCGAAATCGCTGACACCACGCAGCGCATTTTCGGCGCGCCGGAGGGCGGCTGCTACGACACCGCTGCGCCTCAATCCTTCGAGGCCGCATTTCTGCGGCGAGAGCAGCCGGTGTTGGACAACAGTTGCTGGGCGGAGGCGCTCCTGATGCTGTCACACCTGACCGCCGACGAAGGATATACGCAGCGGGCCGCGGCTGCGCTGGAGATTTTCGAGACTGTGGTTCCCGGCAAGAGCTACCTGGGAGACCACGCCTCGCGCCGCATGGAAGAGGACGAGGAAGCCCTGTTCCTGCCGGCGGGATCGGCTTGGGGACGGGCCAAGGGACTATTGACCCACGGCCCGGTCAGAATGGTGCTGGTTGGCGACGAGACCGACCCGTCATACCGGCCGCTGCACCAGGCGGCGTTGCGGATCCATGCGCCGCACAAGGTGGTACTGCCTCTGGACATCGAGCGCGACGCTGAGCACATTCGTGAATTGGGGTTCCCGGTTCGCCGGGACGCCGCTCTCTACGTGTGCATGGGAGAGCAGTGCCTCGCCCCGATTGCCACGGCAGCAGGCGTTCGGGAAATGGCGCGGTCCCGGCCCTGGGCCGCCGAGTGATACGCCTCATGCGTACCCAGTTTGTCATCGCGCGGAGCGAAACGACGTGGCGATCTCGTTCCTGGAGCGACGTCCGTTGCCTCGACGAGATTGCCGCCCCCGCATCCAGTGCGAGGTCGCAATGACAGGCTCCGCTAACCCTGGCCGCTACCAGGACTTCAGGACGGGCAGCACCTCTTTGGCGAAGAGTTTCAGGCCCCGCTCGGCAACGTCCATGGGGGTGCCTCCAAAGCGGAAGGCGACGTTCAACTCGAAATCGCCCAGCAGGGCGCGCCGGTCCTCCAGCCCGCGCAGGATCTTGTCGGGTGTGCCCCAACTGGCCGCCTTCATGAAGCCCTCAACCGCTCCCTCGAGGCCGGCGGAACGGGCGATCTCGGCCTTCTGCTGGTAGGCGTCGTAACCCTTCACCGATGCGAAGTGGTCGCCCAGGAATTCGTAGTGGTAGAAGTTGCTCTCGACGAACTTGCCCTGGTACTTTCGGGCTTCTTCTTCGCACTGGTCCAGGTCCGTTCCGCAAATTACGAATTCCGAGAGCATCAGCGCCGGCGGTTCGGTCCCGTGAAACTCACGGTGCAGCGCGCGGCCCCGCTCGATGCCCGGCATCCGCATTTCCCAGGGACGGTCGGCGAACATGATGATGTGCGCGCCCAGCTTGGCCGCAGACAGCACCGATTCGTCGCTCGCGGCGACGGCATAGATGCGACCGTCGAAAGAGTGCTGCGGTCGGGGACGGATTTCAGTCCGAGGCTGCGGGTAGAACTTTCCGTCGCCCTCGATGAAACCGGTCTTCAGGGCATCGACGATCATGGGCGCCGCCTCGTCGAAGCGTTCCCGGGACTCGTCCATGTTCATGCCAAAGGTCGCAAACTCCCGCCGCGCCAGCCCGCGTCCGAAACCCAGCCGCAACCGTCCACCGCTCAACAGGTCGAGGACGGCAGCGTTCTCGGCGACGCGCAGGGGGTTGTGCCAGGGGAGGATCACCGCCGCAGTCCCCACGTCGATGTTGGGGTGCTTGGCCGCGATATGGGTCATCAGCTGGATGTTGTCCGGCACGAAGGAGTAATCGTTGAAATGGTGCTCTGCCGACCAGAGGCACTCAAACCCCTCGTCAGCGGCGATCTCGGCCAGGCGCAACTCTTCCTCCCACATCTGGCCGTCCGAGCCTTCGTCCCAGCCGTAGCTGGAGAAGATCATCATCATTCCGACATCCATCCGATTGCTCCTTGCAGTTGGTCCAAGTCCAAAGTGTCTGTGCTGAGGCGGCCCTAGAAAGCCGGTTTGACGGGATACGGAGTCAGCTGGAGCTCGTGGGTCCAGCACGACTTGTCCTGGGTATACAGGTAGTAGAACGCCTCCGCGATCTTGACGGGATTGATCAGCAACTCCGGATTCTGCTGCGCGCGGTCTGTGGCCCGCGTGCCCGGCGAGTCGATGGTCCCGTCGATAATCACGTTGGCCACGTGCACCCCGAACTCGGAGTATTCTTCGGTGAGCACTTGGGCCAGGGTGCGCATCATGACCCGAGGATAATACAGTGACTGGCCGGTGTACCGCTTGCGACCCCGCAGCGACGACGGATTGTTGGAGATCAGGATGGTGCCCTCGCCGCGCTCGCGCATGGCGGGCAGCACCTCCTTGGCAACGAGAAACGGCCCGCTGCTGGAGATATGCTGCGCCGTCTCGAACACTTCAATGGGGGTGTTTTCCAGCAACTCCATTTCCGGCGGAAGGTCGCGCCCGTCGATGTAACCCGCGTTGTACACCAGCACATCGGGGTCGCCGGCCTCTTCCCGGATCTGCGCAAAGGCGCTCGAGATCGATTCGGGAATGGAAAGATCGAGTTCCACAATTGTGCTGTTGCCGCCCTGCTCGTTGATGGCGGCCTGCAGCGGCGCGGCGTTGGAGGCGTTGCGGGTGGTCAGCACCGTGAGGAAGCCTTCCTGGGCGAACTTCTGGGCGACGGCTCCGCCCACGCCCCAGCGAACGCCGACGGGCAGGTCGCTGTCGTCGATTTCGCCGCCGTGAATCAACTGCGTGTTGCGGCCGTCGGACTGCCACTTGGATGTCGCGCCGATGACGACAGCGACCGGTTTGCGATTTGTGCTCATATCGTATTCCTTTTTCAGATGCAGACTGGCCCCCACGGAGAGCGTTGCTCCGCTTGAAGCAGCAGCCCGATTTCAAACCCAACCGCTCAAATACATCGAAGCGGCAGGAGAGGATTTTGGTTGGGCGTACTGTACTACAAACCTCTGGGGGAACGGTAACTTTCGGGCGCGGTCGAGCGCCAGCAAGTGTAACCCGACGTTGCGTTGCCCCGAGATTCGCCTAGAATGTCGCATCCGAACCGTACCTGAAGGAGCGCTCCAATGGGATTCAAACTCGTGATCTGTCCGCCCAACTACCAGGAGCACTGGCCGCAGAGGCTCCAGGAGGAGATACCGGACATCGACGTACACCTCTGCCCGACCGTCGGCGAGGCGATGGAGGTCATCGGCGACGCCGACGCAGCCTTCGGCGACATCGTGCCCGAATTGCTGGAGCGGGCAGAAAATCTCCGGTGGATCGCCTGCCCCCAGGCTGGGCCGCGCGCCGGCTACTACCACTCGTCGTTGATCGCCAGCGACGTGGTGGTCACCAACACCCGCGAGATTTACAACGACCACATCAGCGCTCACATCATGTCCCTGCTGCTGGCCTTTGCGCGCGGATTGCAGGTCTATATTCCTCAACAGGTGGCGGGGATCTGGCAGCAGGGATACCCGACCATTTACCTGCCCGAAGCAACCGTGGCCATCGTGGGAGTCGGCGGCATCGGCGGCGAGACTGCTCGGCTGTGCTCCGAGTTCGGCATGACCGTGCTTGGCGTAGACCCCCGGCTGTCGGCTCCCATTGCCGGCGTGGCCGAGTTGCACCGACCGGACAACCTGCTGGATGTTCTTCCCCGGGCCGATTTTGTAGTGGTCACCGTGCCTGAAACGCCAGAAACCCAGGGCATGTTCCGATCTGAGCAATTTCGAGCCATGAAAAACACCGGTTTCTTCATCAACATCGGCCGGGGAGCTACCGTGGTCCTGGACGACCTGGTGGGCGCGTTGCGCGCCGGGGAACTGGCCGGCGCCGGACTGGACGTCTTTCAGATCGAACCCCTGCCGGCCGGCCATCCCCTGTGGACCATGCCCGGCGTACTCATTACGCCCCATGTGGCGGGCAACGGCCCCTACTTGGACGACCGCCGCACCGAACTGTTCGTCGACAACTGCAAACGATTCAACGATGGTCGGGAACTGCGCAACGTGGTGGACAAGGCCAACTGGTTCTGACGCCGGGCTTTCACTCCGCGCGCCGCTCCTCGCGCATGGTGATCAACGCCAGGGGGATCGACGAGACCACTATCAGCAACAACGCCGGCGCCGCCGCCTGCGCGAAAAACGCCTCCTCAGCGGCAGCCCAGATGGATGACGCCAGAGTGGTAAATCCAATGGGGCTGAGGATCAACGTAGCCGGCAGCTCCTTCATGGTCAGCAGGAACACCAGGGCCGCGCCCGTCAGGATTCCGGGTCGGACCAGTGGCAGCGTGACGGTCAACAGCACCGACAACGGGCGTCGCCCCAGGCTGCGCGCTGCGTCCTCGAACTCGGGTCGCACCTGCAACAGCGAGGTTCGCAGCGAGCCTACGGCCGCCGGCAGGAACAGCGTCACGTAGGCCACCGCCAGCATCGCCAGCGATTGGTAGAGCCACGGAGCGTATTTGGCGCCGAAATACACCAGACCCAGGGCTATAACGATCCCGGGCAGGGCAAAGCCGACGAATCCCAGGCGCTCCAGCCACCGGCTGAACAGACCGGGATAACGCACCGCCAGCACGGCGATGGGCGCGGCGCACAACACTGTAAGGATTGCGGCCAGGGCGGACACTCCCACGGAGTTTGCCGCCGCCCGCCACAGCAGCAGCAGAGGTTCGCCGGCCGCCACGCCGCGCACCGTCCAGTAAACCAGCACCACCACCGGCAGGCCGATGGAAACCGCCAGAACGGTGCCGCAATACGTCAGGGCCGGCCACCGCCACCGACCCAGAGGTATGGGTTCGGGCAATCGGGTGGCACCGCCGCGACTGCGATAGTATCGTCCGCCCCCGGCATTGCGGGCGGTGTTCTCCCCCCAGACCACCACCAGCGCCAACAAGATCAGCGCCAGCGACCACGCTGCGGCCAAGGTGCGGTTGAGCGCGGCGCCGTACTGGATGAAGATGCTCCAGGTGAAGGTCTCGTAACGCATCATGGCGACTGCTCCGAAGTCACTCAGGGCATATAGAGCAGTGAGCAGCCCACCCGCCAGTATGGCCGGCCTGAGCATGGGGAGCGTGACGCTGCGGAAGGTTTGCAAGCGGTCGCGGCCCAGGACTCGCGCCGACTCCTCCAGGGAAACGTCCATGTTCCACAGCGCGGCGCGCACCGGCAGTAGAACATAGGGGAAGCTGAGGACGATCAACGTGAAGGCCGCGCCCGGGAAACCGTAGATGCTGGGGATCCGTTCCACGCCGAAACCCGCCTCCAGCCAACCTTGCAGGATCCCGCGCGGGCCCAGGCCCACTGCAATGGCGAAGCCCACGATGTACGACGGCAACGCCAGCGGCAGCATGGTGGCCACACGCCAGAATCCCCGCCACGGCAAGTCGGTGCGTACGGTGAGCCACGCCAGCGGCGCCGCGATGATAATGCATCCCAGCATCACCGCCGCCATGAGCGCCAGAGTGCGGCCCACCACCCAGAGGGTCCGGGTCCGGAATATCAGGTCGACGGCGTCTTCCCCCGCGCCCACCGTGCGCAGCGCCAGATAGACCGGTGAGACCAGCAGCAACGCCGCCATTGCCAGGGCTGGTACCCAAACGATGGTCGGCGGGCGCGCTGCCCCCTCGAATAGACGGCCCCAGGTGAACCTGGGTATGGCGACAAACAACTTGGCGACGGCGGACATGGGCGGGTTGTATCTGTCCGGCGAACCGATCGCGTTCGACCTGCCGGAGCAATGCTCGTTTCGTGATGTCGGGCTCGCGGGTGATTATACGCCGGCCAAACCGGTCTCAGCCCTTTGATCACTTGCCAGTGCGTGGCGGGAAAACAGTCCCCTGCATCGGCGCGTTTGACAGGACATATAGTCCAGCGCAGAATGGCACAAATCCGGGGCGGTCTGTGCCCCTTCCGCAGTAATCCGTAACGGAATGCGCTTTCGCATTCGCCATTGGAGGAGGTTCCCACATGGCGTTTCCCGAACGAATGAAATTCGGCATCTTCCTCGGCCCGTTTCACCGCGTGGGCGAGAACCCCACCCTGGCCATGGAACGCGACCTGGAGCTGATCGAATGGCTGGACAAGCTGGGATTCGACGAGGCCTGGATCGGCGAACACCACAGCGCCGGCTGGGAGATCATATCGTCGCCGGAGGTGTTCATCGCCGCTGCCGCCCAGCGCACCAACCGCATCAAGCTGGGCACCGGCGTCGTCAGCCTGCCCTATCACCACCCGCTGATGGTAGCCAACCGCATGGTTCAGCTGGACCACATGACCTACGGGCGGGTGCTCTTCGGCGTTGGTCCGGGCGCGCTGCCGGGCGACGCCTACATGATGGGCATCCCCCACGAGCTGCAGCGCGAGCGCATGGACGAGTCCCTGGGCATCATCCTGCGCCTTTTCACCGAGACCGAACCCATCACCTACAAGAGCGACTGGTTCGAGCTGAAAGAGGGCCTGCTCCAGCTGCGCCCCTACCAGCGACCGTACATGCACACGGCGGTGGCGTCGGTGCAATCGCCGGCCGGAGTGACCCTGGCCGGCAAGCACGGCTGCTCGGTCCTGACCATCACCGTGCCCCGGGACCCGTCCGCCGGTCCCTCAGACCTACAGGGCCTCTGGAGCATAGCCGAAGAGTCGGCCGCCGAGCACGGCAACACCATGAACCGCGACGACTGGCGGCTGGTGCTGCCCTGCCACCTCGCTGAGACCCGCGAGGAAGCCCTGAACGATGCTCGCATGGGCGCCGGCCGCTACCTGCGGGAGTACAGCGAGGGAACCAACGGCCGCCAGGCGGTGTTCGACGGCCCGCTGGACAAGGTAATCGACCACATGGCCGACACGGGCAGCTGGATCATCGGCACGCCCGACGACTGCATCGAAGCCATCGAGCGGCTGGGCGAACAGAGCGGAGGGTTCGGCGCCTTCCTGGTCCAGACCATCGACTGGGCGCCACGCGAGAAGATGCTGCGCAGCTACGAGTTGATGGCCCGCTACGTGATGCCCCACTTCCAGGGCAGCGTGCTCAGCACCCAGGCATCCAATCAGTGGGCGAAGGAGCGGCAGGATGACCTGGTCGGCGGCCGGGTTCGCGCCATCGACCGCGCCCGGCAAGCCTACGCGGAACGCGTGGGATAAGGGTAGGGTTGTCAAAATCAGGATTTGCAAGATTTGAGGATTGGCAGGATTGGTGCCGTTCAGCGACAGAGAGCACTCAATCCTGCCAATATTTGAATCCCGAAAATCCTGATTCTGACGATTCCCGAAAGTCCGTCAGGCTGCCACTTTTGCAGCCGCCCAGTCCACGCCGTTGAGCACCAGCTTCTGGAACTCCGGCGTCTCAAAACTGCGGCCGTCGTGGCCCAGCAGCAGGACGAAGACGTTGCCGTCCCCGTACTTGCGCGTCCATCCCAGGGGATATGTCCCACCCGGCATATGCGTCGGGTTCCGGTCGGGACCCCAGGGCCACGTGCCGTCCTCAGCGGTACCGGTGAGAAAGACGTCGTTGCCGTCCTTGATCGCCAGGTTCATGTAGAGCTCGTCGTTGGTCGAAAAGTCGGCGATGCCCGAGGCACCCGGATGGCCGGCCTGGCTAACATTGACCGTGAACTCCCCGTAGGGCGGGTGGTAGCTGGTGCCGGAAATCCAGCCGCCGCCGGTGATGTCGTGGTACTCAGGCCAGGCCGCCGCCACGCAGGTGGCGATGTGGATGCAGACGAACCCGCCGCCGCCGCTCACGTAGTCCTTCAAGCCCTGCATCTGTGATTCAGTCAAGGTCCAGTCGCCGAAATCGGGCACGTTTTCCCGGCGGGTGTTGAAGACCAGCGCGTCGTAGCCGCTCATGGCTGAGCCGTCGGCCAGAGGCGAGGCGTCCTCGGTAACAGTCACGTCGTGGCCAGCGCCCTTGAGAAAGGACTCCAATATGGGCGTCGACTCCTCGTAGGGGTGGCGTCCGCCCGAGATCACCAGAACTTTCATGATGTGTTCCCTCCGATCAGTTAGGCGAATTGTAGAGACAAGGGACGCCGGTGGCAAATTTGGACATCCACGGAGACAGCCGCGGCTGCCCTGGGCGTTATAATGCCGGCAGATAGAGCGATGGGAGATTCAGGCATGTCAATGTTCAAGGTTGACATCGGCGTGGGCAATATGGAAGGCGGTGATCTGGCGCCAGTGCGGCCCATTGTGGACACCGGGGCGGCCCACTCGATGCTGCCCGTATCGCTGCTGACCCGGCTGGGCATTGCGCCCCGTCGTCAGCTCAGCTTCATTCTGGCCGACGGCAGCCCGGCAATCTACGGCTTCGGATTCGCCAGGTTCAGCATCGACGACGAGGAGTGTCCCTGCCCGGTCATCTTCGGGCCGGAGGGCAATCACCTGCTGGGCGCGTCCACGCTGGAGATTTTCAACCTGGTGGTCGACCCGGCAGGAGAGCGGCTACTGCCCACCGAATGGCTTTCCCTGGGCTGGGGCGGAGAGTCGTAGGACGGCGGAACGCAATCAGGATGAGGCTGGTTTGCGGACCTTTTCGCGCCGGACGTGTTCGCGCAGGACCTGGTTGATGAGCGTCTGGCAGTCAATATCGGTTTGGGAGTTGGACTTGAACCAGGCGATTACGTCGGCGTCCAGGTCCAGCGTAATCCGCTGCTTGGTCAGCCGGTAAATCACGCCGCGTTTGGCGTTAGACCAATCCGTGACTTCCGGTATGTCGCTGGTGTCAATCTCGTCGTCGGACATCGCGGCCAGGGCGGCGAGTTCGGCTTTTTGCTGGTCGGTCATGTCAGAACTCTCCTTCCTCGTAGGCGCGCCTCTCAACCCTGGTAGCTCTCCGTGCGCTGATGATACGTCCAGTCAGTTGGCCAGATTCGGCATCAGGCCGGGTATGAACTACCAGCAGAGTGACCGAATTTACGGTTCCCACAGTTTGCCAGCGTGATTCGTAGGGGTACGGGTCAGGCCGCATCAGAGCAAGCGGGTCGTCAAAAATCAGTTGCGCCGTCTCGAAGCTAATGCGGTGCTTCTCCCGGTTGATGCGGTCTTTGTCCGGGTCCCAAGTCCAGCTCAACGACTTGTCGTCCTTTCAGTTCGGAATATGGTTTTGAGCATTGGGGTCCCCCAGATTGGCCCAGATTACGAGCGCGTCAGCTATTGCGTGTAGTAGTGTCTGAACGTGATGCCGCCGGCATCTTTCAGAACGTCCAATCCCTGAGCAGCACCAGTATTCCCCAATATAATAGCCGCCGCGGGGGTAGGAGCTCGGAATACGCAATCTTCCGTAAATTTGTACAGTTGCCCGTCGTCGACTAACGCTCCGTTCGCAATTAACTCGTTCTTTTGCCTTATGAAAGGCGCATGTTGCTTGTTGAGTTCACGTTTGGTAGCAGTGGAACCCGCCAAAACGACGATCCTATTCCTGTTGTACACGTCACATTTCGCGAATATGCCGTCACGATTGGGGCCGATGTAAAAGCGCTTGGGTATTCCATCAACATTTTGACTTGCCATACCAACAACATTCCGGCTTGACTGATCAATATTATCTTGCACGTCCGGCAATAACTCCGCATTTCGCGCTTCCCGTCGCAACAGGTGTAACACCTTGTTCTGCACGCTGTTGAAAATGACCTGCTCATCAACTTGGTTACTTTCCAGTCCAGCAATCTCATCTTCCCAGCCGTCCACTTGAAACCACAGATATTCTTCCCAATCGCGGAATATTCGGCGTTCCTCTGCTCGGCTCGGACGCTGCGGCAAGGTAGAAACGTATTCATCAAACAACTCATCCACTTTGTCCTCATCGTTCAGCATTGTTTTCCATTCGTCGATAAGCCCGCGCAACTCCTCCCGCCGCGCATCGTCAGCCCCGGCGATGCTCTGCTGTTCCGATTCCAGCAGCTCCCGGAACAGGGCGGACAGCCGATTAGCAAAGTCATCGTCAATCTCAACATCACTTGGGTACGCCATCTCATCCTCCGGCGAGTACAAGCCAACGAGTCCGTCCAGGGGTGGGGCAACTGGCAAATGCGCTTGTATATGGGCGTCAATGTGGCACAAATCACAAACGTGCTGGTGGGCATCACCGCATTCGGTTTCGTATAGCCAGCGGCTTCGATAGGAACGCCATCGCCCACAGCGGTCACATACTTTGCCGAAAGAATAGCCACATCCCCGGCAATGGTGGCTGGAGGCCGGCGAGACTGACCCGCACTCTGGGCATACCACCACCGGCGCCTCGCCACCGTCCTTATGCGCCCCACGTGGCTCCAAAGACCATTCCCGGTAGTCCTCGGGCAACCCATGAGTAACCGAGTTGGCGGCCAGATCCAGGACCAGGCAGTCGCCGCCGTCATGCTTTGGGCGCAGGCCCCGGCCCACCATCTGGAGGTACAGGGCTAGGCTCATGGTGGGCCGGGCGATGATGATGCAGGAAGCGTCAGGCAGATCGAACCCCTTGGTGGCGACGATGACGTTGACCAGGACTCTGATGCTGCCGTCCCGGAAGCCGGCGATGGCTTTGTCCCGTTCCTCACGGTTGGTGTCGCCGAGGATTACTGCCGCCGGCACGTCGGCCTGGTTGAACACGGCGGCCAGGTTGTGCGCGTGGTCAACGGACACGGCGTAGGCAATCGTAGGTCGGTCGGCGGCGTGCTTTTGCCAGAAATGCAGCGCGCCGGCGGTCATGATGTCGGGGCGGTCGCGGTTGGCCCTTTCAATTCCCCTGGCGGAGTAGTCCCCTTCCAGGTCAAACTCGTCACCACTGCTGATGCGCTGTTCCTCAGACGGTATGAACACCTGCGCCTGGCACAACGAATTAATGGCCTGCAAGTCGGCAGTCTGTAGGCCGCAGATTAACTTGTCAAATAGGTGATCGAACCTTTCCTTTTCCAGCAGTCGCCATGGGGTGGCGGTCATGCCGACAACAGGGCCAGGCCACTGCTGCATAGCGCGGGCCCAGCCATTCGTGGCGGTGCGGTCAGGGTCGTCGCCAGCATGGTGAGCTTCGTCGATTACCAGCAGGTCATCAGAAGTGTAACGGTTCCATACTTTGCGTACTTCCCACGCTTCCCGCACCTCTCGTCTACCGATGCGCCGACCCACGGTCTGTGCCATCAGGATGACGGCGCCGCCCGTCATCGCCGGGGCGTCCTCGCCGGGCGTCCAGTTGACTTTGGTGATGGCCGAAACGCCGGCGTCGGTGAGCATCCGGCGAGTCTGCTCGGCCAGTTCCTTGCGGTGGGTGAGCCAGACCGCCTTGCGACCATCTTGCAGCCAATGGGCCAGCAGCGCGCCGGCGATGACGGTTTTGCCTCCGCCGGTGGGCAGTTGCAGCATCATTCGGGCCCTGGGTTCGCCGGCGAGTTCGCGCTGCACCTGCCGGAGCAGGTCATGCTGGTAGGGACGGAGTTTGAACATATTGACGGATTGTATCATTGCGCGTACTTGCTTCCGGAAATCGTCAGAATCAGGATTTACGGCACTAGAGGATTGGGCAGGATTAGTGTTTTTCCCATCGGACGGCTCCAATCCTGATAAATCCCCAAATCTTGAAAATCCTGGTTCTGACGTTTCCCCGCCGCAAACCTGGGTATGAGTGAACCCCGTCGTTCGGTTGAATTCCCGCGCGCCGGCCGGCATACTGGCCCCAGTACTCAAACCCGCAACCAATTCCGCGCGTTTCGCGGCTGGTTGCCACTCGGGGAGAATTGGCTAATGGCAACCCTGGTAACCGGCGGCGTCGGCTTCGTCGGCGCGAGCATCGTCAAGCAACTGGCCGCGCGCGGGCACGAGGTGGTCAGCTACGACGTGCTGGCCGCCGACGCGCTGATGACGCACTTCCTCGGCGACCTGGCCGAACGAGTCACCTTCGTCGTCGGTGACATCCTGGACGTCGCCGGCCTGGACGCCCTGCGGCGAGCGCATTCCATCGACAGGATCGTGCACGCCGCCGTGTTCACCGTCAATCGCACCGACCGGGAAACCGCCCGCAGCAAGGAAATTCTCGACATCAACCTCACCGGAACCAGCAACCTGCTGGAACTGGCCCGGGAGATCGGCGTCCAACGCTTCGTCTACATCAGCTCCGGCGCCGCGTACGGTCTATGCCGCGACCCGGACCAGACCTACAACGAGGACGACCATCCCCAGCCGGCGAATCTGTACGGCATAACCAAGCTGGCCAGCGAGCAGCTGACCGAACGCTACGGACATCTCCACGGTTTCAGCACGGCCAGCCTGCGGGTCAGCACGCCTTATGGACCCATGGAGCGCGTAACCGGGCACCGCGACAACATGTCCACTCCCCAACAATGGACCGGCCAACTGCTGCGCGGTGAACCAATCACGCTGGACACCACCGACTACGGGCGGGACTACACCTACGTCCTGGACACTGGGTCGGCCATCGCTACCGTGGTGGACGCGCCCGAGCTGCCCCACCACCTGTACAACATCACCAACGGCGTGCCCGTGACCGGCGAGCAAATCCAGCGCACCCTGGCCGAACTGTTCCCGGAGACGCACATCGTGGAGGACTCGAACACCGAACCGGCAGGTTCCTCCCTGGGACCGACCCGCGGTCCACTGTCCGGCTACCGCCTGTGGCACGATTTGGGCTGGGTCCCACAGTATGACCTCGCCGCCGGCCTGACCGATTATGTCCAGTGGCGCCGCGATTCCGGTTTCCTGGAGTAGGGGCTGTTGACAATTAAAAATTACACCGTCGTTCCTGCGAAAGCAGGAACCCAGGAAAATCACTGCCATCAAAAAGTTGACCTCATTTTGCGCTTTGTGGATTCCGGCTTTCGCCGGAATGACGGAACCCAGAAAACCGAAGGAGCGATGAGCTATGGCGCTGCCTCCCGACCGCATCGACTACCTGCCTATCGTCGACCGGCCCGTCATTAAGTGGCCCAACGACGCGCGGGTGGCCCTCTGGATCTCGCCCAACATCGAGCACTACGAGTACACGCCGATCAACGAGGGCGTTCGTGACCCGTGGCCTCGCGTGCCGTACCCCGATGTCCAGCAGTACACCTACCGCGACTACGGCAACCGCGTCGGTTTCTGGCGCATGCTGGAGCCGCTGGACAAGCACAACATCAAGTGCTGCATATCGCTGAACATGGCGGTGTTGGAACACTTTCCCGAGATCGCCGAGGCAATGGTGGAGCGGGATTACGACTTCATGAGCCACGGCATCTACAACACCCGATACCTCTACACGTACACCGAGGACGAGGAGCGGGAGTTTTATCGGGACACCATCGAGACCCTGAAACTCCACACCGGCAAGCAACTCAAGGGGATGCTGGGTCCGGCGATCTCCGGCAGCGTGAGCACGCCTGACCTGATGGCCGAAGCCGGGCTGATCTACCACACCGACTGGTTCCACGATGACCAACCCACACCCATCAAGGTGAACAACGGTGGCAAGCTGGTCTCGGTTCCCTACTCAATCGAGCTGAACGACTCCTCGGTGCTGCGGGACAACCACTACACCGCTGAATACTTTGCCGACATCTGCAAGCGGCAGTTCGACCGGCTCTACGAGGAAGGGGCGGAAAGTGGCCGCGTCATGTGCATCGCCCTGCACCCATTCCTCATCGGCCAGCCCCACCGCATCAAGTACCTTGAGGACATCCTCGATCACATCATGGCCCACGACGGCGTGTGGCAGACCACGGCCGACGAGATCGCCGAGTACTACATCGCCAACTACTACGATCAGGCCATGGAACACGCGCAGAAATTCGCCGCATAGGGATAGTCATTACTACGAGCGACAACGACGTGGCAATCTCGTTGCGATAAAGACCGTCGCAACAGGTGACGAGATTGCCGCGTTTCGCTCGCAATTGACACTTTCGGCCAATTCCAACTTCCAGGAGCAAACCCGATATGCCCGCCCAACGCACCTTTGGCATGGACCACCCCCATCACGAGTGGTCGCCCATCATCAGCCGGCCCGCCCTGCGCTGGCCCAACGACGCGCGGGTCGCCCTGTGTGTCATCCTGGTGCTGGAGCACATGGAGTGGCAAGCTCCGGAAGGCAGTTTCCAAGTACCCGGCCTGGCCGGCGGTTCCGCGCCTCGAGCGTTCCCCGACTATGCTCGCGTCTCCCACCGGGAGTACGGCCACCGCATCGGCATCTTCCGCCTGCTGGACACGCTGGAAAAGCATGGCATCACCGCCACAATCGCCATGGACGCCATCACCGCCGAGAACTACCCGTTCCTCGTACAGCACTGCCTGGACCGCGGCTGCGAGATCATCGGCCATGGCGTGTCGGTGAGCCGCATGATCACCAGCAACATGCCGGAGGAAGAAGAGCGCGAGTACATCCGGTCGTCCATCGACGCCCTGACCCGGGCCACGGGCAAGGCGCCCCAGGGTTGGTTCGGTCCGGAGTATGGCGAGTCGGAGCGCACGCCGCAGCTGCTGGCCGAGGCCGGCCTACGCTACGTCTGCGACTGGGCCAACGACGAGCAGCCCTATCCCATGACCACCGGAGCCAACCCGTTTTTCTCCCTGCCGCTGATGTACGAACTCGACGATGTAGCGTCCCTGGCCCAGCGCAAGGTCACCGTGGCCGACTACCAGCGTCGCCTCACCGAGAGTTTCGACGTGCTGCGCGACGACGGCGCAACGCACGGCCGGCTCATGGCGCTGAACTGGCATCCCTGGCTGGTGGGCCAGCCCTTCCGGGTCGGCGCGGTGGACGACGCGCTGGCGCACATGATGGAGCAAGGCGGCATCTGGGCGGCCACCGGCTCCGAAATCATCGACTGGTATCAGAGCCAAACCGATTGACGGGGTGAACCATGGCTTCCTCACTGATACGCGGCAAGCACATTATCAGCCCGCAGAGCTCCGGCGGCGTCGCAACCATCAGCGATGCGGCCATTTACCAGGAGGACGGCGTCATCAGGGACGTTGGCCCGTACCAGGAATTGCGTCAGCGCTACCAACCCGACGCTGTGCTGGGCGGTCCCAACGTCGCCATCATCCCCGGCCTGGTGAACACCCACCACCACGGCCGCGGCGTCACCACGTTGCAGATGGGCACCTGCGACGACTGCCTAGAAGTGTGGATCCTGGCCGGCTGGGGTCGCCGCCCCTACGACCACTACCTGATGACCCTGTACACCGCCCTGAACATGCTGGAGTCGGGACAGACCACGGTGATGTACAACCACCCGCAGACGGCGGCCGCCACGCTCAAGGAAGACGTGGACGCGGTGCTGCGCGGCTTCCTGGACGCTGGGATGCGGGTGGCCTTTTCCAGCTACCTGCGCAACCAGAACCGCGTGGTCTACACCGGCGACGACGACTTCCTGGGCGGACTTCCGGCGGACCTAGCCGACGACGTCCGCCGCTACCTGTCCGTGGCCCACATGAGCGACGACGACTATTTCACCTTCTGCGACACCATGGTCGGGGAGTACCACAACCATCCGTCGGGCAAGGTTCGGGTCCTGTTCAGCCCCGCCAACGTCCAGTGGAACTCCGACGATTTCCTGGTGCGCTGCAAGGAACAGGCGGCCCGGCACCAAACCGGCATCCACATGCACCTGGTGGAAAGCCCCTACCAGAAGGACTACGGCATCCGCACCTGGGGCAAGACTCCGGTGGAGCACCTCCACGACCTGGAGTTCCTCGGCCCGGAGGTGTCCTTCGCCCATGCCGTCTGGCTCACCGAACGGGACATCGACTTGCTGGCGGACGCCGGCGCCACCGTGGCCCACAACGCCAGCTCCAACCTGCGCCTGAAGAACGGCATCGCGCCGGTGAATCCCATGCTGGCCCGGGGCGTCAACGTTGCCATGGGCACCGACAGCACCGCCATCAACGACGATGACGACTTCCTCCAGGAGATGCGCCTGGTCAGCAAGCTGCACCGCCAGCCGGGCTTGGAGCAACCGGCCATAACCATGGACCAGGTGCTCACCATGGCAACACACAGCGCCGCTGCGCCGACCGGATTTGCAAACGAAATCGGTGCGCTCGAAGTGGGCCGTCGCGCCGACATGGTACTGGTAAATCTGAACAAGTTGGAGGACCCCTACCTGGAGGAAGACCTTCCACCGGTGGAGCTCGTGCTCGGGCGCGCCAAATCCAGCGACATCACAGCGGTGATCGTCAACGGCGAGGTCCTGCTGCAGGACGGCGCCCACACCCGCGCCAATAAGGCCGAAGTCGCCCGCGAACTCCGCGAGCAGTTAGCCCGCCCCCTGGAACCCGAGACGCTGGCTACCCGGCGTATGGCGGCGCAACTGTCTCCCTACGTCGAGCAGTTCTACCGCAGCCACCCGCCGGCTATGGGCGCACCCCACTACGTGTACAACGGGCGGACGTGACGGTCTGTTTGATCAGTTCACCGACCGTGCGATAATGCAGCTGCGAATCGTTCCTGAGGCGACCTGGGGAGCAGTCCAGAATGACCACCGTATCAGCAAGGGTAGGTATCGCCAAAATGGGTGGCGAACGGTTTCACTACGCAGAATCTGTGGTGGACGTGTGGGCCGATCATTCGGTTTTCCCGTCGGCGGCGCTGCATGAACTGGGCATCGAGCCCAGTTGCCAGCAGACCGTCAAGCTTCCCGACGGCAGCCTGGCAGATTGGGGCTATGGTATCGCCATGCTGGAGATTGGCTACCAGCAATGGCCCTGCCCAGTGGTGTTCAGCCCCGATGAGGAATACCGGCTGGGGGATTCTACCCTTCAAATTTTCAACATCGAGCCGGACTACAATACCGGAGAATTGGCGCCGGCGGGGCCGTTGTCATTGGGTCGAAGCCAGGATATCAGTCCCAACGAGTTTGCAAGGCTGACCGCGGTGGCTCCGCGGGAAGGGTACCGCATCTGGCTTCATTATGAAGACGGCGTCGCCGGGGAAATCGATTTGTCTCACTTGGCGGAGTCGGAGTTATTCAAGGGCTGGCGTGACCGTCGATACTTTGAATCACTGCGGATTGGGGCACACGGTGGGGTAGAGTGGGATGATGACGTTGCGCTGTGTGGCGACGCACTGTATCTGGAGCTCACTGGACAGGTCGTTTAATTGACGGCGATCGAGTTATGCCGTTAATCTGCCTTATCAGTCAGGGCAGCATAGGGGTGTATCTGTATGCCAACTACCACGGAGTGCCTCATATCCACGTCAGATACCGGAACGGTTGGACTGTAATAGCCATCAGCGATGGCAGTATTCTCGCCGGTGACCTGCCGGACGTCCCCGCCGCACGGTACTGGCTTGGGTCGAACGTCGTCGGGATGTCTTGCTGGCAGCGTGGGAACAGATGCGTCAGGGTGGTCATCCCGGCTACATCGACGAATAGCGAGGACTCAATGGCCTTGAAAGTCGAAACCGCCCCCGGCGCCATGACCGGCGCCCGCTACATCGAGAGCCTGCGCGATGGCCGCGAAGTCTGGTTGGACGGCGAGAAAGTCGCCGACGTTACCACCCACCCGGCCACCACCGGCATGGTCCACGAACTGGCGCGGATCTACGACCTACAGCATACCGATGAGTACCGGGACGAGATGACCTTCGTCTCGCCGGAGACGGGCAACCGCTGCAGCCTGTCGTGGCTGCTTCCCCGTACCCGCGAGGACCTCAAGAAACAGCGGCGCAATAGTGAAATCTGGAACGAAGAATCCTGGGGGCAGTTGGGCCGCAGTCCCGATATCCTGGCTCCCTTTATCACCGGCCTGGTCGCCATTAACGACGCGCTGGAACTGGTGAAACACCCCAGGTGCAACTTCGCGGAGAACGTGGTCAACTACCACCGCCACTGCATGGAAAACGACCTGTTCCTCACCCATGCGCTGGGCGACCCACAGGTGGACCGCAGCGCGCAGCCCCAGAACGAGACCCGCGCCGAGAGCGAGACCGAAGTCGCCCTGCACGTTGTCGAGGAGACCAACGAGGGCATCATCGTCCACGGCGCCAAGCAACTCGCCACCGCCGCGCCCATCAGCAACGAGACCTACGTGTCGTTGTCGGCCACCTTCATGCGCCGGTCCGACCCACGGTTCATCCTCTCGTTCTCCATCCCCACCGATACGCCGGGATTGAAGATGCTGTGTCGAGAACCGGTTTCCCAGTGGGCCGGCAGCTACGGACACCCCCTGGGCGCCGCGTATGACGAGCAGGACTCCATGCTGTTTTTCGACCACGTCCTGGTGCCGTGGGACCGCGTTTTCATGCTCTACGACTCGACGCCGCTGTTGCAACGGCTCGGCTCCGAGGCCAACTTCCGAGGCTGGGGCAATCTTTGCCGCATCCACCAGCGCATGAAGCTGATGACCGCCGTGGCCACCCTCATTGCCGAGGCCATCGGCGTGATCGAGTACCGCGAGGTGTCCGCCAAGCTGGGCGAGATGGCCATGCACACAGAGATGTGGCGACACGCCATGGACGGCGTGGAACACAACGCCTATTTTGTTCCCAATAGGGCTACGGCGGCCGACAACGGCCTCATGTCCCTGGGATCCACCTCGGGCATGAACATCTACTTCGCCCAGACGTCCCAGCGGATGGTGGAACTGCTGCGCGAGATCTGCGGTTCCGGCATGATCATGCAGCCCAGCGAGGCCGACCTGGCCAACCCCGAGTTCCGTCCTTACCTGGACCGGTATATGCCGGGCAAAGGGGTCGGCGTGGAGTACAAGTCCCGCCTGTTCCGGCTGGCCCACGATCTCGCTGCCTCGTCTTTCGGCATGCGCCAGGAGATCTACGAGTATTGGCACGGCGGGGATCCCAACCGCAACCGCATCAACCTCCTCCGCAACTACGACCAGACTGACATCACCGAGCGCATCAAGAAGCTGATTGCCCAGCCGCTGCGGTCGTAAGGAGGCAACGCTTGTGCCTCTGTCAGAATCAGGATTCTCAGGATTTTAAGATTTACGGGATTGTTGTCCAATCTTGTCAATCCAGTAATCTTGAAAATCCTGATTCTGATAATCCTCTAACCGATCTATCCCCAGGTGGCAAACCCCATGGCGCACCCGGTGCCCGCAGGTGAGCGGTAGCACGGGACATAGTCAACCACGTCCATGTCGAGGTGCTCGGTGGCGCCGGTGACGACGATCCAGTTGCGGATCTCGGAACTCCCGGAGTTGATCTTCTCCCGGGGCAGGGCCATCAGTTGGTCGACGCTCTTGGCCTGCATCCCGGCCAGGGCCTGCTGATCCAGCTCCTCGTCAACCACGAAATGGCTGAGACCGCCCGATGCGAGGATGCCGACACGGATGTCCTGGGGCCACGACTCGATGGCGGAGCGCAGCGCCTGCCCCAGGTTGAAACACCGCTTGGGCGTGGGCTGGTTGGGCGGGTAGTAGGTGTTGAGCATGACGGGCACGGTCGGCAGGATGCCTTCGGTCATCAGGCGGTTGTACACGTAGCCGAAAGCGTGACCGATGCCGCCGCGCTCGCCCCGTCCGCGGGTGGGATCGAGGAACTTCGAGGTTCCCACGTCGAACTCGGCGTCCATCAGGCTGTCGATGATGTGCAGCCCCAGCGCCGAGTCGGTGGGGACCTGCACGTCCTCGGTGTTGTAGCCAATGAGATTGATGCCGCCGGTGGACGGCCCCGCCTCGTGACCGGACACCTTCACCTCGTCGCCCCAGTACACGCAGAAGGCCGGCATATTGTCATCCAGCAGATACTCGTGCTGGTCGTCGCCAACCATCACCAAGACGTCCAGGTTGGCGTCGTACAGCTTCCTTGACAGGTGGGCGATGGCCTTCTGGTTCTGCTCGTGGCGCTTGGCGAACTTCTCCGGCGTGATTTCCTTGGCGATGCGCTCGGTGTCAGTGCGGGCCAGCAGATCCTCGAAATTGGAGGTGATGCCGTCGGTCCCGATGAGTTCGAGATGCCCCTTGTCCCGCTCGCCCCGACCCGCCCAGCCTTCCGGCGGAGTGCTGAGTTGCGGGCTGTGGGAGGAGGCCAGACCCAATACCAGTTCTGCCATTTTGTGTCTCCTTGACTTGGTGGTTCCTGAAGATCAGGGGGTAGGGCATCCCGGCCGGTGGGACGCCGGCCGGCACCCGATTTTCGACTTATTCTACCGCATGGATGGCGCGCCTTTGTTGCTCCGTCAAAACGGCGGCCAGCGTGTGCTGTTTGCTTGCGCCGCTGGTAGCGCGTGTATATCATTGCGCCAGTACGGAATCCGCTGCCGCATCGCCGTCGTCGGCGCGTGGCTAATCGGTGGTGACGTAACTGCCGTGACGAAAGGAGCGAGACTGGTATGAAGTACGACTACATCGTGATTGGGGCGGGCTCCGCTGGCTCGATTATCGCCAGCCGCCTGACCGAAGACCACAGCAAGCATGTGCTGCTCATAGAGGCAGGCCCCGACTACCCCGAATTCGAGCACCTGCCGGAAGAGGTCAAGTTCGGTTACAACACCGAGATCGACATCATGGTCAGTGACCACAACTGGCAGTTTGTCGGCAAAGGCACGGACACGTCGCCGGAGATCATGGTTCCCCGGGGCAAAGTCACCGGCGGATCCAGCGCCATCAACGGCCAGGTGTTCCTGCGCGGCGTGCCCGAGGACTACGACGGCTGGGCCGCCGAGGGCAACGACGAGTGGACCTACACCAAGCTGTTGCCCATCTTCCGCCGCATCGAAACCGACACCGACTACGGCAACGACGACTTCCACGGCGGCGAGGGTCCTATCGTCATGCACCGGTTCGCTCGCGAGTCGTGGCTGCCGGCCCAGAATGCCTTCAGCGCGGCGTGCGTCGCCGCCGGCTTCCCGGAGACCTGGGACCACAACCACCCCGATTCCTACGGGGTCGGCCCCACTCCTTTCAACAACCCCAACGGCATTCGGATGAGCACCAACCTCGGGTATTTGTCCGAGTCGCGCCACCGGCTGAACCTGACGATCAAGGCCAACTGCCACGTCCATCGCATCCTGTTCGACGGCAACAAAGCCACGGGCGTGCAGCTGGAATCGGGCGGCGAGACCTTCGTGGCCGAGGCCGACGAAATCGTTCTCAGCAGCGGCGCCATCGGCTCGCCCCACATCCTGATGCTGTCCGGCATCGGCCCGGCCGATCACCTGCGCGAGATGGGCATTCCGGTGATCCAGGATGCCCCCGGCGTTGGCCAGAACCTCCGCGACCATCCCACCGTCTGGTGCACCTGGCGCACCAAGCCCGAGGTCGAGCTAGACGGTCTGGCTCCGCGCTCCCAACTGTGCCTGCGCTACACCGCGCCCGGCTCGGACCTGCGCAACGACATGAAGATCAGCATGCAGTCATTCGCCACCGAGCGCATCAACCGTGGCGGCGACCGCATGGTGCCCTTGGGAGTGCGCATGAGCACCGGTATCCAGCTGGCGGCCGGCGCGGGACACATGCGGTTGCAGTCCACCGATCCGTACCAGCAGCCTTTCCTGGACTACAACTACCTCAAAGAGGAGTTCGACCTAGTCCGGCTGCGGGATTCCGTACGCCTGTGCCTGCAATTGGCGGAGCATCCCCAGTTCCAGGATCTGATCCAGGAACGCATTGAGCCGCCGGCCGAATCAGAGACCGACGACTCCATTCTGGACGCCTGGATCAACCGCGAGGTCACCACGTCTCAGCACATCTCCGGTACCTGCAAGATGGGGCCGGACAGCGACCCCATGGCCGTGGTCGACCAGTTCGGCAAGGTCAAGGGAGTCACCAACCTGCGCGTCGCGGACGCCAGCGTGATGCCCGACTGCATCCGCGCCAACACCAACGTCACCTCCATGACCATCGGCGAGCGTGTCGCCGAGTTCATCAAGGAAGGGCGATAGTTCAAAGGATTGCAGGGGCGAGTGATCATTCGCCCCTGCGCCGAGACCAAGCTATGCCTCCCGCACGCAAATGGGCCCGCATCGAGGACCTCGCGGTTCTGCACTTGTATCGGGGCAAGGTCGCCCTAGACAGTCGCGAGGTAGCCGCCTTGGCGGCGGCGCTGGAGCGCAGCCCCAAATCGATCGGCACGCGAATTCAGGCCTTCGCCGGCCTGGATCCGGCCAACCCGTATTCCCCGTCTACCAAGGCGACGGCCCTGACCCAATCGGTCTGGGCCGAATATCTAGCCGACCGCACCGCCATCGCGGTGGAAGGGCAGCGTGCCTACCTCGGCATCCTCAACCGCTACTCTATGGGCCGGCCGTAAGGTCAAGGCATCGGGCAAGGCACAAAAGTAGGGGCGCACTAACGTGCGCCCCTACCATTTTCTCAGCGTACGGGGCTACACCAGCACGCCGAACCCCGACTTGGTGCAAATCTCCAGTCGGTTGTGGTCCGGGTCGTGGAAGTAGAAGGCTTGCTGCCCGTCGTGGCGGGTCTGGATGTCGGTACATTCCACGCCGATGTTCTGCAACTCGTCGCGGGCGGCGGAGATGTCGTCCACCTCGAACGCGGTGTGGTGCGACGGCGCGGACGGGGCGTCCGGGTTTTCGATGATATGGACCATGGCCCCGCTGGGCAGCTGTAACCAGTAGAGGTTGTCGCTGTCGACCATCTTCGGGATCTGCTTGACGCCGAGGACCTCCTCGTACCACTTCAGGGCGATGTCCTTGTCCCGAACGTTGTAGGTGATGTGGTTGATCGCCTTGAGGCGAATGTTGTCAGCGATGAGTCCCATAAGGTTTCCCTCCCGATGGTCAGGGTTGTTCGGATTGTTTCCGTCAGATATCCAGCAGCCTCTCCAGGTTGGCGAAGAGGATGGCGTCTTTCTCGTCGCGGGTCAGGCTGTCCAGGCCCAGCAGCCAGGACACCGGCCAGTCGGCGCACATGTCGAAGGGCCAGTCGGTCCCGAACACGACCTGCTCGATGCCGACCATGTCGATCAGCATGCGCAGCCCGTCTTCGCTGTGGGTCAGGCAGTCGTAGTAGAACCGCCCGAGGTAGGCGCTGGGCGGCTGGTCGATGTTGGCCCGCGCCTCCGGCCTCACCTGCCAGCCCCGGTCCATGCGCCCGATGCCGTAGCAGGCGTAGCCGCCGCCGTGGCACAGGCACACCCGCAGGCCGGGGTAGCGGTCCATCACGCCGCCGAAAACGAAAGAGGCGTAGGTGATTGCCCGGTCGGCCAGGTTGCCGATGGTGTTGGGCAGGTGGTAGCGGTTGAGCCTCTCGGATACCACCGTATCGCCGCCCTGGTGGACCAGGAACATAGCGCCGAGGCGTTCGGCAGTCGCCCATAAAGGTTGGAACACGGGATCGTCAAAGGTGCGCCCGTTCACGTGATCTCCGATCATGGCGCCCTTCAGACCGAGCTCCTCCACCGCCCGAGTGAGTTCCTCGATTGCTGCTCCCACGTCCTGCATCGGCAGATGGGCCAGGCCGGCGAAACGGTCGGGATACTCCTCGGTCAGTTGGGCCACATAGTCGTTGCACTCCCGATGCATGGCCATGGTCTGGTCCACGCTCAGATCGTAGAAGTACATGTTGGCGTTGGTCGAAAGCACGTGAACGTCCACGCCCAGCGAGTTCATGTCGGCGATGCGCTGCTCCGGCGTCCAGAAGGTGCGCGGGTTGTAACGGTGCTGGTTGTAAAGCTGCGGCGCCGTGACCCCGAACCAGTTTTCTCCGCTCTGCATGGCACGGAGCGCGCTGGCCGGCGTTATGTGCGCATGGACGTCGAGAACGCGCACTGCCATTATCGGTTTGCTCCCGTATGGTCGCGTCGGCTCAGCCGCAGCGGCTTCCAGGCGACGGACGTTGCCGTGAATTATAGCCGCTTTGGTTTCATTCGTCAGGACGCTATATGGCCAGCCATTGGGACACCAAAACCAACCCCTGTTATCATATTTTCACCACGTCAGCTTCATAGATGGAGACCCCGTATCCATGACGACCCTCACTCCGCGCACCCAGCACCCCTACTTCATGTACGACGCCATCGTCGGCCAGCCCAATGCTATTCGCACAGTGATCGCCACTCAAAGCGAGCTTTGCGCTAAGGTTGCCGCTGTCCTGTCTGCGAAGCGCCGCATATACGTGGTTGGCATCGGCACTTCGTGGCACGCGGCGCTGGTGGGCGCGTCCATCATGGTCGGCGGACCAGAGGCTTTCGCGTGCAATTCCTTCGAGTTCTGCGTGGCGCCGCCTCGCGTGACAGCCGATGACGCAGTCATCGTCATCAGCCACCGGGGCACCAAGCGGTCATCTTACGACGCCTTGGACGTCGCCAATAGCATCGGAGCCTATACCGTGGCTGTCACCTCCACCGACCCGGGGCCGCGCATCCTGGTCGCCGACGCTGGCATCCGCACCGTGGAACAGGAGAAGTCGGCGGCCTTCACCATCAGCTATACCACCGCGCTCACCGTGCTGGCGATGCTGAATCTGGGCATGGCCGGCCGCTTGGACGATCCGGGTAACGGATTGGACGCGCTCCCAGCACAAATAGCCGGCATCCTCGGTGCGGAGGAGGACGTGCGCGCGATGGTCGATGAGCATCATGCTCGGCGCAGGTTCGTATCCGCTGGATGGGGCGCCAACCGAGCCAATGCCTACGAGGTCGCGCTGAAGATCAAGGAGACCAGCCGCGCCGATTGCGAAGGCTTTCAGACGGAGCAGTTGCTCCATGGGCCTTTCTGCTCCCTGGATGCTGACTGCTTGTTGACGCTCATAGCGCCGGCCGGAGAGGACCGCGGCCGCTCGGTCGACCTGGCCGAGGCCGCTCGGGAGTTGGGCGCGCCCGTCTGGGCGCTGACCAATCGCCATGATAACAGCCTGGCAAATGCGGGAGCGGTCACCTTCCCGTTGCCCGATTGTCCCGGCTGGCTCATGCCCATCGCCAGCGTCGTCCCGCTGCAGCTTTTCACCTACCACCTGGCCCTGGCGCGCGGGAAACATCCCGACCTGTTCCAGCAGGACGACCCACTCCAGGCCGCCGCCCGCACCCACTACGACCTGTAAAATCCCGGTATTTTCGTCATTCCGGCTTCGGCCGGAATCCACGTTTGAGAGGTAACTGCCATGTCCACCAACGCCGACGCCCAGCGCTTGATCGAGGAAGCCGCCCAGACCAGGGGCTACACGCTGGAGATGCATCGCATCAACGCCCTCGCCGACCCGGAATGGACGCAGAAATACGGCGAGTTCATCGAGGCCACCTACACCGGCCAGCGCCTGCTGGACCGCAAGACCAAGGAATTGTTGCAAATCGTCGTAGAGGTTGCCCTGCGCGCCGACCAAGAACAGATCCAGGCCCACATGCGCGTCGCCCTCAACGAGGGTGCCACCCCCCGCGAAATCCTGGAAGCCATGCAGGCCGTGATCGCCCCCATGGGCGCGCTGGCCTTCCGCCGCGGCGTGCAGGCTTGGGCGGCGGAGACGGGGTTCGAGTACTGACCTGCTGACGCCGCGCCTTCAAAACGGAGGCCGCCATGCTGATCAAATCGCTGCACCTGAAAAACATCCTGTCGTTCAAGGACGCCAGGCTGGACCTGCGACCGCTGAACGTGCTCATTGGCGCCAACGGGTCAGGCAAGTCGAACCTGATCGACGTGATTGGGTTGCTACAGGCGGTCCCCAACGACCTGCCGGCATTCCTGCGGAGCAACGGGCCAACCGGGGATTGGGTTTGGAAAGGGCCGGGGCGGGAGGAAACGCCCTTCCATCTCGCTGACGTAGCGGCCAGGTTTGACAATCCGGGGCAGCCATTCAACTACGAACTGGGCATAATCGTGCAGGGTGACCGTGTTCATTCTCTCACCGAACGGTTTGACCTCATGGCAGGTGAGCGCAAACATGCTTATGCCAAGCCTTTTTTCCAAGCGTCAAACGGGAGCGCGCGCCTTTGGCCGACGCGGCCGGATGGAACTCTTGCCGACTTTGGCGATGAATCCGTAACAGTTGACGTCGCGCGTGGCAAGTCGGTTCTAAACGAGATACGCAATCCTGCCGAATATCCCGCGCTCACCGAAACCGCCCGTCTGCTCTCCGCGATAAAGGTTTATCGCAGCTGGAACGTTGGTCGCGACAGTCCGGTTCGCAGCCCCCAACGAACCGACCGCGATCCCAATTTTCTGGAGGAGGATTTCAGCAATCTGGCCCTGGTGGTCAACGACCTCCTCAGCCGCCGGCTGGAGCCCTCCCTGGACTCCTACCTCAAACGGTTCTACGAGTCCTACGAGAGCCTGCACCCGCGCATTTTCGGGAATACCATTGAGCTGATCGTCAACGAAGCTGGCACGTCAAGCGCGCTGCCGGCATCCCGACTATCCGATGGCACCATCCGTTTCATCGCCCTCTTGGCCATCCTGTGCCACCCGGAGCCGCCGCCGCTCATCTGCATCGAGGAGCCGGAAATCGCCATGCACCCCGACTCGGTTGACTTGGTTGCCGAATTACTCCGAAAAGCGGCGGAGCGCACCCAGATCATCGTTACAACGCACTCGCCCTGGTTGATTGGCCGCTTCTCCGCCGAACCGGAGGCAGTGATAGTGTGCGATATAGACGCTGCTAAGGGAACTCAGCTTCACCGTCTGTCTCACAAAGAGGTTGAGGACTGGTTCGACGGCGACCGCGATCTGGGCGACATATGGATGTCCGGCGCCATAAAGGGCGTCAGGTGGTGATGTCGTGCGGCTTTATATGGAGGGCAACAAACGACTGCGCGCGCCGATGTCTCAATTTATCCGCAAAATCACCGGCCCCATCGACCTCAAAATAACTCCGTGCAATTCTAAGGATGACGCCATCAAACAATGCGTGAAAGACGAAGGCGCAATGTTGCTGATCGACTCCGATGACGAAGACCTGCACTCTCTGATGGTCGGAGTCCGTTCCCAAATCGGCGCGGCCCATCACCCTTTCTTCATGGTTCGGGTGATGGAATCCTGGTTATTGGCTGACCGCCAAATGCTGACGAAATATTACGGACGTGGATTCAACATCGGCAATCTGCGTGGAGATTCCAACATCGAAAACATACCAAAAGGGGATGTGGAGCAAAGGCTACACAATGCCACCCGAGAATGCGCCAAAGGATCTTACGACAAGGGCAAACATGCCCCCGACCTGTTGCAAAGGCTCAACCCCACCGCCGTCTACAACGCCTGCCCCAACTTTGCGCTCCTCATCGACCACCTCCGAGATCAGCGCGCCAGCTAACCATTACCGCTCAGACAGTCGTTGACGCTGTTCGCGGCCGTCCCCTACAATCGATTGCGTCCCCCAACGGCATATTTTCGTAACCCTACCTACGGGAGTCGTAACCTGGTATGAACACGGACGGCGACAGCATTCGCAGATCCTTCGCGGAGTTCTTCGAAGAACGCGGGCACCAGTACATGCCCTCAGCATCCCTCATCCCCGCCGGCGACCCCACCTTGCTCTTCACTTCGGCGGGCATGGTGCCCTTCAAGCCCTTCTTCATGGGCGAACAGACCCCGCCCCGTCGCCGTCTCACCAGCTGCCAGAAGTCCTTCCGCACCACCGACATCGACGAGGTGGGCGACCACAAGCACCTGACCTTCTTCGAGATGCTGGGCAACTTCAGCATCGGGGATTACTTCAAGAAGGACGCCGTCGCCTTCGCGTGGGACTTGTGCACCGGGCTGTTCGGCTTGGAACCGGAGCGCATGTACGTCACCGTTCATCTAGACGACGACGAGGCCTACGATCTGTGGCTCAACGACATCGGCGTGCCCCCGGAGCGCATCTACCGTTACGGCAACAGCGACAACTGGTGGGGCCCCGCCGGCCTGGAAGGACCCACCGGCCCCTGCTCCGAACTGCATTACGACGGCGGCGCCGAAAAAGGCCGCGGTCAGCATCGCGTAACCGACGAAATGATGACGCCCGACGAACTCACCGCCATGCTCCGGATCGAAGCTGAGGGCGGTCCCACCGCCGAGCCGGGCGGCTGCCATCCCAATTGCGACTGCGAGCGGTTCGTGGAGCTGTGGAACCTGGTTTTCATGCAGTATTACCAGGACCTCGAAGGCACTCGGACTCCACTGCCCGCCCCCAGCGTGGACACCGGAATGGGCCTGGAACGCGCCGCCGCCGTCTTGCAGGGAAAGCCCAACGTCTATGAGACCGACCTGTTCCGGCCCATCATCGACGCCGTGCGCAGTCTCACCGGGCACGAATACGGTTCGGATCAGGACACGGACTACGCCATCCGCGTGGTCGCTGAGCACGCCCGCGCCGCATCGTTCCTCATCAGCGACGGAGTAGTCCCGTCCAACAGTGACCGCGGCTACGTTCTCCGCCGCATCATCCGGCGGGCCATCCGGTACGGGCGTCAGCTCGGTCTCGACCGGCCGTTCATGACCGAAGTGGCCGACGCTGTGATCGCGCGTTTCTCCGCCGCATATCCCGCCCTGTCGGAAAACGAAGGTTTCATCCGCCGCGTTGTAGGTCTAGAGGAGACCCAGTTCCTCGAAAACATTCGCCAAGGAATGCCCTTGCTTGAAGACGTGCTGGTGTCTTCAAAGGCTGACGGTGTCATCGCCGGCGCAGTGGTATTCGAGCTCTACGACACCTATGGGTTCCCGCCCGAGTTGGTCGACGAGATCGGCCGCCGCGAGTACGGCCTGGCCGTCGATATGGACGGGTTCAACAGCGAGATGGAGGCTAAGCGCGAGCGCGACCGGGCCGGGCACCAGGTCACGGGCAGCATGGAAATCGTCACCGTCTACGAGAACCTCGGAGCCGGCCGTACATCTTTTGACGGCTACCAGCGCACGTCAATCGACACCCGCATCCTCGGCATCCTGCGCGAAGGGGAGGCGGTGGGACACGCCACCCGGGGCCAACAGGTCGAGATCGTCCTGGCTGAGACCTGCTTCTACGCCGAGGGCGGCGGGCAGGTAGGCGATCAGGGCACGATAACCGGACCCAACGGTTGCGTGCGCATTGAAGACACCCAAAGCCCGGTGGCCGGCCTCATCGTGCACCGGGGTCTCGTCTCCGAAGGCGATATCGCGCTGGGCGAAGCGGTGACCGCCCGGGTGGAAACCGAGCGCCGCCTGGACGCATCCCGCAATCACAGCGGCACCCACCTGCTCCATGCCGCGTTGCGCGCGGTGCTGGGGCCACACGTTCGCCAGGCCGGTTCGCTGTGCGCCCCCGGCCGTCTGCGTTTCGACTTTAACCACGTGGGCGCGATGACCCAGGACGAGCAATTGGATGTCCAAAGCCTGGCCAACCGGAAAATTCGTGAGAACCTTTCTATCACTGCCCGCGAAACCACTTACACGGACGCAGTGCGCGATGGCGCGCTGGCCTTCTTCGGCGACCGCTACGGTGACGTGGTCCGCGTGGTTCGCATGGGACACCACGACGACCACGATGAGCCCTTCAGCTTCGAGGTCTGCGGCGGTACGCACGTTCACGCCACCGGCGAGGTCGGCACGCTGGTCGTGCTGGGAGAATCCAGCATCGGCGGCGGGATGCGACGCATCGAGGCCATGACCGGTCGCGCTGCCGAGGAACTGTTCGTCCAGCAGTCCGCTACCCTGGAAGCCATCTCACGTAAGCTCCAGGCCCCTGTCGCCGAGTTGGAGGCGCGGCTGGACGCCTATATGGCCGATACCGACGTTCTGCGCCGGCGCCTCGCCGATGCCGAGCGAGCCGGCCTCCGGTCGGAAGCGGAGTCTTTGATCGGTCGCACTCGTGACATCGACGGCGTGAAGCTTGTCGCCGGCGTGACATCCGCCCACAACGTGGAAGCCATGCGGGAGATGGGCGACTTCCTCAAGCAGAAGCTGGAAAACGTCGTCGTCGCCTTGGGCGCGGTCATCGATGGTTCTCCAATCATCGTCACCATGGTCACGCCGGACCTGGTGGGCCGGGGGCTCCACGCCGGGAACATCGCCCGGGACGCCGCCAAGCTCATGGGCGGCGGCGGCGGCGGCCGTCCGGAGACCGCTCAAGCCGGAGGACGTCAGCCGGAACGCCTGGGCGCAGCCCTGGACAGCGTGGCCAACCTGGTCCGGGCAGGACTGGGCAATTAGCTGAACCGCCCGGCGGGGGATAGCGAGTTGGTAACCCCGTCGCCTCGTCCTGACCCCGCAGACCTTGCCCGCGCCGGCCGTTTGCTGGGCCTGGATATCGGCGACCGGCGCATTGGGCTGGCAGTGAGCATACCTCCGAGAGATCTCATCCTGCCCGCCGGCTATATCGAACGCCGCAATCGCCGGACCGACGTTGCAGCGATCCTGGAACAAGCCAGCCAGCGCGACGCGGTAGCCATCGTCGCGGGTATGCCCTACGACGTCCGTGGCCGATCCGGGGAGCAGGCCCGCAAAACCGATGCCCTGGTTCGCGCGCTGCAACGGGCCATCGCCATCCCAGTGCTGACCGTCGACGAATCGTTCAGTTCCAACGCTGCCGCCAACGAGCTGCTGCAATCCGGTCAGAGCCCGAGCCGGGACCCCGGTGCAGTTGACGCCGCTGCCGCTGTAGAGATCCTGCGCCGTTTCTTGGTTTCGTAGGCGCCCATTCCCATCCATACGGATGATCTCTTTCGGAAGCGCGTCGAAAGCCCGCTCTCGACGCGCTTGACGTTCAACGAACAGCCGTTCTATAATGCCAGAGTGTTTAGAACGTCTGTTTCGAGGTGGGTTATGTTCGCCATGAACGCCGTGACGCCCAAGCAGCGTCAAATCGCCGAACCGAGATTCGACCACTACGAGGATACCGGATGTGAGGTCGCCTCCACCTGCTTCGACTGCCCGCTACCCCGCTGCAAGTTCGACGACATGGAATGGTTCTACAAATACCGTCGCTTGGGGCGTTATCTGCACATGGCCTCGGTGATCCAAAGCGAAGGCCTGTCCATCCCGGAGGCGGCGGAGCGATTTTCCGTCACCCAGCGGACCGTGTTTCGGGTCTTGCGCCGTTGCCGAGATGCCATGCGCGAACTGACGCCGGCGGAAGCCGCCGTGTTCGCCAGCCTGGCAACGCAACCTTCCTGAAGAGAGCGAGCCAATCGATGACCGACAACAACACCCCTGCATTCGCTCTGTGGCGGTTCCTTGACGGCGCGGCGTCAATCAGCGCCAGCATGCTGCTGGCGGTCGCTCTCAACGTCTGCTCCTTCTGCAACGGCGTTCCCGTGCTGGGCGATCTCGGGGCACTGACCAATCGGGAAGACGGGATTATAATAACGGCAACGCTGTCGCTTTTCCCCACCACCGCAACGCTCTATGGAGTATTAAGAATGTTCTTTGCCGCCAAACAAGCCGCCGAACAAGCCGCCAAACGCAAAGCCCGCGAACGCCAGGAACGCGCTCACCAGGAAGGCATCAGAGCCGGCCGCCAGTCAGAACGCGAACGCATCAGCGCGGCGCTCGAACGACACGGGGTGCAACTCACCCCGGAACTCGCGAAGATACTCGCCGGCGGTGACGAGTAATGGGACCTAACCCCGCGGCAACCCCAATCCACGCCCGGCCACGATGCCACGCTGCACCTCGGAGGTGCCGCCGGCAATCTTGTGGGAGAAGCTGATCATCCAGTTTTCGGGCAGGCGACCATTCAGCGGGGCACGCTTTTCGCCGCGCCCCAATGCGCCCTGGAGTCCGGCCACTTCCAGCACGCTGTTAGCAGATCGATGCAGGGTTTCGCTCCCGAAGGCCTTGCTCATGGACGCTTCCTTATTCGGAACCAAGCCTTCACCCTGCATCCAGGCCACGTTGTAGGCCATCAGTCGCGCCACCTCGCACTCCACGTACCGATCAGCCAGCAGGTTCCGCACCCAGGGTTCTTTCGTGACTTTGATGCCGTTGCGTGAAACCTGACCCGCGTACTCTCGCGTGTCATCCAGCAGCCGCCGCGCGATGGCCGAGTAGTCGATACCAGAACGCTCGAAGTCCAGCAGGGTCACCGCCACATACCATCCGCGATTTTCCTCGCCGACCAGGTTGCTGCTGGGAACGCGCACGTTGTCGAAAATCACCTGGTTAAACTCGTGACCGCCGGTCATGTTGATCACCGGCCGCACCTCGACTCCAGGTGTTTTCATGTCGACCAGGATGAAACTGATTCCGCGGTGCCGGGGAGCCTCCTGATCGGTTCGAGCCAGACACATGATCCAATCAGAGCGGTGCGCGAGGGTCGTCCAAATCTTTGCTCCGTTGATCACGTACTCATCGCCATCGCGGACGGCCCTGGTGCTCAGCGACGCTAGATCTGATCCCGATTCGGGCTCGCTGTAACCCTGGCACCACTGGATTTCACCCCGTGCGATGGGAGGCAGATGGGTCTGCTTCTGCTCCTCACTGCCGTGGATCATTAGCGTGGGCCCCAACATCCGGACACCAAAAATATCCCGTCCCGGCGCGCGCAGGTAGGCCAGTTCTTCGTTGTAGATGGCCGATTGCACCGGAGACGCATCCCGCCCGCCGTACTCCTCCGGCCAGTGCATCGTCAGCCAGCCGCGCTCCGCCAGACGGCCCCGGAGGTGCATGGTGAAGTCCCAATCATATTCCTCGGGCCAACGCCCGCCCCCTTCCCAGTCGGCCGGCAGCTCCGACTGGATGAACCGGCGCAACTCGTCGCGGAATAGATCGTCTTCCGGAGTGAAACGGTACTCCAAACCATGCCTCCCGAGAATTCAGACAGCCGTCTTGATCAGCCCCAACCGGCATCAAGCGTCAACGGCCACGCACGTCACGGTGCGCACGACGCCCACCACCGTGTGGATCTTCTCCGTGACCAATCCTCCGACCACGGACATATCCTCGCCGGAGATCACTGCGATGATGTCGTAGGGGCCGGTGACCACATCCACTGACTCGATGCCGACCAGGTCTCGCAAGGTGTTGGCTACGTCCCTGGTACGCCCAACGGCGGTTTCAACCAGCAAAAAAGCTTTCGTTGCCATGATCTGACGCCTCCTGTTTCTAGGGTGAAGCGGGGCGAAATCGGTGAGCCACAGCCCTCCCGCGTGCGCCGGGCAATTCTACGGTGGCCTCATGGGAGTGTCAATTTAAGCTGACCACGCTACAGCTCGGCCGCCAGCCGCCGCACCAGATCAGCCGCCGCTTGCCGGGTATCGTCACGTTTCAGCGCGTACTCCAGCGAAGCCCTCAGCAACCCCAGTGGATTGCCCCCGTCGTACCGGATTCCCTCGAACTCGCAGGCGTATACGGGCACATCTTCCATGAGCAACGCCAAGCCGTCGGTCAGCTGGATCTCACCGCGGGCGCCGGGCGGGGTTCGCTCGAGGCAATCGAATATCTGCGCGGGCAGCAGGTACCGACCCACTATGGACAGGTTGGAAGGCGCCGTCCCGGGCGGCGGTTTTTCGACCAACCCGCGCACCCGGTGTCGACCTTCGCCAGAGGGTTCCGAATCCACAACGCCGTAATTCTGCACCAGCTCCCACGGAACGCGCTCCACCGCCACGGCCGCTGCGTCGACTTCGCCGGCTACGGCAGCCATCATCTGGGACAGCACTCCCGGCGAGTGGTCGACGATGTCGTCCGGCAAAATTACGGCGAAAGGCTCATCTCCCACTGCCTCCCGCGCCGTGAGCACGGCGTGACCCAAACCCAGCGGCTCTTCCTGGATCACGAACGACACATCGGCCAGGTCCGCTCCGGACCGAACCCTCTCCAGGAGCTGTGTATCGTCGGCCAGTCGCGCTTCGAGATCCGGCCTGGCCCGGAAGTACTCGGCGATCCCCTCCTTGCCGGGGGAAGTGACAACAATGACGTCGGTGATTCCCGCCTCGGACGCTTCCTCCACCACGTATTGCAGCATGGGCCGGTCGAGTATCGGCAGCAGTTCCTTGGGCACGGATCGGGTCACCGGCAGGAACCTGGTGCCCAATCCGGCGGCCGGTATGACTGCTTTTCGAATCGCGGCGCACATCGCCAACAATCATAGCACGGCGCGGCGCCGTGGCCGGATGCGCCGGCGACCCGAGTTCCAGCCGCTGGGCGGACGTGCCGGTTACTCCGGGTTCGACAAGCGCTCGGCGCTGTCCACCTGCCGCGGCGCGACCCGCCGGGTGCTGGCCAGGTAAGCAACCACGATCATCGCCGGCATGGCCAGGATGATTATCCCGATGATAATCACCACGGTGAGCTCGGTAAAACCCAGCTTCCCCAGCAGGATATGGCTCAGGGCAGCCATGATCCATTGCAGGAGCGTTGGGTCCGCTTCCCCGTGGTGGCGTCCCAGCGACGCCAGTATGGCAACGAACGTCGTTCCGCCCATTGCAGTCACCGCAGGCCAAGCCGATCAAGCGATGGTTCTAATACCTTCCACCCGCGCCGGCCGTGGCCAATTGCGGGCCGGCCTCTGCCGGACGCGAATTGTACCGGCTTGAGTAGTGGTATTCCTTGATGCTGTAGGCCATTATCGCAGCCGGAATCAACGTGAGGCCGGCGATCAGGAACGGCCAGAAATAGCTGTTGCCGAACCATTCGTAGGCGTAACCGGCGAACTGGATGCTGAAAAACGACCCAATCTGGTGCGAGAAGAACACCCAGCCGCTGATAGTCCCCAACGCACGGAACCCGTACACGTCCGCAGTCAGCGTCGACGTCAGGGGCACACTGGCCACCCACGACATCCCGGATAGCAGGGCGAACGCCACCAGGCCCAACATGCCATAGCCGAAGAGCGGCAGGAACACCAGACACATAAAGGCCACTCCGCGCGTGGCATACACCAGAGCCAGCACGTTCTTGCGCCGCATCCGGTCGCCCATGAACCCGGTGATGATCACGCCAGCGGCGTTGAGGCCGGTCATTATGCCAAACATGAGCGCGGCGAACACCTTCTTGTCATCGAAGGTCATCCACAGGAAGTTGACCGTGTCCGGCAGGATGTCCTCCGCGTACGGTATGAAATGTATGCTCAGCAACCCCGTGGTGATGCCACAAACCACGTAGGCTCCGGACAACTGCCACATGGGCGGCGTCTTGAAGCATTGCCGCCAACTGTTGACTTCGTACAGGCCGGATTGCCGCGGCGGTGGCGCGCTTCCTGCCGGAGCGTCTTCAGGGTTAGGGTCGCCGTCCGGGTTGAGGCCCAACTCGGCCGGGCTGGGACGCAGGAAAAACACCGCCAGCGGCGCGGAGAGGAACACGACCATGGCGCCCAGCAGGAACCACACCGTGCGCCACCCGACCAGTTCCACGCCGCCGATGTTCAGGCTGGCGTTGTCGATCACGCCCATCAGGTATGCGGCAAAGGGGATCATCAAGAGACCGCCGATGGAAGTGCCGGCCGCGGCCAATCCGGTTGCCTTGCTCCGCTTGCGCCGGAACCAGCGCACCACCAGAGCCAGCATGTTTGTGATGGACGCCGCGCTCAGGCAGGTGTTGATCACGATGGAGAACACCACGATGAACCAGAGCAGATCCAGGGGGATACTCACCACGCCCAAGTTAAGGTAGTGGTCCAGGTCCTGCATGAAGGCCAGACTCATGATGGCCAGGCCCATGATTGACAACCCAATGCCGAACACTCGCCGCGGCCCGTACTTGTCAAACAGCGCGCCCATGATGGGCTGCATGGCCCCATTGATGAGAAATCCCACCGAGCCAACCCACGAAATGTCGGACCGGTCCCACCCGAAAGTGGGCTCCATTTCGGTAACAAACAGGCCGAACCCCTGGCGGCCCGGCATGGAAAGGAAGGAGACGAAGAAGCAGGTGGCGACGATGTACCATCCGAAATACATCGGCGCGGTAACCGGCGCTGCGGATTTGGTAGTCATACGCCCCCTGGGGTCGCGGGTTCCGTGAGGCGATGACCGGACATCGCCAAATACCGTGCCATCATAGCAGGCAGGCCAAAAGCAGGCTAGTATGCCTCACAACGTGGAGACGTCAATCACCGACGCCCGGGGTTCTCGACGCCAAATCGCTTGCTGCTCGCAGCCCGATCAGTTGGCTGCCGCTCCCGCCGGCGCCGCCGCGGTGAGGTAGCGCACCGAGTACTTGCGCTCCCTAATGGTGAACGCGCTGATCGCCGCCGGGTAAAGCATCACCGCCGCGATGGAAAACGCCACAATATAGTCGCCAGTGATCTCGCGCAGGTAACCGGCCAGCAGCACGCTGGTGAAGCCGCCAAGTTGGTGAAACAGGAAAGCCACGCCCGAAATGGTTGCCATGGACTTCAGGCCGTACACCTCTGCGGTGAGCGACGAGGTCAGCGGAGCGGTGGCGATCCACGACAGACCGGCGACAACTGCGAAGATGAGCAGGCCCGCCATTACCGGGAATCCGGGCGTCACCAGCGACGCCACCAGGATCACGTATCCCGTTCCCCGGCAGAAGTAGACGGCCGTCAGCCAGTTCTTGCGTCCGCCGATCCGATCGGAGATCCAGCCCGCTCCCGTAGCGCCCAGCGCGTTCAAACCCGACATGAGCCCGAAGATCAGCGCCGCCGTTTGCGGGTTGACCCCTTCCTCAATGGCCATGGGTACGAAGTGCACCGCCAGCATAAAGGTAGTGGAACCGCAGATATAGTAGGAAAAGCTCATCTGCCAAATGGGCCAGGACTTGAACGCCTGACGCCAGTTCTCGGCAAACAACGGCTGCGGCGGTGGGGGCGGCTCTCCCGCAGATCCGGGAGATGCTTCATCCGGTACGGGGTCTCCATCTGGGGTGAGCCCCTTCTTCGCGGGGTCGTCATGGAGAAATATGAGCGCCAGCGGTATGCCCAGAACGAGGATCATCCCACCCAGGACTATCCAGGACAGCCGCCAGTCGATCAGGCTGATCAGAAATGCCGCGAAGGGCACCAGGACCAGGCTGCCCAAAGACATGCCCGACGCGTTCAGACCGATCACCAGACCCCGGCGGCGTCGGAACCACTTGCTCAACATCGCGGCGGTGTTGGTCATCGACGACCCGCTCTGGCCAATGGCAGCGACCACTCCGAACATCGCGATCATGTACCAGATGCTGCTCGTCGCCGCCATCAGCAGCGTGGACACCCCGACGACCAGGATGCCGGCCACCACCACGATGCGGACTCCGAACCGGTCGAACAGGTAGCCCATGAACGGCTGCGTGACGCCGTTCAGCAAAGCTCCCAGCGCGGCTGCCCACGAGACCACGGTACGGTTCCACTCGAACTCTGCCTCCATGGGCACGACGAAGGCGCCAAACGAATTCCGTGCCCCCATGGTCACAAACGCAATAAACATGCAGGTGGCCACGACGAACCACCCGTAAAAAATTCCCGGGCGCGCCGGATTGTTCGCCGCCATATCGCCCCCAATCCCGCCTGTCTGCATTGCACACTGATTGAGGCGGATTTTATGCCTACGGCGGTGGGGGCGCAAGGCAGGTTTTGCCCGCCGAGGCGGCTACTGCGTCGCCGGGGGCATAAATTCGCGCAGTTGCAGGGTCACGTCGGGAAATGCCTGTGGGGTAATGGCGCCACCGGCGGGAATCGTGCGGACGGTGGGGTACTCGGTTCCCACCGGATCGGTACGGGCCTCGACCTCGCCGGTGCGCAGATTGGCTATCCAGAACTCCGGGATGCCGGCAGCGGCGTAGAACTCTGACTTCGGGCCATAGTCATACTCGAGCGAACTGTCGGCCACTTAAATCAGCAGCAGCACGTCCTCCGGCGCCGCCGTCTCGGCATAGTAGTCAGGCCGGTGCCACAGCAGGACGATGTCGGGTTGGGGCATTCCATATTCGTCCAGCTGTATGGAACCCTGCACGCGCACGATAGCGCGACCCACCAAGGCCGGGGCGAAGAGCATCGTGAGCGCGTCGGTGCAGAAAGGTGCCGGTTCCCGATTGCCACCATCTGAATGATCTCCCCGGCCAGCAGCTCAACGTGTTCATCCTCATGCAGAATGCCGGCCTCGCCCATGGCCAGGTACTCGGCCACGGTGAAAAGCCGCCGGGAGAGTTGGGGGCGCGTTGCGGTCATATCAACATTCCTGGTCATGTCGCCTGACGGTGGCTGAGCCGGGGCTTCCCAAAAAGGCAATCATCTGTTCAGTAGCCGTCGGCAAATCGCGCAACTGGCACTCCCATACCGTCAGCACATCCCAGCCCTGCTCTCGCAACGCAACCATATTACGGGCGTCGCGGGTATGGTTGCGCTCCAACTTCGCTACCCAGTATTCCCGGTTGGTGGCGGGAATGCGAACCCGAGGGCAACCGTCGTGGCGATGCCAGAAACAACCGTTGACGAAGACGACCTTATGACGGGACGGAAAAACCAAATCGGGCCGACCCGGCAGGTCAGCCCGATGCAAGCGATAACGATAGCCGAGGCCGTGCAACAATCGCCGCACCTGCATCTCCGGCTTCATGCCCTTGGATTTCACCCGAGCCATGATGCGGCTGCGGGTTTCAGGCGGTACGGTGTCGGCCATGGCTTGTCCTCAATTGCTTGTCTAGTCCAGATTGAGATTCTCGACCAACGGCCTTAGTACGTTATGAGCTATCCACGACACCACGGGAACGCATACTGCGTCACCAAAAGCATTGAGCGCTTGACGTTCGGAATTAACCATTATAGGAAACGTGTCCGGCACACCCTGCAATCGAGCGTATTCCCTTGGCGTTAGTGTCCGCATACGGATTTCGCCATTCCCAGCCATTACCATAAACTGTTTGCCACTGCCACCCACAGCAGTTCGCAGGCAACCAGCTATGTCATCGGAGCGCACTTCTGCTCGCTGTCCTGTCGGTCGCCGCCGGCGGTAGAACGTTCTTGCAGTCTGCCGCTTCTCGTCAACCAAGCCACGTACCATATCAAGGTGTAACGGAGGCATCATAGCGAGATGCTTTTCAACCATTTCACGAGGCCACCACCGCGGATCGTCGGACAGCAGTTCCTCGACAATCCCTTCCGAAAACCCCTTGCTCTTGTAAGGTGGGGGATCTGGTATTTCCAGATGTGCCCAGTGGATGTTGTCACTATCTCGAATCAACTGCTTCAATTTGGCAGGCAAGAGCCGTTCAGACCTGAAATAAATGCCATCGGTTTTTAGATTGCGACTATCAGATAAATAAGCGTGGTTTATGCCAACCATAAACACACGCGGCCGGCTCTGCGGTACAAAACAACGAGCATTTAGCGCAAACGCGTCGCAGGCATAACCGAGTTCGTTGAGAGCAGCAGCTACAGCGTAGAAATCCCCGCCTTTATTACTCGACAGCCAGCCAGTTACGTTTTCCAGCAAGATTATGGGCGGGGCTTCCATTCCCTGCTCCCTCAGTATGCCGTAAAATCCCCAGAAGGCGCTGGAGTGCTCGCCATCGAGCCCACGAAGATTCCCTGCTAACGACAGGTCGATACAGGGAAAGGAGCAGGTCGCCAGAGTAGTTCGTGGAACGTCTTTTGCGGCGACCGAGAACACATCTTTAACATCGTACACGTCACCAAAGAACCCCTGATACATTGAGGCACGCTCAGGGCTCCAATCGTTCGCATAGGCAACTGTCCACCCGGCTGGTTCGAGGCCCATCCGAAACAAGCCTATGCCGGCAAAATATTCGGCTACTGTTAGTGGTAGCATGATGGTTGGCACGAAAATGAATTCTAGCATCGCTCCGACAGCACATTAGCCTATAGCGCTGTCGGGATTCTTATCCGCAAGGACAAATCTGTTTCCACTTGGCTGACGCGCTCATTGTATCTTTCCAGAAGCATCTTGAGATTTTGCGCAACTTTATCGCCTGCAAACTCAGATAGCTCCTCGATATTTTGAGACACAAATGACTGTATTGATTCAACAGATATTCCGTCGCCCATCTCTTGCTCAGCATTCTGGCGTGCCCCCGACAGCCGGTCGTCTGGGACAAGCAAAAATACTCTCAATCCATTAGCGAGATTACTTTTGCATTTCTCATAATGTCCCAAGTTAGGCGATACCGTTACGTGAAAAACACAGTCGTTTATCTGAAAATCGCCTTGTTCCTCTATCTGTTCATCTGCCGCGCTAGCTGCCGAATTCCTTATGTCATATGCGGGAAAGCGCAACGCAAGTTTGGCTCCGACGAGGTATTCGGCAACGTCGCCGGCTTTTTGCCGCTCGCGAGCTGCCTGTAGAATTTTGCCGATGATTTCACGAGAGCTTATCCCAGGGCTGTATTCAAATGAAATCCAGTCGGCGTTGAATATGTCCCTGGCCCGCTCAACCAAGAAAGACTGCATGGCATCTATCGCCGCAGTCCTATCATCCGGGGCCAGACGCGCAAGATCACTGGCAGACAACGCCGACAGCAAGGGGGCAAGATTCGTCATCAAGCCGCGGTTCGTTCGTCCGGCTTCCCGCGATAGAACCCTCGTCTCGTTGAAGCGCGCCAGGATATTGCCTACGTTGGTGGGAGTGGCGTTTCGCAATTGGTCGCTGCGGGCGGCCTTATGATCATCAATGCTAAAGCCAAGGTTGGCCCGCAGATTTTCAAGCAGGACCAACCCCCCAGCTATGTTGCCACGGCTTCGCGATCTCGGTGGAAACGATTCCCACCAATCGCGGACTATTGCCATGTACGCGTCCGTGTCCAGCAATTGCAACCCCTTTTCGGATTTTTCTCGTCTTTACACGTCCTTCAGCGCCAACGCGTCCTCTCCGGCGCTGTTGCCGGCCAGGCGGCCGAAGACCATACCCGCGCTCAGGCCGCTGCCGCCGGGGTAGTTGTGGTAGAACAGCCCGCCGACCATCTCGCCGGCTGCGTAGAGGCCGGGGATGGGATCCTGGGCGTTGGTCACCACCTGGCCGCGGTTGTTCACCTTGACCCCGCCGAAGGTGAAGGTGATGCCGGTGGTCACGGCCCAGCCGCGGTAGGGAGGCGTGTCCAGCGTCTGCGCCCAGTTGGTCTTGTTGACCACCAGGCCCTCGGTGCAGCGTCCGTCCTTGACCGTCGGGTTGTACTCGATGTCCTGCCGGACGGCGGCGTTGTACTCTTCAACCTCGCGAACCAGCCCGGCCGGGTCGATGTCCAGCATGCGGGCCAGCTCCTCGATGGAGTTGGCCTCGGCGGTGGTTGCCTGGGGGATCCAGTACTCGTCGCGCAGCAAGTGTTTGACCTTCTCGTCAAAGATCTGGAAGCACAGGCCCTGGGGCTGCTCCATCAGCGCGCGCCCATAGGTCACGTAGGTGTAGTTGCGGAAGTCCGCGCCCTCGTCCAGGAACCGCTCGCCGTTGATGTTGACCATCAGGCCGAAGGGGTAGGAGTGCTTCTGGAACAGCTCGGTGACCGTGCGGTCGCCGAAGGTCGGCGCGTTCATGTCCCAGGCCACCGCGTGACACGACGACCAGTGGCCGTAGGACTGGGCGCCGATGTCCAGCGCCATCTTGATGCCGTCGCCGGTGTTGTAGGGAATGCCGCGTACCTTCACGGTCTCCCACCCCGGACCGAGGTAACGGCAGCGCATCTCGGCGTTGGCCTCGAACCCGCCGGCGGCCAGCACCACGGCGCGGGCGGCCAGGTCCTCGAAGCCATCCGGCCCCTTGACTCGCAAGCCGGACACGTTGCCCTTCTGATCCTGGATCAGCGACACTCCCTCGGTGGAGTACCGCACCTCGACCCCCAGCCGCTGGCAAACATCGAACTGCTGGTCGGACAGGCCCTTGCCCGCGCCCACGGCCTCCACCACCAGGCCACCCCAGAACCGGAATTTGTCACCGTCGCGGAACGCCTGGCGGCCGAAGGACAGGACGAACCGCACGCCGTGTTCCTGCAGCCACTTCATCGTGGGATACGACTGGCTCACCAGGATCTCGGCCAGCTCCGGGTCCGACAGCCCGTGGGTAACCCGCATCATGTCGTCGTAGAACTGGTTCTCAGTGTATTGCCCCACCTCGATGGAGTTGGCCTCGGTCTCCGACATGTCGGGGATGAGCCCCTTGATGTCGTCCAGTCCGTTGTAGGCGAAGCGGATGATGCCGCCGGTGAAATAGGTGTTGCCGCCCCGGAAATACTCCGGAGCCTTCTCAACCACCAGCACCGACTGGGTCTGCTCGCGGGCAGCGATGGCGGCGGACAGCGCGGCGTTGCCGGCTCCCACCACGATTACGTCATAAACAGTGTCATTAGCAGGCAAGACAGCGCCTCCAAAGGCCCGCCGGCTGAGTTCCGGCGGGCGAATTTCCGTAACCGATGATACCACAGCGCCCCTTTTCACCCTGTATATGCTTGGTGCCGCGACCCCGGCTGATGTACCCTTGCGTACCCGCTTTGTCGTTGCTAGGAGCGGAGCGACGCGGCAATCTCGGTGGGTGAGCGATGTTTGCTCCGGCGACGAGATTGCCACCCCCCGCATCCAGTGCGGGGTCGCAATGACAGGTTGCGCAAAACGGGTACGCACGAGGCCCTCACGCCGAGGGAGAATGACCCACTTGGTGACGACATGCAGTACGACGTGATAATCGTTGGCGGTGGCTCCGCCGGCTGCGCGCTGGCCGCCCGTCTGTCCGAAAACCCGGCTCGGTCCATCCTCCTGCTGGAGGCCGGCCCCGATTTCGCCGATTTCGATCAATGGCCGGCCGAACTCCGCGACGGAACCAGCCAGGACGCTTCCACGCCGGGCGCAGCTTTCAACTGGTCCTACCAGGCTACCGCCACCGACCGGCAGCCCGATCCCATCCAGATCGCCCGGGGGCGCGTCATGGGCGGGTCCGGCGCGGTCAACGGGCAGGTGTTTCTGCGCGGTCTTCCCGAGGACTACGACAGCTGGGCGGCCCAAGGCAACGACCAGTGGGCCTACCGTCACGTCCTGCCTTTCTTCCGCAATCTGGAGTCGGACGCTGACGTCCAGGACGACTTCCACGGCAGCGACGGGCCGGTGCCCGTGATTCGCGCTCCCCGCGACGCCTGGCATCCCTTCCAACACGCTTTCCTGCAAGCCTGCACGGGCCTGGGCTATCCCGAAGACCCGGACATGAATCATCCGTCTTCGGCAGGTGTTGGGCCCGCTCCCATGAACAACCCCGCCGGCATCCGCATGAGCTGCGCGCTGGCCTATCTGTCCGCGGCGCGTCATCGCCTCAACCTGACGATACGCGGGGACGTGCTGGTCCGGCGCGTGCTGTTCGACGGACGAACCGCCGTCGGGGTTGAGGCCGAGAGCGGCGGAGACGTGTTTACGGTGTTCGGCCACGAGATAATCCTGTGTGCCAGCGGCATCGCGTCGCCGCAACTGCTGATGCTGTCCGGCGTCGGCCCGGCGGATCATCTGAGCGAGCTGGGCATCGCGACAGTGCGGGACCTGCCTGGGGTGGGCCAGAACCTGCGCGATCACCCGCTGGTTTACGTGGACACGGCGCTGCATCCTGACTACGCCCCGGCCGAATTCACCGGCTCCCGCATCCAGACCCTGCTGCGCTATACCACCGACGGTTCCGATTCCCGCAACGATATGCACGTTTATGTCAACAACGTGGCATCAGGACCCAGCCCGCTGGGCAGCGGGCCGGGCACGGACCAGCCCACCCTGCGCATGACGTGCATCCTGCAATCCGCCGACAGCGCCGGGGAGTTGCGTCTGGCCTCGCCCGACCCTCACGACAAGCCGCTGATCGACTACCGTTACTTGCGCAGTGATTTTGACCGCCGGCGGCTGCGGGAAGCCGTCCGCCTGTGCCGGCGCATCCTGGACCAACCCTCGTTCAGTTCGATCGTGAGCAATCCAGTGTCGCCCACCGCTGACGAAATCGCTTCCGACGATGCCCTGGACGACTGGCTCCTGCGCAACGTGTTCACCACTTTCCACACCTCGGGTTCGTGTCGCATGGGGCCGGCCGACGATCCCACGGCCGTTGTGGACCAGTACTGCCGCGTCCACGGCGTCGAAAACCTCCGGGTGGTTGACCTGTCGATTTGCCCCAACGTGGTGCGGGCCAACACCAACGCCACCGCGATCATGATAGCCGAACGCGCTGCCGGCTGGATTGGCAATGCTCAGCCGTAGCCGCTCACTATAATTGCCGTCATTCCGACCACGCCTCCACGGAGTTCCCTCATGCCCATTTCTGAATACGTCAGCCGTTCCATGGAAGAGGGCGGCTGGATCCGCCGCATGTTCGAGGTGGGCATCGCCCTCAAGGCGCAGTACGGCGAGGACAACGTTTTCGACCTGTCCCTGGGCAACCCGATCATGGAGCCGCCTGCGGAGTTTCACGCCGAGTTGCTCAGCATCGCTCAATACCCTACGCCGGGGATGCACCGCTACATGCCCAACGCTGGATATCCGGAAACACGGCAGGCGGTTGCCGACACCCTGGCCGCCGAGACCGGCCTGCCCTTCAGCGTCGCCGACATTCTGATGACCTGTGGCGCGGCTGGGGCCGCCAATGTGGTTCTCCGCGCCATCCTCAACCCCGGCGATGAGGTAGTCATACTCTCGCCCTTCTTTGGCGAGTACGTCTATTACATTCAGAACCACAACGGCGTCCCCATCATCGTGCCCACCAATGCCGAGTTCGGGCTCGACGTCGCCGCCATCGAAGCCGCCATCACGCCGCGCACCCGCGCAGTGATGCTGAACTCTCCCAACAACCCTTCCGGCGTCGTTTATCCCGCCGAGGACATAGCGGCGCTGGCGGATGTGGTCACGCAGGCCGAGAACCGTTACGGCTCAGAGATCTTCATCATCAGCGACGAACCGTACCGCCGCATCATCTACGACGACCTGACCTACCCGCAGGTCTTTCCCCACTACGAGAGGACCATCGTGGTCAACTCCCACGCCAAGGACCTCGGCCTGCCCGGCGAGCGCATCGGGCACATCGCCATCCATCCGGATTATGCGGGGAAAGCCGAACTGTTCGATGGCCTGGTCTTCTGCAACCGGGTCCTGGGATTCGTCAACGCCCCGGCTCTGATGCAGCACGTGGTCCGCGCTGTGCAGGACGCCTCGGTGGACGTCGGTGAGTACCAGCGCAAGCGGGACTTCCTCTACGACCGGCTGACCGGAATGGGCTACTCAGTGGTCAAGCCCCAGGGCGCGTTTTACCTGTTCCCCCGCTCACCCCTGGCCGACGACGAGGCGTTCGTGGCGGCCTTGCAGGAATACAACGTACTGGTGGTTCCGGGAAAGGGCTTCGGCACGCCGGGCCACTTCCGCATCTCCTACTGCCTGGAAGACCGAGTTCTGGAGGGCGCCATGGACGGCTTCGCACGCGCCGCCGAGCAGTACCTGGGCTAGGTCTCCGGTAGAGCTGCGCCTCTTATCCGAGCGAATATCGGCCTAAGGTCGATGGCTACTCCGGGCATCGTCTCGGACGTCAGAACATCCTTGGCAGCGTACACTTGGGCCAGCGTCATGGTGTGACCATCGCCAGTGTATTTGGACACCGTTTCGGCGCTTAGATCGGCGATCCAAGCTTCACGGACGCCGTTCCGCGCATACACGGGGAGTTTGACGTTCAAATCCCGTTGCCGGGTGGATTCGGACAACACTTCCACCACCAAATCAGGGGATCCGGTTACGCCTCGTTCGCCCAGGATACGCCGCCTTCTCGCCGACACGAAAAGCAAATCAGGCTGGAAGGTGTTGTGCTCGTCGATGTACACGTCGAACGGAGGCAAATAGATTTCCCCGATGCTCTCCATTTCAATCTGCGACCGCAGTGAGAAGAACAGCTCTCCGATGAACCTCTGGTGCGATTGGCTAGCCCCGGCCATCTTGATCAGTTCTCCCTCAATCAGCTGGTAACGCACGCCCCGGTGTGAAGGCGGCGTCAATTCCATGTAGTCCGCCCCCGTCAGCTTTGCCTTGGTCCGGGTCTTGGGTTGCATCATGGTCTCGCCTCCGTAGCCGATTATGGCCAGCCCCCGTTGGCCTCCCGCGACGGCAGGCGCACCGTGGCGTTGCCGAGGGTGGTCACCTGCTGGCGCTGGTTTTCGCCCCAGATGTCCATGTCCACCAAATACTCGCCATCCTCCACCCGCTTGCCCGTTATCTTGCCCTTGCACCACGTGGTATCGCCGACCACGTTGAAGCGTCTCAGTTCCACGTGCATCCGCTTCAGGAACCCGTCGTCACCCATCCAGTTGGTCAGCAGGTTCCCCATCCAGCAGCAGCGCTGGCACCCGTAATCGTACGCTCCGGGCAGGCCGGCCGACTCCGCCGCCTCCTGGATGTCGTGGACGCGGATGATGGCCTCCTGCGCTCCCGTGTTGGGGTCGGTGAACCCCCACGATGGGTGCCGCAGCATCTCCCGCAGTTGGATGCCGTGGCTGATGCCGCCGATGCAGCCGGCCACGAAAGCCGTGATGTCGCCGTGGCTGAGTGGGCCCTTGACCACCGGGGTCAATTCATCGCCGATCTGTACGTCCTCGAACCAGCGCGGGTTGTTGCCCCGGATCTCCTCGTTGAGCACCGCGTTGTGGATGGTTTCCAGCTCTTCCCGCGAGTACTGGTAGGGTTCGAAGGTGTATTTCTGCCGCTCGCGGGCCGCGCTTCTCTCCGCGCGCACCTGCCAGCCCTTGGTCTTGGCGATGATTTCGCCGCGCTGGTTGTAGTAGTCGGTGACGCTGGACTGGATCACGATGCGCCCGGCGAACTCGCTTTCCTTCTCCTCAAGGCCGGTGAACTGCTCCTGGACGCTGATCTCGTCGCCCAGGTAGATCGGACGGTACCACTCCCAGTCGTTGCCGGCGTGGAACCCGTGGACTCCAGGCAGGCCACCCGTTCGACCCGAGCACCAATAGACGCTGTACAGGAAGCAGGGCGGGGCGACTATCGTGCCATACTTGCTGGTCTGGGCGTAGGAGCGGTCCCAGTAAAGGGGGTTGGTGTCCCCGATTCCCTGGCAGAAGTGCCGGATGGCGCTGCGGGAAGCCTCCTCGTTGAACAGCCCCACGCCATACTGCCGCGGCCGGTTGAACGTGCCCAGCCGCCCCCGCAACCGATCCAGCCCTTCTTCCGTTATCCGTCCCGATTCCAGAAGCATGGATTGTCGTCCTCCGTAAAGTTGCGTCGCGGATGCTCTGCATCGCGTCGCATTATAGTGCAACGCATGGTAGCGGCAATCCGGTTTGCCAGCGACGCCGTATGAGATCAGCATCGGGGAGACTTGCCAGCACCAGGATGGACCATGGGGATAAACGATCTACGGGACAAAGGAGGAGCACTGGCAGCGATTGTTGTCGTGTCTCTGGGAGCGCTGTTGGTGGGATGCGCGACGGCCTCCACTCCCCTCTCAACCCCGTTGCCAGGATTGACGGTCACTCCCGTCGGGGACGCGGAGACAAAATCGGCGGCAGACGCCGGGGCGACACGAATCCCCGTCGCCTCGGCGCAACCAACGGACGCGCCGGGGCCCGGCGTCTCCGAACCGGTAGTTGCGCGATCGGATAAAACGCGCAACGACATGCCCGAAGTAGAATGGAGCGCACTGAGCGCGCTGACCGAAAGCAACAACGACTTCGCATTTGACTTCTATCGCCAATTGATCGAGATCGAAGAAGGCAACCTGTTCTTTTCTCCCTACAGCCTGTCGTCGGCGCTGGCGATGACATACGCCGGGGCCGCCGGAGCCACTGCGGAGCAGATGGCCGACGCGCTGCACTTTGACCTGCCGTATGCGGAGTTTCATACGACGTTCAACGCTCTGGACCTACAGTTGGCGCAGATTGGCGGGGACGGGTCTGCGGGCGGAGAGGGCTTCCCGAAACTGAATGTCGCCAACGCTCTTTGGGCTCAGCGGGGCTACCAATTTTTGCCGCCATTCCTGGACACACTGGCGCAACATTACGGAGCGGCCCTGGAGCAATTGGACTTCACCCAACCGGAAGAGAGAAAAGCGGCTGCTGGACGGATCAATCAGTGGGCCAGCGAACAGACTGCCGGGCGGATTCCGGCCGTGGTGGCTCCAGACAAATTCGGACCCTGTTTGCCACCGGACTGGGAGTGCACCAGGCTTGTGATCACCAACGCCATCTATTTCAAGGGGTTGTGGATGGAAAAACGCGATTTCGACGAGACGGCAACCAAGGACGAGGATTTTCACCTGGGTGATGGCGGCTCAGTGTTGGCGCCGATGATGCGCCAGTCCCGGGAGTTCGACTATAGGGAAACGGACGACTACCAGGCGGTCGAACTTCCCTACCAGGGTGACCGCCTGGTGATGCTGGTGCTGTTGCCTAAGAAAGACCGGGAGGAGGAGTTCGCCGCCGGCCTGGGCGCCAGCTTGGTGGCCGATTTTGGCAGCGCCGCGAATGAGCGGGTAGTCCGGTTGTCGATGCCCAGGTTCAAGCTCGAAAAGAGCGTGGACGCCAAAGACCTGCTGCAAGAGATGGGCATGACCGACGCATTCAGTCCGGCGGAAGGAGTAGCCGACTTCTCGGGCATGGCCGATTTCGACCATCCGGATTCGCCGGATGTTGGCATCTACATTCAGGACGTGTTTCAGAAGGCATTCGTCGAGGTCAACGAAAAGGGGACCGAAGCGGCCGCGGTTACGACCGTAATCGGAACAGCTATGCCGGCCTCAGTACCGCCCACTCCGCTGCCGCCGGTGGCGATGAAGGTCAACCGCCCCTTCGTCTTCGTGATCCTGGACACGTACACGCGCTCGATCCTCTTCGTGGGGCGCGTTGCCGACCCGACTCTCGAAGAATAAACGCAGGGTCGGATCAGGCAGGCGGAGCAGGGATGCTGAGCACCGGCGTCCGTTCCGCCAGGTATTTCTCCGTCACGAAGGGGGAACCGAATCCATACTGCTCGGCGCATTGGCGCACCACTTCCAGCGTCTCCGCGCGCAGCGTCTGCGGCGCTGGCTCCGTGCCACCGGAGATGATGCTGCGGATGAGCCGGCCGGCCAGGTCCTGCTTGGTGTCGGGATGCCCGCAGATGCCCTCGTAGGCCACGCCGCCGCAGGTGGGGCAGTACCACCACTCCAGGGTGAGCACCGAGCGGATGCCCAGATCAGGCAGTTCGTCAAAGATCTCGTGGGCCGCGTACCTGCCGTAGTAATCGCCCACCCCGGCGTGGTCCCGACCGAACATGTGATGCGTGCAGCCCAGGTTTTTGCGCACCAGGGCATGGAACACCGCCTCGCGCGGCCCGGCGTACCGCATGTCCCACAGCAGCGCGGTGGTGCGGTGAATGTCGTCCCTGAAAAAACCGTGGGCGCGCAGGTTCTCGTGGGCCAGCACGATGGCCTCGTCGATGTAGTCGCCCTCTTTCTTCTCGCCGATGACCGCGCTCACCAGCACGCCATCGGCCTGGGCTTCCATGAAGGCGCCCTTCATCAGGTACTCGTGACCCGAGTGGGGAACGTTCCGTGTCTGGTGGGCCACGGCCCACTGCCATCCCACGGCTTCCAGTTCAGCACGCAGTTGCGCCGGGGTACGCCAGAACCGGTCAAAGGGCGGACTGATCACCGGCTCGCATACCAGCGTGACGTCGCCCGCCACGAACCGGTCCGCGTATCCGAGCGTGCGCTGCACGCCGGGGTGTTCGGGGTCGGTGGTAGTGTAGACCTGTCGCGCCATCTCGGTCAGGTCAACCGCAAATACCTCCGACACGTCGAGCGTGGCCAGCGGATTGCCGCCGTGGGTCAGCAGCACCGTATCGCCCACGGACACTCCAGCGTCTTCCAGCTCAGCCAGACCAACGTCCAGGACGATGGGGATGGGCCAGACATACCCGCTGGTCAACCGCATACTTTGCGACACTGCCGCTACTTCGGCGCTCCCCATGAATCCGGTCAGCGGCGAAAAGAAACCGTATGCGATGTTCACGCACTCGTGAACGATCTGCTCCCGCACTTCGATGGTCGGCAGGCTGGATACCGACGCGGTTCCGTCCAGCAATTTGACCCGTTCCACCAGGGCGCCCCCGTGCGGGGACAGGCTGTTGTCAACGTTCATAGTCATCACGCGGACAATTCTATCATCGCCCTTATTGCAGCGGGCTGGCCGTCGCCGTGAACCCGGCCTCGCGATCGGGGTCGCCCCACCGGAATACTTGACGAACGGCGCGCAAAAGTTTGGGGCGCCACTTGGACGCCCCAGCCTAGCTGTCGCGGTATTCCGCCGTGCGTTTCTGGCGGAACGCCTCCACTCCTTCGACGTGGTCTTGCGAAGTGAGCGTAATCGTTTCGCCGGCGGCCGCCATTTTCATTGCCGTTTCCAGGTCGAACTCCAGGCCCTTATAGAGCATCAGTTTTGACAGGCGGATGGCAATAGGCGGCCCCGCCGCAATCCGGTCGGCGATGGCCAGGGTAGCCTCTTCGAGCTCATCCTCGGCCACCAAACGGTTCAAGAACCCGAGCCTGTAGGCGTCCTCCGCCTCCAGGAAGTCCCCGGTGAACAGCATCTCCGCCGCTCGACCCAGGCTGCCCATGGTCCGCGGGTACAGCCAGGTGCCCCCAAAGCCGGGGAACAGCCCGATCCGGACGTATGCGGACATGAACCTGGACCGCGGCGTGCCGGTGCGGATGTCGCAGGCGCAGGCCAGGTCCAGACCCGCGCCGGTGGCGACGCCATTCACCATGGCAATCACCGGCTTTTCACATCGCTGCACGCCCAGGATCATGTCCTGGGCCAGCTTGAAGCTTCGCCGCACCTGGTCCGCGTTACCCGATGTCCACCCGCTTCCGTTTCCGTTGGCCGAACCACCGAGTTGGTTCATGTCTCCGCCAGCGCAAAACGCTCGCCCGGCGCCGGTAATGATCACCACCCGAGTGTCGGGATCTGCGTCCGCCCTGGCTACGGCATCGGCGATTTCCACCTGCATCTGATCGTTCAGGGCGTTCAGGCGGTCGGGCCGGTTAAGAGTGATTCGGGTGATGCTGCTGTCACGTTCGGCTTCGTAAAGGATGAGTTCGTAATCGGGCATTAAATCGTTTCCTCCGATGGCATCGGCTATCAATTTTAGCATGGGAACCCGGCTTTCCTTTGGATGGTTTGGGTTATAATGCCGGCGGAGGGTTCAAAGGGATCCGGTCAGATGGTTTGTACCCCGGAAACCATATCAGAGACCGTCGCCCGGGGGGTGCGGGCGGCCGATGATCCGCCCCGCTCCGGCGACGCGTTCAAGTCCGCAGTGGAATACGCCGGGCTAAGTGACGACCAAGGTATCCAATCAACACGTACTGCCAGCCGTTTAGAGATTGCCACCCTGCGCCAGCGCTGGCCGCGCCAGCACATTTTCAGAATTTACCCACGACTATCATGGAGGCATCCAAATTGGAAGATTTGTCTAACGGAGTATTAATCGCCATCGATTGGGAAAACATACGTCGTGGGGCTCAGCTGTATCAGAAGAGCGTAACCCCTCAAGCGCTGTACGAAGCCATGACTAACGTGGGGCAGGTATTCGGGGAAGTGTTGGGGGGCAAGGCATTTGGAGACTGGAGTCTCAGGCCCGATGACGGCACCGCGTTCACGCAGGCGGGCATAACTCTCTATCACGCTCCCCGAACCATGGCCGGCAAAGACCGCAGCGACCCATCCATCCTGCTGGAGGTCTACGACTGGCTTCGTGATCGGGAAGACTGCAGCGTGGTCATCCTCGGTTCCGGAGATTCTGACTACCAGGTGCTGGTGGACCGGGCTCGCCGCATGGGTCGTCGGGTGATCCTCTGCGCCTTCAGCCAGTCCGTCGCCCGTGACATGCTCGCCGTTGCCCCGTTGTTCCCCCTGGAAGCCGAGTTGGGGTTCCAGTTGGCCGAACATGGTGACGTAGATGTCCACCTACCGACGCCGGAGGAGCAGGCGGAAGCGGCCCAGGATGTGCTCCAGATCTTCGTCCGCGAAATGAACAAGCTGGAATCCCGCATGAACTTCGTCGGATACAGCATGCTGTGCAACCAGTGGATGCTCGACTGGGGAATTGCCTGGAACGAATTTGAATGCCGCCGGCTGGTGGAAGATTGGCTGTACGAAGGTGTCATTGAACGGCACGATGTCCCCAATCCCAACAATCCCCAATACCCCACCTCTGCGGTGCGACTCATCCGAACCAACGAACTGGTTCGCGACGCCCTGGGACTGAACCGGCCGGCAATTTCCAACCCGGTGGTAGCCTCCGTGGGCGACCAGCATTATCACGACCCGGAGTAAATGGATGCCCTCCTTCAGCTACATCGACCACCTCGAGTGCACCATCTGCGGCAAGGAATATCCCTACGACGGTCTCGCCGGCGTCAGCGAATGCTGCGGCAAGGTCCTTTTTGTGCGGTACGATCTGCCTCGCCTGCGCCGCGAAGTGCAACGTTCGGTGTTCGACAGCCGACCGGCCAACATGTGGCGCTACAACGAGCTGCTCCCGGTGGTCGACCCAGCGGAGATCATCACACTGGGCGAAGGCGGCACCCCGCTCCTGGACGCCACCACGCTGGCCCGACAGGTCGGCGTCCGACGGCTGCTTATCAAGGAGGAGGGCCTCAACCCCACCGGCACCTTCAAGGCCCGGGGCATCGCGGCGGCGGTATCCAAGGCCGTCGAAGTGGGAGCCCGCGGGTTCACCATGCCCTCGGCGGGCAACGCTGCCGGCGCGGCCGCCGCCTACTGCGCCCGGGCCGGCACGCCGGTCAAGGTCTTCATGCCCCAGGACGCCCCATCATCCAACAAGAAAGAGTCCATCGTCGCCGGCTCCGAGCTCAACCTCGTCGACGGCCTGATCAGCGACGCCGGACGCATCGCCGTTTCCGTCGCTGCCGAGCAGGGGCTGTTCGACCTGTCCACCCTGAAGGAACCGTGCCGCGCCGAGGGCAAAAAGACCATGGGCCTGGAAATCGCGCACCAGCTCGGCTGGCGCATGCCCGACGCCATTGTCTACCCCACAGGTGGGGGCACCGGCATCATCGGCATGCACAAAGGCTTCCAGGAACTGTTGGAGCTGGGCTGGATCGAGGGCAAATTGCCCCGGTTCTACGCGGTCCAGGCCGACGGCTGTCAGCCCATCGTCAAGGCTTGGAACGATGGTACCGACACCGCGGACCCGTGGCCCAACGCCGCCACCAAGGCCGATGGCCTGCGGGTGCCCGGCCCGTTCGCAGACTACCTGATCCTGCAAGCGCTGCGTGAAACCGGCGGCGGCGCCCTCGCAGTCAGCGACGACGACATGATCGAGGCGATGTACACGCTGGCGGCTACCGAAGGCGTCATCGCCTGCCCCGAGGGCGCGGCAACACTGGTGGGGCTCCAGCGGCTCCTGGCTGACGGCAGCATCGGAGCCGACGAGGAAGTGGTGCTGCTGAACACCGGCTCGGGCTACAAGTACCTCGACCTCCTGCGCGGGCCAGGCGAATAGCTCCGGCCGGCAGAGTCGGGGGTTCTCCGGCTATCTCAGCCTAAAGCAACGGCATCTGGAACGCGCGGTCGGCTGCCGTGGCGTTCTTCCCCAGGTGAATTGCTGAATAGCCCTTTCGGCGCAGGTGCTCCGCCAGGTCCGGGAACCCTAACACCGTGTATACCTGTTTGGGGCGCACCGCGTCGACATAAGTGACCAGGTCGTTGAAATCCGCGTGGTCGCTGTACGGCAGGCTGGCGTCGCCTGGTCGGCCGCGACCCCAGGGCTTGACGCCGGCTCCCGCCGACCAGCCCGTTAGCTCGAGGTATCGGACGGGCCGACGTTCCGGCTTGATCCGGTGGACCGTTTCCCGCGATTTCTTTCCCGGCGGAAACAGAAGCACCTCGCCATCCCTGAATACCTCGTCACAAGCGCGGTATTCGCCCGGGAACCCCACGCCGGCCGCTTCGTACCTCTGCGCAATTTCGTACACGCTCGCTTCACACGCCACGCGAAAACCGGCCGTCAGCAGGTGATGCAACGCTTCCTGCGCCTTGCCCAGTCGCCACCCCATGACCACGGGCACGGCTCCCTGATCAAGCCATTGGGCCACCACGCGCATCGCCGTGCCGATGGCTTCCTCCTGGGGCGGGAAAACATAGTCAGGACGGCCGTAGGTGCTTTCGATCACCAGCACGTCGCAGGGAACCTGCTGGTATCCTTCGTTGATCGGAGACGGCTGCACCCTCAGGTCTCCGGTGTACACCAGGCGCTCTCCGGTTGCCTTGCTCTCCACCAGCGTCTGCGCGGACCCCAGGCAGTGACCCGCCGGATAGAGGGTGATGGCGCAATCCGGAACATCCAGCTTCTCGCCGAACTCCAGCTCCACCGGCTCGGAGCGGTTCAGGTAGTCGCCCAGCAGCAACCTGGTACCGGGAGTGAGCACCGGGCGGCGATGCCTTGCCGTGTGATCCGAGTGGGCGTGGGAGATGACCGAAGTGTCCTGCTTGCGCAGGGAATCGAGCCACAGTCTCATCTCCGGGAGATACACTCCCCTGTCGAATACCACGTCCAATCGAGCGCCCCGGCCGCCGGCTGCGGCGCGGCGGAGTATAGCACGCGATCTGCACGCACGATGGACGGGCCAGGCCCCGCCGGCCGTTGCTTTCGGTGCCGATGGTTACCAGCGTGCGGTATAATCCAGGGCAACCCCGCCGGAGGGCCAGCCGTCGCTTGCCGCCCGCCCGGCACAATTGAGGAGAATCTAGATGCCAGGTCAAATCGGCGACACCGCGCCGGATTTCACTCTCCCGTCTCCCAACGACGGGGACATCTCATTGAGCAGTTACCGCGGCACCCACACCGTGGTTCTGTCCTTCCATGTCCTGGACTTCACCAGCGGTTGAACGGACCAGGCCACCTCCTTCCGCCGCTTCAACGAGCGGTTCCAGGAGTTGAATGCCCAGGTGCTGGGCATCAGTTGTGACCATGTAGCCGCTCACCGGGCCTGGACCACCACCATGGGTGGACTGCCCTATCCCGAGCTGTCTGACTGGCATCCCAAAGGCCAGGTGACCACCGCATACGACCTTTGGAACGACGAGCGTGGGGCCGGAACCCGCGCCGTGATCATCGTCGATCCGCAGGGCGTGATTCGGTATCGCGAGACCTACCAGCCAGGCACTTTGCCCGACCCGGAGACGATCCTCCAGGCCGTATCGGACATCAACGGATAATAGCGAAAGGGGCGGGTCGCACGACCCGCCCCAATCTTTCCACGGTTCAGATTTCGGCAGGCGCTATCCACCAATTCCTTCGATCCGATATTCTACCGCGCCCCGGGGCGTAGTAATCGTCACTTCTTCGCCGGCGCTCCGTCCCATCAGCGCCTGACCGATTGGCGATACCGTCGATATCTTGCCCGCCGACACGTCCGCCTCACGCACGTCCACCAGCGTGAACACGCGCTGCTGCTGCGAAGCCACCTCGTGCAACGTGACCCGGGAGCCGATGCTGACCCGTTCCGTGTCCGCGTTTGCCGCGTCCACGATCTCCACGTTGGCCAGGTCGTTCTCCAGTTGACGTATGCGTCGCTCCGTCAATTGCTGTTGTTCGCGGGCCGCGTCCAGCGGGGCATTCTCCCGCACGTCGCCGTCGCTGCGCGCCAAACGGATTGCTTCGCGTATCTGGGGCACCTCTTCCCGCAGGCGTTGCAATTCGGCCTGCAGTTCGGTGTGGCGTTCCTGGCTCAACCTCGCGCTCGGAGTCCCCACTGCACGGGACCCGGGCTCCCCGCCCTCAAACCGGCGGCGGTTGCGGCGAGGGGCTGCTGCGTAGCGGGCCAGGCTGATCTCGGTCCAGCCGCGCTTGTTGGCGAAGGTCAGGAATTTCTTGACCGGATCGAGCCTCGACGAGGGGTCTTCCACGTTCTCCGTGGTCCATTTGGCGTATTCGCCAACCTCAATAGCATGAAGCGTCGCTATCGCTTTCTCCTTGCCAATCCTGGCCTGGAAACGCAGCAATTCCTGTTGGCCCTGCATCGCCTGCTTACTATCTTTTAGATGTTCTACAAACCTACTGATCGCTTCTGAAATCGAGAGGTGCTGGTCGTTGGTCAACTGTTTATCCCTCCGCTTTTGGTGCAGGCTCAGGCCGCAAACTTCAGTCAATATAGCATTTTGGCCGGCGGTAGAGCAAACGCGCCGGCCGGCTCCGCCGCCTCCGCATTGGCTCACTTGCCATTGCGAGCGGAGCGTGGCAATCTCGTTGTACCGGAGATGCAAAATGACCTCAACTCCATTGGCAACCATTCCAGCACGACGCGGTAAAGCCGCTTTTCTGGGGCAAGGCCAAAGCGTGCGAGTGATTAATACTCACGGCCAGCAGGTCATCGACACCTGGGCCTTCTCCCGCCATGACCCAACGGAGTTCATGTCCATGGAGCACTCCCGCACCGCGTTGGCGCGCATCATGCCGCAAATCGGGCACTCCATGGTCACCAATCGGCGCCGTCCCATCCTGACGCTGGTCGCAGACACGTCCGGCGGGATACACGACACGTTGCTGGCCGCCTGTGACCGGTATCGCTACGAACTGCTGGGCTGCGCGGACTACCACGACAACTGCACCGACAACCTGGCCGCGGCCCTCGCGGAACTTGGAATGACTCCGCCGGAAACCCCCAGTCCCTGGAACCTGTTCATGAACATCCCGGTGGGTGCAGACGGAGCGGTCAGCTTCGAACCGCCGGCTTCCGGTTCGGGGGATCACTTGATCCTGCGCGCCGAAATGGACTGCGTCATCGTGTTCTCAGCGTGTCCCCAGGACATGGTGCCCATCAACGGCGTCGACTGCATCCCCACAGAGGCGCACTTCCAGATCATCTAGGGTCCGTTCCGGAATGACGGATTAATCCCGCCGGTCAATTGCTGACAACGGCCCGTTGCGGACGCTTAACGGCCCTATGCTATGCTACCGAAACTGAACACCGGAACACACGGAGGCTGCTGCCATGAAAGCCATGCAGATTACCGAATACGGCGGACCTGAGGTAATGAAATACGTCGACCTGCCGGATCCAAGCCCGGGCCCGGAGCAGGCCGTGGTGGACATCCAGGCCGTCGGCGTGAACTTCACCGACATCTACAGCCGCATGGGCGTCAATCCTCCCGGCCTCCCCTGGGTGGCCGGTGTTGAAGGAGCCGGCGTGGTTCGAGAGATCGGCCCCGAGGTGAGCAACGTCGCCGTTGGGGACACCGTGGCGTATTGCAGCCACCCCGGTTCCTACGCGGAGCAGGCCCTGGTCCCCGCGTGGCGCCTGATCAAGATGCCGGAGGGGTTGTCGGCCCGGGACGGCGCGGCCGCCATGCTCCAGGGAATGACCGCCCACTACCTGTGCTACGACACCTACCGCGTCCAGGCCGGCGACCGGGTGCTGGTACATTCCGGGGCTGGCGGGGTGGGCCTCCTGCTCATCCAAATGTGCAAGGCTCTCGGCGCCTACGTCTATTCCACCGTGTCCACCGAGGCCAAGGCCGAGCTTGCTCGGGGAGCCGGAGCGGATCACGTAATCCTGTACACTCAGCAGGATTTCGCCGCGGAAATCGCCGATGCCACCGACGGCGCCGGGCTGCAGGTGGTGTACGACGCGGTGGGGAAAGACACCTTCGACCGCAGCATCGCCTCCCTCGCGCCGCGCGGCTACATGGTGCTCTACGGCCAGGCCAGCGGCCCCGTCGAATCCATGGACCCTCGCATCTTGGGCAACGGCTCCAAGTTCCTCACCCGACCCGGCCTGGGAAACTACACTCGCGACCGGGGGGAACTGGAAGAGCGAGCCGGCGCCGTGCTCGGATGGGTTAAATCCGGCGAGCTCAACCTGCGGGTGGAGCATCTATTCCCACTGTCTGAGGCCCCGGAGGCTCATCGTCAGCTGGCCGGCCGCGCCACCACCGGCAAGATCATCCTCACCCCTTAGCGATTGCGCTTTTCCGTCGCACCTGCAGCATATCCAGCGATGCTCCCCAAGCAGTCACCGTCATCGTGGCCCGCTCCGAAGGGCGTTCTCCTGAGCGACCTGGAATGGGTCCAGGATGTTGCCGACAAGTATCGACTGGACGGCCTGGAGATTCCGGCCGGCTCAGTGGTGCTGGAGCGAATTTCCGCCACCGGGGGCCGATGCTTCTGCTACCCCGACGGCTCCTGGCTCATCGGGCTGTCCCATCCCCGGCTGCAACGCTCCGGGCGCCGGGGCGTCGAAGGGATTCTGGCGCACGAACTGCTTCACGCCTGGCTTTGGTCCCGTCACCGTTACCAGGGCCATGGCGCGGTTTTCGAAGGTCACGCCTCGGCCCGCGGCATTCCGCGATGGTGCTCTGCGTTCGGTGAGGTACGCCGCCAGGGGCCCCAGCAATTGGCGCTGTTCGACACCTGGCCGCCGGCGCCGCTGGCGGGGGCGTCATATCCCGCCCAGTTTTCGACGCCTGAGGGCTGACACATAGGCTATCAATTGTAATTCAAGCGTTGTCGCGCCTCAAAACGTACTTTTTTGCGAGTTTTTGCGAAAATTGCTCAAAAATAGCCTCCGATTTGACATCGGGCATTAGTGCGGCTACACTGCGGGCAGTTAAACGCAGGTCTGCACGCCCATCAACCTGCCCTTAAACAAGGAGGCCATATGAGTGCAGCCGCGCTTTCAGCGCACCGACAACCGTCGGAACCGGACTCTATGCAGTCCCGCAACAGGCGGGACCCGCTTCGTCGCACACCTCTTTCTGGATGCGGCCGTCCAACCGCGAATGGCATCATTCGCGGGCGCGCCAAGCACCAGCTGCCCTGCGAGCCCTAGCTGCTCGCAGCCCAAATCGGGCGGTGGAAGTAGCGTTCCACCACACGCCCATCCACTCGGGTTTTCGCCGCAACGCCGACTGATGGTTGGCGCTTGATAAAGCGTGTCCATCCACACTTGATGCATTCATGTCTCTACGCGGCCGCGACGGCAAACCAGGCCGAAACCAGGCCGAAAATCCACCATCGCCAAACAAGTTTGGCCATCAAGAACGAGGAGCAAATATGAGAGAAGTCCTTAGGTCCAAAATCCATCGCTGTTGGGTGACCAGTTCCAACCTGGGGTACGTGGGCAGCATCCTCATCGACCGTGATCTCATGGAGCAGACGGACATCGTCGCCTTCGAGAAGGTCCAGGTGCTGAATATCAACAACGGCGCCCGCTGGGAAACCTACGCCCTGCCGGCCGAGCGCGGCAGCGGCACCATCGCCGTTCAGGGCGCCGCCGCCCGGCTGTGCCAGGAGCGCGACTGCCTCATCATCCTCGCTTTTGAGGTCACCGACGATCCTGTGGACCCCCGCATGGTGTTGGTCGACGAGAACAACAAATTCCTGGAGTGGATCGAAGGCTCAATGTATGCCGAGCCCCAGCCAGAGCCCGTTGCGCTTTTCTGAACGGGAGACGAAGGCATATTGCGACGCTGAGGACGCCCTCTACCGTTCCTTCCGGGACGCAGAGGGCTCCCTGCTCTAAGGAAAAGATTCTGCGCGAAAAAGGAGCTGTATATGGTAACCGGCCATCGGTTTTCCGAGCAGGAAACCGAAGAGTACTACGACGCTGAAGATGTGATCTATCGCTCGGTGTGGGACGCTGAAGGAACCGTCCACTGGGGCGTTTTCGATGGCGAGCTCTCCGGGGATTCCAACATCCGCGAGGAGTTCCGGACCGCCGGCATTCGCCTCAATGAGTTGATGGTGGAATACGCGGGCATCGACGCCAATTGCCATGTCCTGGACGTGGGCTGCGGCAACGGCACCAACGTGGTCTGGGTGTACCGGAACACCGGCGCCCGAGCGACTGGGATCGACCTCAGCGGTGTCCGCATCGCCAACGCCGTGGCTTCGCTGGACCAGGCGCCGGAGTTGGCCGGCAAGGTCGCCTTCGAAAAGGCTTCCGCCACCGACCTTCCTTTTGCGGAGGGAACCTTCACACACGTCTGGAGCCAAGCCACCATTTACCACGTGCCCGATAAGGTGAAGGTTCTGGAAGAAGCGTACCGTGTACTCGCGCCGGGCGGGCAGTTCATTTTCGACGATCTGATCAAGCCGCGTACCAACATCAGCGAATCGGCGCGCGAGTTCGTCTACGACAGGCTGCTTTTCGACACCGATTTCAGCTTCTACTCCTACATCGACACGTTGCGAGACATCGGTTTCAAGGTGCTGCAGGCCCGTGATATCTCGAGCCACCTCGCTCGCAGCTACACCTACCTGTCCCGGTTGGCGTCCATAGCAGAAGGTCCCGAGGGCTACCAGGACCGCTTCGACTACCTGACCGACGCCTACATGAAGACGGTGGACGCCATCAACAACGACGATCTCGGCTGGGCGCAGTACCTGTGCATCAAGCCGGCCTAGCCCGATACTTACCGCGGAGCAATTACCCATGCCTGAATCGGGAAGCATAAATCCGGACGAGAGAGTCCAATGGGTCTACTCGTCCACCACCAACGATGAGTTGGCTGAGCGTTACGACCAGTGGGCCCGGGAGTACGACGACGACCTGGAAAACACGTTCGTCTGGCTCGCGCCCCTGCGTGGAGCTGAGACCCTCGCTGAGCACGTCGCCACAGACGCCAAGATCCTTGACGCCGGCGCCGGCACGGGTCTGGTCGGCGTAGAACTCCAGCGCTTGGGCTATGGCGACATCTGCGCCATGGACCTTTCGGAAGGAATGCTGGAAGAAGCCCGCTCTAAGGGCTGTTACAACGACTTCCGACAGATGGCGTTGGGCGATCATTTGGATTTCGACTCCGACGCCTACGACGCAGTCATCAGCATTGGCGTCTTCACCCCAGGCCACGCACCGCCCAATTCCTTCGTGGAACTTTGCCGTGTAACCAGGCCCGGCGGTCACATCGTCTTCAGCATGCGCCCCGATACCCACGTCGAGCTGGGCTTCAAGGATCAGCAGGACGCCCTGGTCGACAGCGGAGCTTGGTCCCTCGTCGGCGTTACCGAGCCGTTCCAGCCTCTGCCCAAGGGTGAGCCGGAAGTGACGCATCAGATCTGGGTTTACCAGGTGAACTGAACCGAGCCGCCGGCGTCGCAAATGCGAGATAGAGGGGGCGACCGATTGGTCGCCCCTCATTTGTCTGCCCAGGTCCACACGGACTAAATCACCGTCGGATAAGCGAACGCAACATTCCCGCTTGACCGCCTGTTCTCGTCGTGATATTCTCCCGCCACAAAATCGAATAGCTTTCTGGCGGGAGCTTGGTTATGCCAGGCTGAGAGGGCGGCCGAAAAAAGCCGCCGACCGTAGCACCTGATCCGGGTAATGCCGGCGTAGGAATTTGGAATCACCTTTTATGTGCCGCCAGAGTTTAGAACTTGGCGGTTTTTCTTTTTGCGGTAACCGCCGTGGTTCAGCCATTCGAAGCCAATGGGAGGTTCGCAATGCTGGATACCGGAGTGGGAATTGCAACTATGGTGCTGGTTTGCGCCGCTTTTCTGTATCTGGGAGTTTCATATATTGGCCGGCGACGGCAGAGCGTAGAGGACTACACGGTCTCCCGGAACCACGCGCCGACCAACGTGGGAATCGCTACGTTGGTCGCGTCCATGTTTGGGACGTGGGTGCTGATGAGTCCCGGAGAATCCGGAGCGAACTTCGGAGTCATCTCGCTGGTCGGTTACGCCTTGGGCATGGCGGGAATACCGGTGATGTTCATGTTCGTCGGTCCTCGAATACGGGCACTGATGCCAAACGGGCATTCCGTCACCGAGTACGTCCGCCATCGTTTTGGTTTGGGCCCTTTCATCGCCATTGCCATCGCCATCATCTTTGTAATTGGCATATTCATCACCGCCGAGATGGTGGCGATCACCAACGCAGTCAGCGAGTTGACCAGTTCGCCCAAATGGGCAACCGCCGTAGCCGTGGGCATCGTGGTCATCGCCTACACCGCCTACGGCGGGTTGCGGGTGTCCATTTATACCGACCGCATCCAGTTCTGGGTGCTGATCCCGATCCTGCTGCTCCTGGTGATAGTGGCGGCGGTGCTGGTGGGCCGGGCGGACGTTTGGGCTGCCGCAGGCGAGGCAGGGCGGCTGTCGGTTACCACGCCGGGCAGTTACTACTTTGCCATCGTCCTCATCATCGGCATCGTGGCGTCCAACGCATTTCACCCGGGAATGTGGCAGCGGGTGTACACGGTGGAAAGCCAGCGAGCGCTGAACCGTAGCCTGTGGACAGCGGCGGCCCTTGCCATACCGATAACCTTTCTGATGGGCATGGCCGGTATTGCAGCCGTGGGAAACGGTTCAGTCGCTCCTTTTGGATTCCCCGAAGTGAGCGTCGCGCTGTTTGCTCTGGCCGGCGACGTGTTTCCGTTATGGATGCACTTCCTGCTACTCGTATGCGCCCTAATGCTGGCGATGAGCACGTTGGACACCATGATGAACGGCTTGGCCAGCAATATCGCCGCGGACATGGCGAGCATACGAATCAGCCGAACGACGCTCATGTGGGTGGCCCGGGTTGCAACCATAGTGGTTGCGATACCGGCAATAATCGTTGCCACGAAAGCCAACAGCGTCTTGTATGTTTTCCTGGTTGCCGACCTCATCGGAGCCGCAGTTGCAGTACCGATGTTGACCGGGCTGTATTCTCGGCGGATGCCCGGATGGGGCGTACTGCTGGCCGGCGGGGCCGGTCTGATAATCGGCGCTCTGTTCTATCCAAAACAGGACTTCGTATCGCCCTGGGCAATTCCCGCGCCGATACCGCACGAACAGATGCTCTTTGCATTCGGTTCGGCACTGGTGGTGTCCTCAGTCATCTCCGTTCTGGTGGTCCTGGGCCAGCGCTTGATGGCTCCCGACAGCGAGTACGATTTCGCCATTCTGAACGCTGACGTCCAACTCATCGACGAGCCTTCCGTAGCAGACGACTAGTCAACCGCAATCAATCGTGAGGCGAATCATCGTCCGCCCCACATCGCTGCAACACCCCAACCAACCGGCAGGAGGAACTACAGCATGACCATCGTCAACAAGGATTACCTTAGCGAGCAGGCGCAGGTGGACCCCGAGTCCGTTCGGCCCTTCCCCAACTCTCGCAAGGTCTACGAGACCGGAAGCCGATCCGACATCCGCGTGCCCATGCGCGAGATATCCCTTTCGGACACCCATTCCAGTGATGGAGTCGAGAAGAACCCCCCGATTTACGTCTACGACACCTCCGGACCGTATACCGACCCGGACGTCGCCGTTGACGTGCGCCAGGGCCTGCCCGCCCTGCGGCAGATGTGGATCGAGGAGCGCGGCGACACCGAGCAGTTGCCCTACCTCACCTCGGAGTATGGACGCGAGCGCCTGGCCGATTCCTCTCTGGACCGCTACCGCTTCAGCCACATCCGCAACCCGCGCCGGGCCAAAGCCGGCCAGAACGTCACCCAGATGCACTACGCCCGGCAGGGGATAGTCACCCCGGAGATGGAATTTATCGCCATCCGCGAGAACATGCGCCGGGAGGAGTACATCGGCACCGGGCTGATGGGTTCCAAGAAGGCCATGAATTTCGGCGCCAACCTGCCCGAAGTCGTCACTCCGGAGTTCGTCCGCGATGAAGTGGCCGCCGGCCGCGCCATCATCCCCTCCAACATCAACCATCCCGAGTCGGAGCCGATGATCATCGGCCGCAACTTCCTCGTGAAGATCAACGCCAACATCGGCAACTCCGCCGTCACCTCCAGCATCGAAGAAGAGGTCGAGAAGATGACCTGGTCCACCCGCTGGGGCGGCGACACCATCATGGACCTCTCCACCGGCCGCAACATCCACGAGACCCGCGAGTGGATCATCCGCAACAGCCCGGTTCCCGTGGGCAGCGTGCCCATCTACCAGGCCCTGGAAAAGGTCAACGGCAAGGCCGAAGACCTCACTTGGGAGATCTTCCGCGACACGCTCATCGAACAGGCCGAGCAGGGCGTCGACTACTTCACCATCCACGCCGGCGTTCGCCTCCAATACGTGCCCTTGACCGCCAACCGTATCACCGGCATCGTTTCCCGGGGCGGCTCCATCATGGCCAAGTGGTGCCTCGCCCACCACCGCGAGAGCTTCCTCTACGAACATTTCGCCGACATCTGCGAGATCATGAAGCAGTACGACGTCGCCTTCTCCCTGGGTGACGGCCTGCGTCCCGGTTCCATCGCCGACGCCAACGACGAAGCCCAGTTCGGCGAGCTGGAGACCCTGGGCGAGCTGACCAAGATCGCCTGGGAGCATGACGTCCAGGTCATGATCGAAGGGCCGGGCCACGTGCCCATGCACCTGATCAAGGAGAACATGGACAAGCAATTGCAGGATTGCTACGAGGCCCCCTTCTACACCCTGGGGCCGTTGGTTACGGACATCGCGCCCGGCTACGACCACTTCACCTCCGGGATCGGCGCCGCCATGATCGGGTGGTTTGGCACCGCCATGCTCTGCTACGTGACCCCCAAGGAGCACCTGGGCCTGCCCAACCGTGACGACGTCAAGGAAGGAATCATCACCTACAAGATTGCCGCCCACGCCGCCGACATCGCCAAGGGACATCCCGCTGCCGCAATCCGCGACAACGCCCTGTCCAAGGCGCGGTTCGAGTTCCGCTGGGAAGACCAATTCAATCTCGGCCTGGATCCCGACACCGCCCGTGACTACCACGACGAGACCCTGCCCAAGGAGGCCCAGAAGGTCGCCCACTTCTGCTCCATGTGCGGCCCGCACTTCTGCTCGATGAAGATCACCCAGGACGTGCGCGACTACGCCAAGAGCAAGGGCATCGGCGACAACGCCGCAGCGCTGCTCATGGGAATGCAGGAGAAATCGGAGGAGTTCAAGGCTTCCGGCAGCGAGGTCTACCGGAATGTCTGACGCCTAGCAGGCATCCACCAAAACACAGGGGCGGATAATCATCCGCCCCGGCTCATTGTTCGGCGTGTCGTCCGTGCTCTATCTGAACACGGCCAGGCACTTGGTGGAGTTGAAGATGTACGTCTCGTACCAGTCCACGATCTCCGCCTGGTAGCCCAGCTCGTCCACCGCGCCCACCAGGCAGGCCCAGTTGAGCAACTCCTGCTGGCCGGCGTCTTCGATCTGCGCCGTGGATATACCGGCCCATGCCTGGTAGTCACCGGCCTTCATCTCTTCGAACCGCGCCCGGTCCGATTCGATGTCGGGGTACAGCCACCAGTTCTTCTCCGTCAGGAAGGCGTGAGACCAAGAGGACGAGGCGATCAGCGCCACCCGCCACGGCGAGTCCTTGAGCGCCCGTGCCGCCGCCGCGCCGATCTGCATGCACCGCTTGGGCGAAGGACCCGGCGGGTCGGGATCCGGCGAGCGTTCCTCGCTGCCACCCTGGTTGCGAATGACCCGGCTGCCGTAGCAATTCACCAGCATGGGCACCACCGGATAGTCGAACCCCGTGCGGTCGTAATCGAGGTACAGGATCGTGTTCAGGATGGCGTGCCCGAGTCCCGGCTCGTGCAGCGGCTGGTAGGCGTATGACATGTCCACACCCCGGTCGATCATGCCCGACACCAGGGCCCGCGCGCCCTCCTTGTGTCCCTTGTAGTTGAACACCGTGTCCGCGCCTTCACCCCAGACATTCCGGCGCGCCGATCCATTGCCGCTGTCGAAGGGTTGGCAGTTGAACTCATCGTAGGCCAGCACGCAGAAGGGCGGAATGATGTCTTCCTTGAAGTTCTCGTACTGATCGTCGCCCCAGATCACCACGAAATCAGGGTTGAACGCGTCCAGTTCCTTGCGCAGCTCGCGGAAACCGGCCACCATCCGCTCCCGCAGGCGCACCGCCGAGGCGTAACCCTCGTCTTCACCGAATTCCACCCGCATTGGTTCCGGCCAGTTCAGCGGATTCTTCATTTCCGTCGGTATGCGGTCGTTGGTCCGGAGCGTTCGCTTTAGGGAAGATTCCCCATCCTCGTCGGGCCGAATGAACGACGGCGAGTGTGTCAATCCCAAACCCAGTATTTCCGCCATGATTTTCCTCCTTCCCTTGACCGTAGGAGCGAATGATCATTCGCCCCTACATATCAAGTTGCAGTCCGGGCGGCTATTTGAAGATGGCCAGGCATTTGTTGGAGTTGAAAACGTAGGTCTCAACGTAGTCCAGGATCTCCGGCTTGTAGTCCAACGTATCCATCGCGCCGGCCAGGCACATCCAGTTCAGCATCTCCTGCTGCCCCGCGTCCTCGACCTGATCCGTGGAAATCCGTGACCAGGCCTGGTAGTCGCCGGACTTGAGCTCCTCGAACCTGGCCCGGTCCGACTCGATATCCGGCCACAACCAATGGTTCTTCTCCACCAGGAAGGCATGGGACCACGACGACGAAGCGATCAATGCCACGCGGTACGGCGAGTCCTTGAGTGTTTCAGCCGCCGCCGCACCCACCTGTAGGCATCGCTTCGGCGAAGGACCGGGCGGGTCCGGGTCCGGCAGGAATTCCACCGCGCCGCCCCGGTTGCGGATCACCCGGCTGCCGTAGCAGTTCACCAGCATCGGCACCACCGGATAGTCGAACCCCTTGCGGTCGTAGTCCAGATAAAGCAGCGTGTTCAGGATGGCATGGCCAAGGCCCGGCTCGTGCAGCCCCTGGTAGGCGTAAGCCATGTCCACGCCCCGGTCGATCATGCCGGACACCAAAGCCCGCGCGGCTTCTTTATTGCCCTTGTACTTGAACACTTTGTCCTGGGGCTCGCCCCAGAAGTTCCGCTGGCGGTGGGCGAAGGGCTGGCACTCGAATTCGTCGTAGGCCAACACGCAGAACGGGGGAATGATGTCTTCCCGGAAGTTCTCGTACTGGTCGTCACCCCAGATCACCACGAAGTCGGGATTGAAGGCGTCCAGTTCCTCGCGGATGCGCCGGAAACCGGCCACGAGCCGGGCCCGGTGTTCCAGCGAGGATGCGTACCCTTCGTCTTCACCGTACTCGATCCTCATCGGCTCGGGCCAGCTGCTGGGATTCTTCATCTCCTCTGATATGCGTTTGTTCCCGGCGAGCGTTCTCTTCAAAGGAATCGCTTTGTCTTCATCGGGAGATATCAGGGGTGGGTAGTGCGTGAGGCCAAGCCCCAGGATCTCTGCCATTTCGTCACCTTCCGTATCAAGCGCGGCGTTGGCTACAGTGATGGCGCCATTTTCTGTATCCCGCCGGGATGTGTCAACTGAGATTGTGGGGCTGCGCACGGCCGGAGTGAGGTTTTTGTCAGATCTGTACAAGATTTGCCGAATGGTACAATCGAGCATCGTCAACCAGCCTGCCTTCATCCACCAGTCATCCCCTTTTAACCAACTTTCAGAGAGGTAATCCGTGCCCGACCAGAATTTCGACGTCATCATCATCGGCGGCGGCATGGCCGGCCTGACCGCCGGCATCTACGCCGCCCGCCACGGCCTCAGCACCGCCATCGTCGAGCAGATGATGGCCGGCGCGCAGATCATCAACCTGGAGCGCATCGAGAACTTCCCCGGTTTCCCCCAGGGCATCGCCGGCTACGAGCTGGGTCCTGCCACCCAGGAGCAGGCGATGAATGCCGGCGTCGAGGTGCTCATGGACACCGTGGCCAGCGTGGCCTCCGACGGGGACTACCTCCGCGTCGCCGGCGAAGGCGGCGACTCCTACCTCGGCAAGGCCGTGATCATGGCCGCCGGATCGACGCTGCGCACCCTGGGTATCCCGGGCGAAGAAGAGTTCCTCGGGCGCGGCGTCTCCCACTGCGCCTCCTGCGACGGCCCGCTGTACATGGGGCAAACCGTCGCCGTGGTCGGCGGCGGCGACTCCGCGGCGGACGAGGCCCTGACGCTGACCGAGTACACCGAGCGCGTCATCCTCTTCCACCGTGGCGAGGATCTGGACGCTCAGCAGGTTCTCCAGGACCGCATTGCCGCCGAGCCCAAGATCGAGGTCCGCTACAACGCAGAGGTCGTCGAGGTGCTCGGCGAGGACACCGTCACCGGCGTCCGGGTTCGCAGCGCCGACGGCGAGAACGTCGAACCGGTGGCCGGCCTCTTCATCTATGTGGGCCTGGAGCCCAACTCGTCCCCGGTGTCCGACCTGGTTCCACTGGACAACGCCGGACACATCCCGGTGGGGCTCTCGATGGACACCCCGCAGGCCGGCTTGTTCGCCGCCGGCGACATCCGCCAACAATCCGCAGCCCAGCTGGTCGCCTCCGCCGGAGACGGCGCCACCGCCGCCATCGCCGCACACCGCTACATCCGCTCCCGCGAGTGGTGAGGTCCCCCATGCAGATCACCGACAACGTCTACAGCACCCACATCCAGGAAGACCCCAGCACCTTCGGGGCGATGCACCCCGGGGGCACCCAGATCTACTTCGTGGGAGACCCTTCGGGCAGCATGGTCATGATCGACTCCGGCGAGCCCTACCGTTTCTGGACCCGGCAGATCATGGACTATTGGGAGGAGCTGGGCAGCCCCAAGATCGACGCCATTCTGATCACCCACGGCCACGGCGACCACATCGGCGGCCTGGACCGGCTGCAAGAAGCGTTCGGCTGCCCGGTGCGCTGCCACCCAAAGCTGGCGCCACGCCTGCAGCACACCCTGGGTGGCGACTCGGTCCACGCCCTGCGCGCCAACGAGACCGTAACCACCGGGGCCGGAGTCACGCTACGCCCTCTGTTCACGCCGGGCCACGAGGATGACCACGTCTGCTACTTTCTGCGCCCCGACCGGGTCCTGTTCAGCGGTGACAACCTCCTGGGCAACTCGTCGTCCAGCGTGCGCAACCTGAAGCAGTACATGAACTCCCTGGGACGCATGGCCCGCACGCGCCCGCTGGTGGTGTGCCCCGGCCACGGCAACACCATTATCCGGGGTCAGCAGCGCATCCAGCAGCAGATCGCGCATCGGCTCAGCCGTGAGGATCAGGTCCTGGCCGCGCTGGATTCCGGCGCCACGACTGTAGACGAGATCCTCACCGCCGTCTACCCGCGCAACCTGCGCAGATCCCTGCGTGCCGCGGCGGGACGCAACGTGCGTACCCACCTGGAAAAGTTGCGCCAGGAAAACCGCGTGATCGAGCGCGAAGCGACCTACGTCCTACCGGATTAGTAGGGGTCGCTGGGCGTCCCCGGCATCATGTTTTACCGGGCCAGGGGAGCCGCCGGGGGCGATTGGCTGCGGGCTGGCTTTCGCTTGCCTGGGCCTGTTCCTGCTCACGCCGGTGGCAGTCTTCCTATTGAAAGGATTGGGCTGGACGCTGGTGGTCTTGGGCGTCGCGCTGGCAGGCCTCGGAGCGTGGACCTGGTGGAAGAGCCGTTAGGCCCAACGCCCGGGCATCTTCGGATTGCTCGACGACTTCCGGGGAGCGCCCCTGAATGCCCGGTTTGCCTCTTCGCAAACCGCCGTTGAATCCCTCCCGTGTGGCGCGTTTCGCAATCGCAGGCGAATTCCGACGGGAACTTGGCGTCAGTTGTTGACAAAGGGGTGACAACGGTATAAATTGCCCCAAATGCCGCCGCAATTGTGCGGCCAAGCCAACCAGCGAGGAGGCTAATATGCTTAAGATTGGGCACGAGGTAGTCCGTCCCGGAAGGCAGTGGGGCGACGCCGAGATCACGATTCCGGTTCCGGAAGAACTGGAAACCACCCCTGGTATCCCGATGACCGACCGTGAGGTTGACTGGTACGCCCGCGAGTATCCGCTGGAAACCATGAACATCACCGAGCGCGCGTCCCGCGACTGGTCCAACACCCTGCGCGACCTCCACGCCGAAATGCGCGAGATCCGCAAGGAGCACGACAAGCTCAACAGCAACCTGGTCATGGCCGCCCGCTCGACGGCTGAGATGGATGCCACTGCTGAGCCCACCGGCGAGGACATCTCCCAGTTGGTCAAGGACAAGGCCCGCCAGCTCGGTTACCTCGAAGTCGGCATCACGTCCTACGACCCGCGCTATGACTACAAGAGCAAGCGCGGCTTCACCGTTCTGCCCCACGCCATCTGCCTGGCCTACGAGCAGGACTTCGAGCCCACCCAGACCATCCCCAGCGTCGACGCCGAGATTGTGCACTCCAGCACGTACCGGACCCAGGCTGCTGCCGGTCTCGAACTGGGCAACTTCATTCGCTCCCTGGGTTACAAGGCCCACGTCATCCACTCCAGCGATGCCACCGGCCCCGTGATCCCCATGTTCGTCGCTGCCGGCCTCGGCCAGCTGGGCGCCTGCGGCTACCTGCTGTCCCCGCACACCGGCAACCGCATGCGGTTGATGATGGTCACCACCGACGCCAACGTCAGCTATGACGAGCCCGTCGACTACGGCATCCACGCCTTCTGCCAGGTGTGCCAGGTCTGCGTGAACCGCTGCCCCGGCCGCGCTCTGATGCGCGACAAGATCTGGTGGCGCGGAATCGAGAAGAACAAGCTCTACTTCAAGCGCTGCCGCCCTGTCATGGCCCGCTACCTCGGCTGTGGCGTGTGCATGAAGGTCTGCCCGATTCAGAAGTATGGCCTCAAGAACGTCATGGAGCACTATGCCGCCACCGGTCAGGTCCTCGGCAAGGGCACCCACGACCTCGAAGGCTACAACATCGAGGGCAAGGGCTACTTCGGCCCCGGCGAACTGCCGGTCTTCGAGCGTGGCTTCTTCGACATGCCGCACGGCAACTCCGACGAGTGGGCTTTCGAGTCCATGAAGGAAGCCGCTCGCGACAACGACGGCCAGATCCCCGACGAGATGCTGGACGACCTCAAGGTCCAGATCCAGCGCGCCATCCACCTGCAGTCCGGCGACGTCCTGCAGATGATGGCTGAGGACCAGGACTACATCTAGTAGCCAGTCCCACATCTCGCCACACCGGCAATCGGCCGGCGGGTACGAAACCCGCCGGCCTTTTCATGCCCCTCTTCGCAAGATAGATCGACAGACATGCTATCAACCATGACCTCCACTCTCCCCTCCCTCCTCATATCCATACCGGAAGGCGTTCTGGACCTCGGATGGGGACACCCTTCCCCACACCTGCACCCGACGGAAGCCCTGCAAATCGCAAGCGAGCGTGTCCTCAGTCAGCAGTCCGCCGTGCCGTTGCAGTATGGCGCCGTCCAGGGATTCGGGCCGCTTCTCGATGGGTTGGCAGATTTCCTCTCATCCCAGGACACCTACGGTAATCTGCCTGTAGACCCTAGATCGCTCTTCCTCACCGCCGGCGCCTCCCAGGGTATAGATCTGGCCACCACCATCTTCGCCCAATCGGGCGATACGGTCTTTGTGGAAGAACCGACCTACTACCTGATCGGCCGCATCTTCCTGGACCACGGCCTGAAAGTCGTGGGCATACCCACCGACCGCGACGGCCTGGACGTTGACGCATTGGAGCTGATGCTCCGGGACGGCCACCGGCCCTGTCTGCTCTACGTCATACCGGCGTATCAGAACCCTACCGGAGCCACCTTGACGCTTCAGCGCCGGCACCGGCTGATCCAGTTGGCCCGGCAGTATGGCTTCACCATCCTTGCCGACGAGGTGTACCAGCTGCTGCACTACGGCCTGCCGCCACCACCGCCCTTGGCAACCATGGACGATGCGGACAACGGCTGTGTCGTTTCCCTCGGTTCCTTTTCCAAGATCCTGGCGCCTGGCCTGCGCCTGGGGTGGGTTCATTCCTCCCCAGGCATCATCCAGCGCTTCCTAGATTCCGGAGTCGCGGCCAGCGGCGGCGGGTTGAGCCACTTCGCGGCGGCCATGGCCCAGGCCACCCTGGACCTGGGGCTCCTCCAGGAAAACCTCGCCAACCTGCGGCGCACCTACACCATGAGGCGAGACGCCGTTGCCGGGATATTGTCAACCGACCTGGCCGGCATGGTCGACTTCGATAAGCCGGACGGCGGTTACTTTTTCTGGCTCACGCTTTCGGATGGCGCGGAGGCGGATGCCTTACTGCCGACCGCCCAGAAGGCCGGCGTATCTTACCGTCCCGGCACGGCGTTTTCGTCCAGCGGGTTATTCCGGGATAGCCTCCGCATCAGCTTCTCGCTGTACGACGTTGACGACCTTGCCGAAGCCCTGTCCAGGTTGGGGCAGGCCATCCGCTCTGCCTGATCCGACGCGCTGTCGGCGGTAGGCAGCAGCAGGGTTCCGGGGGCTCGCTTCCCGGTGACCTTAGCGGTTCCGCGCTGCCGGCATACCCAGCCGGCGCTCGGTTCCGTTGGCAATGCGCCGGATGTTGTCCCGGTGTTGCCAGATGATAACGGCGCCGCCCACGCACGCGTACAGCGTGTACAGCTGGCTATGTCCGATGAGCAGCATGAGGGCAAGGCTGAGAACTGCTACCGTCAGCACCCCGACAATGCTGCCCAATGACAGTATCCTGCTGGACAACGTGATGACCAGGAACAGCGCTCCACCGGCCAGTGCGACCCAAGGGGCCATCACCGACAGAGCGCCAAACCCCGGCAGAATGCCGCGTCCGCCGCGGAACCGGAGGAATATTGGCCAATTGTGCCCGCACAATGCCAGCAGCGCTGCGGCCACCTCAGCCTCTCCCGACCCTATGGCCGTCCTCGCCAGCATCACGCAAAGCACGCCTTTGCCGGCGTCAAGCAGGAACACCAGCGTCGCAGCCTTGCCGCCGGAAGTCCGCAGTATGTTGGACATGCCCGTCCGACCGCTGCCAAAGTCGCGGATGTCCTCGCCTTTGGTCAGGTTCACGAAGATGTAACCCCACGAAATCGAGCCGGTCAGGTACGCTATCACGCCCACGGCCACATACATCAGCGGCGCAGGCGGCGCCTGGACGCTGGCGATGGCGAGAGCGACACCAGCCGCCAGCAGCAATGGCAGAGCGGCCAGCATCGCGATGGTGGCGTACGATGCTCGGGGTAGCGTGGTCATATTCAACCGGCTACCTGGCCCGGTTTCGAATGCCGGACCTCGAGGGTCTTTCTGCTCGCTCCGGCCGGAAAATCAATCTCAAATGCGTCCGGCCAAAGCCGAACCGGTCGCGGATCTGGTTTTCCAGATACCGCTGGTATGAAAAATGCAGTAGTTTGGGATCATTGACCGAGAACACGAAGGTCGGTGGATTTACGCCCACCTGCCGCACCCGCCGGATGCGCAGCCGGTTGCGGATGTTCCCGCGCTGCGAAGGCGGAGTGTGAGTCGACACCGCGTCGGCCAGCAGGTACTGCAGATCCCGGAAGGGCACGCGCTTCTGCCGCTCTTGCCACAGCGACAGGGCAGTGTCCAGCAGTTTCTCGATACCCTCGCCTGTGAGCGCCGACGTGAAGCACACGGGCACGTAGGACATGAAGTGCAGTCTCTCCTGGACCCGGTGCAGGCTCCGTTCCATGCGGAACCGGTTGCGGTTGACCAAGTCCCACTTGTTCACCACCACGATCAGACCTCGGTTGGTGTCCCATGCCAGGCCGGCGATGTGAGCGTCCTGTGCCGTCGCGAGTTCCGTGGCATCGGTGATCAGCAGGGTGATGTCGCTGCGATGCACGGCGTTCACCGCCCGCAGCACGCTGTATCTCTCGATCCCTCGCTGCACCTGGCCGGGCCGCCGGATTCCCGCCGTGTCCACCAGCGTGATGGTATGGTCTCTATAGGATATCTGCGTGTCCAAAGCATCGCGTGTGGTTCCGGCAACCGGACTGACGATGCTGCGCTCCTCGCCGATGATGGCGTTGGTGAGCATTGACTTGCCCACATTGGTGCGCCCGACGATGGAGAGGCTCAACTCGGTGGGAGGAGACCACGCCTCTTCCTCGACAGTTTCTTCATCGCCGCCGTCATCCCACCACTCGTCCTCGGGCGCCGTTTCCCCGTCGGGCGCATCCTCCCAGAGATCGGCCAGCTCGGGTCTGGGCAGCAGCTCGACAATGCGCTCCAGCAGGTCGTACACGCCATAATTGTGGTACGCGGAGATGAACGCAGTTTCGTTGATCCCCAGCCCGTAGAATTCGGCCGCCGCCAGCTCCCGGTTGTCGTTGTCCACCTTGTTCACAGCCAGCAGAATGGGCTTGTCGGTGCGTCGCAGCCGCTGCGCCACCGCTTCGTCAGTAGCCGTAACGCCCTGGATCGCGTCGGTAAGAAACACGATCACGTCGGCGGCGCCCATCGCCATGTCCGCCTGCTGCTGGACGCGCTGGGGGATGTGGCCGTCGGGATCGTCCTCGAGCCCGCCGGTATCGATGAGAAGGAACGACCTCCCTTTCCACGAGGCCCGGGCGATCAGGCGGTCGCGGGTGGTTCCAGCCACTTCGGAAACGATGGCGTGCCGGCGGGAAAGGATGCGATTGAAGAGCGAAGACTTGCCCACGTTGGGGCGACCAATGATGGCCACCATCGGGTCCAGCGTGGGAACTGGTGCCCGTTGGGCCGGCGTTTCTGGAAAGGCTTCCGCCGCGGTTTCGTCAAGAGAGGTCATAGAGGATCCGCATGATCAGCGTGTTTCGGCTGCCCGTTATCTGTTGGTCGCATCATGTTTCAACGAGAAACCCACGGCAGAGGTGTCGCCGAGCTGCAAACCGTCATCGCCGGTGAGCGACCGCAACCGCCGCAGTTGGGTATTGCTGGCAATGGTGAACGGACGCGGCGTCGCGTCCGGCAGCGCTTCCAGGACAGGCATCACGTCCTCAACCTTGTCCATCATCTCAGCCAATTCTTCGGGATGACGGTGGTTTTCGTAAAAATTCTCGTGGCCGACGCGGTACGCCTCCGAAATCGCATCCTGTAGGTCAACGTCCGGGCCTTCGGCCATTATCTGAAGCCCGACGTTATGAATATCCCGGTGGCTCTGATGTCGCCAACCCCGCTGCTCCGCGATGGCCTTCAGCGGCTGGACCACCGCGCCCCAGGCCTTTTCACCGGCCTGTAAGCGGTTGCCTTTTGCGAGTTCTTCACGGGCATGGACGATGAACCGCCGGCTGATCCGGCGACGGTCGTCCAGGCTTTGTTCACCAGGTTCGGGCAGATCAGGAGCGACAAGCATATCAGCCTCTTGTTTTTTCGCTGTTGAATAGACGGCTTGCGGCGGATGCCTCGTCGATTCCGGGCCTGCGGTTTTCTACGCCAGCAGGAACTCGAGCACCGCCTTCTGCGCGTGCAGCCGGTTGTGCGCCTGCTGGTAGGCCACGGACTGCGGGTGTTCCAGCATCCCCGGGGGCACCTCTTCGCCATAGTGCGCCGGCATGTCGTGCATGAAGCAGGCTCCCGGCGCGGCCATCTCCATCAAGGGGTAGTCCACCGTGTAGCCCTGGAAAGCCTTGAGGCGTTCTTCAGTCTCTGCCTCGTCCCCCATGCTGGTCCAAACGTCGGTGTACACGACGTTTGCGTCGATGACGGCGTCGGCGGGGCGCACCAGCGGGTGCACCGTGGGACGCGGGCCCCCATCTGCGCGCTCGCCCCGCTCGCTGGCAGCGTCGAATGTCTGCTCTTCCAGTTGATAGCCATGCGGGGCTGCTATAGCGAAGTTCATTCCTACCGCCGGCGCCCCCAGGCACAGGCTTCTTGCCACGTTGTTCCCGTCACCAATGTAGGCTAAGTTCAACCCGTCGGTCTTGCCGTGGGTCTCCGAGATGGTCAGCAGATCGGCCATGGTCTGGCACGGATGCTCCACGTCGGAAAGGGCGTTTATCACGGGAACGTTGCCATACTCAGCCAGCCCGACCAGCGAATCGTGGGAGTTGACGCGGGCCACGATGCAGTCGACGTACCCGCTTAGTACGCGGGCCACGTCGGAAACCGGCTCGCGTCGCCCCAGACCCACCTCGTCCTGGCCCATGTACAGGCTGAACCCACCCAACTCGGCGATGCCGATCTGGAAACTGACCCGCGTCCGCAGCGAGGGTTTTTCGAACAGCAACGCCACTCGTTTACCGGCCAGCGGCTTAGAGCTTCCCGGAAGAGCAGCTTTCAACTCCTGCGCTCGGTCGATCAGACGGCGAGTTTCGTCAGGTGAGATATCGGTGATGGACAGTAAATCCCGCTTGGAACTCATGGTATGGGTCCTGTGGAAACTGGAGGCCAGGACAGATTATGATCTGTCGTGCCGGCTCACTATGGACTGCGAGCATCGCAGACAAATCGGCGTCGCCGAACTGGCGACGCCGATATGATAGCATACGGGCCGCCGACACTGGAAAAGGCCAACGCGACACAGGAGTGACGATGACTGAACCAACTTGCAACCGGGAAACAGGACCAACGCCGGGTCTGATCGGCCGGCGGGAAGTGTTGGTGTGCGAGCACAACGTCGCGCCTCACGTGGCCAAGCTCAGCACGCCGTCCATGATCCGCGCCATGGAGCAGGCTTCGCAGCGGGCCATCCTGGACCACCTCCCGCCGGAGCAATCCACCGTTGGGTTCGAGGTCAACATCCGCCACGTGGCCGGCGCGGATATCGGCGCCACAGTGGTAGCGGTCGCCGAACTGGAGCGCGTGGATGGCCGCTGGCTCTATTTCAAGGTGGAAGCGCTGGACGGCGACCGTACCATCGGCGTCGGGACGCATCGTCGGGCCATCATAACTCTGCCGCCCGAAGCCACCAACCGCGGCGGGGGCAACGACAGCCACACCCACGAGCTGTGAGTTTCCGCGCGGACCCAGAACGCACAAAGGGTGGGTAGTCTACCCGCCCTGATTGTTGTCGCAGGGACAAAAAGAACCGGCGCTGGGGGTGAAAAGCGCCGGTCCTTGGGGAGAAATGTCAGAGCACTTCCCGGATGTGCCGCCAGGTTACAGGTTGAACTGCGGATCCAGGTAGGTGTCGTCCTTTTCATAAACCTGAAGGCGCGAGCGCAGGGTGTCGCACACCAGCAGCCGGTTGTTCGCCCGGTCGAAGCTGACGCCCATGGGCATCCGGAAGGTGCGCTGCTGCTGCTCCAGGTCGGGGACCCGACGGCGGGCCTTCACCATGTCGGGGTTGGCGTTCAGGGACAAATCGCCCCATTCCGACACCTCGGTGGCGTCCCCTTCCAGGTAGGCCAAAGGACGAGCGTCCGCATCGTAGATCACGACGCGCTCGTTCATCCAGTCCGCCACGTAGACATCGCCCTCATTGTCGATGGTGACGTCCAGCGGGTGCTTCAACTCGCCGGAGCGGGTGCCCTGGCTGCCGAAGGTGCGCAGATGGGTTCCGCCAGGAGTGTACTTCTGCACCCGGTGGTTGCCCCAGTCGGCGATGTACAGGTCGCCGGCGTCGTCAATGGCGATGCCTGAGGGCATCTCCAGGTCCTCGGCGCCGTTACCCTTGGTGCCGAAGCCTCCCAGGTAGTCGCCGTCCTTGCTGAACTTCTGGACGCGGCTGCTCTTGGCCGAAACCACCCAGAGGTTGTCGTCGGCGTCGAAAGCCAATCCGGCGGCGCCGCTGAGCTGGCCTTCGCCGTCTCCGCTTTCACCCCAATGCTTCACCAGGTTTCCGTCGGCGTCGAACACGGCGATCATGTTCTTCCACTCGTCGGAAGCGTACACGTTACCGGCGGAATCGAGGGCAATTCCGGTGATCCACTCGAACAGGCCCCTGGAGCTGGCCTGGTAGGCGATGCCTTCCCGGCCGAACTCGCCCAGGAACTCCTCGCCGCCCTTGCCGTCGGTGTTGCCGATGGTGCACTTGGTGATGCGGGCGCTGGGGTTCTGCTCACCACCACGGTTGGCGACGTACATCGTGCCGTCGTCGAGGGTAGCAACGCCGACAGGCTGGCTGAAGCCCATGCCCACCTGCCCCTGGCGGCCAACGTTCTTGACGTACAGCCATGCCCGACCGCTTGCTACGGTATTCTGAGGCATAGTTTTTCCTCCACTTGATATGCGTTGGACGAGCGGCGATGTGCCTTTCAGGGCTGCATCGCCGCCGTTTTTGCCGGGACGATGGGTTTACTTCTTGATGATGTCCAGCTTGGGGAAGGCGCCGTTCACGATGGGGTTGGCGTCCATGCCCAGCCAGTCCTCTACGATGCTGGAGTACGCGCCGCGGAAGTCGTAGTTGGGAACCAGGTCGCCCTGTTCCAAGTCCTCGTTCTTGCGGGACGGGTACTCGCCGTAGAAGCCACCCTGGACGGAGTCGCCGATGGCGAAGGCAACGCCGGCTGCGCCGTGGTCGGTGCCGGAGCCGTTGTCGCGGACGCGGCGGCCGAACTCGGAGAACAGGTACATGACGATGTTCTCGCCGGTGTTGTGCTCCTTCATGTCCTCGAAGAAGGCGCTGATGCCCTCGGAGACTTCCTTCCACAGCACCGGGTGGGCCGCGGCCTCACCGGCGTGGGTGTCGAAGCTGCCGTGCTGGGTGTAGAAGATCTTCGTGCCCAGATCGGCCATGTACACCTGGGCGATGTCACGCAGGTGGGAGGCGATGGGGCTGTTGGGATACTCGACGGTGCTGGAGTACCGCTCCGGCGCAACCTTCACGATGTCGGCGCCGACCATGGCGTCCGTGCCGGTGGAGCGCAGGTAGTCGTTCACGAAGCTGCCGCCCACGGTGGGAGCGTACATCTTGGAGAACAGGTCCAGAGCCTTGGAGCGCTGGTCAACGTCGGCGATGCCGGTGAGCAGACCGTAGGTGCTCAGGTCGGCGATGGCGGCTACCGGAACGCCGGGGACGGCCAGCGCGCGGGGCAGGCCGTGGCCGAAGTTAATGGCCGTCAACACGTTTTCCTTGTCCGGGTCCATCTCGCGAGCGACGCGGCCGGCCCAACCCTCGGTTCCAACCTTGTCCGGCTCACAGGTGTGCCAGATGTCCATGCTGCGGAAGTGCGAGCGGGGGCTGTCGGCGTAGCCGATGCCGTGGATGACCGCGACCTTGCCCTCGTCGAACAGCTCTTTCATGGGGCCCATGGTGGGGGCGAACCCGAGCTCGTCATTGACGGGAATGATGCTCTCGCGCTCGTAGCGGACCGCGGGGCGATTGTCGTAGTACAACGGATCGTTGTAGGGGATCACCGTGTTGAAGTAGTCGTTGCCGCCGGTGAGCTGCAGGACCACGATGACCGGATCTTTCTTGGTGGAGGTCATTGCGTATGCTCCTTGTCTGATGTGCGTTTCGTCGGATGAGGAGTTCCGGGGCTGGACAGTCCGGGGGTTCCCCGGCCCGTCCAGCATCTTGCCGGTTTAGCCGAACTGGTACTCGGTGGTGGCGCTGATGAGAGACATGGTCTCGCCGATGCGGATCGCCGCGGCGCCCCGATCGGTCCAGTCCACATTGCCGCCGGTTCGAACGTGTTCGGCCAACTGGCCACGAGTCTCTTCGCTCAACTCAACAAAGCCCATGTACTCGGTGCAGGCATTGAGCAGATGGTCAGGGGTTTCCACGCCTTCGCCCTGCATCCGGTCGATGATGTCCTGCATTCCGGGCAGATCAGGGTTCGACACGCGGTCGGCCACGAAGTTGATGCGAGCCAGCAGGGCGCCGGAGTTGATCCACTCCAGGCCGGTGTGCCAGCCTTCCACCGACGGCGGGTCGAGGATGGACTGGCCCATGTAGGTGGGCTCCTTGCCGATGTTCAGGACGCCGGGGTCCGGGTTCTCGAACAGGCCGACCATTCGCAGCGTGCCAGCGACCACTTCCGCCGGGCTCTTGATCTTCTGGTAGCGGGCGTCCTTGAACCACTGCGAGTTCAACATGTGGCGCAGAACGGCCTTCATTTCAAACCCGGAGTCCTCGAACACCTGGCACATCTCGTCCAGGGCGTCCTCGTCACGGGCCGGCTCGATGGTCCAGGCGGGAACCTGCGGCTCGTCGGCGACGAAGAAGTTGTAGAGGTGGCGGCAGATGAAGCGGGAGGTTGCCGGCTCTTCGAGGATGATGTCGATAATGTCCTCACCGTCAAAGTTGCCGGTGCGGCCCAGGAAGGTCTTTTCGCCGAAGTCGTGGTCGGCTTCGTTGTAGGCGAACTTCCAGGGATAGCGGCCGTACGGAGCGCGCGGCAACTTGGCCTGAATGGTCCAGCCGGTGAAGGCCCGCGAGCACTCGCGAACGTCAACCTCGGTGTAGTTGGAAACGCCCATGGAGAACAGCTCGAGGAGCTCGCGGCCCCAGTTCTCGTTCACGGCGTCCCGGTGGTTCTCATTGTTGTCCAGCCAGAAAATCATGGCGGGGTTCTTGGACAGTTCAATCAGAATGTCCCGATAGTTCCCCATGCCATATTCCCGGAGCATGTCGATCTGCTCGAGCAGCTGGTCGCAGTTGTCAACCTTGGAGTTGCCGGTCGCGAAGACGTGGTGCCAGAACAGCGTCATCTTCTCTTCCAGGGGCCGGTCGCTGGATACCATGTTGTACATCCAGTTCGCCTGGCCGGAGAAGGGAACGCCGCCGGGGAGCAAGAAGCTGGGGTGATACCGGAGCAGGAGAGCCATCTTCCCACCTTCGCGGTCCGTGGGCGGATCGATCAGCTCTTCCACAGTGGCTTCGTAACCCTGGGCAACGCATCGCTCCAGCTCTGCGCGGTTGGCGCCAAAGCCGGCGCGCCGCATCAGGTGGGCCATCAATGCCAGGTCATCCTTGTGTGACATCCTGTGCCTCCTTCCTACGATTTGATGCCGTTTTTGCCGGGATTCCATGCTTCGTTCCCGGCTTTACGACGGTTGGCCGTAGTTTAATTTAGATGCCGTACCCTGTCAACAGAAATCGGCGTCTCGCTCAAAATTGATAATGATTATAAAGTGGTAACCAGATGGCCGAAAACGAAGGTGGTGCGCCTTGCTATTTGTCTACTGTCGGCGCGCCCACCTTGATTTCGAAGGGATTGTCGGAGTCGGTGCTCCCTTCAGTGCTATCTGAAGCGTTCACAGCGCCCGGCAATGTGGAACCGGACGTTGTGAGGCTTCGCGCGCCTAAATCAGCGCTTCCGCTCGTCGCAGTGGCCGCAGGAGCACAAACCACCAGCCTCTGCGTTTCCATGAGATCGTCCAGGTCATTCTCGTCCACCGTTAGCAGCGCCGGTGGTATGCACCCGGTCAGCTGGTTTCGCGTCACGTACAGGACCCTTAGATCGGTCAGATTGGTCAACTCCCGGGGTATGACGCCGGTAAGTTGGTTGGTGTCCAGGTGCAGCTCCTTCAGCATGGTCAGGTTGCCCAACTCGGGCGGTATCGAGCCGCTGAACTGGTTATTGTCCAGGTGCAGTCCCTCCAGTTTGCCCAGTTTGCCCAGCCCCAGCCCCGGTGGTATCGCCCCGCTCAGATCGTTCCGGTTCAAGTCCAGGACCTGCAACTCCCCCAACTGGGCCAGCTCTACAGGAATGGTTCCCACCAGCTCATTCTCGAGCAGGCGCAGTTCCTCCAGTTTCGAGAGGTTGCCCAGCTCTGCCGGTATCTGGCCGGTGAGCCGGTTGCCGTTCAGGCGCAATTCTTTCAACTCGTCCAGCGCGCCCAGTTCGGGGGGAATCGTCCCCTCCAGCCGATTGTCGGAAACGTACAGCGTCTCCAGTTTGGAGAGATTGCCCAACTCTTTCGGAATCGAACCGGACAGCCGGTTGTTGCGGATGGTGATGATTTCCAGTTCGGACAGGTTGCCCAACTCCGTCGGAATCTCGTCGGTGAGCCGGTTGTTGCGCAGGAATAAGTGGTTCAGGTCGGTGAGCTTTCCCAACTCGGCGGGTATTTTCCCGGTCAACTGATTTTCATAGAGATACAGGCCGTGCAAGTTGGAGAGGTTGCCCAACTCGGGCGGTATCTCGCCGGTCAGCTCGTTGTCGTGCAGGCCCAGGTCGGTCAGCTTGGACAGGTTTCCCAATTCGGGCGGTATGCTGCCGGTGATTTCGTTTCCGCTGATCCACAGAGCCCCAAGGTTCTCAAGATCGCCCAGTCCGGCCGGAAGCGTTCCGGTCAGCTTGTTATCACTCAGGACAAGCGTCCTGAGTTCGCCGAGGCCAACTATCTCGTCCGGTATCTTCCCTTCCAGTTCGTTGTTCCACAGCTCGAGATCGGTGAGGTTTTTCAGCCGGCCCAATTCGGGCGGAATCTCCCCACTCAACCGGTTGAGATCCAGCGACAGTACGCTCAGATTGCTGAGATTGCCCAGCTCGGACGGTATCTCCCCGCGGAGGAAGTTGCCGTCAAGGTCCAGGGTGTCCAACTTGGCCAGACGGCCCAGTTCCGGCGGGATGCTGCCCCACAGGAAGTTGTTGTCCAGGTAGAGGACCACCACGCAACCGTCGCCGTCGGTGGATACGCCGAACCATTCGCCTATGGGCACGCTATTGCTGAGCCAGTTAAGACTGTTCGTCCAAATCCGACCATTGGTGGAGTTGTACAGCTCAACCAGCACGTCCCGGTCCGGCGCGCAGGCAGCGGCGGGGCCGCTGGGCCGCACTAGGCTGGCCCATGGCGACCATCGTGGCTTGCTGAATCGTCCGGAGCTCGTGCCCAGGACGAACCAGTATTGCGCAGTCTGGTCCAACCGCGTCACGGTGTGCGAGGTTTGGCCATCATTGGGAAACGACTCATACACGATGGAGTCCCGCCAGTCCCGGCCCGCCTCAATATCGGCGTTGTAATCCGCGAAAGCCAGCCACGCGATGACATAGTAATTCGCCTGCTCAACGGCTTCCCACGAAACGGTGACCTCGCCATCGTCCTGCCCGGGCATCACCTGCGGTTTCCCCGGTGTGGACGAGCCGGCCTGCGCCGCGACGCTCGACACGTCGCCTGCGTTCGCAGCCAAAAGGAGCACAAGCAACAATGTGCCGATCATTGCCGAAGTCTTCACTTTTCTACCAATCAATTCCGTCATCCTGTCTGGGCGTGCTGGCAACTGAGTTATCCGTGTTTACAGAGTGCTATGCGCTCACGGTTCAGCTCGACGGGGTCGTCACAGTCGCGCAGAGCTGTAGATCCAGTTCGTCCAAATCATTCTCGTCCACATCCAACAATGCCGGGGGTACACACCCGGTCAACTGGTTACGGATCACGTACAGGACCCTCAGTTCAGTCAGATTGGTTAGCTCAGGCGGGATCGGACCGGTCAGCCGGTTGGTATCCAGGTGCAGCTCCTCCAGCTTGGCCAGGTTGCCCAGCTCCGGTGGTATCGAGCCGCTGAACTGGTTGTTGTCCAGGTGCAGTCCCTCCAGCTTGGCCAGGTTGCCCAGCTCCGGTGGTATTGGCCCGCTCAAATCGTTCCGGTTCAAGTCCAGGACCTTCAACTCGCCCAACTGGGCCAGTTCGGCGGGGATGGTTCCCTCCAACTCATTCTCGAGGAGGTACAGATATTCCAGTTTGGCCAGGCTGGCCAACTCCGTCGGTATCCCGCCGGTCAGCCGGTTGCCGTTCAAGAACAAAAAATCCAACTCGACCAAGTCGCCCATCTCCCGGGGAATTTGCCCGGTCAGCATATTGTCGGAAAGGACCAACCCTTCGAGTTCGATCATGCCGCTGAGCTCCGCCGGTATCGTCCCCGTCAGCTCGTTGTTGTTAAGGCCCAGATAAACCATGTCGACCAGATTGCCCAGCTCCGGTGGTATCGTGCCGCTCAGCTTGTTGTTGCGGAGCGAGATCCACCTCATGTGCTCCAGGTTGCCCAACTCCTCCGGTATCGGTCCGGTCAGCTGGTTGTCGCGGAGGGTCAGGCCCCGCAGGTTGCGGAGGTTGCCTAACGTGGTCGGTATCTCACCGGTCAGCTCGTTCCGATTCATACCCAGGTAACCCAGCCTGGACAGGTTGCCTAGCTCGGGCGGTATGCTGCCGGTGAACTCGTTATCGCTGAGCCACAGCGCCCCGAGATTCTCAAGACCGGCCAGCGCTGCGGGAATCGTCCCGGTCAGCTTGTTGCCGTCCAGGTCCAGCGTCCTGAGGTTGGTGAGGCCAATAATCTCGTCCGGTATCTCACCCGTCAGTTCGTTGTTCCACAACTCGAGATCGGTGAGGTTGCTGAGATTGCCCAGCTCCGGCGGAATCGGCCCGCTCAACTCGTTGTGATCCATTGACAGGACGGTCAGATTGCTGAGATTGCCCAGTTCTGGGGGTATCTCCCCGGAAAGCTCGTTGCCGTCAAGGTCCAGGGTGTCCAGCTTGGCCAGACGGCCCAGCTCCGGCGGGATGCTGCCAACCAGTTCATTGTTGTCCAGGTAGAGAACCAGCACGCAGCCGTTGCCGTCGGTGGATACGCCGAACCATTTGCCGATAGGCTCAGCCTCGCTGAGCCAGTTGACGCTATTCCTCCAACTTTCTCCATCGGTGGAGTCGTACAACGCCACCAGCGCGTCCCGGTCGTGGGTGCAGGCCACGTCGTCGACGCTGGGCGTCACCAGGTCCGCCCATGGCGACCACTGCGGGCGACTGTAGCGCTCGGACCTCGCGCCCAGGGTGAACCAGTATTGTGTCGTCGGATCCAACCGCGTGACGGTATGCGAAGTCTGGCCGCTGTTGGCAATAGTCTTATATGAGATGGAGTTGCGCCAATCCCGGCCGGCCGCTATGTCTGCGTTGTAATCTGCGTGAGCCAACCACGCGATGACATAATGACTCGCTTCCTGAGCTGCTTCCCATGAGACAACCACCCGGCCATCCCTCTGCCCCGGAATTACTACCGGTTTCCCCGGAGCAGACACACCGCCTTGGGCCGCTACGGTCGAAACGTCGCCGATGCTGGCAGCCAGCAAGAGGGCAAGCATTAAGGTCGCGATTAATCCGGGCGTCTTAAGTTTTATGTTCATCAATTCCTGTCATACCGCATGTCATGTGTTGCCACTGGTCTATCTTTGGTCGATGTATTGCACCGCCGCATTCACTTCGGCACTGCCCATGCCGGCGGTGGCGCGTGGGTCACCGCCGGGTCATCGTCCGCCGGGATCTGGGCGATCAATCTGCCGTTTTCCACCTTCACGTTGTGGTAGAAAAGCTGCGCCCGCGGCCCATTCACGCACACTCCCTGACCTTCCTCGAAACGCCAACCATGGTCCGGGCACAGGAAACTCTTGTCCCACTTCACCACTCGGCCGAAAGCGTGGGGGCACACCATGGACAGGAGCCGGTATTGCCCGTCCCGGGCCTTGGCCAGCCAGTGCTCTTCGCCATTTTCGAACCGCACTCGCGCCGGCAGGTCCTTGAAATCCCCGACCGCCCCCAGGTCGACCCGGCGTGCCGGGGCCATCTTGTTCTTGCCGATGTCGGCGGGATCCGTGTACATGCGCCGGCGGCGGTGGTAGATGTTCTCGCTCATTGCCGTTCTCCTGTCGCGCGTCACCTGGTAGCCCATTGGCGCTCAGGCGAGTGTTTGCGGTTGATGGTCAGTGATCAATCCGTGGGCAGCCCCCCGAAGGCTTCTTCCATGGTGATGATCGGAAAGATCTCGGTCCGGTTCCAGGTGGCCAGCCCCATGTCAATCACGGCGTCGTCCACCGCGTGGGCGTCCGGCCCGTCCAGGACCAGCCAGGTCTGATGCGATGACTTTCCCACCCAGCCGCCGCGGTATTCGCAACCCCGGCTCGCCAGCGTTTCGGTCAACTCGGCCGACATCCGCAGGACCCGGTCGCGCACCCCCAGGTCGACCCCGGGGCACCGCTCCGGCGCGTGTTCCAGCGAAATCATGTACAACGCCATATGCGCTTCCTTAAGTCGTCACGGCGGGTTGGGCGTAGCGGCCTACGCCGAGAGCGCGGGCTGTCGCAGTGAGGCGGGTCGAAATATGCCCGGCCGCGCCAGTCCTTCGAAGCGTTCCGGACGCATCGCCTCGGCCAAGCCCTCCAGCACGTCGATCACACGAGGCCCGTGCCGGCTGGGGATCTGGCCGTCGAACAGGTACACCCGGCCTTCCCGCACGGCCTTCAACGAGTTCCACTCGTCGCGTTCCGTTAGTCGCGCCGTTTCAAGGATGGTCCGGTCCATGTTGAAGGCGCAGGGCATCACCATCACGTAGTCGGGCTGGTAATCGAGTACTTCATCCCAGCCAACTTCCCGGGATTTCCCCCACTTCTCGGCCAGCCCTTCCTCGCCTCCCGCCAGTTCCACGAGTTCCGGCGTCCACTGCCCCGTATTGCGCAGCGGTTCCAGCCAGTCGATGCAGAACACCTTCGGTCGTTTCCCGTTTTCAGCGCGTTCCGCGACGTAACCGGCGCGCTCCCGCAGCTTGCCCACCAGGTGCTCGCCTCGCGCTGCCACTCCCGCGGCAGCGCCGATGCGCTGAATATTTCCGTATATGTCGTCCAGGCTCGCTGGTCGGATGCTCAAAATCTCGGGTTGATAATCCAGCGCTTTGGCAGCCGTTTCAAACACCGACCCGGCGCCAACTGCGCACACTTCGCACAGTTCCTGGGTCAGGATCAGGTCGGGTTGCAGGCGGCGGAGAAGATCGCCATCGATGATGTACACCGGATTGCCTGACGCCCGCGCCTGCTGGATGATGGCATCGATTTCCGCGCTGGAGAGGTGCGACTTGCTGCGCACGCTCCGGCTGACGATGGGCAACCCGCGGGCCTGCGCCGGATAGTCGCACATGTGCGAAACGCCAACCAGTGAATCGCCCAACCCCAGGGCAAACACAATCTCCGTGGCGCTGGGCAGTAAAGAAACGATGCGCATGGCGGGCATTGTAGGCCCACGGAACACGGTTGGCAAACGCCGGTGGTATGATGGACGCCAACACTGCGCAAGGCGTTCGCTGCCATGACGACCGCACCAGAACCAACCATCGCTTCACCCACAGCAGGCGTTCCCGTGGCCGGGGCGGCCGGAACTATCCGTCTGGATCTTTCCGCCTTGGGCATCGATCACCGGGCGGCCGATTTTCCAGCGCGGTTCATCGAGTTCTGCGAGCAGAACGACCTTTACGAAATGGAAGTCAACGCCGCCGGGGAGCTCCTGATACTGCCTATGACCGGATACCGAGGGAACAAAGAGGAATTTTATTTTGCCGTTTTCTTGGGCAACTGGGAAATCGAACACGGCGGCAGCGCGTCATCGCAGACGGTCAGGTTCCGCTTGCCTTCCGGCGAAATCCGAGGACCCGATGCCGCGTGGATCACGCAAGAACGGTTCGACGCCTTGCCGGAAGACCAGCGGCAAACGGTTGTGGAAGGCGCGCCCGACTTCGTAGTCGAAATCCGCTCTCGAACCGACGCCCTGCGTCCGTTGCAAGACAAGATGGCATTGTGGATGGAAGGCGGCGCCCGCCTCGGCTGGCTCATCGACGCCCGCAATCGGCAAGCCTATATCTATCGCGCCGGCCAGCCAGATCCGCAACTGCTTAACGACCCCGAAACGCTGGACGGCGAGGACGTGCTGCCCGGCTTCTCCTTCCAGGTTCGGCAGTACATCTTCGACCTGCCCTGATACCGTCGGCCTCAATGCCCGCTCGCGTCCTCAAAGGCAACGAAATCGCCGCCGACCTGCGGGCGGAGGTCGAGGCCGGGGTAGCCGAACTGATCGCCTCCGGCGGGCCCACTCCCGGCCTGGCTGCCGTCCTCGTGGGCAATGACCCAGCTTCCGGCGTGTACGTACGGAACAAAGGCCGGGCTTGTGAGGAAGCCGGCATATTCTCCGAGATCTTTTACATGCCCGGGGACGTGTCCCAAGCCAACCTCCTTAGCCTGATCGACCAGTTGAACCTGGACACCAGGTTCCACGGCATCCTAGTCCAACTCCCTCTGCCGGGCGGCTTGGACGAACACGCGGTCATCGAGCGCGTTGATCCTAACAAGGACGTGGATGGCCTCCATCCCACTAGTCAGGGTCGCATGCTCCAGGGTGAGCCTGCCTACCTGCCCTGCACCCCCTCGGGCGTGCAGCAGGTCCTGTTGCGGTCCGGCTACGACCCGGCCGGCCAGCATGTGGTGATCGTCGGCCGCAGCAACATCGTGGGCAAACCTCTCGCCGCCCTGCTCATGCAACGCGCCCCCGGGGGCAACGCCACCGTCACAGTTTGCCACACTCGCACCCGCAATCTGCCCGAGGTCACCCGCCAGGCCGACATCCTGATCGCCGCCATGGGCGTGCCGGGCGCCATCGGCGCGGACATGGTGCGCGAGGGAGCCGTCGTCATCGACGTGGGTATCAACCGAGTGGATGACGCCTCTCGCCGCCGCGGCTACCGTCTGGTGGGTGACGTTGACTACGCCGCTGTCGCGGCAAAGGCGGAGGCTATCACTCCCGTTCCCGGCGGCATCGGCCCAATGACGATTGCCGTCCTTTTGAGCAACACATTGGAGGCTGCCCGCCTGAGCGCCGATGCGAACCGGTGATTTCGACTACTTTCTGCCCGAGCAGCGGATCGCGCAGACTCCGGCGGAGCCCAGGGACGCTTCCCGCCTGTTGGTCCTGGACCGCAACCGGCCCGATGGGCAGCTGGAGCACCGAACATTCAGTGACCTGATCGAATACCTGCGCGCCGGCGACCTCATGGTTTTCAACCGGAGCCGGGTGATACCGGCCCGGCTCTACGGCATCGAGGCCAAGTCCGGCGCGCGCGTCGAGGTGTTACTGGTCCGCCGCCAGGAACCGGGGATTTGGCAGGCTCTGGGTCGCCCCGGCCGCCGTCTGCGGGTGGGCACACGAGTAACCGTCGCAACGCGTGACGGGTCAGGCAGTGCGCAGATCGAGATTCTCGCCTCTCTGGAGAACGGCCTGCGTTTGGTGCGCGTCAGCGACGAATCGGCTCTGGACGCGCTGGGCGAACTGCCCCTGCCTCCGTACATCAAGGAAACACCCGAAGATCCCGACCGCTATCAAACCGTCTACGCGGACGACCCCGGAAGCGTGGCCGCCCCCACCGCTGGGCTTCACTTCACCGAGTCGCTCCTGCACCGCATTCGCTCGCAAAGTGTGGACACCGCGTGGGTGACCCTCCACGTCGGGCTCGACACCTTCCGTCCAGTCCACGGGGAAAACATCGACGAGCACAAGATCCACACCGAATGGTTCGAGCTGCCAGCGGACACCGCGGCGGCAATCAATGCGGCCAGGCGGCGCGGAGATCGCATCATCGCCGTCGGAACCACGACCGTCCGCACACTGGAGCATGTTGCGCGAGATACGCACGCGAACGGAGCGACGGAGATTCAAGCGTCCGCGGGCGATGCCGACCTGTTCATCCTCCCCGGCCACGAGTTCCGGTTGGTGGACGCGATGGTTACTAACTTCCACTTGCCCCGTTCCACCCTGCTGATGTTGGTGTCCGCCTTCGCCGGCCGGGAGCGCATCCTGGCCGCATACGAGGAGGCGGTCCGCCGCGAGTACCGCTTCTATTCATTCGGCGACGCCATGCTTCTGCTATAGCGCTGCCCCATACCAATCAGCCCGGGTCTCAACGCCTGCGGGAACGTAGGCCCGCATGACGGTCCTCCAATATACGTCCAATTCTGGTGGTGTTTCATGATGTGGGATGGACCATCTCACGCCGAAACCGTTCTCCTTGCAATGCTGGTTTACCTGCTCGCGGGCACCATACCGCACCTGATAATAACGTTGCTAACTTCGTCTATGATCAGCATGGTGATATTTCGCAAAGCGAGGAGATCCAAGGAAAACTTTCGGTACAGAGCCGCCGTCGGGCTTAAAGTTGGTGGTTTTTCAATCGGCGGGGTGCTGGCTTGGATGTTCCTGTGCGCCCCAATCGCCGCATCGTTTCCATCCGGTTCGGAAGATTACTGGGCCGTCATATTTGGCGGCCTGCTGCTGATCGCAATACTGGCGATTTCCGCCCTTTTGTGGTTTCCGCTCCGGGAGCGTTATTCCACGCCGGTGGCTCGTCGCAATTTGATTGTGGTGATGGCAGCTATCTTATTGATCCCCGGGATCTGGGCAGGGTGGACGGCCATGATGGTGTATGTATTTCACCTGGACGATCACCACGGACCAATGGGTTGGGAATCCGCCCAGATCATGGTGTCGTGGCTGGTCAGTTTGATAGGTGTTTTGGTCACCGGAATTTGGAGCGCTCGGAAGTTGTGCCAAACGGCTCCCTACGTTGCCGAACCAGCCGAGTGAAACCGCAGCAATGGCGCCGTTCCCTGAGTAAATCCACCGGAGCCGGCGTAATCCGCGAGCCTCAGCCCGGCATGTGCGCGGAGCGTCGGACCGGGCCGCTGGCCATCATCCTGCCGGCGGCATCCGTTCCTCAATGATCACGTCACCGCCGTCCCACCAGTCGACGGTGAGGCGGCAGTTTGCCAGCAGGACGGTACCAATCATCGGCTTGTCTCCCATTAGATGCGCCAGTACGTCGATGGGTTGCCCATTCCAAAGCAAGCGAGCAGCGCAGGCTCCCACCTGTTCAGTTTGGCCGTTGGCCAGGACCACGTACCTTCTTTGTGTACTGCGCAAACCCAGCTCGTGGGCAATTAGCTCAGGCAGCGTGAGGGCGCCTGAGTATCCAGTATCCACTACGACTGCCACAGTTTGAAAAATCGAGTTGCTGCCGGCGATGCCAACATCAACGCGAGCTTCCAGCCCCGAACCGTCGTCCGCTACTGGGATCACTCGGCCACTAATCATGGGCCTCCTTTCTTCTTTGAGGCGAGATACTCCATAGTTCCCCGCCAACCCAGTCGAGCTGAAATGTACTGCTCTTTCCCCACCAGTTCCGCCCAGGTGAAGGCGTCGGGGCGCCGCTTCATCAACCGATTGGTGATTTCCATATCGCTTTGCAGGCCGGTGTACTCGCCAACCTCATAGTCCCCGCTGTGGATGTCGATGACCACCAACTCGCCCCAGTGGTTCGCTTCCATCTCCTCGCGGATGCCTTCGTAGATCTTGCGCCCGACGGCCGCGACTTCATCGCCAGAGAGTTCCATAGTTTCCGCTCCTTGACTCATCACATCAACAAATCGTCCTGGACAATCAGGCGGCTATCCACCGGATCGATTACCATGCCTAGGTCTTCCAGAGTCGTCGCTCCCATCAGGCATTCGCCTTCCGGCCCGAAAGAAACCCGCGCCACCGCGTTGCGCCCTTCAATGTTCCGCAAACTGGATCCTGCCCTAATAAACCTTGTACTCTTCCAGCACCGCCGCATCCAGGTGAAGGCCCATCCCCGGCTCGGTAGGCGCGACGATCTCACCGTTGTCCCACTCGGGCAGAACGCTGTTCAGCTGGTAGTACACCGGGTCGCGCTCTTCCTCGAACACCTCGACGAACAGTCCGTGGGCGTGGGCCGGCAGGAGTTGCACGGCCAGTTGCGGCTCCTCGTGGTGGGCCATCCGGACGCCGCGCATTTGCGCCGCGCCGGCCACTCGCTTCCATTCCGAGATGCCGCCGCAGATTGCCGCGTCAATGTTCAGGATGTCCACCGCCTCAGCGTCCATGAGCCGCTGCCCACCCCACGAACTGCTCTCGCCCTGGCCGGCGGCGACCGGAATCCCGGTGCGCAGCCGCACCTGGCGCATGTCGTTGTCCGCGTTCTGCCAGCGGCAGGGCTCTTCCAGCCACGCCAGACCCATCTCTTTCGCCGGCCCCGCGAACTCCAGCGCCTCCTCCAGCGTCCACGCCTGGTTCGAATCGCACACGATGATGAAATCATCGCCCAGCGTGTCCCGTATCGCCCGCACCCGCAGCAGGTCGTCCGCGACTGCCACGCCGCCCGTCTTCAGCTTGACGCCGCCGATGCCCCGCTCCCGCTGGTGAAGCAGGTCCTCGACCATGTACGCGGTGTCCCGTCCCTGCACGTAGTACGCGAACCGCACCACCGGAGACCGCTGGGCGTAGCCTCCCAGGAGCGTCCGCACCGGAACCCCCAGCGCCTTTCCGGTGATGTCCCACAGCGCCACGTCAATGGCCGCGATAGCACGCATGGCGATGGCCTTGTTCCCGATGTGCGGCGTGAGCGCGAACATCTTCTGCCAACACCGCTCGATGGCCATGGGGTCCTCGCCTTTCACCGCCTCCGCCATGGGCCCCACCACCAAGTCCTTCAGCAGTTCATAGCCCGTCCGCTCATCTCCGGAGTAGATCTCGCTCACCAGTCCTTCGTCGGTGTGGACCCGAACCACGATAGTGCACCGCGATTCGATCTGGTACACGCTGCCGCTGAACCGCGTGCTCAATGGGATCCGAACGATGTCCGCCTCTACGTCGATGATACGCATAACCGCGCCGCCTCCAATCAATCCAATCTGTTCGCAATTATACGCGCCGCCACGCGGGGAACGGGTGCGGCGCTCGTTCCTTGACCCGTATCGCGGCCCGCCCTACAATCCGGACTTGCCGCCGGCCGGGCGCTGGTCCAACCGCGACCCTGGTTGCCGCGGATCATCCCAAGATGCATTGGTGACTGGAAGATGCCCGTTAGAGTCGGCCGCGTGCCGTATCTGGAATCCGAACCCTTTTACTTCGACATGGAGCGTCGCGGATTCGAACTGCGCGAAACCACCCCACGACAGTTGGGCGACGCTCTCGACAACGGCGAACTCGACGCCGGACCGGCCCATCTAACCGACGTGTTTCGCCTCGAAGACCGGTTCGAACCCGTGGGCGGCTTTTGCTTCTCCACCCTGAGCCGCGCCGTCAGCGTCTGCCTCTACTCGCAGCACCCGATGGAAGAATTGGGCGGCGTCACCATCGGCGTGTCCGACGAAGACGTCACCGCCGCTCGGCTCCTCGAGGTGCTGCTCCGCGAAAAGTACGGCTTGAATCCGGGAGAGTTCGCTGTCAGGCCAGGCGACGTCATCCGCCCCGGCGAGACCTTCGACGCCTTTGTGTTGATCGGCAACCGCGCCCTGCGCCGTCGCCGGGGCGTGCGCGGATTTGCCCACCGCTTCGACCTGGGTTCCGAATGGACCCAGTGGACCAACCTGCCCTTCGTCTTCAGCCAGTGGGTGATGCGCAAGGACCTTGAGGACCGGGAAAAGTCCACGCTGGAAGACACCCTGTACGTCGGGCTCGAAGAGGGTGTCGACGGCCTGTATCACCTCAACGAGCCGCGCGACGACCTGCTCATGCTGCCCCGTGACGTCGTTGAATATGTCCAGGGCATCCGCTATTACGTGGGCCGGTCCGAGCAGCAGGCCATTTTACGATTCCGCGAGCTGCTCGAAGGCTTGCCCGGCTAGCCGCGGGCTGCCGCCCTCAGTCTGGCACAAGGGTTTCAGGTCTGTCCGATGGCGAAAGTCGTCGACCGTATCCACGCGCAGACTGGCCGGCCGGCATTTATCTGCGACTATTCGCCCCCGCGTTCCGGCCGGCTCGAGGATATAACGGCCCCGCCGGAGTCGGCCGATTTCATCTCGGCGGCTTACAACCCGGGCCGCGCGGTTCGCACGAACCCGGTGGTGGCGGCCACAGTCCTACGTGACCGGCACGGCGCGGAGCCGATCTTCACGCTGGCGACAAGGGATATGAACCGCCTGGCGCTGGAATCCATGCTGCTGGGAGCGCAGGCCCTAGGCCTGGAAAACGTTATCGCTGTGGCCGGTGATCCTTTCGGGCCCAGGGACACCGCGGCCGCCGTCTACGACTACCGGCCTACAGAACTCATCGCGGCCATCGCCGGCCTGAACTCCGGGACTGACCACCGCGGCAGCAGCCTCCGTTCTCCCACGGATTTCTGCATCGGAGCGACTGTAGACCTGGGACGGGGCATCGAGCGGGAGGCTCGGCTGGCGGCGCGCAAGGTCGCGGCCGGGGCCGACTTCCTGATCACACAGCCCGTTTACGACCCTGCGGACATCGACCGATTCGCCGACGCCTATTCCCGCGCCCACGGAGAACCGCTATCGGCGCCCGTATTCTACGGCGTCGGCATGATGGAAGCCGAGGGCGTTTCCTTCGCCGCCGTCCCGCAGTGGGTCACCGATGATCTTGCCGCCGGCCGGTCCGGAGTGGATATTGCCCTACAGGTGTGGGAGGGATTGCGCGGCGCTGGGGCGACTGACTGCTACTTGGTTCCGCCTATCCGGCGCAGCGGAGCGCGGGACTATGCCGCTGCCGGCCGATTCCTGGAAAGGGCGGTTGGACCGGCTCCTGACTGATCAGTTAGGTTCTGCGTCGCCGTTCAATTTACGGAGGACTTCCGGCGGGAGCGGCACGTTGTACTCTTCCAGGAGCGCGACGATTTCCTTGCACCCCTCCGCCTTGGCTTCGACCGCCAGCGCTTTCTCCCTGGCTTTGGCTTCAGCCGCCCGTTTTTCCTCTCTGGCTTCTACCTATCCTCTGTAGGTGTTATATGCAGCCAAGATCATGACGGAACCTCCATACAGAACCACCGCAACGGGGAACAAAAGGGCGGTATCAACTATTATAACGCCGGTCTCGTTGTCAGCCAGGCAGGACAACACGCCGACCACCGGCCACCCTCCGCAGACGTCGCAGGCGCGGATTGCGATACCAACCCATGCGCTAACACTGATCGATACCGCTCCATCGAAAAATGGCCAGTCCAGCCGGCCTCCCCCCCGCTGCGCATCAGCGCACCGTCGCCTGACGACGCTACGGCCCCCACGGCGGCGCGGCGGCCACGTCCCCATCGCTGACGATATCCACCACCGCTGGCCGGTTGGCGCTTACGGCCTGGTCGAGCGCGGAGTTGATCTGGTTGGGGTCGGTCACCCGGATCCCAAGGGCGCCCATGGACTCCGCGATCTGCGCGAAGTCGGTGTCGTTGAACCGCCAGAGTTCGCCGGAGTTGCCGCCCTCGCGTCCCTCGTAGGCTGCCTCGTCGCCCCGCCGGTCCTGGTTCAGGCCGCCGTTGTTATGCACCACGATCACCGCGTTGATGCCGTAGCGAACCGCGGTTTCCAGTTCGCCGATGTGGTACCACATGCCGCCGTCGCCGGTCCAACAGACCACCGGCCGGTCCGGCGCTCCGCACTTGGCGCCCAGCGCTGCCGGCAGGCCCCAGCCCAGGGAACCGGCCGCCCGCAGGTAGGACTGGCCCTCATGGTTCAGGTCAACCATGCTGCCCGTCCAGATGCCGGCGTGCCCGGTGTCAGCGATGAGCACTGCGTCCGATGGCAGGAAGTCGGTCAGCTCCTGGCAAAGCCGCTCCGGACGGATCGGCACCGCGTTGGAAGTCAGCACGGGCTCGTGCTCATCCCGCCAGTTCTGCACGTGCTCATGCGCCCGGGAGACCCAGCTGGCGTTGCCGCCCGTCGGCTCCAGAACGTCCAGCATGGCTTCCAGCGTTCGCTTGGCATCGCCCTGCAGCCCATAAGCCGCGGGATACGACCGGCCCAACTCGCTGGCGTCAATGTCAATCTGGATCACCGGCGTTCCTTCCGCCGGTATCCGCCAGTCCAGCGTGATCTGGCTGCCGGTGTGGCTGCCGACGAACAGCACCAGGTCCGCCTCCGAAACCACGCGGTTCGCCGACCAGCGCGAATAGCTGCCGACCACGCCCACCGAAAGCGGGTGGTTCTCCGGTATGGAACCCTTGGCGTTCAGACCGGTGGCCACGGGGATGTTCAGCATCTCCGCCAGGCGGACCAGTTCGGCTTCAGCGCCGGATGCAGTGACTCCGCCGCCGGCCACGATCACCGGTCGCTCTGCCTGCGAGAGTATTCGCGCCGCCTCGCGCACCCGCTCGGGCTCCGGAGCCGGCCGGAAGGCCGGACGCTGCATGAACGGCTCCTCCACGATTACATCCGTGTCCAGGATGCCGTCGGTGATAACGTCGCCCGAGATGCCGGAGAAGTCCAGATGCGCCGGCAGCGTTTGTCCTGTGGTCACTTCCCGGAACGCCTGGCGCAGCAGGTGGGGAAGCTGGTCCACCGTTTCCACTTCTGCGCTGTACTTGGTAACCGACGCGAAGGGTTTGGAATGTTCGACCTCCTGGTACGAGTTCCGGTGCCGGTGCATCGGCGGACGGTGACCGGTGATGGCAATCACCGGCGATACCCCCAGGTAGGCGTCCTGGAGACCTGCCGCCAGGTTCACGGCGCCCACCGACTGGGCGAAGCACAGGCCCGGCTTGCCGGTGACCCGGGCGTAGGCGTCCGCCATGTAAGCCGCCGACTTCTCGCCGTGACTGATGATCCGCTTGATGCCCACGTCCTCCATCTCCACGAGGGCGCGGCGGATGATCGCGGGAACGAAAAACACGTGGGTTACGCCGTACTCGCGGAGGGTCTCGGCGAGAAAGCGGGCGCCGGTCATACTGGGCATCTGGTGGCCTCCTGGTAACAATAACCGTCATTCCGGCTTGCGCTGGAATGACGGCTTTGAGAATTGCGCTGATGTTTTCGGCTAGACGCCGCGTTCTTCAAAGACTTCCTTGGCCACGCGCACCGCGTTGGCCGCCACCGGCCAGCCGGCGTAGAAGGCCATGTGCGTGATCACCTCGGATATTTCATCCCTGGTCACGCCGTTGTCCAGCGCGCGGCCGATGTGGCCGCGCAACTGGTCCGTGCGGTACAGCGCGGTCAGCGTGGCCACCGTGATCAGGCTCCGGTCCCGCTTGGACAACTCCGGCCGCTCCCAGACGTCGCCGAACAGGACGTCGGCGGATAGCTCGGCCAGCTTGGGCGATACTTCTTGCATTACGGTTCGGGCTGCGGGCTGCGTCATGACGCCTCCTGTGTCTGTGGTCGCGGTTTCCGGCCACGGGTGTCGGATGATGTGATGCGGCGGCTCTAGGCCGGCCGGAACATGGGTAGGCTGATTTCATCGGTGATCTTTTCGAAAACCACCTCCACTGCCATCCCGCATTGGATGGAAGCCGGGCGTATCTCCCCTTCGCCAAACTCGATGCCCACCAGCCACGTCGGTATCATCGGCCCCTCTTCCAACTCCACCACCGCCGTGATGTACGGCACTTTATCGCGGAACGCCGGGGTCGGCGCCCGGTGCACGATGGCGAAGGTGTGCAGCGTGCCTCGCCCGCTGGCTTGAATCCAGTCGGTATCGCGGGAGAAATAATCGGTGAAGGGAGAAATGTCGCGGGGATAGAAGTAGGCCCGGCCGCTCTGGACGCAACGCCGCAACCAGAGTTCGCCTTCCTTGCACTTTTCCCAGTAGAAGTCCGATTCCGGCTGCGGCACGGGCAGCGGTATCTGAGGGGCAGCTTGTGTCATCTGATCAATCTCCGATGCGGAAAATTAGCCATGCCGGCTCACTGAGCCGACCAACGGTAAGCATAGCGACGGAACCAGCCCGACGCAAGAGAAACTTGTGGCCGTCGACCATCCGTCGAAGCCTCCGCCGCACCTGCGTGACCGTCAATTCAGCACTAGCACTGCTCCCGCAACCACCATCCATGCCGCTATCGCCAGCAGCAGCGGCGCGTCTCGCAGCATCAGCAACTCCGGCGATTCGGCGTGCCTGCTGTTGTTGAGCAGGTACAGGTAGCGGAAGAGGCCGAATATCACCAGGGGCACGGTGAGCAGCATAGTGTTGTTTGCCGGCAGATTGTCCGCCTCCACCGCGTAGAGCGTGTAGCTGACCAGCGCCGCCGTCGCCGACAGGATCAGTAATTGACCTCCCAGCGGCGGAGCGTAGTGCGACAGCGTCGCCCGTTGCGCTTCGGGTTCCTCGCCGGCCAGCCTCGCTTCGGCGTACCGCCGGCCGATCACGATGAACAGCGCGCCGGCCGCGGTTACCGCATAGAGCCAGGGAGACGGCGCGGCTCCCACTGCCACCGCTCCGGCTACCGCCCGCAGCACGTAGCCGCCCGCCACGATCATCACGTCAACCAGAGCCACTCGCTTGAGTCCGAGGGAATAACCTACATTGACCATCAGATAGACGGCGCCGATGAGGGCCAGGGGCACTAACGGCGGGGTCGATATGGCGTAAAGGGCAAACATCCCGGCAATGGTAAGCACCAGCTGCGCAACTCCAGCCAACGGGACGGGCAGCCGTCCCGATGGGATGGGACGGTTTCGCTTGGTAGGATGCTGCCGGTCAGCATTCCGGTCGGCAAGATCGTTGATGATATAGACCGCCGACGACAGCGCACAGAACGCGGCGAACAGCGTGATCAACCTCGGGATGTACGACAGCAGCGTCCCAATGTCCCCCGGTTCCCACACCAGGTCCACCGCGAACAGCAGCGGCAGGAACACCAGGAGGTTCTTCACCCACTGCAGTGGACGGGCCGTCTCGAACAGCCCCGTCAACCGTCTCATGATTCCCGCGTCGCCCCGGCCTCACTCGCCAGCGCCGTCGCGCGGCGGCGCCCGGTTCGGATCAGCCAGAGCCAGGCCATTCCTCCGACGGCCACCGCCAGCCAGAGCGTGGCCAGCCGGGTAAGCAGGGTAGCCAGCGCGGCGGTGGCCGCCGGGACTCCGGCCTGACCCAGCAGGGCCACCATGCTGCCCTCGAATCCAATCAGCCCACCCGGCAGCGCGGTTACGGCTCCCACCAACGCTGCTGCTGCCGAAATTGGAAGCGCGACGCCAACCGTTACTTCATCGCCCAGGCCCCTGATGATGACCCACAGCGCCAGACCCTCCGCCGCCCACGCCAGGAAACCCAAAGCCACCGCCGCTACCAGCATCCGCGGAGCCATCAGGCGACGCACCCCGTCCTGCGACTGCGCCAACGGTTCCCGCCAGCGCCGCAAGACTGGCAACTCCAACGACTTCTCCCCGTACCGTGACGCGGCCAGCAGCCCCACCGCCAGGCCGATAAGCAGCAATCCCCCGATCGCCAGCGCGATGGCCGTCGGCAACAGCAGCACGCCGGTCAGTCCCAACAGGGCCACGGAAATCACGTCCGTCAACCGCTCCATCACTACCGCCGGCGCCGACGCCGCCACCGGGGTTCCCGTCCGCTGCTGGAGCCACACGCTCTTCAGCAGTTCGCCAACCTTGCCCGGCGTGATCGACAGGGCCAACCCGGCCACGAACACCGGCGCGCTCACCGACGCCGGCGCGCTGATGCCGAGGGCGCGCAGGTACATCGACCAGCGCAGGTATCGCAGCATGTAGTTGACCACTGCGAGACCGGCGCCCGCCGTCAAGCCGAGGTACGCAGCCGGGGACTCCGACAGCGTCCGGCCCACCTGCCTGAAATCTCCGTATGCCAGCAGTCCGCCGAAGACCGCCATCGTCAGCAGTCCCAGCAGCAACCATCTCCGCGTGTTCAACCCTCGCCCTCATGCGCTGTCGGCTGGGGAGCTATTGCTGCCTCGGGCATCCGGCAGATCTGGGCCGCCAGGTAGCCGGCGCCGAACCCGTTGTCGATGTTGACCACCCCGATGCCTGGAGCGCAGGAGTTGAGCATCCCCAGCAACGCAGCCAGCCCGCCGAAACTCGCCCCGTACCCAACGCTGGTGGGAACCGCGATGACCGGCGCGGACACCATCCCCGACACCACGCTGGCCAGGGCCGCTTCCATCCCGGCAACCACGATGATGACCCGGGCTTCCTGCAAGCGTTCCCGCTGCGCCAACAGGCGATGCAGGCCCGCCACCCCCACGTCGTTCACCCGTCCGGCCTTACACCCCATCAACTCTGCCGTGAGCGCGGCCTCCTCCGCCACCGGGAGGTCTGCGGTGCCGCCCGTGACAATCAGCAACCCAACGTCCTCCGGCGGCGTCATCCTCTCGTCCCGTACCACGATGCAGCGCGCCAACTGATGGTAGCGCGCCGTGGCAACCTTAGCCGCCACGGATTCGTAAACATCCGGCGCGGCTCTGGTGACCAGCACGGGATGCCCTCGTCCGCTCATCGCCGTGACGATTTCGGCGACCTGCTCCCGGGTCTTCCCTTCCGCCAGCACCACCTCCGGCCAACCCGTGCGCAGGGGGCGGTGGTGATCCAGACGGGCGAACCCCAGGTCCTGGTAAGGCAGGTCCCGCAGAGCCTCCATCGCTCGGGACACCGTTAAACTACCGTCCCGAACGCTCTCCAGCAGGGTTTGCAGCGACTCCGCGTCCAACGCTAGCTCGCTTCTGTCGGCGCCGCGGACGGAACCGATCTCGCTTTCATCAGCCGGTACAGCCCTCCCAACGTGCTCATTCCGGCAACGTAGGTCGCAAAGACGGCCACCGCGATCCAGGTCAGGACGACGAACCTCCCCGGCATGGGCAGTGCTACCGTCAGGATCACGGCAATCACTACCAGGATGATCCCTGATGCGGCGCCCACGACCGCGCCGAATTTGGCCGCGGCAACCAGCGGCGCCGAACCGGAAGTGTCCACCGACCGGATCCCGAAGTAGGCCCCCAGAAACGGGCCGAAGGGAGCCAGCAGGAACTGGGCCACGGGGATTATCGTGCACACCAGCATGACCCCCAGGGCCGTTAGCAGCCCTCTAGCCATCGCCGCCCCGTGCGCCAACTTGATATTCCCTGCCAAAAAACATCGGACGCCCAGTATATCCGGTGGCCCCTGCGGCTGCACCGTCGTGCATCGCTATAATTGTCGCCGCTATCGACCGACCCCATTTGACACTGGAGACGATTGCCATGAGCAATGCCGAACCCCAGCCAAGCCAGGACGGCCCTTTTGCCGAACTCCTGGGCATACGCCCGGGCATATCCGATGACGGCGTGGGCACCGCGTTCATGACCGTGGCGGACAAGCACCGTCAGCGCGCCGGCGTCGTCCAGGGCGGCCTCCTGGTGACGCTGGCCGACTACGCATTCTTCCGCGCCTGCCGCTCCGTTCTGCGGGAGGGCGAGCACGCCGTGACCATCGAGCTGAAACTGAACTTCATCGCGCCCGCCCGTGACGGCGAGCTCACCGCACGCAGCTCCATCAAGAGCCGAGGCGGGCGCATCATCGTTGGCGACATGGAGATCCACGGCGACGAAGGCCAGCTGATTGCCACCGGGATCGGCACCTATATGACGGTTTACGACCGTCGGCAGCGGGAACCGGAGGCGAATACCTGACGCGGTTGGCATTTGCCGCGGGGTTTGGATATAATTGGCCCAGGAGGGAGGTGTCGTTTTGCGCATCCCGATGAAAGTGGATTACGGCGTGCGCGCTCTGGTGGAGTTGGCCATGCGCTACGGCGACGGCCCGGTCCAGACTGCCGCCATCGCCTACCGCCAGGGCATACCTGAACCCTACCTCGAGCGGTTGATGTCGACCCTCAACAAGAGCGGCTTCGTGCACAGTCGCCGCGGGCCCCAGGGCGGCCACCTCCTGGCCAGAGCGCCTCAGGACGTCAACCTCTATGACATCATGCAGGAACTCGACGGCAACGCTTCCCCTCTGGACTGCCTGACCCTGCCCACCGACTGCATGTTCGCCGACTGCTGCGCCCAGAAGGAAATCTGGCAAACCGTCGAGGAATCAATCCAGCAGGTACTCCAGTCCACTACGCTGGCGCACTTGGCAAACCGGCAAAGCGCGCTCATCGCCGCAGGCGACCGGGGCGCCGACGTCGCAGAGCCTTTGCCGGCGGTTTCGGTTTGATCCACCACCGCATTGCTTGACAATTTTCCCGGCGCAACCATACACTTTCTGCACGATGTTACCGTCCCCAATCGCGCTCTTTGCCTGCGCCTGTCCCCGCACATAGGGGGCAGGCCGATTAGCATCCACTTCGAGCCTGCGTCCGCCGAATTCACCGCCAGATGGTTCAGGGCGCAGGTTTTCAGTTAAGTCGATCCAACCGCCAACCGGAGGAACACAAAATGGTCCAGCCCCTACGCTTGACCCCCGACCAGGTCAAACGCTACAGCCGCCATATCATCATGCAGGACGTTGGCAGCGCCGGGCAGCGCAAGATGATGGAATCCAGCGCGCTGATCATCGGGGCCGGCGGCCTGGGTTCCCCATCTGCGGTCTACCTGTCCCTGGCCGGCGTGGGCAAGATCGGCATCGTCGACTTCGACGTCGTCGAACTGTCCAACCTGCAGCGGCAGATCCTGCACCACACCCCCGACGTCGGCCGGCCCAAGGTGCAGTCCGCTAAGGACAACATCCTGTCCTACAATCCCGAAGTCGACGTGGTGCTCCATGAGGCGTGGCTCACTTCGGAAAACGCCTTCGACATCATCAGCCAGTATGACATCGTCATCAATGGCGCCGACAACTTCGCCACCCGCTACCTGGTGAACGACGCCTGCTACCTGCTGAACAAGCCGCTCATCGACGGCAGCATCCTGATCTTCGATGGCCAGGCCACCGTCTTCCTGCCTGGCCAGGGCTGCTATCGCTGCCTCTTCCCGGCTCCGCCGCCCCCGGGAATGGTCCCCAACTGTGCTGAGGCCGGCGTCCTGGGCGCCCTTACCGGGCTGGTGGGCTCGATCCAGGCCACCGAGGCGCTCAAGCACATCCTGGGCATCGGCGAAAGCCTGGCGTCTCGCCTGATGGTCATCGACGCCCTGAGCATGCAGTTCCGCGAGGTTCGCCTGCGCCGCAACCCCGACTGCCCACTCTGCGGCGACAACCCAACCGTCACCGAGCTCATCGATTACGAAGTGTTCTGCGGCGTTGCCGAAGCGCCGGAACCTTTGGCCGTCGGCGCCGGCGCCCACTAGTCACCGCAACCCGCTTTCCAGAGGCCATCGGAGCCCGGCGCCAATGACGCACACCTCGTCGCCTTACAAAGGACTCATCGCCACCATCGGCAATACCCCTCTGGTGGAGTTGCAAAATCTCAGTCCGAGCCCTGAGGTCCGCATCTACGCCAAGCTGGAGGGCCAGAACCCCACGGGCAGCGTCAAAGACCGCATCGGTCTCAAGATGATCGAGCGGGCCGAAGCCGACGGTGAGATCTCTTCCAGTCGCACCATCTTGGAACCCACATCCGGAAACACCGGCATCTCCCTGGCGATGATCGGCCGACTCAAGGGCTACAAGGTCAAGGTGGTGATGCCGGAGAACGTCTCCGTAGAGCGCACTCAGCTCCTGGAAGCCTACGGCGCGGAGATCGTCTACTCGGACGGCACCCTGGGCACCAACGGCAGCGTGGTCATGGCCCAGGAGATGGTGGAGAAAAATCCCCACGACTACCTGATGCTCTACCAGTACGGCAACGACGGCAACCCGGACGCCCACTATGAGGGCACCGGCCAGGAGATCGTGGAGACATTGCCCGAAGTCGACGTGTTCGTGGCCGGCCTCGGAACCGGCGGTACCCTGATGGGCAACGCGCGCCGGCTCAAGGAACATCGCAGCGACATCAAGATCATCGCCGTCGCTCCGGAACCCGACGACTTTATCTCGGGCCTGCGCCGCCTGGAGGACGGGTTCATCCCGCCGATCCTCGATATCAACCTGCTGGACAACCGCCTCCTGGTCAACAGCTTCGATTCCTTCTACATGACCAAAGAGTTGATGGACAAGGAAGGGATTTTCGCTGGCATCTCCTCCGGGTCTGTCATCGCCGGCGCTCTCAAACACGCCGAGCGCATGGAGAGCGGAAACGTGGTATGCCTTCTCGCCGACGGCGGTTGGAAGTACCTCAGCAGCCAGCTGTGGACCCGCGATTACGAGACCCTCGCCCAGGAGGCCCAGGGCAAGATCTGGTGGTAATCCCGGCACCCACCGGAATTCCCGGATGGGCTAATCGCCAGCGCCGCCCTTGCCCCGACCCAATGCCGATGCTATAATGCGCCCACATCACGCCCCGCTGCCGGGGCAAAGTGGGAAATCCCCACCAACTCGGCAGTGAGCGGTTCACGGGAATTCTAAGCGGGGCGGATACCCGCTTTATTTCTGTAAACGGGATGCACATCAGAGCACTGTCGGCGGAGCCGGCGGAGGACAACCATGAAAAGCGATTTCATGATGGCGTTGAATCAACTATCCGCCGAGCGGGGCCTGCGCAAGGAACTGGTCCTTGATAAGGTGGAAGTCGCGCTGGCCACCGCTTTCCGTCGCGACCGGGTGGCCGGCTCCCAGAACCTCACCGTCAAGCTCAATCCGAACACCGGCGATATCAGCATCTTTCCGCTGCGCAGCGTCGTCGAAGAAATCGAGGACCCGGAGACCGAAATTGCGCTGGCCGACGCCTTGCGAATAGAACCCTCGGCTGAGATCGGAAGCGAGATATCCGAGGATGAGGAGGTCTCCTACGACACCAGCCGCATCTCCGCCCAGACCGCCCGGCAAGTTCTCATGCAGGGGCTCCGGGAGGCGGAGCGGGAAAAGATCTTCGAGGAATATTCCGCGTACCAGGGCGAGATAATCAGCGGCAACGTGGAGAGCATCGAGAAAGGCCCCACCGTATTCATCAACCTCAACCCTCACCAGGCCCAGAGCCAGAATCGCGCCCGCGGCGTCATGCGCCCGGACAACCAGGTCGGCAGTGAACGGTATCGCAAGAACCAGTCGCTGAAGGTCCTCCTGGTTGAGGTTCAGCAAACCACCCGCGGCCCGGAGGTCGTGGTCAGCCGGGCTCATCGCGACCTGCTCCGCCGCCTCATGGAAGCCGAAGTCCCCGAAATCGGCAACGGCACCGTCGAAATCAGGGCCATCGCCCGCGACCCCGGCGTCCGCAGCAAGGTCGCCGTGTCTTCCCACCAGGACGGTGTCGATCCCGTCGGCTCCTGCATCGGACTGCGGGGCAACCGCATCCAGAGCGTGGTCAACGAACTCCAGGGCGAAAAGATCGACGTGATCGAGTGGGACGCCAACCCCCGCGTCCTGATTTCCCGCGCCCTCAGCCCCGCTGACGTTGGCGGCGTCGACCTCGACCCTGACGAGAACACCGCCTACGTGGTCGTACCGGAGAGCCAAATGTCGTTGGCCATCGGACGCGACGGCCAAAACGCGCGTCTGGCCGCGAGGCTTTCGGGGTGGCGGCTGGATATCAAGAACGTGGAGCAATGGGAGGCCCTGCGGGCGGCTCGCGCGGCCGAGGCGGCCCGTATCGCCGCCGCCCAGGCCGAAGCCGCCGAGGAGGCCGCTCGCATCGCCGCCGCTGAAGCCGAGACCGCCGCGGCTGCGGCTGAGGTCGCGGCGCCGGTGGATACGGAGCCGGAAGGCGTGGAGTTGGCGCCGGTGGCAGAGGTCGTCGCCGAGGCCGAAGCTCTGATCGACGCCTTGCCGGTCTCTGAAACCGTTCAGGCCGAGATCGAAAGTCTCATCACCGAGGATGTCGTCATTCCCGAGGAGGCCGAACCGGAACCCTCAGTGGAGCCCGTAGCGGCTGAACTTCAGGAGGCCGTCATCGAAACCCCGTCCGAGCCGGCCAAGGTAGCGGATCCCGATTATGACGAGGAAGCGTTGCTGGAAGCTCTAATCGCCGAAGAAGAAGCGGCGGCAGTCGCTGTTGAGGACGGCGCCGCGACAGATGATTCCCTCGGCCTCAGCGTCGACGCATTGGAAAGCCTGACTATCGACGACGTGGTGGAAGAGTTCGACGAAGACGAGGACGAGGAGGAGGAAACCGATCCCGCGATGGCCGAACTCCTGGCGGGTCTTCCCAACCTCGCCCCGGACGCCGGCAAGATCCGGTTCGCGGAAGACATCGTCGGCGACTTCCGGGGAGGCGACCGCCGGCGCCGGCGCGGTGGCGGCAACCGCCGCGGCGGCAACGTCCCGGGCGCCCGTGGGCCCGGACCGCGCCGCCGGTAAAACGTGCTGATCTCGCAATCCATCCTTCCCTTACGCCGCGCTTGGTCCAGGTAATCGCAAATTCCGAAACAGCGCCACATACCTGAACGCAGTTGCATCGCCTGCGGAAACAAGAAGCCGAAAGGCGATCTGATCAGGCTGGTTCGCACGCCTGAAGGAGAAGTGCGGCCTGACGACACTGGGCGTGCGAACGGGAGGGGCGTCTACTTGTGCCACCAGGCGACGTGCTGGGAAAAGGGTCTCGTCCGCCGTTCCCTGGAGCGGGGCCTCCGCAATCCCGTTTCCAACTCGGACCTGGATGCCCTGAAACGATATTTCATTGAAACTGTCGCGCCCGGTGTCTACCACGCCGGGCCCGGGACCGCCCGTGGTGCGGTTCGGGAAGCGGAAGGCTGATCCCGTGCGGAGACAACCCCGCGTGAACGTCAATTCCGCTGGAGGAGGTGCTACCTATGACTACGACAACCGAACAACGCTCCGGACCCCGCCGCGCCCGTCGCAACGAGCCACGTCGCAGCACATCCCGCGCATTGGTCCTGCCGGAATCCCTCACGGTCAAGGACTTGGCCGAGCTCCTGGACCAGTCACCCATCGACGTCATTAAGCAGCTGATGCGCCACGGGATCATGGTCAACGTCAACCAGGTAATCGACCACCAGGTTGCCGCGGTGGCGGCGGCGGCTTACGGAGTCCGCACCCGGCTGGCGGAGCAAAAAGCGGACACCGCCTCCATCAACGCCGCATCGCAGGAAGTAAACGAAGCGCTGCAACCCCGTCCGCCGGTCATCACCATCCTGGGCCACGTTGACCACGGCAAGACCAGTCTCCTCGACTACATACGCCAGTCGGCAGTGGTCGAAAAGGAGGCGGGTGGCATTACCCAGCACATCGGCGCATACCAGGTCGTGCATGAAGGGCAGCCCATCACCTTCCTGGACACGCCGGGCCACGCCGCGTTCACCGCGATCCGTTCGCGGGGCGCGAGGGTTACCGACATCGCCGTACTGGTCGTGGCCGCCGACGACGGCATCATGCCGCAGACCGACGAGGCCATCGACCACGCCCGGGCCGCCGACGTGCCCATCGTCATCGCCATCAACAAGATGGACCTTCCCACCGCGCAACCCGACGTGGTGAAGCGTCAGCTCAGCGAGCGCAACCTGCTGGTGGAAGAATGGGGCGGGGAGGTGATCGCCGTGCCGGTTTCCGCCCAGACCGGCGACGGCATCGATGATCTCCTGGAAAACCTCTCGGTGCTGTCGGAGATCCTCGAGCTCAAGGCCAATCCCGACCGCGCCGCTGCCGGCGTCATCGTCGAGGCCACCCTCGACCGCCGCCGCGGACCGTCGGCCACCGTCTTGATCCAGGCCGGCACCCTGCGTGTGGGCGACTATATCGTCGCCGGAACCGCCTGGGGACGCGTCCGGGCCATCGCCAACGAGCAGGGGAAGAGCATCGACTCCATCACTCCAGGATCGCCCGGTGTGGTAACGGGGTTGAACGCGGTGCCGGAAGCCGGTGACATTCTGTCGGTGGTTACCGGCGAACGCGCCGCCCGTCAGATGGCGGGCCGCCGTGAGCAGCGTTCCAGCACCGGCAACCTGGAAACGGTGCTCACCCTTGACAGCGTTGTGAAGCAGATCGACGCCGGCGACGTCAAGGAACTGGTGCTGGTCCTCAAGGCCGACGTCCAGGGAAGCGTCGAAGCTGCCGTCCAATCAATCGAGGAATTGTCCGAGGGCGACGTCAAGGCCCGAATCATCCACTCCGGATCCGGCGCGGTCAGCGATTCCGACGTGCAATTGGCCGCCGCATCCGGTGGCATCGTGCTGGCGTTCAACGTCGGGTTCGAAGTGGGAGCCGAGCGCACTGCCGAACGCCTGGGCGTCGAGATCCGCGAGTACCGTATCATCTACCGCCTGCTGGAAGATGTGGAAGCCGCGCTCCAGGGATTGCTGGAACCCGAGTACGAAGAGGTGGTCGTGGGCCGCGCCGAAATCCGGGAAATCTTCCCCGGGCGCCGGGGCGTCCGCATCGCCGGCTGTCGCGTACTCGATGGCCGTATCGTCCGACAGGGCAACATCCGCGTCATGCGCGATGATGAGGTCGTTAGGGAAACCCAGATCGGCAGCCTCCGTCACTTCCGCGACGAGGTAAACCAGGCCACCGCCGGAACCGAGTGCGGCATCGTCCTGGACGGTTTCAACGACTTCGAGGAAGGCGACCTGATCGTAGCCTACCGCATGGAGCGGGCCAATTAGCCCTCCAGCAGACACTGCGAGGTTTACCCATGGCGGACCGCCGACGAATGGAGCGGGTCAACGGCCTGCTCCGCGAGGAAATCGCCGGCCTGCTTGCATCACAGGTCAACGACCCTCGCCTGAAAGGCATCATCACCATCACCCAGGTGCGCACCGCGTCGGACCTGCGCAGCGCCCGGGTCTACGTCAGCGTGATGGGCGCGGAGACGGTCCGCCAGGAAGCTCTGGCTGGGATCCAGTCATCCGCATCCTACTTGCGGCGGGAGTTGCGCACTCGCGTCTCCCTGCGTCACGTGCCGTTCCTCACTTTCCTGCTGGACGACGCCATGCTTGAGGCCGATCGCCTGATGCAACTCATCGAAGATCTGGAGGTGCCGGACGAAACGGAAGACAGCGCCCAGGCGTGGTCGGGACGGGCCTGAGCGTATGCCCGCTGGTGGACAAGCCAGGCCGGCAGTCAACGGTTTCCTCAACCTCAACAAGCCCGTCGGCATCACCTCCATGGACGCGGTACGACGCGTGAAGCGCATCACCGGTCAGCGCAAAAAGGTCGGCCACGCCGGCACTCTGGACCCCCTGGCAGAAGGCGTACTGCCTATCTGCTTCGGGCAGGCCACCCGGCTCATGGAGTTGGTCGTCTCCGGATGGAAGCGCTACCGCATGACCGTGCGATTGGGCGCAATCAGCAACACCTACGATGCCGAAGGCGACGTCCAAGAGACCTGCGATCCATCTTGGGTCACTCGGGCAGAAATCGCCGGCTCGGTTGTCAATTTCGTCGGTGAAATCGACCAACTGCCTCCGATGTACAGCGCGGTCAAGGTTGACGGCCGCCGGCTCTACGACCTGGCTCGGGCCGGTCGTGAGATTGAACGCTCCCTGCGCCGCGTGTCCGTGCGTTCAATTTCCACAGACGAAATCCGGCTTCCTTTCGCCACCTTCACTGTTGAGTGCGGCCGGGGAACGTATCTCCGCTCCATCGCCCACGACCTCGGCCAAACCATCGGCTGCGGCGCCTACGTGACCGAGTTGGTCCGCCTGTCATGCGGCCAATTTGAATGCTCAGAAGGAATTTCCCTCGATGCCCTGGAACAGGTCGCCGCCTCGGGCGATTGGACAGGCCACCTGCATACCGTCGATTGGGCCCTGTGCGAACTTCCGGCTGCCCAGGTTGATGTGGATCGCGCGTGGGCCGTGCGCCACGGCCAGGCCATTTCCCCCGGATCCGCCCAAATTGACCCATCGGACCCGCGGTTATGGCGTATCTACGACCCCGACGGGGTGTTTCTCGCCCTAGCGCGACCTGAAACCGATGGAAACTTGGCGCCGACCCGGGTGTTCGATATTCCCGAACCTTCTCCCTACGCTCCCGCCGCCGTTCCGACCTGAACCTATTGACTCATGACAGCTGCCGAGTTCCCATGCCAACGGTGCAGCCGACCAACGGTCAGCAGCGCCAGCTTCACCTTTCGGCCTCGCGGCGCGGCAGCGGGCGTCACCAAGTGCCTCCGGTGCGCCCTGCGTCACTGGCCGATGTTGCGCCGGTCGTTAATCGCCAGCGCCGTGGTGGGTACGGCCCTCACGGCGCTGAATCAGGGTGATGCCATCGTCGCCGGCAATCTGGCCGGCGCGCTGGCATGGAAAATTCCGCTGACCTACTGCGTTCCCTTCCTGGTAGCCACCTACGGAGCCTTGGCCAACAGCCGAAACTGAAGTCGCTTCCCGGCCTAGAACTGCCGGAGCACTTCCACCACCCGGCCCTTCACCTCGACGTTATCCGCCGACACGTAGATCGGGTCCATGGTGCTGTTGGCCGGTTGCAGCCGCACCTGGTCGCCCTCGCGGAAGAATTTCTTGAGGGTGGCCTCCTCCTCCTCTCTCAGCCAGGCCACCACCATTTCGCCGTTCCGGGCCGTGTTGGTTGGCTTGATTACCACCACGTCGCCGTCGTCGATCAGGGCGTCGATCATCGAGGTGCCCTTGACCGACAGCGCGTACAGGGTGCCGTGCCGTTTCTTGAGGTCCGGACGCACCTCCACGATGTCAAATTCGGCGGCCGAGTCCACTCCTTCCGAGGAGAAGGCCGGTATCGGTTCGCCGGCGGCAATGCTGCCCACTATCTGCACTCTGGCAGCGCCGTTGGCCACGGGCAGGCCCGTTTCGTCCAGGAGTTCGATCCCCCGCGCCACTTCCGAGCGTCGCTTCAGATACCCGTCACGCTCCATCAAACGCAGGTTGTAGTCGACGACCGACGTGCTGCTGATGCTGCAGCCCCGTTGAATGTCCCGCACCGTCGGCGGGATGCCGTTTTCGTCCAGGAATTGCTCGATGAAATCCAGGATTTGCTGCTGTCGGGGCCTCAGATTCTTCTTCGGTGGCATTTGGGCTACCTCCACACCATGTGAATTCTCCACATCGCAAACTAATGTTCGGCACCGATATGCTAATAAATCTACAACTGGTTGTCAACACGCATCGGTCGTGAAAATGCAGAGCGCCGACGGGGATCATCCGCCGGTGCCCGCGGTTTGCGCAGCCCCGGCACGAAGAACGGAGACCGTCAGCAGCGCCAGGCATATGAACCGAAACGCCCGCAGGGTTTGACCAACCTCCGGGCGATCCGATGCTCTGGCGCGCTGGAAATCTACGAAGCGCGGGATCGATTGAGAGCGGCTGCCAAGCGGCCTTTCCGCCGGGATGCGTTGTTCTTGTGCAGTATGCCTTTCCGGACCGCGACGTCGAGCATGCTCATGGCTTTGCGCACCGCTTCCTCAGAATCGGGCTCGGCCGCCGCTACCGCACGCCGAGCGCGGTTGATGGCGGTACGGGTGGCGCGACGCGCGCTCATGTTGCGCGCGTAGCGCTTTACGGATTGGCGGTGGGCTTTCTGGGCCGGCAAGGTTCTAACTCCTCGGGACTATTTTTATAGGACACGATGTTACCAAACCCTCTCCCCGTTTGTCATCCGCCGTTTGCCCGGTTTCCACGACGCCGGCCACCGCCCATTATTTCAGGTTGACAATTTCGGGCATGTTGCCCGAAAATTGTTGCGCTGAAAGCCACACCCGGAAATGGATGCAGAGCGCGCTTTTCAGTACCATTATTCCTGTTTGCAACTACATTGACCCCATTCGCGGAGGATCCCCGCCATGCCCGAAAAGCAGTTGATTTTCGATGAGAACGCTCGACAGAGCCTGATGAGCGGCGTTGACCAGCTCGGGCGCGCAGTCGCCTTGACCCTGGGTCCCAGCGGCCGCAACGTTATTTTGGGGCGTGTCTGGACCCTTCCCGTGGTGTGCAGCGACGGCGTCACCATCGCCAAGGAAATCGAACTGCCCGACCCCTACGAAAACATGGGCGCCCAGGTGGTCAAGGAAGCCGCCGCCAAGACCAACGACGTGGTGGGCGACGGCACCACTACCTCCATCGTGCTGGCCCGCTCCATCATCCAGGGCGGCTTCATGAACGTCGCCGCCGGCGCCAACCCCCTGGCCCTGAAGTCCGGCATCGACCAGGCCGTGTCCGCCGTGTGCAATGAGATCAGCGACCAGGCCGCCGCGGTGGAGAGCCGGGAGCAGGTCGCCCGCGTCGCCGCCTTGTCCGCCCACGAAGAAGCCATCGCCGAGTTGATCGCCGACGCTATGGACAAGGTCGGACGCGAGGGCATCATCACCGTGGAGGAGAGCCGCAGCCTCACCGACGAACTTGACGTTGTGGAGGGTATGCGCCTGGACCGCGGCTACCTGTCGCCCCATTTCGTCACCGACACCGACCGCATGGAGTGCTCCATCGACGAGCCCCTGTTCCTGCTCACCGACCAGAAACTGTCCTCCGCCGCCGACGTGGTTCCCGCCCTCGAGGCGGTAGCCCAGGGTGGCCGCCGTCCTTTGGTCATCATTGCTGAAGACGTGGAGGGTGAGGCACTGGCCACGCTGGTGGTCAACCGGCTGCGCGGCACCATCATCAGCCTGGCGGTCAAAGCCCCCGGATTCGGCGAGCGCCGCAAGGCCCTGCTGGAAGACCTGGCGATCATGACCGGCGGCACCGTGGTCACCAGCGATACCGGCATGCGCCTCGACTCAGTATCCATGGATCAGCTGGGTTCCGCCCGCCGCGTGGTCGCCTCCAAGGACGAGACCACCATCGTTGAGGGCCGCGGCCACGAGGACGACATCACCGGCCGCGTCTCCGAACTCCGCGTCCAGATCGAGGACACCACTTCGGACTACGACCGTGAGAAACTCCAGGAGCGCCTCGCCAACCTCGCCGGCGGCGTCGCCGTTATCAAGGTCGGCGCGGCCACCGAGCCCGAGCTCAACGAGCGCAAGAGCCGAACCGAAGACGCCCTGGCCGCCACCCGCGCCGCCGTCGAAGAGGGGGTAATCCCTGGCGGCGGGGTCACGCTGTTGCGAGCCCAAGCGGCCTTGGACGGCATCCTGGACGGCGCGGCCGGCGACGTAGCCGTTGGCATCCGGCTGGTGCGGGAAGCCCTGGAAGCGCCCCTGAACACCATCGCTGACAACGCCGGTTACAAGGGCGCCGTCATCGTCGAGAACGTGCGCAACGGCGAGGGCGACTACGGCTTCGATGCCGACCGCGGCGATTACACCGGCCTGGTGGCCCGCGGCATCATCGACCCCGCCAAGGTGACGCGCTCGGCCCTCCAGAACGCCGGCTCCGTCGCCGGTATGCTCCTGACCACCCAGGCGGTGGTCACCGAGATCCCCAAGTACGAGCCACTGCCCGCCGACATCCAGGACTTCATGCACGACTAGCAGCCATCGGCTGCGCAAATCCACCCGCCGTGCGTGCTCCACAGCGACGCCGGCGGGTGAATTGCTTTCTGTGTAATGACCAGAAACACGACAACCATCCAGGGCGCGCTCAATCGGGACGCCATCGCGGCGTTGCTGGCGGGACATCCTCCACTGCTGGAAGAATGTCCCGACCTGGACGGCCAGCTCCAGCCCAACGGCATTGACGTGACCGTGCGGTCAGTGGCGTCGTTTCTGCCAGAAGCTGGCGCCGTCGGCGTCTCCGATACCCACCGGGCGCTGCCCGGATCCACCGAACTGGACTTCGGACGCAACGGCTGGCTGGTTCTGCCTAACGGCCATTACCTGGTCACCTTCAACGAGGTAGTCAACCTGCCCCATTGGCTCATGGCCCTCGGCCGTCCGCGTTCGAGCTTGCTGCGCATGGGTGTGTCAGTGCACACTGCCGTGTGGGACGCCGGCTACAGCGGCCGCTCCCAGGCGCTGCTGGTGGTGCACAATCCTGCCGGTTTCCGCCTCCAGCGAGACGCCCGCATCGCCCAACTGGTCTTTTTCCCCTTGAGCGCGCCGGATCATCAGGGCTACGACGGCCGCTACCAGCGGGAGAACCTGTGAACGACACCGGAGACAGCGCCGTGGATCCGGCCCAACTGCGCCGATGGGTCGATGAGGCCGCGTCCGATGCCGGTTTCGACCTGGTTGCGGTCGCCTCCGCCAGAGATTTCGCCTCCGAACGCGAGGAAGCCCTCCGCCGGATTGACAGCGGCCTCATGGACGGCCTGCCTTGGTTCAATCCCCAGCGTGTGCAGCGGGGCACGGATCCGGGAACCCTGCTGCCCGGCGCTCGTTCGATCATCTCCCTGGGCTGGAACTATTTTCCTGCGGAAGACCCGCCAGTTTCAGGTGACGCGGGTGTCATCGCCCGCTACGCCCGGGGCCGCGACTACCATCGCGTCATGAAACGCCGCATGCGCCGCATGGTCCTGGACTTGACAGAGCGTATCGGCGGCCGGTTCGCCGCCCGCTGGCACGTCGACGACGGGCCAATGCTCGACCGCGCCGCGGCGGCTCGCGCCGGCCTCGGCTGGTTCGGCAAGAACGGCAACATCCTCAATCCCACCTACGGCTCCTGGCTTCTGTTGGGCCAGATCATCACCGACCTCCCGCTGGCCGCCGACGCGCCCCTCTCCAAAACCTGCGGCCAGTGCACCCGCTGTATGCCGGCGTGTCCCACTGACGCCATCGTCGCTCCCTACGTGGTCGACAATCGTCGCTGCATCAGCTACCTGACCATCGAGCACAAGGGAGCCATACCGATCGAACTCCGCGCGTCGATGGGCAATTGGGTCTTCGGGTGCGACATCTGCCAGGAAGTCTGCCCGGTCAACCGCAAGGCGATAGCCACCGGGGACCCCAACTTTGGCCGCACCGACCTGTCTGTGGTCGACCTGGTTGAGCTGCTCAAGATGACCGACGAACGGTTCCGTGAGCGTTTCGCCGGAACCCCGGTCATGCGCGCCAAGCGCGCGGGAATGCAGCGCAACGCCTGCGTCGCTTTGGGCAATGCCGGCGACCCTTCTGCCGTGCCGGCTCTAACCCGTGCGTTGCGTTCTGCTCCGCCTTTGGTGCGGCAGCATGCGGCGTGGGCCCTGGGCCGCATCGGCGGAGCCACCGCCCGTAATTCGCTGACCGACGCCTTGTCCGGCGAGACTGAGGCTGACGTGCTATCGGAAATCAGGCAGGCGCTGGGCGTCGGCAATGACGCCTACTCGGTGTCGTAGCGCGGCGATTGCCGGGGAACCGATCTCCGGCTACTGCCGCGGTTCCGTGGATTCCGTCGCCCGCGTCCGTTATTGCGGCTGCTGTCAGCGGAGGATCCAGATTCTGGCGGCTCCGCCTCAGCATCACTGGTCCTTGGTGGAACCTCCACCGTAGCGGGCGGATCATCTGGCGCCACCGGGGTTCGAGGCGGTTGTGGCCGGGAGTTGTTCCGTGTCGCATTCCGACGCCGACGCTCCCGCTGCGCGTTCACGCGTTCCTCTTCGGCGGCCAAAGCAGCGTCAATCTGCTCCAATGCCCTTTCCCGGCCGTCTCGGAGCTTGAGCATCTCCCCTTCCAGCAGGAAAAAGTCGCTCTTGGAGAGCAGATGAAGGTTGCCCTGGAACGCCATGTACCAGTCTTCCGGCGCCCATTTCCGCACGTATTCCAGCCGGTAGGCAATCAACCCGGCCTCGATGTATTGCTCGGTCTCCAAGATGACGTCCGGCTTGATCCCGATGCGGTAGGGCCACACGGCCTTGCCCTCTTTGATCCACGGGCTCGATCCGACCTCTTCATACCCCTGGGTCACGGTGGCCGTCGCCGTGAACACCCGAGACCCAGTCACGTAATAAATGACCCGGTCGCCCGGTTCCACCCGTTGCACCTTGCGCCGGTATTCCGCCTTCAGCCCCTGCCCGGTGAACCCCATTCGTCGCGTAACGTTATAGTTTTCCTCGTTGCAATTGATCATCCAGAAATTGTGCGGCATAACCCCAACCTGCTCTGATCACTCAAATACCTTGCCTATTGTGCCTATTCTAGCGCACTCGGCTCCCGCACCGTACCAGACCCAAAGCCGATGGGCGGGAAATTTCCCGCCCATCATTACTGGTTAGCCGAGCTCGGCGCTCATGTTGTAAATCTCACCGGGCCTCCCGCCTTCCGGCAGGCCCAGCGGCAGGTGAACGTTCAGCAGGAACGGCCGTTTCTCCCGCTCGACAACCCCCAGCCCGTGCTCGATGGCATCGCCGATGGTGGCCTCGTCGGTTGCGTCCATCGCCTCTACGCCGAACCCTTCGGCCAGCTTCACCGGGTCGATGCCGTCCAGCACCACGCCACGGTATTCTCCAGTGTCGCGCATGTTGGCATTGGCATTGGCGAAGGAACTGGCGACGATTCCGTAGGCGCCATTGTTGGAGATTACGTAAAGCACCGGCACACCGTGGCTGGCCGCCGTCCACAGCGCGTGGTCCGAGTAGTACAGCGACCCGTCGCCCACCAGGCCGACCACCGGCGTGTCCGGCGCGCCCAGCTTGGCCCCAATCGCCATGCCCACGCCGTATCCTTCCGACCCGCCGGCTGGGCGGATGTACTGGTTATTGCCGGCATCACCGTTGTTGGCGAGGATGTCCTGTGCCACGGCGAACTGCTCGATGGTCACCAGCCCGCCGCCGCGGCTCTCCAGGGCCTGGTCCAGGGCGTCGCCCAAGGCCACCGGCCGAACCTTGCCATCTTCAGACGGTACTCGCCACGCAGCGTCCCGACGCTGCGCCCGCAGCGCTGCCACTTCTTCCCGAGCCCGGCTGCGGCGGTCGGACAAATCGTCCGACGAACCATCCGTGGCATCCAGCAGCGCCTGTGCCGCCCGCTTCTCGTCCGCCAGCACCGCCAGGTCCAGACCCGGAATGTTTTCCAGGTTCTCGGCGTCCGCGCCGATGGCGATGGTCCGCTCGGCGTCGAAAAACGCGGTGTAATCGCTGGCGTTGCCGGCGCCGTTGTGGGTAACGCCGATGCACAGGATCAGGTCGGGATCGATGTCGGGCGCCTGCTCCAACCTCCGGCCACCGGCATGCAGCGGGTGCTTGATCGAGACCGCGCGCGGATCTCCCACCACCGGCACGCCAAAGCGCTCTGCCAAGGCGGTGACCTCGGCAATGGCGCCGCTCTTCCACACCCCGTCGCCCACGTACATCAGCGGACGCTTGGCGTCCCGCAGCGCCCGCGCTACCGCGTCGATGTCGGCATCCGACGGGTAGCCCGCATGAATCTCCGGAAGCTGCCCGTCGATGATGTTCGCCGTGTATTCGGTCGGCCCCAGCAGCCGGTCATACACTGCCAGGTGCACCGGACCCACCGGCGGCGTCATCGCCACCCTCAATGCCCGCTCCAATGCGGCGGGCAGGCCCTCGGGTTCGATCACGGTCCAGTTCGCCTTCATCATCGGCGCGGCAATCGCCGTCGGGCCGGCATTGTGGCTCACGTCCAGGCTGATCTTGCCGGCGAAGCTGCCGGTGTCCCCCGCGAATGTGATCACCACCACCGGCAGGCTGCCCGTCCAGATGTTGATCAATTGTCCCATCGCCTGCGCCAGGCCGGCCCCCAGGTGCACCACCATCACACCAGGAGCGAGGTTCGCCTGGGTGTATCCGCCGGCCATGGCCGTCACCGCGCCCTCGTGCAGGCCAAGGACGCCGTGGATGTCCGAACGCGCGTGCAGCTCGTTGAAGAACAGCGCCTCGCGCGACCCCGAGTTGTTGAAAACGTACTTGACGCCCGACGCCACCATCTGTTCGACCATCAAACGCGACGCGCTGGCGGTCATCTCTCTGGTCTGCATGATGCCTCTCCTGATTATGTAATGTCCTGCCGGGTAAGAAAAGGGGTAAATGAGGGAACTGCGGCGACGTCTTCGATCCGAGTTGGGGGAGCGGGCACATCCTGCCCTTTAGCGGCCGCGTTCCTCCGCACAATGGCGACAGTATAGCCTTGCCCGGTACTCGGTCAAGCAAACGGCTCCATGCCGATCGTCATCGCGAGCGCAGCGCGGCAATCTCGTTGCGGCCAGGGCCTGTCGCTATGTCAACGGGATTGCCACGTCGCTCCGCTCCTCGCAATGACAAAGCGGGCAAGCACGATCCGCTCCGCGTTGACAACCCCGATGCGCCCCCCTAACATCGCGCCATTCGAGCACACTTCCAACACTGGCCATAGGAATGACGTGAAAGCATCATATTTCGGCTGCATGGGCTATGCCGAGCGTGACCGGTTCCCGGCCGGTTGGCCCGTTCCGCCGGCGTTTCACGACCCGGAGGTCTCTCTCCGTTCCTACCAGGAAGGGATGGAGGAGTGCGAGCTAGCCGAAGACCTTGGATTCGACTGGATCAGCCTTTCTGAGCACCACTACTCGGGAAACCGCACCACGCCCAACCCCGCGGTGATGGCAGCCGCCGTCGCCGAGCGTTGCCGCACGGCAAAGATCGCCCTGCTGGGCCAGTTGCTTCCCATCAACAACCCGGTTCGCGTCGCCGAGGAAATCGGCATGCTGGACAATCTCACCGGCGGCCGGCTGGTGGCCGCGTTCATGCGCGGCACTCCCAGCGAGGACCAGGTTTACGACCTCAACCCGTCCGAGGGCCGCGGCCGGCTGATCGAGGCCATGGACCTTGTCCTCAAGGCCCTCACCGAGCCGGAGCCCTTCTCCTGGGAGGGTCGTTACTATCAGTACCGCACGGTGTCCGTTTGGCCGTGGCCGGTGCAGCGTCCGCTGCCGCCGCTGATAGTGGCGACCCGCAGCGCCGATACCGTCCAGTTCGCCGCGTCCCGCCACCTCGGTCTGGGCGTTTCCTACGAACACCCCGAGGATATGGCTGCCGTGGTCGATGATTACCGTCGCTGGTCCGACGAGGCCGGCTGGCAACCTGAACCGGAGGACATTGTATATCGCGGCGGCATCTGCTTGGCCGAGACCGATGAGAAGGCCAACGCTCTGCGCGAGCGCGTGCACGCCGCCGGCGGCGGGCGTGGAATGAACATCGGCCGCTCCCTGGCTCAGGCCGTGCAGGCGGCCCGCGCCGGCCGACCGACCACGGCTCCCGAACCCCCGGCGTCCGACCCGCCGTCAGGTGGCGCCGTGCGAACCCAGATCAACTTCGTAGGCAGTCCCGACACCGTGGTCGAACAACTCCGCGCCTACCACGAGCGATGCGGCGTGGGCGTCGTAGATCTGGCCTTCCAGCAACCCGGTCTCAACCACAAGGACGTCATGGCCGAAATCAAACTCTTCGGCCGCGAAGTACTTCCACGCATCCATGAATTCTAATCAACTGGAGACGCGTCATGGCTGACTTCAACACTGGCAGCGTTCGCGCCAACGGCATCAATTTCCACTACCTCGAGATGGGCGAGGGCCCCCTGGCCATCTGCCTCCACGGGTTTCCGGACCACGCCTGGTCCTTCAGGCACCTTCTGCCCGACCTGGCGACCGCGGGATTCCGCGCCGTGGCTCCGTTCATGCGGGGCTACGCTCCCACCGAAGCCCCGGCTGACGGACGTTACCACTCGGCCCTGATGGCTAGGGACGCGGTTGAACTCATTGGCGCGCTGGGGACCGATCGCGCCTATCTGATCGGCAACGACTGGGGAGCCGGCGCCGTGGTCGGAGCCACCGCACTGGCACCCGAAAGGGTCATCAAGCTGGTGACCATCGCCTCCGGTCGCGTCGACCGCGAGCTCAGCCTGGACTTCCAGTACTTGCAGGGCACCTGGCACGGGTTCTTCTTCCAACGCCCCGACGCGGAGGAAGCGGTGGCCCACAACGACTACGCCTTCGTGGAGGAATGGTGGCGCTGGGCCTCACCGGAATGGGACATCCCCGCCGAGTATCTGGAGAGCATCCGGTCGACGTTCCGCCAACCCGGCGTCGTCCAGGCTGCCCTTGGGTACTATCGCGCCCGCTACGACGCCTCACAGGTGGACGACCAGGTGCGCGCCGACCAGGCGATCATCCAGGCCGGTCCCATTCGCGTTCCCACCCTCGCCCTCCACGGCACCCGAGACCGACCCAAGCGCCTGGAGTCCTTTCTCAGCTCGGGCATGTACACTTACTTCTCCGGCGGCCTGGAGAAGGTCATCATCCCCGGCACCGGCCACTTCATGCACCAGGAACGGCCCGAAGAGGTCAACCCTAAGATCATCAAGTTCCTGACCCGCTGAACCCGACAAATAAGCAGGGGCGAATAATCATTCGCCCCTGTCTTGCCGTAGATGCGGGTTCGCCCGATCAAATGCGGAACGGTTTGAAGAACTCCCGCACCTCGTGGGCCAGCAGTTCCGGCTCTTCGAGTGCGGCAAAGTGGCCGCCCCGGGGCATCTGCGTCCACCGGAGGACATCCCAAGAACGCTCCGCCCATTCGCGCGGCGGCTTGGCGATCTCCTGCGGGAACATCGCCATCCCCGCTGGCGTCGGAACCCTTTCGTCCTGCTCCATCTCCCACACTGAACTCTGGTTCTCTTTGTACATCCGCACCGATGACCCGATGGTCTGCGTAACCCAGTAGATGGTCACCGTGGTCAGCAACTCGTCCTTGGTGTAAGTGCTTTCAACGTCGCCATTGCAGTCGCTCCAGGTGCGGTACTTCTCCACGATCCACGCCGCCAGACCGGCCGGTGAATCGTTAAGCCCGTAGGACAGCGTTTGCGGCTTGGTGCCCTGGATGTGGCTGTATCCGCCCTCGCTCTGCTGCCATCGCTCGCGCTGATCTGAGTGCGCCTGTTCCGCCTCGGTGAGCGGCCGCGAGCCCGGCCCCAAGTAGGGCGTTGGGCGTGTTATCGAAGTCAGGTGCACGCCGATCATCTTGTCGGAATGGGCGTATCCCAGCCGCGAGGTGACCCCCGCGCCGATGTCTCCACCCTGGGCCGCGAACTTGGGATACCCCAGGTTCTCGGTCATCAGCTTTGCCCACAGGTCGGCCACCTTCTGCACCTGCATCCCCGGCTCCTGGGACGCCTGCGAGAACCCGAAGCCGGGCAGGGACGGCGCGATCACGTCAAAAGAGTCGGCCGGATCGCCACCGTGTCCACCGGGATCTGCCAGCAGCGGAATAATCTTGGTCATCTCGAAGAACGTGCTGGGCCAGCCGTGGGTGATCACCAGCGGCATCGGATTGGGGCCGGTGCCGTTTTCTTTGATGAAGTGGATGCTCAACCCGTCAACCTTGGTTTTGAAGTGATGGAACGCGTTGAGCTTCTTTTCCTGCGCGCGCCAGTCGAAGTCCGTGCGCCAATACTCGATAAGTTCCTTGATGTAATCGAGATTGGAGCCGTACTCCCAACCCGTCCCGGGCATCTCGTCCGGCCAGCGGGTGTGTTTCAGCCGGCGCCGCAGGTCCTCCAGCACGTCGTCGCTTATGGCAATCTCAAAGGGCTCCATGGCAAGCCTCCTTTGTGTCTTGAGTCGGGGCGCCCATGGTGGACGCCCCTGCTATCAGTGGTCAAGCGCGGTCGCCATTCCTACGCCGCTATCCGGTACACCCGCACCGCGGTGTCATGGAACGCCGCCGCGCGCTCCGACTCGGAGTACCCCTGCGACAACCGCTTGAAGCCGTTGTACATCACGTGGTACGAGAAGGACACCTTGTCCACCGGGAAGTTGCTTTCGAACATGCAGCGATCCGGACCGAACTGGTCGAGGCAGTGCCGCATCCAGTCTCCCACTGAGTCCGCAATTTCCTCGGAACCCACGGGAGTTTCCCGCGTGTGCCAGTCGAACCCGATCCGCGGCATCCCGATACCGCCCAGTTTCATGATTATGTTCGGCACGGCACCGACCGCTTCAATCCCGCTGCGCCATTCAGGAATCACCTCGCCGTCCCGGTTGGCGTAGGGGCCGGTGCGCATCATGCCGCCGATGTGGTTCAGCACGATGGGCAGGTCCGGGACCCGACGAGCAAAATCGGCCAGTTCCGGCAGCTGGGGGAAATAGACCGACGTCTCGAGGATCAGACCCATGTCTTGCAGGACCCGCGCCCCGGCCAGGTAGTCGTCTCGTTGCAGCAGGCCCTCAACCTCCCGGTTTTCGACGTCCGGATGGGGGTCCCAGCCCACCGAGTGCCGGATCCCCCGGAAGCGATTAGGGCTCGCCGCCTGCAGCGCTTCCAAGACCGGCCGGACGCCGTCGCCCATCTTCAGGTCGGCCCGACCGATGATCGCCGCCGCAGCCCTGCCTTCACCATGGGCGCCGGTCGCGCTCTCGTCTGCGATGCCCTGGACGAACTCGACCTCACCCACGGAGCGGTATTCTTCAGGCCCCTCGGTTCGGTATTCGGAACGGGCCTCCACGAACACGGTGGATCGCACGTTGTGTCCGCTGTTGATGTCCGCTGCCAGGTCCGGCAGCAGGTATTGCTGGTAGTCCACCGGCTCCGGGCGCTGTACCCAGAAGTGGTGATGCGGGTCGCAGATGGGGAGCTCGGGTTCCAGTATCGGTTCCGTCGTCAGGGCCAGCCATTCGTTGCCACTTGGCGGCATGATCACACCTCCGGCTCCAGTGTCGTGGGGATTGTCTGGCCGATGATAACACGGCCCGAGTCAGCCGCCGAATTATTCGCTGGTCACCGCCAGCGCGCCGACCGCCACGGTGCCTGTCTCAATGGGCAGCGCTTCCCAAGTAACGCCTCGGTCGTTGCTGCGGTACAGCTTGCCACCGTCCGTCCCACCGTAAACCGTGTTCGGCTCCTGCGGGTCCCACTCGAAAGCCACCATCATGTCCGACGGGTTTTCGCCCTCGCCCACGCCCTGCACCAGATCCCAGGTTCGACCGGCATCGGCTGACCGATAGAACTTGGGATTGCTCCGGCGCGCGTTTTCGGAAACGGTCACCAGCACCAGATCAGCATCGTCGGGCGCCGCCGAGATGTGCAGCGTGTAGCGGCGATCCAGGCCGTCGTTGATCATCTCCCAGGTCTCGCCGCCGTCGTCGGAACGGTAGGGCGCTACCGCCGTGGCCACGTAGACGCGGTCGGACCGGTTCGCGCTCAGGTTGACGCAGTGGATGTCGTCATTGAGCCCGTCCAGTTGCTTCCAGCTGGACCCGCCATCTCCGGAGCGCACCATCCCGCCCACCTCGATGCCGGCGTAAAGCCGGCTCGACGCGCCGGGCGCCGCCCGCAGGTCGCGCACGTGGGAATCTCGCGTCGGCGCATGAAAACCCCACTGGGCCGCCTCCGGAACCGCTCGGAACGAGTCGAACTCGTCCCAAGTTGCCCCACAGTCCGCCGAGCGCCAGATCTCCGCCGGCTCGCTGCCCACGTACACGGAGTCAGCGTCATCGGGATGGGCCAGCACGCTGTGAGCGTAATCAGTCGGATACGAACCCAGGTGTTGCCAGGTCATACCGCCGTCGTCCGTCCGGTACACCCCAGCCTCATACGCGGCCAGGTACGCTCGGGACGGTTCCACCGCACTCGCGCTGAGACGCGCCGCTGCGTGGGCCAGGGCCGTAACCGGCCCCTGCTTCCAGGTCTTGCCGCCGTCGTTGCTAGTGACGGCGCACACCCCGTCGTGCATTCCCACGTAAATCCTCTTGGTGCCGGCCATGTCAGTCCTCCTTGCGCGGGAAATAACTCCATTTTGTGAGCACGAATATACCAGACCTGCATCGCCGCCCGGCTATCGTCAGCGCCCGGCATTGGCTCCGAGTACCGGCATGGCATCCAAATTGCGACGCCGGGTCTGGGATGCCACAATGCACGCATCTGAAACCCAGTCGGCCCAGGCAGATAGCGGCCGGCGCAATGCGTTATCCGCCCCAGGAGTGAAAAATCATGCCTCGCCCATTGACCACCCAGGAAGCGCACGAGTTTCTCGACAGCAAGCCCGGCTGGATCGTCCTGACCACCCTGGGGCCGGACGGGTTCCCGCACACGGTGCCCCTGGGCTACTTCCGCCTCGGCGACGAAATCCTGATGGGAGTGCGGGCCCACACGCTCAAGCTGCGCAACATCGGCCACAACCCCAACGTCAGCCTGCTCCTGGAATCCGGAAGCACCATGGCGGACATCAAGGGGTTGATGGTTCAGGGCACGGCGACCGTCCACACCGAACCCGACCAGATCCTGCACTACTCCCGGGAAGCGGCCCGGCTTCGCGGCGTCGCTGAGGACGACCTGCCCACCGAGCCTCGACCGGGCGCGGCGTACATCAGGGTAACCCCGGTACGCGTCCGCTCGTGGGACTACTCTGAGGACCCGCCCCGTGCGTCCCGGCGGTAGATCACGGAGGCCCGGTCGTGGGGTCTGTTGACAAATGCCGTCATTCCGGCGAAAGCCGGAATCCAGTGAGCGTACAATCCGCCCAACGTTCCTATCGCCGCAGCTTTTCTGGGTCCCTGCTTTCGCAGGAACGACGGTTTGATTTTCAGTTTGCCAACAGGTTTTGGAGCCAGGGTCACCGCGGAATGTTCCGGTTGACCCATTCCAGTTCTTCGGCCTCCGAATCGAAGTAACCGAAGCGGTGGAACAGCCCGGTCTTGCCCCGGCCGGCCCGCATTTCTTCTCGCTTGGCGGCTGTGGCTGTCACGTCGACGGCTTGGCCATCCTCGTCGATAACCACGCCGTAGTCATTCAGCGCCGCTTGCGGTGACACGAAACCGTCCTTCACGTCGTCCAGCACCAACCCGGCCTCCCGCTCCAGGGGGTCGCCCCAGCCGCCACCGCCGGCCGTGCAGATCCGAACCAGGTCGCCGCTTTTCCAGTGGTTGTCGTCGGAGAAAGCCCGTATCTCCCGTTCGTCGGGCGTCCCCGGGTTCAGTATCACCCGCGACAACCCACCGCCCTTGCCCCCGGCCACACCCCAGGCCGGGAACCGGTTGTTCTCCACACGCAGGCCGAAGGTGCCTTCGTCGGCTAGCAGCCGCACGTCTCGGACGACGCCGCAGCCGCCCCGGTACTTGCCCGGACCTCCCGAATCGGTGGCGATGGCGTACCGTTCCAATCGCAGCGGGTACTCCATTTCCATGAATTCGCCGGGGTAGTTCTCGTTGTGCCGCTGGTAAATCGCGTCCAGCCCGTCGCCGAACGGGCGCGCCCCATGCCCCACCGCGATGCCATCGGTGCACAGGAGCCAGTTCCCCGTCCCGGTTTCCTTCATCCGCCAGTAGGCGATCACGTAAACCGCCGCTGCCGCCATGACCTTGCCCTCCGTGGCCTGGGCGACCACCGCACGCACGGCGCTCTTGAGCTTGGTGAAAGTGTGGGCGCGGCAACCCAACGCCGCCGGCCATTCCGGCCGCAGGATGCTGCCCTCCCGCAACTGCACGTCGTCGATGCCGGCCAGCAGCCCGTGGTTAGCCATTAGCGACGTGTCAAACTGGTGGAAATACTGGCCGAAGTAGGCTTTGAGCGCGCCGTCGCTGGCGATGAAATTGATGGAGCCGTCGGCCTGGTCATCGCTGTCGGTGGCGTCCAGCAGGATCTCGTCGCCCCGGCGGATCAGCTTGAGATGGAACGAGTGCCAATGCTCGCTAACCCCGGCGTGATCCATGTAGTCGCGCACGGAATACTCGCCCTCCGGGATCATCTCCAGCGTCTTGTCTCGCACCAGCCGCCCGGTGTCCGCCTGGTCCTCAGCAATGGCGGCCAGCATGGTGTCGCGCCCGAAGCGCTCGAACATCTCCAGCAGCCGCTCCTGCGCGCGATTGGCGGCCGACATCAGCGCCCGCGAGTCGCCCTCCAGCAGGTCGGGATATCTGGAGTTGCGCAGGATGATGCGGTATGCCTCGTCGTTCAGCCTGCCGGCGTCGATGATCTTGATCGGCGGCACCAGGGTGCCATCGTGGAAGATCTCCGTGTTCGCCGGCCCGATGCTGCCGGGCCGCGACCCGCCCAGATCCCAGAAATGCGCGAAGGAATGGCAGTAGGCCACCACCTCGCCCTTGAAAAACACCGGAGCGATGAACACCATGTCCGGCGTGTGGGTGATGCTGCCCTGGGACAGGTACGGGTCGTTGTACCAGTAGAGGTCGCCGGGCCGCATGGCCTCCACCGGGTAGTAGTCCCAAACGCAGCCCAGGATGTCGCTGCCCATGGTATCGCCGTAGATCTCCCGGCCGCCGGCGTCCAGGAAGCTCACGGTGTAGTCCTTCTTTTCGCGAATGAACGCTGACATGGCCGTGCGCTCGATAATCAGCTCGCACTCCAGCCGGGCAGCCCGCAGCGAGCCGCGAATCAACTGCCGCGTGACGGGATCCACCGGACGGGCGGGTTCATCCTGTCGCGAGCGGGTTTCGGTGCGCGGTTTGCTGATTGTCATCTCACTCTCCGCTGGCGCGCATGATGCAGTTGCCGTATCGGTCAATGCGGGATTCCCAGCCCGGGTTGATCACCACCGTCGAGTCCATGCCCTCCAAAATGGCCGGCCCAACGATGCGAGCCTCCGGGCTCAGTCGCTCCCTGCGGTAGATGGGGCACTCAACGAAATCCCGCGACTCATCGAAGTACACCCGGCGCCGGTCAACCACGGCATCGGCCGGATCGTTCGCGCCTGCCGGCAGCGTCGGCATGGCCACGTCGCCCAGGTGCCCCGACGCCGTGACCCGCAGCGTGACGATCTCCACCGACTGGTCCAGCGAAAACCCGTACAGCTGGGAATGACGACGGTGGAACTCCTCGATCATCGCCTCCAGCCCGCTCCGGTTGATCCGCGTCCCGCCATACGGAATGGTCAGCTCCGAGCCCTGGTGCTCGTAGCGCAGATCGGCTGACCAGACCAGCAGCCGGTCCGAGCCGGCGACTCCTTCCGTTTCCAGCCACTCCTGTGCCTCTCGTTCGAGCCCGTCAAAAATCGCCGCCATGCCCCGGAGATCATAATCCGGCGGCTGTTGCAGCGACGTCCGGGCGTAGTCGTTCTTGAACTCCGCCACCAGCAACCCGTAGGCCGACGCGATGCCCGGGTGCGGCGGAACCACCACGGTGGTCACGCCCAGCAGGTTTGCAACCTCGATGGCGTGCATCGGTCCGGCCCCGCCGTAGGCTACCAGCGCAAACTCCCTGGGGTCGTAGCCGCGCTCCACGCTGATGTTGCGGATGCCGCCCACCATGGCGTTGTTGGCGATTTGCAGGATGCCACTGGCCGCGGCGGCCAAATCCATGCCCAGCGGTGACGCCACCGCCTCGCAGATGGCGTTGCTCGCAGCGTCGACATCGAGCGTCAGCTGCCCGCCGGCGATGCTGGAACTCACGCGGCCCAGCGCCAGGTTCGCATCCGTGACGGTGGGCAGGTTCGATCCCCGGCCGTAGCAGGCCGGTCCCGGGTCCGCGCCGGCGCTGGCGGGACCAACCGTCAGGCTGCCGTAGGGCGAGACCTCAGCGATGCTGCCGCCTCCGCAGCCGATAGTGGCGATGTCCAGCATGGGCAGCTGCACCGGCCAGTCCCCCAGCCGGCCGTTCAGCGTCAGGCCCGGCTGCCGGCCCTGCACCAGCGAAACGTCGGTGCTGGTGCCGCCCATGTCAAAGGATATGCAGTTTTCGATTCCGGTGACTTCGGCGATTTGGAGGGTCGCCATCACGCCGGCCGCGGGCCCGGACAGCGCAGTGTAAACCGGCTGCTGCACCGCAGTGTCCGCGCCGATGATGCCGCCGTTGGATTTCATGATCGACAGCGACGCCGAGCTTCCAAACGCGCGCAGCGAGTTCTGCAAGTTCTTGATGTAGGTGCTCACCCGCGGCGTCACGTAGGCGTTCAGCACGGTGGTGATGGCCCGCTCGTATTCCCGGTACACGGGCAGGACTTCAGAAGACAAGGAGACGGCTACCCCCGGCAGTTCCTCCCGCAGTATCTCCCGCGCCCGCCGCTCGTGGGCCGGGTTGGCATAGGAATGCAGGAAGGCCACCGCGACGGCAGCCACGCCCTCGCGCGCAAAATGCCGGGCAGCCTTCCGCACTGCCTCCTCGTCCATCGGCGCGAGGATCTCGCCATCGAACCCCGTCCGTTCGTTCACCTCCAGGCAGTCCCGGGGGCGCACGGGACGCTGGGGCTTAACCCAGGAGTTGGGGTTGGCCAGGCGGGGCGTGCCGTGCCGCGCGATTTCCAGGACGTACCGGAACCCCTCGGTTACCAGCAAGCCAACCGGGGCTCCCCGGTTTTCCAGCACCGAATTGGTGGCGATGGTGGTGCCGTGGAAAATGTGGCCCACATCACTCGCATCGACCCCGTTGGTCGCCAGGATTTCGGTCAACCCCGTCATGAACCCAACCGATGGGTCGCTGGGCGTGGACGGAGTCTTGTGCACCCACTGGGCGTTGGACGCGGTGTTACACAGAACGATGTCGGTGAACGTGCCACCGACATCAACAGCTACAGAATAGGAGGGCATTGGTTTCTCGTCGTGCGCTTACTTGCTGAACAGGGCCGCTATTCGCTCCCCGACGATTTGGTCTTCACCGGGGTTGAGGCCGAACATGTGGATGATGATAAAGTCCTCGCCGTCGCGCACCCGGGTCCAGATGGGTGGATCACCTTCCTTGAGCCGGTCCCGCAACTCGTAGATGTCAAAGCCCGCAACCGATTGGTCCACCCGTATCGTGAGCCCGTAGGGTTGGTGGCCGATGACGTTGTCGATCATCTCAGCCTTCAGTCCCGGGACCCCTTCCAATGCGCCGAGGATGACCCGGGTCCGCCTTTCCGCGTCCGCCAGCCGATCCTCATGGTTCGTCGTCATCCACACCTGAACCGCCGCCACCGCGCCCATCATCTCCTGCCGGTCCACCTTCTGGGGCCGGCCTACCCCCCGCACTCGCCGGCCCTCATAGCTGGCAAAGGCCTGGAGCCCGATCTTCCGTATCATCTCCTCGGAACCTAGCGCCAGCCCGGTGGATTGTGGCGCGCCCATGTACTTGGCGGCGATGCACTGGAAGTCAGCGCCCATGCGCACGTACTTGCCGAAGTTTTCCAGGGGATAGATCTGGCCCGCCGCGTCCACCGTGACCAGCACGTCGTGGGCGTGGGCGATGTCGATGGTGTCTTCCAGCGACAGCGCGTGGGGATCGTGCTCCTGCTCCACGGCGTAGTAGTGCACGGCCACCGTGTTGGGTCCGATGGCGTTTTCCAGATCCTCGCGAGTGGTCCGCTCCTCCGAGCCGAACATGACCAGCCTGGCGCCGGCCAACTCCAGGCAGCGGTCGTACCAGTACCTCTGCCGCGTCTGGATGAGAATCTCGTTCTTCATGCCCTCAGTGTTGGGCAGCTGCTGGATCCGGTCGTCGTCGTCGCCGGCCATGGCCGCCGCGGTGGCGAGCATCAAAGCCGAACCCGCGCCCGACGTTATGTAAGCCGCGGGCACGTTGGTCATGCGGGCAATGGCCGCCCCCGCAGCCTCCTGCAACTCCATCAGTGGAATGTACGCGCCGTCAGCCGCCGCCATCGCCTCTCGCACTTCCGGGATCGGAGTGGAACCGCCCAGCATGGTTACGCTGCCGGTGGCGTTGATGACCGGCACCGCTCCCAGTTCCTTGTAGATGTTTCCCCAGTCTACTGCCGCCATCTTGCGTCTCCTTGGCTGGTGGTCCGTTGTTCATTCCCCCGTGAAAACGGGCGGTCGTCGCTCGCGGAAGGATGCCGCCGCTTCCTCCACGTCGTGCGGCGCGCGCCGGGCGAAGACTATGCTGTGGGTCTCGTATTCGAGTTGGTCCTCCAGCGTGGTGTCCAGGCTGCGCTGCATCGCCCGTTTCGACATTTGCATCGCCACCGGGGGCCACATGGCGATCTGCTTCGCCAGCTCCATTGCCTCGCCCAACAGGTTCTCCGACGTGGTCAGCCGGTCCAGCAGCCCGAGCCGGAACGCCTCCTCAGCGTCTACCGTTCTGCTGGTGAACACCAGGTCGAAGGCGCGACTCACCCCAACGATTCGGGGGAGGAAGTAGGACAATCCCGAGTCCGGGCTCAGGCTGCGCTCGATGAACACCGTCTTGAAGCGGGCGTTCTCGCACCCGACCCGCATGTCGCAGGCCAGCGCCAGACCCATGCCGGCGCCGGCGGCAACGCCGTTCACCGCGGCGATGGTCGGCTTGTTCAGGTCCCGGTACACCATCAAGGCCTGGCGACCAACCCAGTTGTACTCGTCCAGGCGCTCGCCACGGCTGGCGTGCTCATCGTTGGGACTGGCGCCAGTCAGATCTGCGCCGGAGCAGAACCCGCGGCCCTCGCCCGTGAAGATGACCACCCGCACGCCGTCGTCGTCCCTCAGTTCCGCGCACGCGGCCATCATCTCATGGTGCAGGTGCCGGTCGATGGCGTTCAGCTTCTCGGGCCGCGCCAGGGTAACCAGCGCAACCTGTCCGTCGTAGTCGACGCGGAGGTTGTCACGCCCCATGCTATTTCACCGCCAGCATGTCGCACGCGAGGCCCAGCATGATTTTAGTGCCGCTCACCAGGCTCTTGATGCCAACCGATTCGTTGGTGCCGTGGGTGTAGTTGAGCATCGGGTCGTCGTCGGGATGGGAGCCGGAAAATCCGTACGTCACCGTGCCCAGTGGCCGGGTGAACCGCGAGTCGGTAAACCCGTTGCTGATCGCCGGCACCCACTGGATGTTGTCCCGCTGCAGGGCCTGACCGGTGACGCGCCGGATGCTGTCGGACAGCGGCGATTCGAAGGGCGAAGAGTTGGGGCGCGCCATATAGTCGATTTCGTAGGACACCCCGGGAACATCGGCCAACACCTCATCCAACTGCTGCCGCACGTAGTCATCGTCCTGGTGGGGCAGCGTACGCACGTCGCAGGTCAGGCGAATCGACTCCGGCACGCTGTTGGATTTGATGCCGCCCCGAACCATCGTGGGGGTCAGGGTCATGCGTGAAAGGGCGCGCAGCATGGACGCAAAGCGCGGGTTGTCCGGCTCGATTTCAGCGATGATTTCGTCCACGTTCTCCGCCGATGGCGCGTGCTCGATAGCAAAGGTCGAGAGGTGGTCGAAGATGGCGCCGGAAGTATCCCGGTCGGCTTCAAATCCTTCGATGGAAGATAGCGCGCGGCTCAGCCGGTACAGGGCGTTGGTGCCCTGCCATGGAACCGATGCGTGGGAGCTGGTCCCCTTCACGTCGATCTCGACCTGCAAGCGGCCCTTTTCGCCCACGCCCAACACATAGGTCAACGCGCCGGCCGCCTCGATGGGCGTACCGCCGCCCTCGTTGACGGCGAATGGAGCCGCCAGCTTTTCCGGATAGTTGTCGGCCAGCCAGCCGAACCCGTACCTGCCGCCATGTTCCTCGTCCGCTCCGGCGGCCACGATCAGCCCGTCCTCCAGCTCGATGCCGTTGCGCTTCAGGATGCGGACCGCCATCAGCTGGGCCGTGAGCAGCCCTTTGCAGTCCGATGCGCCCCGTCCGAACACCCGGCCATCCGCGATGGTTGCGCTGAATGGCGGAAACCGCCACTTGGACTCGTCCTCCACCGGGACCACGTCGGTGTGGGACATGAACATGAGGCCCGCGTTGCCGGAACGTCCCTCCAGGCGCGCTATCAGGTTGCCCCGGTTCGGAGCCGACTCCAGTATCTCCGACTCTATGCCGTCTTCCGCCAGGAAGTCTCGCGCCAGTTCGCACACCGGCGTCTCGTCGCCCGTAGGCATGAACCCGGTGTTTACCGACGGGATGCGCACCAGCGCCTGTTCCAGAGCGATGATGTCATTTTCGGCTTGGTCAACCTGGTGGAAAAGGTCGGTTAGGTCGGGCATGGCCGATGTCTCCTGGCATGGTGCTTTCGCGTCGCCGTGAGTCTAAGCAGGGGCCCGGCGGGTGTCAATGCGGCCCGATAGGCTCCGCCATCCCCGTGGGTTTTGCATTTATAATGGGATTGTGATCGCATCGTGGAGATGAGATATGTCCAAGAAGGAGTTTAAACCCATCCCTTATTTCGAAACCGAAGACGAAGAGCGCGCTTGGTGGGGGAGCCACGACTCAACTGACTACGTGGACTGGAGCAAAGCCCGCCGCGTCCAATTTCTCAACCTCAAACTGACGCCGCCGGAAGAGTTGGCTCAAGCCGCCGAGTCGGAGACTGCCGCCGATTAGGTCAACGGCCGGCGCGCCAAAGCCGGCGTAACTGCTGACGGCCCCGCTATGGCATCGGCGGGGCCGTTGACGTTATAGTTGGCCGGCATCCGTCAACGCGCATTTGTGGCACGCTCATGACCACCTCCTCCCAAGTTTATTACCGCAAATGGCGGCCGGGCACCTTCTCTGATCTTGCCGGCCAAGAGCACGTAGGCAACACGCTACGCCAGGCTGTCATGCAGGGACGGGTCAGCCACAGCTACCTATTCTGCGGCACCCGCGGCAGCGGCAAGACCACCACCGCCCGCGTCCTGTCCAAGGCCGTCAATTGCCTGGACCCGCAGGACGGCGACCCCTGTGAACGGTGCGCCATCTGCGTGTCCATTAACGAGGGCCGCAACCTGGACATCATCGAGCTGGACGCGGCCAGCAATCGCGGCGTTGAAGAGATCCGGGAAATCCGCGACAAGGTCCATTTCCAGCCGGCCCAGAACCGGCGCAAGGTCTACATCATCGACGAAGCCCACATGCTCACCCGGGAGGCTTCCAACGCCTTCCTCAAGACCCTGGAAGAACCGCCGGCGCACGTTATTTTCATCCTCTGCACCACCGAGGCCGACCGCATCCTTCCCACCATCCTATCGCGTTGCCAGCGCTACGACTTCCGCCGCCTGCCCGGCCAGACCATCTACGACCGCCTGGCCTACATCACCGATCAAGAGGGCGTGGCGATACAACCCGACGCCCTGCGCATGGTGGCGCGCAACGCCGGCGGTTCCATGCGCGACGCGCTGAACATCCTGGAACAACTGGCGGTTTCCGCCGAAAGGGAAATAACCCTCAGCGAGGTCGAAGAGGCCCTGGGCCTGGTTCGCAGCGACGCCTACCTGATCCTGGCCCAGAAGCTGCTGGCCGGCGACACTTCCGGTTCGTTGGAAACCATCAACGACGTGGTCTGGGAAGGCGGCGAGCCGCGCCAGTTGCACCGGCAGACGCTGGAAATCCTCCGCTCTATACTGCTGCTGTCGTGGGACGCCGGCGACACTCTGGACCTGCCGCCGGACATCCTTGCCAGCCTCAGGACCGAGGCGCAGAAGCACGATGCCTCGACGATATTGCGCGCGGTTCGGGTCTGGGGCGAGGCCAACCTGCGCTACGACGCGCCGTCCACGCTGCCACTGGAAATCGCGGCTGCTGAGATTTGCCGGAAGGATGTGGCAGAACCCGCGCCGCCCCCTGCGCCCGTCCAGCAACCACCTCCGGCATCACGAGTCGGCGCGCCGTCCCGGGAGCCTGCACGCCGGGATCCCCCGCCCCGGACATCGCAGCCGCCACCGGCCACCGCTCCGCCCCGTCGTGCGCCCGCAGAGCCCGCCGCCAACCAGCCGACTGGCCCCCGCAACGCCGCGCCACCGGACAGTCTGCAGGGTCGTTGGGAGCAGGCGGTGAGGCAACTGGCCCGTGAAAAGGGCAGCAAGTACAACCTTGGCGCACTGCTGCGCGACTGCCGGCCCAACAGCGTCCACCTGTCGGATGATTCGGCGACCCTGGTGCTGCCCTTTACCAACGCCGCCAACCTGGATCGAATGCAGGAGGAACTCAACGACCCGCGGGTTCGTGATACCATTGAGCAGGCTATAGAACAGTGCTTCGGCGAACGCCACCCGTTCACGGTCACCCTGGCCGGCGCCAACGGTGACGGCGACCGCCCGGCGCGCAATTCAGTGCAGGACAGCCCTCTATACCGCACCGCCATCGGCCTGGGAGCGCGTCCCATCGAAGAGAACTGACCGGCGAGGAAAACCAGCAGGAGGCTCCGTACCTACCATGATGAACCGCAAGATGATGCGCCAGGCCCAGCAGCTGCAGAACCGGTTGGCCAAGGCCCAGCAGGAACTCGAAGAGATGAGCGTGGAGGGTTCCGCCGGCGGTGGCGTCGTGCGCGTGACCATGACCGGCAAGCAGGAAGTTACCGAAGTGGCAATTGAGCCCGAGGCAGCCGAAGACATCGACCTGCTCCAGGACCTCGTCGCCGCCGCCGTCAACGACGCCTTCAACCGCACCCAGGAGCTCGCCGCCCAGAAGATGGGAGCCGTAACCGGCGGCCTGAACATCCCCGGGCTGTTTTAAGGCCTGCCGACCAAAGCCGTCATTCCGGCGAAGGCCGGAATTCATTAAGCCCGAATAAAGCCAACGTTCTGCCGGGACTAATTTTCCTGGGTTCCCGCTTTCCCAGGAACGACGGAGGTAGAACGGCAACGACATCAATCGCCTGCATCATGGTCAGCGAGTACAATCCGGGGACCGCGCGGTCCCTCAGCCGGCTTATTGACGAGCTCAACCGATTGCCCGGCATCGGACCCAAGAGCGCCCAGCGCATCGCCGACCACGTGATCCGTCTGCCGGGGGAAGAGGCCCGGTCGCTGGCCGACGCCATCCTGGAGGCCCGGGACAGCCTGGTGTTCTGCGACCAGTGCCGCAACCTCACCGATGCCTCCCCCTGCGAAATCTGCTCCAATCCCCAGCGCAACCAGGACCAGATCTGCGTGGTGGAAGAACGCCGCGACCTGGTGGCCCTGGAGCGTACCCGTGCCTACCGGGGGCTGTACCACGTGCTTCACGGGGTCCTGTCGCCACTCAACGGAGTTGGCCCGGAAGACATCCACCTTCCGCAACTGTTTGAGCGCCTCCGAGAATCGGACAGCCCGTTCCAGGAGTTGATAGTCGCCACCAACCCGACGCTTGAAGGCGACGCCACCGCCGACTTCATCAACCGCAGGCTGGCCGGCGCCGGTATCCGGATCACTCGTCTCGCTCGTGGCCTGCCCGTCGGGGGATCGCTGGAGTTTGCGGACGAAACCACGCTGAGCCGCGCGTTGGCCGGCCGCAGCGCGGTCGAATGACACGGCGGGGCACGCAATGACCGCGCCGCGAACCTACCGCGCCCTGGGTGTAACCCTGCGCCGGTCACCGGTGCGCGAGGCCGACCTGCTCACCGTCATGTACACCCGCGAGCACGGGAAGCTGGAATTGCTGGCGCGGGGGGCCCAACGCCTGACCAGCAAGTTGATGGGACATCTCGAGCCGCTGACCCTGGTGCGGGTTTCCATCGCCCGTGGTCGCTCCATGGATCAGGTCACCGAAGCCGAGGTGGTCGACGCTTTCCCCGCCATCAAGAACGGATACGAAAACACGGCCCGCGGACTGTACGTCGCCGAACTCGTCGACGGCTTCAGCGCCCTGTCCGCCGTCAACGCCGAACTGTTCAACCTCACCGTCCAGACCCTACAAGGACTGGGTACGGCAGGGAACGCCGATCTCGCCCTGCGCTACTTCGACCTGCAGCTCCTCCGGCTTTCCGGGTTCATGCCCGAACTCTACAATTGCGTGGAATGCGGGGCGGAGTTGGAGCCCGACCGACACCGGTTCGCCGTCGGCGCCGGGGGCGGGCTGTGCGCCGATTGCGGCCCGAGCGACGTGGTGGTGCGACCCTTATCGTTGTCGGCGTTGAAACTGCTGCGGCTGCTGCACCGTACAGAATCAGTCAGGGCGTTGCCCGCGCTGGCGGTTTCGCCGCCGCTGGAGCGCGAAGTCCGAGAAACCCTGGCCGCGACGCTGCAATACTGGCTGGACCGCAGGGTCAGGTCTCAGGAATTTTTAGAAATTGCAAAATTCGCCTGAATCTGGTTCAGACGGGTATTGACTGGTTTATTGCCGATAGCGTAAAAGGCCGTCATATAAAGCCTATGCAAAGTCCGCACCATTTGATCGGACGTATAAACCGGCAGCCGTAGAAATTCGGGCGGCATTTGCTTGGCAGTGTCTTATCGGTCTGAAGCCCGCGATTGGGCCGGCCACAAATAATCTTCAATGCTCGCAATAACGGGCTGACTGCGCCGTCAAGGCGCGTTGGGAGTGTTTCAGGGGTGCATATATGTTCAACAAGGTATTGGTGGCGAATCGAGGCGAAATTGCCACGCGAATCATCCGCACGTGCCAGCGCATGGGGATCGCGACCGTGGCCGTATATTCCGAAGCCGACTCCGGCGCTATGCACACTCGCATGGCCGAACAGTCCGTCTGTATTGGCGGTGCGACGGCTAAGGACTCCTACCTCAGCGTGGACGCCGTTCTGGATGCTTGCCGCGCCACCGGCGCCGAGGCGATCCACCCGGGCTACGGCTTCTTGTCCGAGAACAGCGAGCTTTCGCGGCGCTGCAAGACGGAAGGCGTGACGTTCATCGGCCCCGGCGAAGAGGTGCTCAACCAGATGGGCGACAAGCTCTCCGCCCGTCGCGTCGCCCGAAAATCCGGCCTCCCGGTTATGCCTGGCACGGAGGAGCCCGTCAGCGACGACGAGGCGATCTCCAAAGCATGGGAACTGGGCTTTCCCATGATGGTCAAGGCTACCGCCGGCGGTGGCGGCATTGGCATCCACGTGGTCCACTCCATGGAAGAACTGGAGCCTATAATCGAGCGAACCCGCAAAACAGCCCAGGCCGCCTTTGCCGATTCCAGTCTTTTTTATGAGCGTTACCTGCAGGGAGCGTCCCACATCGAGGTGCAGTTGATCGCCGACCAATACGGCAATGTGCTCCATCTACACGAGCGTGACTGCTCCATTCAACGGCGTAACCAAAAACTCATCGAGGAGACGCCGGCATCCGCCAAGCTGCCGGAGGAGGTCCGAGGCCAGATCGGCCGGTTGTCGCGCCAGTTGGGCCGGGAAGTTGGATACACCAACGCCGGAACCGTCGAGTTCCTGGTCACCCCGGACGGTCACTTCTACTTCCTCGAAATGAACCCGCGGTTGCAGGTGGAGCACGGAGTATCCGAGCTTCTGACCGGACGGGACATCGTCGAGCTTCAGCTGCAATCCGCCGCCGGATTGCCGTTCACCATCAGACAGAGTGACATCCACGCCAGTGGCCATGCCATCGAAGCGCGTGTGTATCCCGAGGACCCGGACACCTGCCTTCCCAACGTCGGCGTAGTCACTGACGTGCATCTGCCGGAAGGCGACAACGTCCGCGTTGATACCGCCCTTTACGTCGGTTACGAGGTTTCGCTACACTACGAGCCGCTGCTTGCCAAGGTGATGGCCTGGGGACCCGACCGGGACGCGGCAATAGCCACCCTGGACTCCGCTCTGGCGGACTTCCGGCTGGAAGGCGTCAAAACCAACATCCCGCTGTTGCGCGACGTGCTGGTCAGCCCGGAGTTCAATTCCGGCGGATACCACACCGGGACTCTGCCCACCATTCTTGAGCGGCGGCTGCAAAATCAAGGCACAAAATCCAACGGGCACCGCAACGTGAACACCGGAACCAACGGCGTAATGCCTGAAGAAGCGTCCGCGTCGGGCATGGATCCTCGCGCGTTGGCCGCGGCCATCGGCGTCGCCGCGGTGTACGCGGCTCAGGACCAGGCGGGAGCGCCGCCGGCCGACAACGGTTCTCGTTGGCGCACCCAGGGCCGCCGTGAGTTATTCCGGTCGCGGCTCGGCAGTGGATCCTGGTAACTTGACCACCATTAGAGTACGTGTCGGTGACCATTGGTACACCGTAGAGGTTGGCGACCTGACCCGGTCTCCCGTCCAAGTCACCGTTGACGGAGAGACCTTCGACGTCGACATCGATCTCGCCGCCGCACCATCGCCTCCACGCCGGGGCCGGCCAGCCGGCGGCCTGACCGTACCGGACGCTCCCACCGCGACACCGGCAGGTTCCGGCGCCCCGGTCGACGACGACATCCTGCGCTCGCCCATGCCGGGCCGGGTGATGTCGGTTATGGTGCGTCCTGGCGACGCGGTCAGCGCCGGGGATGAGGTGTGCGTGGTGGAAGCCATGAAGATGGAGCAGAGCATCCTGGCCCACCGCGACGGCGTGGTAAAAACCGTCTTCGTGCAGCCCCTGGACTCCGTGAACGCCAACGACCCTTTGGTAGAATTGGAGTGATCTTTCACCCCCAAGGACGGCCCGCCATGACCGAGAAAAACGGCCGCCATCCCGTCGAAATAGTCGCGGAGGTCAAGTCCATGGAGCTGGACCTGGACCACAACGGCTCATACAAGTTGCTGCTGGAAGATGGCTCCACGGTCCATGCCGATTTCGCTGCCTCCCAGTGGGGGATCCTCGAAGCGATGCACAACCACGGGAAGTACAGCGTGAAGTTAGTGGGAGAGGGCATTCACGCTGGCGGCAAGCTGACCCGTATTGTCTGCATCGACCTCAAGAAGACGCACCGGGTCGTGCCTCCGGCAGATCCCGAAGAGCCTACTCTGTGGCAAAAGATCGACCAGATCAGCAAGTCCGTTGACTGGTCCGATGTGCCCACCGATGGGGCGAAGAACCTCCACCACTATCTTTACGGGCGACCCAAGGTGGATGGCTGAATGGGCCCGGTCTTCGCGGACTCCAGTTACTGGATTGCGAGGTTGAACGAACGTGATTCTTTCCACGAGATCGCTGTTTTGTTCTCGGAGTCTCTCGGAACCCGGCGTGTAGTAACCAGTGAACTCGTGCTCAGCGAGGTGTTAAACTTTTTCGCGGAATTCGGACCGGCCAAACGACGCGCCGCAGTTGCCCTGGCGCGGGAACTCCAAGAAAGCATCCATGTGGACGTTGTCAGCCTGTCGGACATTCCCTTTTGGGATGTTGTCGATTACTACAACGCCCGCCCTGACCAAGAATGGGGTTTGGTGGATTGCTCCAGCTTTCAGATTATGGCTCGCGTGGGCATTCGTGAGGCGTTAACTAACGACCACCACTTCACCCAGGCCGGTTTCAACATTCTCATGCAGTAGAGCCACTTTATGCCGCAGGAAGTCATCTTCATCAAGGGTGCCCGCGAGCACAACCTGAAAAACGTGGATGTGACCATTCCACGGGACCGCTTGGTGGTCATCACCGGGGTATCCGGGTCCGGGAAGAGCAGCCTGGCGTTCGACACCATCTACGCCGAGGGCCAGCGCCGCTACGTGGAGTCCCTTTCCGCCTACGCCCGCCAGTTCCTGGGGCGCATGGACAAACCCGATGTCGACTACATCGAAGGGCTGTCGCCGGCAATTTCCATCGACCAGAAGGGCGTCTCCCACAACCCCCGGTCTACGGTGGGCACCGTCACGGAGATCTACGACTACCTGCGTCTGCTGTTTGCTCGGGTCGGCAAGCCCCACTGCCCCAAGTGCGGCAATCCGGTGGCCCGCCAGACTGTCCAGCAGATTGTCGACGCCATCCTGGGGCTGCCCGAGGCGTCCCGCATCACGCTGCTGGCCCCCAAGGTTCGCCGCAAGAAGGGCGAACACCGGGAGGTGTTCGAGGCCGCCCGCCGCGGCGGGTTTGTCCGCGTCCGCGTCAACGGCGACGTTATGCTGGTGGAGGACACCGACACCCTGGCGTTGGACAAGCAGAAGTGGCACTACATCGACATCGTCGTCGACCGCCTCATCATCCGCAGCGACACCGAATCCAGCCGCGTCACCGAATCGGTCGAAACCGCGTTGCGTGAAGGCGAAGGCGTCCTGACCGTTGGGCGTGAAGGTGAGGACGACCTGGTATTCAGCGAGCAGTTCGCCTGCGTCGCCTGCGGCATCAGCCTGCCCGAAATCGAACCGCGCACCTTCAGTTTCAACAGTCCCCACGGCGCGTGCTCAACCTGCACAGGCCTGGGCTATCAGCTCGAGGTCGATCCGTCGCTGGTGATCCAGAACCGTTCGCTTTCCCTGCTGGAAGGCGCCATCGTGCCATGGGCCCGGTCCGGCGCGGCGAATGCCTGGTACGCCAGCATGATGGAGGCGGTGGCCCGCGAGTTCGACTTCTCCCCCAACGCCCCGGTGCGCGAACTGACCGAGGAGCAACTGAACATCGTCCTCTACGGCGCCGGCAAGAAGCAGGTTCAGGTGCGCCACCGCACGGGTCGCGGCCGGACCTACTCCTGGAACACCACCTACGAAGGGGTGATCCCTAACCTGCAACGCCGCTACCGCGACACCGAGTCCGACCACACCCGCGGGGAAATCGAACGGTACATGGCCCAGCGGGCCTGCCGTTCCTGCACCGGGGCGCGGCTCCGACCGGAAGCCTTGGGCGTACTGATCTGCGGCCGAAACATCATCGAAGTCACTGGCCTCACCATCGGCGAGGGGCTGAACTGGGTACGCAGTATCAAGCCTCTGGCGGACTCTCCGGATCAAATCCCAGACAGCAGTAACGGACACCATGCGCCGGAAGCATCGGCCGATGTTGAGCCCAAGCCGTCCGCCAACGGCGTCAACGGGAAGGGTCGGCGCACCCGCCGCAACGGACGCCGTTCCCCGGCCGCGGACATGCCAAGCAACCTGACCCCGCGCGAAATGGTCATCGCCGATCAGATTCTCAAGGAAATCGAGGGCCGCCTGCACTTCCTGGACAGCATCGGCCTCGACTACGTAACCATGGGCCGCACGGCCCGCACCCTGTCCGGCGGGGAAGCCCAGCGTGTCCGCCTGGCCACCCAGATCGGCAGCGGCCTCACCGGCGTGCTGTACGTCTGCGACGAACCCACGGTCGGGCTGCATCCCCACGACGACCACCGCCTCATCGGGACTCTGACTCGCCTGCGCGACATGGGCAACACGGTGATCGTGGTCGAGCACGACGACGCCATGATGCGCGCCGCCGACCACATCGTCGACCTGGGTCCCGGCGCCGGCGAGCACGGCGGCAACATCGTGGCCACGGGCGACGTCGCCGAGGTGATGGCCAACGAGGCGTCGCTCACTGGCGCCTACCTCAGCGGGCGCAAGCGCATTCCCATTCCAGAGGAGCGGCGCGAGGGCAACGGCAAATCCATCGCTGTCGTTGGAGCCAGGGAGAACAACCTCAAGGGCATCGACGTCGAGTTCCCGCTGGGTCTGCTGGGGTGCGTAACCGGCGTGTCCGGCAGCGGCAAGAGCACGCTGGTGTACGACATCCTCTACAAGCGGCTGGCCCAGGCCGTTTCCCAGGGTCGCGACCGTCCCGGGGACCACGACGAGGTCACCGGCATCGAGCACATCGATAAGGTCGTGAACATCGACCAGTCCCCCATCGGGCGCACGCCCCGCAGCAATCCGGCCACCTACACCGGCGCCTTCACGCCCATCCGGGAACTGTTCGCCACGCTGCCCGAGGCCCGCATCCGTGGCTACAAGCCGGGCCGCTTCTCCTTCAACGTCAAGGGAGGCCGTTGCGAGGCGTGCCAAGGCGAAGGTTACATCCAGATCGAGATGCAGTTCCTGCCCGACGTCACCGTGCCCTGCGAAATCTGCCAGGGTCGACGCTACAATCGGGAGGCGCTGGAGGTGACGCTGCGCGACCAGTCCATCGCCGACGTACTGGCGATGACGGTGGAAACGGCGCTGGATTTTTTCTGGAACTACTCGCGCATCCGCAGCAAGCTGGAAACTCTGCGCGACGTGGGCCTGGGCTACATTCGTCTCGGCCAGCCGGCCACGACCTTGTCCGGCGGCGAAGCGCAGCGGGTCAAGCTGGCGACGGAGCTATCCCGCCGCGCCACCGGCCGCACCCTGTACCTCCTGGACGAACCCACCACCGGCCTCTCCTTCGAGGACTGCGCTGCCCTGCTGCGTGTCCTGCACCGCCTGGTCGACCAGGGCAACTCGGTGCTGCTCATCGAGCACAACCTGGACCTCATCAAGAACGCCGACTGGATCATCGACCTGGGACCCGGCGCGGGCCATCTGGGCGGCAACTTGCTGGCCTGCGGCACGCCCGAGATGCTCGCCCAGGTAGAGCAGAGTCACACCGGCCGCTACTTGCGGGACGCCTTGGGCGTGGAGGCGCAGGTCGGCGTGGCGGATTAGCGCTTGCCGCACCGCAGTTCGCCTCATAATCGTCAGAATCAGGATTTACCGGATTTACCGATTATCAGGATTGGAACCATTCCGTGCTGGAGATCCCCAATCCTGCCCAATCCTAAAATCCCGTAAATCCTGATTCTGACAATCCGACGCCTTAAAACCAGCTTTCCGGCGTCACGGCGGCAGCTGCAGAATAATCATAATCAGGTAACGGAATATGATTATTTCAGGGGCCGAGTATTGACTTTACTGAACCGGGGAAGTACCCTTCCCGGCAAATTAGGCGTATCTACGCAGTCCAACCAAGGAGGAGGATATGCTAACGATCGGTCACGAGGTTCGCCGACCCGGTAAGTATCTGGGCGACGCTCCCGTCACAATCCCGGTGCCCGAGGAGTTGGAGACCACTCCCGGCATCCCCATGAATCAGCGCGAGGTTGACTGGTACTCCCGGGAATACCCCGTCGAGACCATGAACATCACCGAGCGCGCCTCCCGCGACTGGGCCAACACCCTGCGCGACCAGCACGCCGAGATGCGTGAGATCCGCAAGGAGCACGATAAGCTCAATCGCAACCTGGTCATGGCCGCCCGCCTCACTGGCGACCTGGAGCCCACGTCCGACGCCACCGGCGAGGACGTCACCGAAGCCATCAAGCAGAAGGCCCGCGAGCTCGGTTTCGTCGAAGTCGGCATGACTTCCTTCGACATCCGCTACGTGTATCAGAGCAAGAAGGCCTGGGTGCAGTTCCCCCACGTCATCTGCCTGGCCTACGAGCAGGACTTCGAGCCCACGCAGACCATCCCCAGCATCGACGCCGAGATCGTGCACTCCAGCACGTACCGGACCGAAGGCGCTGCCGGTCTCGAACTGGGTAACTTCATCCGCAGCCTCGGGTATCGCGCCCAGGTTCACAGCCCCAACGACAACACCGGCCCCTACATCCCGATGTTCGTCGCCGCCGGCCTCGGCCAGCTGGGCGCTTGCGGCTACCTGCTGACCCCCCACGTCGGCTCCCGCTGCCGCATCATGATGATCACTACCGACGCTAACGTCAGCTATGACGAGCCCGTCGACTACGGCATTCACGCCTTCTGCCAGGTGTGCCAGGTCTGCGTGAACCGCTGCCCCGGCCGCGCTCTGATGCGCGACAAGATCTGGTGGCGCGGAATCGAGAAGAACAAGCTCTACTTCAAGCGCTGCCGCCCTGTCATGGCCCGCTACCTCGGCTGCGGCGTCTGCATGAAGGTCTGCCCGATCCAGAAGTACGGCATGAAGGCCACCATGGAGCACTACGCTGCCACCGGTCAGGTCCTCGGCAAGGGCACCCACGACCTCGAAGGTTACAACATCGAGGGCAAGGGTTACTTCGGACCCGGCGAACTTCCGGTCTTCGAGCCTGGCTTCTTCGACATGCCCCACGGCGACACCGGCGAATGGGCCTTCGATTCGTTGAAGGACGCCGCCCGCGCCAACGGCAACGAGATCACCGATGACATGCTCAACGAGTTCCGGGCCCAGGTGGTCCGCGGCCTCAACCAGAGCACCGACAACGTCGACATGATGTACGAGGAGGAAGACTACATCTAAAGCGATGTAGCCAGCCAAATCGGTCGGTTCTTCGGAACGGTCCAACTAGGGGGAGGGCGATTGCCCTCCCCCTATTGCAGTTAAAGTCATCTATCGAATCCAGGCTTGAGGACAATACGGGAAGCAGGGGACAGCATGTTGCGAAACGGATTGAGCAAATTGACAATAATGATTGTCGCCACCGCGATGCTGGCGGCCGGAGCGGCATGCGCCACGCCCACCGAACCGAAAACTGTGGCAGGGTCGGCGAGCAGCGAGAGCATTGCGATTCAGGGAACTCACGCGGATAACACCTCTAACCTGGCCCAAGGCGACGGCCGATTGGGCCGAATCAGAGATCATGGCCACATGGTGTGCGGCACTACCAACGACGTGGCGGGATACGGCAGCCTGGACAATGCGGGGGCGAACGACGGGTTCGAGATAGATCTATGCCGCGCGGTGGCCGTCGCCGTATTCGGCAGCCCCGACGCCGTGGAGTTCCGCATCATTGGATCGGCGGCGGAGCGCGGACCCTCACTGGCGTCCGGCGAAATCGACATCCTGGCCTGGGTGAACACCTGGAGCACCAGCCGCGACGCAACCTGGGGCGGCAACTTCGTCCATACCACCCTGTACGACGGTCAAGGATTCGCGGTACCGGCGGCGCTGGGCATTGAAAGTGCCCATGACCTGCGGGGAGCCTCCGTGTGTGTTGCGCAGGGCACCACCACCGAGCTCAACCTGGAGGACTTCAACCGCGAGTACCAGCTCGGCATGAATGTGGTTACTTTCGAGACCTTCGAAGCCTCCATCGCGGCCTATGTCGCCGGCCAATGCGACGCCTACACCACCGACCGCACGTTCCTGTTGGGCGAGATAATCGCCGCCGGCGGAGCGCAAGACGAGCATGTCGTCCTTCCGGAGACCATATCCGAAGAGCCGATCAGCCTGGCGGTGCCCCATGGCGACGACCAATGGTTCGATATCGTCAAGTCCGTGATTGGCGTGCTGATCTATGCCGAGGCCTACGACATCCATTCTGGAAATGTGCCGTCCACGAGCACAGGCAGTACCTCGGTAGACCGGCTGTTCGGACTGGAGGGCTCCTGGGGTCAAGAGAGCCTGGGGCTCACGCAGACCGTGGCACAGGATGTCGTTCGAGAGGTGGGCAATTACGGTGAGGTTTACGAACGGCACTTTGGATCGGGCGGGCTGGGCGTCCCGCGCCCACCCGGCAGCCGCAACGCGCTGTGGGCCGACGCACCCTGCCAGAACTGCCCCAAGGGCGGCCAGATTTACGCGCCCCCGTTCCGGTAGGAGATTAGCGTACCGGAGACCTTCGACCGCGACCGCGGTTTGGTTCAACGCCCGGCGCAACCTCCACGTCGACCCACGCGTACCCAGCTTCCGCAACCCTGCCATTGCGAGAAGCGAAGCGACGTGGCAATCCCGTTGGTGTAGAGACCATCCTGGCCGCAGCGAGATTGCCACGCTGCGCTCGCAATGACAAACCGGGTACGCATGAGCCACAGGGAGTGTGGCATTAAATTCGAGGGGCGACCGTTTGGTCGCCCCCCTGCATCGGTCAACGGGTTCACCCGCTTACAGCTGGAGATTGCGGGGATCCACTTCCCGCCGCGGCGGAGCAGCAGCGCTGGCCGGCTGCTCCTCGCGAAGGTTGGTGATCAGGTCATCCAACGCCGCCTGGTACTCGTCGGAGCCATCGGACTGGCCCGTGAGGTCGAAGAAGCGCAATTCATCGGTCATGAGACGGGCGGCGCGGTTGCGGCCGCCGCCCATGACGCCGTCGGCGTCCACCAGGAACATGGTCCAGCTGTCGTTGGTCCGCTGCGCTTCGTGGGCGGCGGTGATGTCGTTGCGCACGGTCTCGCTGTCCAGGCCCGCCGCCGTGCACACCACGATGAGCCGATCGTAGTGGCGAACCCAGCGCTCGATCTCCTCTTCGCCGGAGGTGGCGCGGCGGTCCACCAAGGGATTGCCCCGAAAACCCTCGGCGAAGACCCAACTGCGCACACCCTGGGCGCGCAGGTTGGCTTCCAGCTGGCGGGCGAAGGGTACGTCGGCGTCGGCGCAGGATATGTGGACTTCCAGGGTGGTTACCGGAGCGTCGGCAACGCTGTCCTGGAGCCCGGCCACCGCGATGGGCACGCCTGAACCCAGGATGAATGATTGCGGCAGAGCGCCCCTGGAACGGAGTAGAGTGTCCAGGCCGATAGTGCTGGGCGCATCGTGGCGAACCTCTTCCAGCCCCACCGCGGTATCCAGGGCGCAGTTCTGGAATACGGTGTAGCCGATGATGCAGTTGCTGAAGTCGGACTCACCAGTGACCACGTCGTTGAGCACTGCCTCGTAGAAGTCCGCCCCGTTGAGGTTGCAGGACGACAGGTTGGTGCGAGACAGGTTGGCGCCGTTGAAGCTGGCGCCGGTGAGGTTGGCTCCAGTGAAGTTGGCCCGATCCAGGTTGGCCCGATCCAGGTTGACGTTGGTGAGGTCCGCGCCCGTGAGGTTGGCCTCAGAAAGCGTAGCGCGGTCAAAGTTGGCGCCGGAGAGATCCGCGTTGCGCAGGTCCGCGCCTCGCAGGTTTGCGCCGGGCGCGATGGCCCGACTGAGATTGGTTTCGCGGAGGTCGGCGCGATAGAAGTGCGCGTCGTTGAGGTAACTGTTGGACAGGTCAGCGCGGCGGACCATCGCGCCCATGAAGTCGCCGCCACGCATGTCGGCGCCCCGCAGGTTGACCATGGGGATGCGAGCGTGGCTCATGTAGCAGGCGTTGAGGTCCATGGTCTGGTTGGAATGTTCTTCGCGCCAGGCGGCAACGGCGTCGCGCCCCTGCTTGACGATCTGGACCAGTGCGATGTCGGCCATTTTCACACGTCTCCGTGAAGGTTTCAGCGCCGATTTTAGCATAAAGTCAGGCACACGCACTGCCTGGATTTGCCTAAGCGTTTGCGGCCGGTGGGTTTGGTATTTATAATGCCGCCGACAACCAACGCAATTGACTATTGGGTTCAAAGGTGACCATGACCGGCTACCAACCGCGAATTGAGCAAGAAGATGACGGCCGTTGGAGCGCCTGGATAGAGGAACTGCCAGGGTGCGCTGCTTGGGGCTATTCTCAAGATGAGGCGCGCGCCGCCCTTGTGGACGCCCTTGCTGCCTACCTGGAGGATATGCAAGAGACCGGTGAGCAGTATCCGCCAGTGAGCGATTCAGGAGCGGGACGCCGACAGTAACGGCATGAGCCGTCCACAGGACTTGGCGAGGCGGATCAGGAATGTACCGGCCCGGGAACTGGTCAGTGCGTTAGAACGCGATGGGTTCATGTATCGGCGTACTCGGGGGTCGTCTCGCGTATACCGACATGGTGACGGGCGACGACCCGTAGTCCATTACCATCGCGCTAACGAAACGATCCCATTAAACACTTTGCGCAGCATCTTGAATGGAACCCAATGGACCGAGGAAGACTTGGAAAGGCTGGGATTGATTTGATCGCAACTGCCGATATTCACCGCTAGTTGCACCGCAAAGGGTTCTTTGACGTTACTGTGTGAAAGTTATACTATCGATCCAGCATTCAAGCCCTATGTTGCCATGCTGCTGACCATCGACATTGGAAATACGGCCGTCACCATTGGGGTGTTCCGCGAAGGGGGCGCCGCCGAGGCCAGCAGCAACGGAGCCGATCCGGTGGACCGCTTGGTGACCACGCTGCGGGTGGCCACGGACTCCCGTCGCCTCGCCGACGAGTACGGGATCCTTCTCAAGAATCTGCTCGAGTTCCGGGGAATCACGACTGCGGACATCACCGCGGCGTGCATCTGCTCGGTGGTACCGCCCCTGACAGGCATGTTCGAGGACCTTTGCCGCCGCTTCTTCGGGGTTGCGCCGTTGCAGGTTACTTCCCAGATCGATCTGGGTATGCCGATCCTCTACGACAACCCACGCGATGTTGGCGCTGACCGGATCGTGGACGCGGTGGCAGCAGTTGAGCTCTACGGCGCGCCGATGATCGTGGTAGATCTCGGCACCGCAACGGTGTTTGACGCTGTGTCCCGCGACCGGGAATACTTGGGCGGATCTATTGCGCCCGGGATTAACCTGTCTGCCGACGCGCTGTACTACAACACGTCCCAGCTGCGACGCGTGGAGTTGGTAGCGCCCGCAGAGGCCGTGGGGCGCAACACGACGACGGCGCTGCAATCCGGGATCGTCTTGGGGTACGCTGGTCTGGTGATCAGCATGGTCGAGCGTTTCAAGGCAGAAATCGGCCAGGACGCCAAGGTGGTCGGCACGGGGGGGTTGGTTACCGTGATCGCGGACCACGCGCCGGTGTTCGACGACATCAACCAGGAGCTGACGCTGGTCGGACTGGACATCATCTTCCGCAAGAACGCGACCGGTCTGCCCGGGTCCGGCGTCCCGGAAGGCCGGAGCAGGGTGGGCTGACATGGAATCCGCGCTGGCTGGCAAGAACATTGTCCTGGGCGTGACCGGGAGCATCGCCTGTTACAAGGCGCTGGATCTGGCCAGCAAGCTGGTGCAGGCCGGGGCCAACGTCGAGACCATCCTCAGCTACGGCGCGACCCAGTTCGTGACGCCACTGGCTTTCCGCAGCCTGACCCACCGGGGGGTGGTCACCGATACCTTTGACGCCGATTCGGAGCACAGCGTAGAGCACGTCGCCCTGGCGAGATGGGCCGACATCGTGGTCATCGCGCCGGCGACGGTGCACTGCATCGCCAAGCTGGCCGGCGGGCTGGCCGACGATCCGTTAACCACCACGGTGATTGCCACCGAGGCGCCCCTGCTGGTGGCTCCGGCCATGGACGCCAATATGTTCGACCATCCGGCCACCCAGGAGAACATTGCGCGGCTGCGCGGTCGTGGCGTGTTCCTGGCCGGGCCGGCGCCGGGCCGCTTGGCCTCCGGTCTCATGGGAATGGGGCGGCTGGTGGAGCCGGCGGATTTGCTGGGCCACATTGCGGCGGCGCTGGGCAAGGGCGGTGATTTCGCCGGTCGGAAGGTGGTCGTCAGCGCGGGAGGCACCCAGGAAGCCATCGACCCCGTGCGCGTGATCACGAACCATTCGTCAGGTCGCATGGGCTACGCCGTGGCCGAGGCGGCCCGGGACCGAGGCGCGGAGGTGGTGCTGGTGACCGCCCCCACGGCCTTGCCCGACCCGGCGCTGGTGCGCACGATGCGGGTGATATCGGCCCAAGACATGTGCGATGTCGTGCTTTCAGAAACCGCAACGGCGGACGCGCTTATCATGGCGGCGGCCGTTGCAGACTACCGGCCCGCGGTGATGGCGGAGCAGAAGATAAAGAAAACCGCAGCGGACGAGATGTCCATAGACCTGGAGAAGACAACTGACATACTGGCGACGGCGAGAGGGAATTTCGTGCGCGTCGGGTTCTCGGCCGAGAGCGAGAACCTGGAATCCAACGCCGCGGACAAGGTGCGGCGCAAAGAGTTGGACCTGATAGTAGCAAACGACATTACGGAAGAAGGCAGCGGGTTTGGCGTGGACACGAACCGGGTGGTGCTGATTGACCGTGAAATGGAGGTCGAAAGGCTGCCATTGCTCACCAAATACGAGGTGGGCCACAGGATCCTGGACCGGGTTGCGACACTGCTAAGACCGTGAATTTCGACTACAGTCTCGACAAGCTCCGCGGCGATATCTTCGGCGGCCTCACCTGCTCGGTGGTAGGCTTGCCGGTCGCGCTCGCATTCGGAGTCGCCTCAGGTCTGGGTCCCACCGCAGGAATGTACGGCGCCATCGCCGTCGGGTTCTTCGCGGCGGTGTTTGGCGGCACGCGATCCCAGATATCGGGCCCCACGGGTCCCATGTCCATCGCCATGGCCGTAATCGTCACGGCCCACGCCAACTCGCTGGCCGAAGCGTTCACGATAGTGATGCTGGCCGGGTTCATCCAGGCGGCGCTGGGACTGGCCCGCATCGGCCGGTTCGTGGCGTATACACCCTATTCGGTGATTTCGGGGTTCATGACCGGGATCGGCGTGATCATCATGATCGTGCAGATCGCGCCGTTCCTGGGGTCGCCGGTGGCGGTGGGAGGAGTGATCGGGGCGGTTAACTCCTTGCAGGAAACGTTTACCAGCGTGAACTTCCACGCCCTGGCGGTGGCCGCCGTCACGCTGGTGGTGGGTATCCTGTGGCCCCGGCCTTTCCGCAAGTACCTGCCAGCGCCTCTGGCGGCCATGATCGTGGGCTGCGCGCTGGGCATCCTGTGGCTGAACGACCTGCCGATCATCGGGGAAGTGCCGAAGGGGTTGCCAGAGCTACAGATTCCCGAGTTCTCGGTGGGGTTCATCCTGGGCGCCCTGGAGCCGGCTTTGGTGCTGGCGCTGCTGGGGTCCATCGACAGCCTGCTGACATCCCTGATCGCGGATTCGTTGACGCGGACCCGGCACAACCCCAACCGGGAGCTGATCGGCCAGGGCATCGGCAACATGATCGCCGGATTCATCGGCGGCCTGCCGGGCGCGGGGGCTACGCTGGGCACCGTGGTGAACATCCGGTCCGGCGGGAACACGCAGCTGTCGGGAGCGATCCGCGCCGGTGTGCTGCTCGCGTTGGTGCTGGGCCTGGGCCGGTATGTAGAGGCGATACCCCACGCCGTCCTGGCCGGCATCCTGGTGAAGGTGGGCTGGGACATCATGGACTGGCGGTTCGTGACGCGGCTCCACCAGATGCCCCGCGAACACCTCGTGGTCATGCTGATGACCTTCGTGCTAACGGTGTTCCTCGACCTGGTGACCGCCATCGCCATCGGGCTGATCGCGGCGGGCATGGCCAGCGCCCGCCTCCTGGAGCGCCAGGAGCTGGACAGCGTGGTGTCCGTGCCGCTGCTGGACCAGAGCTTCCTGTCTCCGGAACTGGACGCCGACAAGGATGACGAGTTCTCCGCCCGGGTCGGCCTGGTGTCAATGCGCGGCCGGTTCTCGGTAGCCTCATCAAGCAACCTGGTGAGCGCCATCGGCCAGGATATCCAGGAACACGAGGTGGTGATTTTCGACTTCACCGAGACCGCCTACATGGACGACAGCGCGGCCATGGTGGTGGAGCAGATGATCGACGTGGCCATGGACGAGGACACGGAGCCAATCGTGATGGGGCTGTCCGGCCCCGTGGAGCGCAACCTGCGGGCGCTGAACACGCTGCACCGGGTGCCGGCGGACCGTTTTGTCAGTAACCGGGACGAGGCGCGGGAAGTCGCGGAGAAGATACTGAGAGCGTAATCGCGCAGACAGGGTTGGCTCGCCTCGCCGACCGGTACATGGAGGACGACAATGCGTATCGGAGTATTCGTTGGGGCTTCAACGGCCGACCTGATGAGCCTGGACGAGCTGATCGGCCGCATCAAGCAGGCCGAGGAAGACGGGTTCGACAGTTTCTGGGTGCCCCACATCTCTGCCCGAGGGTACGACGCGCTGACAGTGCTGGCCCTGGCGGGGATGCAGACCAACCGGATCGAGTTGGGCGTCGGCGTGGTGCCCACGTATCCGAGACATCCGGTGGCCATGGCCCAGCAGGCCCTGACCACGGCGGCGGCCACCAACGAGCGGTTCCTGCTGGGGCTCGGGCCGTCCCATCGGCCGGGCATCGAGGGCAGCTTCGGGTTGTCATACGACCGTCCGGCGCTGCACACTCGCGAGTACCTGTCGGTGTTGCGCCCGCTGATGGAAGAAGGGCGCGTGCAGTTCTCCGGCGAGTTTTACAACGTGAACGCCGAGCTGGACGTGCTCAACCGTCCCAAATGCCCGGTGCTGATCTCGGCGCTGGCCCCGCAAATGCTGCGGCTGGCGGGTCAACGGGCTGACGGGACGATCACCTGGATGGCGGGGCCGCGCACGATCCGCGAGCACATCACCCCGCGCATCAGCCAGTCTGCCGAGGTCAGCGGCCGCGACGCGCCTCGCGTCTGCGTAGGGCTGCCGACCACGGTGTGCGACGACGAAGCGGCGGGCCGGCGACAAGCAGCGGAAGCCTACGAGCGGTACGGCCAGCTGGTGAACTACCGTCGCGTCCTGGACATCGAGGGCGTCGAAGGGCCGTCGGAGGTGTGCGTGGTAGGCAACGAGGACTCGCTGCGCCGTCAGCTGGAAGAATTTCGCCGCCGGCGGCGCAACGGACTTCATGGCCAACATCTTTGCCGCCGAGGGCGACAGCGAGACCGGGCCCCGCACCTACGCCGCGCTCAAGGAGCTGGTCGGGAAGGTCTGATCTATTCCGTTATCCTGGAAACGTTTCAATGTCGAATGTTGAAGCGTCCATTGTGCCCAATGGCGTGACCGTAGAACGGCGGCCGCCAGGATTGACCCCAATCAGGTCGGCAATTTCCTCTTCGGCGTACGCGCGCTCGAACCATTCCACCTTGATGGTGTGACGGTCGTGGCGGTTGGATTCTCGGTACTCGTAACCGCCTGCCACCCTGCCGATTGACCACTTGCGATCGCGCCGGGACACGCCCGTAGCGGCTCCGGTAACGATGATGGAACCGATCGGCGTGCCGAAGAGTAGGCGCTTGAACTGACCCGCCACCTGCGCGCTTTGTTCGAACTGCCTGACGATCGAGGTCACTTCGCTGTCTGACTTCCCGGTCAAATCTTCGGTTACGCCGAAATCGATCCCAGCCATCCGCTGACGCAGGAATCCCCAGTGGCGCACCGGATCATGAGACCAGACCAGAGTGACGTCGGTTTTGCTGTCGGACATGGTCTTCCCCTACTTGGTACAAGGCGGCACTAAGCAATCGGAAATTCGGTCAGCGGGGTTCGGTCCAGCCCAGGATGTAGTCGACCTGCGACAGTCTTTCGGGGGAAGACCGAGTTCGGGATTTGGCACACTCGCGCCAGAGTTCGCCCAACCGTTGCAGGGCCGCCTCCCCGGGGTAGCCGTGCCTGGCAAGCCAGCAGCCGACGATAGTCCCGGTTCGCCCCACACCACCCCAGCAATGAACGTAGACCGTCCGACCGTCGGCTATGTGCTGGTCGATGGCATCCAGGATTTCCGCTGTGAACGTGTGGGAGTGTGGTGTGGACTGGTCAGCGACGCCAAATCGTTGGTGGATTTGACCGTCCAGACACTCGTTGTACGGATGCAGCTCGCCTGCTTCGGTAAGATCGATGAAGGCAGAAACTCCGGCGCCGGTAAGCTTGGCTATTTTTTCAAGGGACGAATCATCGTCAATGTTTCTGGGGTATTCGCCGGCCAGCAGTTTCCCGGGAACTACCCAATAACTGTTGTCGATCGGTGGCTTTTCCATATAAACCCTCGCCATTTCATCGGTTGGACTATCTATAAATCAGTGTGAGGGGCAAGCGCCGTGTGCCAATCCGCACCGGAGCGATTGGCGGAATTAGCGCCCGAGGACGGGAGCAGCCAGAGAAAAGTAGGGGCGAGTGATCACTCGCCCCCTTCATTATCGCACGGTTGGCGAGGTATTAGCCCATCGCTTCCTTGAACCGGCGTATCGCCTCGATGTGCTGGTCGGGGCCCTTGAGGCCGGCACGCATGGTGTTCACGGAGAAGTGGGTAGCGCCGGCGTCGCTCCAGTCGGAGGCGAGCTTGTTCCAGTCGTCAGGGTTGTTGCTGTCGGCCAGGGAAGCGCGGCCTTCAACGCCGATGGCAGCCGGGTCCCGGCCGTAGCCCCGGGCCAGCTCGCGCATCTCCTCCAGGCGCTCCCGGCCGGCGCCGTCGGGCTGGAACTGCGGGAACCAACCGTCGCCCATCCGGGCGATGCGCCGCACCACCTGGGGCGCGCCGCCACCGAACCAGACCGGAATGGGTCGCTGCACCGGCAGAGGGTTGATGCCCGCGTGGGTGATCTTGTGGTACCGACCCTCGTAGTTCACCACTTCCTGGGTCCAGAGCATTCGCATCACTTCGACCTGCTCGGCGGAGCGGCGGCCGCGGTTCTCCCAATTTTCGCCCAGGGCCTCGAACTCGACCTCGTTCCAGCCCACGCCGATGCCCAGACGCAGGCGGCCGTTGGTGAGCACGTCCACCTCGGCCGTCTGCTTGGCGACCAAGGCGGTCTGTCGCTGGGGCAGGATAATGATGCCGGTGCAGAACTCGATCTTCTCGGTCAGGGCGGCCAGGTAGCCGAACATCACGAAGGGTTCGTGGAACATATCGTCCTTGTTGTACGGCCGGTTCCACTCGGCGCGCTGGGTGTGGTCGGCCCCCAGGACATGGTCGAAGACCAGCAAGTGTTCGTATCCCAGGGCCTCGGCGGCCTGGGCGAAATCTTTCACGGCGATGGGGTCGGCGCCGATTTCGGTCTGGGGGAAGATGGCTCCGAGTTGCATGGTTTTGTCTCCTATCATTTGGCGGGGTGCAGGTTGATTAGCGACCAGTCGTAAGCGAACACCTGCCGCCGCATGTCGCGCGTTTCCGCAATGGTCACTTGGGTTTCGGCAGGTGTCAACCCGACGCCGGCAGCAAGTATCCGTCGCCACACGAAAGGCGTCAATCCTGACGGCGTAAGCCGGTTGATTGGCACTTTGTGCGCTTGTGAATTGGCGCAAGGGCTGGCACAATCGCCTGACATATGCCGAAAATCCGTGAATTGGTTGCTGATTTGGTTCGGTCGGGGTTTGTTAACCGGGGAGGCCGGGGAAACCACCGGAACTTCGTACATCCAAACGTTGCAAGGCCTGTTACCATATCGGGCAATCTGGGCGATGACGCCAAAATCTACCAAGTTCGTGCCGTGAGAACCGCGATTGAGGAATCCAGGCAATGAAGGACAGCGCCCGTTACGTCAAGATCGTCGAGTGGTCCGAGGAGGACCAATGTTACGTGGGGAGCGCGCCGGGTCTGATCTACGGGGGCTGCCACGGTGCAGACGAACTTCGGGTATTCGAGGAACTTTGCCAGGTCGTTGATGAGGCGATTGAGCTATATCGGTCAGATGGCAAACCACTGCCATCGCCTACGTCCGGGCGTGACCTAGCCAACAAGTTGGGGACCATAGTATAGCCCGCCCGACGTATCGCAATCCGCGCTCCTGGAACTTTCCAGCGGCCCGCAGTTCCTGCAGACGACCCGAATTTCAGGCGCAACAAGCCCGCACGTCCTCCTCGCGGATCGGATGATGCGGACGCGGCAGGGGGTGGGCGTGGATGACCTGTAGTTGATGCGGCCGCCGCGCCCGGCCCAAGCGCAGTAGGATTGCTCTCTACACCTGGCGCTGCTTCGGGTCGAGGCGGTCGCGCAGCCAGTCGCCCAGCAGGTTCATGCTGAGCACCACCAGCATGATGGCCAAGCCGGGGAACATCGCCACCCACCAGCCCACCGGAGACGTGATCAGCACGCGGCCGTCGGCGACCATCAAGCCCCATGCCGGCTGTGGCGGCGGGATGCCGGCGCCCAGGAAACTGAGGGTGCTTTCGAGGATGATGACGAACCCGACATTGAGCGTGGCCAGCACGATCACGCTGTTGAATACGTTGGGGAATACGTGCTTCAACATGATTCGCGGATGTGACGATCCCGACACCTGCGCCCGGGCGATGAAGTCCTGGACACGAACCGCCAGGGTCTCGCCGCGTACCAGGCGCGCGTAGCGCGACCACATCAGCAGGACCAGTACGGTGATCACCGTTCCCATGCTGGCTCCGATGGCAGCCACCAGTACCAGCGCCAGCAGGATGATTGGGATCGATAAGGATATGTCGACCAGACGCATGACCACGGCGTCAACCATTCCCCCGGTGTAGCCGGCGATTATCCCCAGGGAGGTGCCCACGACCCCCGCGATAAAAATGGCGATCACCGCGGTGACCACGGAAACGCGAGCCCCGTACATGATGCGGGTGAGAATGTCGCGCCCCACCCGGTCGGTGCCCAACAGGTGCTCGGTGGTGCCGCCCTCCATCCACACCGGGGGCAGCAACTTCTTGCTGAGACTGCCCAGCTTTGGATCGTGGGGAGCGATGAAGTCCGCGAAAGCGGCGGGAATCACCAGCACGATGAGCAGGAGCAAAATGGGGAAGACCGGGTAGCGGCGGACCTCGGAGACGATGCGACCCACGCTAACGCCTCGGGCATGTTCCGGCTCAGCAGCGGCCTCTTCGGCAATGGCAGAGGCGCGTGCTTGCTCGTCAGCAGCCATGGCAATCGCTCCTTGGGTAGTGGACTGATCGCGCTCGATTACGAGTAGCGGATACGCGGGTCGACGTAGGCGTAGGCGATGTCAACCAGCAGGTTGGCGACAATGTAGACCAGGCAGAAGGTGATCACGACGGCTTGCACCACCGGGAAATCCCGCGCCGCCGTTGCGTCCACGGCCAGCCGGCCCACGCCGGGCCAGGCGAAAACGAACTCGATGGACACCGAACCCACCATCAGAGAACCGATGATGAGGGCGAAATAGGTGAATGGGGCAATCGCCGCGTTGCGCAGGCAATGTTTCCAGATGACTTTCCACTCCGGCACTCCCTTGATGCGGGCCAGTTTCACGTACTCGGTATCGAGCACGTCAAGCATGGACGACCGCACCAGGCGCATCAGCGCGGCCACCTGGAACCATCCAATGGCAATGGCCGGCAGTATGAACGACAGCGCCCCGTGTTCTTTCCCGGATACCGGGAACCAGCCAAGTTGGACGGCAAAAATCCACATCATCATCAGGCCCAGCCAGAAGGCGGGCAGCGATTGGCCGAACAGGGCTATGGTCTTGCCAATGTAGTCCAGCGGCGTGTCTTTCTTGACCGCCGATAAGACTCCGATCGGAATAGCCACCACAACCGCCACGATGACCGCCACGCCCGCGAGAGCGGCGGTGTTGGGCAGGCGTTCCAGCACCAGGCTTATCGCGGTCCGACCGCGGATGCGCAGGGACTCGCCAAAATCACCCTTGAGGGCATTGCCCAAAAAGGTGAAGTACTGGACATGGATGGGCTTGTCCAACCCCCAGGCCGCGCGAACGCGGGCGGCGTCCGCAGGGGTGGCTTCCAGGGGCAGCATCACGTCCAGCGGGTCTCCGGATATCCGGGCCAGGGTGAACACCACCACCGTCAGGACCAACAGGGCCAGTATGGATTGCCCGACTCTGAATATGATGTAGCGCTGCATGACAATCACCCATTATTGAGAAGACGCGGATACCGGGGCGCATCTGCACCGACGAGCGATCCCGCTGCCTTTTGGACCACCACAAACGGGGTCGCTCGCCGGTCTGATGGGTCCCTCTGCTACTGCGCCGGAGTGATGTACTCGGTGTGGGTGAAGCTGGCGTTGATGTTGCCGGGCCACACGTACTCGCCAATCTCGCTCGGGTCGATTACCAACTGCGCCGGCAGCCAGACGATGGGTGCCTCTGAGTAGAGGTCATACTTGAGGTCGCCCAATTCCCGGAGCGCGTCCGACTTCACCACCGGGTCCATGGACTGAGTGGCCTTGTTGTACAAGATGTCCGTCTTGGGGTCAACGGAGGTCCGCCAGAATCCCGTGGGGCCGCTCCGGTTGTACCCATTCACCGTGATCTCGGCGGGGCGGTACGTCCCCCGGGAGGCCGCGATCGTGCCGTGGGTCTTGCCGGGGCGGTAGTAGTCGGCGCGGTAGGTTGACCACTCGACGGCTTCCGAGGTTACGTCGATACCCACGTTGGTGAGGTAGGTGTAGGCTGCCTCGCCCATGGGGATCATTTCGGGCACACCGGGCAACTCGGTGAGCAACAGCTTAAGCTTGTAGCCCTCATAGCCGGCTTCCTTCAGCAACTGGCGTGACCGTTCCGGGTCGAACCCGTACTTGTCATCGAACTCCTCCAGCCAGCGGGGGTTGTAGCCGGGCAGGGAGGGATGGTAACCCCACACGGTGTGGGGCTGGCCGATGCCGTCAAACAACTGCTCGTTGATCTCCTGCCGGTTAATGGCGCGGTTGATGGCCTCCCGCACCCGGACGTCCAGGTGCGGCTCGTCGGCGTGATAGAAGCAGGGCGGCTCGTCCGACTCCTTCAGGCACTCACTGCCGAACTCAGGGTTGTAGACACCGCCAATGATGAAGGTAACCTGTAGGGACGGCAGCTGGCTCTGCACGACCTGCAGCCCCGCGGCCACGGCTTCGGCATGGAGCTCGCGGCTAACTTCGCCGATCTGCACCTGGCCCGTCTTGAGCTGGGCCAGGCGGGTGTTTTCTTCGGGGATCAGGACGAACTCCAGCTCTTCGAAAAAGGGCGAACGTCGGTAGTGGTCGGAGATGCGGGAGTAAAGCAGGTTCACGTCCAGGGTGCGCTCTTCCAACTGCCACGGTCCCACTCCGGCCGGGTTGGAATCGTAGCCTTCCAGTCCCTCGGTATCGAACTGGGCCTTGGAGTACATGAACAGGTTCCCCTGCTGGGCGGAGGCGAAGAAATCGACGATGGAGTTAGGGACCTGGAGGTTGAACTGAACCGTGGTGTCGTCCAGGGCTACCACGTTGTCCTGCACAACATCGTAAGTATCGCCGAACAGTTCCCGGAAGGTGCCGGTATCGCTGGCGATGGCGTCCTCCTTGACGATCAGACCGGTGCTGTGGGGCACGTCATGGGCGCTGAACAGCCCGAAACCGCGCTGGAAAGGCACGTCGTCACGCAATTGGAACGTCCACTGGGTTCCGTCCGCGCTGGCCTCCCAGGAAATGGCCAAGCCCGGTTGCAGGGATCCGTCGAAGCGGTCGGTGTGCACCAGCGGATCCGTGAACGGACGCACCTGCATATTGGCGGCGGTTGTGGTTCCCAGCCAGGAGCCGGCCAACTGCTGCACCGGCGGTATGGACGCGATCCGGAGCCGGCCGCTCACTTCGGTGATGGCCTGTGCTGCGGTGGGCGTGTTGGTCGGCCTGGGGGTGGCGGTTGCCACGATGGTCACCGCCGGCGTGGCCGGCAAGGGAGAGGGTCTAATGGGCGCGGTGGTTGGGTCAGCGGCTCCCGGCTGCGATTGGGCAGCGGTTTCCGTAGCCGGCTGTTGGCCGGCGCCGCCACAGCCAATGATTGTCAACATTCCGATGATCAGGACAGCGGCAATCAGAAATGAGGGTTTCGACATTGTCATTCCTCCATATCGCGTAACGCGGCGAAATTCGGATCGATCATGTCAGATGGCCAGTAGTCGTCTCCATAACGTGCAGTGGATCTTTTACACGAATATCGTCAATAATACAGACTATTACGCCGATTACAACCACAATATCTATGATAATGCAACGATATCCGCATATCCCATGCTGATGAAAAGCGTCCGTCAGTGCGATTGCGTCGAACCTATCCAGCGCCTTTGTTGACCCCTCCGCTCATGTCCACTGTCGCAGCGCAAGCATGTGAAAGAGGGAGCAGGAAAAGCTTGGCCGTGACAGATCCAGAGTCGCCCACGGCACAAAAGAAGGCGGCCCACCGTAGCGGGCCGCCTGCGAAAAAGCCGGATGTGCCAGCCGGAAACGGGTCACACCTGCCGTTGCTTCGGATCCAGCCGGTCGCGCAGCCAGTCGCCCAGAAGGTTCATGCTGAGCACAACCAGCATGATCGCCAGGCCCGGCAGCAGGGAGACCCACCAGCCCTTTTCGGATGCCACCAACTCGCGGCCATCAGCAACCATCAGGCCCCATGCCGGGTTGGGCCGGGGCACGCCGGCTCCCAGGAAGCTCAGAGTGCTTTCGAGGATGATGACGAAGCCCACCTGCAAGGTTGCCAGAACTACCAGGCTGTTGAAGACATTGGGCAGGATGTGCTTGAACATGATCCGCACATGACTGGATCCGGCAACCTGGGCGCGTGATATGAAATCCTGCACGCGCACGGCCAAGGTCTCTCCTCGGGCCAGGCGGGCATAACGGGACCACAGCAGTACAACAATGACTCCGATAACCGTGCTGGTGCGAGGTCCCAGCGCCGCCACCAGCACCAGCCCTAGCAGAATGATCGGGATGGATAATGAGATATCCACTAGGCGCATGATGAGCGCGTCCACCCAGCCACCCCAGTACCCGGCGGTGATGCCCAGGGCAGTCCCGATGATGCCGCTGACCACAATCGCGATCATGGCAATTACCACGGAGATACGGCTGCCGTAGATGATGCGACTGAGGATGTCTCGACCGACCTTGTCGGTGCCGAAGATGTGCTCAGAGCTGCCGCCCTGCTGCCACACCGGAGGCGACAGCCGGTTGCCGAGGCTGCCTCGGGTGGGATCGTGAGGGGCGATCTGGTTGGCGAAGATGGCCGGGATAACCAGGACCAACATCAGTATTGCCGTGGGCAACAGGGGAAGGCGTCGCACTTCCGAGATGTACTGGCTCAGCCGAGACCGGCCGCCGGATGGCGCCGATACGGCGTCGCCATCAGCAGCGGCTGGGATCGGAGTCGTGCGGTCTTCAGCGGCCATTTCGGATAGGTCTCCTCAGGTAGAGCCGGTTGTCAGAGCGAAGGCGCGACGCTGGTGTCCTAGCTGTAGCGTATGCGGGGGTCAACGTAGGCGTAGGCGATGTCGACCAGCAGGTTCGCTGTGATGTAGACCAGGCAGAAGACGATTACCACCGCCTGAATCACGGGGAAATCCCGCGCGATGGTGCTGTCCACCGCCAGCAACCCTACTCCGGGCCACGCGAACACGAACTCAATGCTGACGCTGCCGACCATCAGGGATCCCAGGATCAGCGCGAAGTAGGTGAACGGCGCGATGGCGGCGTTGCGCAGGCAATGTTTCCAGACGACTTTGCGCTCGGACACCCCCTTGATGCGAGCCAGTTTGACGTATTCGGTGTCCAGGACGTCCAGCATGGACGAACGAACCAGGCGCATCAGAGCCGCAACCTGGAACCAGCCGATGGCGATGGCCGGCAGGATGAAAGACCGGATGCCAGACTTTCCTGAGGTTGGCACCAATTCGAGATTGACGGCAAAGATCCACATCAGCACCAACCCCAACCAGAAGGCCGGCAGCGACTGCCCGGTGAGCGCCATCACCTTGCCCGCGTAGTCGAAGATCGTGTCCTTCTTGACGGCGGACAGCACGCCCACCGGCACCGCGATGACCGTAGCCACCAACAGCGCCAAGCCGGCCAGTTGGGCCGTAGCCGGGAGTCGGTCGAACACCAAGTCGATCGCCTGCTGGTCACGGTGCTTGATCGATTCGCCAAAGTCACCCGTCAACGCGTTGCCCAGGAACTTGAAGTACTGCACGTAGATCGGCTGGTCCAGCCCCCAGGCGGCGCGGACGCGCTCGGCGTCTTCCACCGTGGCTTCCAAAGGAAGCAGCACGTCCAGCGGGTCGCCGGCGATACGGGCGAGGCTGAACACGATCACGGTCAGCACCAGCAGGGCGAGGATGGACTGGACGATACGTATGAGGATATATCGTTGCACGATCAGTCGCCTTATTGGTGGTCAGGGGCGAATGATCATTCGCCCCTGCGGATGGACTGGACGCTGTCCTATCACTACTGTGCGGTAGTGATGTACTCCATGTGGGTGATGGCGGTGTTGATGTTGCCGGGCCAGATGAACTCCCCGACCTCGTCGGGGTTGATGGCGATCTGGCTGGGGAGCCAGACGATGGGAACTTCGGCGTACTGATCGAACTTGATGTCACCGGCGGCGCGAAGGGCGTTCGCCTTCACGTCCGGGCTGACGGCGGTGATCGCTTCAACGTAGAGCTCGTCGAGCTTGGGGTCAGGAACGATGCGCTGGAAGCCCTCGGGGCCGCTGCGGTTGTAGAAGCGCAGGGTCACCTCGGCAGGACGCATGGTGCCGCGAATGGGCGCAATCGTGCCGTGAGTCTTGCCGGGCCGGTAGAAGTCGGCGCGGAACCTGGCCCACTCCATCTCCTCGGCATGGACGTCGATGCCAATGTCCGACAGGTAAGTGAAAGCGGCCTCGGCCATGGGGATCATTTCGGGCACGCCGGAGAGCTGGGTGATGATGAGCTTGAGAGGATAGCCCTCGTGACCGGATTCCTTGATCAACTCGCGGGCGCGGTCAGGATCGAAGCTGTACTTTTCGTCAAACTCCCGGGACCAGCGGTCATTCCAGCCGGGCAGGCTGGGGTGGAAGCCCCAGACCGGATGCGGCGAGCCGAACCCGCTGAACAGCGTTTCGTTGATCTCTTCCCGGTTGATCGCGCGGTTGATCGCCTCCCGAACCCGGATGTCCAGGTGCGGATCCGACGGATCATGGAAGGGGCTGAGGGGAGAGAAGATACCGCCCATGACGAAGGCCACCTGGATGGAGGGCAGTTCACTCTCCACGATAATCATTCCGCCGTCCTTCGCCTCGGGATGGAGGTCGCGGTTGACCTCGGCGATTTGGACCTGGGCGGTGAGCAGGTTGGCCAGGCGAGTGGCCGGCTCGGGGGTGTTGATCTGCTCCAGTTCGCTCCAGAAGGGGGTCTGGCGCCAGTGGTCTTCGACGCGCGAGTAGAGGATGTTGCCGCCGACACCAAGCTGGCGGCTCTCGAACTGCCACGGGCCGTTTCCGGCCGGCCGGTCGATGTATCCCTGCTCGCCCTCGGCGTCCCACTGGTCCTTGCTGTACATGAAGTAGTTGCCCTGTTGCGCGGAGACCACGAAGTCCATGGCCGCCTCCGGCCGCAGCAGGTTGAACTCCACGGTGTGGTCATCCACCACGCGGATGTTCTCGAACAGCTCGTCCGGCGTCTGGCCGAACAGGCCGCGGAACAGGCCGGTGTCGGTGGCGATGGCTTCCTCTCCGATGATCAAAGCGGCCGAATGAGGAACGTCGTTCGCGGTGAACTCACCCCAATCGCCGTGGAAGGGGATGCCCTCGCGAAGGCGGAACACCCACTGGGTGCCATCGGCCTTGGAGATTTCCCACTCGGTGGCCAAGCCAGGCTGCAATGAGCCGTCAAAGCGGTCAGTGTGAACCAGCGGCTCGGCGAAGGGGCGAACCTGCGCGTTGGCGGAGGTGGTGGTGCCCAGCCAGCCGCGCACCAGTTCCTGCACCGGCGGCGTGACGGCGATCCGGAGGCGGCCGCCGACCACTTCGGACTGCTGAGCTACCGAAGGCGTGTTGGTCGGGCGGGGGGTAGCAGTGGCGACGATGGTTGGAACCGCCGTGGCTGCGGCGGCGGGCGCCTGCTGCTGGGGTTGCGCGGCCGGCGCCGTGGTTGCGGCGGGAGCAGACCCGCCGCCTGACTGCTGAGCGGCCGGAGCTGCGGTTGGTTGTGCGGCAGCGGGAGCGGCAGGAGCAGGCTCCTCCGCAGCCCCACCGCAGGCAATGCCCACGACCAAAAGAAGGGAAGCTGCGATAGTGAACACAATCGACGGTTTCAGCACGATAATTCCTCCTGACGAATGCCACCCGCCCTTGGGCACACAATCAATGGCGGTATCCAAACTCCGTCTCGCCGAGACACGGAACCGCATTATATGCGAAAGAAATCACAAATGCACCATTACCTAAACCTAACCATCTTGTCACTGTTTCTGATCTCAAAGACGTTTTCGATATAAAAGTCTGAGCATTATCACGATATACGGCATGACCGAATTCGGATCGCCGGTCGTAAAGTGAGACGGATATGCGGATACTGACGCGGGAAAACAGCTGTCCCCCGCGGTGGTCCAAATGGAAACCGTTTCCGAAAGGAAGAAACGCTAGCCGCGTTCGAGACGAGCCAGGCTTACCAGCAGCCGCTTCAAGCCGGCGCCGGGGAAGTTGACTGTGGCCTGCTCCGTATCACCACTGCCCTCCACCTCCTGCACGACCCCTTCGCCGAAGGTGGAATGGCGGACGATCTCGCCCACTGCCAGGGGCATCCGCTCAGGTTCCGGCTCGGATTGCGGGCGACGGCTTGACGTCCATTCGGTAAGGCGCTCGTCGATGTTGCCGCGCAGCCGTCCCCGCGTGGCTTCGCCTCCGGTTCCGGATCCGTCCCCAAGCCGGGTGCGCGAGGCGCGGCGCTCCTGTGCGTAGGAACCTCCGATGACCGCATCGCCGTTGCGGGAAGAGCGAGACGAGCTCAACCCGTAGATGTCAGCGCGAGACCCGGGTGGCCGGTCCAGCGCCGGGGAAGCCAGCACGTCCTCGGGCAGTTCTTCAAGGAAACGGGAGGGCAGTGAAACGCCGCCCGAAGACGGGTAGCGGCGTCGGAAGGCCCGGAGGAGGTAGAGACGCTCCTTGGCGCGGGTCATGCCCACGTAGCAAAGGCGACGCTCCTCTTCGATTTCAGCCAGCGTGTCCATGGAGCGGCTGTGGGGCAGCAGGCCTTCCTCCATGCCGGCCATCATCACCACGGGAAATTCCAGACCCTTGGCCTGGTGAAGAGTTATGAGGGTAAGGGCGTCGTCTGACTGCTCGTAAGAATCGACGTCGGAAACCAGCGACACGCGTTCGAGGAAGGCGCTCAGGCCGTCGGCAGAGCCATCCCCGGAGGGGCCATAGTCTTCGGCGAGGCCGCGCAGTTCGAGGACATTCTCCCAGCGCTCGTCGCCGTCGTCCTGCGCGTTGATATGCTTGGCCAAACCCGTCATATCCAGGGTGCGGTCCAGCAGATCGGCAACGCCCAGCTCCCGCGATGCCTCGGTCAGCCGGTCCAGGGTGACGGAAAGATCGGCCATGGAACGGGCGGCCCGGGCGGTGACGTCGATGGGACAGGGCAGTTTGTCGGCGCGGGCGGCGGCTACCTCTTGCATCGCCTGGCGGCTGGTAAGTCCCCGTTGTCCCGCGAAGGCGATAAGCTGCTGGACGGACTTGGCGCCCAGCCCCCGAGGCGGCTGGTTGATCACGCGCTGCAGGCTGACCTCGTCGTCGGGATTGAAGATGACGCGCAGGTAGCAGACAGCGTCTTTGATCTCCTTGCGGTGGTAGAATCGCACGCCTCCCACCAGCCGGTAGGGGACGCCCTGCCGCATGCACTGGTCTTCGAAGGCCCGGCTCTGGGCGTTGATGCGGTACATGACCGCGCAGTCGCCGTTGCGATACCGACCGGTGCGGGTGAGACGAGACACCTCGTCCACGGCCCACAGGGCCTCGTCCTCCTCGCTGAACGCTTCGTGAAGCATTACCGGGTCGCCGGTGGGGTTGCTGGTGAACAGCGGCCGCTCGATTCGCTCGGTGTTGGAGGCGATAACGCCGGCGGCGGCGTTGAGGATATTCTTGGTGGAGCGGTAGTTTTCTCCCAGGCTGATCACCGCAGCGCTGGGAAAATCGCTCTGGAAGCTGAGGATGTTGCCGATGTCGGCGTTGCGCCAGGCGTAGATGCTCTGGTCGGGGTCGCCGACCACGCAGAGGTTCCGGTGAGGGCCGGTGAGGAGTTGCGCGAGGCGATACTGGGCGACGTTGGTGTCCTGGAACTCATCAATGAGGAGATAATGGTAACGCCGGTGATATTGTGCCTGGACCTCAGGATCCTGCTCCAGCAGGTGAGTGGTGCGCACCAATAGATCGTCAAAATCCAGCGCGTTCTGGCGGGTCAACGCCTCTTCATAGTAGCGATAGACACGGGCGCAGGTGTCGATCCAGTGGGCGCCGTACTCGTCGTCGGCGTCGTAAGCGGCCCGCGCCATGGCGTGGGAGTCCTGGAGCACGCTCTTCGCGGCCGAAATGCGGGAAAGCAGGGCGCGCGGGTTGTAACGCTTGGCGTCCACGTCGGCCAACTGCATGGCCGATTTGAGGGCGTCGATCTGGTCGTCCTGGTCGTAGATGGTGAAATTGCGGTCCAGTCCCACTCGCTCGCCGTGCCGACGCAGGATGCGCGCGCACACGGCGTGAAACGTTCCCATGGTCACGTCCTCGCTGCGGCTGAGGAGCAACCGGTCGAGGCGCTCACGCATCTCGCGGGCGGCCTTGTTGGTGAAGGTGACCGCGAGAATTTGCCAGGGGTGGACGCCGCACTCGCCGACCAGATAGGCGATGCGGTGTGTAATGACCCTGGTCTTGCCGGAGCCCGGGCCGGCAACGATCAGCAGCGGTCCTTCCGTGGTGATCACGGCCTGTTGCTGGGGTTCGTTGAGGCCCTGAAGGATTGCTGGGGCGTCGCGGGGCGTCGGTTCAGGTTGAGCTATTGCGGCATCCAGATCGGCCAGTTCGGGCGCATCCCAATAGGGAGACGACGCCGGTTCCTCCCAGTAAGGTGACGACGCCGGCCCGTGGTCGCGGGCCGGCGTGGTTTCCTGGGAAAGCGTTTGGGGGAAGCGGGACTGCAGTGACATGGACGATCAGTAGTGGCGCAGTTCGACGACGTTGTCGTCGGGATCGTAGATGTAGAGAGAGATGCCATCGCCGTGGGAACCCCAGCGCTTGCCGGGGCCGGCCTGGATGTCGATGCCGGCGTCTTCGAAACGCGCCTTGAGGGCCTCCATATCGGTCTGGTCAATGACCATGCAGAAGTGGTCCTGGTTACGGACATCGTCGCGGCCATTGGGTATTTCATCGGACGCGAAGAAGTCGATGATGGTGTCGGCATTGATCCGGGCCGATGGGAAGCGCACCTCACCGGCCCGCCACTGCTCGACGCGCTCGGCCTGGAGGCCCAGGACCTCGGTGTAGAAGCGGAGGGATTCCTCCACGTCCCTGGTGCGCAGGACGATGTGGTCCATTTCGGTGATCTTGACCAGGGGCTGGGTGATCCGTTCGAACCTGGTTGCGGTTGCCATGCTGTGCCTCCTGAGGGGTGGTGGCAGTTTCACTGACGATGTGGCTGCATTATATGGGGCGCCTGTAAGAAAGTCATCCGAACGCATGACGATGAGAGTGCCAGAGGCCAAGGCACGGCGAAAGTGATGTCTGATACAATAGAAAATCGCCAACCAACGCTGCTTTTCGGGCCTGGCCGATCGCGCTTCAGCAAGTCCTGATCGATATGGAGAGGTGGCCGAGTGGTTGAAGGCGCCGGTCTCGAAAACCGGTATACCCCTCTGGGGTATCGCGGGTTCGAATCCCGCCCTCTCCGCCATTTTCACATCACGAATGCCTGGCGCAAAACTGCCGTTTCCTGCTCATTTCAAGTAGGAAACGGCAGTTTTTTGTCCGCTGCCGTCCAGCGAAGTCCTGCTTCATCCACGAAAAATCGGTGCATCAATCCTGGGTCTGCGGCGCTTCACAATAGCGGATTAGACAACCCTCGCCGCCCGCAGCAGTCCCAGGTCCCGGACTGTGAGGCCCAACTCACCGCACAGAATTTCGACGTTGTGTTCGCCCAGGCGGGGCGCCGGTCGGGCCGATGCCATGGCGTTTTCTCCGTCGATAAAGAATCCCGAACCCGGGTATTTCAATGGGCCGGCCTCGGCATGGTCCATCTCGACGAAGAACCCTCTCTCTTCCAGGTGCGGAGATTCCGCCACCTGCTGCGGCGTCTGAACGAGCCCTACGACCAGGCCCCGCGCCATGGTCTCTCGCATCAAGTCCAGGTTATTCCACTGGGCCAGTTTGGGGGCCACCAGTCCATGAAGCTCCTCCCAGTGTTCCATCCGGCCGGCGCGGGACGCGAACTTGGAGTCCAGCAGCCCCGGTTCCTCCAGAAACTCGGCCCACGCTTCCATGGGACGGCCGCCGGTGCCAGCCGTGGTGAGCGTTACTTCCCCATCCAGGGTGGGCAGGTGCATCCCATCCATCACGTTGCCGTCGCTGCCGCCCCGGTGTGGGCTGCGTCCGGTGTAGGTGTAGGGGTGGATCAGACCGGAGGGGGTGCTGACGGCGGCCTCCATGGTCGAGACATCGATGTGGGTGCCCTTGCCTGACTGCTCCCGCCGCAACAGGGCCGCCATCACCGCCACCGCCCCGTTGCGGGCCGCGGTAATCTCCATCTGCTCCAGTGCGGTGCCCATGGGCGGTTCGCTGGCCGAGCCGGTTACCGCGTAGAGGTAGCCCCCCATGGCCTGAGCCACCAGATCATCGCCTTGGTAGCTGGCGTATGGCCCGTCCTGACCAAAGTAGGTGATGGAAACCAGGATCAGCCCAGGGTTGGATTGGGACAGCTCTTCGTAGCCCAGTCCCAATTCCCCGAGCCTCCCCGGTGGATAGCTCTCAAGAATGATGTCCGCAGTGGCGGCCAATCGCTCGAACAGATCCCTACCTTGTACCTGTTCCACGTCCAGCGTGATGCCGCGCTTGTTGGTATTGAAGGCCAGGAAGGATGTTCCACGGTCGGGATCGGGAACCTCGTCGATGAAGGGCGGCTCGTGTCGGGCCTGGTCACCCCAGCCGGGCGGCTCGACCTTTATGGTGTCCGCGCCCTGGTCGGCCAGGAGCTTGGCGCAGTAGGCACCCGAGGGCCGGTGGGTCAGCTCCAGTACGCGCAATTCCGAAAGTATTCCGGGCATGGTCTCTCCAACGATTGCTGATCCGCGAATATCGAGATCGCTACTCTTTCATGAATATCCACTTTCAAGAGCAGAGGCACGTTTTACCGGGATAAACAGGATGAACGGGATGGACAGGATGATTCGGTTTGGCTTGACCGGCGACTGGCTCAACCCGGGCACTCCCATCTCGTGGGGAACGGCAGCCCCTGCGTGACGAGATTGCCACGCTTCGCTCGCAATGACAGTTCGCGCGAAACTGGGTACGCATGAGGCCCTGATATCGCTGCTCCTCGCGGTTGTTAGTCTGCCCTGGCGCATGAATTACGGCCTTGGTTCGTCGGGCCGGGGCTCGCCGTAAACTACACCCTCGGATTCCAGCTCCCCTATTTCGGCTGGTGACAACCCTGCCAGATCTGCCAATATCGCCTGATTGTCCTGTCCCAATCTCGCGACCTTCTCAATTGACACGGGATTGCCGGGGTCTCTGAAGGGGCGGCCGGCAAAAACACGGGACCCAACGGCAGGGGCCTGAGGATTAGGAAACTCCCACAGATAGCCTCTTTCCCGCAGATGAGGGTCGTTTACCAGGTCCCGCGCGGTCATCGCCGAGCCGGCAGTGACGCCCAGTTCCTGCAACCTCCGCGCCAGCTCCAGGTCGTCGTGCTGGGAGGTCCAGTTTCCGATCAGCTCGTCCAGTTCATGACGGTTTTGCCAGCGGGCCAAAGCGGTGCCGAATTTGGCTCCCTCGGCCCACTGCGGCCGCCCCATTGCTCCCTTCAACGCTTCCCATTCCGCCTCGGACGACACGACAATGACTATCCAGCGGTCGTCGTCGCGGCACGGATACACATTGTGCGGCGCCTTCCACCAGTGGGCGCAGCCCAAACGATCGCGGGTTATGCCCCGCTGCGCCTCCAGGATGGCCGGCCCCACTGACGAGACACCGGTTTCCAGCATGGTAAGATCGACCCGCATGCCCTTGCCCGTCTTGTTGCGCTGGTACAGGGCCAGCAGCAGGGCATAGGCCACGTTATTGCCCACGGAATGGTCCATGTAGTTGGGGCTGGCCCGCTGGGAAGGACCGCCCTCGTAGCCGGTCAGGTAGGACAAACCGCAGGCGGCGTCAACGGTGCGGGCGCGGGAGCCGGCCCGCCGCCAGGGTCCGGTGTAACCGTAAGCGGTGCTGCTGAGGGTGATGATGCGGGGGTTGATTGCCGAGAGGCTGTCGTGGTCGAACCCGAACCGCTGCATGGTGCCGGGACGGAAGTTGTCAGTCACGATGTCCGCCTTCTCCACCAGCTTTAGAAAGACTTCCTTGCCACGCGGGTGGGTCACGACCATGCACAGGCTACGCTTGTTGCGGGCGCCGTAATAGACCATGTTACCGGCTTCGTTCCACCACTCCTCACCCGGAGTGCCTTCGGGAAAGGGGCCGGATTTACGGTCCTGCAGGTGGTCAGGGCTTTCGACGCGGATGACATCGGCGCCCAGATCCGCAAGGAAACCCGTCCCCCACGGCAGCGCGTGCACCTGCTCCAGGGTGAGGACTCTAACCCCGTCGAGAATTCCCTTCTCCGCCATTGAAACTGGCCCTCCATTTGCCGCTGCTGCGCCGAAGCGTTTGACCGGCCCGATGATAGTCCAGACCAGGGGCCGAGTCCACTTGGGTCGTCGCCCCCAACAAACTTGAAGGGCTGCTGTTCGAGCGGCGTTGGTTACTGATTGGCCAAGGGGATGGTGCAGGTGATGCAGGGCTGGTCGCCGTGGGTGGCGGTGGTGTGGCCCTGGCCGGTGACATCCTCCACCAGGCGGGCGTCGCCGGGGCCGAAGACGTGCTTGGAGCCGTCGCCCAAGCCGATCTCCAGTTGCCCGGATAGGACGATGACAAACTGACGGCGTGGCGCGGTGTGCCAGTCGGAGAAGCGACCGACCGGGGCCTCGCTGAAGCTGATGGTGGTGACGTCCCGGGCGCTCTTCCAATCAGGGGTCTGGTCAAGGTCAATGGTCTCAATGTGGGACTGGCCGTCATCGCCAGAGTAAAGTCTGAAAGTTCCCATCTTGTTCCTCCGTTTTGGTCTGTAGGGGATACGGTCAGGCCGCGGCTGCCGTCTGTTGGGCCTCGACCCTGGCAATGAACTCCAGCAGATGCGCGGCGTAGAAAGTGGACTTCATGTGGTAGCGGTTGGTGGCGGCGATGCCCGGGAAGGTGTTGTCGTGCTGACCGATGACCGCCCACTCCTCGTGGGTCCACGCCGACGGGAGCAGTTCGGCGCGGGGCACCAGTCGCTTCACGTTCTCCGCCGCAGACTTGTGGTGAACGTCGTCCGGCGTGTTGCCCTCGAAGGCCAGCACGGGGCAGGTGATGGACTTCAACTGCTCTTCAGTCAGGTCTCCCACCGGGTTGGGTCGGGAGAACTGGTCCCGCCAGCGGCGCATGACCGAGCAGAACTCCTCGGGATCCATGGCAAGGATCCGCTCCCGGTTGTCAGGGTTGTCCCGGATGCGCTGCTCGAAAAACTCGGTAGCGGCCACGGCCTCCATCCCGCCGCGATCGGCGGCCTCGATGTACTGTCCGTAGTATCCGGGGGACATCAGCTCTGCGCTCCGCGGCCCGCCGGAGACCTCCCAGATGAATACGCCCTTGACCACCTCCGGGTGCCGCACCGCCACCGTCAGGGAGGTGCGCGAGCCGGCGGACCCTCCGGCCAGGTAGGCCGGGGCAGCGCCCAGGTGTTTCAGCAGAGCCGCCATCTCCTCAGCCCAAAGGTGCTGCTCGGAAAGCTCGCCACCGATCACCACGTCGGACTTGCCGCAGTTGCGGCGGTCGTGGATGATGACACGGCAATGGGTCGACAGCAGGGCCGCCATGGGACGCAGGCCGTTGTGGTCCACCCGTCCACCCGGCGTCAGCATGATCGTTGGGCCGGCGCCGTACTCCTCGTAATACAGGTTGACTCCGTCTATGTTGGCGTAAGGCACTGCTCACTCCTTTCTGTTTGGACACCGCGGCACGGGTTGGGCCAGGAACGTGACACCGGCAGTTTAGCACCTTGGAACGGCCCTTGTGTTGCCTCAAATAGCATGACGCCGCGCCGTCGCTTTCTGTGCCCGGCAGGAGAGAGTGATAAAATCAAAGACGGGCGCGGAGCAGAACCATGACAATGAGCCAACAGGACAAAGAACGCCTGCTCCAGGCGCTGCAAGACGACCCCGAATTCCTCGCCCAAGTCCGCAGCCTGATCCTCCCCGCAGAACTGGTGCAGCTGCCGGAGCGCTTCGCCCAATTCGCCACCCATGTGACGGGCTTCATAGAACGCCAGGAAGAGTTCAACGCCCGCCAGGAAGAGTTCAACGCCGATTTCCGGGCCTTCATCCAGCGGCAGGAAGAGTTCAACGCCGATTTCCGGGCCTTCATCCAGCGGCAGGAAGAGACCAATGCCCGGCAGGAAGAGACCAATGCCCGGCAGGAAGAGACCAATGCCCGGCAGGAAGGGTTCAACGCCCGGGTCGAGGAACGCCTGCAGCGCATCACCGACGACCTGGGCGTCCTCAAAGGCCACGCGGCCGGCCGCATCGCCCGCGAGATGTCCGACGACATCGCCGAGCATCTGGGCTATGAAATCACGCAGCAGCTCAACGGCAACGACCTGCGAGCCATGCTGCGCGGGTCCACGGCTTATGACATCCCGTCGAGCGTCCGGCGCAGCTTCTACGTGGCGGACCTGGTTGCGAAGGTTCAGGACGCGGACGGCAACCAACTGTTCATGGCCGTCGAGGCATCTTACACCGCCGACGAACGCGATACCCGACGGGCGGCCCGGAACGCCGAACTCATCAGCCGTTTCACGGGCCTGACCGCCGTGCCCGTAGTAGCCAGCCTCGAGAACGACCACGCCGTACAACAGTTGGTGGACGACGGACAAGTCCAGTGGTTCCAGTTCCAGACTCAGGATCTGCAGCCACAGTAACCCAAGGACGATCTGACGGCACGGGGCTCGGGCCCGCGACTCCGGTGGGCCTGGCTCCGAGGGAGGGTTGTTGGAGTCCGCCTACGCGCGACCCGAGCGTCATTCACCAGAGAAGGATTGCCGTACCATCCAATCGCTCCACCAATCTAGATGAACTGCTGCTTTGCCCAACCCTCCTCGAAGGTCGTGTGGAAGAAGGGGGCCGACTTCTTGCTCTTGTACATCCATTTACCCTGGACTCGCACGTATTCCTCTTCGTCGAGACCGGCCCGCCACATCGCCTTGCCGGTGTCACCCACGGTGCACGGCATGAACAGATACCAGCGAGCGCGAGCCGTGTCGTCGGTGACTTCGATCTGCGGGTTGAGCCCGTAATGCAAAGCGAAGACGAAGTGACCGGAAATCCTGTGAAAGAACTCACGAATCGCTTCCCTTCCCTCGTATCTTCCCATCCCTTCGCTTTCCCAAGTGGCATCCTCGACAAACAACGCGGCCAGCCGGTCCGCGTCATAGTTGTCGTCGCAAGCGGCGGCGTATTCTGCCTTGAGGTTGCGCAGCGCCTCAATATCCTCCAGGTAGCGAACCCTGTCCCGCAGGTCCTCCACCACCGCTGACAAGTCGGCTATTTGATCAGTTGACATACGATTACCTCTCCGATTGTGGTGGATTTCTAAATCGTGATGGGGCTTTAGCACAACGAAAAATATCTGGCAAGGTGAGTTGAGAAAGAACCTAAAACACGCCACTGGCTGCGTTTCCGCTATGATGGGTTTGGTATCTCGATGAACGGCATCTCGGATCCGAGAGGAAGCAGGAGGAAACACCTTGGGAACACTGAACGCAACAGAGGTGGATGAATTTCTGTCCCAACCCCGAACGGCGCAGTTGGTGACCATGCGGACCGCTGGAACTCCCCACGTGGCGCCGGTGTGGTTCCTTTGGGATAACGGTCAGGCTTTGGTGATGGCCGATAGAGCGGCGGTGAAGGTGCGAAACATTCGGCGCAACCCCACCGTAGCCTTATGCGTTTGCACCCCGGATCACCCCTATTCTTTTGTTACCATCGAGGGTACGGCCAGCATCACCGACAGCGGGCTGGATGACATGGTGCGCCGGACATGCGTCCTCTACGAGGGGGAGGAACGAGGCGCCGAGTTCGCCGCGGAACTTCTTGCAGACGAACGGTTGACCCTGATCTTCATTTCTCCCGGACGTTTCGTCTCGTGGAAAGAGGACGAGGAATAGGAAACTATCCCCACCTTGAGGCAGCATCCAATCCATCCTTCGCGCCACGGTCCGCTGCCTGTGCTAACATTGGCCGCAAACGGCAATTCTTCCCTTTCCCTGCGGGGAGAGTGCGGCTGAGGGAGTAGAGCATGAGGCTGATTTCATGGAACGTCAACGGCATTCGGGCGGTTCACAAGAAAGGGTTCCTGGAGTGGTTTCAGGAAGAGCAACCCGACGTGCTGTGCCTCCAGGAAACCAAGGCCCACGAGTCCCAGTTGCCCGCCGCCCTGAAGCAGGTCGAGGGTTATTCCTGCTGGTTCACCACTCCGGAGCGAAAGGGTTACAGCGGTGTGGGCCTCTACACCCGGCAAGGACACGCACCCCGCAGCGTCAGTTTCGGCTTGGGTGTTGAGCGGTTCGACAGCGAGGGGCGCAGCATCGTCGCCGACTTCGATGATTTCGTGTTCCTGGGCATTTATTTCCCCAACGGCAAGCAGTCAGCGGAACGCCTGCGTTACAAGATGGAGTTCTACGACGCCTTCCTGGATTACGTGGACAGGCTGCGACAGGAAGGCCGCAGCGTGATTGTGTGCGGCGACGTAAATACCGCCCACAAGGAAATCGACCTCGCCCGGCCCAAGGCAAACGAGAAGATTTCCGGCTTCCTCCCGCAGGAACGGGCCTGGATGGACACCTTCCTTGAACACGGGTACATCGACACCTTTCGCCAGTTCAACCAGGAACCGCACAACTACAGTTGGTGGAACCAGGTGACCCGGGCGCGGGAACGGAACGTGGGCTGGCGCATCGACTACTTCTTCACCGACAGCGATTTCGCCTCAAACCTGACTGATGCCTTCATACTGCCTGACGTGATGGGATCCGATCACTGCCCCGTCGGCATCGAACTTTCCTGAGATTTCCTATCAGGGCGTCTACGCGGGGCACCGCACGGGGCGGCAAGGGCGACATAGTGCGGGCAGGTCACGCCGGGGCGTCGGTTCAGCAGGCCGGTGGATCGCCCGCGTTAGTGAGTGACGCGCTCATATCCCACAGCCGGGCAGCCAGTTGTGCATCGTAGCTCAAGCCGGAAGACGACACGGGGCGGCAGTTTACGAAATACTTTCCGGTCACACCCTCAACCTCGGGCGATACGGCCAGGTACACCGGCGTCTCCGCTCCCTTGTCTGGGCTAACGCCGCGAACCCCGATAAAGAAATTGACCACACGACCCAGCAACCCATTGTTGCGGGCGATGTTGGTCCGCACCAGACCGGGATGCAGGGCATTTACCGTGATGTTCTCGCCCTCCAGACGCCGCGCCAGCTCGTAGGTGAACAGGATGTTGCAGAGCTTGGAACGTTTGTAGGCCGGATATCCCCCATTGCTTGAAGGCTCAGGCAGGTCTTCCAGCCGGAACTTGCCCGGCGATTCATGGGCACAAGAGGATACGTTGATTATCCGGGACCGAGGAGCTTTCCGCAGATGGTCGAGCAGCAGGTTGGTCAGCAGAAAGTAGCTCAGGTGGTTCAGTGCGAAGGTCATCTCGATACCCTCGGCACTGCGCTTGTCAGACAAGAAGATGGCGCCGGCGTTGTTCAGCAGCACATCCAGATAAGGCGCCAGTTCCACCGCTTCGGCAGCGACGCGACGCACCTCGCGTTGGGATGAAAGGTCGGCCAACAGGTACTCGACCGCCGGGTTCTCCGTATCGGCGATGATCCGCTGCACGGCGGCTTCGGTCTTGCTGGAGTTGCGGCCTACGATGATGACCCTGGCGCCCATGCGGGCCAGTTCGCGGGAGGCCGCGTAGCCGATGCCGTCGCTGCCTCCGGTTATGAGACAGATTTTGCCTTGCATCGGATTATTCATCAGAACAAGCTTGGCCGCAACTTGCAATGTGTACATGCTCCATAGGTCGGCAATTTTAACTGACGCCGGACAGTGGGTCACCTGCCAATACTGCGCCCCGGGCCACAACTGAGCAGGTTCAGCAGAGATCGCGGCGCAAATCCTCCGGTCGTGGGCCTGATAGTCGCTGGGAACCTGATCGACACTCTCGTAAACGTCGCCTGTACACCCGGACCTTCCGTTGGAAGTCCATGGCCGCAACGACCTGAAACTCCGATCCAGCAGTACACAGGCGATGATTGCCGCGGCGCTACAGTCCCATCCCGATGTCAGACCAACTCCGTCCGATGTTGACACGCTAAAATCGCGATGGTAGTATTCGAGACTGGGTATCATCATGGTGGAAACCACCAAGCATTCCGGCCACGAACACCCCCGCGCACGCTCCGCCGCCAAGAGCACCACCATCACCTGTTGTGCGGGGCATGGGGGAGCGTCGGCGGACCTGGAAGGATGCGACGCCTTTTATTTTGTCCCCGCTTTATTGATATATCGTATCTATTATTGCCCAGGGTTGAAACCAATGATCTTGGTTGAAAGTTATTGATACAGCATACCAATTCATGTGCTCACCGCTATGCCAGGTTGATCGGACCGGCAATCGACACCCACAACAACGGAGAAAACCCATGAACCCACCCCTCGGACGGCCCTTGTCCACGATTTCCCCGCTGCGGCCGGCCCTGGCGCTTCTCACCGCGCTGGCGGCAATTGCGCTGCTGCTGACGGCCTGCGGGGGCGAGGAACCGGACCTCCCTCCGGCCGGTAACTCGTCCGCCGCAGGTTCCGCGCCGCCGGTCGCAGCCGCACCGGCCGACCCAACCGCCGCCCCTATCGCGCCGGCCGTTCCCGCCACGGCAGCAGGATCGTCCACACCCGCGGCTTCGACATCCCCAACCTCCCCGGCCGGCGGCTCGGAGTCAGGCGAGCCCCTCAAAGTGGTGACCGGCAACGCCGTGCTCGCGGATCTGGTGCGACAGGTGGGGGGCGATTTGGTGCAGGTGCACGCCCTGGTCAGACCGGGCGCTGACGTCCACACGTGGCAGAGCTCTCCCTCGGATAGTGTGCGTATAGCGGAGGCCAACCTCGTGGTCAGCAACGGGACCAACCTCGCCGCCCACGTGGAAGATCTGCTCGACAACGCCTCCTCCGCCGACGCCATTCGTGTGATCGCGTCGGAAGGACTGGAGCCCCAGGAGTTGGTTGAACTGCCCTTCCCCGAAAGCGACCACCACGGCATGGAGCACGATGACGAACACTCAACTGAACTCGCCGGCCGTCTTTTGATCGGCGACGGCGAAACCGGGGCTCTGTCGGTCATCGATCTGGAAACCGGTCACGTCCACCAGAACGAGTTCGACCTCGGCTCCCGCGCCGGGCGTATCTATCCTACCAAGAGCGGGCGTTTCGCCGTCGCCGTCTCCAGCGACGCCAACGCCGTCAACATCGTCGACGGCGGCATGTACCTGGAGGCCCACGGCGACCACTTCGACATGGTGGAACGGGACGCTAGCCTCCTGGGCATCGACCTAACGGGCGATCGCCCCGTCCACATGTACGTCGGCGGCGAATGGGCCACCGTCTACTACGACGGCTCCGGCGACTTCGTCCTGCTCAACGAACACGAACTGGAAGAAGAAGGGGCATCTTATGTGCCGATCAGGATGAACGCCGGCCCCCACCACGGCGCCGTCATCCCGCTGGAAGGCGACCTCTTCGCCGTCACCATCCAGCACCCCGACTACGCCCAGAGCCCTTCCGACTACCGCCTGCCCATCGGCGCCGAGATCTGGGACCTCCACGGCCACTCCCTGCACCGCGCCGAAGGCTGCCCCGATCTCCACGGCGACGCCGGCAACGGTCACATGGCCGTCTTCGGCTGCACTGGCGGCGTCCTCATGGTCGAAGCCCATGACGGACACTACCACGATGCCTTCATCCCGGCCCCGGCCGGCTCACCCGACGACTTCCGCCTCACCTCCGTTTGGGGCTACTACGGGCTGGATCACTTCTTCGCCCTGGGCTCCGCCGTCGGCCTCTACGTCGTCGAGCCGGAAGAAGGCGAAATGGAGCAGCTCATCCCGGCCACCGAGGACCTGCGCCCCATCCAAGTGGCGCTCAGCCACGACGGCGAACTGCTGGTCGTGGTCATGAGCGACGGCGAGGTCCGCCTGTACGAGGCCCACGACCTGGACCTCCTGGCGTCAACCTCGGACGCGCTGGTCGGTAAGATCGATCCCGGCTTCTGGGCACGGCCCCACATTGCCACCGCACCCGGACACATCTTCATCACCAACTCCGGCGAAGGCGAAGTCATCGCGCTGGACGCCCACGACCTGGAGGAGGTGGGACACTGGGAAGTCTCCGGCTCCCCCACCAAAATTGCCTTCGTCGGTATCCTGGGCGAAGGTGACCACCATGAAGAGGGACATGACGACCACGGCCACGATGACCACGGCCATGACCACGGCGCGGGTGACCCGCACTTCTGGCAGGACCCGCGCCTGGTGGTTCACTACGTGAACCAAATCACCAACGGGCTGGTCGAGGCGGACCCGGACAACACGGCAACCTACCTAAACAACTCGGCGGCGTACATTGAAGAACTGGAAGCTTTGGACGCATACATCGCCGACACCCTGGCGTCGATACCTGACAACCTCCGCGTGATGGTGACGTTCCACGACGCCTTCGGGTACTTCGGTGCGCGCTATGACATGGAAGTGCAGGCTTTCGTCGGCGGCCACGGCGGGGATGTTTCCCCTGATGACATCGTCAACGTCCTGGAACTGGTGGAGCACAATGGCCTGCCCGCCGTCTTTGCGGAGACCCAATTCTCCGACGATGCCCTCCAGCAGGTTGCCCGGGACGCCGGCATCCAGGTCGGCATTATCCGTTCGCTGCCCGACGACGAATATCCGGAATACATCGGCATGATGCGGTCCAACGCCGATCAGTTGGCACAATTCCTGCGGTAACCCGGTCCGGGCAACACGCTGTAATCATCCGCTTTGCGAACAGGGGACTGGCACCAGTCCCCTGACTTTGCACACCGCAACCGGGATCCCCAGCCAGGAACACCGGCGTCAGTGGCAGGCGTTCCAGCAAATCGGGAACCGCTTTCGACTCCCGTCCAAGTCAACGATGACGTTCTCCTGGTACTGCGGTCCCGACGCCTTTCCAGCTTTGGCGGCCTTCCAACGGGCGTCAGTGCCACCAGGTTCAGTGGCATACTTTTTCTGGGCTAAAGTCGCTGATCAGATCACTGAGGTGCTGAAATCCGGTCAGTCCGGTCGCGCCGGCGGAATTCGTCGGCGCGACCGAGGTTTCCCGGAACGGGCCGGCTTGAACGCAACGATCTCCAAGTCCTGAAGCTGATGCAGCGCACCAGTGGGCCAGGCGGCGCACCGGAGGCGCCGCACTCCGCGTTGGCCAATACCGATTTGCAGGCGATTCGCGACGCCGTCGCTGATGCGGCGGCAAGCTCATACGGGGCGCCGCTTTAGCCATGCCCATCCTGACTTTATGGGAGCGCGAGTGATGGCGGAATTGTACACTTTGGATTATCGGCTTCGCCCGATGAATTTCGCGTGAGGCCGAGATAAGGAGGGCAGTTGCAGATGGATGATGGGCTTGGCCGCCGTATCCGGCGCGTTGATTCGTCGCGTAGTGCTGGTGGCGGCTCCTAGCGGAAGCCGGAGCAAATGTAGGCCGGTACTATCACGATTGCGATGGCAGACGCCAGGCCCAAGATCAACATGAGCAAGCCGGTGTCCGACCGCCGCGACGGTTCCATCCCGGCTTCCTCGGCCGTGCGCGCTGCGCGGTTGTCTGCGACAGCCGCCGTCAGCACGAACGCCAGAAACCCCGCCGCCGATGCCGGCAGCGAAATCCATACCGCAATGACGTTTTCCGGTATTCCGGTGTCCCAAAACAATATGAGCCCAGCCACCATGAAAGCAAGGCAAACCCCACCGCCCACTGGGACAGCAATCGCCAAAGCTATCATCAACGTGACGAGTTTTTGCCCTCCGTCCAAGTTGGAGCGCGTCAGCAGATACAGCAGAGACCCCAAGGTGGGAACGATGAACACGAGGGCAATGATCAACAAGATGGGAGCTCCAAGGAACCGCCGGAAAGCCGGGCACCCGAGCCGCACGGTCCCTCTGGGTCAACATCCACAACGGAAACCACTCCGCGACGTTGGGTTGCCGCAGCCCGGACTGACCGCTATTTCCGCCGAGGCGGGTTTGCTCACCAGGCCATTCAGTCGGCCCCGTCCTCCAGAGAAGCTGCCACCTTCTCCCTCAACTCCCTGAAGTTCACCGGCTTCACCACGAAGCCGCTCGCGCCGCTAGCCTCAGCACGCCTCGCGTTCTCCTCATCACCGTATGCCGAAACCACCATCGACGGCATTTCGGGCCACAGCTCCCCGAGCGCATCCAGCAGCTCCCACCCGTTCATCTCCGGCATGTTCAGGTCGGTGATGACCAGCCTTACGTCCGGATGCTCTTCCAGCACCTCCAGCGCGTGCCGCCCCGACTGGGCGAACAGGAACTCGTACCGGCCGGCCCTGACCTCGCGACGCATCTGCTGCCGGAACATCGGCTCCACGTCCGGCTCGTCGTCCACCACCAGCACTTTCCTGGCCTCTGCGGCTTCATTCATCTGGCAAATCCTCAGTGTTCAAGTGTCCGCTCATCGTCTTCCGCATCCGTGCATAGACGTCCAATCATGTTACCACTCGCCGGCGCATCTGATATTCCACCCGGGCGACATACTCTCAGCGGATCTTTCACCCCGCCACATATTGAGGACGCCAGCCGCACCCTCCAGACCGACGGCTATGACGGCAGTATGATTCGTCTGATCACACTACACCGCTCCGCGGAACCACGCTGACGATCGCGGTGCGCCGGGCAAGGAGGAATTGCGATGAACCGAAAACGGGTTTGGATGACGTCAGTCATCATAATGGCGTTATTTTCACTGGTCGCCTGCAGCGGGAGCACATCGCCCGATGTGTCGCAACTTGAGGCCGACATAGCCGCCCTGCGGGCGGAGGTCGCAACTCTGCGCGCGCCGGCGCCGTCGGCAACCGCGGTTTCTGCCACGCCCGCCGAAACCTCGAGGGTGTCACAAGAGGACATCGACCGGCTTTCCGCCGGAGTAGACGACCGACTGTCTCACATTGAAGCCCGCCTGGAAATGATAATTCCCGCCGAGTCCTCCGCAGACGCCGAGCCGGTTTTCACTCTCCAGATCCTTCACGCCGCCGACATGGACAGCGCGGTGGGCGCGCTGGAAAACGTGGAGAACTTCTCCGCCATCCTTGATGGCTTTCGTTCCCAGTACCCGGACCATACCATCGTTCTCAGCTCCGGTGACAACTACATCCCCGGCCCGCGCTATTTCGCCGCCGGCGATGACGCCGCGGCCGGGGTGCTGGGCATTCCCGGTAACGGGCGCGGTGACGTGGCATTCATGAATGCCATGGGGTTCCAGGCTTCGGCGGTGGGCAACCACGAACTCGACCATGGCACCGGCGCCTTCGCATCCATCATTGGCGCTGAGACGGAAGACGGCGCGATGTACCCGGGCGCCCGCTTTCCCTACCTTTCCGCCAACCTGGATTTCGCGGCAGACGAGAACCTCGAACCGCTGGTGGTTGAGGACGGGCAGGAGACCATGCTGGTGGGCGGCAGCGTGGCCGCCAGCGCAGTGGTGACCGTCGGCGGCGAGCGCATCGGTGTCGTGGGTGCCACCACTCCCCGGCTGGCTTCCATAACCGGCGCCGGCGGTATCGCGGTGGGTCCACAAGACCCCGACAACCTGGACGCGCTGGCCGCCATCATCCAGAACGAGGTGGACGCCCTGACTGACCAGAGCATCAACAAGATCATCCTGCTGGGGCACATGCAGCGTCTTGACATCGAGCAGGCCCTGGCTCCCCGCCTGGAGAACGTGGACGTCATCATCGGGGGCGGGTCGAATACGCTGCTGGCCGACGAGACTGACCGGCTGCGACCCGGCGACACGGCCGCCGGAACCTACCCGCTGACCTATCGGAGTCCCAGCGGCGCGCCGGTCCTGCTGGTGAACACCGACGGCGACTACAGGTATCTGGGCCGGCTGGTGGTGGATTTCGACTCCGACGGGTATATCATCCCGGCCTCGATAGACCCCTACCAGAGCGGAGCTTATGCCACCGACACGCAGGGCGGTCAGGCGTTCTCCGGCGCGCCCATCGCGGAGGTGACCCGGGTCGCGGACGCGCTGCGCAAGGTGATCGCCGCCCGGGACGGCAACATCCTTGGTTCTGCCGCCGTGTACCTCGACGGACGCCGCAGCACCGTGCGCACCCAGGAGAGCAATCTCGGCAATCTCGTCGCCGACGCTAACCTGTGGCTGGCCCGGCAGGTTGACCCCGAGGTGCAGGTATCACTCAAAAACGGCGGCGGCATCCGCGACGACATCGGACTGGTTGTTCAGCCTCCCGGTTCCACTGATCCCGCGGAGGTGCAGTATCTCCCGTCGGCGGCCAACCCTGCGACCGGCAAAGCCGAGGGTGACATCTCACAGTTCGACGTTGAGGGCTCCCTGCGCTTCAACAACGGGCTGGTCATCGTGCCGCTCACGGCAGAGCAGTTTGCCGCCATCATGGAGTACAGCATCGGCTTCGACGGAGTGGGCGAAGTTCGGGAAGGACGCTTTCCGCAGGTTGGCGGGATGAGGTTCAGCTTTGATCCGGATGCGCCCATCGGGGAGCGCATCCAATCCCTGGCGGTGATCGGCGAGGATAGAGCCGTAGCCGACCGGGTGGTGGTGGACGGCGCTCTGGCGGGGGATCCCGACCGCGTCATCAAGATGGCGACGCTGAACTTCCTGGCCAACGGCGGCGACGGCTACCCCTTCACGGCGCCGCTGCCCGGGCGGGTGGACCTGACGGGCGAAGCCGGCCAGTACAACCCTCCAGACGCCGACTTCCCCGACACCAATGGCAACGGGATCATCGACGGACCGCAGCCGGTCGATTCCAACTCAGCCGATTTTGCCGCGGCGGGTTCAGAGCAGGACGCTCTCGCCGAATACCTGGCACACTTCCACGTCGACCGTCCGTTCAACATGGCGGAGACGCCCGGTTCCGAAGATCGGCGCGTCCAGAACCTGGGCGTGCCGGGCACGGTGGATAGCGTGTTCCAGTAGCCGCCGAAGCCAGAAAGCCCTACGGATAGCGGCCCGGGTCTAACCGGAGCCGGCTCGCCGCCTCCTGGCCCCTGGCGACACATACAGTACGCCGGCGTTGATCAACGATGCCACATCATGAGCCGAGTACTCCAGGTGCTCGGCTAGAACCTCGTAGTTGTGCTCACCCAGTTGCGGCGCGGGACCGCTCACCGCGGCCGGCGTCGCCGAGAAGCGGTACGGCGGCGACACCACTCCCACCCGCCCGACTTCAGGATACTCGATCTCCTGGAACGCCCCGCGCTCGTTGTAGTGCGGGTGGTTCCAGATCTCCTCTTGAGATAGCACCGGCCCTGACGAGATGCGCGCCTCCGCCAGCACCAGCAGCGCCGCCTCGTCGTCCGGCAGGGTTTGCAGCCATTCCTCGACGATGCCCACGATTTCGTCCCGTCGCTCCACCCGGTCGTCGTCCGTCAAGTAGCGCGGGTCCTCGATCAGGTCCTCCCGACCCATGCACTCGCACAGCCGGCCCCACGCGCTGTTGGGCCCCTGCCCCGGCGCTTGCAGCGAGATGTATCCGTCCCGGGCCTTCAGTATGCCCATGGGAAAGGTGTAGGTGTTCTGCTCCCCGTTGCGGTAGTGGAGCGGAACCCCGTGGTTGGCCGCTACGTGGGGCATCGCCAGCGAGTCGAGGAACAGCAGGCTGTCGATCATGGACAGGTCGATGTACTGGCCCTCGCCGGTGCGCTGGCGGTGAAACAGCGCGTAGCCCACGGCCATTGCCCCGGTCATGCCGGTGACGGTGTCGCCGATACCGCCGCCGATGGTATACGGCGCGCCGTCTCGCTCGCCGGTGATCCAGTTGAGGCCGCTGACGGCCTGCGCCACCGGATCAGTGCAGACGTGATCGGGGTTGTGGCCGAACCCATCCTGCCCGTAGCCGGTCATGGAGCACATGATGATGCCCGGGTTCAGCCGGCGCAGGTTGGGATAGTCCAGCCCGTAGCTCCGCACCACGTGGGGGGTGTAGTTCTCCACGAACACGTCGGCCCGTTTCACCAGCGCGTGAACGATCTCCAGCCCCGCCTCCGTCTTGAGGTCCACGCACAGGCTCTTCTTGCCGCCGTTGAGGTGCAGGTAGGGCACACCGTTGCGCGTGGGCAGCGACTCCGGCGTGAACCGCTCTTCCTGGTCCGCGACGGGCCGCTCGATCTTGATCACCTCCGCGCCCATGTCGGCCATGATGCGGCTGCAATACGGCCCGACGAACGCGGCCGTGAAATCCAGAACCGTAACTCCCGCCAGCAGTCCCGTAGCCATCAGCGACCTCCTTGCCGTTAGATTCCCAACGCAGCTACTCCAGCCTTGGCGATGGCCTCGTCGTCGAACCCGCTGGGCAGGCCGCCGACGCCGATGGCGCCGACAACCACGCCGTCGTGGAAAACGGCGACTCCGCCCGGTATCGCGATCAACTGGGAGTCCCCAAAGGACTCGATTGTCCTGCCCGTGCTGCTGAGTTGCTCGGCGAAGGCGGCGGTGTCCATGGAGCGGACCGCCGAGGTGTAAGCCTTGCGAATGGCGAAGGTGGGCCGCAGGCAGCGGTCCATGCGGGCGTAGGCCAGCAGGTTGCCGGCATCGTCCACCACGGCCATATCGACCTTGCGCCGGTCGGGGTCCCGATTGAAATCGGCGATCATAGCGGTAATGGCGTTCTGGGCCTGTTCCAGGCTGATCATTGCCTTGTTGTACATATCGTCATCCTCCATCAATCTGATAATCGGAAACCGCATCAGTCAAACGCCAACGAGTGACAGTTCACGGGTTCCGGCGCAGAGGATACCGGGTATAAGACCGGTGGTAAACTCGGCGCACCCCAAAGTCTCGGCTCTCGGCCGGCAGGAGGCAACTCGAATGCGCATCGCGGTTCCCGATCTGGTGTCCAACTCCTACTTTCCGGCGGTTGCCGCCATTGAGCTGGGGTTCTTCCAGGACCAGGGAATTGACGCAGAGTTGGAGATGGTCTTCCCGGTGGGCCGGGCCATGCAGGCCCTGCGGGACGGCGACGTCGAATTCGTGGCCGGACCGGCCCATGCCACCCTCTCAGCCTTCCCCGGATGGCGGGGCGGGAAACTGCTGGCTGCGCTGTCCCAGCATACCTTCTGGCTGCTGGTGCTGCGCGCTGACATTGGGGTAGAGCCGGGGGACGCGGCTGCGGTCAAAGAGCTGCGCATCGGCGCGGCTCCCGGGCCTGACGTGGCCCTGCGCCGGCTGCTGGCCGAGGCAGGCTTGGATATTGAGCGGGATGGCGTGGCACTGGCCCCGGTGCCGGGCAGCGGCGACGCCGGAGTGTCCTTCGGCGTCCACGCCGCCAAAGCCCTTGAAGAAGGAACTATCGATGGGTTTTGGGCCAACGCTATGGGGGCCGAGGTGGCGGTGCGCAGCGGGATAGGCAAGGTGGTGCTCGACCCGAGGCAAGGGCTGGGTCCGCCAGCGGCGAGGGACTACACTTTCGCGGCTTTGGTCGCCACCGACAGGCTGATTGAGGATTCACCGGCCACGGCCGAAGGAGCGGTGCGCGCAGTCGTGGCGGCTCAACAGGCGCTGCGGGCCGATCCGTCGCGGGCTGCGGATGTCGGCCGGCGGCTATTCCCGTCCGATGAGGCTTTGTTGATTGAGGACCTGGTGCGGCGGGACTCGGTCTATTACACCGCCGGAATTGCGCCTGATTCCGTGGCCAGCCTCAATGAGTTCTGCCGCCATATTGGTTCGCTCTCCGGCGACGCGGCTTATGAGCAGGTAGTCGCCAACCAGTTCGCGCATATCTGGTCCGAACGTTAGGTGTGCTCCATGAAAGTGGATATCAGGGTGCCCGTTGGTCTGCCGGTTCAGGAGACCGCTGATTTTATAGCGGGATGTGAGGCCGCCGGCTTTTCCGGCGTTGGCGTCCACGACCACCAGCACAGCGGACGCGATGTTTTTGTCGCTCTGGCCCTGGCTGCCGAGCGGACCTCCCGGCTGACCCTGTACCCGGCCACTTCCAATCCGGTCACTCGTCATCCGATGGTGCTGGCCGCGCAGGCCCACTCGCTGGAAGAGATTGCGCCGGAGCGGGCACGACTGACCGTCGGCCCCGGCTATCTGTCCGTCGGCAACATCGGCCGGCCGCGGGCCACGGTGGCGGCCATGCGTGATGCCATCCTGACTATCCGCCGCCTGCTGCGCGGGGAGCAGGTGGAGTTCAACGGCGTCGAAACCCGGCTCCGCAATATCAGCGAGCCGCCGACGCCGGTATTCATGACCGCAGCCGGCCCACGGATGGTTGAACTGGCGGGGGAGGTTGCCGACGGCGCGCTGCTGCTGGTCGGCCTCCATCCCAGGGCGGTTGATGCGGCCCGCCGCCGGCTGGAAGTGGGAGCAGCGCGGGCGGGACGCAGCCTCGACGGTTTCCAAACCATCTTCATCACCCCAACGACGGTGTCAGATGATGGCCAGGCCGCCCGCCGCTTTCCCCAACAATGGTTCCGACACGATCAGCCGTACCTGAAATATCCCAGCGACTCCAACCTGGTCTGGCTGAGAGAGGCTGGCATCGACCTGGCCGACGATTTCGTGCCCGAGAGCATCGGCGACGACCTGGCGGCCGAGATCTGCGACGCCTTCGGCCTGTTCGGCACGCCCGAGGAATGCCTGGCCAGGCTGAAGCGGGCCCGGGACGAAGCGGGCATTGACCACGTCTTCATCTTTCCCACCCACACCCAGGAGGGCGGATATGACATGCCGCAGGCCGAGGTGGACGCCTTCCGAGAAACCATCATCCCAGGCCTGGGCGCCATGCCGTAACAGCTCTCCAATCGCTTGCCCGATTTAGGGTGCCGATCCGACACCAAAACCGTCATACCGGCGAAAGCCGGTATCCAGGGAAGTCTACCGATAGGCTACCGTGAGCAGGGGAAGGACTTCTGGATTCCGGCTCAAGGCCGGAATGACGTGCTGAATGCGCCGATGGCTTACCAACTCTCAACAGTTGCCAGGCAATGGTCGCTTTGACAGCGTTATGTGCCGGGATTACACTCGCTTGGGCCGATCTACGGATAATCCAGCGCTGCTCATGGGCCGATAATGCTTGCCACAGACATTGCTGATGCCATCGAATTGATGTTTGAAACCGGGTGGACCGACGGCCTGCCGGTGGTGCCGCCGTCCGAACCCCTGGTCCGCAAGTTCGTGGAGAGCACGGGCCGCGGCGGCGACGAACTCATCGCGGAGCTGCCGCCCTTGGGCGGACGAGCCACCGTCGAGCGCGTCGCGGTCAACGCGGTCATGGCGGGCTGCATCCCGGAGCACATGCCGGTGATCATCACCGCCCTGGAAGCGATGATGGACGAGCGGTTCAACCTGCGGGGCGTGATGTGCTCCACCGGCATCCACACTCCGCTGTTGATCGTCAACGGCCCCATCGTCAAGGAGCTGGACATCAACGGCGGCTACAACTGCTTCGGCTCCGGTTGGCGGGCCAACGCCACCATCGGCCGCGCGGTCAAGCTGGCCCTGCTCAACCTGGGCGGCGCCATACCTGGCGAAACCAACAAGGCCACCTTCGGCCATCCCGGCGCCTACACCTACTGCGTCGCCGAGGACGAGGATGCCAACCCCTGGGAGCCGATGCACGTCGAGCTTGGATTCGCTCCCACCGACAGCACGGTGTCGGTGTTCCCGGCGGAGGCGCCGCACAACATCATGTACCATGCCTCCCATTCGCGGAACTTCCTGACCGTGCTGGCCGACACCATGTGCACCCTGGGCAACGTCCAGATGTACGTCATGGGCGACACCATGGTGGTCATTGGCCCCGAGCACGCCAAGTTCCTCCACCGGGATGGCTGGAACAAGCGGGACATCCGCCAGTTTCTCTACGAGCACGCCCGCAAGCCGGTGCGGAAACTCCGCCAGGGGGGCCCGCCCCAAGGCGACTCCCGACGCGGCCACTTCTGGCCCAGGTACATCGACGCCGATGACGACGACCAGATGGTGCCGGTGGTCCGCGCCCCGGACCGCATCAACATCTTCGTCGCCGGCGGCGCCGGCGGCCCCCACTCGGCCTACTTGCCCGGCTGGGGCTCCCGCCGGGTCACGCGAAAGATCGAATGCTGATTAGGGTCTGTTGACATTTCCCGTCATTCCCGCTCCACTGTCGTCATTCCCGCGAAAGCGGGAATCCAGGGAGTACAAATAAAGCCAACGTTTCGGTCGCAAGGCTTTTCTGGGTTCCTGCTTTCGCAGGAACGACGGTGTATTTGCAAAATGTCAACACATCCTGGCGAATAGTAGAGGTAACGATGACTGTCACAAACTACCAAGACCGCTTGCGCGAACTGGGCTTGGCCTTGCCCATCGACCCGGAGGCGGCGTCCCGCAGGCGGGCCGCGCCCCGGCTGGACACGCTGCACGACAAGGTCGGCGGCTTTCTTGGCAACCGCAAGGCCAACGCCGATCTGCTGCTGCGGAACATCGGCGAGCGCATGGCCAAGGACCTGGAACTGGGCGACATCATCGCCGTGGACAAGTTCGTCTATTCCCGGCCGGCCGCCGATGAGATCATCGACCAGCTCTCCGACCGGTGCGATTTCGTGGTGACCGCGATCGCGGATTGAGGGTCCTGCACCGCGTGCAGTGTGCACGACGCAATGACCCTGGAGAACCTCGGCATCCCAACGGTGGTGCTCTGCACCGACCCGTTCCTGAACTCGGCCTTCCGCCACGCCCGCACCTTCGGCCGCGGCGACTTTCACCCGCTGGGCATTCCTCATCCCCTGGGTGGCCTCACCCCCGACCAGGTCTCGGTCCGCGCCGGCGAGCTGGAGCAGGCGGTTATCGATACGCTGACAATTTATTAAGGTCTGTTGGCAAATTCGCCATTCTGAAAGGAGACCGCATCCATGACCACGCCGACAATCGAGGAACGTGTGGCGCAACTGGAAGGTACGTCCAGAACCCATGAAGCGATGCTCAACGTGTTGATTTCGATTGGAGAGCGTCAGCAGGAAACGCTGGATCGGCAGCAGGAAATGCTGGAACGCCACCAAGCATTGCTGGAGCGCCACCAGGAATTGCTGGCAGAAGTCCGCCGGGACGCCCAGCAGACGCAACGCCTGTGGGTCCGACTGGCCCAGAGGTATGGTTGGCTGGATGAGAACGACGATACTGACCAGGGGTGAGCTATGGCCGCGGCGACTTCCACCCGCTGGGTATTCCCCATCCCCTGGGCAGCCTGACGCCGGAACAGGTCTCGGTCGCGCCAGTGAGCTGGAGCAGGTGGTTATCGGTACGCTGACAACCTACTAAGGCGTGCGGACATTCGGATTGGCGCGGTATCGACGCAGGGTGTCAAGGTGACATACCTACTTCTGGCAGTAAGCAGCCTCGTTCCCGATTATGCCATTGGCGTAATCTATATAATCTCAGGCATTGGAGTCCCCGTACTCGTACCCACCACCACGGGAATTATCGCCGGTAGGATGATCCGCGGCTCCAACTGGTTCGCAGGGCTTGGTGTTGGTTTTTTGGCCGGCTTGGCCGCAATCGGCTTACCTACCCTGTTGCTTTGGATTGGATATAAACTTTTCAACCTGGCCGGTCTCGAAGTTATCTATATCATCATCAGTACGGTCGTCTGTTCCGCCGTAACGGTCGGTATTCTCCGGCTGTTTCGAGATCGTCGATAAACTCGGTGCTGACACCGCCACTCACCAGACCCCGCATTTCCAAAATCTGAATATCAACATACCTTAGAGCGACGAACAATCCGATCCCGGGTCACCGGGCGTGAGCGAGGAGGCGACGACATGGTTACCGTCGGCAGTGGCAAGTACACCTATGAGCAGGTCGAGAATTGGGAGAAGCTGCCCGAGGGCTGGGAGTTGGGACAGACGGCCATCGTCACCGACTCCGAGGACCGGGTGTATCTCTTCAACCGCAGCGAGCACCCGCTGATCGTTCTGGATCGGGACGGCAACTATCTCGCCTCCTGGGGCGAGGGCGTGCTCACCGACGCCCACGGCATGTTCATCGACGAGGATGAGAATCTGTACCTCCCGGTCAAGAACAGCCACGTGGTCCTCAAGTACGACCCCAGCGGCAACCTGCTGTTGACCATGGGCGAATGGGATAAGCCCTCGGACACCGGCTGGTCGGGCAACTACAGCGACCCGGTGGTGCGGGCGGCCGGGCCGTTTAACAGCCCCAGCGACATCGCCATCTCCCCGGACGGTCTGCTGTACATCTCCGACGGCTACGGCAACGCCCGGGTGCACCGATTCACCGCCGACGGCGAACACGTGGACTCCTGGGGCGCGCCGGGCAAGACTGCTCCCGGCGAGTTCCACGTGCCTCACGGGGTCTGGGTGCATACCGACGGGCGGGTGTTCGTGGCCGACCGCGAGAACAACCGCATGCAGATCTTCGACTCCCAAGGCAACTTCCTGGAGCAGTGGGCGGATCTGGCGCGGCCCTGCGACATCTATATCGACGACGACCTGGCGGTGTACGTGCCGGAGCTGGACGGTTTCATGTCCATCCTGGACATCGAGGGCAACGTCCTAGCCCGGTGGGGCAGCCCATCGGACGCCGGGTGGGGCAACGGCGCCCACGCCGTCTGGGTCGACTCCCACGGCGACATCTACGTGAACCAGAACCTCGCCGGCCAGCGGTTGATCAAGTACCGCCACGTCGGGGGGTAGGGCTTTTTCAAAGTCCATCTTGGCGCAATTGTCAGAAGCAGGATTTTCAGGATTGTAAGGATTTTAGGGACTGTGAACTATCCTGAAAATCTCAAAAATCCCAAAATCCTGCTTCTGACAAATACTTTGAAAAGATCCCACGTTGGGGCGGGTCAGGGGTGAGAATATGCGCGTTGGTTACCAGGTCGGGCAGGTGGTGCAGCGGGACAGCATCGACCATCAGCAGCAATGGCAGAACCACCTGGAGCAGTTTCGGGCCTCCCGCGACGCCGGGTTCGACATCTACTGCTGGGCTCATCACTACCTGATCGACCCCTTCCAGCACTTCCAGCCCTGGCCGGTGCTGGCGCGGCTGGCCGCTGAGCCGGGCGACATGAGGCTGGCCACCTCGGTCCTGCTGCTGCCTTTGCTGAATCCGGTGGAAGTCGCCGAGCAGGTGGCGACCCTGGACCACATCGCGGAAGGGCGTTTCATCCTCGGAATCGGGCTGGGTTACCGCCCGGAGGAATGTGAGGCTTTCGGAACGAGGATGTCCCAGCGCGGTGCCCGCTGTACCGAGGCTCTCGGTCTGATGCGCCGGCTCTGGAGCGACGACGAGGTGACCCACCACGGCCGGTACTACAACGTGACCGGGGCGCGGCCCACTGCCCGGCCTTACCAGAAGCCGCACCCCAAGGTCTGGCAGGCCGCCATGAGCGATCCGGCGGTTCGCCGGGTCGGCCGGGGCGGCGACATTCTCTACGTCGGGCCAGCCCAGTCCAACGCCACCATCCGGCACCAGATATCGCTGTACCACCAGACCCTGGAGGAAAACGGCCACGAGGTTCCAGAGGACATGGTCATCGTGCGCGAGTTCTTCTGCGCCCCGACCCACGAGGAGGCGCTGGAGCGGGCCCGGGCCAACTTCGCCAAGAAATACGAGGTCTACGCCTACCACGGCCTCCACGGCACCGACGACGAGCTGACCCGAAAGGTGACCGGCGACCTGGAAACCCTGATGGACGATACCTTCCTGGTGGGCAGCCCCGAGGAGTGCGTCGAGCAGATCGCCGCCTACCACGAGATGGGGTTCACCGACGTGGCTATCCGGCTGTTCTATCCTGAGATGTCCCAGGCCGAGGTGCTGGAGCACATCGACCTGGTGGGCCGGGAGGTCATACCGACCCTGCACGCGCTGTAGTTCCCCTGGGACTTGCCCGCAGCCGCTCCAGGCCGTAGAGTAGGGGCGCCATCAACTCTACCCATTGAGAACGCTGCCCATGCCCCCCGCCGGGCGGGGAGCGGCGGACAGGACCCGTCTCCAAAGGAAGGTCAACATGCGACTCGACCCCATCAACCTCTACGACTACGAGGAACGTGCCCGGCTGGTCCTGCCCCACGACGATTGGGACACCATCGACGCCGGGGCCATGGACATGTTCACCACCCGGCGCAACCGCACTGCCTTCGAGGAATTGACGCTGCGTCCCAGGTTCCTCCGCGACATCGGGGAGCGAGACCTTTCGACCACGATGCTGGGCAATGAAATCAGCATGCCGGTGTTCGTCTGCCCCGCAGGTTCCCATCACCGGGCCCATCCCGAGGGGGAGGTGGCCACCGCCCGGGGCGCGAGCATGTCCAACACCCTGATGATGCTCAGCACCGGCTCCAATTGCAGCATGGAAGAGGTTGCCGAGGAAGCCACCAGCCCGCTCTTCTTCCAGCTTTACCACCGGGGTTACCACCTCACCGAAATGCTGGTCCGCCGCGCCGAAGAGGCCGGGTTCAAGGCCATCACCCTCACGGTGGACACCCCCACGCCCAGCCCCAAGGAACGCGACCTGCGCAACCGCTACAACCGGAATTTCGAGCAGGGCAACTTCCGGGGGGTCAACGAGCCGGAGAACGTGCTGCGCGGCACCGACGAGTCCGTCGGCTGGAACGTCAACCGCACCGTCCCTCTCACCTGGCACGAGCTTGATTGGCTCCGCAACCTCACCGGCCTGCCCCTGGTGCTCAAGGGCATCCGCACCGCCGAGGACGCCCACATCGCCGCCGAGAGTGGCATCGACGGCGTCCTGGTATCGACCCACGGAGGTCGCCAACTGGACATGACCATGGGCGCGATCGAGATGCTGCCCGAGGTCGTCGATGCGGTCAAAGGCAATTGCGAAGTCTACGTCGACTCCGGCGTCCGCCGCGGCAGCGACGTCGTCAAGGCGCTGGCCCTGGGAGCCACGGCCGTTGGCATCGGGCGTCCCCTCTTCTGGGGGCTGGCCGTCAACGGGGCCGAGGGCGTCCACGGCGTCCTGGAACTGATGCGGGAAGAAGTCGACCGGGCCATGGCCTACTGCGGCCAAACCTCCGTCCAGGACCTGGAGCCGAACCTGGTCAACATCCCCCAGGGCTGGGGAGCCACGCCACAACCCGACTTTTAGGGAACCAACTCAAAGCGTGGTTGTTCTGCCGCCTTTCTACGGGAGGGCGGCCACGGCCTTGATCTCGACCAGGAACTCCTCACGTACCAGGCCGTCGATCACCAACAGGGTGTTGGGCGGATAGTCCCCGTTGGGGAAGATGTCCGGGAAGACCTGGTTTCGTCCGTCGATGAAACCCTGCACCGAGTCGCGCCCTACCACATAGGTAGTGAATTCCACCACGTTGTCGAACCCGGCGCCGGCTGATTCCAGGACGCCGCCGATGTTCTGAAAAACCTGGCGCGTCTGGGCCGCGACGTCTCCGGGCCCTACCAGGGAGCCCGACAGGTCCACGCCAACCTGTCCGGCTACGTACACCAACTTCCCGGCGTTCACCGACATGCCGACCGAATAGGCGCCCAGGGGTTGGGGAGCCTGATCGCTGGTTATCGCGGTCCGCTGCAACTCTGCCATAACGTCCACCTCGCATACATCTGTCGGCGTCATTATATGGCACGAGGCGCTCAACATCGATTGATCCTGCTGACTCACCGTTGTCTCTGGTAAAGTGTTAATAGAAGGCTCGTCGTTTCAAGGTTTTATTCCTCCGGCATGAAGAGGTGGTCCAAATGAGCGCCGCAACTTCCACCCTGCCTGACCAGTTGCCGCCGGGCCCGCGCGGGTTGCCGGTGTTCGGCTCGCTGCTGGAACTGCGCCAAGACACCCATCTGGCCATCGACCGGCTGGCCCGCCGCTACGGCGACATCTGCCTGCTGCGCTTCGGCAACGTGCCGACGGTGATAATCAGCCACCCGGACCTTTTGCAGGAGGCTTTCGGCAGACCTGAACTGGCCGACCGCTGGGTCAGCGAGATTATGGATACTCTCAGCAGCGGGAACGACCTGGTGCTGGCCCCCTACGGCGACCGCTGGCGGCAGATGCAGCGTTTCGCCAACCGCGAGTTGCTCAGCGCCCGCAACCTGGACAACGTGCGGGAGCGTCACATCGAGGGCATAGTCAACGGGCTGGTGGACGAGATGGCCGCGATGGGAGAGGCCGGTGACTTGGTTTCTCCGCCGGTGATGGTGGTCCGCAGCAACTCCGAGATGATGTTCCGCGCCGTTTTTGGACGGGACGAAGACAGCGCTGAAGAGTTTGTACAACTGCGGGGCGCGCTGCTGGAACACGTCAACTGGATCTTCGCCAACGCCAATGCCACCAACCTGGCGGACTACATTCCCTGGATGAAGTTCCTGCCCAATAGTGCCCTCAAGGAAGCCGTCAGGCAGTCGGAAATCGGCGCTGCCATCATCAATGCCCTGGTAGAAGGCGCCCGCAACCGCCCCGGCCTGGACCTGTCGGCTCCCACCTGCCTGGTGGAGGTGATGCTGGCGGAAGTGGAAACGGGCGAAATAGAGAGCGACATGATCAATGACCTGTGCATGGATCTGCTGGTCGCCGGCACCGACACGTCGGCGCAAACCATCAGTTGGACGTTGCTGCTGCTGGCCAACCGCCCAGGGGTTCAGGCCAAAGTCCACGAGGAGTTGGACCGGGCTATCGGCCCCGATGCCTTGCCCACGGTGGACGACCGGACGCGGCTGCCCTACACCTTCGCCTGCTTGGCCGAGTCCATGCGCTACCGCACCATCGGCCCCCTGGCGGTGCCGCACCAGGCCACGAGAGACACCGAGGTCGGCGGCTACCTGGTGCCGGCGGGAGCGCAGGTGTTGGGTAACATCTATTCCATCCACCACGACCCGCGCTTCTGGGACTCACCTGACGATTTCATCCCGGAACGGTTCCTGCCCCAAGCTGACGGCTCACCGGCCGCCGCGCTGACCGGCAACGCTTTCATACCTTTCGGCACCGGCCACCGGCGCTGCCCCGGGCGCCGTTTCGCCGAGACCACCGTCTGGCTCCACCTGACCCGAATGCTGCACCGTCTTCGCTTCGAGACGCCGGATGGCAGGCTACTGTCCGAGGACGAAGTGTTTGGCCTGGCGATCTCGCCCAAGCCTTACGCCCTGCGAGCGGAACGGCGACGGTAACGCCATGAACAAAAATGCAGACGACCGTGCCACCCAGATCCCTGGTACACCAGTGCCGGTTACTCCAGTTTGACTCGCAGGGGGGCGAATAGTAATCTTCTTTCGCGCGGCGGGGCAGGCGCGAGAAGCGAAACGGCCCGCAAGCGCGCACTGAACCAGGAAAACCCCTTTCGCATCGGAGGTAACACACCATGCCTTACCAGGGAATGACGGCCGAACACATCTGGGTAGAAGGACACAACGGCGACGCTATCAACGCTTACCTGGCTCGCCCTCTCGGAGCGGGCCCGTTTGGGGCGGTGATGCTGTTCCACCACATGCCCGGCTGGGACGAGGCCAGCAAGGAGATGGCGCGGAAGTTCGCCCACAACGGCTACATCGCCATCATGCCCAACCTGCACTACCGCCAGGGCCACGACGACCCGGTGGCCAACAGCAACAGCATCCGAGAGGCGGGCGGCATGCCCGACGACCGCACCCTGGGCGACGCTGAGGGCGCCATCAGCTACCTGCGCCACCTGTCCAACTATAACGGCAAGGTTGGCATCATCGGGTTCTGCTCCGGCGGCCGCCAGGTGTTCCTGGCCGCGTGCAAGCTCAAGGGCCTCAGCGCGGCGGTGGACTGTTGGGGCGGCGGCGTGACCCCGCGGGACAGCGAGCCTCCCACGGAAGCCATGCCACACGCGCCCATCGAGTTCGTGTCCGACCTGTCTTGTCCGCTGCTGGGGATCTTTGGCGAGGATGACGCACGACCTTCGGTTGATGAAGTGAAAGCCACCGACGCGGCCATCAAAGCCGCCGGCAAGTCGTGGGAGTACGAGATTTATCCCAACGCCGGCCACGGGTTCGTAGCGGTTGACCGGCCCAGCTACGCGGTGGAAGCGTCTAACGCCGCCTGGCCGCGCATCTTCGAGTTCTACGCGCAGCACCTGTCGTAGACGGCGATCACATACGGGCTCAAAAAGATGGGGCGGGTCAATGACCCGCCCCAACGTTAGCTCTTTCCAGTTGCATCCGTTGTTGCTCGTTTACCGATTGTCATCGCCACCGACGTAAGGCTCGAGGGGCGGCATGGAAATGTCGATCTCGACATACTCCCCGGGTTGAATTCGGTTCACGGTAGTGATGATGTCGCCGACGTGTGGGCGGATAAGACCCCAGTCGTTTTTCATCAACACCAGGAGAGCAATCTGCCTATCGGCGAGATTCTGTTGATGCTGTATGCCTTGGTCTGGAGAGATCAGCAGTTCATATCCAGATTCCTCCGCCTGTACTATCAGAAGGCCATTAGCCAGTCGCTCCCAGCCGAGTTGTTCAGCAGTGTGGACTGTGTGCCCCGTTAAAAATCTCCTCAATGCCCTCGGCGTTGAGTGATCAAACAGTATCAGCATGGACCACCGGCACTTCCCGCAGCGTCGCCGTTTCATGCTGCAGCATTGCTACTACCTTCGCTATGTCGATCTCGTACCACTCATCGAACTCGTCCAGCGTTGCGCCCGATGCAAGGTTGTCATGCACTGTGTACAACGGGAAGCGGCTGCGCCTGAATATCCAGACCCCGCCGAGTATGTCCGGGTTCTGTTCAACCAATGGGCAGGTTTTCCAAATAGCGTCGTCCGGCCCGGTTTGCCTGCTTTCCAGATTGTGCATCCGGGACACTCCGTCGGGATAGTTGAGCCGGTAGTCGTGCAGTTCGTCGGCCTCATATCGTAAAGCCTCCACCACCCGCTCAATCGCTACCCCGAACCGCTCGGCAAAATCTCCCACCGTCATCCCCGACGCTAGCGACTCGTAAAGCTGGTACAGGGGGACGTCGGTTCCCCTGAATACCCACAGACCGCCGTGCCTCCAAGCGCCGCGTTCCACAGCCGGGCAGTGCTGCCAATTAGCCATCTCTGCGCCTCCGGGTCCTCCGATCAGTGAGGGCGGGTCCCACAACCCGCCCTCATTATCGTAGCACAGCGGGTTGCGGCTCTAATTGTCCGTGGCCTCGAAAGCCAGGGTGGCGAAGCGCATGAAGATGCCGCCGCGCGGAGCGGCCAGCGGCCCGTTGAGACAGAGACAGGCAATGACGTACTGCGTGCCGGGCTCGCCGACCTCGGCGATTTCCACGCGGTGGGGCGTGTTCAGGCCGACGATGCTGCCGTAGGCGCGGTCGATTTCGCCGTTGACCCAGACCTCGCCGTAGTTGTCGAAGTTGGTCTCGAACCAGACGCGCGAGCCGGCGACGCTCACGCCATCGATGGTCTCGGGCAGGGTGACGGCGATGCGGTACCAGGCGAAGGTGAAACCGACCGACAGGCTCTGACGGACGTTGTCGCAAACGTCCCAGCCGGAGTCGTCATAGTCGGCCAGCCGGGCCGGCGTATCCAGCAACTGGGCAGTGAGCCCTTCGTTGGGCTCGCCGGGAACGAGGCCGGGAGCGACGCGCCAGGGCTGTCCGCCCACCTTGGCGCGGCCGTCGGCAGTGTTCAAGTCAACTGCAAATCGGGGCATTGTTACGCCTCCTTTTATGGCTAGGGGCGAATGTTGATTCGCCCCCAAGTGTGATTGTGCCGAGTGCGGAGCAGCTTACCGGAACTTCCAGAGCTTGGCCGCGGTGCCGCCGAAAACCATGTCGCGCGCCTCGGTGCTGGGGTAGTCGATCAGCTCCATGGGGAAGCGCAGGGTATTGCGGTAGCCCTCCCGATTGGCCGAAGGCGGGAAGTCGCTGCCCCACATGAGGTGGTCTCCGCCGAAGGCTTCCACCGCCATCTCAATCAGCGGCGGGATGTTGTCAAAGGGGATGGGCTGACGGAAGGGTTGGGGCCGCGGGCAGAACTCACCCAAGCCCGGTATCTTCATGTACACGTTGGGGTACTGCGAGAGCGCCAGCGACCTGCGGTAGGCGTCCATGGGGATTTCGGTATCCGCGCGGCCCGGGCCCCAGAACGCGCCAACGCCGGCCAGGTGCTCGATCACGATCTTGAGGTTCGGAAACTCTCGTATGATCTCCTCGAACTCCGGCGCGGCGTAATGCTCGGCAGGGCCCATCACGCTGGCCACCACGCCCAAGTCGGCGCACTTGCGCCACAATGCCAAGGGGTCGTCGCCGGGAGATCGCCAGGAGCATTGGAACCGCAGGCCGTCCGCCCCCTGATCCTTGAGCTCGGCCACGCGGTCGACGGCGTCGGGCTGAGTGTGGTCGACGATGGCGATGACAGCGAAGCGGCCGGGGAAGCGCTTGACCGCCTCGATCAGATAGCTGTTGTCGAAGACACCGAAGAACTGCGTCAGCACCGCCTGGTCGACGCCGGCGCGCTCCATCTCGTCCAGCAGTATCTCCACCGGCTCGAACCAGTAGGGCGAGGCGTGACAGTGGGTGTCGATGACTGTGGCCATGCGAAAATTCCTCCTAGCCTAAAGGGGCGCTTCGTCGGCCCGGGGTGCCGGTTCCGGCGGGCTTGATATTGAAGGCAACCGAGCTGAACGTCAAGACGAAGATACGACAGGTTCCTTGACACTGACGGCACCTGTTGGCTACGATTGATTCATCGTCGGCAGCGCGCTGATCGCGGGCCGATGGCAGAAGTGGGGATATAGCTCAACTGGGAGAGCGCGGCGTTCGCAATGCCGAGGTTGCGGGTTCGAGCCCCGCTATCTCCACCACTTGGTTTCTGCCCCTGTAGCTCAGTTGGACAGAGCGGCGGCGTCCTAAGTCGCGCGTCGGGGGTTCGAGTCCCTCCAGGGGTACCACCATATCCAATACTGCGAACACTGCCATTCAGGACGATTTCAGCGGTGTCCGCTCCCCCTATTGGACTGTCTTCCGGCGTGGGGATCGTGTAAACAATGGTCGCCCTGCCGGGCCGCACCAGTACCTCCCTCACGAATGACCGCACGAAGGCTTTGGTCTCGGTCAGTTCGCTGGTATTCAGAAACGCGCTCATGTCGGCGGCAAAGGCGGCGATGGTGTCGGCGCTGTCCAGCAGTTCCCGCCTCTGAGCCAACACTGCCTGCGCTTCCTCGGCGGCGGCCTCCAGTTGCTCCCGGCGGTGGCGGTGTCCCAGAATGCGCTCCGAGGCGTCGGCCATGTCCAGGTCGGTGCTCTCCACGAAGTGCCAGATGCGGTCCAGCTTCCGCTTCACTTCCTCCAACTCGGCCTCGATGGTCTCCAGGTTCTGCCGCTGCTCCCGGGCCACCCCGTCCATCTCCTCGTCCAGCAGCTTCACCAGGGCGCGGATGTTGGACTCGGTGAGAATGTGGTCCCGGATATTGGAGATGATGGTGTCCTCGAAGGACTTGGCGGCGAGCCTGGGAGTGTCGCAGGTTCCGCTACCCTGCTTGAGGATGGACTGGCAGACGTAATAGGTGTATTTGCCGCTCTTGGCTTCGGAGGCCGAGAGGGCCTTGCCACAGGTCTCGCACTTGGCCAGGCCACTGAGCAGGTAAGGACTGGCGGCGCGGCGGGGGTGGGTCACCGCCGGGGCGCGTGCCGCCAGCAGTTTCCTGACCCGCTGGAACTCCTCGTGGGAGACAATCGCCGGGAAGGCGTCCTTCACCCGCACCGGGTCCTGGCCGTCCTTGGCATTGGTTCCCCAGACCAGCGTTCCGGTGTAGGCTTCGTTGATGAGGATCTTGTGGATGACGGTCTTGCTCCACCGCTTTCCGCTGGATGAAGGGATGCCCTCGGCGTTGAGGGTCTTGAGGATGTCCAGCGTGGTCTTGCCCTGGAGGGTGAGGTCGAAGATTCGCCTTACCACAGCGTCGTGGGGCGGGTTCAGTTCCAGGCGGGGGCGCTTCTTGGCGCCGTCCTGGACGTAGAGTCGCCGGTAGCCGTAGGGGGCGTGGGTGGTCATCCAGAAGCCCCGGGATGCGGCCTCGCGCATTCCCCGCGTCACTTCTTGCGCCAAATTCTCGCTATAGAACTCGTCGACGGACTCAATGATGGCCTCCATCAGCTTGCCGGTGGGTGTGTCGTCGGCGTGCTCGGTGATGGAGACGACGCGGATGCCCTTGCGCCTCAGCATGGACTTGAAGGCCACGGCGTGCTCCCGCTTGCGTGTGAATCTGGAAAACTTCCAGACTAGAATCTCGTGAAAAGGCGCTTCCGGCTTCTCGGCCTCGTCCAGCATCTTGCGGAACTGGGGGCGGTCGGCAATGCGGCCACTCTCGGCCTCGTCGATGTACTCGCGGACCACCAAGTAGCCGTTCTTGTCGGCATAGTCCCGCAGCGCCCTGAGTTGGGCGGCTACGGAGAGGTCCACATCCTGGCGTTCGCTGGACACGCGGGCATAGAGGGCCACGGGGGCCAGGTCGGCGTTCTTACTCATTGCTACGTCCTCCTTGTTCTTCATCGTCCAAATCAATGCGGCGGAAGCGCAGCCGCTCCAGGCGTGCCTCACGGCGCAGTTCCCGTTCTTCCATGTACAGGCGGAGGGCCTCGCGCACCAGTTCGCTCATGTCGCGGCCCTCGTCACGCCTCACGGCGTCCACCTGCTCGAACATCTCCGGGGGCAGGGAGAAGGTGATGGTCTTTCTGCGTGGCGGCATGGTCTCTCTTTTTGCTTGTAGGTGTATGCACTTGTCTTACACTTGATTATCGGACATCCGACCGGCCCGGTCAAGACGCGGCGGTCACCGCCCTGGGGTAGAAACTGGCATACGACTGCCTCCGGCGGCCCAACTGAGGCTCCAGGACGCTGCGGCGCTCGCCGGGCACGGCGACGACGATCACCTTGGCCAGCCGTCCCTTCCAAAGGACGGGCCTTGCAATGGCAGCCAATCCCTCCCCCTCGGCGTACTCCGCGCTGTCGCTGTGGGCGGCCCATTCCGCCAGGGAACCGGAGGGCAGGGCCTTGTCCTTGCGGGGCATCCCTCCCCTATGCCCACAGACGAGCCGGGAACGGCGCGCCCCAAAGCCCGCCGTCCGCCGCACCACCCTGGCCCGCAGCAGGCCAGGCCCGGTCCAGCCTTCGGGGTCGCCCCGCTGCTCCCGCTCGTACAGGACCACCAGCAGGGGCGGGTCCCGCACCACCTCGGCCAGCCTCAACGCCGCCGAGGAGTAGGCGCAGCCGAAGACATCGTGGAGGGCGGCCACGTCCAGCCCGCTGGCCTGGGCATAGGGTATGAAGATGTCGGGCTGCATCAGCGCCGCCGCCGCGAAGCGTTCCGCCTGTTGACAGATCACCGGGTTCGGCCCGGAGGGGACGGGCATCCCCGGCGAGTGGATCTCGGCCATTCGCTCCAGGACGATCTCGTACATCTCGTGGAGCAAGGTCTGGGCCTTGGAACCCTCCCACAGGTCGTCGCGGTGGTAGATGTGGTACTCACCCCCGGGTTGGCCGATGTGGGCGCCCTTCAGCCCGTCCATCTGCCCCTCCTGCACCGTGCCGAAACCGGCCCGCTGTGCCAGGTCGGTCAACTCCTCCAACGTGGGACGGGTCGACAGCCCGAAGTGGTCCACGAAACGCCCAGCCAACCTTTCAGGGTCAATCGCCTGCCCGTGAGGTTCGTCGTCCAGCAGGTCGCGGCAGAAGCCGCCCAGGGTCTTCTCCATCATTCCAGCAGCCTCTTGCCGGTGAACTTCTCGTACATCTCCACGATGAACCGCTTGGCGCTCAGGGTCATGGGGCCGTCGGGCCGGGTGCCCACCCGGAAAGCCGGGTCGTCCAGCACGAAGCGGTAGGCCCGCTCCACGTCCATCGCCTCGTCACCGTAGGGGTCGGGCTGCGGCCCGTGGCCGGCCCGATTGAGCAACTGCCCGGCGTCCACGTTGTAAAGCTCGGCCAGCTTGCGGACCACGTTGACGCCGGGGTGCTTCTCCCCCCGTTCGATCAGGGACAGGTAGGAGGCGGACACGCCGGTGCGCCGGGCAACCTCCCGCAGGCTCACCCTGCCCCGCAGCCGCTTGAGCAGGGCGCCGATGTCCTCGTAGCCGTCGGCTTCTTCCCGCAGGTCGTCCGCTTCCCGGTTGTCGTCGTACTGGTCCATGCTTCCCACCCCCCGTCGTCGGTTTCAGGGCCGAACAGATGTTACGTTTCTGCGGGTTGATTGTTACAACAGAGTAAACACTTTGTCAAAACGGGGTGGTTATGTCCTTTTATCCGTTGTCCCTCTGGGTGAGCGATTGTTACACTCCAATCACAGAACGGAATTTCTAAATTCCAGCCGGAGTATAACCCACCAGCCTGCTTTGGACTACCCCAGGAAGTCAGGCCGGTTGTCAGAGCGAGAAGAACCCTTTGAGCAGGAAACGCAGACTCACCGAGGAACAGGAAAGCCAGCGCATGGATGGGCTGCGCATCCTGGCCCGCATCATCGCCCGCCACTACCTGGCCCATCCGGAGCTGTACCCACAGCCCGTTGACGCCGCCGATGGCTGCGCCGAAGGGAGCGTGAACGCCAAGGGGCAGGAGGACGCGGCGTGAAGCGCGTCAAATCCGCTTTCAGGGCCCGGCTGGACCCGGACCGGGCGTGGGAACGGCTCAGCGTGCTCAACATGAGCCAGAACGAGCTGGCTTGGCGCATCGGGCGGTCCCGGAGCTTCGTGTCCGACCTGTTTCACGGCCGGCGCTGCGCCTCCGGCGAAACCCGCCGACGCCTGATGGAGGTTTTGCAGGTCACCCGCTTCGAGGACCTGTTCATCCTGGAGGAAAACGATGATTGACCAACGCCAACCGCCCGGCTACCGGCGGTTCCCGCCGGGCGTCGCCCTGATGCCCGAGGACTTCCCCCGGAAGCTGGCGGCGCTCAAGGAGCTGACCGGCCTCACCTGGGAGGGGATGGCCGACGCCCTGGGGGTGGACCCTCGCCAACTGTTGCGCTGGCGCAATGAGGACGGCGAACCCAACGCCGGGGCCACGCTGTCATTGGCGCGCCTGGCGGTCCGGGTGCCGGGCGGCCTGGCCCTGCTCCTGGACGAGGACGTGACCGTGATCTACCGACCTAGGAGGTAACTGCATGACATTGGCGGAACGCAACCTGTTGGAGGACTACCGGCCCCCACCTTGGCCCGAGGACTTCGGGCGGCGGCTGGAGGGCCTGAAGGTGCTGGCCGGAGTGAAGTGGCGGGAAATGGCCGGACTCCTGGGCGTCACCGACCGGGCCATCCTGCTGTGGCGGCGGGGTGAGCGCCGGCCCTCCGGGGCCAACATCCTGGCCATCACCGAGCTGGCCCGCAACATCCCCGGCGGCATCGACCTGCTGTGCCAGGGCGATGCCGGGGCCTTGACCCTATGGGCCGACGATGACGATGCCGGGGATGATGACTTTGAGTAACGGCATCAACGGCGTGGCGCGGGACCGGTACCTGCGGTTCCCCGCGCCGTCCCTGCCCCAGGACTTTCCGGTGCGGCTGGGGCGATTGGAGGAACGGTCGGGGACTTCCCTGGAAGAGATGGCCCTGGCCGCCGGCCTGCCCGCCCGTTTGGGCCGCCTGTGGCGCGTGGGGCGGCCTCCCAGCGAGGACGAGCTGTGTGCCATCATGCGTTTCGCCTCTACGGTGCCCGGCGGGGTGGCGGTGCTGCTGCTGGACGCCTCCCAACCCTGGCCGGTGCGGGAGTAAGTAACGCTATGAGCCGCCGCCAGCAGTGGGTCTATCACATTGAGCCGGAGGAGTTTCCCCAAGACTTTCCGGACCGGCTGGACGCCTTCCGGCAGGCAGCCGGGTTGAGCTGCCGGGGTCTGGCCCGGCGCCTCAAGGTCAACGCCCGCACGGTGTTCCGCTGGAATGCTGGGGCCGCCCCCGGCTCGGGCCACCTGGTTTCCTTGTTCAGCCTGGCCGCCGGTATGGGACTGCTGCACCTGCTGCTGCCGGAGGCGGGAGTACGGGAGGGTGGTCATGGCTCGCTAGAGTAATTGGAGCCATTTCTCACTGTTCACGGCATCGTAGGGCCGGATGGTCCATTCCGTCCGGCCTTTGCATTGTGGGGCTTTTCTGAACGACGGAGAATCGGGCTCCTGTTTGGAGTAGGGCGACAAAATGGCGTGCATCCACAGTTTATTTCAGACGAATTGCGGTCACGCTATGCTAAGCGGGATTGCCCTTCATTTTCTCCCCCAAGACCCGTTTCATTTCAGCAGCCTTAGCCGGTGCCACAAAATAGAGGTCGAATAGCATATCCAATACGTCCAGACACCATGATGCTTCTTCGGGGTCAACAGGAACGATCTCTCCTGTGTTTGCATTCCTTATCGGATGGGCCGCGGTATTCCCCAGTTGCCGAAACGTATTCAGCACCTCCGAAACATGCGGCGGCAGAGCACCGCTGTTGATTGCTTCCTGTATCTCCGTGTAGAGGGTTCCATGCCTCACATTGGCTACTTGCCTAAGGATATTCTGCAAACATCTTCGACTCAACGCTGCACTCGCCTTGGGGCTGACCGCGAGAACTGTAACCGCTTCTGCGTAGTCCTCGCTGTATTCACGAGGCACAAACCATGACGCTAGACGACCTCCGCCCGAAGGAGGATAAATGTAAACGTAGTTGTGGTATCCCAAGTCACCGTGATTTTGAAAGTTCAAAGACCGCATAATGAGCCTGCCGCACAAGGGGCAGATTGCGAAATGGAAATTCCAATTGCTGCCTCGGTCTTCTACCAAATAGGTTATGCCGCTGGTTCGACCTTCCGTGCGATACCCCAACGTAGTGAAAGCCAGATTGGCATCCCTGCGACAGTGAGGGCACTGAAAGCGTACGGTTTCCCTCACCTCAGGCTTGCCCATCTTGTCACGCTCCTTCAGAGTAGTGTTGAACCATTGCTAATTTAGGATCCCGGTCGGAAAGGAACCGTCCGGCCTTTCCCTAATTTCTTCGGCCATTACCAATTCGCGGGCTTGAATACAACTCCCTGAGCGTCCGACAGGGTGTCGGGAAACAGGCTGGCGCTCAGGGGACTTGGCCGCAGGGGTCTGTATCATGAGTCCGCTCCGTGCAGTTCGAAGCTCTTGCGGCGGCTGGGATCGAAGACGCCAACCTCCTTTCCTAGTCGCTTTCGGACCATCTCTATGGGCCGGGTCAGGTCTGATTCGATTGAACCCGTCTATCTCAGCCGCATGGAGATTCCCCGACCGGATCAGGCGTCTCCAACGTTGGTCAAGGAATCGCGTACCTGCCGGCCCAACTCGGTCAGCCGGTACCGTTGCGTCCTGCTCCGGGGACTGTCCGGCTGCGTCATATTCACCAGCCCGGTGGCAAGGCTGGGCCGCAAATAGGTTCTGGTGAAATGCTGGCGGTCCGTCAACTCCAGGGCGCCCATTAGCTCCGCTCGGCTCATTTCTCCCTGCAAGGCGGTGATGATCCGTCCCACATGGGGGGTTACATGAGGGGTTACATGAGGGGTTACATGGGGGGTTGCATGAGGGGCTTCCGCCTCTGTAGGACGCAGGAAAATCACCGTCACCCAATCGGAGGATACTTCAATGGTCGGCTCCGCGATCCCGTGTTCCCGGCAGGCGTCGTGAATCCGGCGGATGCCGCTGCCAATCTGCTCCACCAGCCTCATCCGGTAGAGCATACTGAACAGCAGGGGATTGCGGGGGACGCTCCTGCTCCCCAAGTCCGCCTCCCGCATACCCGCAGGGAGTCCTCCAGGCGTTACGATTTCCAACCGGTCCTGGAAGATGTACACCTGCACGTTGGCGGTCCTGCGGTAATCGCGGTGGGCTATGGCGTTGACTAATGCCTCCCGCAGGGCGCTCTCGGGCAGTTCCAGCCGCTCCTCTCGTCCCTGGGCGTTGGGAATGAGTGCGGAGTTCAACTTGGCCTGGAAGTAGGCCATCACCTCCTGGTAGATGGCGAAGAGGTTTCCGTGAAACTCCTTTCGGTCCAGAATGTGGGTCTTGGAGTTGCCCCGGAAGACGGCGCAGGTGACGCCGGCCTGGAGGGTGAAACGGGAGATGTCGTCGGCCAGCAGCCAGGCTCCGGCGTGGGTCATCCTGGCATCTTTGACCAGGTGCAGGTTCTCTAACGTCGTTATCGGATTCAGCGCGGGGTCAATGCCAGCCTGCTCCGCGAACTCGGCCCAGCGGACGGGAGTGATTTCCACGGACGGGTCAAAGGCGTTGCAGGCAGTTTCGTCCAGCCGGATGAGACCTTCCTGGAAGAAGAACTCCCTAATTTCGTCGCGGGATAACTGCTGACAGGTCGCACCCTCACGGATGAAGAAACGACCCCCAAAGGAGTAGGGCTTGCTGTGCTGCTCCGGGACCGTGACGCGCAACACCTCCCCTTCGCTTTCCACTTCCACGGCTACAGGCGGGTCCGCCGAGCGGGCGACGCTCTGCACTTGGGATTTCAACCGGTTATGGTCTGGAACGCCCATGATAGTTCCGGCGTCGTCAACCCCGATGAGGATTACGCCGCCGGTGGCGTTGGCGAAGGCGCAAATCTCCCTGCCGAGGTCAGAGGGCAGAGACCGCTTGAACTCGGTGGTGAAACCTTCGCCCAAGGCTATCAGGTCAGCTAGGGTTGGATTACTCATGCTGCGCACTGTGCTCATGCCTCGGATGGCGTTTCATACCCTTCGTCCACGGGCAGATCCTTCTGGTGGGCGGCCTGCACCGCCAAATGGTCGCAACGCTCGTTCTCAACGTCTCCCGCATGACCGCGCACCCATAGAAACTCGATCTCGTGGGTCTCGCACAGGTCGAGGAGCTTGCCCCACAGGTCGGGATTGATCGCCCGCTCCCGCTTGTTACGCATCCAGCCGTTGCTCCGCCAACGCTTGGCCCAGCCTTTCTCAATTCCCTCCACCACGTACTGTGAATCGCTGTGCAGCGTAACACGGCAACTTTGGTTCAAGGCTTCCAGGCCCTTTATCGGCCCCATCAGCTCCATACGGTTGTTGGTGGTAAGGCGATAGCCGCCGCTGAGTTCACGGCGATGCTCGCCGTAAATCAGTACAACACCATACCCGCCTGGACCGGGATTTCCGGTGCAGGCCCCATCGGTGTAGATAGTGACGTGTTTCTTCGACGTCATCAGATGGACGCCCTGGCGATAGCATCGGGACTGAGGTCAAACCCGGCCTCGCCTAGCCGTTGGCACAGTCTTGGCGCAGTTTCTCTTACGTGGGTATTGAAGCCCAAGTAGATGATGCCTTTGGCGTCCGAAGGAACCTCGACGTGGCCTTTCTTGAGTATGGCCACTCGGTCCCTGCCGAAAGCGGCAATCAGCATCCCCATTTCCATGACAACATTCTGCCGGGCTCGGGGTTCGGCATTTTCTGGACCATCCTCTTTCTTGTAACCCATGTCGTCGGGTGTCAGCAATACGATGCCGAACCGCTTACCTCGGTTGGGCGACAGGATTTCCTTCTCCAAAGCTTCGATAATTGTGAGACCGCTGCCTGATGTATTACCGAGGACGAAAGGGTCCAGGTCCAGACGATGAAGAAGCAACTCAAGCTGATCGCAGGCGGCTTCATCGTGGCCGTACACGACGAAAATCCTTTCCGACACCCCTTCGGCAGCACTTGTGGAAGGGATGGGCGGCGACGGCTTTTCGTCCACGGCGGCCGGTGCGGTTGACGCAGCAACGACCGGCACAGGTGGTCCACTGGAGAGTGCCTTCGTCACAGCTTCTTCGAGCTGTTTGCGTGGAGTTGTTGGCCCCTGAATTTGTAAGGTGCCAGTTGAGGGCCACCAGTTGAGGACGGCCTTGTCGTCACTCCGGAAGACCTTCTTACCGTTGTCGTCCTCCCACTCCCCTTTGTAACCTAACCCCGCTACAAGGGTTTCGAGTTCAACGAACTCACCGCGAAATTTCTCCATTCACCCTCCGGCAATCCGCTATGCCAGCGCCTTTGTCTTACTTCCATTATATCTCCCGTGTATATTACCGCGCCTCTTCAATCGATGCCCCTTGCTGTAACGTCAGGGTTGGTCCCCAGTGAGGGAATGAACAGCCGATGCGATGCAAGCTAGGGTAGTTGACGACGAAATCGATATGCCAAACAGGAAGGCTGGGAGAGTTATGCCGGCTGTCAGGCCTTTTCTATCCTAGTCCTAGGGTAAAATGGATAAGTGAGAAAAACGGCCTGCGGGTACAAATTTAGCGCGTGTGACAAAGGGGGCGATAATGTGGAGAGCGACTATGTGGCTCTTGGCGCAGTGGTGGATCGCAGCGGCCGCGTTAGTCATGGTTGCTGCATTCCTTCAGGCAGGGATCGAGGGGAAGGTAACGATGCAAGACGGCTTAGTTGCGCTGTGCGTGGCAACCGTCTTTTTGATAGAGGCCATTAGGAAGCGCCAAACCTTGATGATTTTGGGTGGCGTGGGAGTCATCGCCAGTTCATATTTGTGGGTTGCAAATGGCGCTAAAGCATCGCCATTTGACGTTCAACTGTTGGCGATTTTGGGACTGCTCGCTATCGTGGCGATGTTAGCGGCTTTCGGGTTTATGCTCCCGTTTATTGGGTCAAACCAAAGTAGAGGCGGCCTCATTATGCTTGGGGTGTTCGGCCTACTGATTTTGGCGTTTTGGGCGATCTTCAAGTTCCTGTTGCCGTAGTCACTTGCCAACGTAATAGTTTCGCATTGCCATCGCCTCAAACCAGGTCAGCAGGTAATCGCTCGCTCCCGAACAAGGGTTGCGACCGTCACCGAAGGTGGTCGCAACCCTGACGGCGAAGCGATGGGAGCGGTGGAAAAAGCCTGCTTTGGCCTGCAACTGTGCCAACGGGAGTGCAGGGTCCGGGGGGGTGAATAGGCGCATCCTGGCGGTTCGCCGCTTGGTCTTTCCCGCCCTTCCCGTTCACCTTCTGACTACCCCTTGGGGGTCGTTCCTTGACGCCCTCCGGTTCAGGGCGCGGTCCAGGACGTCGAAAGCTCCGGGCAGACCGTCAACGGTTTGCGGTTCCTCCCGCCACACCAGGGCTTGGGCCACCAGTTCGGCAACCTGTATCAGGCAGTCGGTATCGGGACTGCGGAAGACGGGGCCGCCGATCACCCGGTTTATGGGAAGGTTGCGGGTGTGCCAGCCGTCGCCGCAGCCGGCGACGCGCACGGGAACCGGGTTGTAGCTGCGCAGCCGCTCGTAGGTGCGGACCACCGTCTCGTCGGGTTCCTGGCCGAAGATGAGGAAGGCGTGGTCGCCTTGGTGGTCTGCGGTGGCGTTGATGCGGTTGAATAGGCGGTCCAGGGCGACCCGGCGGTGGGCCGGCGCTTCGTCCATGTCCAGGCAGACGTTGATTACTCCGCCGCCGCCAGTCTCCATGGCAAGATCCTCGACGACGCGCAGCCCCTGGACAGCCACTTGCGGTGACGCTCGTTGCGTGTGGCAACCGCAACCACAGGATGGCGCATCGCCGCCCGCCAATTCGCCAGGGCGCAGTACGCCATCTGCGGGGATGCCGTGGCGTTGCTCCAGGTGCCTGCGCCATTCTCGGACTCGGCGGTGAAGACGGTTCCAGGCCCGGGCGTCCACGCCCATGGCGGAAAGGATGTGGCAGCGGCGGCCCTGGGCCTCCATCACGTAGTAGATTTTCATGGTTTCCTCCTTGTAGGTCGGGAATAACGGTTCAGCGGGGTTGAAAGGCGAAGTCCGGCGGGTCTCCGCTGCGGGCAATCCAGGCCGGTCCCAGCGGCCCGACGCGCTCCACCAGCTTCCGGTGGGAGGCCAGCAGCGGCACCCGCACCCGGGCGCGTTCCATCTCGCGGGCGGCGACTGCCAGGAAGTGGGTCAGGGCTATGTCGTCGTCGAAGACCACCAGGACCAGGGGCTGAGTGCCGTGGTCGTCGGTGGGCCTCGTGCTGGCGTAGTAGCGCAGGTAGGGGGCGACGCGGGCGGCCATGGTGGCCGGCCGCACGGCCCGGCGCTCCCACTCAAGGAAGAAGGGCCATACACTTTCACCTCGCCGGATTACGCCGAAGGCGTCGGGATGGACCGAGCGCAGCTTTCTCTGGTGCCGGAAGTAGCGGGACGCCCGGCGGGGCGGGTCCAGTTGGACGATCTCCCGGGAGCGGGAACGGGCCTGGCGGCACAGGGCGGCGACGAAGGCGTGGACGGCGGCGGTGTGCTCGACGTTGCGGAGCAGTTGGCGGGTCCGGGTTCCGGCGACGTTGCGCCAGTGCAGGGATGCGTCCTCGTCCAGGGGCATGGCGCTCCAACGCTTGCGGGCGTCTCCCACCGAAGCTCGATCCCGGCGGGCCAGCATCACCAGCCCTCTATCGGACAGGGCCAGGCGGCGCTCGCCGTCAACGGCAACGTCAACCAACAGGCGCAGCTCAGCCAGCCGCGTCGTCACCTGGGACAGGCGGGACCGCTTCACCCCCAGCAACTCGCCCAGGTGCCGGGGCGACAGCCAGGGCCAGTCGGCCAGCAGGTCCACGGCCCTCTTCTCCACCGGCTTGAGCAGGGACGGCAGCAGGCAGTTGGCGTCGTGGTCTAGGGCGTCGGGCATCGCGGCCCGCTGGGGCGGCCTGCGCAGGGGCCAGGACCGGGGCGGCCCGGTGTGGTTCAACGCCGTTGCCAAGTCAAGGGGAGCTGCGCCGGAGGGGGTGCGCCAGACGGCGGCCCCGGCCCCGGCGGAAACGGCGTCGCTCTCCAGGGCCAGGAACACCGGGCCGGGCAACGCCGTTGCCAGCCTTCGGGCCTGGCGCAGCCGCACCTCGTCGGGCAGCAGCATCAGTACGGCGCTGGTGGGCGTCAACTGCCCCAGCCGCCAGAGACGCTTGGCGAAGGCGGTTCGGTCGCTGGAATTGCCCTGACGCACCACGGCCAATGTCCTGCCATCGGGGAGGGCGATGGCGGCGTGCAGGGGCATGGCCCGATACCAGCGGAAGACCAGGGGGTGAAATACCTGGTTGATGGCCGATGCCAGGCGGTAGATGACGGCCACGGCATCCAGACGTTCCAGCAGCCCCCGCCGCCACTGGCGGGACAGGGGTTGAAGGAACAGCAGCTCCTCGACGGTCCTTCCCTCCAACCCGGCCAGCCGGAGCACTCCGGCGGCGGTGAGAACGTGGCGGCGGGTGGGGGGAACCAGGGGGGAGGCTTGGGAGACGGCTTCCACCATCCCCGCACGCTCCAGTTTCTCGACGGCCTGGTACACCGCGCCCCGGGACCAGCCGGAAAGGGCGGCCAGTTCCAGCCGGTCCAAAAAGGGCATATCGGCCAGGCGGCGCAGGGCGTCGGCGTCACAACGGTTGGACGTCATTCGCGGGCCTCCCGTGCTTCCTCCTGCTGACGCTCAATGAGCATCTGGCGGTACTCGCTGAGGTCGCTGGCTTCGGCCTCGCCGCCGCCGTCCCCGGTATTGCCGTCAGCATCGGATTCTTCACCGTTCGGCTGCGCCCCTCCGGTGGGCGGCTGGAAGTGCTTGCTGCGCTGATCATTGCGTCCCAGGTTCTTGCCGGCCTCGCCCTGCTTCTGGTCCGGCGGCGGGTTCTGGCTGCGGCGGATGCGCTCCACCTCCCGGCGCCACTCCTGGACCCGCTGGCGGCCCCGCTCCTGCTGGGCGGCGATCTCGGTCTCCGGCGTCAGGTACGCCGAGGCGCCGTCGCGGATGCGGTGGGCCACGGCCAGGCTGCCCGGCTCGGGCTTCTTCACCATCATGGAGAAGGGCGGCATCCGCTCCGTGCCCACGGTGGCCCGGACGTAGCAGTGGTGCACGTCCAGGGAAACCACGTCGTCCTCGGACACGTGGTCCTTGCCCAGCTCCCAGACCAGTTGCCGGGCGTCGGAACCCGCCACCTGGAACACTGCCAGGCAGCCCACGTTGGCCAGGATGGTGTCGCGCATGGTCAGCGAGAGATCGTTGAGCTTGGCCAGGCTCTGGGTGGCGAGGATGAAACTGGCCCCGAACTTGCCCAGCTCCGACAGCATGGACTCGTAATCGACGCCGGGCATGGACTGCATCTCGTCCACCACCACCAAAGCACCCCGGCGCTCCTGCGGCGGCAGGCTGCCCTGCTCCCTAATCACCGCGTCCACCAGGTTGAGCAGGGAAGCGCCCACCAGGGCGGCCACGTCCCGGCCCACGGCGCCCTGGGCGGTGGATACCAGCAGGACGCCGCCCTCGCGTATCGTCTGGCGCAGGTCGATGGTGGAGCGGGGCTGGCCCAGGATGGCCCGGGCCTTCTCCGACGATGCGTAGTAGGAGAGGCGGGTCTGCACCGGGGCCAGGGCGTCGCCCTGGTAGTCCCTTCGCCAGCTGGCGAAGATGCCGCCCCACCAGTCCAGCAGGAAGGGGTCGGAGACCCGGGTCAGGACGCCGGTGCGGTAGTTGTCGTCGGACAAGAGGGACAGGCCGTCCAGGAGGGTGAACTGCTCGTCGTCGGGGGTGGCCGGGTGGCGGTTGGCCTCGTGGAGGCTCTTCACGGTGTGCTCCAGGATGGACTGCATCCTCGGACCCCACTGGTCCCACAGGCCGTGGGCCACGCGCACCACCGAATCGGCGGTGCGGTCGCGGTCGGCGAAGATGCGGGCGTCCAGCAGGTTGATGCCCGGCGCGCCGCGCGGGTCGGCCAGGTCTATCAATTTCACCCGATCGGCGATGGCCTCCGGCACCTGCTCCAGCAGCCCGGCCACCAGGTCGGCGTGGGGGTCGATGACCACGATGGCGTCATGGTCCCGGCCCTCGGCCTTCTCCTTCAGTTTGTGGCTGACGATATGGTGCATCAGGGTGGACTTGCCCATGCGGGTGCGGGCCACGTAGAGGTGGTGGCGGCGCAGCAGGTCCTCGGGGAAGTGGATCTCCCGGGAGCGGCCCGCCGTGGTGTTGCCCACCAACGCGCCGCCCCGCACCCCTTTTGCCGAGGGCAGGAGCGCCCTTGACCCGGACCGTTCCAGCAGGGGCGTCTCGTCCCGGGCTCCCGGCGGGTGCCATAACGCCGCCGCCTCGCGGACGCCCAGGACGCTGCGCTTGCCGAAGAGACCGGGGCCGGCGGGATGGAGGTTCATCACGGGGACGATGGGCCTGACTGTGCTGGCCCTGAACCTGGCCCCGGCGGGGTGGTCGTAGTGGCGGTAGGCGGCTGCCACCGGCTCTAGCACGTCTTTGGCCCGCCGGAGTCCGTCCTTCGGCTCATTGGCCTCGGGCAGCACGGCGATCAGCTCCAGCTCGCCGTCGAAGGCGATGCGCCCCACCTTCTCCTTGATGATCAGGGGGTCGTAGACCCGGCTCCGGGCCTGCTTCCAGCGCCACCAGCCCCAGCCGGCCACCGCCAGGCCCAGGGCGCTGCCCAGTCCCAGCAGCGCCGCCTTGAGGATTTCCCCCTGCTGCACCCACAGGTAGCCCCGCAGCGCGACCAGCGCCGCCACGCCGAGGACGGCCATGGTCACGCCGTCCAGTTGCAGGGGCCTGGTCTGGTAGGTGTAGGAGGGGTCGGGGCGCTGGTAGCCGGGGTTGCTGAAGGCTTTCTGCTGGTGGGCCTGGGACCAGTCGGGGCCCAGGGAGCGCAGCAGCAGGCGGGCCAGCACCCGCTCGCCGTCCTTCAGGTTGGACAGGGCGCCGATGATGGCGATGAGGGGGTCGGAGCCCGGGTCCAGCAGGTCGTCGTCCCGGAAGGTGCGCAGCGGCACGTACTCCGGTCCGGAGGCCCTGAGCGTCATACCCCACGCCTGCTCGCCCCGGTGGACGAAGATGGGGTCCTGGTCCACGGAGACCTCCTGGATGCGGGCCTGGGGGTAGTGGGCGGCCAGTTGCCCGCGCACCACCTCCCGGTCCAGGCAGCGGGCCAGCAGGGTCACGCCGTCGGATGTGCCGGCCAGTTCCAGGGAGAAGGGTTCGGGGACGGCGATGGACTGGAGCATATTCTCCACGCCCAGCATGGTGCGCTCGCCGGTGCGCGGCGGCGTCACCGCCAGCAGCACCGGGGCGCTGCGCTGGCGGTTGCCGAGGAATATCCGCTTGGGGTTGAGTTGGAGGTTCATATGGTCCTTCCTTTCATCGGTTATGATTGCCAGGGTTGGTATCGGTAATTCCGGCCTCCTACCGGCTAGTGCCTGGGGCCGGGCCGCCACTCGATTACTTCCGTTTCTTCGGGGGTGGCCTCGATGCGCACGGGAAAACGCTGGCCCCTCGCCAGCAGGAGGCCGTCGCCTCTCGGACAGGACAAAAGCCAGCGTTGCAACTCCTCGGGCAAATCGAAGGCTTCGCCCACGGTGCTCACCGCCGCCGCGTCCTGCTGGAGCAAGAGCTTGAAGGCGGCGTTCTGCAAGAGCGCCCGGCCGCTGTGCCCGGTGATAGCGCGGGAGGAGTCCTCGGAGAGGAGGTCCTGCACGTCCTGGGTGATGAACTGCAACCCCAGCCGGTGCTTGCGGGCGCGCTTGGCCACGCTGACCATGAACGCAGCGCCCTCGGGGTGCTGCATGATCGACCACACCTCGTCCACCACCAGCAGCCGGGGTCTTGGGTCCTGGGCGGCGGCGGCCCACACCGTCTCGGTGCAGACCATCGCCGCCGCCGGTCTGAGTTCGGGTTCCAAGAGGTGCAAATCGAAGACGGTGACCAGGGCCTCGCGGGCCAGCAGGTCGTCCCCCTCGTCGGAAAGCAGGTCCCGCAGGCTGCCGGTGGCGAAGGGCCGCAGCAGGTGGGCGATCTCCGGCGTCTCCTCTTGCAGGTAGGCGTAGAAATCGCGGAAGCCGGTGCGCTCCCGCCTCTCGGAGTAGTAACCGGCCAGGGCGTGGTCCAGGGAGGAACGGCGCTCGGCGCTGAGGCGCTCCCCCACCATCACCTCGATGAGGCGGCGCAGGCTGCCGATGCGCTGCAAAAGCTCCTCGCTGTCGCCCCGGTCGATGACAAAGGGGTTCATGCCCTGGCCGGGGACTCCGGGGGACAGGACACGGCCACCGGCGGCGCGGGCCATGTCGGTGTACTCGCCCTCGGGGTCGATGATGTAGGCCCGCACTCCCCGGCACAGTCCCCGCAGCACGCCCAGCTTGGTGGCGAAACTCTTGCCGCTGCCGGAGCGGGCCAGGACGGCGGTGTTGGCGTTGAGGTGGGTGCCGTCGAAGGGGTCGTAGACGATGGGGGCGCAGGCCCGCAGGTCGATGCCGTAGAGGGTGCCGCTGCGGGTGTCCAGGTCCGGCGGCGAGAAGGGGAACAGCCTGGCCAATGACGACGTGTCCAGCGTCCGCCACACGGCCACGGCGTTCAGGCCCAGGGGCAGAGTGGACAGCAGCCCTTCTCGCTGGCGGAAGGCCAGGTTGTCCAGCTTGCCCAACGTGGCGGCGAAGTGGGCCCGGGCCTTCTGGGTCAGGTCTTTCAGGGTGTCCTGGTCGTCGGCGTGGAGGGTGACGGAAAGGGAAGCGTGGAACAGCCTCTCCCGGCCCCGCTGCACCTCGTCGCGCAAGCGGCTCACGTCCTCCAGGGCGATCTCGGCCTCCGGCGACATGGAGCGGCCCCGCTTGAAGGAGAGGGACTGGGCCGACTCGAAGCGGACCTTCTGCCACTCCAGGGTGCGGGCGGCCTGCTCGGTGGGGATGGCGCCCAGGTGCACCGACAGGTCCATGGGCGCGCCGGCGGCCATCAAGCCTTGCAGGAAGCCGGGCGCGAGACTGCGGGGCCACTTGCCCAGGTGCAGGGAGCGCACCAGGCGGCCGCCGATGCAGATGTCCCGGCGGTTGACCTCGACCTCCATCTCGGCGTCCTCGTCCCGGTCCTGGGGAGAGCCGCCCAGGGCGCAGGCCAACAGCAGCAGCTTGAGCGAGTTGCCGGAGAGGGGAAAGACGCCGAGCCCGGCGCGGACCAGCAGCGCCCGCAGTTCGTCGGCCCTCGCGTGCTCGCACACGGCGTAGAACCGCCGGTCCAGGATGCCCTCCCGGTTTTCCAGGGTGGTCAGCAGCCGTCCCAGGCTGTCGGCGGCGTCTTTCGTCTGTTGGGGCAAATCGTCCGGCTGCGCCGCCGTCAGGTTGCTGCGGAGGGTGGAAAGCACCGGCGGGTGCTGGCGCACCAGCAGTTGCACCGGGAAGTCCACGGCGTTGAGCGATCCGGCGAAGGCGCCCAGCTTGGGCTCGTCCAGCTCCAGCCCCATCACCTCCAGCACCGCCAGTTTCACCCCGTCCAGGCGCACCGGGCCGTCCTCCTCTAGGTGGGACAGCATGAAGAACAGGGGCAGGGGCGGCGGGGGCTTGGGTTCGGCGGCGGATTCAGTCTCCGCCGCTTCGTCAATATCTTCGGGTTGGGACCGGCCCGGCGGCCAGCGCCGGGCCAGGTCCTTCGGGTTGGGTAACGTCAGTTTCACCATTCACACCTCCAGATTGATTCGGGTTGACTTATGCGCTGGGCAGGACCTCGATGATCCGGCCGATGATGCCGGCGGCGATGCCCTTGGCCAGCAAGACCACCACCAGGCCGACCACGGCCATGAGGACGGCGTTGCGCGCCCGGCCCCGGTTCTCGCCCTCGGCGCCCTCGGCCATCAGCAGGAACCCGGCCCAGACGATGCCGAAGAAGCACAGGCCGACCCCCACGTAGGCCATGCCGGTGAGCGCCGCGTCGAAGGCGGCGGTCATCGCGTTCATCTCGTCGTCCGAGGCGGCGGCCATCGACGCCAGGGCCGCCGCCGAGGACAGGAGGAAAGGAGTCAATCTCATGGCCATAGCCAGCTCCACCAACTGGAACCGCCCACCGGCGTCTGCTCCGCCCTGCGCGGCGGGGGCTTGGGCGGCGGCACGTAGAGGGCCTGGTAGGGGGCGTCGGCGCCCAGGTTCGCCGCTTGCGCCGTATGCGACGCCTGGACGAGGGGAACGCTCTCCGTCCGGGTGCGGGTCACGGGACCGCGCTGGTTCTCCACCGCCCGCACGTGCTCCTTGTGGTGGACGTAGATGCGCACCGTCTTGACGGTCCGACTTTCCCCGCAGGTGCAGGTCACCCGGCGGGTGTACACGTCGGTGCGGGCCGGGTGGTGGACGGTTTGCAACATGGGCGGGCGGGGGACGTTCAGCGTCGCCGTCAGGTCCGCCGTGATCTCCAGGCCGTTGACCGCCCGGCTGTTGGCCACGGGCAGGGTGAAGGAAGTCTCGCCGTCCCGGACGAAGGCCGCGGTGGTGGAGTGGCCGCCCCACGTAACGCTCACCGTTCCGGCGATCCAGGTTACGTCGGCGTCCAGCAGGGCCGGCACTGACTGGCTGAAGTGGCCGCCGTACACCGGCAGGTCCTCCTCGTGGCGGGTCTCCGTGATGCATTCCGAGGCGATGACGCCGGTGATCCGCCCCGGCGTCCACTCCAGGGCGGTGACCTCCAGGTCGCACAGATCCGCCTCGGCGGTGGGCAGGGGGTAGGGAATTTGATGGCTCTTCAGCGACGCCGCGCCGGAGAATCCCAACGCGTCCTGCCAGGAGAAGGTGAAGGAGGGCGACGGCCCGTTCAGGGTCAGGTTGTAGCTCTTGCTCTGGCCCGCCGCCAGGCCGGTGTTGAAGCCCATCCTCAGCGTCCTGCCGGTCCTGCCGCCGAAGACCCGTCCCTTCAGGTCCAGGTCGTGGGCGGCCCGCAGGGTGACGGCGGCGGTGTCGCCGGACACCGCCAGCCGTTCCACGTAGATCCGGCGGCCCGGCACCGGGTCCGGCGGCTCGAAGTAGATCTCGCCCAGCCGCCAGGCGTCGCCGTAGGGGTTGTCGTCGGGGTCGTCGGCTAGGGCGCTGCTGGGCAGCAATACCACCGCCAGCAGTCCCAGCGCCGCCACCGTCAGGAAGCGGCTCCACGGCCTCCTGGCCCGAGTTCCTTCGTTGGGGGTTTGGGGACGGTCGCCGGCGTCCCGGCGGCGCCGGCCCTTGCCGAACCAGCTGTGGGGACGGAAGGGTCTCCTCCCATGACGCCGGGCGGCCTTCACCGCGTTGCCCACCTTGCCTGCGGCCTTCTTCGCCAACAGACGCAGGGGGTCGGGTTTGGCCTCGGGCTGGGGCGGCGGCTCGCTGATGGCCAGCTCCGCCGGGGACCCGGCGTAGAGCCGGGCGCCCAGGTTGAACTTCAGCATGTCGGCGGCCACCAGGGGCAGCCCCCGGCCCCCCACCTTGCCCACGGTCATGGCGATGCCCAGGACGCCCAGCAGGATGGCGATGCCCAGCTTCAACCCCGAGGGGCCGAAGGGAAAGTAGCGATAGACGCCGTAGGCCACGGCGCAAGTCGCCACCACCGCCACGATCTGGGGGAAGGTGAACCACAGCAGAGCCTTGTCCTCGGCCTGCACGTGGGTCGGTACTTCATGCTCTCTCATGCCTTCCCTCCTATCCACCGCCGCCGGCGCCGGGTTCCGGGGTGCCGGAGGGGGTGGCGCCGCTGTTGGTGGGGTCGGGCACGTCCAGGTCCACCGGGCTGCCCACCACGGCGTTGATCACCAGCTCGACGACGCCATAAGCGACGAGGGCCAGCACGATGCCGGCCAGGGCGGTCATCATGGCGGACTTGCCGCGTTCCATCTGGTTGGGCGCGCCGGAGGCGGTGAGGTACATGTAGGCGCCGTAGATGAAGTAGCCCACGCCGACCACGCCCACCAGTCCCAGCAGGATGCCCACCAGGTTCGATATGGTCTGTGTCAGGTCTCCCATAGATTTCTCTCCTTGCGTGTCGATTTCCTGTTCCGTAAATCAGCGTTCTTTCGTGTCGCTGCCGTTCCGATTACTTGCACATGGCGCACCTCCTGGAGTGTTGGACGGCGGGGATACCTGCCCCGCCGGTAGTTGTCGTAATTGCTTCGGCTACGGCCCCTGGCTGCGGGGCGTGGGTCCGCCTTGGCCGGTCGGGGTGGAGTTCTGGGCCGCCGAGTTGAGTGCGCCCCCGGCGGCGCCAGCCGCTCCGCTGGCCCCATCCACCGCTGCCGCCGCTCCCACTCCCGCCGGACCGGCGGCGGCTCCTCCCGCCATCAGCCCGATGGTCCGGGCCGAGCGCAGGGCCGCGCCGGGCAGGGACATCCCGAAGTAGAGGGTGTGCAGCCAGGCGTCGAAGGTGCCGTGGTTGCCCAGCATCGACGGGACTCGGCCGGCCAGGTACATGAAGGCGATGGCCATCAGCAGCTTCCACACCAGGTCACGGACCGGCTCGAACTCGCCGATGGCGGCGAACTCCCCCAGGAAGGCGAAACCCAGGGCGATGGCGATGAGTTGCACCGCCTGCTGGAACACGGTGGTCATGAACAGCCGCAGCCAGTGGCGGCCCCAATTCGCCGTGTGGGGCAGAATCCACAGCCCCAGGGCTATGGGGGCCAATACCAGCAGGATGTCGATGAGGGCCAGGCGCAGGATCATCTGCACCAGCAGGTAGAGCAGGAAGAAGCCGAAGACCAGGTAGAGCAGGGCGATGAAAATGGCGACGCCCACCTCGCCGGTCTCCACGGCGGCCAATAACGCGAAGAGGGGCGCCCGCAGCAGGTCGCCGGGGGTGACGTTGAGGGTGGCCGCGATGAACTGGGAAACGGCGTGGGCCACGTCGATGACCAGGGCGCACCACCACAGGGACGAGGCGGCGGCCACCAGGCCCAGCACCAGGCGGGGCACCATCTCCCGCCAGCCCGATTGATGGCGGCCCAGGTGCTCCTGGACGATGAAGCTCAGGCCCATCCAGCCCAGGATCACGGTCAGGGCGGCGGTGGTGACGGCCCAAACCGCCCACCACGCCTGCTGGACGAAAGGGTGGAGATAAGTCAGGTTCGGCGGGGTTCCGGTGAGGATGTCTCCCATAGTCGCTACCCTCCCCGGCAGTTGGCGATGTCCGTCTGGAAAACGCCCTCGAACACGCCGCACAGGGTTCCGTGGACCCCCTGGACCATCCATTTGGCTCCTGCCCTGGCCCAGCGGTCCGGGTCGAGAGCGCCCAGCACCTTGTCCCACAACCCCTTCGGCTGGTGGACGGGTATCAGGGCGTAGAAGACGTGGCGCTCGCCGCCGCCCTGGCGGGGCACGGCCAGCATCAGCAGGAAGGGTTGTTCGGGGTGCAGCTCGGGCTGTTCGCCCAGGGCCGGGTACTCGAAGGTGTACTCCCAGCCCTCGGCCAGGCGCTTCTCGCCGCCGCGCACCTGGTAGGTGTTGGTCAGCCAGTCGCCGGTGTCCGGGTGGCGGATGGCGTAGTAGAGGACGCCGACCTGGCGGCTGAAGATGGGGCGGGCCACAAAATCCCCCTCCTTCTTGCGCTCCACCAGTTGCCGGTCCCGGTTGACCAGGCTGATGTCGTCGGAGGGAGGGGTCTGGGCCAGGGCCAGGCCGCTCATGGGAATGGCGACGATGGCCGAAAGCAGCAGCGCGGCGGTGAGCAGAGTCAGCCGCCGGGCGCCGGGGGACCTGGGTGCAAGACGCCGGAACATGGTTGCCTCCTGTGGTCCGGTTCGAGACCGGATGTTCGACAACCAAGTCTGGCGACGGCGTGGGCCGTGCGGAACGTCCTATATGGGGTGACGCCGGCGTCACCCCATATAAGGCATGGGATTTGGACAGGCGGGTGTGGTGTCATACCCGTGTACAGGGATTTGGAGTTGGTGGACAGTTGTCCAATCCTGTCCGGTTGAACCTGAAATCGAGGGAAACCGCCCCCTATCGGACGGTTTCAGCGAACACTTTGGTTCCAGGGCAGCTTCCAGTCCCCACGGACAGCGCCACGCAGGAAATCGGACAGTGCGCCAGCGGCAGAGGAGGTCGGAAATGGACAGCGGCAAGTTGGAAACCGGACAGTGCGCCGCCGGAGAGGGCGATGGGGTGGAGGAGAGCGAGCAGTTCCCGGCCAGCAGCCGGAGCCTGGACAGCCTGGACGAGATGCGGCTTGTGGCGCTGCTGGGGGACATGATCGAGCAGCAGGGCAAGCCCGGGGCGGCGGAGACCCTGGGGGTGAGCGTGCGGACGTTGGGCCGGTTCGAGGAATCCCGGCGGTTGACGCGGACCGTGGCGGCGGCGCTGGAAGCCCACCTGCTCCGGGGAGGCGGGTCGGCGGCGGACCGGCAGCGGCGGCAGGCGGCGGACGTGGCGAAACGGGTGGCGGCGCTGGAAAAGGCCCTACCGGAGGGTCTGGCGGCGGTGCGCCGGGAGGGGCAGAACGCCGTAGGGGAGCAGGCCAAAGCCCTGGGCGAGTTGGAGCGCCGGGTGGCGGCGCTGGAGGCGGCGGGGAACGGAGCGGCTCAGGGCAATGCCGGATCGCCGCCGGGCAGTGCGGCGCCAGCGAAGGCGCCTCCGGTGAGCAGGCCCCGGCGGGTGTATCCCGATCTGGTAACCGCCGAGGCGGAACCTGGCGAGGAGTTGGTGTACGGCGACGCGGCCACGGCGGTGATTGTGCAATGGCGGGAGGCGCGCGATGCGATTGGCAAAACCAAGGACGCCCTGGACCGGCTCAATGCCCGGCAGCGGTGGTACGAGCTGGAAATCGAACTGATCGAAACGCACGAGCTCACCCTGCCCCCGGCGACGCGCTCCTGGGACTGGGGCGACCGCAGGCAGGAAGTCCGGCGCCGGAACGAGGCTCTGGACGAAATCATGGTGGACCGCAAGATGCTCCGGCTGCGCCGCTTTCTCACCTTCGGACTGTGGCGGAAGTAGGGCGCCGGGGACAGCACCGGAACGGCCGTTCAAATTCAGCGGGACGGCAGCAAACGATGTCAATTTTCACCACCATTGACCCAGTAAAGGGGCAAAATCGCCAGGACTATTGACCCACATTTTCAGGAGCATTGACCCACCCTGGGAGCCGCAATCACGACCATTACTGCATTTTGGAAGAGAGGTGCAGCGATGGCGTACCGGGAGGTTTCCAGAATGGAAATACAAGAGATCATTCGCCGCTGGCAGACGGGGGCCGGTCCCCGGCAGATAGCGGCGGGCATGGGCCTGGCCCGCAATACGGTCCGCAAGTACCTGGCGGCGGCCCAGGCCGAAGGCATCGTCCAGGACGGGCCGGAACCCACCGAGGAACAGTTGAGCCGGTTGGCCGCCATCGGCCGGCCGGGGCTGGCGCGCCCGCAGACCGCCAGCGACGACCTGCTGGAGCCGTGGGGAGACCAGGTCTACCAGTGGCTCACCGGCGACCGGTTGCAGCTGACCCGCATTCACGAGTTGCTGGCGGCTCGCGGCTGCGCGGTGTCCTACTCGACGCTGCGCCGCTTCGTCCAGAAGCGCAACTGGACCAGGCTGGGCAGTACCACGGTGCGCATGGAGGACACCCCGCCGGGGGAAGTGGCCGAGACCGACTTCGGGCGCCTGGGGCTGGTCCCGGACCCGGCCACGGGAAAGCGCAAACTGGTCTGGGCCATGATCATCGTGCTGTGCCACTCCCGCCACTGCTTCCTCTGGCCCATGCACCAGCAGACGCTGCCCGAAGTCATCGCCGGACTGGAGGCGGCCTGGGCCTTCTTCGGCGGCGTGCCCCGCTACCTGGTCATCGACAACTTCCCCGCCGCGGTGGTGGGACCGGACTCGCTGAATCCTGTGCTGGCCAGGAGCTTTCTGGAGTACACCCAGCGCCGGGGCTTCTTCGCCGACCCGGCCCGGGTGCGCCACCCCAAGGACAAGCCCAAGGTGGAGCGGGGCGTGCCCTACGCCCGGGAGCGCTTCTTCAAGGGCGCCAGCTTCGACAGCCTGGCCCACGTCAGGGCCGAGGCCCCCAGGTGGTGCCGGGAGGTGGCGGGCACCCGCGTCCACGGCACCACCCGCCGCCAGCCGCTGGTGGTCTTCCAGGAGGAGGAGCGCCACACCCTGCTCCCCTGGGACGGCGAACCCTACGAGATCGCCCACTGGCGCACCCTCAAGGTGCATCCCGACCACCACGTCCAGTGCCAGCAGGCCCTCTACTCGGTGCCCTCGGACCTCTGCCCGCCGGGGCAGAAGGTCGAGGTCCGGGCCGACAGCAAGCTGGTGCACGTCTATTACAAGGGCCGCCTGATCAAGGTCCACCTGCGCCAGCCCAAGGGCGGACGGGCCACCGATCCAAAGGACTATCCCGCCCGCATCGGCCCCTACACCACCCGGGCGCCGGACCAGCTCAAGCGGGAGGCGGCCCGGCTGGGGCCGGCGGTGGGTGAATTCGCCCAGCGCCTCCTGGCCGACCCCCTGCCCTGGGCCAAGCTCCGCCAGGGGCACAAGCTGCTGCGCCTGGCCGAACGCTACACCGGCCCGCGCCTGGACGCCGCCTGCCGCAGGGCCTTGGACGTGGACCTCATCGACGTCCGCCGCCTGGAGCGCATCCTGGTGCAGGCCCTGGACGAGGAGACCTCGCCCCAACTGCCCCTGCCCCCACCCGCCGGACGCTTCGCCCGGGCCGGCTCCGTATTCGCCCATTCCGCTCATGCTCCAATCCACCCACCGGAGGTGATCACCCATGTCCAAGACCACTGACCTCACCCCACTGCTCAAGTCCCTCAAGCTGGGGGCCATGGCCGCCACCCTGCCCGAACGCATCGCCCTGGCCAGAAGGGAGCAACTGGACTACGCCTCCTTCCTGGAGATCATCCTCTCCGACGAGGTGAACCGCCGCGACCACCGCCGCGTCGAGACCCGCCTGCACCGGGCCGGCTTCCAGGAAATCTGCCGCCTGGAGGACTTCGACTGGACTGCCGACATCACCCTGGACCGACGATTGCTGGACGCCGCCTTCTCCCTGGAATTCCTGGACAAGCGCGAACACGTCCTCCTGGTGGGTCCCGCCGGCGTCGGCAAGAGCTTCCTGGCCCAGGCCCTGGGCCACGCCGCCGTCCGCGCCGGACACTCCGTCCGCTTCGTCCACGCCGACGACTTCTTCAAGGCCATGAACCAGGCCCGGGCCGATAACTCCACCGACAAGACCTTCCGCTCCTTCCTCACCCCGGACCTGCTCATACTGGACGACCTGGGCCTGCACCGCTTCTCCGCCCAGCAGTCCGCCGACCTCTACCAACTGATCATCGACAAGCACCGGGCCTCCAGCTTCGTCGTCACCAGCAACCGGGCCGTGGAGGAGTGGCTCAGCCTCTTCAACGACCCCATCCTGGGCAACAGCGCCCTGGACCGCCTGGCCAACACCAGCTACCAGATCGTCATCGAGGGCCAGAGCTACCGGGAGCGCCTGTCGCCCCACCGCGCCCTCCTGGGCAAGGTGGCCAAGATCCTCGGCAAAGGAGGTGATTGACCCGCCGTCTATTTCCCAATTACCATCACTCATCCACCCTCTCGGGGTGGGTCAATGATCATGAAAACGGTGGGTCAATGCTCCTGAACATTGACACAAACGATTGGCGCGGCAGGGGGCAAAAGGGCGGTTTTCGGGGTTCCGTTGGTTCATGGGTTCGTGAATAATTGAATGCGTTGTCTGGCTTTTTCCAGTGTTTCCAGCCCAGAAAACTGGAGGGTCCATCCCCGACCCGGTTCGTTGTTTCGGGATCGAGCCCTGCTCTCCCGGCGGCGGACCATGAGGGATAAGCGCCCGCCCGCTGCGTGATGCGGAACCGGGGTCGAGCCCTGCTCCTCCGGCGACCGGTTCGATGCGGTGCATTGTCAGTATCACCATCACCATTTGCCAGGAGGTGGCAGACAGAAACAGGAACCTCGGCCAGGAACTCCGGCCTCTCATTCTCCCTCGCGTAGCGGCTGAACCGCTGCGCACCCCCTTCACCCTGCGGTTGATGTGCTGACGGCGCCTCGACCGCTTCCTCACGCCTGCGGTTTGACGGCTGGAACCAGCCGGACCGCAGCCCTATCCCTGCGCAGCCCCCCAGGTCGTTGAACGTCTCCTGGGCTGGGCTGCGCACTGCTTTTCGCCCGCCGTCCGGTGAACGCGCTCAGCGTTACTCCGACGGCGGCGCGTGTTTTCTCTCTCCCCCCTCAATCGCTCCGTTTCCCGCGCCAGGCATCCGGCCCGGGGCGGAGTCCGTCTTTTCCCATCCCCATTCACTCATCACGGCCCGCGCTCCCCGGATGCCACGCGGGTCTGGCAGTCACGTCACGTAGCAAAACGCACAGAAAAGGAGGCGAACATGACAAGCGTGATACGGGCAATTTCCCTGGCGGCCAATCTGGGCCGGTTCCTCTGGCGGCACAAGCGGCTGACCCTGGCGTTGGCGGTGGGCCTGCTCATCGTCCTTCCGCTGCTCACCGGCTCCGGCGGCGGGACCTTCTTCCTCAACCTGCTCGGCCTGGGCATCGCCGCCCTGGTGGTGCGGCGCATTGTCCAGGCGGGGAACCGGAGGCAGCAGGCCAATTGCCGGTGCAACTGCAACCGGCGGAACGCCAATACTCAGAGACAGGGAGGCAAGCCATGACCACGATGACACTGGAAACACCGGCGTCAACGCGCCGGCTGGAGGAGCTGGTGGACCGCTTGCTGGCGGCGCTCCTGGACGATGATGCGCTGGCGGCGGAAACGTCGGCGGCCAGCTTGGTACGGACGGTCCACGAAGCCCGTCGGCTGCGGCAGTCGGGCGACCTGGACCGGGCGCTGGCGATGTTTCACGGAGCGGAGATACGCGACGCCTCGGACTCGGAACTGCGGTGGCTCTACGCCGAGTGGCTGGACATCGCCCGGCGCCGTTTCGCCGGCGGCGATGCGCTGCTCTACAGCCCGGGCACTGGAAAAGCGGCAGTCCTGGTGGGACGGGACGACGGCAGCCTGGAAGTCGTCTCCGTCCTGCGGATGCGCTGGCCGGTGGGCAAGGGCGTCTCGAAACGCAGCCTGCGGGGGTTGAAGCCCCTGCGTAACCAGAACAACGAGAAAGGAGGGTCAGCATGGTAGTAGCCACTTCGGACAAGGTGGACATTCTGGAACTCAAGGCGCGCAACCCCTTGGGCGACGCGGTGGAGGCCGCCGGTGTCGTCCTGCACGGCAAGGGACGGGTCCGCCAGGGCGTCTGCCCCTTTCATAAGGAAGCGGAAGGGAGCTTCACCGTGTACGCAGACTCCGAAAAGTTCTACTGCTTCGGCTGCGGCGCCGGCGGCGACGTGCTGGACTTCGTGGGGCGCATGGAGGGCCTCACCCTGCCCCAGGCCATCCGGCGGCTGGATGACGGCTCAACGCCGCCGGTTGGACGAAACTCCAACCGTCCAGCTCCAACCCAACAGCCCGCCGCTCCCGCGATTCCGCCCCGGGACCCGGCCCTGCTGACGGCGGCGGCCCGGTTCTACGGCGGGCAACTGCGGCGCAGCCGGGCGGCGTTGGAGTACCTGGCCTCCCGGGGCATCGGGCTGGACGCGGCCAAGCGGCTGGGCCTGGGCTACGCCACCGGCAGCGGCCTGCGGGAGCACCTGCAAGCCAACGGGTTCACCGGCCAACGGCTCCGGGCCAGCGGCCTGTTCCTGGAAAGGGGAAGGGAACGGTTCGCCGGAATGGTGGTGGTCCCCGAACTCTCCGGCGGGCTGGCCGTGTGGCTGGTGGGACGGGCGGTAAACGCCGACGCCAAGCCCCGTTTCCAGGCGCTGCCCGGCCCCAAGCCGCTGCTGGGCCTGGCCCGACTCGGCCTGGCGCCGTCGTGCGTAATCGTCGCCGAAGGCGTCTTTGACTACCTCACCCTGGCGGCCTGGGGTCATCCCGCCGTGGCTGCCCTGGGTACGAAGGGGATGGACCGGATGGCGGTGGCGCTACGCGGCTGCCCCCGGGTCTTCCTGGCCTTCGACAACGACGGCGCGGGCAACGCGGCTGCGGCGGAACTCAAACAACTGCTGGGCAACCGGGCCGCCGTGGTCAACCTGCCCCACGGCGTCGGCGACGTGGGCGAACTGGCGAAGCGGCCCGACGGCCGGCGGCGCTTCGCCCGCCTGCTGGCCAGGGCAGCCCAAAGCCTTCGCTAGTCCACTAACCTCCTCAACCTTCCCTCTAACGGCCCGCCCTCACCGGCGGGCCATTCCTTTTCCCAACCAACTCAACGGCACGACGGGGCCTTGCGGCCCTGCCTACGGCTTTCTCTGCGGCGAAGGCCGCTGCAACCAACGGCGACCCAACACCACAACGCAAAGGAGCGAACTCATGGGTAACGGAAACGGCAACCAGAACGGCAACGGCCACCACCCCAACGTCAGCGTCAACCTCAACGGCAACGGCCAGAACGGGCACCACAACGGCAACGGCGTCGCCGACATCACCGGCCACGACCTCCTCTGGGACGGGCTGCCCCCCACCGTGGTGAGCGCCCTGGAGCAGCCCCTGGACCCGGCTCTGGTTTCCCGCCGCGACGGGCGCGGCAACCGCAGCTACGAGTACATCGAGGGCCACACCGTCATCGACCAGGCCAACAAGATCTTCGGCTACGGCGGCTGGGGCTACGAACTCTGCGGTGACGTGAGCCTGCGCCGGATCGAGAAGGTGGACGTCAGGACCGGCGAGCTCAAGGTCAACTACGCCTACAGCGCGCCGGTGCGGGTCAGCGTGGTGGGCGCGCCGCCGCGCACCGACATCGGCTTCCACGTCGTAACCGAGGACACCCCGGAAGGCCATGAAACCGCCGCCAAGGGAGCGGTTACCGACGGCCTGAAGCGGGCCTTGCGCAGCTTCGGGGACCGGTTCGGCAACGGTCTCTACGGCGACCAGCCCGCGAGCAACAACAGGGCCGGCGCTCCGCCGTCCAGCGCCAGGGGCAACGGCAACGGCAACACCGGCCAGGCCAGCAACGGGAATGGACGGCGGGACGGTTCCTACCTCCAACAGTTGCGGGGGCGGCTCATCGCCCTGGGCGCCGAGCAGGGCTTCGACGAGGAACGGGTGCGGGAGGCGGTGAAGAAGCAGACGAGCCGTGAGCTGGACGACCTGCCCGCCAAGGACCTCAAGCCCCTGGTGGAGAACGCGGCCAAGAAGGTCAACGAGGCCAGGAACGCCGGGGGCAGCAACGGTAACGGCTAGGACTTACCCGGCAACCACCATCCAACGGGGCCGTCTCCAGCGCGGGGCGGCCCCGCATCTCATCTATCGGACTTTACCAAACAAGGAGGAACGGCAATGACAGCAACCACCATGCACACCCCCTGGGGCTGGGCCCAGGACACCCTGGAACTGGCCGAGGGCGTCTGGCGGGTCTCCACCGCCGGACACGGCGGTCTGAAGCTCAGCCGGGAACGGTGGGAGGAACTGCCCGACGTGGTGCGGGACACCTTCCTCAACGCAACCTTCGCCGAAGAGGACTGCGAGGAACCCATCGCCCGGACCCTGCTGGGCCTGGGCGACGAAAGGGAGCGGGAACTGGCCCTGAAGATAGCGGGCTACTTCGACCGCTACGGTGCGGCGCTGCCCTTCTTACGGAACGCGGCACCCAGCCATCACTACCACGTCATCGCCTACTGGGGCAGCTACGGCACCGACCCCTTCGGACGCTTCGACACCGGGGAGGAAGCGGAAGCCTACACCGCCGATGCCGACAACATCCGGGACTACGGGCGGATGGAGGCCATCGAGTGCGGCAACTCCCACTGCTTACGGGGAGGTGGGTAATGAACGCCGACACCATCACCCGGCATAGGCCCCGCTGCCTCCCCAGCTTTACCACCAAGCTCGGCACGGAATTGGGCAGCCTCTACATCACGGTCGGCCTGGACGAAGACGGCCTGGACGAAGACGGCCTGCCCTTCGAGGTCTTCGGCAGCCTCGGCAAGGCGGGCAGCCTGCAACACGGCATGACCGAAATGGCCTGCCGACTGGTGTCCCTGCACCTGCGGCGGGGTACGCCGCTGGCTGAAATCATCGGCCAGATTCAGGGCATCAGCGAAATGCAGCCCTGGCCCAACCGGATGGACGACGGACGCACCGTGTACGTGCGCGGACTCGGAGACGCCATCGCCCTGGTCCTGCGGGGCTACCTGGCAGCGGACGCCGACACCGAACCGGCGGAACTGCCCATCGCCGCCGACTGAACACTCCGAACCGACCCATCGGGGCGCACGGGGCCGTCTCTCTGCGGAGGGCGGCCCCGCTTCTCATCTACCGGACACCCAACTTCACGGAGGAAGGACAACCATGACTATCACGATGGACAAGCAGACCGACGTGTACTCCAGGCCCAACGCCCGCTTCAGCGAAGACGGTACCCTGGAGATCCGGGCCTCGGCGGTGGGCAACTGCCGCCGCGCCCTGTGGTATGAAGCCACCGGCCACCAGGTCACCAACCCCCGCGACGACGACTCCCTGACCATGCTGGAGGCGGGCAACGCCCTGGAGCCGGTGGTGCTGCGGGCCATGCAGCGGGCCGGCTGGGACATCACCCCCACGGACCGGGACAATCCCCACATGGTCTCCCTGCGCCTCGGCCCCACGCTGGCGGTCAGCGGCCACGTGGACGCCGCCGGCGTGGCGCCCATCTTCGGCAACGAGCCCAGCATCGTCGAGGTCAAGACCCGGGGGCCGGAAGCCTATAAAAAGTGGCGGGTGATGGGCGCCGAGCGCAGCCACCCGGAGACGGTCTGGCAGGCCGCGTTCTACACCTACGGCGCCTTCGAGGAAGCCCGGGACGTGGTGATCGCCACCCTGGACACCGGCGGACGCACCTGGGACTACGAGGTGATACCCGCCCATAGGGTGGAGCGGGCCTTCGAGCGAGCCTGCGCCCGGCTGGGCGAACTGGCGGCCCACCACCTGGTCAACGGGCCGGACCCGGCAGTCCTGCCGGAGCGGGACTTCACCGCCGAGGACTGGCAGTGCAAACGCTGCCCCTTTCTGAACGCCTGTCAGCCGGGGTCGGCGACGGTGGAACCGGACCCGGCTGACGAACCTGCCGAGCCGGTCAGCGACGAGGAGGCGCGGGCAGCCCTGGCCGAGTACGAGCAGGCCCAGGAGATGCTGAAGGCCATCGAAGAGGACAAGCAGTGGGCGCTGGGGATGCTGCGGACCTGGCTCACCCAGCAGGGCAGGGACAAGGCCAAGCTCGATGGCAGGGAGAAGACCCGCACCGTGGGGATGGTGAGGAACACCCGCTACAACGTCAACCACAAGCGGCTGAACGCCCTGCTGGACCCAGAGGAGCGGGCCGAGATTGTCACCGAGAACGTCTCCCACTACCTGCGGGTCAGCTAAAACCCCGCTCGCTGATACCACGACGCTCCGCAGGCCGGAGCGCGACACCGGGCCGTCTCCTTTCTAAAGGAAGGGACGGCCCCGCCACGGCAACCCCAATTTACAACTCATTGGAGGAACAATCATGGCGAAGACCATCAACAAGGTGGAACTGTTGGGACGGGTCGGGAACGACCCGGAGATGCGCTACACGGCGTCGGGCATCGCCGTTACCCAGTTGCGGCTGGCAACGGACCGGGGCCGGAAGAACGGCGAGGATGCCACCGACTGGCACACCATCGTGGTGTGGGACAAGCTGGGTGAAGCCGTCGCCGAGTACGTCCTGAAGGGCCAGCGCCTCTACGTGGCGGGACGGCTGGTGCAGAGCTCGTGGGAGGGGGACGACGGACAGCGGCGCTACCGCACCGAGATTCACGCCCAGGACGTGGTGTTCCTGGACTCCTCCCGCAACGGCAATGGCAACGGCTCCGGCGAGTACGCCAACGCTGGCGTCAACACCCAGGACGACGACCTTCCCTTCTAGCCGGACAACCAAATAGCGACGCCCGCCACCGGCGGACGCAACACGGGGCCGCTCCCTAAAGGCAGGGAGCGGCCCCGCTTTCGTTTCCCAATCTCACCGTCAAGGAAGTGAGCCATGCCCCGCAAGAAGCAGACCAAGACCGACGACACCCCCGCCGTGACCCTGGAAGGCCACGCCGTTTTAGAGGCCCTGCGCTCCAACCTCTCCCTGCTGGGCGAGCTGGCGGCCCGCTACCAGGTGGACTTCCAGCCCGTTCGCCCCGCCGACCGCCCGGCCATCAACTGCCCCCAGGACGTTTACAACCTGCTGGGGCCGGAGATGTCCGCCCTGGCCCAGGAGCAACTGCGGGTGCTGCTGCTGAACACCCGCAATGAGGTGATGGGCCAGCGGGTGGTTTACCAGGGCAACGTCAATTCGTCCATCGTCCGGCCCGCCGAGGTGCTCCGCGCCGCCGTAATCGACTCGGCCCCCAGCATCATTATTTCCCATAACCATCCGAGCGGCGACCCGACGCCCAGCCCGGAGGACGTGAAGATCACCCGCGAACTGGTGGAGGGCGGCAGGCTGCTGGGCATCGACCTGATGGACCACATCGTCATCGCCGGCGACCGGTACGTCAGCCTCAAGGAAAGGAAGCTGATGGACGCCTAGACCGCTCCCCAAGACCGGAGCGCCCTATTCCTCCGGCCCTCACGCGGGGACGCAACTCTCCGCGCTGCAACCTCAACCCACGACGAAAGGAGACCAACCATGCTGGCAACCCAGGCCACCACCAACCCCGACGACCTCTTCACCGTAACGGCGGGCGGCTACTCGGCCACCGCCGACGCCTTCGCCCGGGACCCGGACACCGAGGGCCTCTGGTTCCTCTCCATGGTGGGACCCCAGACGGCGCTCAAGGCCATCTGGGCCTCCCTGCTCAAGCAGCCCCCGGACCCGGCCTTCCTGATCCAGGGCACCGAGGGCATGGCCTTCTCCGGCGGCTACCGTCGTTGCGTCGTCCCGCCGCCCACCATCGGCACCTGGACCACCAGGATAGCCCGCCTGCCCTCCTCCGGCGGCTGGCACGCATTGGTCTATACCAGGATGGCGGAGTTCGCCTTCGAGCGGGGCTCCTTCCTGCTGCTGGCGCCCAGCGAGGAGGAGGCCCCGGCCCTCTACCACCGCTTCCTGGACAAGCGCAGCTCCCTGCCCCTGCACCACTCCTGGGCCAACTGGCTCTGGCGCAAGGGGCTGCGGGACGAAAGCATCAAGCCCCTCCAGTCGATGGGCGTAGTCGCCTACTGGTGCGCCCCTGACGCCGAGAAACTGCGCGACGACCTGTCCGACGCCGTGGCCATGGGCCTGCTCACGCTGCCCGCCGACGCAGCCTGCGGATAGCGGGCACACCCGGACAACCCCAACTGCAAATGAAAAGGAGACCAGCGACTATGGATAGGACGCTCAACCCCGTGAAGCGGGGCAACAAGCGCCGCCGGGCGCGCAACTGGAAAGCCTGGCAACTCTACTCCCCCGATGGCGACACCTGCCGCTTCTGCCCCCACGGGGCCGCCGATCACCTGACTTCCTCCCGGCAGCCCCACTTCTACCGGCCCGCCACCGAAGCGGAGCGCCGCGACCCCTTCGAGAAGCTCTACCGCCACGATCTCCCCAGCGGCGACTCGGTGCTGGTCAAGCGCATCGTCGTCGCCAATCGCGCCGAACTGCTCACCGCCTTCTGCGTCGAGTGCGCGAAAGCCAAGGACACCAGCCAGGTGCTGTGCTACCAGCGCACTCTCGCCAAGGGCGAGGTGGTGGGCCTGAACACCTGCGACTAATTCACAAGGAGAAACGACATGAGACTAGCTGCTCAGGCAAAAGGCGGCTACTACCCGACCCCCCTGCGGGTGGTGGACCTGCTCACCGAACTGATTGACAGCCCCCCGGCCTACGGCCGGCCGGGGCAGACCCTCCGAGTCCTGGACCCCTGCTGCGGGGGCGGCGACGCCCTGGCGCAACTGGCCGACGGCCTGCGCCGGACCAACACCCTCCCCGTGGAGACCTACGGGGTGGAACTGCACCGGGACCGGGCCGAGGAAGCCCAGGAACTGCTGGACCGCACCCTGGCCTGCGACCTGTTCGCCACCTCCATCGCCAACGGCGTCTTCGGCGTGCTGCTACTCAATCCCCCCTATGATTACGATTCGGAAGACAAGCGCACCGAACACGCCTTCCTCACCCACTGCACCCGCTACCTGGCCGACGGCGGCCTGCTGGTGTTCATCGTGCCCAAGCAGCGCCTCTCCGTGTCGGCCCGCTACCTGGCCTCCCACTACCGGGATCTGCGCTGCTGGTACTTCCCCGAACCGGAGCGGGAAGCCTTCGACCAGGTGGTGCTGATGGGCTGCCGCAAGGGGGAACCCAGCCCCGACCCCCGGGCCGAGGGGCAGGTGCGGGCCTGGGCCGAGGATGAGCCGGAGGAACTTTACCACGGGGCCTACCGGGTCTATGACCCGCCGGGCGCCGTTGGCGGCGACATCCTCTTCGCCACCCGCACCGTGGACCCCCTGGCGGCGGTGGCCGAGGCCCGGAGGAACGGCCTCTGGGCCAGCCCCGACGTGACCGACACCCTCTGGCCGGTGGGAGACCAGCGGACCCGCCCGCTGATGCCGTTACGACGCGGCCATCTGGCCATGCTGGTGGCGGCGGGCTTCCTGGACAACCTGGCGCTGGAGGCCGACGGGCGGCGGGTCCTGGTCAAGGGACGCACCGCCAAGGAGAAGGTGCTGGCCGAGGAGACCGAGAACACCGAGGTGTATCGGGAGAAGCTCAAGACCACCGTGGTGGCTCTGGACCTGGACAGTGGGGACATCACCGACATCTCCGCCTGACCCGGCTCTCTGACCCTCACCAATAGAAGGAAGATAGATATGCAGATGACCCTGGACACCTGTGCCCGGTGCGGGCAGCCCATCCTGCCCGGCCAGCCGGTGAAGCAGACCGCCTCGGTGGACATCACCGACGGGCGGGTGGTCGCTTCCACGCCGCGCTCCTGGCATCTGGGCGGCGACTGCCCCGGCGACGCCGATGATGGGAAGTACGCCCGCCCAACTGAATAGTCGGCTGCCAAATCAGCCGCGACACGAAGGCCCCGCCGGTTTCGTTCCAGCGGGGTCTCGCCTTTTTCAACCGCGCATCCCCCACATAAAGGAGAATACCCATGAACCTGGGAGACTTCATCGACACGTTCAAGGACGCCATTTCCCGAAGGGTGGTGGAGTCCTACCCGCCCCTGTACCGGCCCTCGGAAAACGGGGACAAACTGCCCCACCTGTTGCGCACCCCCCTGGGGGCGCAGGCCGATGCCATCCGGGGCGCGGCCCTGTCCCTGCAAGCCCACCGGGGCACCACCGTGGTGGGCGAAATGGGCACCGGCAAGTCCTTCATCGGCGCGGCGGCGGCCCACGCCGCCGGGTTCCGGCGGGCGCTCATATTGTGCCCGCCTCACCTGACCAAGAAGTGGAAGCGGGAGGTGGAGCAGACCGTCCCCCTGGCCCGCACCGCCATCGTCACATCCATCACCGACCTGGAGCGGCTGCGCCTCTCCGCCGGTTCCGGCCCCCTGTTCGCGGTGATGAGCCGGGAGCGGGCCAAGCTGTCCTACCGCTGGCAGCCCTCGGTGGTCCGCCGCTGGGCCACGGAAAACGCCCGGCTGGTGCGGGACGAGGAGACCGGGGAGCCGTTTCAAGTTCCCTGCTGCGCCACCTGCTACGGCCAGGTGACGGACAAGGACGGCGTGCCCCTGACCGATGCCGAACTGCGCCGCCGCAAGCGCAACTGCGCCCGCTGCGGCGCTCCCCTGTGGCAGGCCGACGGCTCCGGCCCCCGCAGGTATCCGCTGGCCGACTACGTGAAGAACCGGATGCGGGGCTTCTTCGACCTGCTGATCGGGGACGAGATTCACGAGTACAAGGGTCGCGGCTCCGCCCAGGGCATCGCCGCAGGGGTCCTGGCCGACGTCATCGGCAAGTCCCTCAGCCTGTCGGGAACCCTGATGGGCGGCTATTCGAGCACGCTCTTCCACCTGCTTTACAGGTTCTCGCCGGAGCTGCGCACCGAGTTCGGCCACTCCGAGGAAAGCCGCTGGATACAGCGCTACGGCTTCCTGGAGGAGACGGTGCGCTACCCCGACGACGACGGCGCCTTCGAGGACGGGCGCACCAGCCGGCGCAAGGGCTTCCGCAAAACGGTCAGCGAAAAGCCCGGCCTGGTCCCGGCGGCGCTCTTCCACATCATCGGCAACTCCGTCTTCCTCAAGCTGGCGGACGTGGCCTCCGCCCTGCCGCCCTACGAGGAACAGATACTCCTGTCCGGGATGGACTCCGAGCCGGACCACACCGGCCACTCCCAGCGCAGCGCCTACAACCACGTCTTCGCCGAGCTGCACGAGGCCCTGGTCGAGGCGCTGAAGAAGGGTTCCAAGCGACTGCTGGCGACATATCTCCAAACCCTGCTCGCCTACCCCGACGGCTGCACCCACGGGGAGACGGTGTTCGACCCGGCCAGCGGCAAGCTCATCGTCCAGGTCCCGCCCCTGTCCGAGGAGAAGATCTACCCCAAGGAGCAGGCCCTGGTTGACCTGGTGGCGGCGGAACGGCTGGCGGGCCGGCGGGTGCTGGTGTACGCCACCCATACCGGAACCCGGGACATCACCGGGCGGATGGACGACATCCTGACCCGGCACGGGTTCAAGGTGGCGGTGATGAAGGCCGACGCCGTGGCCCCGGACCGCCGGGAAGCCTGGGTCGCCGACAGGGTGAAGGAGGGGGTGGACGTGGTGATCTGCCATCCCCGCCTGGTGCAGACCGGGTTGGACCTCATCGACTTCCCCACCCTGGTCTGGTTCGAGACGGATTACAGCGTCTATACCATGCGCCAGGCGTCGCGGCGCTCCTGGCGCATCGGGCAGCGGCATCCGGTGAAGGTCATCTACATGGCCTATCGGGGGACGCTCCAGGCCGACGCGCTGAAACTGGTGGCCAAGAAGCTGCAATCGTCCCTGGCGGTGGAGGGGGAGTTGCCCGAGGACGGGCTGGCCGCCTACGGCGACGACGGGGATGACCTGATGATGGCCCTGGCCCGGCAGGTGGTCAGCGGCGACGCCCAGGAGGATGCCGAGACCCTGGAAGCGGTCTTCGCCCAGGCCCGGGACGCCGAGGCAGCCGCCGAGGAGTTCCTGGTGGACGACGGCTGGCAGGCGGTGGAACCGGAACCACAGCTTGAGCCGGTGGCGGTGGAAGTCCATGGCAACGGGAACGGCAACGGGCATCACGTCGCCCTGGAGACGACGGTGGAGCTGGTCCTGGGCAACGACAGCCACGCCAACGGGAATGGCAACGGTCACCACAGTCTGCTCTCTACCGGAGACGAGACCAGCGGCAACGGGAACGGACACCACGCCGAACCCGCCGAGGGGCAGCAGTCGCTGTTCTCCTGGGCCGAGTTCCTGGCCGACGAACCTGCGCGGCCCAACGGACGCAACGGCAAGCCGAAGACCGCTTCCGCCTCCCTGTTCCAGTGGGCGATGGACAAGGAACAGGAACGGGAGAAGGAGCCGGTGGGCGCAGGACGCTAGACCGCAACCGCCAATCAGCAACCGACGAAGGGGGACGCCGCCGCAAGCGGTGTCCCCTCTTCGCATGAACGGCGTCCTGTTCCAGGGACGCCGCAAACGGCTACCAACCGAAACGACAACTACCCAAGGAGAAAAATCATGGCACGCATCTTTGTCTATGACGACCGCGAGTTCCCCGACCCGGACCCCGAAATGAGCGTGGAGCAGGTGAAAGCCACTCTCAGCGACTTCTACGGCGAAATCGCCAACGCCTCGGTGAAGGAGACCACCCGGGGCGACGACACCATCTTCGAGTTCCAGCGGCGGGTGGGCACCAAGGGCGCCTTCACCCCCGCCCACAGCTAGGGAGGCATTCAGATGGACAACCAGACCCTGGCCGGTCTGCTGGCGGCAACCCCGCCGGCGGACCTCCGAATCATCGAGCTCACGGCGGAGCTCACCCTTCCCGACGGCAGCCTGGACCTGGACGCGGCGGCGGCCCGGCAGGCGGAGGTGGAACTGGCCTGCACCCAGGCCCAGGACTACGCCGCCGCCACCCGGCGGCTCCTGGGAGCGATGAAATGGCAACTGCGGCCCCGCCGCTCCTGAGCGACCTGGCCGGGCTGCTCCTGCGGCGTCCGCCGTCGCTGCAAGAGCTGGTGGCCCGGCTGGGCTGCGCCGAGGACTACGCCTGGTTCACGGCGCTGGTGCGCCGCCTCTTTCCCGAAGAGGCGGCGCCGGCGCTGGCCGCCCCTGACGTGGGCGCCAAGCTGGAAAACTTCGCCCGCCTGTTCCAGGAACGCCACTTCCCCCTCTACGCCCCATTTATAGAGTTCATTGCGGACGAGGGGGAGGACCCGCCCTTCACCTGGCTGCGCCGGGGCATCCCCTTCCAGCTCATGGGCTTCGGCTACGACGGCCTCCACGAGATGTGGGACGGCTACCGGGAGGGCCTCTCGGCCCTGGCGCTGCTGGCCCAGCCACCCGACGCCTACTACGACGAACCCGGCGGGCTGCGCACGGCCTGGCTGGAGTGCGCCGCCCAGCGCATCCCCCAGGAAACGCTGGAACGAATTCCAAGGGGCGGCATACCCCTTGAAGCTCTCACCCACGCCGTCGAGGAAACGGACTACCAGGGCGCGGCCCAGGCCGCCGCCTGGGTGCGGGCCGAGACCGGCAACTTCTTCCTCGACCATTGCTACGAGGACGGCGAGTACGAAGGCTTCTGCGATCCCTGGGAGGACGAAATCATCCAGGAAGGCACCGAGGAATGGCGCAAGGCCGACCGGCTCATCGACTCGGTGACTACGCTGGCCGACTGGCTGGAGCAGGACCTGCCCGGCCGCTTCGCCGCACTGCTGGACTTCATCCTGCCCCGGCTGCCCATTCAAGAAAAGGAGGAAACCGATGATGACGACCAATGACACGCACCGGACCGAGTGGTCCTTGCCGGGCCATGACGATGTGCCCCGGGACACCCTCCAGGCCCAACTGGAGGTCTACAACGAGACCGTCCTGCTGCGGGGCTTCGAGGGCGAGCGCACCTGGGTCAGGACCGTCTCGGCGGACGAGATCGCCAACGTGTTCACCCGTCACCTGGGGTTCGCCTCGGGACTCTTGCCCGAAAACGCCCTCTGGTGGAGCCAGGGGGAGACCGGGCAGGTGGTGGCGCTGTGGCGACCGCCCCAGGTGTGGCCGGTGGCCCTGCAACGGGAGGCGTTCCAGCCTCCCGCCCGGCTCCGGCTGCCCATGCCGGGGCTGGTCTTCCTCTGCTCTCCCGCGCGGGCGCCCTGGGTCTATGCCGCACTGGAACGGCCCACCGACCCGGCGCAGCAGCTCTACCGCGCCCCCGCCTTCAACGTATTCCAGGACGGGCGGACCTGCCCCGGCAGCCACCGCTTCCCCGAGGAGGTGGGCCGGATACCTGAGTCCTTCTTCCAGTCCTTCTTCTCCCTTACCGGAGATACCAGGGAACGGTCGAAGAGGCACCCCGACAACCTGCAAGCCCTATGGGAGGAACTTGATGGAAAGGCTGAGTACCCGGTTGAGGACCTGGTTCCCCAATGCACCGTGGGCCGCGCCATGGCGGCCAGCGAAGGACGGCGAGGCTACTTCTAAACCCGCGCCCGCGCCGGTGGGCTACCTGGTGAACCATCCCGCAGGTCTCGCCGGTTCTCAGGGGATTGGGTTTGACTACGTGCTGGGCGCTGGCGGCCTCTACGTCCAGTCCGAGAGCGCCCACCTGACGGCGCGGGTTCGGATCGCCTCCGCCGAGGTGCGGGGGCTGGATTCCGTTTCCGAGAAGGTGGAACTGGCCCACGGCCCCATTCCGGTCCACGTTTTCGAGCTGGGTCTGGGCTGGATGCTGGCCGCCCCGGACACCGAGCGGTTCTTCGCGGTGCGCTGGGACGGGAACGCCTACCGGCTGGTGGTGCCGCCGCAGGAGGGGACGGGTTCGTCCCTGTCCTACCAGCCTCCCAGCGGCGTCATCGCCGAGTTCCACTCCCACGCCAGCCACCGGGCCTTCTTCTCCGCCACCGACGATAGGGACGAGCAGGGGTTCAGGATTTACGGCGTGGTGGGACGGCTGGGCGCTCCAACGCCCGAATTGACTTTGCGGGTCGGCATCTATGGCCACTTCGCCCCCTTGCACTGGCCCCAGGTCTTCGACGGACTGCCTGCGGGCTTCCGGCTGGCGGGCGAAGGGCCGGGCCTAAACGAAACAACCTGAATATGAGGAGGTATACCACCATGCCCTACTACCTGGACAACGAGTTCCTGCTGGACAACCCCTGGATCACCGTGGTTGGTTGCGGCGGCACCGGCGGCTTCGTGGCCGAGGGTCTCTGCCGCCTCTTCCAGGGCCGCGACGCCACCATCGTCCTGGTGGACCACGACCGGGTGGAACCCCACAACCTGCTCAGGCAAAACTTCTATGCCGAGGATGTGGGGAAGTTCAAGAGCCAGGCCCTGGCCGACCGGCTGGCCCAAGCCTACAACCGGCCCGTGGGCTACTCGGTCTATCCCTTCCGGGAGGAGACCTTCGACCACGGCAGCCGCTACCCCGGCCTATCCTCCCACGAGGGCCTGGTCATCGGCTGCGCCGACAACGCCGCCGCCCGGCGGGCCATGGCCGACTGCCTGCCATCGGACCCCTGCCGCTGGCTCATCGACGCCGGCAACGATACCAACTGGGGCCAAGTCTTGATTGGCAACGTCGCCGAGCCGGTGTTCCTGGAGGAACCTCCCTTCACCGGCGAGACCTGCCACCTGGCCCCGGCGCCCACGCTGCAACGCCCCGACCTGCTGACCGCCGTGTCCACCCGTCCGCCCGACGTGGATTGCGCGGCGGCCCTGGACCTGGTGGACCAGGACCCCACCATCAACCAGATGATGGCGTCGCTGGTCTTGCAGGTGGTGCGGCGCATGGTGGCGGGCACCTGCCCCTTTATGGCCCTCTACCTGGACATGGACCAGGGCACGGTCAGCCCCAGCTACGTAACCCCGGAGGCGGTGACGCGGCTGGTGGGGCGCAACGACGCCAGGTGAACGGCGCAAGCGAACATCTCAGACAACCGACAAGGAGAATGAAACCATGACTGACCGGAAGGAAACCACCGCCACAATGTGGCAGGACAAGCACAGCGGCAAGCGGGGACACCAGCTGATGACGCAGAAGCTGGCGGAGACCATTCCCGCCATATACGCCAATGAGAAGGTCGCGGACTACGATACCGTCATCGCCCACGCCAAGCTGTTCAGCCCCTACTCGAACTGGACGTGGTACATCACGGAACTGGACCCGGAGACCGGCCAGTGCTTCGGCCTGGTGGACGGGTTCGAGCGGGAGTTGGGGTACTTCGACCTCACCGAGTTGGCCGAAACCACGGTGTTCGGCGGCGTTCCCGCCGTGGAGCGTGACCTGTACTGGCAGCCGAAGACGCTGGGTGAGATCAAGCGCGGGTCCCAGGGGGACTCGCCGCAAGGTGAACAAGAAAGGAAAGAAAGTACGATGACTGACGAAACCGGAACGGAAGACCAACACGCTGATTTGGTGAACGTCGAGGAGTTCCTCTTCGGCGGCGTTACCGAGGAAACGGCGGACGACGCTCCTGCCGAGGCTGACGGAGAGTTGCCCGCCGGAGACGTGGCCGGCGACGGGAATGACCTGGAAATCGCCGGGGAGCCGGACGTCGAGGCGGATGCTCCTGCCGACGAACCCGACGAACCCGACGTTGCCGATGATGCCGACCCTGACGGGCAGCAGCCGGCTCCGGTAGAGACGGAAACCTCGGAGGAATTGAAGGTGGTGCTGTCCATCCGGGGAGGCCGGGCCATTATCGGGGTGCAGCAGCCCTCGGCGGACCCGCACATCGAAGTCTTCGACGACCCCGACCTGTTTGGCCTGGCCGACGAGTTCCCGGCGGTGGTAGCCCGGGCGAAAGCCCGGTGGGAGGAGGAACCCATGCACCCGGCCTACGTGAAGCCCGCACCCCCGCCCAGGCAGCGGAACCGCCGCCAGCAGGGAGCGGCCCAGGCCGCAACTGCCGAGGGAGAGGCGGAGGCGGAACAGCAGCCGCAACCCGAGACGCTGCGGCTGTTCTAGGCCGGGCCGCTAGAGCGCAACACACGGGGGGAGGATGCCGCATGGCGGTGTCCTTCCCCCGCCGAACCCATATGTGGGCGCTTTTTGCGTTTGCGGAGTGTGGGGCCGGAGGCGCGGGCCATGTATGCAGCCCTTGTTGCGTCTCAAAAGAAGGGCAAGGCGACCTCCGGGTCCCCGCGCCAGTTGGCATCCAGGTAGTCGGGGATGTGGGCGTTGGTCAGCTCGCCATTCCAGTAGGCGGCGCGCTCGGTCTTGGCGAGGCTGACCGGCTGTATCTCCCACCCGGGGTTGGACTCCCGGATGGCGCGGGCGATGTCGGCGAACGTCGCTCCCCGCGTGCAGAAGTCGTCGACGACGATCACCAGGCCGGGCTCGCCCCCGATGGGGGCAGCCAGGTACTTCCCGTCCACGGTGGCGTCCCGGTCGGCGGCGGAGGCGATGCCGGTGAGGCTGGGATGCCGGTCCTTGGTAACGTGATGCGGAAGCCACTCCCAGCCGCGGTACCCTGCAAGCGCGGACGCCAGTTTCGACGCCGGCGTGTCGTGTTGCACAATATTTTGCCCTGAGGAGACCGAGGAGACGACGACGATACGGGGGTCCCCGTCAAGGCGGAACATACCGAACGCCGCGCAGAGGGTGCGGGTGGCCGCCTTGACGGCGGAAGGTTCGCCGTACTTGAACCGGTTGAAGCGCTGGGTCCACTTCTCCCTGGGCCGGTCCGTGATGCGGAACCCGACGGTGAGCAGCCCCAGATCGCCGACGGGGAGGCGGTCAAAGCGGATCAACCGGCCCGCTAAGAGGTAGCTGCCCGCGGACTCCCCGCCGAACAGGCGGGCAGCCAGGCGCGCACCCTCGTATTCCGCCGCGAGGTCGAAAGGCGCTTCCCTTGCCGCTCCCGTTTTCTTATCCATCCATACTGCTCCTGCACGGTCTCTTGTGTGACCCCGGCTGTAATGCGGTCAGCGGTACGCCGCTATTCGGCGTACTCCCCCGGCCGGTTCATGTATGGGGTCTTTTTTGTTGGCGCGGAGGTTTCGGGCGTCCTACTCCGATTGCCCCTGTATGCCGTCTTTTTTGCATTTGGGAGTGGTGGCCCGCCCTCCGCTACCGCCAGCCGGACGCTCCATGACGAACAGGACGTGAAAGTCCTCCACGCCCAGGGCTTGCATCAACCGCCGCCTCACGGCGGGGGCCGGGCTGCGCTTGCCGTTCATCAGCAGGGAAAGGTGGCCGGGAGAGATGCCCGCCCGCCGGGCCAGTTGGTTCTGGGAGATGTCCAGCCGGTCCAGAAGCTCCCACACGGCGACAGGGTTGAGCCACACCCGGGGCGCGGAGGAGCCGCTCCTCATGCTGCGTGCCTCCTTCCAAGCGCCGGTGCTGCATTTCGACCACGGCCCCACCTGCATCAGGCACGGCCCGACGGGCGTCCCTGATTGGGCGCTTGGGTTGTGCCTATGGTGTTGGCGAGTTGGGCGTGTGGGTAGTGCCGATGGTGACCCAGGCGCTGGCGCCATTGATGTTGAGGGACTTGACCTGCACCACGTACCGGGTGCCGGCGGTGAGCCCGCTGATTTCCACACTTCTGGGGTTCTTGCAGGCTTTGGTGCAATCTTGCTTGACGCGGCGAGGATGCACGGTGGTCTCGACGTAGGTGCTGTCGTCGGCGCCGCTGACCTTGTGCCGCACGGTGTAGCCGTGCACCAGTGAGCCGGTGTCGGAGGTCGGCGGCTGCCACGCCACCACCAGAGACCCGCTGCCCGCGGTGACTGCACCGCTGGTCGGCGCGCCCGGCGTGTTGCTGTTGGCCGGGGCCAGCGTAACGACCCGCACCTCGGAGGTGGTTCCCAATATGTGGGTGCTATTGTCGTTATCGTTGTTGTTGTTCCTGGCCCGGACCCGGACCTGCCAGGTCCCGTTGGCGAGACCGGTGTAGGTGTGCTCCCGGGCGCTGGCGGCCTTCACGGTGGTCGTTACGTCCGTCGTGGCGGTCCAGGCGGGCAAGGTCCCGTCTCGATTGTACTTTCGAAGCTGCACGATGTAGGCGTTGATCTCGCCGGTAACCGCGTGTGACGACGCCTCCCATCCCACCAGCAGCTTGCCATTGCCGCCGGAGACCCACACCGAGGGGGGCGGCCGGGGGCCGCCGACCACGAACTCTTGCCTCTCGCTGACGCGCGTCTTGCCGTCCGCTGTAGCCGTAATCCAAACCGGGATCTTATCGCCGGTGTCCCGGTGCGCACTCGGGATTACGATGTGGACCAGGGTGTCCTTCGGGCAGTTGAGCGAGTTGGCGGTGCTGCCATCGAGCATTTGGCAAACCGCGCTACCCACTTCGCTCATACCGGTGTTATAGAAGATCCGGGTACCCGTCTGATGGGGAGTATTGTCGATGAACCAGACTTGCAATTGGTCCGGACCAGGCTCCTGGGGGACCAGGCTCTCGCAGGTTCCGTCGCTGTTGGCCGGGAATATCTGGATGTTCAGGTTGGCGAAGTTGGTCGAACTGCTGGTAATCCCCTTCAGTGTGATGGTGCCCGCCGTGGCGCTGTTGAAGGTGACGGTGATGACGCGGTCGGAACCGCTGTCGGCGCCGGTGTGGGTGGGCTTGTTCGACGCGGTCCCCATGCACAGGTAAATCCTCTCGCTGGCGTCCTTGCTGGCGCCCAGGGTGTAGTCCGAGATGGTGTCCGTCCCGAAGCCGGCGTTGAAGATGAACTCATCTCTGTCGCTACCGCCGGTCAGGGTGTCGTTGCCCGCCCCGCCGGTCAGGGTGTCGTTGCCCGCCCCGCCGGTCAGGGTGTCATTGCCCGCGCCGCCTTCCAGGATGTCGCTGCCGGCGTTGCCGCGTAGCGCGTCGTTGCCAGTGCCGCCTTCCAGGGTGTCGTTGCCACCGTGGCCGTTCAGCGTGTCGCTGCCGGCTTGGCCCCGGAAGATGTTGGCATTGTCGTCGCCGGAGAGGGTGTCGGCGGCGGAGGAGCCGCTGATGACTTCGATGCTGGTGTAAGTGTCTCCCTGGGCGTAGCCGGTGTTGTTGGCTGGAGTTTTCAGGAAGATAGTCACCGTCTGGGAGGTGTCGCTGTAGTCGGCGATGTCAGTGCCTTCACCACCCTTCAGCGTGTCGGCGCCGGCGCCGCCGGTCAGGGTGTCGTTGCCTTTGCCGCCCTCGAGGACGTTGTTCCCCGTATCGCCGACGAGGGTGTCGTCATGGTCCGAGCCGGTGAGGTTCTCGATGCCGGTGAGGGTGTCGCCCTGGGCGTGGCCGCCGCTGCCGGTCCCGGCGGTCAGGTTGACCGACACCGCAGCGGTGGAAGCCGAGTAGCTCACGGTGTCGCTGCCTTCACCGCCCCGGAGGACGTTGCTCCGCCGGTTGCCGGTGAAGGTGTCGTCATGGTCCGAGCCGGTGAGGTTCTCGATGTTGGCGAGGGTGTCGCCCTGGGCGTGGCCGCCGCTGCCGGTCCCGGTGGCCAGGTTGACCGACACCGCAGCGGTGGAGGCCGAGTAGTCGGCGGTGTCGTTATTGCTGCCGCCGTTCAGGGTGTCGGCGCCAGCGCCGCCCTCCAGGGTGTCGTTGGCGACGCCGCCGCTCAGCGTGTCGTCGCCGGCCCCGCCCCGGAGGCTGTTACCAAAGTAGTCGCCGGTGAGGGTGTCGTCATGGTCCGACCCGATGAGGACTTGGATGCCCCGTAGGGTGTCGCCTTCAGCGTGGCCGCCTCTGCCGGTGCTTGTCGCTGTACGACCATCGAACGTGCCATCATATGGGAGTGCAACCGTCACCCCACTGGGGGAGCCGGAGTAGTCGGCGGTGTCGTTGCCGCTCTGGAAAAGATGGATGGCAGCGAAGCTGGCACCCTCCAGCGCGTCGGCGCCGGCGCCGCCCCGGAGGACGTTGTTCCCTGTGTCGCCGACAAGGGTGTCGTCATGGTCCGAGCCGGTGAGATTCTCGATGCTGGTGAAGGTGTCACCCTGGGCGTGGCCGCCGCTGGTGGTCCCGGCGGACAGGTTGACCGACACCGCAGCGGTGGAAGCCGAGTAGCTCGCGATGTCGTTGCCCTCGCCGCCGTCCAGCGCGTCGCCGCCGGCCCCGCCCTCCAGGACGTTATTCCCCGTATCGCCGGTGAGGGTGTCGGCATGGTCCGAGCCGGTGAGGTTCTCGATGCCGGTGAGGGTGTCGCCTTCGGCGTGGCCGCCGCTGCCGGTGGTTCCGGCGGCCAGGCTGACCGTCACCCCGGCGGTGGAAGCCGAGTAGCTCACGGTGTCGTTGCCTTTGCCGCCCTCGAGGACGTTGTTCCCCGTATCGCCGACGAGGGTGTCGTCATGGTCCGAGCCGGTGAGGTTCTCGATGCCGGTGAGGGTGTCGCCCTGGGCGTGGCCGCCGCTGCCGGTCCCGGCGGTCAGGTTGACCGACACCGCAGCGGTGGAAGCCGAGTAGCTCACGGTGTCGCTGCCTTCACCGCCCCGGAGGACGTTGCTCCGCCGGTTGCCGGTGAAGGTGTCGTCATGGTCCGAGCCGGTGAGGTTCTCGATGTTGGCGAGGGTGTCGCCCTGGGCGTGGCCGCCGCTGCCGGTCCCGGTGGCCAGGTTGACCGACACCGCAGCGGTGGAGGCCGAGTAGTCGGCGGTGTCGTTATTGCTGCCGCCGTTCAGGGTGTCGGCGCCAGCGCCGCCCTCCAGGGTGTCGTTGGCGACGCCGCCGCTCAGCGTGTCGTCGCCGGCCCCGCCCCGGAGGCTGTTACCAAAGTAGTCGCCGGTGAGGGTGTCGTCATGGTCCGACCCGATGAGGACTTGGATGCCCCGTAGGGTGTCGCCTTCAGCGTGGCCGCCTCTGCCGGTGCTTGTCGCTGTACGACCATCGAACGTGCCATCATATGGGAGTGCAACCGTCACCCCACTGGGGGAGCCGGAGTAGTCGGCGGTGTCGTTGCCGCTCTGGAAAAGATGGATGGCAGCGAAGCTGGCACCCTCCAGCGCGTCGGCGCCGGCGCCGCCTCGGAGGACGTTGTTCCCTGTGTCGCCGACAAGGGTGTCGTCATGGTCCGAGCCGGTGAGATTCTCGATGCTGGTGAAGGTGTCGCCCTGGGCGTGGCCGCCGCTGGTGGTCCCGGCGGACAGGTTGACCGACACCGCAGCGGTGGAAGCCGAGTAGCTCGCGATGTCGTTGCCCTCGCCGCCGTCCAGCGCGTCGCCGCCGGCCCCGCCCTCCAGGTAGTCGTTGCCGGCCATTCCGTAGAGCTCGTCGTCACCGGCCATTCCATACAGCTCGTCATCGCCGGGGCCGCCCCGGATGACGTTCTTCTGAGCGTCGCCGGTGAGGGAGTCGTCGTGGTCCGAGCCCTCGAGGTTCTCGATGTTGGCGAGGGTGTCGCCCTGGGCGTGGCCGCCGCTGCCGGTTGCTCCGGCGGCCAGGCTGACCGTCACGGCGGCGTTGGAGGTTGAGTAGCCGGCGATGTCGTTGCCCTCGCGGCCGTCCAGCGCATCGGCGCCGCCGAATCCCTCGAGGTAGTCGTCGCCAGCGGACCCGGTCAGGGTGTCGTCGCCGGGGGTGCCCCGGAAGTGCCCCCTGGCGCCCGGACCGGCGATGCGCTCAATGCCGACGAGGGTGTCGCCTTCAGCCACGCCGCCGCTGACGGTAATCGTCCCGTCGCTGTTGTATCGGATGGTCACCGAACCCGGGGTCCCGCCGTAGTATGCGGTGTCCATCCCGGGGCCGCCGTTCAGGGTGTCGGCCCCGGGGCCGCCGTGCAGAGTGTCGTTGCCCTCACCGCCGTTGAGAACGTCGTCGCCGCTCCCGCCCTTCAGGATGTCGTCGCCCCAGTCGCCGTACAGCGTGTCGTCGCCGCCCCAGCCCGCCATGCAGCTGTCGGAGCCTGGTTGGTCCGTCCACGTGTCGTTGTATTGATCCCCGTGCCAGCCCATGTAGACGTAGTTGTAGTCCACCTTGGGGCCGATGCTGCCGCGCTGCGTTGGCCGCAGGGATAGATTGAAGTAGTAGATCTCGCAGGAGAGGCCCTCGATGATGGTATATATCTGGCCGTCCAACCACGGCTCGATGTCTCCGCTGTCGACGCTCCCGATGCTTCTCCATCCTCCGCTGAACGTGCTGCCGGTAATGGCAGCCATGCTGCCGGAGTCCCTCCAGTGGGGCAGGACCCCGTAGTACGACAACTCATAGTCGAGACTGTTGTCGCCTGGATCGTCCCAGATCAGGGTCAACTGGTCGCCCTTCCGGTTGTACAGGCCGTGGAAGGCCTCGAATCCGGTGATCAGGGGAAGGTTCACGTCGAAGGGGGTGACCCAGGCATAATCTCCGAGGCAGTAGTACCGGTCGCCCGCCACCGCCTGTATCCACACTCCGTAGGTCTTGTTCATGGTAAGGCCGGTCAGCGTGTGCGAAGTGGTCCCGGCGTTGCTGTTCGGAATGTCCGTCCAGCCGGTTTCCCTACCCGAGAGCGCCAGCATTCCCTCCCCGCGCTGGAACTGGTACTTGGTGATGGCGGAGATGCCGGGGTCATCCCAACTCAATTCAATGGCGTTGTTGGTGAACACGACCTGGAAGCCGTCAATTGTCCTGGCCTGGCAACCCAGAGACTGGTGATCATGGACGCGGGAGATGACCGCGTTGAGCCGCGCCGTCACCCGGATGTCCACATGGCCGTGGTAGGCCGTGATGAACTCTTCGTCGTCGTCGTACACATCCAGCCTCACCTCGAACTCGCCGGCGCCGTCCACGTTGAAGTCGGCGCTGGTCAGGTCGCCGGGTACGTTGAGGTTGTTCCACTGCCGGGTGTTCGCCCCCGGGCCGCCGCCGGACGCGCCCGATGCTCCGGCGGGGTTGAGATTGTGCCACTCCTGGGCGCTGGCCCCCGGGCCGCTGCCCGATGCGCCCGATGCTCCGGCGGATGCTCCGGAGGGGGCAGCCGCCCCGGAGCGCCGCCAGCGCAGTTGGTAGGAGGCCGCGCCCGGCACCGGAGCCCACGACGCGGTGACGCGCTCGGGCGGGGCTGCGGCGTCGGCGAGGCGGGCCGGGGACAGGCTCAGGCTGTTGACCGGCGCCGCAACCTCCACCGCCTGGCTGGCTTCCGGCCCGCAGCCGGTGTCGTTGCAGGCTTGCAGCCGCACCTCCCATTGGCCGTAGGCCGTGACGGTGATGGCCGCCTCGGTTTCCGAGGCCGTCATGGCGTTGGCCGCCTGGAACTCCCCGCCGGACTGCCGCCAGCGCAGCTTGTAGGAGGTCGCGCCCGCCACCGCGTCCCACGTCGCCGACAACTCCAACCCCTTCTGACCGGCGCCGACCGCCAGGTTCGCCACCGCGCCCGGAGGCTCCAGTTGCGATAGGTCAACGGCCTGGCGGCTGAAGCCGGGGGCGGGGTCGCCCCCGCCAGCACGCTGCAGGGAGGCGTCGCCGTGGCGGGACCAGCTGTAGACGTAGTCCAGGGTGACGGTCTGCCCCGCCTCCAACTCCGAGGCCAGCGCCAGCGTTACCACCTTCCCGTTCACCGACACACTGCTCACCGCCGCCGTTCCCGCAGTCCCGTCGGCGTTGACCACGTTCACCGTGAACTGCTCCGGCGCCGGCCCCGGCGCAGCATCCATCGCCAGGTCAAAGGTCAGCGCGATGGCCTGCTGGCTGGCCACGGCCTTTACCACCTCCGGATAGCTCGCCCACCGGACCAGGAAGTCCCCATCCAGCGACGCCGACAGCCCGTCCGGGTCGGTGGCCGTCAGCGTGACCGTAGCCACCGGCCGGTCCGGCGGCCGCGGGCTCAGGGCCTTCCAGTCGGCCTCCGCCTCCGCCAGGAAGAATACCCTCAGCACCTTATCAAGGGGGTAACCGCTTTGCGCCGCCTGCTCGTCGCTGTGGCCAAAGTCGCCGATGGTCAGTTCCTCCACCAACCGGCCGTTGTCGCTGGCCAGGGCCACGGAGTAGGTCAGGTTGTCGCCGTCGGGGTCGGTGAAGAGGCCGGCGAAGGACTTGCTGACCAGGATGCCCCGGGGCGCATTCTGCTGGTTGGTGAACCCGGCGTACTTCGCGGCCTGGGTGTTGACCACCGGGGCGTGGTTGTCGGCATTGGACCACGTAACGGTCAGGGGGGCCGAAGTGAACGAATCCCCGTTGTCGTAGGACACCGTGACCCGGAACGGCCGGGATTCCTGCTTGATGGCGATGAACCGGAAGGTTGACTTGCTTCCGTAGGAATACCAGCTGCCGTCAAAGTCGATCTCCCAGTTGTACGACGGGGTCTCTCCTGGCGGGGGGTTGGTGATGACCGCGTCCAGGCTCACGGCCTCGCTCACCTGGGGCATGGCCGGGCTGGCGGTGACGGCCACGTGCAGCGGGCCGGGTTCGGGCGGAGATTCCACCTCGATCTGCCGGGTGACGGCCGGCCCGCAGCCGGCGTCGTTGCAGCCCTCTGCCTGGACCACCCACTCACCGTACCCCGACACGGCGAAGCCGGCCCCGGCGGCGGCTACAACGCCAACGTTGGCCGTCTGGAAAGTACCGTCGGCCGGACGCCAGGACAGCTTGTGGAAGTCTGCGCCGTCCGGGGCGTCCCAGGTCGCCGACAGGGCCAGTTGGCCCGCCGTGGCACTGACCGCGAAGTTGGCCGGACTGCCCGGCGCGATGCCCACGGCACGGTCCACGCCGGGACCGCAGCCGGCGTCGTTGCAACCCTCCAGCCGCACCACCCACCGGCCGTAGCCGGACACGGTGATGTCGGCCCGGGCGGCGGTGACGCTGGCAACGTTGGCCGCCTCGAAATCCCCGTCGGCCTGTCGCCAGGACAGCCGGTAGGAGTCTGCGCCGTCCAAGGCGTCCCACGTCGCCGAGAGGTCCAGTTGGCCCGCCGTGGCGCTGACCGCGAGGCTGGCCGGGCTGCCCGGAACGCCTTCTTCCGGTTCAGGGGTGGGATCCGGGGTCGGTTCCGGCGTGGGTTCGGGTGTAGGCTCCGGCGTGGGCGTGGGTTCCGGTGTCGGTGTCGGGGTTGGATCCGGAGACGACTGCTGCCAGTCAACCTTGTGGTCGGGGTCGTGGGCGAGCCCGGCGTGGGACAGGGCGGCGTCCGCCTGCGACGAGGCCGACTTGATGGAGCCGCCGCTCAGCTCCAGGGTGTTGGCCAGCACGGCGATGCCCTGGGTGGAGACGTTGGGTTCCACCACCGTGTGGGCGAAGGTGATCGCGGTTGTGCCGCTGCCACCCTGATAGGCCGCCGACTTCTCGCCCCACTCCGCCGGGTCCATGTCGATCTTCAACTTGGGGGAACCGGTCACGTCCACCGCCTCGCTGAAGGTGAGCGTGATCCGGATCACGTCGTCCTTGGCGTAGGTATCGTCGTCTCGCGCGTTGGATGTTATCGCCACTGCGGACACCGATGGGGCCGGTTCCGGCGTAGGCTCAGGCGTCGGTTCCGGCGTGGGCGTGGGTTCCTCCGTCGGCTCCGGCGACGACTGCTGCCAGTCAACCTTGTGGCCAGGTTCGTGGGGCAGCCCGCCGTGGGACAGGTCGGCGTTGGTCTGCGACGAGGCCGACTTGATGGAGCCGCCATTGAGGTCCAGGGTGTCGGCCAGCACGGCGATGCCCTGGGTGGATACGTTGGGTTCCACCACCGTATGGGTAAAGGTGAGCGCGGCCGTGCCGCTGCCGCTCTGGTAGGCCGCCTCCTTCTCGCCCCACTCCGCCGGGTCCATGTCGATCTTGAGGCGTGGCTTACCGGTCACGTCCACCGCCTCGTTGAAGGTGAGCGTCACCCGGATGGTCTCGTCCGGCCCGTAGGTATCGCCCGACGCGGGCGCGGACGAAACCGCCGTACCGATCACCCACGGGACCTCCGAGGATGACAGCCGCCAGTTCACCCGGTGGCCGGCGTCGTGGGCCAACCCGGTGTGGGACAGGTCGGCATCGGTATCCGAGGCCGCCGACCGGATGGTGCCGCCGTTCAGTTCCAGGGTGTTCGCCAGCACCCCGATGCCTTGGGTGGATACGTTGGGTTCCACCACCGTGTGGGCGAAGGTCAGTGTGGCCGTGCCGCTGCCACTCTCGTAGCCGGCCTGCTTCTCGCCCCACTCCGCCGGGTCCATGTCGATCTTGAGGCGTGGACTGCCGGTCACGTCCACTGCCTCGCTGAAGGTCAGCGTCACCCGGATGGTATTGCCGGAGATGTAGGTGTCGCCGGACGCGGGATTCGACGATACGGCTACCCCGGACACCGACGGTCCGCCCTGGCTCAGCGCGGCGCCGGGTCCGAGCAGCAGGGCGGTTACGAGGACGACGAGCAGAGTCGCCAGGCCGAATAGCGGCCAGCCACGCAGAAACGGCGCGAAAGCAGGGGGCCTCACGCCGTCACCTCCGGCAGGAAGCGGGCGCAAGGCTCGGCGAGGTTGGGTTTACGGCAGGAAAAGTCGGGGGGGGGGGGGGGGTAACTACGGAAGCGTCCCCAACCTGGGACCCTACGGGCGCGGCACACGAGCCGGAGCTCTGCGCCGGCCGCTGCTCTGCCTCACGCTCAGGTTGTGCCAGGTTGCGGAACACCCGTTGGACTCCATTATCAGAAAGGTCGCAGGGGACTATATCACCCCGCAAGCCATTTGTGGGTAACATCTGATACCACTACGATGACTTCTTATAACATAACGGAAATTGCCCCATAATCGAGCTCGCCGGCCCCAATTCCTGCGGGTCAAGACGGCAGGAACCGTGGAGGATCCCCGCTCCCCTCACCGGCGCCCGTGTAGGCGGGAATGCGACCTCAGACCACTCGGGCGGTCTCAAGATCAGCCGCACCCGGACTGCTTCGCCCATTACGCGGGCGTTGCCGTCGCTGGCTACCGACGAGTTTGTGACGCCCCGTTACGGCAACGCTCCCCCGGCTCATGGGGTGGGGGTGGAGTTGGTCACGGCCAGGTCGGTGAAGGTAGGCGCGTACTCGCAGACCACGTTCCGCAGCCAATTGCTGTCCGGTTTCTCGTAGCTCACCGTAACGGTGTCCCCGGACGCCACCGCCGAGGCCAGGGTCAGCGTGACGTCCCGGCCGGACACGGCCACAGGGTTGGTGCCGGCCAGGCTCACCGCGCTACCGTTCACCTGCACCGTAAAGGCGCTGGCCGGCGGAATCGAACCTCCCTTCAGCGGATTCATCGAGGCACTGAAGGTCAGGGTCAACCGGTCGCCGTTCACCGTGGCGCTCTCCGGCGACGGCAGATGGGTGAAGTTGTCCACATATACATCTCGTGTGGTCAAGTACCCATAGCGGCTGGGACCAATTGGAGGTCTCGCCGCGTTGCCGGAAAGGTCTCGGAGCACCATGGCATTGGGGTCGATGGAGCGGGAGTAGAGAACACGATTAAGCCGCTGGCCCGCCAAGGCCCGTGTCCTTCCGTCCGGATATTTAGGGCCGAGCATTTCGACCAGCGTCACCGTGTTGCCCTTGACAACCACCTCCGTAGGCCTGAGCCCAATGCTCAGCGGGCTCGTGGTCAAGCAGTCGCCGTAATACGGGTTGCCGTTTCTACCGCGCCCAAACATCAAATTTATACGGAACTTGTCCCCAGCACCTCCCGAGGTCTGGTCCAGCGCCTCGCTGAAGTAGTAGGTGAGCACGTCGCCGTCAATCTCGGCCCGCACCAGCCGCGGCGGCGTGGTGTCGGCGGCGTCGACCGCCCAATCGGTGAAGCTGGCCGCTTCGTTGCCGGCTGCGTCCTTTAGCTTGTTGACGCCGGCTCCGGTGGGCTTGGTATAGCTCACCTTCACGCCCGTGTCCGTCGCCGCTATCGCGCTGGCCAGGGTCAGGATCACCGCGCCGCCGGCGACGGCCGGCGCTCCGCTCAGGCTCACCGTCTCCTCGTTACCCACTTGCGGGGTCCGCTTCACCGTGAAGGCGCTGGCCGGCGGGACCGAGGCCCCATCCAGTGCCTCGTTGAATGCCACCGAGACCGTGGTCCCACTTACTGCCACGTCCTGGAGGGAAGGAGTCGAAGTGTCCACCCGGTGGTTCGCGTCGTGGTGCAGCCCCTCGTGCCGCAGGTGGGCGTTCACCGGCGTGGTGGCCGTGGAGCGGATGGCGCCGCCGTTCAGTTCCAGCGTGTTCCCGTGCACGGCGACTCCATAGATGGAGCGGTTCCCGGCCGCCACCGAATAGGAAAACACCAGCTTTGCCGTGCCGCTGCTGCTGGCGTAGTTCGCCCACCGCTCCTCGTCGTCCGGGTACTCCTCCCACCAGCCAGTGTCCAGCTGGATTTTCAGCCGGGGCGCGCCGGTGACGTTCACCGTCCGGTCATAGGTCAACGTCACCTGGATGGTGTCGCCGGGGGAATAGGCGTCGGAATCGCCCGGGTCCGACGTGATGGCCACGCCGGTCACCCAGGGGACGCCGGGCGTTGACCGCCGCCAGTCCACCTTGTGGCTGGCGTCGTGGTCCAGCCCCGGGTACCACAGACGTGCGTTCTTCCTTGGCGTGGACACGGACTGGATCGAGCCGCCGTTGAGGTCCAGGGAGTTGCGAAGCACCGCGACGCCCTGGTTGGAGCGGTCCGGCTCCGCCACGGTGTAGGCGAAGGTCAGCGTGGTCGTGCCGCTGCCGCTGGCGTAGTCCGCCCACTTCTCGATGCGACGCTCGGGCATCCCGATCCTCAACCGGGGCGCGCCGGTTACGGTCACCGCCTCGGTGAAGGTCAGGGACACCTGGACGGCCTCACCGGGGGCGTAGGCCTCGCCATCGGCCGGGGTCGATGCAATCGCCACCCGCTTCACCGCCGGTTCCTCCCCGACCCGGTTGGTCACGGCATGGCCGGAGATGTTCGCTATGTCGTTGGCCGCCCCCCGGAGCTTGCTGCCCGACGACGGTTTGGTGTAGCTCACGGTCAACACGTCGCTGGCCGACACCGGCGCGGCCAGGACCAGCCTGACGGTGTTGCCGGATACGTCCACGGGTCTGTAGTCGGCCAGGTTGACCGTACTCCCGTTCACGGTAACGGCGAACGCGCTGGCCGCCGGAACCAACCTCTCGTCCAGCGTCTCGCTGAACGTCAAGGCCAGCCAATGGGGGTACGCACCCACCCCCTGGAGCACCGACGGTGGGGTGATGTTGTCCAGGCGAATTATCCATGTGTGGGTTCGTGCCTGGTAAATCCCCCACGCCTCCCGTGGAAACGGGGTGCTCACCAGGTTGCCGGCCAGGTCTCGCAGGGTCCTGCCGGCGTGGTCGATGAAATAGTCCGTGTAGGCGGTCAGCTCCTCGGTCACCCACAGCGGACCCTCGAAGTCAACCGTTACCGCGTTGCCGCTGACCTTGATATTGCTCGACCGAGCCACCGATACTCCGCGTATCGAGTGGGTTGACACATACCCTCGGAACGTTCCCCCCAGGTAGTTCTCGTCCAGCGGTTCGCTGAAATAGACCGTCATCCGATTGCTGTGTATCTCGCCCCACTGAATCGTCGGCGGTGTGGTGTCGGGCTGGCCGGGCATCTGGTCCACCCCGCCGCCGCCCTGCGCGATGATCTTGTTGCCGTCGCCCCGGACCTGCAACTCCGCCCGGTAGGCCCGGTCGTCAGGCACGGTGAACTCGGTGCCGGTCTCACCGGCGGGAACGGTCAGCTGATTTCCGGTCTGGGCGCTGGCTGCCCGCCCGCCAGTGGAGCGGGTCTGCCGCGCGGAGGCAGGCTGGGCCGGCGCCGGGGGGTTCTCATTGGCCGGCCACCAGCGCAGCGTGTAGGACGCGGCATCCTCCACGGCATCCCAGGTCGCGGTGATGGTCCGGGGACGGACCTGGCCCTCAGCGTCCACCGCCCGCGCCAGGCTCAGGCTGGCCGCCGGCACCACCTCCACCGTAGCGCTGGCCTCCGGGCCGCAGCCATCGTCGTTGCAGCCCTGCGCCCGCACCTCCCATTGCCCGTAGCCCGACACCGTAACGACCCCCATGGCGCCGCCGGTGACGGTGATGGCGTTGGCCGCCTGGAACTCACCGCCGACTTGCCGCCAGCGCAGCTTGTACGAGGTCGCGCCCGCCACGTCGTCCCACCGGGCCAGCAGGTCCAGCTGACCCGGCTGGGCGATGACGCCCAGGTTCGCCATCGGACCCGGCAGCCCCAGCTGAGACATATCGACGGACTGGCCGCTGAAGTCCGGCGCGTGGTCACCGCCGCCAGCACGCTGTAGCGGCGCGTCGTCATCGTGGGCGTAGTCCAGCGTCACCGTCTGCCCCGCTTCCAGCTCCGACGCCAACTCCAGCGTCAACACCGCGCCGCTCACCGACACGCTGCTGACAGCCACCGTTCCCGTGGTCCCGTCGCCGTTGACCACGTTCACCGTGAATTGCTCCGGCGTTGGCCCGGGCGTTGCCTCCACCGACTGGTCGAAGGTCAGCGCGATAGACTGCTGGCTGGCCACGGCGCTCACCAACTCCGGTTGGCTCCCCCAGTCGATCAGAAAGTACCCTTCCAGCGAGACGGACAGTCCCCCGGGGTCTGTCGCCGTCAGCGTTACCGTGACGGTCAGCGGGTCCGCCAGCGCAGGGCCGATCGACTTCCAGTCAGCGTCCGGCTCCGCCCGGAAGAACACCCGCGGGTACGTTCCCTCCCGTGTGCCGCCTGGGATCCGAACGTCGTCGGGCAGGACAATACTGAACTCGTCCAACAGGTGGCGGTATCCCTCTGAGACCGCCACCGCATAGCTCAGCTCGTCGCCGTCAGGGTCGGAGAAGACCTGGTGGAAGGGCTTGCTGACCAGGATCCCACGGGGCGCGTTGCCGGTCCCGGTGAACCAGGCGTAGTACTCGGCCTGGGTGTTCACCACTGGGGCCGCGTTGGGTTCGGTCTGCCGCCAGTCCACCTTGTGGCTGGAGTCGTGGGCCAGTCCCGTGTGCGACAGGTCGGCATCAGTCTGCGACGACGAGGACTTGATGGAGCCGCCGTTCAGGGTCAACGTGTTCGCCAGCACCGCGATGCCCTGGGTCGAGATGTTGGGTTCTACGACGGTGTGGGCGAAGGTCAGTGTGGCCGTGCCGCTGCCGCTCTGGTAACCGGCCTGCTTCTCCCCCCACTCCGCCGGGTCCATGTCGATGGCCAGCTGCGGACTGCCGGTTACCTCCACCGCCTCGCTGAAGGTCAGCGTGATCCGGATCACGTCGTCCAGGACGTAGGTGTCATCGCTGCCGGCGTCGGATGTCACGGTCACCCCAGACACCTCCGGCGGCTCGGCCGCCGCCACCGCCGCCGTGGCTCCGCTGGTCAACGTCTCCTCGTGGCCCGCGTCGTCGGTGAAGGACACCCGCACCTTCACCGCCTTGCCATGGTCGCCGCTCGCCAGGGTGTAGGCGCTGCCCGTGGCCCCCGATATGTCGGCGTCATCGGCCAGCCACCGGTAGCTGAAGCTGGCGCTGTCCAGCCCGTCGTCGTCCGAAATGCCCGCCGTGTCCGCCGTCAGCGTCTCGCCCACCCGGGCCGTGCCCGTGATCGTCGGCGCGCCGGTGGCCGGACTGTTCGCCGGCTCCGACTGCCGCCAGTCCACCTTGTGCTCGGCGTCGTGGTCCAGGCCCGCATGGGACAGGTCGGCGTCGGTCTGCGACGCTGCCGACTGGATCGCGCCGCCGTTCAGTTCCAGGCTGTCCGCCAGCACGGCAATGCCCTGGGTGGAGATGTTCGGCTCTACCACGGTGTGGATGAAGGTGAGGCTGGCCGTGCCGTCGCCGCTCTCGTACCCCGCCCACTTCTCCCCCCACTCCGCCGGGTCCATGTCGATCTTCAGGCGGGGCGTGCCAGTCACGTCCACCGCCTCGCTGAAGGTCAGCGTTACTTCGATCACCTCGTCCAGGAGGTAGGTGTCGTCGTCCCCGGCGTCCGACGTTACCGCCACCCCGGTCACCGCTACAGGTCCCGGCGTGGGCGTCGGCTCCTCGGTGGGTTCCGGCGTCGGTTCCGGCTCCTCAGTGGGTTCCGGTGTCGGCTCCTCGGTAGGCTCGGTCCAGGTCACGGTGATCGGCTCCGACGTCGCCGTCTCCCCGCCGTCGTAGCTCACCGTCAGCCGGAAGCCCAGCGTCTCCGCCTTGCCGTTGCCATACCGGAGGGTGCTCCCGCTACTGACCGAGTGCCAACCACTGCCAAAGTCGATCTCCCAGTCGTACGCCGGAGTCTCCTCCGACGGACCGTTGGCAATGGTCGCCGTCAGCGTCGTGGCTTCGTTCACCTGGGGATTGGCCGGGTTGGCCGCGATGGATACGCTCAGGCCGCCGTCGTCCTGGGCCTGCGCCGCCGCGCCGCCCAGCAGCAGGACAGCCAGCGCCACCAGCGCGGCCGAGACGGTGAGACCCAGCGCCACACCTACAAATCCACGTCTCCCAGTCATAGCGAAGCTCCTTACGGTCCTGCGTGGCCTGAGAGGATCAGCCGGGCTGCCAACGTAGCAGCGCCATCGGCGCAGAAACGACGCTGAAGCAGGGATCCTCATGCCATCACCTCCCGCAGGAGGCGGGGCAAGGCTCGCCAAGGTTGGGTTTGCGACGAGGAGAGTCGGAGGGGGTAAACTCGGCTAAAGGAGCGCTCGCGGCACGGGTCCCATCAAGCACGACGCTCCAGCAGGCGCCCGCCGGCCCCGGCGCCGCTTCCGGCTGTGTCCGGTTGCAGAACACCTGTTACCCTCCAGGTATTGAAAAAGATCGAAGAGTACCATACCACCCCGACAGCAATTTATGGGTAATATCTGATACAATAATAATGACTTCTTGTAACATAACGGATATTGGAGCCTAATCGGTTTCGTCCGGCCCATATCCCGATGGCCGGGACAGCGGGGCTGGCCTGATCTTTCGGAGGTGACATGTCGAACCCGCCGGACCACAGAGACCTGGAGATAGAGGCGCTGCGGGAGCGCCTCTCCCGGCTGGGCCAGGCCAGCCTGCGCATCACCCAGGACCTGGACTTCAACTCCGTGCTCCAGGGAGCCCTGGACTATCCCCGGTCCTTCACCGGCGCCCGCGTAGGCAGAACTACCCTCGCAAACCACTCGGGGTTTGTGAGGCCCCGTTACGGCAACGCCCCGGCTCACGGGGTGGAGTTGGTCACGGCCTGGTCGGTGAAGGTGGGCACGTATTCGCAGTGCACGTTCTCCAGCCAATTGCTGTCCGGCTTCTCGTAGCTCACCGTTACGGTGTCCCCGGACGCCACCGCCGCGGCCAGGGTCAGCGTGACGTCCCAGCCGGACACGGAGACAGGATTGGCGCCGGCCAGGCTCACCGCGCTGCCGTTCACCTTCACCGTGAACGCGCTGGCCGGCGGAACCGGCCCCGCTTTCATCGGAGCGCTGAAGGTCAGGGTCAACCGGCTGCCGACCACCTTGGCCCGCTCCGGCGATGGCAGATGGGTGACGTTGTCCAAAAATATTGTGGCTTCGCTTGCCGCGTTGCCGGCAAGGTCCCGGAGAACCTTGTCGTTGTTGTTGAAGAATCTATTGAAACGCAATCTGTTATGTTGACGGCCCACTAAGGCCCGTATTCTCTCGATACCAATGCCGTAGCCAATGTTGACCAGCGTCACCATGTTGCCGCTAATAATCACCTTCTCCGGCTGGGCACGAAGGTGTCTACCGCCGGTGTCGCCCGCGCATACGCCGAAAATCGGCGCATTGCCAGAGTTCTCTGCCACCTCCAGAAATAGCCGGAAGTGGTCCTCTTCACTATGAGGGATCCCGTAGGTTTCGTAGATCTCGTCCAGCGGTTCGCTGAAGTAGATAGTTACGTTGCCGCCGTCAATCTCGCCTCGCACCGGTCTGGGCGGCGTGGTGTCGGTCGCGTCGGCCGTCCGGTCGGTGAAGCTGGCCGCTTCGTTGCCGACGGCGTCCGTCAGCTTGTTGACGCCGGCTCCGGTGGGCTTGGTATAGCTCACCTTCACGCCCGTGTCCGTCGCCACCACCGCGCTGGCCAGGGTCAGGAGCACCGCGCCGCCGAAGACGGACGGCGCTCCGCTCAGGCTCACCGTCTCCTCATCGCTCCCCTGGGGGGTCCGCTTCACCGTGAAAGCGCTGGCCGGGGGAACCGAGTCCTCATCCATGGCCTCGTCGAATGCCACCGAGACCGTGGTCCCGCTTACGGCCACGCCCTGGAGCGCAGGGGCCGAAGTGTCCACCCGGTGATCCGGGTCGTGGTACAGCCCCTCGTGCCGCAGGTGGGCGTTCACCGGCGTGGTGGCCGTGGAGCGTATTGCGCCGCCGTTCAGCGCCAGCGTGTTCCCAAGCACGGCGACGCCATAGATGGAGTAGTTTCCTGCCGCCACCGGATAGGCGAACACCAGCTTCGCCGTGCCGCTGCCGCTGGCGTAGTTCGCCCACCGTTCCTCGTCGTCCGTGGCCACACGCCGCACGTCCGGGGCCAGCCTGATCTTCAGCCCCGGCGTACCGCCAGTGGTGACCACGTTCACCGCACGGTCGTAGGTCACCGTCACCTGGATGGTATCGCCGGAGGAATAGGCGCCGTTATCGCCCGGGTCCGACGTGATGGCCACGCCGGTCGCCCAGGGGACTCCCGGCGTTGACCGCCGCCAGTCCATCTTGTGGCTGGCGTCGTGGCCCAGGTCCCTATACCACAGACGCGCGTCCTGCCGCGGCGTGGCCACCGACCGGATCGAGCCGCCGTTGAGGTCCAGGGAGTTGCGAAGCACGGCGACGCCCTGGTTGGCGCGGTCCCACGCCGCGACGGTGTAGGCGAACACCAGCGTGGTCGTGCCGTTGCCGCTGGCGTAGTCCGCCCACTCCTCGATGCGACGCTCGGGCATCCCGATCCTCAGCCGGGGCGCGCCGGTAACGTTCACCGCCTCCGTGAAGGTCAGCGACACCTGAATGACCTCACCGGGGGCGTAGGTCTGATCCGCGGCCGGGGTCGAGGTGATGGCCACCCGCTTCACCGCCGGCTCCTCCCCGACCCGGTTGGTCACGGTCTGGTTGGAGAAGCTCGCTATTTCGTTGGATGCTGCCTGGAGCCTGCTGCCCGACGACGGTTTGTCGTAGCTCACGGTCAACACGTCGGTGGCTGACACCGGCGCGGCCAGGACCAGCCTGACGGTGTTGCCGGAAACGAGCACGGGTCTGTAGTTGGCCAGGTTGACCGTACTCCCGTTCACGGTAACGGCGAACGCGCTGGCCGCCGGAACCAACCTCTCGTCCAGCGCCTCGGTGAATGTCAGAGTTAGCCAGTGGGGGTACGCACTCACCCCCTGGAGCAGCGACGGCGGGGTGATGTTATTCAAGCCAATTATCCATGTGTGAGTCCTTGCCTGGTGATACCCCCACGGCTTCCGTGGATACGGGGTGCTCACCAGGTTGCCGGCCAGGTCCCGCAGGGTCCTGCCGGCGGGGTCGATGAAATAGTCCGTGTAGGCGTTCAGCCCTACGGTCAGCCACAGAGGACCCTCGAAGTCAACCGTTACCGCGTTGCCGCTGATCGTAATATTACTCGACCGAGCCACAGATAGTCCGGGCCGCCCGCTGGTCGACGCATACCCTCGGAATGTTCCCCCCACGTAGTTCTCGTCCAGCGGTTCGCTGAAATAGACCGTCATCCGATTGCCGTTTATCTCGCCCCGCACAATCGTCGGCGGCGTGGTGTCGGGCTCGCCGGGCATCTGGTCCACCCCGCCGTCACCCTGCGCGATGATCTTGTCGCCGCCGCCCCGAGCCTGCAACTCCGCCCGGTACGCCCGGTCGTCGGCCACGGTGAACTCGGCGCTGGTCCGGCCGGCGGGAACGGTCAGTTGGTTCCCGGTCTGGGTACTCGCCGCCCTCCCATCAATGGAACCGGTTTGTCGCGCAGCGGAGGCAGGCTGGGCCGGCGCCGGGGGACTCTCATTGGCCGGCCACCAGCGCAGCGTGTAGGACGCGGCATCCTCCACCGCATCCCAGGTCGCCGTGATGGTCCGGGGCTGCACCTGGCCCTGGGCGTCCACGGCCCGCGCCAGGCTCAGGCTGGCCGCCGGCAACACCTCCACCGTGGCGCTGGCCTCCGGGCCGCAGCCGTCATCGTTGCAGCCCTGCGCCCGCACCTCCCATTGCCCGTAGCCCGACACGCTGACGACCCCCATGGCGCCGCCGGTGACGGTGATGGCGTTGGCCGTATCGAACTGGCCGCCGACTTGCCGCCAGCGCAGCTTGTACGAGGTCGCGCCCGCCACGTCGTCCCACCTGGCGAGCAGGTTCAGCTGTCCCGGCTCGGAGATGACGCCCAGGTTCGCCACCGGGCCCGGCAGCCCCAGCTGCGACATGTCAACGGGCTGGCCGGTGAAGCCGGGCGCGGGGTCGCCTCTGCCAACCCGCTGCAATGGAGTAGCGTCGGCGTGGGCGTAGTCCAGCGTCACCGTCTTCCCTGTCGCCAGCTCCGACGCCAGCTTCAGCGTCACCACTTTGCCGTTGACCGCCACGCTGCTCACCACCACCGTGCCCGTGGTCCCGTCCGCGTTCACCACGTTCACCGTGAACTGCTCCGGCGTCGGCCCCGGCGCAGCCTCCACCGCCAGGTCGAAGGTCAACGCGATGGCCTCTCCGTCAGATATGGCGCTGAGCAACGCAGGACTGCTGTCCCAGTCGATCAGAAAGTCCCCGTCTAACGAGGCCGATAATCCCCTGGGATCCGTCGCCGTCAGCGTCGCCGTAACCACCACCGGGTCCGCCAGCACCGGACTGGCCCCCTTCCAGTCCGCCTCCGCATCCGCCGTGAACCACACCCGCGAGAACAACCCCTCCTCCCGGTTGACCCGCCGCTCCTCCGGAACATCCTGATGACGCATGACTTGCAGCGACTCGACCAAGTGGGCATTGCCGCTGGCGATGGAGACCGCGTAGGTCAACTCGTCGCCGTCGGGATCGGAGAAGAGGCCGTGGAAGGGCTTGCTGACCAGGATGCCCCGGGGGGCGTTGTTCTGGCCGGTGAACAGGTCGTAGTTCTGGGCCTGGGTGTTCAGCACTGGGGCGAGATTGGGGTCCTCCTGCCGCCAGTCCACCAGGTGGTTCGGGTCGTGGGCCAGGCCGGCGTGGGACAGGTCGGCGGCGGTCTGCGTCGCCGCCGACTTGATGGAGCCACTGTTCAGTTCCAGGGTGTCCGCCAGCACCGCGATGCCCTGGGTGGAGATGTTCGGTTCCACCACCGTGTGGGTGAAGGTGAGGCTGGCCGTGCCGCTGCCGTTCTGGTAACCCGCCTGCTTCTCCCCCCACTCCGCCGGGTCCATGTCGATGGCCAGCTGCGGCGTGCCGATCACGTCCACCGCCTCGCTGAAGGTGAGCGTGATCTGTATCACCTCGTCCAGGACGTAGGTGTCGTCGTCCCCAGCGTCGGACGTTACCGCCACGGCGGTCACCTCCGGCGGCGCGGCCGCCGCTGCCACCGCCGCCGTGGCCGCGCTGGTCAACGTCTCCCCGTGTCCCGCGTCGTCGGTGAATGACACCCGCACCCTGACCGCCTTGCCCTGCTCAGCACTCGCCAGGGTGTAGGCGCTGCCCGTGGCCCCGGAGATGTCGGCGTCATCGCCCAGCCACTGGTAGCTGAAGCTGGCGTTGTCCAGGCCGTCGTCGTCCGAAATGCCCGCCGTGTCCGCCGTCAGCGTCTCGCCCACCCGGGCCGTGCCCGTGATCGTCGGCGCGCCGGTGGCTGGACTGTTCGCCGGCTCCGGCGCCGACTGCCGCCAGTCCACCTGGTGCTCGGCGTCGTGATCCAGGCCCGCATGGGAAAGGCCGGCGTCAGCCTGCGTCGCCGCCGACTTGATGGAGCCGCCGTTGAGTTCCAGGCTGTCCGCCAGCACGGCAATGCCCTGGGTGGAGATGTTCGGTTCCACCACCGTGTGGGTGAAGGTCAGGCTGGTTGTGCCGCTGCCGCCCTCGTAGCCAGCCCACTTCTCGCCCCACTCCGCCGGGTCCATGTCGATCTTGAGCCGGGGCGTACCGCTTACTTCCACCGCCGCGCTGAAGGTCAGCGTTACTTCGATCACCTCGTCCAGGATGTAGGTGTCGTCGTCCCCAGCGTCGGATGACACCGCCACCCCGGTCACGGTGACCGGTTCCGGCGTGGGCGTCGGTTCCTCGGTAGGTTCCGGCGTCGGCTCCGGCTCCGGCGCCGGCGTCGGTTCCGGCTCCTCAGTGGGCTCCGGTGTCGGCTCCTCGGTAGGCTCGGTCCAGGTCACGGAGATCGGCTCCGATGTCGCCGTCTCCCCGCCGTTGTAGCTCACCGTCAGCCGGAAGCCCAGCGTCTCCGCCTTGGCGTTGCCGTACCGGAGGGTGGACCCGCTACTGACGGAGTGCCAACCACTGCCAAAGTCGATCTCCCAGTCGTACGCCGGCGTCTCCTCCGAGGGAGGGTTGGCAATGGCCGCCGTCAGCATCGTGGCTTCGTTCACCTGGGGATTGGCCGGGTCGGCCGCAATCGACACCCGCAGCCCGTCGTCCTGGGCCTGCGCCGCCGCGCCGCCCAGCAGCAGGACCGCCAGCGCCACCAGCGCGGCAACGGCCAGGGCCGGGATCAGCGCGGGGTGATTTTTTGCAATGACGGGCATATATGGACTTCGGCTATGTGCTCTGTGGTGGATGGCTTGGAATCATCGCCGCGGGCATTAGCGGTGCCAGTTCACCTGGTGGTTGGCGTCGTGGTCCAGCCCAATGTGCGCCAGGTACGCGGGCTTCCCGGAGTAGACATACTGGATGGCGCCGCCATTCAGTTCCAAGGAGTTGGCCAGGACTGCGATGCCTGCCGTGGAAACCTCCGGCTCCACCCTGGGGTGCGGCTCCAATACTTTGCGAGCGAAAACCAGGTTGGAAGTGCCGCTTCCGCTTTCGTACCACATCAACTTCTCCCGGGAGCCTGAGTTCAGGCCAATCTTCAGGCGCGGTTTACCAGTGACAGTCACTGCCTCGCTGAACGTCAGCCGGACGCGGATCGTTTCGCCCGAACCGTAGGTTTCGTCATCACCCGGGTCCGATGAAATCGCTACTCCGGACACCGCCGACACCCCAGTGAAGTTCATCACGGCCTGGTCGGCAAAAACCTCCGCGTCTTCGCAGATCACGTTCTGGAGCGGGCTGCCGGACAGATAGGCGTAGCTCACCGTAACGGCATCCCCTGCCGCTACTGCCGCAGCCAGGGTCAGCGTGACAGTGTTGCCAGACACCGCCACGGGATTGGCGTTGGCCAAGTTCACCTGACTCCCGTCCACCTTCACCGTGAACGCGCTGGGCCCCGGAACTGAGTTCCCATCCATCGGGGCGTTAAATGTCAGAATCAATTGCTTGCCAACCACCGTGGCCCGCTCCGGCCACGGCATCCTGGTGGTGTTGTCCATGGTCAGGACTCTTGCGTCGCTTACCGAGTTGCCGGCAAGGTCCCGCAGAACCTTGCCGGCGGGGTCGTTGTACCGGTGGTACGTAAAATTGTTATACGGCTGGCCCACTCCAGCACGTACCATTTCGTACCCCAAGCCGCGTCCCAAGCCGTCGCTCAAACCTACTACCACGACCGTGTAGTCATTGACAAAAACCTCCTTCGGTATGGCAGTGAAGTGGCGCCAGCCGGAGGTATCGCTCCGGCATTTGTCGTAGGGTCGAGGATTGCCGCTGTTATCTGCCCACTGCAGATTCACCCGGAAGTAACCGCCCACCGAGTCTGGGTCCAGCGCCTCGCTGAAGTGAATTGCCATCGTATCGCCGTCGATCTCGCCCCCCACCAGGCGCGGCGGTATGGTGTCGGGGCCGGCCGCCTGGTCGGTGAAGCTGGCCGCCTCGTTACCGGCGGCGTCCCTCACCTTGCTGGCGCCGGTCGCGGTGGGCTTGGCGTAGCTCACCGTCACCGTGTCGCTGGCCGCCGCCACCGCCGCCAAGGTCAGAATCACGGCAACGCTGCGGACCTTCACCGGATCGGTGTTCGCCAGGCTCACCTCGCTCCCGTTCACATTCACCGTGAACGCGGTTCCGGCCGGTGCCGAATTCTCGTCCAGCGCCGTGTCGTAAGCCAGCGCCAGCCTCGTCCCATCCACGGTGGCGCTCTGCAACATTGGGATCTTGCTGTTCACCTGGTGGTCCAGGTCGTGATCCAGTCCCGCGTGCCGCAGGTGCGCATTCACCGGCGTCGCCGCCGTGGAGCGTATCGTGCCCCCGTTCAACTCCAGCGAGTGCCGGAGCACGGCGACGCCTGCGGTGGAGAGGTCCGCATCGACCACGGTGTAGGTGAACACCAGCATCGTCGTGCCGCTGCCGCTGGCGTAGTCCGCCCACTTCTCCCCGCCGTCCGCTCGGTCAAGGTCAATCTTCAGCCGCGGCGCGCCGGTTACGATCACCCTCTCGCCGAACGTCAGTGTCACCTGGATGGTGTCGCCGTCAACGTACGACTGATCGGCGCCCGCGTTCGAGGAGATCGCTACGCCGGTCACCCGGTGAACCCCCGGCGCCAACCGTTGCCAGTCCACCGTGTGGTTCGAGTCGTGGTCCAGCCCTGCGTACCACAGGTTCGCGTCCCTCTGCGTGCCCGCCGACCGGATCACCCCGCCGCTGAGGTCCAGCGCGTCCCGAAGCACAGCGACACCCTGGGTGGAGCGGTCCGGATCATCCACGGTGTAGGCGAACGCCAGCGTCGTCGTGCCGCTGCCACTGGCGTAGCTGGCCCACCGCTCGCCGCCGCCGGCCCGGTCAAGGTCGATCTTCAAGCGGGGCCTTCCGGTCACGTTCACCGCTTCGCTGAAGGTGATCTGCACTCGGATGGTGTCGCCGTCCGCGTACAACCGGTCAGCGCCCGCGTTCGAGGACACCACCACGCCGGTCACGTGCGGCCGCCCGGTGATGTTGTTCAATCTTTGCCATCCTGTGCCCCACCACCCTATGTAATGTTGATACGGAACACTCATCGGATTGCCGGCAAGGTCCCGAAGCACTTTGGTAGTGGCGGCGGCGCGCCTGATGTATCGCCCACCCGCATCCAGGCCCACTCTCGCCCGCAGACTCTCGAAACGGACCGTCACCTTGTTCCCGCTGATTTCCATACCACGGCCATGCGCTTTCTCGTAACTCCTGACACCTCCCCCGACCTGCACATACGCCTCGATAAATCCACCATCCCAGTATCCGCCTACTGGGCCTTCGTCCAGCGGTTCGCTGAAGTAGAGGATCATCTTATTGCCGTCAATCTCACCACGCTCCAGCCACGGCGGCGTGGTGTCGGGCCCGCCGTCCGCCTGGCCCACATGTTGGTGGGCCATCGCGACAAGATCGCGGTCCACGCCCCGGGCTTCTAGCTCCACTCGATAGGCCTTGCCGTCAGGCACGCTCAACTCCGCGCTGGTTCGGCCTGCGGGAACGGATAGTTGGTTCGTTTCACTCTGGTCATTCGACGTCTGCCCACTAGCGCTGGATGCCCCATCGAGGGAGCGGGTCTGCCGGACGGCAGCATCCGGTTGGGCCGACGCCGGCGCAGCCGCCCCGAGCCGTTGCCAGCGCAGCGTGTAGGACGCGGCGTCCTCCACCGCATCCCAGGTCGCCGTAATGGTCCGGGGCTGCGCCTGGCCCTGGGCGTCCACGGCCCGCGCCAGGCTCAGGCTGGCCGCCGGCACCACGTCCACCGTAGCGCTGGCCTCCGGGCCGCAGCCGTCGTCGTTGCAGCCCTGCGCCCGCACCTCCCATTCCCCGTAGCCCGACACGGTGACGACCCCCATGGCGCCGCCGGTGACGGTGATGGCGTTGGCCGCCTGGAACTCGCCGCCGGACTGCCGCCAGCGCAGCTTGTAGGAGGTCGCGCCCGCAACGTCGTCCCACCGGGCCAACAGGTCCAACACCCCCGGTTGGGCAATCACCCCAAGGTTAGCCACCGGACCCGGCAACCCCAGCTGCGACATGTCCACGGCCTGGCCGGTGAAGCCGTGCGCGGGGTCGCCCCCGCCAGCCCGCTGCAACGGCGTATCAGCAGCGTGGGCGTAGTCCAGCGTCACCGTCTGCCCCGCCGCCAGCTCCGACGCCAACTCCAGCGTTACCACGGACCCGCTCACCGACACGTTGCTCACCGCCACCGTTCCCGTGGTCCCGTCTGAGTTGACCACCTTCACCGTGAACTGCTCCGGCGTCGGCCCCGGCGCAGCATCCACCGCCATGTCGAAGGTGAGGGCGATGGCCTGCTTGCTGGCTACTGCGCTCTCCACCTCCGGATAGCTGTCCCACCAGATCAGAAAGTCCCCGTCCACCGAGGCCGAGAGGCCGCCGGGATCGGTGGCGGTCAGCGTCACCGTCACCACCGGACGGTCGGGCGGGATCGGGTCCAGGGCCTTCCAGTCCGCCTCTGACTCCGCCGTGAACCACACCCGCGAGAACAACCCCTCCTCCCGGTTGACCCGCCGCTCCTCCGGAATATCCTGATGACGCATGACTTGCAGCAACTCGACCAAGTGGGCATTGCCGCTGGCGACGGATACCGCGTAGGTCAACTCGTCGCCGTCGGGGTCGGAGAAGACGCCGTGGAAGGGCTTGCTGACCAGGATGCCCCGGGGGGCGTTGTTATCGCCGGTGAACAGGGCGTAGTTCTCGGCCTGGATGTTCAGCACTGGAGCCAGGTTGGGTTCCTCCTGCCGCCAGTCCACCTGGTGGTTCGGGTCATGGGCCAACCCCGCATGGGACAGGTCGGCGTCCGTCTGCGTCGCCGCCGACTGGATGGAGCCGCCATTCAGTTCCAGGCTATCCGCCAGCACGGCGATGCCCTGGGTGGAGATGTTGGGTTCCACCACCGTGTGGGTGAAGGTCAGACTGGCGGTGCCGCCGCCGCTGGCGTAAGCGGCCAACTTCTCCCCCCACTCCGCCGGGTCCATGTCGATCTTCAACTGCGGCGTGCCGGTCACGTCCATCGCCTCGCTGAAGGTCAGCGTGATGCGGATCACGTCGTCCAGGCCATAGGTGTCGTCATCCCCGGCGTCCGAATTTACCGCCACGGCGGTTACCGTGGGGGGCGTCGCCGCCGGCGCCTGTTTCCAGTCAACCTTGTGGTTCGGGTCGTGGGGCAGACCGCTGTGGGCTAGGTCGGCGTCGATCTGTGCCGACGCCGACTGGATCGTGCCGTTATTCAGTTCCAGGCTGTCCGCCAGTACCGCGATGCCCTGGGTGGAGATGTTCGGTTCCACCACCGTGTGGGTGAAAGTCAGGCTGGCCGTGCCGCTGCCGCTTTCGTATCCCGCTTGCTTCTCCCCCCACTCCGCCGGATCCATGTCGATGGCGAGTTGGGGACTGCCGGTAACCTCCACCGCCTCACTGAAAGTGAGCGTGATGTGAATCACGTCGTCCTTGGCGTAGGTGTCGTCGCCGCCAGCATCCGAGGAAATCGCTACTCCCGACACCGTGGGCGAGGACGCCTGCCAGTTCACCTTGTGACCGGTGTCATGGCCCAGCCCGTCATGGGACAGGTCCGCGTCTTCCTGCGACGACGCCGACTTGATTGAGCCGCCGTTCAGTTCCAGGGTGTCCGCCAGCACCGCGATGCCCTGGGTGGAGATGTTCGGTTCTACCACGGTGTGGGTGAAGATCAGGCTGTTTGTGCCGCCGCCGCTCTGGTAACCGGCCTCCTTCTCGCCCCACTCCGCCGGGTCCATGTCAATCTTCAGTCGTGGTACGCCGGTTACCTCCACCGCCTCACTGAAGGTGAGGGTTACCCGGATAACGTCGTCCAGGACGTAGGTGGCGTCGTTGCCCGCGTCCGACGTTACCGCCACTCCGGACACCGTGGGCGCGCTCTGGCCCGACGCCGCGCCGGGTCCGAGGAGAAAGGCAGCCACGAAGGCAACAAGCAGGGTCACCAGGCCGACCACCGGCCGCCAGCCCAGAGTAGGCGCTAAAGCGCGTGTCCTCATTCCGTCACCTCCCGCATGATGTGGAGGCAAGGCTCGGCGAAGCTACGTTCACCACGGGGATGGTCCAAGGCTGACAAGGGTAGGTATGGCGTGAAAGTTACAATAGATGTGTCCTCGGCCGGGGACACGTCTATCCCGGCGCTCACGCTGCCATCTGCCAGCGCCCGCGCTTCTATTGGTTGCGCCATATTGATGAACACCCGTTGTGGTCCATTATCGGAGGAAGTCGTAAAGACTGTATCACCCTGTAAGCAATTTGTGGGTAACATCTGATACAATAGTGATGACTTCCTATAACATACGGGAAATTGGACCATAATCGGTTTCTTCCGGCCCGTATCCTGATGCCCGGGACAGCGGAGCGGTCCTGCTCTTTCGGAGGCGATACGTCGAACCCGCCCGACCGGCGAGACCTGGAGATAGCGGCTCTCCGGGAACGCCTCTCCCGCCTGGGCCAGGCCAGCCTGCGCATCACCCAGGACCTGGACTTCAACCCCGTCCCCCAGGGGACGCCGGACTATCCCCGTTCCTTCACCGGCGCCCGCCTAGGCGGAAATATCCCCTCTCACACCACTCGGGGTTTGTGAGGCCCCGTTACGGCAACGCTCTCCGGCTCACGGGGTGGAGTTGGTCACGGCCTGGTCGGTGAAGCTGGACGCGTATTCGCAGACCACGTTCCGGATGGGACTGCTTTCCGGCTTGGCGTAGCTCACCGTTACGGTGTCGCCGGACGCCACCGCTGCGGCCAGGGTCAGCGTGACATTCCGGCCGGACACGGACACCGGATTGGAACTGGCCAGGCTCACCCCGCCACCATTCACCTCCACCGTGAACGCACCGGCCGCCGGAACCCAGCCCCCGTCCATCGGCGCGCTGAAGGTCAGGGTCAATTGCTTGCCGTCCACCGTGGCGCTCTTGGGCCACGGCAACCGGGTGACGTTGTCCAACCTTATTTCCCTTGTGGAGTAGTACGGACGTTCGCCGGTCCAGTCTATTGGAGTGCTCACCGGATTGCCGGACAGGTCCCGGAGCCTCTTGGCGACGGCGACGTCGGCAACGTACCGGGAATAAATGCTCGACCAGGTCACACTCGCCCTGTACCTTTCATTATCGCTCAAGCCGACCACCACCACCGTGTTGCCGCTGACGTACACCTCCCTCGGGCGGGCACTAGAGGCGTGATTGGGGTAGGGACATTGGCCGTCCCTCGCCCAGTATATGTTGTGGTCGTACATCAGACTGACCCGGAAGTAGTCTCCGACACGCGACGACACCGAGTCCTCGTCCAGCGCCTCGCTGAAGTAGAGGGTGATGACGTCCCCGTCGATCTCGCCCCGCACGAGCTGCGGCGGCGTGGTGTCGGCGGCGTCGGCCGCCCGGTCGGTGAAGCCGACCGCCTCGTTGCCGACTTTGTCCTTCAGCTTGTTGGCGGCGGATCCGGTGGGCTTGTCGTAGCTCACCTTCACGCCCGTGTCCGTCGCCACCACCGCGCTGGCCAGGGTCAGGGTCACCGCGCCGCCGGAGATGACGGGCGCTCCACTCAGGCTCACCGTCTCCTCGTTACTCCCCTGCGGGGTCCGCTTCACCGTAAAGGCGCTGGCCGGGGGAACCGAGTCCCCATCCAGGGCCTCGTTGAATGCCACCGAGACCTTGGTCCCGCTGACGGCCACGCCCAGCAGCGAAGGCGCGATACCGTCCACCCGGTGGTTCGCGTCGCGGTGCAGTCCCTCGTGCCGCAGGTGGGCGTTCACCGGCGCCGTCCCCGTGGAGCGGATGGCGCCGCCGTTCAGTTCCAGCGTGCTCCTCAGCACGGGGGGGCCATAGATGGAGTAGTCCCCCGCCGACACCGGGTAGGCGAAGATCAGTTCCGCCGTGCCGCTGCCGCTGGCGTAGGTCGCCCATCGTTCGCCCGTGTCCAGCTGGATCTTCAGCCGGGGCGCGCCGGTGACGTTCACTGCCTGGTCGTATGTCACCGTCACCTGGATGGTGTCCCCGGGAGAATATGCGCCGGAATCTCTCGTGTCCGACGTGATGGCCACGCCGGTCGCCCAGGGGACCCCGGGCGTTGACCGCCGCCAGTCCATCTTGTGGCCGGCGTCGTGGTCCAGCCCCTCGTACCACCGGCGCGCGTCCTTACGCGGCGTGGAGACCGACCGGATCGTGCCGCCGTTGAGGTCCAGGGTGTTGCGAAGTACGGCGACGCCCTGGGTGGAGCGGTCCGGTTCTGCCACGGTGTAGGCGAACACCAGCGTGGTCGTGCCGCTGCCACTGGCGTAGTCGGCCCACTTCTCCCCGTAACCCCGCTGCCGGTCCCCAGGGCGGGGGTGTACCCTCGGGTATATCTGGATCTTCAGCCGGGGCGTGCCGGTTACGGCCACCGTCTCACTGAAAGTCAGCGACACCTGAATAGTCTCGCCGTGGGCGTAGGTATTGGCCGTAGCCGGGGTCGAGGTGATGGCCACCCGCGAAACCGCGGGCGAATCCCCGACCCGGTTGGTCACGGCGTGGCTGGAGAAGCTCGCCACTTCGCTGGACGCCCCCCGGAGCCTGCTGCCCGACGACGGTTTGTCGTAGCTCACCGTCAACACGTCGGTGGCCGACACCGGCGCGGCCAGAACCAGCGTGACGGTGTTGCCGGCCACGGCCACGGGTCTGTAGGCGGCCAGGTTGACCGTGCTCCCGTTCACCGTCACGGTGAACGCGCTGGCCGCCGGAACATATCTCTCATCCAGCGGCTGATCGAAGGTCAGGGCCAACCAGTGGGGATACGCCGACACGTCCTGGACCGGCGGCGGCGGGGTGATGTTGTCCAAGCGTATTGCTTGTGTGGATCTCCACTCACTGGGCCAGGATTCGGTAAAAGCGCTCAGCTCGTTGCCTGCCAGGTCCCGCAGGGTTTTGCCGGCCGGGTCGACTAAATAGACCGTGTAGGCGATCAGCCCCACAGTCGCCCTCAGGCGACCCTCGAAATCGACCGTCACCACGTTGCCGCTGACCTCCATATTGCTCGACTGACCCACATACGATCTGAAGGACCAGCCGGGACCGGAGAATCCCACATACCCTCCAAAGGCGCCCCCCACCCAGTCCTCGTCCAAAGGTTCGCTGAAATAGACCGTTACCCTGTTGCCGTTTATCTCGCCCCGTACCATCGTCGGCGGCGTGGTGTCGGGCAGGCCCGGCATCTGGTCCACCCCGCCGTCGCCCTGCGCGATGATCTTGTCGCCGCCGCCCCGAACCTGCAACTCCGCCCGGTACGCCCGGTCGTCGGGCACGGTGAACTCGGCGCTGGTCCGGCCGGCGGGAACGGTCAGCTGATTTCCGGTCTGGGTACTCGCCGCCCGCGCGCCGTTGGAGCGGGTCTGCGTCGCCGAGGCAGGCTGGGCCGAGGCCGGGGGGTTCTCATTGGCCGGCCACCAGCGCAGCGTGTAGGACGAGGCATCCTCCACGGCATCCCAGGTCGCCGTGATGGTCCGGGGCTGCACCTGGCCCTGGGCGTCCACGGCCCGGCCCAGGCTCAGGCTGGCCGCCGGCACCACGTCCACCGTACTGCTGGCCTCCGGGCCGCAGCCGTCGTCGTTGCAGCCCTGCGCCCGCACCTCCCATGGCCCGTAGCCCGACACCGTGACGATCCCCATGGCGCCGCCGGTGACGGTGATGGCGTTGGCCGCTTCGAACTCGCCGCCGGACTGCCGCCAGCGCAGCTTGTAGGAGGTCGCCCCCGCCACCGCGTCCCACATGACCAGCAGGTCCAGCTGACCCGGCTCGGCGATGACGCCCAGGTTCGCCACCGGGCCCGGCAGCCCCAGCTGGGACATGTCAACGGCCTGGCCGGTGAAGCCGGGGGCGGCGATCCCGCCGCCGGCGCGGCGCAGGGAGGCGTCGCCGTGGCGGTACGAGGTGTAGACGTAGTCCACCGTCACGGTCTGGCCCGCTTCCAACTCCGACGCCAGCACCAGCGTCACCACCGCCCCGTTGACGGTCACCCTGCTCACCGCAATGGTCTCTTTAGAGCTGTCTGAGTTGACCACCTTCACCGTGAACTGCTCCGGCGTCGGCCCCGGCGTTCCCTCCACCGCCAGGTCGAAGGTCAGCGCGATGGCCTGCTTGCTCGCTACTGCGCTCTCCACCTCCGGATAGCTGTCCCACCAGATCAGAAAGTCCCCGTCCACCGAGGCCGTCAATCCCCCAGGATCCGTCGCCGCCAGCGTCACCGTCACCACCGGACGGTCCGGCGGGATCGGGTCTAGGGCCTTCCAGTCCGCCTCCGCCTCCGCCGTGAACCACACCCGCGAGAACAACCCCTCCTCCCGGTTGACCCGCCGCTCGGCCGGAACATCCTGGTGACGCATGACTTGCAGCGACTCGACCAAGTGAGCATTGCCGCTGGCGACGGAAACCGCGTAGGTCAACTCGTCGCCGTCGGGGTCGGAGAAGAGGCCGTGGAAGGGCTTGCTGACCAGGATGCCCCTGGGAGCGTTGTTATCGCCGGTGAACAGGGCGTAGTTCGCGGCCTGGGTGTTCAGCACCGGGGCGTGGTTGGAGTCCTCCTGCCGCCAGTCCACCTGGTGGTTCGGGTCGTGGGCCAGGCCGCTGTGGGACAGGTCGGCGTCCACCTGCGACGAGGCCGACTTGATCGTGCCGCTATTCAGTTCCAGGCTGTCCGCCAGCACTGCGATGCCCTGGGTGGAGATGTTCGGTTCCACCACCGTGTGGGTGAAGGTCAGACTGGCCGTGCCGCTGCCGCTGGCGTAAGCGGCCCACTTGGTTCCCCACTCCGCCGGGTCCATGTCGATCTTCAACTGCGGCGTGCCGGTCACGTCCACCGCCTCGCTGAAGGTCAGCGTGATGCGGATCACCTCGTTCAGCCCGTAGGTGTCGTCATCCCCGGCGTCGGATGTTACCGCCACGGCGGTCACCTCCGGCGGCCTGGCCGCCACCGCCGCCGTGGCCCCGCTGGTCAACCTCTCCCCGTGCCCCGCGTCGTCGGTGAATGACACCCGCACTTTCACGGCCTTGCCCCGGTCTACGCTGGCCAGGGTGTAGGCCCGGTCCGTGGCCCCGGATATGTCGGCGTCATCGGCCAGCCACTGGTAGCTGAAGCTGGCGTTGTCCAGCCCGTCAGCGTCCGATATGCTCGAAGTCTCCGCCGTCAGCGTCTCGCCCACCCGGGCCGTGCCGGTGATCGTCGGCGCGCCCGTGGCCGGACTGTTCGTCGGCTCTGGCGCCGACCGCCGCCAGTCCACCTTGTGCTCGGCGTCGTGGTCCAACCCCGCATGGGACAGGCCGGCGTCGGCCTGCGACGCTGCCGACTGGATGGAGCCGCCGTTGAGTTCCAGCGTGTCCGCCAGCACCGCGATGCCCTGGGTGGATATGTTCGGTTCCACCACGGTGTGGGTGAAGGTCAGGCTGGTTGTGCCGCTGCCGCTCTCGTACCCCGCCCACTTCTCCCCCCACTCCGCCGGGTCCATGTCGATCTTCAACTGCGGCGTGCCAGTCACGTCCACCGCCTCGCTGAAGGTCACCGTTACTTCGATCACCTCGTCCAGGACGTAGGTATCGTCGTCCCCGGCGTCCGAAGCTACCGCCACCCCGGTCACCGCTACAGGTTCCGGCGTGGGCGTCGGCTCCTCGGTGGGTTCCGGTGTAGGTGTGGGCGCAGGCGTGGGCGTTGGCTCCGGCTCCTCGGCAGGGTCCGGCGTCGGCTCTTCAGTAGGCTCGGTCCAGGTCACGGTGATCGGCTCCGACGTCGCCGTCTCCCCGCCGTCGTAGCTCACCGTCAGCCGGAAGCCCAGCGTCTCCGCCTTGCCGTTGCCATACCGGAGGGTGGATCCGCTGCTGGCGGAGTGCCAACCACTGCCAAAGTCGATCTCCCAGTCGTACGCCGGCGTCTCCTCCGACGGAGCGTTGGCAATGGTCGCCGTCAGCGTCGTGGCTTCATTCACCTGGAGATTGGCCGGGTTGGCCGCGATGGAGACCCGCAGCCCGTCGTCCTGGGCCTGCGCCGCCGCGCCTCCCAGCAGCAGGACAGCCAGCGTAAGCAACACCGCCGAGACGATGAAACCAACCCCCATACCGGCAAATCCACGTCTCCCAGTCATATCGAAGCTCCTTCCGGTCCTGCGCTGGCCGGAGAGGGTCGGCCGGGCCGCCAGGCCGAGCCGCGGCCATCGGCGCAGAAACGGCGCTGAAGCGGGGATCCTCATGCCATCACCTCCCGCAGGCGGCGGGGGCAAGGCTCGGCAAGGTTGGGTTTGCGGCGAGGAGAGTCGGAGGGGGTAAAGTCCCCTGGAGGGGCGCTCGCGGCACGGGTCCCATCAAGCACGAGGCTCCAGCAGGCGCCTGCCGGTCCTCGCGCTGCTTCTGGCTGTGTCCGGTTGCAGAACACCCGTTACCCTCCAGATAGTGAAAAGGTCGGAGAGTACCATACCACCCCGACAGCCATATGTGGGTAACATCTGATACAATAATGATGACTTCATATAACATACGGGAAATTGGAGCCCAACTGGTTTCGTCAGGCCCAGATCCTGATGCCCGGGACAGCGGGGCTGTCCTGCTCCCACGGAGGTGATATGCCGAACCAGCCCGACCGGCGAGACCTGGAGATAGCGGCGCTGCGGGAGCGCCTCTCCCTGTTGGGCCAGGCCAGCCTGCGCATCACCCAGGACCTGGACTTCAACTCCGTGCTCCAGGGGGCCCTGGACTCCGCCCGCTCCCTGACCAACGCCCGCTACGGCGTCATCGTCCTGCACGACGGGGAGGGCGCGGCCGAGGAGTTCCTGGCCTCGGGCAGGACCCCGGAGGAAACGGAGCGGCTGTGGACCGCCCCGGGCTGGGCGCAGCACTTCCAGTACCTGGCCCTGCTTCCCGATCCCCTGCGGGTGCCCGACCTGACCGGCCACCTGCGCTCCCTGGGCCTGCCCGACCTGCAACCCCCGGTGGAGGTGAGCCAGCAGGTCTCCTTCCTGGCCTTTCCGGTGTCGCACCAGGGGGAGCGGGTGGGCAGCATCTACCTGGCCGAGAAGCAGGACGGGCCGGAGTTCTCCCAAGAGGACGAGGACACCCTGGCGCTGTTCGCCGCCCAGGCCGCCCTGGCCATCGCCAACGCCCGCCAGCACCGGGAGGAGCGCCGCGCCCGGGCCGGCCTGGAGACCCTGGTGGACACCTCCCCGGTGGGCGTGGTGGTCTTCGACGCCGCCACGGGAGCGCCGGTGTCCTTCAACCGGGAGGCGCTGCGCATCGTGGACGGCCTGCGGGAGCCGGACCAGTCGCCGGTGGACCTGCTGGGCGTGGTGACCCTCCGGCGGGCCGACGGGCGGGAGGTCTCCTTGCAAGAGTTCCCCATGTCGGTGTTGCTCCGCGCCGGGGAGACGGTGCGGGCCGAGGAGATCACCCTGCGGGTCCCCGGCGGACGCAGCGTCACGGCCCTGCTCAACGCCACTCCCATCCGTTCCCAGGATGAGGACGGCGCGGTGGAGTCCTTCGTGGTCACCCTCCAGGACCTGGCGCCCCTGGAGGAGGCGGAGCGGCTGCGGGCCGACTTCCTGGCCACGGTCAGCCACGAGCTGCTGGCCCCCCTGACCTCCATCAAGGGCTCCGCCGCCACCCTGCTGGGTTCGGCCACGGACCTGGAGCCCTCCCTGGCCCGCCAGTTCTTCCGCATCATCGAGGACCAGGCGGACCACATGAAGGAGCTGGTCTCCGACCTGCTGGACGTGGCCCGCATCGAGACGGGCGAGCTGCCCGTCAGCCCCGAACCGGCCGAGGTGGACCGGCTGGTGGACCGGGCCAGGAACGCCTTCATCAGCGGTGGAGGCGGGCATCACCTGGAGATCGACGTTGAGGCGGGCTTGCCCCTGGTGCTGGCGGACCGGCGGCGCATCGTCCAGGTGCTGGTCAACCTGCTGAGCAACGCCGCCCGCCACTCCCCGGCGGACTCGGCAATCCGGATGAGCGCCGCGCGGGACGGCGTGTATGTGGCGGTGTCGGTGTCCGACGAGGGGCGGGGGATACCGGCGGAGCGGCTGCCCCATCTGTTCCGCAAGTTCTCCGGCGGCGGGACGGAGGAGCCGGTCGGGAACACGGGCCTGGGGCTGGCCATCTGCAAGGGGATCGTGGAGGCCCACGGGGGCCGCATCCGGGCCGAGAGCGACGGTGTGGGTCTGGGCGCGCAGTTCACCTTCACCCTGCCCACGGTGGAGACCGCTGAGAGCTACCCGGTGTCTCCGGCCGCTGCCCGTTCATCGCGGCGGGAGCGGGAGGAGACGGAGGCGGCGGTGCGGGTGCTGGCGGTGGACGACGACCCCCAGGCCCTGCGCTACGTCCGCGACACCCTGGTCCGGTCGGGCTACACGCCTCTGGTGACCGGGGACCCGCAGGAAGCGTTGCGGCTCATGGATGAGGAGCGGCCCCGACTGGCCCTGCTGGACCTGATGCTGCCCGACGCCGACGGCGTGGAGCTGATGCAGGCCATCCTGGACATCGACGACGTGCCGGTCATCTTCATCTCGGCCTACGGGCGGGAGGACCTGGTCGCCCGGGCCTTTGACCACGGGGCGGTGGACTACGTGGTCAAGCCCTTCTCCCCCACGGAGCTGGCGGCCCGCATCCGGGCGGCCCTGCGGCGCAGGGCGGCGTCTGAACCCCTGGAACCCTACGCGCACGGCGACCTGGTCGTTGACTTCACCCAGCGGCGGGCGACCCTGGGAGGACAACCGGTGCGCCTGGTGGCCTTGGAGTACCGGCTGCTGGCCGAGCTGGCGGCCCACGCCGGCCAGGTGCTGACCTACGAGCGGCTGTTGGAGCGGGTGTGGGGCCGGCGGGGCGGCGGGGACCTGCGGCCCATGCGCACCGTGGTGGGCCGGCTGCGCCGCAAGCTGGGCGACGATGCCGACCATCCCACGTATGTCTTCAACGAGCCACGGGTGGGGTATTGGGTGCCGGGGGGGAGGGGCGAAGCGCCGCCGGCCTCCCCGGGGACGGAGGCAACCGGCGCGGATGGTGAACATTGGAGCGCCCTTTCCTGTCCCTGATGTAGGCTGCTTGACGCCGATAACATCCCACATACACGAAAGCGGCCGGATTTTCCTACCCGTACTGACATTTGGCGCTTTCCAAAACCTGCTCGCGCCTCTATATTGAGGTTACACCTCTACCAAACCCGCGACAGGTGTGCCGGATTCACATGCAAAGTTCTTCTTCGCTCCTGGTCTTCAAATCGCTTGGGAACGTGTTGGACCAATGCGTTTCTGATTGGAAGCGCGACACAGCACTTCCTTTGGATAGGCTCGCGCCTTTAGTGGATAAGGCCATTCGACACATGAGCCATGAATACCACGGCGGACACCCTCCGCAAATCCCCTTTGAAAGCGTGGTTTACAGGTCAGCGTATTTGTACGAATACGCCCCAGCTAACGCTTTGGCGGTTGAGGACGTGTTGAATTATGACGCGGAGAACCAGGGTCTGATTAGTGACCTGCTTACATCGAAACTGCGAATTTCGTTGTGTTGCCTTGGTGGCGGTCCGGGGTCAGAAATCCTTGGGGTAGCAAAATGGCTCGCGCGGAAGCAACTCGACGCCACACAGTTGGAAGTGGTCATCATCGACAAATGCTTGGAGTGGCAAAACCAGTGGAGGTCTGTCAGGGATACTCTGAACACCAATTTCTCTGCCGGCATCTCTACTTCGGCCCAAAGGCGGAGACTTGTCGTGCCAAAAGGGTTTGTCAAGGCGGATGTAGTTGATCCGCAGTCCGCCCAGCTCCCACCTTTGGTTCATGGGTACGACCTGTACATTGTTTCCTACGTCGTTTCCCATATCTACACCTCAGACGGTTTGTCCCGATTCCGGCAATTCATGCGGTCTGTCATAGAATCTGCGCCTCAAGGCTCGAAGTTCCTGTTCATTGACCGTGGAGGAGAACAGAAGCAAGACGGAGTAGTGAACTGGCAGGAGTCGGTGCGGCATCTTCTGAGTTATCCTGGAATCGAAATTTCCGCCCCTGTTGGCTTGGCCAGTAAATCCCCTGGCGATCACCGGGAGCAGAAAGCAGACTTGGGGGTCTTGTACCAGTACATGAACTTAGAGCCCAGGCTGGGTTGGGACATCTTCTGGATGGTCGGCACAAAGGTGTAGCATGATAATCTCAGCAAGCTACAAAACTGACATACCGACGTTCTATGGGAAGTGGTTTGGGAATCGTCTGGACGCCGGGTATTGCAAGATGGTCAACCCCTACAACAGGAAGGCTTATCGAGTCAGCCTTGAGCCCGAAGATGTCGATGGGTTCGTGTTCTGGACCAAGAACGTGGGCCCGTTTATGGGAAATCTGGGGATTATTTCTGAGAGAGGGTACCCCTTCATTGTGCAATACACTATCAATGGGTACCCACGAGCCCTCGAGTTCTCCGTGGTGAATGCACAGCGTTCTGTCGAGCATATGAAGGTAATTGCCGAGACCTACGGCCCCGACGCGGCCGTTTGGCGATATGATCCAATCTTAGTCAGCTCGGATACCTCCATTGACTTTCATAGACGTAATTTCTCAAACCTTGCCCGGTCCTTGGAAGGATACACAGACGAAGTTGTCGTGTCCTTTGCTCAGGTATACCGAAAGACGCTCAGGAATTTGGACTGGGCCGCCGACGAATTCGGGTTCTCTTGGGAAGACCCTCAAGACGAGAACAAGTTAATCCTGGCCTCAGAATTGGCTGCAATTGCGTTGGCCCACGGTATCCGGTTACGTATGTGCTCCCAGGACAAATATTTGGCGGAAGGTGTAACTCCCGCACGTTGCATAGATTCAGAGCGCCTGTCCCGAGTTGCTGGCCGCTCCATTGGTGGAAAGGTCAGGGGAAACCGACCGGACTGTGCCTGCCATGCATCCAAAGATATTGGAGACTACGATACCTGTCCGCACGGTTGCGTTTACTGCTACGCGGTTCAGAACCGCGATTTGGCTAAGGAGCGGTATCGGCAGCATGACCCCGAGGGCGAGTTCCTGTTTACTCCCAAGGATCTCGCCTGTGAAGCCCGGTCCGAGTCGCAAACTCAACAGATCAAGTTACTCTGAAGGAGCGACAACGCCAGAATCTTCCCCATGGAGTCGGGACGACAGGACGCTACACCTTGATCCAGGCAAGGTTCAACCTGTCGCCCCCCTCTCAGGCGCTCACAGCCTGTGTCCTCTCAAATTCTGCGTTGGTTCCCAGCCTTCGCATCACCGCTGCCTGAACCAAGTCGTCTGCGCTAACGCTCGGACAGCGAGCCGCCAGGGGCAACCTCCTCCCTGCAGACGGGCACGACATGCCCCCTGGCCCGGCGAATGCCCGCGTCACTGCCCGCACTAGGGTCTGCCGCCAGGAGGCTGGGCAGGACTGCGTCATAGACCATTCCAACAAGAAATCCCTTGGAACCGTTTCTTCTGCGGCACAACGGAAACCCCACCCGTGAGCCGTTCCCAGCGGCAAGATGGTCGTTGACATCGGGCTGTGCTTCTGGCATACTGAAAATAGAGAAAAAACGGCCTCCGGTCGTCACCCGGAGGCCGTTTTCAATCTCCCGCGCTGAAGTTTGGACGGGGCGCAGGAGCATCGACACGGGCGGATTATACTTCCTCTATCGTCCCCCTGCAAGTGCTCCCCGCAACCAGCTTCAGCCAATCCTCGTGCCACTGTGGAATGACCACTGGCATCTACCATTATGGAGGTTTGGATATGGTTGAGAGCGTACAGGTCAAAGGCGTTACGGTGCAGATCAATGGGGAAGACCAATTCTTCCCTGAAGAGGCACTATCCGCCGACGAAGAACTCACCTACACCCAAATTGTGGACAGGGTGCGGGACACGCTTCCGCAGGGCCCGCAAGTCCGTTACACCGTGACGTACTACAACAGCGCGGGTAGGCCACGTGACGGAGAGCTCCGAGAGGGCGAAAGCGTGAAAGTCCAAAACGGGACGGGATTCAATGTCGACGCCGTTGATCTCTCGTAGCGACGACCTTCAGAGATTAGCCAGCCAGGGCTACGAGATCGAAGTCCAGGCTGGCTATCTCATCCTGCGAAGTGTCCCATACCTGACGGCAGGCTGTGAGATCAAGAGGGGTTCTGTTGTGTCGCGGCTGGAACTGGCTGGTGATGTTACCACGACACCCACCGACCATACCGTCCTCTTTGTTGGCGAGCAGCCGTACAACGGGGATGGAACACCCGTCGCGCTCAACGCTTCCCTTGCACAGCAAGAGTTGGGCAACGGGCTGAACGTCAGCTATCAGTTCTCAGTTAAACCCAGGAGTGGATATAGGGACTATCACCACAAAATGACCAACTACGTAGCCCTTATCGCGGGTCCCGCCGAATTGGCAGACTCCAGTGCGACGCCGAGGACTTTCGCAGTGACGGAGCGGATGGGGGAAGACTCCGTCTTCAGGTATCTCGACACGGCCACCAGTCGCGCTGGCATTGGCAAGTTTGCCGAGAAGCTGCGGACCGGGCCAGTGGCTGTAGTTGGGTTAGGAGGGACCGGATCTTACATTCTGGACTTGATCGCCAAGACCCCGGTCACTGCCATTCATCTGTTCGACGGTGACGAGTTCGGTCAGCACAATGCCTTCCGCAGTCCGGGAGCACCCTCGATTGAGACGCTTCGGGGCCGACCTCGGAAAGCTGAATACTTCGCCAACTTGTATGCGGCCATGAGAGACGGCATTTACCCTCACGGCAATGTGGACGAATCTACGATTGATGAACTCAGGCACATGAGCTTCGTATTTGTGGCTGTCGACGACGGCCCCACTCGCGGACTCATAGCGGAGAAGCTGGATGAATTTGGCGTTCCCTTCATCGATGTTGGAATGAGCCTGCGCATTGAAGGGGAGTCTATCGGTGGTCAGGCGAGAGTGACCGTCGCCGCAGACCCCAACCGAGTCCAAGCTCGGGAGGGTTTACCGGTGGCAGATCTTCGGCGCGATGATGTTTATGGCTGGAATATCCAGGTAGCAGACATGAACGCCTTGAACGCAGCCCTCGCAGTAGTGCATTGGAAGAGGCTCCTGGGCTTCTATTCCAATTCCAGATCAACCTACTCGTCTGTCTACGTCCCTAACTTCAACATCCTGACCAACCGACCTGATGAAGAAGAACATGCAGCGTACTAGCGAATTCGAGCACGAGTTCGTTGACCGCATTCCCAGCGAACTGGAAGCTGGGGTGCTGTACGTGTCCATGCCTTGCAGGGTAGTTGTTCATTTATGTCCATGCGGGTGCGCCAATCGGGTGAACACCTCCCTGTTCCCCACACGATATAGCCTTACATTTGACGGTCAGACCGTCTCGCTGCAGCCCTCAATCCTCAACCGCGCTCCCGAATGCAGGTCTCACTACTGGATCAAGAACAACAAAGTGCTCTGGGCACCGCCGCCATCTGCCAGCCCCGTAGAAGGAAGGGCCAGGAAGCCGGCGCGCATCCGGGACCTGTTTCGCTGGTTGGGAAAACGGGAGCAAACTTCGCCCGAGTGGTGACGGCTTTACCCTCCGTCCAAAGAACACAGATGTCATCCTTCGGGCCTCACTTTCCGCCGGGAGCACGAGATAGCCCATTCCCTACAATCCCCCAACAAAGTGATGGTCGGTAACAATCAGTCGCTGGCGACAGAAAGGCGCAGGCAACCGAGCAGCAGGAGATGAACGCAGTTCGCTAACTTGACCCGGTAGCGACTACACCACCTCAAGGCCGCCAGGCCATCTCCGACCTAATCCGCCCGAGGCCACCACAGGACATAAGGCCGGGAATGCAGTCGCAAGTCCTTGGGCAGGTCTTGTCATTACCGCGGTGTGGGTGGATAATGTGGGTGTGAATTGGCGGTGGCGGCGGCGCACCAGGGGGCGGCTCTTCGGCCCCGGACACACCCAGAGACGTGGGATAACTTCGCGGCGCAGCCAGCTCAGCGTCCCTCGTTAGCTCAGAGGGAGACCTCCCACCGGAAAGTTCGCAATACTGTACCCTTAGCGGTACTTTTTTCTTCGCCGTCATTGTGCTTGCGTTTTGTCGGTGGGGAACGCCTGCCGATACAAAAGCCCAACGCAGAACCTTGGAATGAAAAACAGTCGCTTCTTCGGAAAATGTCGGGCGGCGAATAACAGGCAGGGGGCCAAGCCTATGACTGACGTGAAATTTGCGACCCTTTCCGGCGACTATACCCGCATCAGTGAGGCAGCCGTCGAAGATTTTCGGGCCAGCCTGCACGGAGGGTCGTTAGCGCCGGGAGACGAAGGATACGACAGCGCCAGAAGAGTCTGGAACGCTATGGTCGACAAGCGGCCCGCTCTGGTCGCCCGGTGCACTGGAACGGCCGACGTGATCAAGTCGGTTAATTTCGCCAGGGAGAACGAACTGCTGATTTCGGTGCGCGGCGGCGGGCACAACTTCCCCGGCAACAGCATTTGCGAAGACGGGCTGATGATCGACCTCTCTCGCATGACCGGCGTCCGCGTCGACCCGGCGGCCAAAACGGTCCGCGCCCAGGGCGGGACAAAATGGGGAGCCTTCGACCACGAAACCCAGGCTTTCGGTCTCGCCGCGCCGGGTGGCACCGACCCCGACACCGGCATCGCCGGCCTCACGCTGGGCGGAGGCATCGGTTGGTTGTCCGGCAGCTACGGTCTCAGTTGCGACAACCTCATCTCGGCCGATGTGGTCACCGCGGATGGCAACATGCTCACCGCCAGCGCCGACAAGAACCAGGACCTGTTGTGGGGCCTTCGTGGCGGCGGCGGCAACTTCGGCGTCGTCACCTCCCTCGAGTACCGATTGCATCCGGTCGGGCCCATGGTGTTGGCGGGTTACCTGGTATACCCGTATGACCGGGCGCGGGAATTCTTCGCCCTGGTCAACGACTTCACCGCCGACATGCCCGACGAGATGAACCTCATCACCTTCCTGGCAACCCTGCCGGAGAGCGGGGAGAAAGTATGCAGAATCCTCCTCTGCTACTACGGCTCGGTCGAAGAGGGGGAGCGGGTTATCCGGCCGCTGCGGGAGTTTGGGCCGCCGTTGTCGGACGATGTCCGGCCCATGACGTACTCCGAAGCCCAGGCCTTGGCATTGGCTCCCCAAGGTCGCCAGAACTACCTCAAGTCCCATTTCATGAGTCACGTGAGCGCCGAAACGGTGGACATCAACCTTGACTTTTTTGACCGGGTGACCTCTCCGCTCTCCAGCGTCCTGTTCCAATACATGGGCAACGCGACACGGCGCGTGCCAGCCAGTGACACCGCTTTCGGACACCGGGGCGCACTGTGCGAATGGGCGACCAACGCGGTCTTCCTGGACCTGGGCGAGTCGGAAATCCACATCCGGTGGGTCCGGGATTTCGCGTCGGCGCTATCGCCCTTTTCGTCGGGGCCGTACATCAACCAGGTCGGCGCCGAGGCGGAGGAAGGCGCCGCCGAGATACAGGCGGCTTTCGGCGACAACTTCGAGAGACTGGCCAGCCTCAAGCAACGGTACGACCCGACGAACATGTTCAGCCACAACCACAACATCCGGCCCCGCGTCTAGGACCTTACCCGTATCCAGTTTGCGGCGGGGAAACGTCAGAATCAGGATTTGCGGGATTTTATGATTTGACAGGATTGAGGGAGCTTTATCAAAGAACGGTTTCAATCCTGATAATCCCAAAATCCTGGAAATCCTGATTCTGAAGATTTGCGAATGTATCCGGGTTGCGTGTCAAGGGCAGTTCAGGATCGAAGCAGGTCTGCCAGGCCGCTGACCGGTTCTCCTTCCTCCAGCAAGTCCAGGCGGGAAAGTACTTCCGCCGTCGTCGCTTCGGACAGCGCCGGCGAGGCGCAGTCCCGGAATTTCTCGCGGATATCCTCCATCGTCACGCCGCGCAGGGCTCCGCTGTTGGCGCGGTGCGCCTGCTGTCGAAGCGTGCTGCCGTCCTTCAGTTGGACTTCAACCTGGTGGTAACCTTCGGTCCAGCTGGGCTGGCCCTCGTTGCCCGGGATGCGCCGCATGTCGATGCGCGGGATCATCGCCTGGGCTTCGGGACGCATCACCTGGTCGTCAGTGAAGGACTGCAACCCGACCCGTTGGTCCAGCAGGGCGGCCGCCAGGCAATACTGCATACTGAACTTGCCTTCCAAAGACGACACCGGGCGGGAGTGGATCAATGAGCGCGGCGGATCGAAGTCCACCATCACGTCGATCCGGTCCACCGCCGCCGGGTCTATGCTGCCCTGGGACAGCAGGTCAAAGGTGGCATCCAGCGCCAGGTGGGCGCTGCCGCAGCATGGATACTTCTTGATTTCGACGCCCGACTCGACCAGGTAGCATTTGTTGCCCAGGTTCTGCGCCACCTGCTCGCTGTCGAAACCCTGGCCGCCCGAGAAGGCCCGGATGAATCCGAACCGACCTTCCAAGGCGTCTTCGCTGGCGGTGAAACCTTGCTGCACCAACTTGGCCGCGACAACCCCAGCGCGAGCGGCGTCCCCGGCGTGGAACGGCTTGGTCATGGTTCCGAAGTTTTGTCGCAGGCCCGACGCCTGGGAAGCCGCCAGCGATACGGCCATGGCCGTCCGTTCCGGGTCCAGGGCCATGATCCTGCTGGCTGCGGCCGCCGCTCCCACCGCGCCCAGCGGGCCGGTGGGATGCCATCCCAGGTCATCGTAATAGGCTTCGCTTAGGGACTCGCCCACAGCGCAGGCGACCTCGAAGCCGGACATATAGCCGAGCAGCATATCCTTGCCGGACGCGCCAAACTCCTCGGCCACCGCCAGGGATGCGGGCAGCAGCACGGTGGTGGGGTGGGTCTTGGTAATCTGGGTGATGTCGTCGTAGTCCAGGGCATGGCCCATGGCGCCGTTGACGAGGGCAGCGTTGGCTGCCGAGGTCCGGAATCCCCGCCCCACGACGCTGGCGGCAGGGGAGGCGCTTTCGGCCGCAACGTAGCGGCAAAGAATGTCCGACAGAGATTCCCGGGAGCCGGCCAGCATACACGCCAGACAGTCCATGATCGCTCCCTTGGCCGCTTCAATGGCATCCGGCGGGAAGTCCTCAATATCGGTGGCAGTGACGTATTCGGCGATCCGCTTGGTGATGTTCATGGGTTAACTCCTGGCGGTCTGGGCTTGCCATGTTGTTATCGTGGACGTGATCGTAACGCGAATGTATGCCTTTTTGAAACAGTGTCAAGTGGCCGGAGGCGCCCCGTCAGCGGCCCGCCTCCGTGCTATCATGGGCCGCGAAGGATCCCAACGGGAAAATGCAAGGAGGGCATGGCAAATGGCGACAGGCACGCAGGCATGGACCGAAGAGTTCGCTGAGGTAGCGGGCGCCAAACTTCAGTTGGTCCGGAGCGGCGCGGGTGACCCCCTGGTGATCCTGCACGACGAAATGGGCCACCACGGGCAGGTGCGATACCAAGATGAACTGGCCCAGGACTATGCGGTCCACATCCCCTCCCACCCGGGTTTCGGGGCTACGGAAGGCCAGGAATGGATCATGAACATGCGGGACATGGCCGGCTGGTATCTGGAAGCCCTGGATGACCTGAACCTTGGCCCCGTGAACTTGCTGGGCTTTTCGCTGGGGGGCTGGCTGGCTGCGGAAATGGCGTCGATGTCTCCCGACCTGGTGCGCAAGCTGGTGCTGGTGGCGCCGGCCGGAATTCGCCCGCCTTCCGGAGAAATATTCGACATGTTCCTGGTGGTGCCGCGAGACTACATCGTCGCCGGCTTCCTTGACCCAGAAGCCGTGCCCGAATTCAGCGAGGTATGCCCGGAGGAACCATCGGCGGAGCTGAACGAAGCCTGGGCCGTGGCCAGGGAGGAGGCGTGTCGCCTCAGCTGGCGTCCCTACATGCACAACCTGGCCATGCCCAACCTGGTCCGCCGGCTCAAGCGCGTGCCCACGCAGATCATCTGGGGCCGCGAGGACAACATCGTTCCGGTGTCCGCCGGTCAGGTGTACCACGATTCCATCCCCGGATCCCGGCTCGACATCCTGGACGGTTGCGGCCATCGCCCCGAACTGGAGAAGACCGACGAGTTCCTGAGCCTGGTCAAGCAATTCCTTTAGTCATAACTCTGGGGAGGACGAAACACGTGACCACCACCTCAATTCAAGACCGGGTGGACGAGCTTTTTGCTGACGCCCGAGATATGCAATCTCAGGCCATCGACTGCCTTGACCGAGGCGATGTCCGCGACGCGGCGGAGAAAGCCTGGTGCGCCACCAAGCGGGCCACCGACGCCCTAATCCTGATCCGCACCGGCGAAGAGCCGGTGACCACCGCACGCCCCACTGACGAGCTGGACGCATTCGTCGACCGGGAGCCAGCCGCGGAAAGTCTCCTGGGCCGCTATTTCAGCCGCCTGGGGCAACTCCACGGCGCCTGCTTCTACGACAAACGCTGCAATCCGCAGACCGAACGGCGTATCAGAGAAACCGCCCAGTACATCAGCGACGCCGAAATTCTGGCAACCCAATAAACGCACCCTCCCTATGGTAAAATCCCGCCGTACCCGGAAGTGCAAGGAGAAGCGACATGTTTATCGGATACTTTACGGAAAGGCCGTACCAGGACCCCAAATCCGGGTACTTTGGCGCAACCGGCAAGTCCATCATGGACCTTAACGTCAGCAACGACATCTACGATGCCGAGCTGGGCGCCAGTCTCTACAACCGCTACCTGGATGAGAAGCTCTACGCCGAGGAGATGGGCTTCGACGGACTGATGCTCAACGAGCACCACAGCACGCCTTTCTGCATGGGCGGCGCGATGAACGTGGAGGCGTCCATCCTGGCACGCATCACCAACCGCGCCAAAATAGTCCTGCTGGGCAACATCCTGCCCCTCTGGGACGATCCGCTGTGGCTGGTCGAACAGTTGGCCATGATCGACATGATCTCGCACGGACGGCTGGTATCCGGATGGGTTCGCGGCACCGGTCGGGAGAGCGTGGCCCATAACATCGAGCCGCACTACAACTGGGAGCGGTTCAAGGAAGCCCACGAGCTCATCGTCAAGGCGTGGACTACCCCGGGTCCCTTCCGCTGGGAGGGCAAGCACTTCCACTTCCGCCACGTCAACCCGTGGGTACGCCCCTACCAGAAGCCGCACCCGCCCATCTGGTTGCCGGGCGTCGTCAGCCGCGACTCCCTGGTGTGGGCCGCCGAACAGCGCATCCCCTACATCATGCTGGCCACGGAGATGGAACCCACCAAGCAGGCGTTCCAGATCTATCACGACACCGCGGCCGAGCTGGGCTACGAGTCCGGCCCGCAGAACATCGGCTACCTGTGGAAGGTCCACGTCGACGAGACCGAGGAACTGGCGGAGCAGACCGGCCGCAAGTACGTGCAGGGGCCCAGTAACCCATTCCTGGCCGGCAACGAGGGAACCACCAACCAGGCCCTGCTGCATCTCCCCGGCCTGACCTCCCGGCGGCGCGTGCTGCCCACCACCGAGGTCGCCACCGCTGCCCGGGGTGGCAGCGCCGGGCCCGGCGGCGTCCTCTCCCGCCCCTACGAGCAGCAGGTCAACGACTACACCATCATCTCCGGCACGCCGGACAGCGTCATCCCCAAGATCCGCCACGTGCTGGAAACCATCCGCCCCGGCAGCATCTTCTTCTGGGACGGCGACGGCGCGATGACCCACGACGACGCCATGCGCAGCCTGCGCCTGATGGGTCAGGAGGTTTTGCCCGCAGTGCGTGAAATGGCCAAGGAGCTGGATCTGCCCGGCCCCTTCGAGGTCGATCCGGCCACTAATGCACCCTACGAGGCACAAACGTACTCGGCGCAACCGGCCGAGGTCACAGCGGACGATTAGGATCGAACCATACGCTATGCAAACGCGCCTCTCCCAAACCAGGGGGAGGCCGTTTGCTATATTCTGCGAGATTCCCAGCACACCCCACACGGAGCGCAATCATGCCTTACGGAGACAACGACTGGCTGGCCCTGACCGCCGAACCCTCCCTCGAACCTGATCTGCCCATCTGCGACGCTCACCACCACTTCTGGGACTTTCGCATGGACCGGGTGCCGTACCACCGCTACCTGCTGGACGAGCTGGCGGCGGACGTGAACAGCGGCCACAACGTGCGGTCCACTGTGTTCCTGGAAGCGCGGTCAATGTACCGTCCCGACGGGCCGGAAGAGTTGCGGCCAGTGGGGGAGGTAGAGTTCGTGCAGGGCATCGCCGCCGCCAGCGCCACCGGTCTCTACGGCCCGACCAAAGCCGCGGCCGCCATCATCGGGGCCGCTGACCTCGCACTGGGCAGCGATGTGGCTCGCGTGCTGGACGCCCTCCAGGCCGCCAGTCCCAACCGTTTTCGCGGCATCCGATACAACACCGGCTGGGATCCCCATCCTGAGTTGGAAAGCCGCTCCACTGAGCACAAGCTGGCGGATCCGCAGGTGCGCGCCGGCGCCCAGGTGCTGTCCGACCGTGGGCTGGTGTACGAAAACGTGGTGTTTTTCCCGCAGCTTTCTGACTTGGTGGATTTTGCCAACGCCCTCCCAGACTTGACGATCGTCTCGAATCACATCGGCGGCCTGATCCGCATCGGTCCCTACGGCAACCGTGACGACGAGGTTATGCCGGCCTGGCGCGAGGGCGTAGCTGCGCTGGCCCAATGTCCCAACGTCGTGATGAAGCTGGGCGGCGTAGGCCAGCCCCGATACGGGTTCGACTGGCACACTCTGGCGGAGCCCATTGGCTCCGAACAGCTGGCGGAGGAGATGGGGCCGCTGATCACCTACTGCATCGACCAGTTCGGACCTGACCGCTGCCTGTTCGAGAGCAACTTCCCGCCCGACAAGGTGTCCTTCTCGTACAACGTCATGTACAACGCTTTCAAGCGCATGACGTCGGGCTACTCGGCAACCGAGCGCGCCGCCATGTTCCACGACAACGCCGCCCGGATTTACAGCATCGAGTACTAGGGCTGCGCGGTCGACAGCAGAGCGGTCAGCTCGCCGATATCCGACAATCGGTCCAGGCGACTGACCGTTTCGATGACCTGCTGCACTCCGTTAGTTCCGAGCGCATCCCGTGCCAACAGGTTGAACTTGCTCAACAGTTCCTCCCGGCCGACGGGGTTGGAGAAATCGCCGCGTTGCGCGGTGACCTCCGCGCGGCGGACGCGGTCGTCTTTCAGTTGCACGGCGACCCGTGCCGCCGGGTAGTCGTATCGGCGCAGGCTCATCTCCTGGTCGGCATCCAGCGTCACGCGCTCGGCCAAGGCGCGGATGTCCGCGCTGTCCACCCTTTCCGGCAGGAATGCGGTGACGTCGGTGCGGCCGTAGCAGACGGCCGCGGCCACCGCGTAGGGAATCGAGAACTTGGCGGCCAGCATGTTGTCTGGGTGAGGGTCGGCCATGATGCCGGCGATGGGCGGCGCGGTAACCGCGATGCTTTTCACGTCGGACGGAGCAAAGGGCTCTTCGCGCAGCAGGTCCTGGACGGCATCCAGAACCGGATGGTTGTACAGGCAGCAAGCATGCAGCTTGAAATAGTTCTGCTGGATGCGGTACGTGTCGCCGCCCAAACCATCCACTACCGCGTCGGGGTCGAACGCATCGCCCAGAAACGTACGATACAGGTCCGCCGGGCCGTCCGAAATCGCAGTGTAACCGCAACGGCTGAGGTGGGTCGCCAGGATCCCCTGGAAACCGGACCGGCCGGGATACAGATTGCGCACGGTGGCGCCTTCGATGCAGGGCGTCCAGGTGTTGGCGGGACTCATGGACATGGCCAGGTTCATCGCCACCCGGGTTTGCCCAGCGTCGAAACCCATCAGCCGCGCTGTTGCAGCCGCGGTGCCGATGGTTCCCCATGTGCCATGGGAATGCACCTCAGCCTTGACCGTAGTCGCCGTGCCGACGCGGGAGATAACCTCGTAGCCGACAATGATGCTGGCCAAAGCCTCGCTGCCACTGCGGCCCAGGTCCTCGGCGACGGCGATGGCCCCGGGCGTTACGTGGATGGACGGGTGGCCGCCGCCCAGGCGGTTGCCTTCATCCATCTCCAGCGAAACCCCGGCGGTGGCGTTCACCATGGCGGCCCATACCGGCTGCACCCGATGAGTATGACCCAGGACCGTCGCCTTGCCGGGCCCGCTCATGGTAGCGGCGAACTCGGCGAAGTTGGCGTTTTCCGGAAGGCGGCTGCCCGCCAGGATCGCGCCGATGGTGTCCAGGACAACGTCCTTGGCGGCGGCGATGGTGGACGGGTTGAAGTCCTCCCACCGCGCATCGACGACAAACTCGGCGAGTTGGTCAAGGTAATCTTGCGGCATAATCGCCTCTGGATTCCTGCTTTCGCAGGAATGACGGGGAGGGGAAGAGAATGGCGGGGTGTTAGCGGGTGAAGAATTCGTGGAGCAGGCGATAGGCGTCGTCGGGCAGTTCCTCGGCGATGTAGTGGCCGCAGGGCAGCGATTGGCCCTCCACGTTGTTGGAATAGTTGCGCCACACGCCAAGGACGTCCTGGGTGCGACCCACGTAGCCGCGGTCGCTCCACAGCGCCAAGTGAGGACAGTTTACCTTGTTGTCGAAATCGGCCTCGTCGTGCTCCAGGTCGATGCTGGCGCCGGCGCGGTAGTCTTCGCACGCTCCGTGGATGGCATCCGGGTTGCTGAAGCAGCGCACGTACTCCTCCACGGCCTCCGGCGGGAACACCTCCTCGGCGTTGCGCTCGCGCATGAACCGCGAGCGGATGAAGTAGTCAGGGTCAGCGCCGATAACACGCTCGGGAAAGTCGTAAGGCTGGATCAGGAAGAACCAGTGGTAGGTGTTGGTCGCAAATTCCTTGTTCACGATGCTGAACATGTGGCGGGTGGGCACGATGTCCAGCGTCGCCAGCCGCAGCACGCGCTGGGGATGGTCCTTGGTCAGGCGATGGGCCACGCGCGCGCCCCGGTCGTGGCTGCCCAGGAAAAAACTGTCGAACCCGAGGTGGCTCATGGCGTCCACCAGGTCCTGAGCCTGCGCCCGCTTGCAGTGGTTGAAGTGATCGGGGCTGCCCTGGGGCTTGCCGCTGTCCCCATAGCCGCGCAGGTCCGCCGCTACCACCGTGAAGTCCTCCGCCAGCCGCGGCGCGATTTTGTGCCACATGGTGTGGGTCTGCGGGTAACCGTGCAGCAGCAGCAGCGGGGGACCGCTGCCGCCCTTCACCAGATTCACCGGCTCGCCGCTGGTCTCCACCAGCATACGATCAAATCCCTCGAACAAAGCCATTACAATCCCCCTAACGTTTGCTGATGGCGCGATTGTAGCCGGCTTGGGGGCTGACGGCTACCGTTCGCGAGCGGGGCAATGGTTGAGTCCGGCCAGAGTGTTATGGTGCCAGGGAGGGGCGCGTTTCACACCCACAAGAACAACTGGCAACAGGATTTTGTAGATCGCAGATGGACGCGGGCATTCCCGTCAGTGGCAATGCTAAAATCCCGTCAGGGAGCGAATATCATGGAGTTCAACGGAAGCAATGCGCCGGCCATCGGCCGCGCCATCTACAACGACAAGATACGCCCGACTCTGGGGCCGGAGCACAAGGGTAAAGTGGTGGTCATCGACGTGAAGAGCGGCGACTACGAGATTGACCGCAGCGACCTGGCCGCCGACTTGCGCTTGCGAAAGCGTCGTCCCAACGCCTTCACCTGGGCGGAACGGGTCGGGTATTCGGCGGTGTACCGTATGGGTTCGCGCTACCGGACCCGCAGCCAGCGCCGTGATTAAGGGGCAAGTCGTCGAGAGCGCAGACGGCGAGCTGGAACCCTGGCTCACCGTATCCGTAGAGTACGCCAATGAAGGGTTGCTCCGGTGTGACGTCATCGTCGATACCGGCTTCACCGGATGGCTGACGCTGCCCGAACCAGTCATTCGGGAGCTGGGGTTGCTCAAAATCGGCAGCCGGCCTGCCACGTTGGCCAGCGGTGAGGTGGAAGCATTCGACTACTATGAAACCCGCATAGTGTGGCACGACCAACTCCAATGGGTCTTGGTTCTCCAATCAATTGACCAACCGTTGCTGGGCATGGAATTGTTGCGGGACAACTGGATTACCATGGGAGCCTGGGACGGCGGCGACGTAGTCATCGAGGAAGCCCGACCCTGAAAGTCTCCTTTGACACCGTATTACCCCCCGTGTAACGTAGGCGGCAATTAATCCTGCATCGAGAGACAAAATGACCACCACCTCGGTACCCAACGATATCGCCCACTACCTGGACGCGGCCGCCCCCTTTGTGGCCCTCGTCGCCGAAGCCGCCGACTGGATCGACGCCGAACGGCAGATACCTCCCGACCTGGCCGCTGACATGGCCGACGCCGGGTTCTTCCGCCTGCTGTTGCCCCGGGAGTTGGGCGGAGCAGAGTTGGCCCACCCCGATTTCCTGAACATCCTGGAGATGTTTGCGGGAGCCGACGCCAGCGTCGCCTGGTGCCTGAACCAGAACAACGTCTTCTCCACCAGGTCCACGCGGATGGCGATGACCACGGCGCAGGAGATTTGGGGCGAGCAGCGTGGGGTCGTGACTAACGGACCGCCGGCCGCCGGCTCGAAATCGGTGCCGACGCCGGGAGGTTTCCGGTTGAGCGGGCACTGGAATTTCAGCAGCGGCAGCGATCACGCCACCTGGATCGCAGCGCTGGCGCCCGTCATCCCGGAGAACGGAGCGGGAGTCGATGGTCAACCGCCACAAACCCGGCTGCACCTGATGCCCATTGACCAAGTGCGGATGGTGGACCTGTGGCAAGTTGCCGGACTTCGCGGAACGGGCAGTTTCAGTTTCCAAGTGGACGACCTGTTCGTTCCCGAGGAACGCACCTTCGTGCAGGAAGGCGCGTCCTGGTGTGACCGGCCGCTCTATGGGATACCCACCACGCTGCTGTTCGCCACCGGATTTGCCACCGTCGCCCTGGGCGTGGCGCGCAAAAGCCTGGACATCGCCATCGAGGTGGGACGGAACCGGACGCCCTACCGTTCCGGCGTGCTGCTTCGCGACCACCAGACCACCCAGCGCACCATCGGCGAGGCCCACGCGCAGCAAAGTTCGGCCCGGGCTTTCCTCAGGGAGGCGCACGGCCGGCTCTGGGAGTCCGCCTGCGCGAACGGCGTTCTCACCACGGACGAGAGAATCCAGCTCAGGGTGGCGGCCACCCATGCCATCCGCACGTCGGCCCAGGTGGTGGACGCCGCTTACACCCTGTGCGGAGCCAGCGGCATCTTCCAGTCCAACCCGATCCAGCGGCGGTTCCAGGACATTCACGTCATCACCCAGCACGTGCAGGGCCACCACGTGCATTATGAAACGGCGGGACAGTACCTGCTGGGGCTGGAACCGCAGGGCGTTTTCTAGCAGAAGGAGGTGACGGCATGGCATCGAATCATGTGGATACGGTAATCGTTGACGGGCAAATCGTAACCTCGTCGCAGGTCTACGAGAGTTCCATCGCCATTTCCGGCGAGAAGATCGTCGCCATTGGCCCGGAGAACTATCTGCCGCCGGCCGACCGGTACATCGACGCATCCGGCAAATTCGTGCTGCCCGGCCTGATCGACAGCCACGTCCACCTGGACGGCCACGACGACTATGCTCTGGGCTCGTTGGCCGCCGCCCACGCCGGTCTGACCACGCTGGTTCCCTTCGGCACCTACCAGTTGGAGGGCGACGAGACCCTGCCCCAGGCGACGCATCGCACCCGCGAAACCGTGGAGCAATGCGCGCTGACCGACTTCGCGTTTCACTTCATCCTGCAAAACCGGCCGAGCATCCTGTCAGGCCTTCCCCAGGCCATCGACCTGGGCGTGAAGTCCTTCAAGATGTTCATGACCTACAAGAAGCGCCCGGGACGGATGTGCGACGACGATTACATCTGCGAGGCCATGGACCTGGTGGGCCGTGGCGGCGGTGTCCTGCAGCTCCATTGCGAAAGTGGCAACATCATTGAGTACCTGGAGAACAAGCTGCTGGGCGAGGGCCACACTCATCCGACGGATTTCCCGACGGCGTGCCCCGACTGGGCCGAAGAGGAGGCGATCAACCGGGCGGTGAAGATGTCCGCCGCAACCCGCTGTCCCACCTACGTGGTGCACCTGAGCACTCAACTGGGCTTGGAACGGATCAAGCAGGCGCAGAGCCTGGGTCAGCGGGTGTGGACCGAAACCTGCCCGCAATACCTCCTGCTTTCCGACGCCCAGATGGCTGAGTTCGGGCCGCTGGCCAAGATCGGGCCGCCCCTGCGACCCGAGGATGGCCCCGACCGCGACGCGCTGTGGCAGGGGCTGCGCCAGGGCCACGTGTCCATCGTGGCCAGCGACCACTCGCCGCACCCCCGCGAGCTCAAGCAGCCCGGCTGGGACAACATCTTCGTGGACTCCAATGGCACGTCCATCCCCTTCGGCTCCCCCGGCATCGAGACCATCGTGCCGCTGATGTACAGCGAGGGCGTGGTCAAGCGCGGCCTGCCCATCTGGTGGCTGGCCCGCGTCATGTCCGAAAACCCGGCCCGCATCTTCGGCATCTACCCGCGCAAAGGGGTGATCCAGGTGGGTTCCGACGCCGATTTCCTCATCCTGGACCCCAACGGCGACCGGATCGTCACCGCCAGCGACCACCACAGCAACGCGGGTTACACGCTGTTCGAAGGCTGGCAGGTCAACGGCCGCCCCTGGATCACCATGCTGCGGGGACAGGTGCTTTTGCAGGACGGCGAAATTCAGCAGAACCCAGGATACGGCACCTTCCTGGAAAGTGGCACGCCAGTCGCCCCGTTGGGCGGGCCAGTCGAGTAGATGAAGATCACCGAAGTACGGGCGGTATACCCCAACTATCGGTACGTCGTTCCGTCCTGGCGAACCCACTTCTGGCAGATTGTCGTCCGGGTGGAGACGGACTTGGGAACCGTCGGCCTCGGATACGGCGGCGGCGGAGTGGCCGGCGTGGAAATCGTCAACCGTCACTTCCGGGAGTTGCTGCTGGGCCGAGAGGTCAACAGCCTGGCGGATATCGCGAGGACGTGGGACCACCTTTACGAACAGTCGCTGCCCTACGGGCGCAAGGGGCTGGCAATGATGGCGCTCAGCGGCGTGGACCTGGCTCTCCACGATCTGCTGGCCAAAGCCGAGAATATGCCGGTGTACGAGCTGCTGGGCGGCGCGCAGAAATCCAGCATCCTAGCCTATGCCACGGGGCCGGATTCCGAGGCGTATCGTGACTTGGGCTTCTGCGCCCACAAGTTTCCCCACCGCTGGGCTGGCGATGCCGACTACGAGACGGCCGCAGCCGCGGCAGCAAACGCCCGACAACTTTACGGCCCGGATGCCCGCATTATGGTTGATTGCTACATGTCGTGGGATGCGGAGGTCACCGCGCGCATGGCGGACATTCTGTCGGAATACAAGCTCTACTGGTACGAGGACGTGCTGACCCCGGACGATCTGGCTGGACAGGCTGACCTGCGCGCAGTGGCGGCCCCGACGCTCATCGCCGGCGGCGAGCACGAGTTCACCCACTTCGGTTTTGATGACATCGCCCGTGCCGACGCCCTGGGCCTTTGGCAACCCGATATAACCTGGTGCGGAGGAATCACGGCGGGACTTCGCATCATCGACCTGGCCCGTGACGCCGGTGTACCGGTGTCGCCGCATCGGGGCGCGGAGGTCTGGGGTCTGCATCTCATCGCCGCCTCTGACTGGGCCGATTTTGCCGAGTGTCATTCCGACCACATCCGTTCGCCCCGGGACGAACTGTGGCTCAACGAACCGGAACCGGTGGACGGCTATATCGCCCCATCCGATGAACCAGGCTTTGGCGTCACGCTTAACGAGGAGATGTTGTAACCATGGCCGGCCCCCTGAACGCCTTCGTTCCCGATAGCGCCGTCCACCTGCCCGGCTCGGATCACGGGCCGTTGGCCGGTCTCACCTTCGCGGCCAAAGACATCTTCGACATCGAAGGCCACGTCACCGGCTGCGGCAATCCCCATTGGTTCGCCACTCACGGGCCCGCCGAAACCAACGCCTCGGTGGTGCAACGGCTGGTCGACGCCGGCGCTGCCATGATCGGCAAGACCATTACCGACGAGCTGACCCGTGGCATCTTCGGCGAGAACATGCACTACGGAACACCAGTGAACCCGAGGGCGCCCGGCCGGGTGCCTGGCGGCTCCTCAAGCGGATCGGCTTCGGCCGTTGCCGGCCAGTTGGTGGACTTTGCTCTGGGTTCGGACACCGGCGGTTCGGTGCGAGTGCCGTCCAGCTTCTGCGGGCTGTACGGATTGCGGCCCACCCACGGCCGGATCCCGCTGGATGGGATGCTGCTCCAGGCCCCATCCTTCGACACCATCGGCTGGTTCGCTCGGGACGCCGAGACCTTTGCCCGCGTGGGGTCGGTAATTCTTCCAACGGGATCTGCCAGTCAGCGTCCGCAACGCCTGGTCATCGCGGAAGACGCCTGGGAACTCACCGAGCCGGCCACGCGCAATACCTTGGAAACGGTCCTGGAGAGGGTCGGCGCGTTGTTCACCGCGTCATCAAGGGTGCGACTTTCGCCAACCAGCCTGGAGGAGTGGTCGGGGCACCAGCAGGCGCTACAGAGCCGGGAGGCTTGGGAGTCGGCACGGGACTGGATCGACCAGGTCAACCCGACCTTCAGCTTCGAGGTCTCCGACCGCTACGCTTTGGCGCGCTCGGTGACCGATGAGCAGATCGTCGTCGCACAGGCGGGTCGCGATTCCGTTATCTCCCGCATGAACGAAGTTTTCGACGGCGGGGACGCAGTTGTATGCTTGCCAACCACGGTGTCCCCGGCTCCGCTGATTGGCCAGCGGGTTTCCGAGCGACACACGCTGCGCCTGCGCAACAGCGCTCTGACCTCTATAGCCGGAAACACGGGCCGGCCGCAGATCAGTCTGCCGCTGGCCGAAGTCGACGGCCTGCCCGTCGGCCTGTCTCTGCTGGGAGACTACGGGGCCGACGAGCGGCTGATCGAACTGGCTAGGGAGATTGGCAGATTGCCTGACTGATGAACTGCTGCCATGAAGATTGAATACAGCGCAGACGTTGACGCTCTCTACGTCTACTTGCAAGAGGTTGAGGTAGCCCGAAGCGAGGAGCCGGCCGACGGCATAGTCGTGGATTTGGACCAAAACGGCGCGGTCGTAGGGATTGAAATCCTAGACGCCAGCGACCGTTTCGACGACACCGACGCCACCTTGATGCTGGCGGACAGCGGTCCGAACTACACCAAGTCCGAATCAGATGAAATCCGGTCCATTTTGTCCGCCCATGCCCATGTTTCGTTACTTGTTGAGGACGACGTCGATTAGGGCGATGCGCCCTTCGTTGACGGCGTCCAGACCGTTGCGGAGAGCGCGGGCCAGGTCGGCCGGATCCTCCACCCGCTCGCCATACCCGCCGAAGGGATCCACCAGCTTGGCGTAATCGGGCCCGGGGATGTGCACCCCGTGCCAGATGTCGGAGCGCGCGGCGACGCCGTCGGGATAGTAAGCCAAGTGGTTGCCCCGCATGGCCTCGTAGCACTGGTTGTTGAACAGCACGGTCATGAAGGGCAGGTTCGCCTCACAAGCCACCCCGAAGCACTGGGTCACCGGGTTGTACAGGAACCCGCCATCACCCATGAGCGCCACCACCGGCTGGTCGGGCTTCGCCAGCTTGACGCCCAATGCCAGTCCCAGGCCCTGACCCAACCCCCCGTTGGTTTTGTAGTAGCTCTGGGGCCGGTCCCAGGAGACATGGCGACCGATGGCGCCCCGGTGGGTGGTGACCTCCTCGGAATACACGACGTTCTCCGGCATCACCTCGCTGAGCACGGCGCATAGCCATGCCGGGTCGATGGGCCGGCTGCTGCTGGCCGCGGCCTCTGCCGCATAGGTCGCTTCGGCCAACCGCTCGTGTTCTGCAGCCCAATGCTGACGCCGCGTTTCGATCTCGTCCCGACGACCGTCCGCCATCGGTTGCAACGCCTCCACCAGCAGACCCAGGCCCAGGGTTATATCACCCTCGACGTAACGGTCGGCGAAGAGGTTCTGATACACCATGTATTCCTTGACCGTGGTCTCACCCATGGCCACGACGGTGGCCTGCTGTGGGCCCGCCTGAGGCGGATACCACGGGGCGCGGCTGGCGGCCAGGATCACCAGGTCAGCCTGCTGCAGGTAGCGTTCCGGCTGGCCGCCCAGATACAGGGGATGACCCTTGGGGAAATTGGCGTACAGGGGGTTGCTCTCCACCACGGGGATGGCGAACAGCTCGGCCAGAGCCACCAGGTTGTTGAACCCGGCCACCTCGCGCCCGGCGCTGTCCGTGATGATCAGCGGCGATCGGCTGCGGGCGATCAGATCCGCGAGCTCGGCAATGTCCTGATCCGGCGGGCGGATCCGGGGCGCGGACGGCACAGTCCTGAGCTTCTCCGGCGGCGTCCAGGAATGCACCATGGTCTCGATGGGAATGTTCATGAAGGACGGCCCTTGAGGAACCCGCTGGGCCACTTCGCCGGCGCGCACCACTTGCTCGTACACGGTGTGGGGGCTGGTGGCCCGGCCGCTCCACTTGGTGAAGGCGTCGGCGAACCGGTCCGGCCCGCCGACCACGCTGAGGTTGCGGTACCACTGACCCTGGGGATCGATATCCGGGTCCTCGCCGTAGCTGGTCGCTTCGCCGGAGCACACCAGCATGGGCACTTCGCCGATCATGGCGCCGTGCACGCCCATACTCCCTTGCAGCAGGCCGACGCCGGCGTGGAGCAGCACCGCCTGCATCTTGCCCGTAACCCGGGTGTACCCGCTGGCCATGTTGACCGCCAGGGTCTCGTGCCAGCAGTTGATGTACTGGGGGCCGGGAGTCTCGTTTACTTTCTGGCGGGCCAGCGCTTCCCATACCGGCGCCCATTCGGACCCGGGGGACGAGATTATGTAATCGACGCCGAGGTTGCGAAACGCCTCGAGGATGGCTTCGCCGCAGTCGTGCCTGCTCGTGGTGGTCATGGTTCAGTCCTCCTGTGCCGGGCCTGTTGCCGGGCGGAGTACGGGTTCGGGCTGGGGGCGAGCCGGTGCGGCCTGGTCCTCCCGATGGGTGGGCAGCGCCGACAAGAAGAGCGCGACCGACAGCGCCCCGATCATGGTGAAGAAAGCGTATCTCATGCCCACGGTAAACGCGGTTCCCACGCCGCCGGCCGTACCGTGACGCACCGCGTCAAGGCTGGGTTCGTAGCCCATGGACCCCATGGTGGCCGTCACGATGGCGGTGGCAACGGCGACGCTGACCACGTTGCCGGCGTTGCGAATCAGGTTGACCAGGGCCGAAATGACACCGTGGCTTTCCCGTTCCACAGCGCTCAGAATGGAGCTGGAGTTTGGCGAGTAAAAGGTGCCCATTCCGCTGGAGGTGAGCATCAGGCCGGGTATGACCTGGTACAGCGAAGATTCGGCCGTTGACTGGGATAGAATGGCAATCCCCGTGGTCGACAGCAGCAGGCCCGTCACGGTAAATTTCCGCCAACCATAACGATCCGAAAGCCTCCCGCTTATCGGTCCCAGGGTAGCCATGCACAGGGCCCCCGGCACCACGCACAGGCCGGCCACCGATGGGCTGTAACCGAGAACGTTCTGCAAGTAGAACGGCGTCATGAACAGAATCGCCGAACTGCCAATGAACATGAGGTAGTTGGCCGTCACACCCAGGAAAAAATTGCGCCGGCGGAACAGCCGCAGGTTCAGCATGGGGCTGGCTATGCGGAGCTCCCACCAAATGAACCCGGCGAGGAGAACCACGAAGGCGACCGCCGCGCCCAGGATCGGCGGGGAAGTCCATCCGGTGCGGTGCGCGTTGGTGATGCCCAACAGCAGCGCCAGCAGCGCGCTGGAAGACAAAAACGCCCCCAGCCAGTCGAACCCGACCCGACCCGGCGCCCGGACCGGACGCGTAGGGTCCGCGCCGGTGAGAACCGCCACGCACATGGCGATGCTAACGGCCACCATGGGAACGGTGGCGAAGAACACCGAGCGCCATCCGAATGCGTCCACCAGGAAACCGCCCATCGCCGGCCCGGCGACGGCTCCGGTTCCCACCATGGTCATGATCAGGCCGATGGCCTTGCCCCGCTCGTTGGGCGGAAACGCGCCGATCATGATGGCCATGCCGGTGCCCTGGGTCATGGCGGAGCCGGTTCCCTGCACGAGGCGCGCGACAATGAGCACTCCCAGGTCAGTTGAGGTGCCGGCGACTATGGAACCGACGATGATCACCGCGGAGCCGATGACGTAGACCCGCTTCGAGGTGATGAGATCCGCCAGCCGGCCCATGGGCAGCAGCAGGGCGATGATCGTCATGGCATATCCGATCACCAGCCACTGCACACTGGGGATGTCGGTCTGGAAGTAAGTCGCGATGGTCGGCAGGGCCACGCCCACGCTGCCGTGGTCGACCACGGACGCGAAAATTCCCACCGCCAGGGTGGCGAAGGCGTACCACTTGTAGTGGGGACTTCGGGCCAGCGACGAAATCACGAATGCATTACCGGGCGATCAGGGAGTCGCAATTACTCGCCGGCGAAAAAGCGTCGGGGATTTTCCACGGTGATCTGGTGAATATCTGCGTCGGAAGCTCCCATTTCCCTCAGCCGGGGCAGCACGTAACGGGAAATGAAGTTGTAGCCGTCGGGGTTGGCCTTCCGCCGTTGCTCCTGCACGTCTGCGCCGTAGCGCGCCTTGGGCACGGAGTAGTCGTGAGAGAGGAAAATACGGTGGGTAAATCCGGCGTCCATCAATGCTTTGGCAACCTCCGTGCGCTGCTCCCAATCGGGTGTCCCGGGCCGCGTGCCGCCGGGATACCGGTCCAGGCCCAGCCATACGCCCTTGTTCAGCAGGCCCAGCAGGTACTCCAGGTCGGTATCGTCGTTGCTGTGGCCGATGTACACCCGGTCGAGATCAACCCCTTCTTCCTCGAGGATGCGCACTTGGGCGTCGCCGATGCGTTCGGGCGACCAGGTGTGGGTGGAGATGGGTACGCTGGTTGACTTCTGCGCACGCGCCGCGGCTCGCAGCACGTTCTCCTGTGGGGCGGTGATCCCGCCCTCGTCGCTGGCCACCTTGATTATGCCGGCCTTGATGCCCGTGCCCTCGATGCCCTCCTCGATTTCCCGAACGTAAAGCTCGGCGATCACGTCGGGAGATATTTCGCCGAAGGGCCGGGGCACGGCCAGGTGGTTGCCGGTGGCCACGACCACCTGCATGTCGCTACCCAGCGCAACCTCGCGAATCAACTGCACGTCCCGTCCCAGGTCGAAGGTGCTCACGTCGATGATGGTGCGGACTCCGTCCTCCCGAACGGCGCGCATGGCGGCGATGGACTGTTCGCGGATGCCGTCGCGGTCGATGATCTCCGGGTAAGTATGCCGGAGGCCGGCAGCGTTAGTTCCGACGTGCTCATGGCTCAGGGTGAACCCGAAGTTGTCGGTATCAATAGGCCCCATCACGCTGTTCACAGTCGCCATTGCCTTCCCTCCTGGCCGCGAATGAATGCGGGTATTCTATTACGAATTCCGCCGGAGCGATACGAGCGATACGAGCGGGCCGACCCCGGACGGGGCCTTCCCGGAGTTACATGGTTTGGACTGTTCCGCTCGTCCTGAGCCTGTCGAAGGACGCCCGTTCCTGTGGTGCATGGTTCGACAGGCTCACCATGAGCGGAGCGAGTCAACTCCGACATGCAGGGAGCGCCACTTGCTGCGCAATCGTCAGCCCGTCTATATTGGCCCAAAAGCACTGGGAGGCAAACATGCGAACGTCCATTTTGACCCGTGACCAGGTCCCGGAGGGACTCCGAGAGGCATTCGACCATGAGACCGCCGGTTCCGGCGGAGTGGTTTCCAGCGGCCCCGGGTCCGCCATGATCAACAGTCCTGAGATGCGCCGGCGATCCAACTATCTCGTCAACTACCTGCGGGACGAGTCCTCGCTACCCAAGAAGATCCAGGAACTGGCGATGATCCTGACGGCGCGCAACATGGATTGCCAGTACATCTGGTTCGCCCACTCCGTCCGAGCCAAGGAGCAGGGCATCAGCGCAGAGTTCGTGGACAACCTTCGCGACCGGAAAGCGTTGCCGCAATTGCCGGCGGACGAGCAGACAGTGGTGAACTACGCCACCGAACTGTTCAACAACCACCGCGTCACCGATGCGACCTTCCAGGCCGCCATCGACCAGTTCGGCGCCCTGGGGTTGACGGAGCTGACGACGCTGTTTGGCTACTACTCGCTGCTCGCCTTCAACGCCAACGCGTTCGACATCGACGTGCCCGACGGCGACGAGCCCAAGCTGCCGATTTAGACCGCGTTGACATTTTGAGAATCACACCGTCGTTCCTGCGAAAGAACGTCACCCCGTACTTGATACGGGGCAGGAACCTATGAAAGCTAGCAACGGGGACGTTGGGCTTGTTGTGTACTCTCTGGATTCCGGCGAAAGCCGGAATGACGGGAAATGTCAACAGGCTCTATAAACATTCCGAAGATCGCGCCACTGGGCGCATCGATCCGGACCTAACTCCGGGCGATGTTCAACGCGGCAGGCGGCTGAGCAGGCTGACGTACCACCGGGAGAGGGGCACGACAAAGCCAGCCCGGTGGTACAGGCGGGCCGGAGCGGATTCAGCCGGGACGCTCTCCGCAAGCATCGGCGCCAGGACGCGGTCGCGAAACTGCTCCACCAACGCGGGATTGTCCGTGCACAGCACAACTTCCTGTTGCAGGTCGTAGGCTACGAAATCGAAATTGCAGCTGCCCAGCATGAGCTGCGTCCCGTCGATCAGCACCGCTTTCGCGTGGCACATTTCGGGTTGATATAACCATATCTCGAGGTTGGAACCGGAGGCGGCTCGGAACAACTCCTGCTGGAGGATGGCCTTGTTGTTGCGCGCGGGGTTGATAACCCGAACGCGGACGGACGGCGGAAGTTGCGCGAGGCGGCCCAGCAAAGGGTCAGAAACGTAAGGCGTGATCACGTCGACAGATCTTTCGGCCCGCTCCATGGTGGCGAACAGGTCTTCATATTGGTTTCGGCTGCGGCGGCCATCCAGGAAGTACAGCTTGCCCAGCGGCGTTGACACAGTCCGCGACGAGTTTACTCCGCTCAGCGTGTCGTAGAAGTCCTGCGCCAGCGCGTCAACCAGAGTCGGGCATCCGGTGCGCATCATCAGGTCGTGCCACTGGAAATTGTGCTCGCTGAGGTTGATGCCGCCCAGGAATGCCTGGTCGTCAACGACCATCATCTTCTTGTGGTTGCGAAAGGGGAACTTGCGCCACAGGCAGCCCATAGGATTGGTGACGACAATGCGCACGCCGTCGCGTTCGGCCAGGCGGAGCAGACGGCGCGTATCGCGCACCTCCCGGCGAAACTCCGGATCCGAGAGGAATCTGGGGCTGAAGATCAGGTCATCGCTGATTTTTACTGTGGAAAAGGCGTCGGCGCACAGCACCTTTTCTTCTGCCGGCGAACGGACGAGCAGGTCCCAAAAATGACGGCCCACCGAATCCAGTTCGAAGGTCATCACCTGGAATAGCACGCGACGGCGCGCGCGCCAGATAGCCGGCTCTACCGCGGCTACGAACTCCGACGAGTTGACCAGCAGCGAGGAATCGTGCACTGGTGGAGGCCGGTCACCGGGAAGGGAAACGGGCGGCGAGGACGTCCGCGATCAGTCGCGCGGCCACCTGCACGGTCAAATCGGACACGTCGTATGGCGGCGCGACCTCCACCACGTCGAAGGCAACCAGGTTGGAGCGGTTCACCAGCGCGGTCAGGCAGCGGCGGCACTCCTCGTAATACAGGCCGCCCACCTCGGGGGTTCCAGTGCCGGGCGCCTGTGTCGGGTCAAGGACGTCCACGTCGAAAGTGATGTACAGATTGGACCCAACGGGCAGTATCTGGGCAACGGCTTCGGGGCCTGTTTCCCGGAACTGGCGGGTGCTGATGATAGTGTTGCCGTGGGCGATGGCTTCTTCGTAGGGAGCGCGACGCACGCTGCGGATGCCCACCGACGAAATGGAGCCCACGTGTTCCAGTTCATGGCAGCGACGGATCGGGCTGCCGTGGGTGAGCCGGGTTCCCTGGTAGTCGTGGGTGTAGTCCAGATGCGCGTCGAAATGCACGATGTCCAACGGAGCGAAACGGCCCAGGCCGGCCACGGCCGGGAAGGTGATCGCGTGGTCGCCGCCGAGGATCACGGGAAACGCGCCGCGCCCGGCGATCCGCGCCACCACGCCGGCCAAACGCTCGAAGTTGTGCACCACGTCGGAGGGGTTCACCGTTACGTTGCCGCAATCCGCCATGGTGACGCCTCGAAGCAACTCGTCACCGGCGTCGGCGTCGAAAAATCCCTCGGCGTCCTGTCCGCGCCCGTAGGGGTCGAGGTACGAATAAGCCCGCGGGGCGTCACGGAGCGCGTCGGGGCCGTAGCGTGCGCCCGGGCGTCCAAATGTACCCTGGTCGAAGGGCATGCCGACGAACGCGATGTCCGCATCCAGCTGATCGATGTCGGAGCAGCGTGGCGACCGGAACATGGTTCGCGGCCGGCGGTCCAGGGGCGGGACATCGCCGGACGACGCGTCGGGCAGGTATTGTGGTCCGATGTTGAAGTTGTAAGCGGTCATGTTCGCAGTACCGATAAAAACCAGGATCATGGTAGTTTGGTGAGAGTTACCCGACCGCCGGGAACCATGGCGGCGGTCAGATAGTAGCCGGCCAGCAGGCGGACACCCACGAGGGTTTAGCTTTCGGATACCAGCGCGGGAACGGCTCTGGGTTCGCCGTCCCAAAGTATGGCTACGTAACTGCGGCCGAATTCATGCCGCTGCTCATTGCCCATTACCATCTCGTCAGTTCCCGTTATGCGGTAGCCCAACTGTATAATCACAGCCCGAGGGATCATTAGAAAGTGGTCTAACCCGGTGTCAATAATCGCGGCATAGGGGCGCAGATCCGAGGTTGTCGGGATTGCGATCTCAATGGGAATGGTCGCTTGGTAACGTTCGTTGACACGACCTGTGATCATTATATGTAGAGCCTCAAGCCGTGAAACACGATTTGGTGGCTGTCGCAACCGATGCAGAACATGAACATTTCCGCGTCAGGCTGCCGGTCCAGCAAATGAACTCCCGCCACAATGGGGTCACTATCTATCTCGTAGTCATGAGTTTCTCCTGTGATGAGGATGTACTTGCCGGTGTGTGCCGGCTCCAATTGGGCGCGCAGTTCCGTGTTGTAAAAATTTTCGGCTTCCAGTGAGGCCGTACTGCGGCTAATTTCAGGTGGAGCATTCCTCTCGCCGAAATCTTCATTGAACTCCCCGGCGGCCCCTCCGGGACATGAAGCATCCCGCCGTGGTCGCGTAAGCCAATCAAAATCGTCGGCGATTTTGAACACTGCTATCCTGGCGTCGGGCTGACGGTCTTGCAGGTGAACCGTAGCCACAATCATGCTCGCATCCACTTCGTAGTCAAGGGAGTTGCCGTCAATGACGACATACTTGCCCAACGCCGCGGGCTCCAGTTTATGGCTCAGTTCCGAGCTGTAAAAATCTTGCGCTCGCTGAATGGCTGCGTCGCGAGCATAATCTTTTGTGGTCATAAATTTCTCACTTTGTCGGCAGGCAATTGCAGCGGAGTGAATTGATTATACTTGACCGCAACCGAAGTGAGAAAAGGAGATGGTCATGGCGCGGTTTGAGGACTACCAGAACCGATTCCAGTTTGCCAAATTCGAGCACGAGGACGGCATCCTCCAGATGACGCTGCACAGCGACGGCGACACCCTCCAGTGGGGCGCCGGCCCGCACACCGAGCTGCCGGAGGTGTTTCACACCATTGGAACCGACCCGGAGAATAAGGTGATCATCATGACCGGCGCCGGCGACGGGTTCACCGGACCGGCCGGCAGCAGCGATACCGTGCCCCGACGCACGCCGGAGCAGTGGGATGCCACCTACTGGGAAGGGAAGCACCTGCTAGGCAACCTGCTCAACATCGAAGTGCCGATCATCGCGGCCATCAACGGACCGGCGTTGCGTCATTCGGAACTGCCGCTGCTCAGCGACATTGTCCTGGCTGCGCCGCACACCACCTTCCAGGACTCCGGTCACTTCATGAGCGGACTGACCCCGGGCGACGGGATGCACATCATCTACCCGCTGCTGCTGGGGATCAACCGGGGCCGTTATTTCCTGCTGACCGGCCAGATGCTCGACGCGGAAAAGGCGCGGGAGTTCGGGCTGGTGGCTGAGGTGCTGCCCACGGACGAACTGCTGCCCCGGGCCTGGGAGTTGGCAAGGCAACTGGCTCAACAGCCGCGCCTGGTGCTGCGCTACTCGCGGGTGCTGCTGACGCACCAACTGAAGGGAGTGCTGCACGACATCCTGGGCTACGGCCTGGCGCTGGAGGGCCTTGGTTCGGCCCAAGACTATCTGGACCGGGGGCAGGGACGGTAGGCCGCCGCCCTCACGGCACCGGTATCTCGTCAATAGTTACGGGGCCGCCGGGAGTCATGTCGATGCAGACGCGGCTCCCGGCCAGCAAATCGGCGCTGGCCAGATAGAATTCTTCCGATTCCAAAACCCTGACCCGCTTGAAGCCGTCGTGCCAGACTACCTCACCGCGGTAGGTAGCAATGCGCGCAACCCGTTCGTCCCCCAACCTGAAGCGTATCATCCTTTCCCGTCGCAAGCCGAGTTGACTGATCACGGCTCTGGGCAGCATCAAATGGCCCCTCTGAAACCCGGTGTCAATGACTACCTCAAATTGGCGGTTGCTGCCGCGCATTTGAACCGGGATGATTGCCTCGTGTCGTTCGTTAACCCTTCCGGAAATCATATTTCGATTACGTCGTATTTTCGCCCCAGAGTAAAGACCGCCGGACAGCCGATGCGAAATGCGAACTCGAACGCGCCCGGGCGGCGGGCTTGCAGACGGTCAGACGCCACCTCCAAGTCCGCGTCAACTTCGTAGTCGTAGGTTTTGATGTCCAGCACCAGAATCTGACCCTTCGCCGTGGGCAGTAGTTTGGGTAGCAACTCCTTCCCGTAGAATTCCTCAGCCAGGTCCAGTTGCTCCGCCTCAGTGGTATCGGTTCGATCAGCGTCCGTCATCGCGCTCACCTCCATCCGGCCGTCATGCTAGCGTACCGTAGTTTAACCGGCAACCATGCCAAGGCTCGCCTCCTTGCGCGGAGGCAGCGCTGTGAGTATCAGCGCTGCCGAGCATCCGTAGATGCCCAACAGCGTCCACCAGGCCAGCAGGTACGAACCGGAGTAGTCGTGCAGGTAGCCGACCAGCGGGGCGCCGAGACCGGCGGACAGCAGATTGATCGGCATCACGATGCCGCGGATGGTTCCCAGGAAGGCGCGGCCGTAGTAGGCGGCGAAGATGTAAGTGTGCACAATCATGCCGACGCCCACCGAACAGCCGAATACGATGGTGGACAGGAACATCGTCGCCACGGATGACACGTAGATCATCAGCAGGATGGCGATGATGAAACCGGAGAACGAGGCGGCGGCCAGGAACCGCGTGGGGATGCGGTCGGCCAACCATCCGGCCACCAGGGAGGTCGCGGCAGCTCCGCCGGCGTCGGCGGCGAAGGACCAGGAAACCGTCAACGGGTCGTAGGCTTTCTCGACGAAGTACGGGATCCGGTGAAAGCTCGCTCCACCCTGGGCCACTCCGGACAAGGCGAAAACGGCGATCAGTTTCCACATGGTTCCGGTCCGAAAGGCTTCCCGCACCGTCCACATCACTTCCGGGTCGGCCGGCTGGGCCGGAGATACGGCGGAACCCGGGTCTGACGAGTCCGTCGGCGGGCCGCCGTCCACTCGAAGGCCCATGTCTTCGGGTTGACGCCGCAAGAACAAAGCCGCCGCCGGCACGGAGATGACCAAGAAGAGCAGCGCCAGGATTCGCCAAGTACCCCGCCATCCGTAGGCGTCGATGAGCCATTGGGTCACCGGCAGCAGCACGATGCCGCCGATGCCCAGACCGGCTCCGGCCAGCGCCAACGCGCGACCCCGTCGGCGGACGAACCACTTGGCCACCGGCACCGACGTCACGATGCCGTTAGGCGCGGCCAGACCAGACGCTCCGATGAGGCCGAAGAACAGGATCAGCTGCCACGAATGGCTGCTGAAACTCACCAGCATTAGGCACGCGCAGATCAGAACCGCCGATACCGGTATGTAAGCCCGCGGTCCGTAGCGGTCGATCAGCCATCCCACCGCAAAACTGAACACGCCCGTGGCCAGGCGACGAGTGGTCTGCATCCACCCGAAGGTCGCGCGGGACAGAGCCAGATCCCGCTGCATCGGCAGGACGAAAAGCCCGTAGTTCAGCGTGCCCGTCGCCATCGTCGAGAAGTTGATGGCGAACATGGCCGCGACGATGACCCAGCCGTAAAATATCCTCCCCTGGCCGGGAGCGTGTTCACCAGTGCCGTTCATGTCAGAAACAAAATAGGGGCGAATGATCATTCGCCCCTGTGTACATTGGCAGCGCTGCCGCTCTGAAGGGGAAACCGCTCAGATGGCCTGCCAATAGCGCCGGCCCTGCAAGCGGACGATCTTGCCGAACCCCGGCGCGGGGAGATGCACCGCCGCCACCGGGATGCCCTCGCTTTCGAGACGGTCAAGCACCGATTCCCGCGTGGCGATGGCCTGTTCCGGGATGATGTCGGCGCGGGATGCCCAGTGAGTCTGCTGGATCTGCGACGTGTTGTGCAGCACATCGCCCAGAACCAGGGCGCGCTCGCCGCCAGAGTTGATCATGATGCTCATGTGGCCCGGGGTGTGGCCGGGGGTGGGCAGCGTGGTCAGCTCGCCGGTGATGCTGAACTCGCCTTCCATCAACTCCACCAGGCCCATGTCGACCAGGGGCCACACGCAATCGGGCGCGTTGGGGAACCGGTCGGGCTGCAACGCCGGGTCATGGCTGGCGTCGAGATCGACCTTGCTGAAGTAGTACCGGGCGTTGGGAAACGTCGGCTTCAGGTTGCCGCCGTCATCGCGGACGGTATTCCAGCCGACGTGGTCGCGGTGCAGATGGGTCATCACCACCGCGTCGATTTCGTCCGCAGATATTCCGTTGCGCGACATGTCGTCCAGCAGTTCGCCCCAAGGGGTTTCGGGGGTGTCCTTGGCTCCCAGCCCGGTGTCGATGGCGATGTTCTTGCCCTCCGAGCGCACCAGGAAACAGGCGAGGTTGAAGCTCACCTTGCGGTCGGGGGTCAGATGGTCGTGGAAGGGTTCCCAGTCCGACGCCGGTATGTCCGGGAAGAAGTTGCAGATGTCGAACTCCAGTAGGCCGTCCGACAACGAGGCGATCTCAACGTTGCCAATGGTAATCTTGCTGGCAGCCATAGTCCCTCCAGATGCCGAGAATTGGCGCATTCTAACACCGGCAGCGCGGCCGATACCGCTCATAACTGACAACGCCGGCGATTGCTGACACCGAGCGATGGACGGACGACGCCGACGGGTGGTACACCTGCCACAGGTTGTCATCCATGAACGTCAACGATCCGGGCGAACCTGACATCGGCCGGCAACTGTCCGGCGTCGATCCGCAAGATCCGCTGCCGCCCATCACGGAAAAACAGCTGGCGCGCCTGTGGCAGCGTCGGGCCGCACGGAGCCGGGCGCTCAGAACCGAACGCGGAAACCGGATCAGAGTGCTCTACCCAGGCCGTCCGGGAGTCACCGCGGGCCCCGATTTCCGAAACGCCCTGCTGCTGGTTGAAGACCAGGGCCTCGTGCAAGGTGACGTGGAGGTGCACCTGCGACAGCAGGATTGGCGATCCCACGGCCACCACGCGGATCCCAACTACAACGGGGTGACGTTGCATGTCGCTCTGGAAACGGCCGGTCCACATTCAGGGACGGCCAGTGGTGGGAAACCTCCGTTGGTTGCGCTGCGCGGCCTGCTGGATGATCCACCAATGGAGGATTCGCCGGACGAAGTGAGGGATCATCTCTGGCGGTTGTTGGAAGGACACGGCTACCGGCAACCGAACACGGCGGAACGGATGGCCGCCCTGCTCAACCGGGCTGGCGACGAACGGTTTCTCGGCAGGAGCCGTGTGCTGCAACGGCTGATGCTGGAGGCGGATCCGGCCCAAACCCTGTGGGAATCAATTTGCGAAGCGCTGGGTTACCGGCACAACCAGCACGCGTTTCTGCAATTGGCGATAGCCGCTCCCATCCACGCGCTGGAAGACATGGCGCGTGGCACCCCGGAAAGCGAACGGAACGCCGCGTTGAGCACCACGCTGCTGGGATTGGCCGGGTTCGGCAAATACCAGCGGCCGAACCGCTGGCGCCGAACCCCCGCGAAACTGGGGCCACCGTTGGATGCTGCCCAGTGGAAGCTGTTTCGGGTGCGTCCATCCAATCACCCACGCCGTAGGGTTGCCGGGGCAGCCGGACTGTTGGACCGATTCGCCCATGAGGACCTGCTGGCCGGCTTGGCGAACGTGGCAGCTCGAGGCAACCCGTCCATGCTGACCCGGGCATTGAGCGTGAGTGGTGGCGTGGAACATGAAGCCGCATTAATTGGACCCGGCCGGGCCAGGGATATTGCCGTCAACGCGGCGCTGCCGTTTCTGCACGGATTGGCGTCGCTCGCCGGGGAAGCGGGCAAATCGAGCGCGATGTTGGAGCTGTACCGGAGGTACGGAAAGCTCACCGAGAACGAGATCACCCGGGAACTGGCATCAGCGTTGCAGCCGTCGGAATGGGGACGAGTGGCCCGCACCGCACGACAGCAACAGGGGTTGATCCACCTGCAACGGCTGCTGGCAGGAGCGTCCAACGCACGACGCTGACGGGGGCGACATTGCCGTCGCCCCCGATGCAGTTTCGGCGGTTTCCGGTCAGATCACATCACTTCAAAGGCACGGCCAGCGATACCCGGGGTTCCTCGCCAACGTTGCGAATGATATGCCCGTGTCCGGTAAGGTCCTCAGCGACCAGCACGTCGCCGGGGCCGAACCGGCGTTTGTCGCCGCTGGCGACCTCTATCTCAGCCCCGCCGGACATGAACACAACGTACTGATGGCGGGGAGCAGTGTGGTAATCCTGCCACCAGCCTGGAGGTCGCTGCCCGACCGTGATGTCCCCGGGGCCAACGTCGTTGGCGATTTCAGCGAACTGGTCTGCGGTCAACTCCTCGAAATGAGATTCGCCGTCGTCGCCGTCGTAGATGCGGATAATCATCGCGCCATTCCTCCTGGCTTGCGGTCTAGCCCTCGGCGAGGGGAACGGCCAGGGAGACGCGGAAATCGTCCCCAATGCTGCGGGCGATGTGTCCGTGTCCGGTCAGGTCCTCGGCGACCAGAACGTCTCCCGGAAACATCCTCACCTTGGTGCCGTCGGCCACCTCGAACTCGGCGATGCCGTTGAGATTGACCACGTACTGCCGCCGGGGCGCGTTGTGGTAATCGGAGAAGCTGGGAGACTCCCGCCGGTTGACGTTGATATCGCCAGGCCCGACGTTGTTGGCAATGTCGGCGAACTGGTCCGGCGTGAGTTCCTGGAAATGGCTCTCGCCGTCGTCGCCGGTGTAAACGCGCACTATCTGTCCCATGAGGATAGCCTCCTGTGTGTTGAAGTGAATGGTTAGTGGATCAATTGGCGAGGGGAATTACGGCGGTGAGACTGGGAACATCGCCGATTACGCGGGTGGTGTGTCCCTGTCCGGTGGTGTCTTCCACCAGGCGCGCGTCTCCCGGTCCGTAGCGGAACGTGGTGCCGTCGCCTAGCCCGATCTCGATCTCGCCGCGAAGGGAGATGATGTACTGCCGACGCGGCGCCGGGTGCCAGTCGATGAAGTGTCCGGGCGGCCATTCCCGGAAGTTGATCGACTGCGCCGCCTGCGCATCGCCCAATTCCGGATGGTCGGCCAGGCTGGTCTCTTCGATGTGCGACTGTCCGTCGTGGCCGGTATAGAGTCGGAATATCGCCATGCGTTCACCTGGGATGAAAGGCCCGAGAGCCCGAAGTGCGGCCATAGTACCCCGCCGCCGGCGCGGTAGCAACCTGCTTGCCAGAGCGTCCGGGGTCAATTACGCTGGAAAGAGCATGATACTGACGGTGCAATAATCCAGATGGAGGACACGATATGTCTCAACCAACAGAGCAGACCCACGAATACACCATGGGTTACAGTCCCGAGTTTCTGCAACTGCTGGACCGGCGCAACGCCGAGACCCACGCCTCCCACCTGCTGCCGCACCTCCGATCCGGTATGCGAGTGCTGGACTTCGGCTGCGGACCGGGCACCATCACGGTGGGGCTAGCGTCGGCGGTGCATCCGGGGGAAGCCCACGGCATAGACATGGAGGAATCGCAGATAGAGTTGGCGCGCTCCGCTGCTGCTGCCGGCGGACATGACAATATCACCTTCCACGTGGGCAACGTGTATGAACTGCCCTTTGAAGACAACTCCTTTGACGCCGCGCACTGCCACGCGGTGCTGATGCACGTGCCCGATACGCAGGCCGCGCTTCGAGAGGTAAAGCGGGTGCTCAAGCCGGGCGGCGTCGTAGCGTGCCGGGAAATGATTGTAGCATCGTCCTTTGTGGAGCCCAGCAGCGAGCATACGCCGGCGGCTTGGGCAACCTTCGGCAATCTGCTGGCCGCAAACGGCGGACACCCTCAGATGGGGCGGGAACTGAAGAGCACGCTGCTGGAAGCGGGGTTCGGCGACGTTCAGGCCGGCGCGTCCTTCGAGGTGTTCAGCGCTCCGGCCGACGTGGCCTTCCTGCGAGCGTTCATCGGCGACTGGTTCTTTATGCCCCGCGTGGTGGCAGCTGCCATACAACTCGGGCTGGCGACGCAGGAGCAGTTTGACCAGTGGCTGATTGACATGGACAACTTCAAGGACGCCCCCGGCGCGGTGGGCGCCATTGCCTTTGGCGAAGTAATCGCGAGAAAACCCTGACCATCAGAGCCGATTTCGCTACTTCAACGTCGGCGTGTGCGAGGCTGAAATCAACAACCGAATCGATGGATCTTGTCATTTGGTTGACCGAGACAATCCGCCTTACCCGGGGAACCCAGTCATTTGAAACTCATGTGGAAATTCGTCACGCAAAAGCCGCAGGGCAGAAAATTATCGCTGTCCTGCGCCAGTGTGGAGAGGTATCTCAACTTTCTTTCGATAGAGAACGAAATGCCATCCGATGATTGCCGCCAGCGCAGCTATCATCATAAAGCAAGCAAACGGGGCAATGATGTCGGCATGAACGCCGCGCATGACACAGACGCGTATCGCGATGCCAACGATGATAACGACCGGAATGCTGATCGCGAGCAAAGCCCCAACTACCAACCCTATGATGCCATCGCCAACCCACATGACGAACTCCCCTGCATTTCGGTGTACGAATACGAGACCCGACCTTAGCTTACTTGTCGCGGCACGTCTCCGAAAGGGTTGGGGCCGTCGTTCCCGTCCTGTTGGAGCCACCAGATGGCCCAACAAGCCATGGCGAGGGTGACGACAACGGCGACGCCCAGGGATGCGTAAAAGGCGATAACGGCAACGGACGGGTCAAGCCCAGCAAGTGCGAGGCCGAGGGTCACGAAACCGATGCCAAGGGAGACAATCCAAGCGACCAACGGAAGCACCAACCAGGCTAACACTACCCCGCCACTCCTGCCGGTGTCATGAAGACGTCTAACAGTGAGGGACAAGGTAGGAAGGAAGCCCACAAGACCAACGAGGGCGCCCAAATCCACTAGTACCGACACCAACGTGATGCGAACCGGCCCTGACCGTACCATCAACATGATAACCACCATGGCGACGAACCACACCAGTACAGCGCGGAACAGCACCCGCATCCACCACCAGAATTCATCGCGACCCGTGCGACCGGAGTAATAGAACGTCCGGCGGAGGACGCGGTATAAGCTCCTCCAGAAGATCATGACTTCTCCGCCGACCGACGCGTATCAACAGGTCCAGGAACCTTCGGAGCAATGCAGCGTAGCTGAAAAGAAAGGACACACCATCACGCGGATCACCTGACCAAAGACGACGCGACACCCCCCCACACTCTAGGGGGTGTCTTGTGTCGTGCCTGGGTTTTCCCTTCACAACGGGAGCCACACCAAGCCCCCAAACGCTGTTACTTGATGCGCGGCTCCCGTACTTCGAGCGGACTGAGGTACAGCGAAAACCTGTACCGCGCCATCCGGAGCACCGTGCCACCCGATCCGCCATGGGCGACGGTCACTATCTCCAACGTGTCCACCCAATGCCGCAGGGCATCCCTCGGCGGGAACTCGTAATCATGCACCACCAGATGATGATAGACCACCACTCTGCTGCCTTCAACACCCGTCCACCCCCTGAGCCGCGCGCCATCGTCCAAAGCCTCCACCGATGTCCAAGTGACACTGGACAGATAATCCTCGAAGCTCAACGTCAGATCCGGGATGTCGCCCAGATACGACGGATCCACCATCCCGAGGCTCAATTCCTCCCATTCGGTGCGACCGCGTATGCCGGGAGCATGGCGCTCCCTATGGTAAGCCCGATCGCCGATGATGACCGTCTGGTGAGTTACGCCTTTCTCAAGATCCTCGTGGCCCTCAAGGTCCAGTTTGAGACGGTCCGGCCTGACGTAATCGCCACTCACGGAAATCGCCCTGTCCAGATAACCTCCCCCGTCGTAAATTTCGATCAAACCGTCCACACGATAGGAATGCTCGGCCTTCATGCTGTCGGACAACCGGGATATGACGGCAGCAACATCGTCGGAACCGGTCTCCGCAGGCCCACCATTCTCCGGCGCGGGACCATCACAGCCGGACACCAACAACAGCGTCGCCGCGGCCAAAACTGCGGCGACCCGGCGCGTCATGCCAAGGGCGTGCATCACCGGGCAATCGTTACGGGTTCAGATTTACCTTGATGAACACGGTGTGACGGCCACTGTCAGAATCGTTGCCGTCCCAAATCCTGCGCACTGCATGATTCCTCACGTTCACGTTCGGGTCACGGTACCAAAGACATTCAAACGACCAAAAGGTGCCACAGCCCGACCTGCCCACGGTCCAGGTGTCATTGGACGGACCGTCGTCCTACCGCAGGGTGTCATGGTCGCCGTTCGCCCAGTTAACGAACGTCCCGTTCCACTCGTGGATGCGACCATACGGGCGTCGGTCGTCGGGGTTCTCCTTGCATGTACGTGTAATGGCGCGCCCAACTGGTGCCCGGCATCAAGACGAAGACACCCAGAACGAGCAAACGTGGAATCAGCAACTTTCCTATCATCGGTTATTCTCCGTCCTGCTGGTAATCGGCCCGGAACGGCCCCCAACGCTTCTCGTAGAATTCGGTCTCGACCAATTGCATCTTGTCCCGCCCCAATTGGTCGACCAAGAATTGGAATTTGTCCTGGTGGTCTGCTCCGATCTGGAATTCGCCGGTCGCGGCCGACACACTCGCCACCTCCCCGTCTCGGACAATGGTGTAAAACGGCAGGGGCAACGGAGACAGTCCTTCGGGTCCGGCGACCGTCGCGTGCCTCTTGGCAACCATGCCGTCCAGCAGGGCATCTTCGGGAAGGGCCAGGGGAGTGCCGTTCACGTACGGCGTGAGCGTTTCCCACATGCCGCGGTCGTTGAGATCCGTCAGACCCGATGATATTGCGGGCACTGATTCGGGATCGGGCAGCACACCGCCATCGGGCAAACCCGTGGGCTTGGGCGGCGAGTCTCCACCAGCCGCCACTGTCGCCACCACCACCGCCAACAGGACCACTGCTCCCATCAACGCAGATACCTTACGTCTCATCCTTTTCCTCCTGGATCATAATCTGTTTTTTTCGACCCCGTGTCCATGCGGACCGCAATTCCCCATCGACCACGGCTTCGGTGTCAGCTCCACCGGGGCCGTTTTGCTGGCGTCGGCAGTGCATGGCCTTATCCGAATGATGTCAAAACGACAGTATTGTTACCGGAGAGTCCAAACGACAATAGATTATCGCCGATGTCCGACTCGTCGATCGCGGAGTTCGGAGCAGCGAAATCGCCTCCTGACCATCAGCATTGAATTTGCCGCGCACCGCGCCGAGTGCTATGATTAAACAGTCACGTCGCCATAGTTTGGCGGCAAATCAGAATGGGGACGCGTAGGTTCGACAGGAGCGGTTTCTGACGGATTGCAGGCCGAGGTTGCTGCTGCCCTCGTAAAAACAGTGGCGAAAAAGTAACTGGCGAACGTGAATTCGCTCTAGCCGCTTAGTCGCGGCTACGTCTGCCACCAGTAGGTCCGGAAGCTGGGAAGCGGACGTACAATCATTCCGGGATGCTACCTCAGGGACGCCGATACCCGAGGCCATAGACTTTATCGGCTGGCGGTTGAGGAATCCCGTCGGCGGGAGTCCTCAGCAGCGAGACTAAATCGCCGAACACGCTTGTAGCATATCCGATCAGGGAAGTTTCTGGACGGGGAGTGCGACTCTCCCCCGTCTCCACCAGAATTTACGACAAGACGTACTCTCGAGTACGTCTTGCCTTTACCCCCGTTCCAGCCCCAGCCCGGAAACCCGTATGGGCGCTATTCCAGAGGAACCAGGGGCAACCCACCAACCCACGAACAAGCACGCCAAGACCGGCGCGACTACAGCAAGCGTCATCGAGAACGCCGCAAGGAACTGGGCCTCTGCGTCGACTGCCGCAACCAAGCCCGACCCGGACGCGTACATTGCGCAGACTGCACTGAGAAACGACGGCAGATGAAAGCCCGGCACTACCAACGCGACCGCCACGGCACCACTCTAGAGTAATGCCACCGATCAAACCATAAAACCCGCCAACGGTCAGGGCTCCACCCGAATCCTCCAGGACACACCGCGGGCTCAAAGTCCGCGGTTTTCTCATATCCACACCATGCGCCAGACCGCCACCTTTTTTCGGCAGAGATCCTGCCAAGTTCCACCAGACGTCATCACCCAGAATCTCTCACTCTCCGGCACCCAACTGCACCAACGAATTTTTGATGACAGCAGGCAATTGCCTGCCTGAATGTTCAGCGCATACCATCTAATGGAGCCGACCACGGCTACTCCTCTTTACGGAGCCGTGCAGTGCCCCAACAACGAGAACAGCCCTACATCTGGGCCACCTGGCTCCCTCGCCTCCTCACCGGCGAGCGATCCTGCGAGTGGGCTGTCTGGTTCAAGGCCCATTACCAAGACTGGGCCAAGCAACTCAACGACTTCGACCAAGCCCAATGGTTGCTGGACCACACCGCTCTCCTGCAACAGCAAAAGGCCGATTGGGAAGAACGCGGCTACGACGTTTACATCGAAGCCCAGAACAGCTTCAGGCTGAGCGGCCGCACCGCCACCCTGGCCGGCCGGCCCGACCTGATCGTCGACCGCGGCGACGACGCCCTCATCATCGACGTCAAAACCGGCCAGGAACAACCCTGGCACGCCGTCCAGCTCAAGATCTACCAGTACGCACTACCCAAAGCACTACCAGAGCGTTTCCGCCACGCCAGGCTGGCCGGCGAGGTCGTCTACCCGTCTCGCATTGCCCGCGTACCCAGAGGCGCTCTACCTGGTCAGTTCATCGACCAGCTCGGTTCGACTATCCGACGCCTCGCCAATCCGAATCCGCCCAAACCGACGCCCAGCTTTCAAGAATGTCGCTTCTGCGACATTACCGCCGCCGATTGCCCCGATCGTGTCGACGAGCCAAATACGGCACCCCACGGTCAGACCAGCGACTTTTGAACGGCAACACCACGAGGCAACCAATATGACCACGATCACCATCCATTACGGCGACTGGGGACCACCAGTGACCGTAACGCAAACGGATCCGCCCAGCACCTGGGAACTCGACTACCCCAAAGCCGCAGACGGCGATCACCGCCGCATCCTCAAAGCCGCCGAGCACGCCGTCCTGCGCGCCAGAGGCGACTGCCTCGTCGTAACCTGCCCCGCCGACCAGAAAGGTCCCCGGGAGCAGCTCCAGCGTCGGCCTCAATCCATAGCCGCCAAGACCGGCGACCGGTACACCATTCAGCTCATCGCTCCAGCAGCTGACGGCTTGATCCACGACGACTTCGACTTCCACACGCCACTCCGCAAGATCACATGCCCGACCTGCGTGGAACGCATCGCCGAGAGCCGGACCAGGGCCCGCCGGGAAGCGTTCAGGACCAAGGCAACACCCCAATAGATCTGTACGCTCACCCATCTGATCGCCGAGGCTTACACCCGCCTAGCCCAGATCGAGGAAGCTCTGCACATACCACCACCCAACTTCGCCGACCAAGCGGCTTAACGGAACCCATAACAACAACCGAACTAATCCGCGCCTTGACTGCCGAAGTCCCACCGCAGGCCGACGAACTTCGCGCCATGCTGGAATCCGTCCGAGCCATGCGGGAAGATGGCTACGTCCACGAGGGCGTACAGAAGCTGTTCACCTCAGCCCTCGAGCACGTTTAAGGCGATAGCCGCCAGCCTCTCGCCTTCGGCCGCCGCACCAACTGCCGCTGCATCATCATAGGCTGGACGGCCTACCTTGGTCGATTATCGTCAGCGACCCCTTCCTCACATACGGGAAGCCTCAGTGAGCCACCGACACCCACAAGAAGCTGGAAGGTTCCCCATCAACGTCGGCAGCGACTTCCGCCACGCCACCTTGCACTCCTGTCTCACCGGAACCCAACTTGCCAAGTCCAAAACGGATCTCTGGCGTGGCACCTTACCGCTACCCAAAAAAATCATCTATTTTCAAAGGTATTCCTCGACTCCCTTTGATATACTCCGGGCAAACCAGCCACCTCATCTACGACGGCAGCACACCAAATGCCACCCCAAACGCACGCCACGTGAACTCCCCGGCTGCAGCCCCGGCAACCAGAATAGATGGAAATCCATCCCAACGGTCACCCTTGTTCATCTGAGGATCCTCCAACGGGGTCGCCGGTACTGAGCCTATTCTCAGGAGCAGGCGGACTAGATCTTGGGTTCCAGGACGCTGGATTTCATCCCCTACTTGCCATCGACAAAGACCCCGCAGCCTTGGAAACCTACCGTGCCAATCACCCACGCGTAGCGGTCGAAGATGTTGACCTCGCAGAATGTGCCCCCTCGCACATTACCGCTTTGTGGGAAAAGCGCAACCCAGGGTGCTCGCCCGTCGGCATAATCGGAGGCCCACCATGCCAAGGCTTTTCCAGTTCCAATGTACACCAAGACGACGATGATCCCCGCCGGCAGCTCCTTTTCAAATACGGTGAGATCGTCAGCGAGTTCTTCACCAAGTTCGACATCAGTTTTTTCGTAATGGAAAACGTACCCGGCCTTGCCCATACGAAGCACAAGACCCTCTTCGACCGGTTCACCCAGCGATGTGACAACCTCGGATTCCACATCGTCACGAAGCTGTTAGACGCTGGAACCTTCGGCATCGCCCAACACCGGAAACGACTGGTCGTCGCCGGCATCAACAAGCGCAAACATCCAGAGGTCATCCTCGAACTAACCGAGGGCGACCAAGAGCCGTTGAACGTGGACCAAGTTATAGCCGACTTGCCACCACCGACGTTCTACGCTAAAAATCTGAAGCCAGATCAAGTCCCGTACCACCGCAACCATGTCGCTATGGTACCTCGGTCTCAAAAATTCAAGGACGGAACCCTAAAACCTGGCCATGGCAGAGGGCTAAGTTTCAAAGTCCTCTCGTGGGATTCTCCCAGCTTCACAGTCGCGTACGGCCACAACGAAGTGCATATTCATCCCGATGGCCGACGGCGTTTATCGATTTACGAAGCTATGTTGCTCCAAGGTTTCCCCCCGCATGGTTACCATCTGGAGGGGAACTTCACCCAGCAGGTCCAGTTGGTATCCAACGCAGTCCCACCGCCCCTCGGCGAAGCTATCGGGAACCAAATCGCCGATGCCCTATCTCTACGGCAAGCAAACTAGGCACCGTAGCTCTTGGGAACCGCCGCATATGACGGCCGTCCAAAAATCGGACCCATTTAGCACGGATGCGTCCCAGACGATCCTTCGCGATTTCTTCTGCTGGTTCTACACCACCTATGGTCGTCCACTCCCATGGCGCCACGAGCAAACCAGCTCATTTCATCTCCTCGTCGCAGAGATCGCGCTCAAACAAACACGCGCCGAGAAGGTCGCCAGAGTTTGGCCAGAAATTGTCGACAAATACCCCGATGTTCAAGATCTCGCTTTGGCCGACAAGCGGGATCTATTGGGCATTATCGCTCCCCTTGGATTTGGCAACCAGAGAACTGACGCACTCGTTGACTTGGCCTCCAGAATCGTGGTATCCGGTGGTGACGTTCCAGACGACCCAGAAACTCTCCTCAGCCTGCCCCACGTTGGCATTTACACGGCTCACGCCGTTTCCTGTTTCGCCTACAACAAGCGTGTACCAATTGTCGACCTCGGTATCGCGCGCGTCCTTTCCCGCATCATCGGGACTTCCCCGCCGCAAGACATTCGCAGAGCAAAACCTTTGTGGCAAGTTGCGCAGACCATTCTCCCCGAGACACGCTACAAAGAGCACAACTACGGATTGTTGGATTTCGCCTCCGCCGTATGCAAGGCACGCGCTCCCCGCTGCGGGGAATGCCCCATCAAAACCCTATGCGCATACGGCCAAGCGGCCCAATGGCACGACAAATGAACGCCTACCAGACATGGAACGACCGGCTGGCCCGCCGATTCTTCAATACCGACATGGCCGGCCGCAACGTCAACCTCCAGGTAAACTCGGACCTCATCAATGAGCTCGAGGGGGAAATGCCCGAACTCGCGACTTTTAGAGTCGCGGTAGCCGGCCCGCCCACCAATCCGCGTTACTGCGAACAGGTTTGCGATCGCGCCCTCCAATCTTTCCAGAATTGGCGAGATCTAGCGCCGCAATTCCCGCCCTACATCGGCTACCTCAGCTTTTTCATACTCGCTGGAGACCTCGATGCAGATTTTGCACCACACGCGTACTACCCCCGATTATGGGAACTCTTAGGATTCGACGACGGCCGACGCGGTCCCGTTCCGCACTTTTCCCAGATGCACCAATTATGGGATGACCTTGAAGATTGGTCGGTTCGCGACCAACGCGGCCAACTCGGCATCTTCCAATCCCGCAGCATCGGCGCCCACATCCACATAGGGTACCCTCTGTCCCAGTCCTTGATAGTTGAGCAAGAACGCCGCGACCTTCCCAATATATTCGACGCTGAAGGGCTCACCCCTGCGACCGAAATACCAATAGAAGAACTGGCCAGAGCCCTCCGGAGCCCCACGGGCCAACGACTATTGCGCGCTAAATCGACGAAGTTGCTCCAAACACGCCATGATCCAGAATTGTACGAGGCATTCCTCGACACCGTCGCGGACGAACTCTCAGCTTGGGATGGCACCATTACTCATGCACCAGGCACCGCTGCCACACCACAATCAGCGGTGGGGGCGCTCCATCTATGCTTGAACGTCGACCGCGTATCCGGGAGAGCAAAGGCATCCATTCGTTGCAGATTTAACCGGGACATCCCCGAAGACGGCATAGTGGTAAACGACGCGTTAGAAGCCACGGAATTTGCCGGTGGATGGTCCACTCCTTTGACTGAGATCCAAAGTGGCGAGGTCCTGGACGCCAGCAAGCTGGACTGGTCAGCAGCGCACACCATGAGGGTATCATCCCACGGCTGGCAACTCAGAATGCCCAGCCGCGACGTGCGCATACTCACTACCGCCGAACCGGAAGGATTCTCGGGTCTCGTCGAGCGACAATCCCTGCCACTAGGGCACCCGTTCTACCTTCTTTACCCCGACTCCGCGTGGCGACACCTCGAGAGCTGGGCAACCAATCAATGTGCGCAATTCACTAGGATCGCGATAACAGCAGGGTTGCCCGACGGGTGGAATCTCGCTGAGTCCCGAGGTGCTTCAAGCGACCACGGGGTCAGAGGAAGATACCCCATTCTCTCATCCCCATCGAGGATCCGTATCAAGTTAGTCGGCGGCATCCGGAGCGATGCCGATCGTAGCAACGATTTCTTCGAATTCGCGCCGCCATCCATATCGTTTACAGGAGCCTCCCCAGGAGTGGAAATCTTCTGCAACGATCGAAAGATCTCCACCTGTGAACAGCGTGATTCATTCCCATTACCGGACGATTTGCCCACAGAGACACGGATAGTCATCGAAGCGAAGCGACATCAAGAGACCGTCCATAGGCTCTCGATTTTCCTCACTGGCGACTTCGCTCTTCCAACCGGTCAAACAGGGGATTTCCTAGACCAAGCCGGCAATACCGCACCACCAGGCATAACCGGCCCCACCGTCTACGGACCTCACGTTGCAGGCGTGATACCAGAGGCCGCGTTGACAGCCGCAGAACTCCTTGAGGACCTCGAGGGAGAAATAGGAAACTTTCATGGCTTCCTGATCGGAAGCTCACCGGGTCAAATTGTCCCATGGCCAGCCACTCCATTCCCTCGAGATTGGGTCCCGACTTGGATAGTCACAAAACGAGGCAGGAAGATGTCTGCCATTTTCGTAGGCGACACTTTTGCCCAATATCCAAACCGTGAGCAGAGCCACCAACCAGACCGGAGAGCCGTGCATGATTGGACTACGTTGCTATGGTCCAACCGGAAGCGCATCGCCCCACCAAAGCCCAAGTCCCAGCGCGATTCATGGCAACAGCTCCAACAGAAAGCACGCGATGTACGACAACGGTGACATCCTACTTTTCGCCCTTTCCGCGTGGGGCCGCACGACATGGCGTACATTCAGACGCTGCATCGACGAAATCCAGCGCCGTATCTTGGCGTCCGCTTCTGACGAACCAGCAGACCACGCAACCGGATCGCGCTGGCGCGCCATCAGAGAGCTGAGCGCCCTGGCTCATATTGATTTACACCTCGGGCCCAGCGAACCATACATCGTGGTGTCGCCACCAACATTGGCGGTACTGCCTAGCCACCGTCACCCCAGAGCGATACTCTGTGGAGCGCGATCCCCAGCACTGGTAGCACGAATCGAGCGCGACACGAAACATTTGGGCGCCGAAATTTTGGTCGAATCACAGACCACGACCAGCCCGTACGCACCATCACGCATCGAATTCTCAGCCGAGCACACCGATATTTTCCGTACCATTGCCGACCACGCGAGGCTACGCCTGTCCGAGACACCACCCGCTAGGATGCTCGCCAGAGCTTCGACATCTCTTGAAGCCTACTGCCGCGACCTCGAATGGTCCGACCACGACGAGATCAATTGGCTCAGCCAAGATTTCAAGGCCGATGACCTGCTTTTCCATCCACAGGTGGGAGTATCCAACCACAACCGTCTCACCAGGTACCAGAATCCTTCAACATCCTTGTGGGAATACCGGTTGTGGCAAGACAACCGGTCAACGCCTGTATCACTGGATTGGGGCCGGTATGCGGCTCTCCGCTTCTCATCGCGCAAAGTCCTGCAATACGACTCCATTTCCCGCACGGTTTCAGTTCCGCAACGCGCTCAACTACCCGTGCTTATGGCTAGGGCATTCGGTCTTTGTACAGGCTATTGCCCCCGTCAAATACCTCCGGCATCACATTCACCAGACGGTCCTCGGCACGAGTTCACCGCAGTACCCCCAAGTCTGTTCAACGCCGTTGCCCACAAATTGGGGCAGTGAGCCTCGCCACAGGTGATCAAGATGGACGTCATAGAATCTTTCGACAAAGTTCGCGAAAGCTATATCGACTACGTGAAAACTGCCTTCGGAACCCAATTCCCTGGATTCGAACAGGAGCGGGAAGACCTCCTGAGAACGCCAGGGGCAATCTGCCAAGAGCCCCTCATCGAACCAATCCCCCGCTATCGTAGCTCCGGCAAGACAATCCGCCAACTCACGTCCGACGATCTCCCAGGCATGAATGACGCACAGGTGCTCGATTTTCAAGAACTCGCTTCCCGTGGCCTGTTCCCGGGCTACCAGCTCTACGAGCACCAAGCGACCATGCTTCGAATGGCGCTCGCACGCGACAACGCGCTTGTAACTGCCGGGACTGGTTCGGGTAAAACCGAAGCGTTCCTCCTACCACTCTTAGCCTACCTAGTGAAAGAATCGTCCAGCTGGAGCCCACCCGCTCCCAAACTGGACGGTCAAGACGATTGGTGGAAGATTCGTTCCTCGTCCGATCACCAGTCCACAAAGCGATCACCGCGAGTATCCCAAAGAGCGAATGAACAACGCACGCCGGGAGTCAGGGCACTCATCCTGTACCCGATGAACGCCCTCGTCGAAGATCAGCTAAGCCGACTCCGCACGGCCATCGATTCCCCGGAAGCCAGGCAATGGTTTCACGACTGCAGAGCAGGCAACAGGTTCTATTTCGGCAGGTACAACTCCAGCACCCCAGTACCCGGCCACGAATACCGGCCAGACGGGAACGTCAACCGACCCAACCTAGAAAGGCTCATCGAAAGCTTGCGCAAAAGCGACGACGCGTCAGAGGCCGCGGCAATACACGCTTTGAACAACGACGATCCCGAAGTCCGCAACTTCTTCCCCATGCTCGATGGTGGGGAAATGCGGTCCCGCTGGGATATGCAGGACCATCCCCCAGATATCCTCATCACCAACTTCAGCATGCTCAGCATCATGCTCATGCGTAATGCGGACGACGCCATCTTCACAAAAACCCGCGAATGGCTCGAGCAAGACGACAGTGTATTCCACCTCATCGTGGACGAACTCCACCTCCATCGCGGCACCGCAGGCACCGAGGTCGCCTATTTGCTCCGACTATTGTTGCTCAGGCTAGGATTGACGCCAGATAGCCCAAAGCTTCGGATCCTCGGATCCAGCGCGTCTTTAAACCCAAACGATAGCGATAGCGTGAGTTTCCTCTCGGAATTCTTCGGCAACGATTGGGATAGCTCCCAGATCATCCCGGGACAACCAGCGCAACCAGTCGGTCCAGACATACCAGGGCACCTGCCCATAGAACCGTTTGTTGCAGTGGCCAACTCTCCAGACCTGGCCGACCATGCAGACGCTTTAGAATGCATCCGAAGTACGGGTGCATTCTCCGACCAAGAATTTGACACCATAGAAGACTTACTGGAATCGCCAAGTTGGAGAGCAAGCAACCGAATGCTTGCAGCATGTGCAGTAGAGAACGAAACAAGAGCCACGAACCTGGACACCTTTGGCCGAAGGCTATTCGGAAATGAACACGATGATAAAACTATACGAACAGCCACTCAGGGATTGCTTAAGCTGCGGAGCCTGTGCCACAACAGCCCGAGATTACCCTCGTTCAGGATGCACTGGTTCTTTCGCAACATAGAGGGGCTTTGGTGCTGCACTCAGCCAGGATGCGGACGCAACCAGCACGACATAGAACCCGACCGCACCACCGGGCGGCTCTACCCGAACTCGCGGATACTCTGCGACAACACGCCCGACCCACACCGGGTACTCGATCTCCTTTATTGCGATGTGTGCGGTACCACGATGTTCGGAGGGCGGCGATTCCTCCTGGACGATCACGAGGGATGGGAGTTGCTCATAACGGATGCTGAACTCGAAGGTCTCCCCGACCGCCAACCTGCTCGCCTCATAGAGCGCCGAACATATCTAGAGTACGTAGTTTTTTGGCCCAAAGGCGAGCGCGAACTCAACGCAGATTCCGCCACATGGAGGCAACCAGTATTTGGTTCACCCACCACAACGGTCCCTGCTTCTTGGAAACAAGCAGGCTTTGACCCCATAACCGGCCAAGTCAAACTAGGTACCGCCGGACAAGTGCCAGGGTATTTGTTCGTCGCGCAAACGGGTAACCAAACTGCCACAGCAGCAATGCCAGCGTGCTGTCCGCTTTGCGCAGCCAATTACCAGGCACGAATTTACCGCAAATCACCTGTGCGTGGATTTCGTACCGGTTTTTCTAAGGTTACCCAAATTCTCACCAAGGAAATGTTCTACTTCTTACCCGGCGATTCACCGAAGCTAGTCGCTTTTTCCGATAGCCGGCAAGATGCTGCCGAACTCGCCAATGGTATTGAGCGTTCCCATTACTCTGATCTGGTCCGCGAAGCCATGTACAGCGCTCTAAGCAAAGCTGCCGACCCCGAAATCCCGGCTGATCTCATAGACACAGCCAACACAGACGAAGAATCCCTCGCCAAGTTCCCAGAAATGTTGCGTCAAACGGTATGGAAAGCCAGACAAGATTTAGCCGCACTATCGCAACGCAAAACCTCGCGTATCGTTCCTCTCCGCCTACTGTTCGAAGGAGACGATCCAGAACACGGAACCGGAACCCTGATCCAGACGCTCAAATCCCTCGGAGTCAACCCCGGTGGGCACGACATCGATTTTCAAGATTTCGACTACGACGGTGACACGAACAGGTGGACTAACCTGTTCGATTTCTCTGCTCCCGACGAAGGATGGAAAAACGATTTGTCTCAAGAAGCCAAAATCGGCGGCCGATCCATGTTGACGAATAAGGTCTCAAGCGAGATCTGTTCGGTCCTCTTTTCACGATCATACTTCAGCTTCGAATCCAGCGGACTGGGCTACGCCATGCTCGATCTGGATACCGAACAAGTCCAAGAACTCGCTGCTCAGTGCGCGATAAGCCCATCCCGCCTCACCGACGTGTTGAATGGCGCCCTCCGTATCTTGGGTGATTATTTCCGATACCCGCAATACGACCAGAACGCTTTCGCCATCGACGATTGGATCGATTGGAATACCCCAACGAGAGCGGGATTCCGCAATTACATCGCCAAATGCGCAAAAGCGGCACACGTCGACGAAGCAGATCTGCGACACGCCGTGTGGCAAGGCATTTGTGAATTAGGCGGACACGCTCATTTTCGAATCCGCCCAAGGAGATTGAATGTCCGGGTTGCTCAACCAGACGACCCAGTGTGGATTTGCCCTCAGTGCAGGCGCCCACACCTGTACAATCCCGGGATATGCACCAGCGCTTTCTGCCAACATGAGCTCCTGGAAGAGCCCGACGAGAAATGCAGCACCCTGCATACCCGGAACTACTACGCGAAAGAAGCAGCGCAGCTACGCTCCCCCATCCGCCTGCATGCCGAGGAACTCACGGCCCAGACCGACGATCAACCACATCGGCAAAGACTATTCCGCGACATTACCGTTGACCTAGCAAATGACCCCCTGCGGCCACTCGTAGAAGATGTCGACATCATTGATCTTCTGAGCGTTACCACCACGATGGAGGTTGGCGTAGATATAGGCAGCTTGCTCGCCACCGTTGACGGCAACATGCCACCTCAACGATTCAATTACCAACAAAGGGCGGGCAGAGCAGGCCGTCGAGGCCAGCCGTTCGCGATCGTCCTGACCGTTTGTAGAGGCCGCAGTCACGACGAGTATTATTACCACCAACCCGAAAGCATCACGGGAGACCCACCACCCACACCATTTTTGTCCATGCAGCGACCAGAGATCGCACAGAGGCTCATGGCTAAAGAATGCCTCCGGAGGGCATTCCTTTATGCCGGAACCCCCTGGTCAGAAGTCTCCAATCCGCCAGATAGTCACGGCGAGTTCGGCCTGGTGACCAAGTGGCAAGACGACCCCATCAGGCAAGACGCCGTCCGCCAATGGTTAGAGACCTCCGACGAAGTTGACACCATAGCCGCCGCACTTGCCGCAGGGCTACAAGGGGCAACAGACTCCATCCAGCTGGCCGCATATGCGCGCGACGAACTGTATAACTCCATCGACCCGGTTTGCAACAACGGCGAGATCACAGCAGATGGACTCGCTGAGCGCCTCGCAGAGTCCGCGGTCCTACCTATGTATGGTATGCCTTCTCGTGTCCGCGATTTCTACCACGGGTTCACCCGCACTGACCCCCTTACCATAGACAGGGATCTGGAACTTGCCATCACCGAGTTCGCCCCTGCGTCACAGAGGACCAAAGACAAGCGCGTGTACCGCTCGATAGGTTTCACCGCTCCAATATTGCGAGGGTATGGTCGACGGGCCACTTGGCGACCTGCCGCAACAGACCCGTTATCTGCGCGCCGATGGATGGAACAGTGCCAGAAGTGTTATTTCACCCAAACCCACGACGAGGAACCTCAACACGACCATTGTCCCGAATGCGGTCAAGGAACCGACAATTTTCCTTCATTTCGCACTTTTAGATTCGCGGTTCCCCTCGGATTCCGCTCTAACCTTGCCCAAGGCGCGGACGCACAAGAAGACGCCGAGTTCCTTCCAACAGGAGTCGCAACGGTCGCCGAATCGGAGCCATCCCGCGGCACCCAAACTCTGAACACTAACAGCACTATCGCTTTTTCGCCCTCCGGCAGGGTCTACCGGGTCAATGATCGCCAAGGATTGTTTTTTACAGGGGCCACTGGTGCCGCCCGCCTACGCCGACATAACCAAGGAAATCGCTTTTCTCCAGCACTAGATCATCAGTGGATCGATGAGCGATTCCAGGATGATGGCATCATATTCACCCCTACCTCCGAAACGGAAACAATTGCGATAGTAGCGCCAAAAACCACGGACCTCCTACGCATTCAACCAGCATCCACGCCGAAAGGCCTTACATTGGACCCGCTCCGTACCCAAGGAGCTAGGGCGGCGTACTACTCGGCTGCTTTCATAATCAAAGCAGTTGCCGCCCAAGAATTGGACATTGACCCAGACGAGTTTGACATCAGCAACGTGCGCCAAGTCAACCTGCAAGACGGCGAAAAAGCCGGCGAGATAGTCATCAGCGACCACCTGGCCAACGGAGCAGGATTCACCTCGTGGACCAACGACAACTGGGCAAGAGTCTTGGTTACCGCCACTGACACCGACCAAGACGCTCGGAGTTTCATCGGAATGATGCTGAGCGACACCCATCGCCAAAACTGCGACTCGTCATGCTACAAGTGCCTCAGAAACTACCGCAATATGTCGTACCACGGGCTGCTCGACTGGCGCCTCGGGATGTCGCTCCTCAACGCGCTACGCTCGAAGCAGTTCGCTTGCGGACTGGACGAGGAATTTGCCTCGCCAGACCTTGACCGCTGGCTAGAGGATGCGTACAAGCTCCGTGATCAATTCTGTTACACGTTCTCCGCCCAAGCCCGGGACTTCGCCGCAATCCCAGGTTTAGAGATCGGGCAAAGTCAAGTGCTAGTCATCCACCCACTATGGGACATCTACAAGCCAACAGGATTGCTCGCCCAAGCAGTCGCAGACTGCCCCCAAGACATCCCGCAAACGCTCGACACATTCAACCTCTTACGACGTCCAGCTTGGGCCTACCAAAGCCTCGCTCAGCCAAATTAACCATTCTATGTTCAACCAGCCCCTAGCGAAGCCGCTGACCAGCATCTCGCCCACCCTATTCAACTCGGCAGTGGAATGCCGGCTCAAAGCAGCTTGGCAAGCCAGCGGCAACCCTCCGCTTTTGCCAGGATCGCCCAAAACGAAAGTCGGTTCCGTTGTACACCGGCTCCTTTCCGAGGCAGGTTCAGCCCGTTTACTACCGCGAGAGGACTCCATCAACAACCGTTGGAAGCAACTCATTGCGGAGGCGGACGCGCGCATGGCGAGTTCCACCGTAGAGAAGCACCTGTCGCCACTCAACCGCTCCGTCCCTGACATCGAAGTACGACGCATACGGGCAATCCGCCGGGCACAAGAAATAGCCCGACTATCGACCCTACGGCCCACAAATCCAGCCAATCCTGTTGGAGTTCCACCATACGGTTACGAGATATCCCTCCGCTCCCGCGATTACACCGTCCAGGGAACTCTAGACGCAGCTTTGTACCAAGCCCCCCACCAGACGACCATTCAAGATTTCAAGTCGGGTCCGATCATGGAGACAGATGACGAAGGCATCACCCAGCCCAGGAATTCTTACCAAGTCCAATTGAAGATGTACGCAGCCTTATATGCAGAAACTTTCCATCGGTGGCCCGATTCCCTGCAACTCGTTTCTATCGCTGGAACCACGACAGACGTGCCATACGTTCCCGACGAGTGCCTATCCCTGCTAAATCAAGCAAAAAATATGCTGAAAGAAATCAATGCATCCATATCTAGACATACCCCTGAAACAGTCCAATCCACACTAGCAAAGCCCAGCCCCATCGCTTGCCGCTTTTGCCCTTACCGCCCAGCCTGCCCACCATACCGGTCAAATCGACAGATTTTTTTCCGCCACAGATCAACCTACTGATCTCGTCGGCACAGTAGAGCGGGTGACCACGTTGGGGAATTCCAAGATCATGCTCGAACTAGCAATCGCCGACGAATCGGTCAAAATACCGGGTATTTCGCCCGGCGCCAGGCACCCATTCCTAGCAAAACTCGGCGTGGGCGACACAGCGGGAGTCTTCAATCTATACCGACCCCGACCGCAGTCCCCTTTCGCGGAAACCCTCTTGACAACCATTTATCCACTGCCCGACATAAAATAGTTAACCCCATCACGGGGAAAATAATGCGGTCAAAGAGAATATGCGGTTGCCAGCTATCGCTGACGCAAGCATCAACCAACAATAGGACGACCAACTGGAAGACGCCGACTGCATCATCGCTACCAAGACCAAGACGGCAACGTCATCCATGCCGTGGCAGAAATCTCGATCACCGTCCAGGACACCGACCGCAGACGCGCCGCCGAACGGGCGGAAATCCTGGCTGCCGTCGCCGGGACCCCGGCAGTGCCCTTCGTAGTCGGCCAAGAGGAAGAACCACCGAGCACCGAGGCTCACAAAGTCCCATTTCTCGCCTACACCGGCTAGCGGCCCAACGACATGGCTTGCACCTTGCCGGGATTGCGCCGCACACCCGGAACAGTACACGAGGACTGCTTTGGTATTCTGCCGATTGACGGCAGGAACCGAAAATGATACGTTGGAGTCGTCCTGACAAGGACATTCGAGTGCGGCCCCGTTGGGGCCATGGCCTACGACCCGGGTCTAAAAGGGGTCTGTGCGTACCACCTCGTTGAGGTCACGGCCCCGGTATCGGGGCCGTTCTTGTTGAAAGGCATCGTTTCCCATGTCCCAAACCTACGCTGGATTCGTCGATATAGGCTACCTGCACGCTGAAGGCGCCAAAGCCGTTGGAAACAACCGCGGCGCCGTGCGTCCGATCGCTACGGACATTGTGGCCTGGTTCCGCAGCATTACCGCCGTTCAACTGACCGGACAAAGCCTACACCGCGTTTACTGGTACGATGGCGCATTCGATTCTGCTGACCACAGATACGCGGGACAGCGAAGGGCGCTGAACGCCATAGCCCAGACCCCTGACCTGGAACTTCGTCTGGGCTATCTCGTCGAGAGGCGTTCACCCCTGGAGCATCCCATAACGACCGCCCTTGCGAGCGCCGAGACCGGCCTCGGTCTTACGCCCGGGTCGCTCTTGACCGAGTTCAGAAAGCACTGGCAGTTTCGTCCCCAGATCGAGCAAAAAGGCGTGGACACGCTGCTAGCACTGGACTTGATAAATTTCGCCAATCGGCCAGCCAGCGGCACCGCGGTGCTCATCGCCGGCGATTTGGACTTGGTAGAGGCTGTACGCCAGGCGCGCAGCCTCGGCGTAAAGGTACTCGTCGCCACACCCAATCAGAACACCGTCGCACGAGAGTTGAAGCAGTCGGCTGATGGTGTACTCAACATTGCCCGTAACGACCTGCAGCGAATGCTGCAACCTCGCCCAAACCAATCCCGTTAGACCAACGTCCACGTCGCAGACTTCCTCAGCCGGCCCTCCCCACAGCCTCCCCCACCGTCCGATCCCATCCCTCCGAGCCATTTGAGACACCGAACAACGCTCACCAAGCTGCACGCAGCAGCGCAGGGTCAGTCCATAGGTACGGGGCGTTGCCTAAACAACGCCCCGTAGTTCAAGTGACCAGCCCCCTTGTGCCCTCTAGTATCGAGGAGGACCCTGGTGGATTCACGTGGATCCACAATACCGCCAATCGAAGAAGCTTTCAATCCACACAGCCAACAAGAGGCGATTTTGCTACTCAGACTCGCGAACATCGCCAAAAACAGGCGATCGGGCCGCCTATGACGCCATCCGCAAGGAAATCAACCCTTGCCAACACCGTTGAAACCCCTCATCAGAGAAGGCGTTGCCAAGCAACGACGGCAGCAGACTATCCGCCAACAAGGCCCTGCAACCGGGGCCCGTTCTACGCCACACGCCACCAATCGGCTGCACCTCCAAGCTCGTACTCAGACTCCGGGACCCGCTCCGGCATCCCAATTCTCAACCAGCCGATGCGTCAGTATCCAGCCGCTGCTCCCAATCAACGAGGCAGATTATGCTAATCACCCTGTACCCCGACGCCGACGCCGCAGTGGTCGACATCCGACCGGGCCAACCCCACCACACCACCGAGGTGGACGACGCCACCTTCCTTGACGTCGACGCGGCGGACTCACCCATGTCTATCCAGTTCCTCTACGTCAGCGACGGCGTGGACCAAAAACGGATTCCCGGCCTGACCGACCAAGAGAACCAACAGGTGCTTTCCCTACTCCGAGAGTCAGGCATCAAGGTCACACCGTCAGCCTGAACTCATGCCACCGCATACCGGCCAGCACCTGCAACACGCCAGTAAGGCGAACCGCCCATGGCCGGCTAAGACTACCGCCGCGGCATGAGCAAAAACGCAAGCGATTCCTGCCGTCGCAACTTCGAGCCCGTCAGCCGGTTCGCGGCAAGCCGACCATCCAGCACGGCACGAGAGTTTGCCGGGATCCAGAAGTCAACCGCGCCATCGCCGTGGACAGACACCGAGAGCTGTGGAGCGCCATCGCCGTAATATCCCTGATCATCGGTATCGGGTCCGCGATCTTCGCCGGCTTCCTCTACCAGCATGAAATGTCCGCCAAAAGCATGATCTCCGGCGTCACGTCCGTAATGGCCACCTGCGTCGTAGCCGTCGCCTACATCCAGGGCTCGAACGCACCAACTCGGGAAGAACCCGAAGAGTCGAAGGGTTAGGCAGCAAACCGACAAACGCCGCCCGACACGCCCGCACTGCGAAGGCCGAGCACCGCCACAGCCAGCCGGCTCCAGGCGGAGACCAGCGACGGCGACATCCGCCGTCTGTTAGTCGGCACCAGGGACCGCCACCATAACTCCTACGAGTACAACCCTGACGCTGCGACAATGGCCGAAAGCCTCCATGTCGTCGAGGCTTTCGCTGGCCAAACTGACACCGTTGCTGACCCAGACGTAGCCCTGGTGTCAAGGGCGGAGCAAAACTGTACCACCTGGGCGGAGTAATCCCGGACCACCGGGGCGGTGCCTGACGGCCCGGGCGGGGTGGGGCCCCCCGCATTGACGGCGGTCCGACATTGGCATCTGCGGGGTGCTAACCGGCGGCCGGTCGGTCCGACGCTGGCCCGACGGCGACGCTCTGCCGGCTGCCTCTGAGGCGGTAGCTCTCGCCGTTCATCTCGATGATGTGCACGTGGTGGGTGAGACGATCCAGCAGCGCGCCGGTGAGCCGCTCTGACCCGAAGACCTGGGTCCACTCGTCGAAGGGCAGGTTGGTGGTCACCAGGATGGAGCCCCGCTCGTAGCGCTGGCTGAAGACCTCGAAGAGCAATTCAGCCCCGGTGTGGGACAGGGGCACGAAGCCCAGTTCGTCGATGATGAGGAGCTTGAGGCGGGCCAGTTGACGCTGGAGATTGAGCAGCCGGCGCTCGTCCCTGGCTTCCACCAGTTCGTTGACCAGGGCGGCGGCGGTAGTGAAACCCACCGAGAGACCCCGCTGGCAAGCGGCCAGTCCCAGGCCCAGGGCGACGTGGGTCTTGCCGGTGCCGCTGTTGCCGATGGCGATGATGTTTTCACCCCGCTCGACGTACTCACACCGGGCCAGTTGCATGACCATGGCCTGGTTTACCGAAGGGATGGCGGAGAAGTCGAAGGTGTCAAGTCCCTTGATGGTGGGGAAGCGTGCGGCGCGGATCCGGCGCTGCACCAGGCGCTGATGTCGGTCGGTGACTTCCAGTTCGGCGAGGCGAAGCAAGTAGTCAGGGTGGCTGACGCCCTCAGCAGCGCACTGGGCAGCCAGCTTGCCGTACTCTCTCAAGAAACTGGGCAGTTTCAATTCCTTGAGGTGGTGCTCCAGGAGAATGGTCGGTCGATCACTCATGCCGCCCTCCTTACCGACAGCAGGGTCAGGTAGTCGTCGGCGCGGGTGGTTTGGACGCTGACCTGGGGCAGATGGGGATAGAGCTCGAGGTCCAGACGGGGCGGTCTGCCTTCGATCTGGCACAGCAGCAGGTGCTTCACGGCGTCAAAGCCGACGGCGCCCAGTCGCAGTGCCTCCTTCACCGCCAGGTGGACCTCCGGCTGGGAGAAATCCTCCATGAGCCGCAGCACTCGCACGAATTCCCGCTTGCCCGGCTGGCCCAGCCGGGCTTCCAGCACACGGCGCAGCTTGGCAAACTCTTCTGGCAACTCCCATTCCGCCAACGGCGCCGCCTGGTCCAGCGCTCCCGTCTTCCGCTCCAACAGCGGCAGGTAGTGGATGGGATCGAAGATGAAATCCTCCTGCTCATACGAGCGAGGGTGTCGAGCGATGATCTCGGCGCCGCAGCTGATCACCACCTCGTCCACGTAGCCCTTCACCAAGACCTCACGGTGTCCGTAGGCTACCGGCACCGAGTAGTCATTGGTGCGGTACCGGACCAGGGACAGCGAGCTGACCCGGCTGGCCTGCTGGTCGCAGGCTTCGTAGCTCCCTGCGGGCAGAGGCGCCAGCGCCTCCAGGTCCCGCTCCATCCGCTGGCCGATGGTCTCGGCATGTCCTCGCAGCACGGCGTCCATCCGATCCAGGCATCTCCCCTCCAGGTGGGCATTCAGCGCCGCGAAATCCTCTGCTCGTGGCACCGGCACCAGGAAATTGCGCCGGGCGTAGCCCACCGTCCCCTCCACATTGCCCTTGTCATTCCCCTGGCCGGGACGACCGAACCGGTCCTCGAACAGATAATGCGACTGCAACTCGGTGAAAGCTCTCGTGCGTTTGCGCCGGCCGCGGCCCAGTATCTTCGCCACCGCCAACTTGGTATTGTCGTACAGGATGCTCTGGGGCACGCCGCCCAGGAAGGCAAAGGCCGACACGTGGCCATCCAGAAAGGCCTCGGTGGTCTCACCGGGATAGGCCTTCACGAAGCAGCCGTCGCTGTGAGGCAGGCCCAGCACGAAATAGTGGATCTTCTGCTCCACTCCAGCGATGACCGCCAACGCCTCGCCGAAGTCGCACTGGGCGTGGCCCGGTCCATGGGACAACGGCACGAACATCTCCCCGACGCGCCCCCGATGCTCCCGCACGTAGTCCTTCACTATGGTGTACTGGCCATCGAACCCATGCTCGTCCCGCAGCCGCTCGAAGATGCGCTTCGCGGTGTGGCGCTGCTTCCGGTGAACCCGCCGATCCGCCTCCAGAATGGCGTCAATTACCTCGGTGAAGGGCTCAAGCTTCGGCTTGCGGGCCGGACCTTGTCGCGTGTACCCCTGGGGCGTCGCATTGGCCAACATCTTGCGCACCGTGTCCCGGTGCACGCCGAATACCCGTGAGGCTTCCCGAACGCTCATCCCCTCCACCAGGCAGGCTCGGCGCACCTGAAAATACATCTCCACGGAAAACATCCATCGCACCTTCCACATGCTGAAAATCAGCCTTATGGAAGGCAGCGGGTGGTACAGTTTTCAACCGCCACAACGTGTCGATCAAGCCGCCCGCCCGGTACATTTTCCCTCCGCCGTTTACAGCGGGTTGCATAGTTAATGCTCGCGCCTTGCGCCACGGCGATCTGAACCTTGCCTCCGGCAACGGACTGCACGGCAAAGTGGTTAGCGCCGTCGCCGGTCAGTCCGTAAGTCAGGGTATCGCCGGTGTTGGGGTCTGTCGTCTTCACCGGGTCGCACACCTTGGTTCCCGGCTTGGAGAACTCGATCACGGAGCACATGATTACGATAGTTGGGTCCACGTTGGGGATGCTCGTGACCGTGACCGTGACCATATCCATGTCGTTGCCCGATACCGGGTCCGGCACCGGCACAGGGTATGCTTGGTCGTCCAGCACGTAGTCCCCCTGCGCGTTCTTCACGGGCGCCCCGTCCGGGCCCCTCCTGATCTCCTTGATATGCAAGGTTTCCGTCGCGGAGATCGTCGCCTTTACCTTTAACGTCTCACCGCGGGTTCCCGTATCCACCGTGGCGGTGATCGTCAGGGTTGGGGAATCATCGGTAGTAACAGTGTTGTCATCATTGGTCACCGCCAGATCGCCGATATCCCAGACTCCGGTAGAGGAGTCGTAGGTCCCAGTGGTCACGACCTGGGACGAATGGGTCAACCCCTCGGGCAGGGTGACTTCCACTTTGGTGCCGGGCGCCGTGTCCGGGCCGGCATTGCTGGCCTTCACCTTGATGGTGACGTTGTCACCGGGGTCAAGGGACGTGTCAGTGCTGACTGACGGGACCGCTGTTACGCTGACGCCCAGGTCGGCCTCCGCGCCCACGTGGATGGTGTACTCCCGCACGTCGCTGTTCACGCTGAGTTCCGTGCTTATAGGATCCAGGCCGCCCAGCTTGGTGGAATTTTGCTCAGTGACGCCCGTGATGTGCACCTGGAATTGGTACGTGCCGCGACTGGTGAAGAACCACTTGGGACGGTCATACCCACCAGGCGTTACCAGCATCTGGCTGTGACGCGCGTCGGACGAATCCCAGCGCAGCACATCTCCATCGTCTGTGGCGTCGTAAACCAGCGCGTACCTGGGGTCCTGCTTGTCGATATCCGTCTGGTGGACGTGGTCAACGTGGTACACGATGACGCCATCCCAGTCCGCGTCATTCAGCAGGGCCGCGGAGAAGCTGAGGCACAAAGGAGTGGTCGCTGGGCTGTCGGGACACGCCGGCAGCGCCCATATGATCCGATCACCATCGCCATTGGGGTTTTCCGCATCGTCGGCGTCCCACAAATCCTGATAGTCGTCCTTTGGGTAGTCGGTTTCGTTCAGAGTCTTCTTGGCGCTGCTCGGGATGTGGATGACGGTTTCATCGATGTTGATGCTGGACGCGGTGCGGACATCTTCCTCACCGTGCTCCACGGTAGGCGGGCAGGAGGAGTTGGTCAGCTCCAGCTCTTCTGTGTTCCACCACACGTCGAACAGGGCGATGTGGCCGGAATCCACCGCGGGCGCCGCCACTTCGGGGCAGGCCGGCTCCGGGGGAAAAGTTCTCGGGGTGGGTGTAGCTGTGGGTTCGGGTGTCGGCTCGGGTGTTGGATCCTCGTCTCGCTGTACCGGTCGGAGATGGATTCCGTCGCCGCCATCGTTGAGGGCGACGGTTTCGGCGGCGGTGGTGGCTTGGGCCGGGTTGCCGCCGGACAGCAGGATCGCCGCGGCCACGGCGACAATGGCCAGGGCGGCCACCGCGATTACGGAAAGTTGCGCTGGTTTCGGTCTCATGCTATTTTTCACTCCGTATTCGGTTCATTTTTGTGTGGATTCGGATACCGGGGGGCAGCAGGTGTCAGCCAAGGCTGCTCCCCATCTCCATTCTGCGCCGGATTTGTGCCATCTCGGACGGTCCGGCGACGTTTTTCGACTCGCGCGCGGATGGATTCGTATTTCCGGCGCAATTTCCCCGCGGGCCGCCTCCGGTGGCCCGCTTGGGGAACGTCGAACTCACAAGCGATGCGATTGCCGGGGTCGCGACGGACGCGGCCTCCGGGCTTCCCCCGGTCGGGCCCTGATTTCCGATTACCGCCATTTCGATATGACGTATCAAAAATATGGGCAAACTGATATTTGGTATCAATGTCATCGGGGGAAGAATATCGCCGGAGCAGGTCGTCCGGCGCGGGGTTGGGGTTATGTGCTAGGCAGGTTGCGGTTCAGTCCATAACGTTGATTGCTCAGAACGCCAGACATGATACACTATGCGTGTAAAATCACTGTCAAATATCGGGCAATTTTGCATCAATTCTTGTCCAATTTTCCGTCCCAATTTAGGTGAATAATGAGACTTACGGAAGACGAAGACCTGATCCGGCAGAACGCGGCGCTGCGGGACCGGCTGCTCCGGCTCAGCGAGGCCAGCCTGCGCATCAACGAAAGCCTGGACTTCGATACCGTGCTGCAGGGGGTGATGGACTCCGCCCGCTCGCTGACCGGAGCGCGCTACGGGGTGATCATCCTCCTGGACGATTCGGGCGACCCCCAGGACTTTCACTTTTCGGGCATGACCGAACTGGAGGCCGAGCTGTTTCACCAATTGCCGGAGGGAATACGGCTGTTCGAGTACCTGAGCCGGCTGCCGCAGCCCCTGCGGCTCCCGGACCTGCTGGAGCACATCAGGGCGACGGATCATCTGCTGGACCTCCAGCCGCCGGTGGAAGTGGGTCCGGTGGTGCCTTTCATGGCGGCGCCGGTGCTGCACCAGGGCGAGCGGGTCGGCAACTTCTTCCTGGCCAAGACCGAACCCGGCGCTGAGTTCAGCCCGGAGGACGAGGAGACGCTGACCATGTTCGCCGCCCAGGCGGCCATGGTGGTCGCCAACGCGCGCCGGCACCGGGACGAGCAGCGGGCCCGCAACGACTTGCAGACCCTGATCGACACCTCCCCGGTGGGCGTCGCCGTCTTCGATGCCACGACGGGCGCGCCGGTGTCTCTCAATCGGGAGGCGCTCCGCATCGTCGACGAGCTCAGAGGCCCGGACCAGTCGCTGGATCAGCTGCTGGAAGCGGTGACCTTCCTGCGGGGCGACGGGCGGGAGGTCTCGCTCCGGGAGTTTCCCATGTCCCAGGCGCTGAGCATCGGCGAGACGATACGGGCCGAGGAGATCGTGCTGCGGGTCCCGGACGGCCGGAGGGTCGCCGTCCTGGTCAACGCCACGCCCATCCGCTCCGAGGGCGGCGAGGTCCGGTCTTTCGTCGTAACCCTACAGGACCTCACGCCCCTGGAGGAGCTCGAAAGGCTGCGGGCCGAGTTCCTGGGGATGGTCAGCCACGAACTGAGGACGCCCCTGGCCGCCGTCAAGGGCTCTATCACCACCCTGCTGGACGCCTCGGCCGCCCTGAACCCGGCCGAGACGGTTCAGTTCCACCGGATCATCGACGCGCAGACCGACCGGATGCGCGAGCTGATCAACGACCTGCTGGACGTGGCCCGCATCGAGACGGGCACGCTTTCAATCGCCCCGGAGCCCACCGACCTGTCGGTTCTGGTGGAGGATGCCCGCCGGGCCTTTCTGAGCGGTGGGCACAGCAACCGGCTCCAGCTCCACATCGACCTCGCTCCGGACCTGCCCTGGGTGATGGCGGACCGTTTGCGCGTCGTGCAGGTGCTGGGCAACCTGCTCTCCAACGCGGCCCGGCACTCGGACGAGTCCTCCGCTATTCGATTGACCGCTGCGCGCGACGGGTTCCACGTGGCGCTCTCCGTGTCCGACGACGGCCGGGGCATACTGCCGGAACACCTGCCGCATCTCTTCAGAAAGTTCACCAGCGCGCCCGACGACAGCCGCCGGGACGGCGCGGAACGAACGGGTCTCGGCCTGGCCATCTGCAAGGGGATAATCGAGGCCCACGGCGGACGCATCTGGGCGGAAAGCGACGGGGCCGGCCTGGGCGCCCGGTTCACCTTCACCATTCCGGTGGCCGAGGAGGCCGGGCCCAGGGCGTCCCGCCCGGGGACCGCCATCGTTGGCTCCGGGCGCCAGGCGGAACAGGCGCGCATCCTCGCGGTGGACGACGACCCCCAGACACTGCGACACGTTCGCGACGCGCTGACCCGGGCCGGCTACGTTCCCGTGGTTACCGGCGACCCCGGGGAGGCGCTCGTCATGTTGGAGGAGGAACAGCCTCACCTGGTGCTGCTGGATTTGGCGCTGCCGGGGACCGATGGCATCGAGTTGATGGGCGAGATGGCCGCCGTTGCCGACGTGCCGGTCATCTTCCTGTCCGCCTACGGCCGGGAGGAGAACGTAACCCAGGCTCTGGACATGGGAGCCGTGGACTACATCGTCAAGCCCTTCTCGCCCATGGAGTTGGCGGCCCGGATCAGGGCGGCCCTGCGCAAGCGGGAGGCTCCCGAACCGCCGGATACCTTTGCGTTGGAAGACCTGACCATCCACTATGCTGACCGAAGTGCGACATTTGCCGGCACACCGCTCCCGTTGACCTTTATTGAGTATCGGCTGCTCGCTGAACTTGCGGCGAATGCCGGGCGGGTGCTGACCTATGAGCATCTGCTCCAGCAGGTTTGGGGACGGGAGCCTAACAAAGACGTGCGTCCCATGCGCTCCATGCGCACCGCCATCAGCAGCATCCGCCGCAAGTTGGGCGACGATGCCGACCATCCCACCTACATCTTCACCGAACCCCGCGTCGGATACTGGATGCCCACAGCGGGGGAAGCGGATGAAACGGCAGGGGCCTAGCCGGTCAGCCGTTGCCTCGGAGGCGCCCGGTCCGGTCCCGCCACAGAACGGGCGACGGAACTTGCGCTGATTCGGCGAGGTACGGACGACACGATGCCATTGGGTTAGAATATGGCGAGTTAACCTTGAGACACCCATAGCCGGGAGGTGATCCGATGGTGCAGGGCGGAGCAGAAGGGCCAACCACACCGGGAGCTTTGTCAGGAATCCGTGTGTTGGACTTCACCTGGGTCCGGGCGGGTCCCTGGTGCACCCGATGGCTGGGGGCGCTGGGAGCCGAGGTTATCAAGGTTGAATGGCCCCAAGGCCCCAATACTCGGGGCGCCAACATTGCCACGGGAGCGGGCACGCCCGAAGGCTTTTCACCCAATCTCAACACCGACGGCCATTTCAGCGATACCAACTCGAACAAGCTGAGCGTCACCCTGAACACTCGTACCGCCCGAGGCATTGACCTCACCCGGCGCCTGGTGGCCATGTCTGACATCGTCATCGAGAACTTCGCCTACGGTGTATTGGAGCGGTGGGGTCTGGGCTACGAGGAGATGAAGAAGCTCCGGCCTGACATCATTTACCTCTCCATGTCAGGCTTCGGCCACACGGGTCGGGACCGGGACTATCAAACCATGGGAGCCATTGCGCAAGCCCTGTCCGGTATGACCTACACCTCGGGCCTGCCGGACAAGCCTCCCGCCGGTTGGGGCTGGTCCTACCTGGACGACACCGGCGGCTTGTACGGGGCCATGTATGCTCTGAGCGCCATTTACCATCGTAACCTGACCGGCCAGGGTCAGCACGTCGACAGTTCCCAGTGGATCCTCGGCGTCCCCCTGAACGGTTCCGCCTTTCTGGACATCCAGGCCAACGGGCGTTCCACCATGCGAGAGGGCTACCCGCCGGGCAACCGCGCTCACTGGCCCGGCGCACCCCTCGTGGACAACTATCGGGGGCGGACCGGCGCGCCGCACAACGCCTACCGGACCAGTCCGGCGGAGCACAACGACTGGTGCGCCCTGGCCTGCTTCTCCGACGACGAGTGGCGGAAGCTGGTGGAGGTGATGGGCTTTCCCGGTTGGGCCACCGGCGAGAAGTTTGCCACCCTTGAAGGTCGCCTGGAGCGCCAGGAAGAGCTGGACCAGGGGATAGAAGCGTGGACCAGGACGCTGGGCAAGTACGAGATCATGGAGCGGTGCCAGGCGGCGGGAGTGCCTGCCATGCCCGTTCAAAGCAGCCAGGACCGGGTGGAAAGCGATCCCCAGCTCCGGCATCGAGAGATTTACCGGGATGTTGAGCATCCCGCGCTGGGGACCTGGCCCCTTCAGAACGCTCCCTTCAAGATGTCGGAGACTCCTGTAATCAACAGCCGGTCAGGTCCCCTGATCGGCGGGCACAACAAAGAGGTGTTTCAGGGGTTGTTGGGCATCAGTCACGAGGAGCTGGTGAGCGGCTTCGCCGAAGGCGTCTTCTGGCCGAAAGACCTCAGCATGGAAGATTATCCCTACTTCAAGGAGATGATCGAGGATGCCTCGCCCGTACAGTGGGATGGGAACGAGCCGATAGCGAATCCCGCCCCAACGCCGGAGCGGACGCCGGATCCGAACTCCGCCGGAGCCTTTGGCGGGCTGCGGGTGCTGGAGCTTGCCGATGAGAAGGGCCAGTGGTGTGGCAAGCAGATGGCCGACATGGGAGCCGACGTCATCAAGATTGAGCCGCCCGGAGGCGAGGCGGCCCGGACCGTGGGGCCCTTCTACCAGGACGCGCCGGACCGGGAGCGGAGCCTCTACTTCTGGCACTACAACACCTCCAAGCGGGGGGTTACCCTGAACCTGGAGACGGTGGATGGGCGCCGGCTGTTCCGGCAAATGGCGGAGAAGGCGGACGTGATACTGGAGACCTGCCGGCCCGGTTACCTGGCCTCCCTGGGGCTGGGGTACGGAGATCTGGCAACCCGCAATTCCGGGCTGATCATGTGCTCACTGACCCCCTTCGGGCAGACCGGGCCGTGGCGGGACTTCCAGACCAGCGACCTGCTGCATCTGGCGGCGGGCGGGCAAATGGCTCGGTGTGGCTACGACGACGAAGTGGCGCCAGGCGCGCCGCCCATCGCGCCCGGAGGCGGGCAGGCCTGGCACATCGGAAGTCACTACGCCTACATCGCCATTGCCGCGGCGCTGGTCAGCCGGTCGGTTACGGGCCGGGGGCAGTACATCGATGCCTCGGTGCATGATGCCTGCGCGCTCACGACCGAGGGCCACGTGAACCAGTACATTTACAAAGGAAGGGTGGTCCCTCGCCGAACCGGAGGCGGCAACACCAACACCGGGCCCAACGCCCAGGTCCTCTGTCAGGATGGAAAGTACGTGAACGTCGGTCAGGTTGCCCCGGAGCGGGTGCTGACGCTCGCGCCGTGGATGGACGAGCACGGCCTGGCGGGCGACCTGCTGGATGAAAAGTACCGGGACCCGACGGTCGTCGCCGAGAGCCAGGCACACATTCGCGGAATTTTCGAGAACTTCCTCGCCAACATCCCCCGGGACGAAGCTTACCACGGCTTGCAGCAGCGCGGCTCCAACACGGGGGCGATCCGTTCCCCGGACGACGTCATGCAGGACCCTCACCTGGAGGACCGGGGATTCTGGACGGACGTGGAATACCCGGAACTTGGCGAAACACTTCGGCATCCAGGCCCAGGGGCCATCTTCAACGGCTCACCCTGGAGGATATCCCGGCGCGCGCCTCTCATCGGGGAGCACAACGAAGAGGTCCTCTGCGGGGAGTTGGGACTGTCCCAGGCGGAATTGACCGTCCTGGCTGAGGTAGGTTCGGTGTAGCCCTCGCTGGCGATGCGAGTTTCCCGCCAAGACGATCCGGTTGCGCTGACAAGGTTTCAGGGAGCCTCACCATGCGGATGGACCCAATCAGCCTCTACGACTACGAGGCGCGCGCCCGGCACATTCTGCCCCACAACTATCGGGTGTTCATCGAAGCCGGCGCGATGGACGAGAGAACCACGGCCCGAAACCGCGCCGCTTTCGAATCGCTGACGCTGAGGCCGCGGTTCCTGCGCGATACCACCGAGCGCAAGATTTCGACCACCGTGCTGGGAACCGACATCAGCTTCCCGGTGATGATCGCGCCGGCCGACGCGCATCTCAACGCGCACCCGGAGTCCGAGCGGGCCACCGCGCGCGGCGCGGGCATGTCGGGCACCCTGATGATGTGCAGCACCTCTTCCAACTGCAGCATGGAAGAAATCGCCGCGGCGGCCACCGGACCGCTGTGGTTCCAGCTTTCCCATCGCGGCTACGAACTCACGGAGAACCTGGTGAAACGCGCCGAGGCTGCCGGCTTCAAGGCCATCGTGCTCACCATCGACGCGCCTATTCCCACTCCCAAGGAGCGGGACATACGCAATCGCTACGAACGTCCCGGCGAGTACGGCAACTTCCGCAAGCAAGACAACCCCGCCTCGGCCGCACACGGGGCTGCCGAACCGCCGGCCTGGGACATGCCGCAATGCCCACCTCTTGCTTGGCGAGATTTGGAATGGCTGCGGAGCCTGACCGATCTGCCGCTGGTGCTGAAGGGTCTTCGCGTCGCTGAAGACGCGCGGTTGGCCGTGGAGCACGGCGTGGACGCAATCCAGGTTTCCACCCACGGCGGCCGGCGGTTTGACGACACCATGTCCAGCATTGAAATGGTGCCGGAGATCGTCGCCGCGACGCAAGGACGGGTGGAAGTGTACGTCGATTCTGGGGTGCGGCGCGGCAGCGACGTGCTGAAAGCGCTGGCATTGGGCGCAACGGCCGTAGCGGTAGGGCGGCCGCTCTACTGGGGCCTCGCGGTTAACGGCGCCGAAGGGGTCCATCACATGCTGGAAATCCTGCGCGAGGAGTTCAACCGCGCCATGGCATACTGCGGCCAGAGCAGCGTGGACGATCTGGAAGACAGGTTGCTCAACATCCCGCGCGATTGGGGTCCGTTCCGCACGGAAAACGACATCGCAGACCCATCTTCCATGCAAGGAGATTAAACATGGTCCGTCTGGAAGGAAAAGCAGCTCTGATTACTGGAGCCACGGGTGGCATCGGTCGGGCCGCCGCCAGGCTGTTCGCGGACGAGGGCGCCCGGCTCACGCTGGTCGACCTGGACGAGTCGGCGCTGCGGGAAACGGTGCAGTCCATTGGCGAGGATCAGGCGAGTTACGTTGTGGCCGACGTGACTTCACCCGACGAGACGCAGGCTTACGTGCAGGCGGCAGTGGACCGTTGGGGCGGCGTGGACGTCCTGCTGGCCAACGCCGGGATCGAAGGATCGCTGTCTCCCATTCCGGACTATCCGCTGGAGGTATTCGACCGGGTGATGGCGGTCAACGTGCGCGGCGTGTGGCTGGGGATCAAGTACGTCGTGCCGGTGATGCGGGAGCGCGGCGGGGGCAGCATCGTCATCACGTCGTCCACCGCCGGAATCGGCGCGGGACCCGACATGTCGGCGTACACCACCAGCAAACACGCGGTGATCGGCCTGATGCGCACCGCCGCTATGGAAGGCGCCGCGTCGGGAATCCGCGTTAACACCGTCAACCCGGCCCCCATCGAGACGCGGATGATGCGGTCCATTGAGGAGATGCGCGTGGCGGCGCTGGACGACTCGGCGATCACGGTGGAGCAGACCTACCGGGCGACGTCGGCGCGCATCCCCCTGGGTCGTTATGGAAACCCCGAGGAAGTGGCGCGCATGATGCTGTTCCTGGCCAGCGACGACAGCAGTTTCTGCACCGGCGGCGTCTACATGGTGGACGGCGGCCGTTCGGCGGGCGCAAGGTAATCAACCGCCCGAATGCCAGTACCCCCGGGCGCATCAACAGGCTGAGACCCTAAGACATGTGGCAAGCAACTGAAAGCGAGCTGGAGTCCATCGCCATTGGCGCCGGCATCCTGGGCACCGGCGGAGGAGGCAACCCGTACATCGGGCAGTTGCGGGCGCGGCAGGCGATCCGCCAGTGGGGCCCGGTTGACGTGATGGCGCCCGACGAGGTCCCGGAGGACGCCCGGGTGGTATGCGTGGGCGGCATCGGCGCGCCGACGGTGGGGATCGAAAAGGTGCGCGACCTCCAGTCGTACCACGCGCTGCGCGCCATCGAGGACTTCACCGGCGAGCAGGCGACGGCTCTCATCTCCAACGAAATCGGCGGCAGCAACTCCGTGGAACCGTTGATTGCGGCAGCGATGGCCGGACTGCCGGTGGTGGACGCCGACGGCATGGGCCGCGCGTTTCCCGAGTTCCAGATGAAAACGTTTTTCGTGTACGGCGTGCCCTGCTGTCCCATGGCGGTGGCAGACGAGAAGGGCAACAGCGTGGTGATACGGGAGACCATCGACCCCCGCTGGGCGGAGCGCCTGGCCCGGTCGGTGACGATACAGATGGGATGCGTGGCCTGCTACGCCGTGGCTCCCATGTCCGCCGAGCAAGTGCGGCGCACAGCGGTGCCCCTGACCCTATCATTGGCCCGAGATCTGGGCGACGCGGTAAAAGTGGCCCGAACCAATGGCGACAACCCTCTGGATGCCATCCTCAACGTCTGTCCGGGCAAGGTGTTGTTCAGCGGAAAGGTGGTTGACGTGGAGCGGCGCACCACCGCGGGATTCGCCCGGGGGATGCTGACCATCGATGGGCTGGACGCCTATGCCGGCGAGCGCATGGTCATCGAGTTTCAAAACGAAAACCTGGTTGCCCGGCGTGACGGCGTGGTCGCCTGCGTGGTGCCGGACCTGATCTGCGCCGTAGCCACCGACCTGGGCGAGCCGGTTACCACGGAACTGATGCGGTACGGCCTGCGGGTCACCATACTGGGTTTTCCGGCTCCCGACTTGTGGACAAACCCCGAGGGGTTGGCCGTCGCCGGGCCGCAGGCGTTCGGGTACGACGTTGATTACGTGCCTTTGGCGGTCTAGGGAGCGCGCGTAATGCTAGTCGGCGTCGACGTAGGCGGCACGAACACGGACGCCGTGCTGATGGACGGGCCGGCGCTGATCCACGCCGTCAAACTGCCCACCACTCCCGACGTGACCACCGGCATCGTCGACGCCATGCGCGAGTTGCTAGCTGAACTGCCCACCAACGCAAAGGTCGACGCGGTGATGGTGGGCACCACCCACTTCACCAACGCCCTGCTGGAACGGCGGGAACTGGCCCCCACCGCGGTCCTCCGCTTGTGTCTCCCGGCCACCCAGCTGCTCCCGCCGTTGGTCGACTGGCCGGCGGATCTGCGGAATGCCATGGGCGGGTTCACCTATCTAGTGAGCGGCGGCCACGAATTCGACGGTCGCGAGATCAGCCCGATGGACCGGTCTGAAATGCGCGAGGCGGTGGCTGACATGCGGCGGCAAGGCGTGCGCGCGGTTGCGGTGTCCGGCGTATTCTCCCCGGTGAACGGCGGGCATGAATCGTCGGCGGCGGCTATAGTGCGGGAAGAAGCGCCCGACCTGCGCGTCTGCCTGTCGCACGAAAACGGACGAACCGGGCTGCTGGAGCGGGAGAACGCGGCAACGCTGAACGCCGCCCTGGGCGAACTCGCCGGGCGCACCATCCGGGGCATCGAACAGGCCATCGAAGCCCTGGGAGTGAAGGCTCCGCTTTACCTGAGCCAGAACGACGGCACCCTGATGGACGCCGATTTCGCCGCCAGTTTCCCGGTTCTGACCATTGCTTCAGGACCAACGAACAGCATGCGCGGCGCGGCCTGGCTTTCGGGCATCCGCGACGGCATTGTAGTCGACGTGGGCGGCACCTCCACCGACGTGGGAGCCCTGGTGAACGGGTTCCCTCGGGAAGCGGCCGTGGCCGTCGAACTCGCCGGGGTGCGCACCAATTTCCGCATGCCCGACACGGTGTCCATCCCCCTGGGCGGCGGCACGGTGGTGGAACCGGACCCCCTGCGCATCGGCCCGGAAAGCGTCGGGTATCGGTTGACCATAGCGGGGCGCGCGTTCGGCGGGGACACCCTCACCACCACGGACATGGCGGTGGCCAGCGGGATGGCGCGGCTGGGAGACCCGCAACTGGTGGCGGGCATGGACACGTCGCTGGTCGACCGGGTTATGGCGGAGATCCAGGACCGGGTCGAAACCGCAATTGACCGAGTGAAGCTGAGCCGGGACGACGTACCGGTGGCGCTGGTGGGCGGCGGCAGCATTCTGCTGGGCGACAGACTGGCCGGGGCATCAGAGGTGCTGCGGCCCGAGAACTCGGGCGTGGCCAACGCCATCGGCGCGGCCATCGCGCAGGTGGGCGGGCAAGTGGAACGGGTCTATTCGCTGGAAGGGATGGGGCGGGAGGAAGCCATCGCGGACTGCTCTTCGGCGGCCATCGCCCGCGCCGTTTCCGCCGGCGCGGACCCGTCCACCGTCGAGGTGGTTGAGATCGACGAGGTGCCGCTGACCTACGTGCCCAGCAACGCCACCCGGGTGCGGGTGAAGGCGGTGGGCGACCTGGCCGGGCTCGCAGAGGCGCGGTGAGTACAGTGAGCTGCGGGCCGGCCCGTTTCGCGGCCCGGTCGCCCGGGATCTACCACTCGAAGCCGAGCTGGGCGTAGCGCACGAACACCGTGCCGAAGGGGTCGCCGAGGGGGCCATTCACGGCAAGGACGGCGATGGTGTGCTTGTCCCCGGGCTGGGCGTTGGTCGTCACGGGCACGCGCTGCGACACGTTGAAGCCCTGGACGGTGCCACGGTCGCGATTGCACTCGCCGTCGATCCAGATTTCGCCGTAGTCGTCCACGCAGGTCTCGAACTGGACCCGCATCCCGCTGGTCGGCTGGCCGTTGATGGTCTCCGGGATGGTGATGGTGGCTCGGTACCACGCGAAAGTGAACCCGCCCGATACCCGGCCCGGCAGGTCGTTGCAAATCTCCCATCCGGAGTCGTCGTAGTCGGCCAGCCGGGCCGGGCTGCCGCCCTGGGCTTCTCCCACCAAACCCAGGTTGGGTTCGCCCGGGATGTAGCCGACGGCAAAGCGCCAGGTGGTATCGGTGATCGCCTGGCCGGAGGGTTCCGCGATGTTGACTGTCGCTCGGGGCATAGCTGCACCTGCCTTTTTGAGATTCAACCGTGCTGTTGACGCGCCAATAGTACCGCAAAAGCGGGTCAGGGGCGTCGCGAAAACGATGAACTGTGCCGGTTCCGGGTAGGCTGCACGCAATGAGACTATGGCCGATGCAATCGCAAATGCCTGCTGCGGGCTTGACATGCAAGAACATGCGCTCTAATATAGTACGCACGTTCCGAAATTAAGTTTGCGGAGGCTCAAACGATGGTTGCCGCCGAAGTCACCGAAATCCGATGCAAGTCCCTGATTAACCGCGTCAACGCGCCGGATTATCCGTTTCGCTGGACGATCAATCCCTATCGGGGTTGCCGACACGCCTGTCGCTATTGCTACGCCCGGTCGACGCACGAATACTGGGGCATGGATGCCGGCGCTGACTTTGAGCGGCAAATTTTCGCCAAGATCAACGCCCCGGACGTGCTGCGCGAGGAGCTGTCCCGCCCCAAGTGGCGCGTGGAGCCCATAGCCATCGGCACGGCGTCCGACCCCTACGAGCCGGGGGAAGCCCAGTACGGGCTGACCAGGAGTATCCTTGAGACGCTGGTGGAGTTCCGCAATCCGGCCTCGGTGACCACCAAGGGCACGCTGGTGCGCCGGGACGTCGACGTGTTGCGCCGGCTCAACGAAACAGCCGGCGCCCAGGTGGTGTTCAGCGTCGGCACCATCGACGAGACGGTCTGGAGGCAGACAGAGCCCGGCGCTCCGCACCCCATGGCACGCCTGGAGGCGATGCAATACCTGGTCGAGCACGGGGTGCCGGCCGGAGTGCTGGCCGCGCCGCTGCTCCCGGGACTGTCCGACACTGCGGCAAGCATCGACGCCCTGGTGTCGGCGGCGGCCGAACACCGGGCGCAGTTCCTGTCCAGCAATCTGCTGTTCCTGCGGCCGGGCAGCCGGGAATGGTTCATGCCTTTTATCCGCGAGTCTTATCCGCACCTGGCGTCGGGGTACGCGCGCCTGTATCGCAGCGAACACGCGCCCCGGGATTACACCAATGTGGTGCTCGCGTTGGTTGACGACGCCAGACTGCGCTGGGAGCTGCCGCGTATGCCCTCAATCAAGAACCTGCAACCCGCAACGCTGCCCGGATTCGCGGAGACGGTCAGAGCCGAATGCGAGATCGCGAGGGTCGGGGAAGAGCCAGACACGCCGACCCAGTTGTCGCTTCCCCTGGCCGCGTAGCTATCCGGCGTTGGTCCAGACCTGTCCGCGCTGGCGCACCGGTTCCAGCAGCGACTCGTCAAACGGCAACGGATCGTAGTCTTCGCGGTTCGGCGGGCGGTATCCCAGCGCCCCGCATACCGTTTCGTTGGTGTAGTAACCGCGATAGGTCTGTGTGACCAGTTCCTGGAAAAACTCCGGGTTCGACGCTTCGACACTGCGCAGAGCATCGACCTGAGCGGCCTCCGACAGCGCAGCGAATGAGCCGCCGCGCTCACTGGCGGCCAACTCAACCTGGACCAGCCCGTCCATCAGCGTGCGACGCTTCCCGGTGGAACCGGCCGCGACCGATTCGACGAACCCCGCGATTTCCAGATCGCCGGCGGCGGGCATGTCACCGGCCGCGGGGACGAGACGGTTCAGCACGGCAGCCAGCATGGCGCGTTGGTCTTCGCTCAAAATCGACTGGCCTGACATCTGGTTGGAGGTAGACATGGGAAGCCTCACTGGACATGGTTTGTAATATGACGCGCGTATGGTAGCATGGTTCGAGAGGTCTCGCATTGTGCAACCAACCCCATATCGTTTATATGAGGAGATGGGAGTATGTACCAAATCAGCTATACGCCATTAGCTCTGCAACAGTTGAAGGATGTATCACAAAGCAAAGACCGTGTTGCAATCATTCATCGAATAATGGCATTAGCCAATTAATCCCTACGAAGCTAGAGCACTGAAGTACGAATTGGCCTCATATCGTAGGGCTAGAGCGGCTGGCGGGCAATATCGGATTTTCTTTAGAATCGATGAGGCTACGGTCCGGATCGAATTTATCGGGATGAGAATCCCGGGTAGCGGTCAGGACGCTTACGCGCTACTCCGGCGTATGCTCGCTGAAAGCAATCTTTGATTATGCAAAGGATTTAATGATGATTGGCAACACGGACAGTAGACGTGTGGCGCAGCTGGTTCCTGTAGAGGACTTGGCAGAACTCTTGCCGTACCTGCAAAAAATCCTGAACGCCAACCCGGACGCGGTGGTTGCGATTACCAACCAGGGTAAACCGGTGATGGCATTGCTGTCATGGGGGTCTTGGGAAGATACCGAGGACATGGCTGCCACGTGGGAAACGCTTGAGATCACGGCCGACCCCAAGGCCATAGCCGCCCTGAGCCAGTCCCAATCCGAAGGCGCCGACGCTCTCATCCCTGGCGACGTGGCGGTGCAGCAGCTCATCGCCGAAGGACTGGTTGACGAGATGAATCTCTAGAAGATTATGCTGTAGCGGGCATCGGGAGTGTAGAGGATCAGCCACGCGCCGGGATCCCCATCGCCTAACAGTCTGGATCCAGCTACAGCAACTGTTCCACCTCGTGCTGGAGAAGCAGGGCTTCGGCCGTCGCCGGCAGACCCCTCGCATAAGGCTCGACTGGAATATTTTGGGCAACCACGGAGTTGCGGCTCCTGCCGCTAATCGCCTGCGGCCACGGTGAGTTCGGGGGAAGACTGCACGTCGGGCACTTCGCTCAGCGCCAGCCCACGCTCGAAGTTCTCCACATATGGCAGTTCGGCGATCAGAGACTGCCAACGTCGCCATAAGGAACGCATCTGCAATTCATCGGTACTTCTAGGATCGCGATGGAACCCGCGGGAGAGGTCCGACCATTCGACACCGCCGGAACGGAACCCTTGTTGGCAAGACTCCAGCGCCTCGACATCATCAGGTGTGGCGAACCCGCCCGGTCCCAGGAAGGTAAGGAAGGAATCCAGCCGGCGGCTCAAGCGGGCGCCAGTCTCGCCGGCAGGCACCATTTGCCAAGCCGTTACGTCCATGCTGTCCGGGCCGGTGGGCTGGAACACGCGGATGGTGACGGCCATAATGTCGTTGATGACCAGATTGGGGAATATCACCATGTTGCGGCTCTTTTCGCACATCCGCAGGGCCTTGGTGCGTCCATAGCGAACAATGAGCTCGTCCTTGATGCTCTGGATTTCGGCCCGCGCTTCCTCTCCAAAATAGGGATGCCACATGGCGATGGGTCTACCGAAAACCGCGTCGTTTTCCATCACGCCGTGGCCGTTGCCAAGGGATCGCCCGAACCCCTTGCGGTCATGTATCCCCGAAACGCCTCCCCCGGCTTCGTTGGCCATGTAGTCAAAATAGGTCTGGTGAGTTGGGAGAGCATGATAAGCGTCGATGCTGTTCTCGGCCAGCAGCTTCCAGTTGGCCTTGATGCTGTACCGGTTGGAGCCCGGAATGACGCGCATCCCTCCCGGCGCCTGGTCGGCCACCAGGTCCAGGTATTCAGCGGCTCCGGCCAGATAGTCGACCAGTGGTTCAGTTCCCTGGTCAAAGCAGACGAATATGAAGCCCTGGTAGCTCTCAAAGCGTGGGGAGCGCAACGCCATTTCGGCCCGGTCAAAGTCGGGGCCGTAACCCTCAATGTCTGGCATGCCAATCAGTTCGCCTGACGTATTGAAGCTCCAGGCATGATAGAAGCATTGGAACACCTGGGCGTTGCCCTGGTCGGTGCGGCAAATCAGCGCGCCGCGGTGAGGGCAAGTGTTATGAAACACGACCAGTTCGCCATCCTGATTGCGGGCGAAGAACAACGACCGCTCGGCCACCACCCGCCGCGCGTAATCGCCGGGGTTGGGAACCTCGGACTCGTGACCCAAGTAGAGCCAACAGCGGTCGAAAATCCGTTGCCGTTCCAGTTCGTAGATTTCCGGCGACGTCATGCTGGAGCGGTGCACCCTGAACTTACCCAGGTCCGGCCGGTCGTACACCAGATTATTAATGTCCATGCGGAAATCTCTCACGCCGGGCGGGCATCAAAAATCAGTTCTCGTACCCGAAACTCGAACCCTGGCATCAGGTCCTCGCCGGACAGGGTTTCGGGGTCTTCCAATACTTCCGGTTCCTGGTCGGGCCGGTAGATGGAGACGCGGCGATTGAACGGGTCAATTAACCAGCCCAGGCGCGCGCCGTGGGCGATGTACTCTGCCATCTTGCTTTGCAGGTAGGACAATGAGTCATTGCGTGAGCGAATCTCGGCGACGAAATCAGGGCAGAGTTGGCCGGTGCGGTACTGCTCGGGATCGAGCTGGGCCAAACGTTCCGGCGACACCCAGGACGCATCGGGGCCGCGTCCGCCCAGGCCGGGAATGCGGAAAATCGTGGCAGAGGATGGTGTCATACCGCCGTGCTGCAATCGCCATATAGTGACGAAAGCGATGAGAGTTGATTCCAAATTTCCGCCCGGCATCAGCATGGCGGGCATTATAATCAGTTCGCCGGCTTCGTTGTACTCGATGGAGTAGAGGTCGTTGGCTTCGATGAACGCCCAGAGCAGTTCAAAGTCAATCTCCGCCAGGGTCTTGCCGCCCAACAGGGGACGCAAGTCCAGGATGACGGGCAAGCCGGGAACCTCGCCGTCCGTGAAAAAACGATCGCCAACTGTTTCTGGGACAGCATCGGTGGTTGGTCCGGGCGATTGTGAAGTCTGCGTTGTCATGGGTAGTCTCCCAGCAGAGTCGCCGCCAAGTCAGCGCGGGATCACGGGAAGCGTGATGTGCGATGGGTAGCGCGCGGAATGATGCACGGTCTGGCGAGCCGTTTCCAGCCTGGTATCCACACCGAGGGACGCACCAGTATTCGGGTTGCGGTCGAAGCGCGGGAAGTTGCTGCTGGAGATATCCACCCGGACGCGATGTCCGGGCTTGATCACGTGACTGGTGGCCCACAGGTCGATGGTGTAGCGGTACACCTCGCCTGGATTCACGAAAGAAGGCTCGCGGACCGACGTGCGATAGCGGGCGCGAATGATGCCGTCCTGCAAATTATGGGCGAAGCCATCCGGGCGCACGTCAACCAGCTTGGCGGTGAAATCGGTGTCCACCGAAGTGGTCGCCGCGTAGAGAGTCACGGAGATAGGGCCAGTGAGTTCCAGGTCGGACTCGACGGGGTCGGACGTGAAGGAGAGGACGTCCGGTCGGTCTTCAGCGGGGCGCTGATCAAAGACGCCGTATTCGATTATCAGGGTGTTGCCGCCCAGGGTGGGCACCGGGTCGTTCGGGTCGTAGGTGAACTGGTCCGCGGGCTCGTCGGGTTCGGGCGGCACGGTGGACAGCGAGCCATCGCCGCCGCGCGTGTTGGCGTTGCCACCGGAGTGGAAGTACCAGCGAGTGTACTGGGTGCGGGCCAGGGGCCATTCGTTTTCATCGCGCCACTTGTTGTCGCCCATGATGAACAGACGGACCGGCGGATCGTCCATGATCCCGGTCTCCTCGCCCTTCAGCCAGTAGCCGTACCAGCGCAGCAGGTAGTCGTGCAACTCGATGGCCGCTTCGGATCCGAAATCTACGTTGCCGGCGCCGCCAGTGGTAGGCTCGGTATACGGCCGCAGGTGAGCCCACGGACCGATCAGCAGCTTCTGGTTCCGCCGGGCCGTTTCGCTACCGCCGTGCTTGCCGATGGCCTGGTAGGCGTTGAGCGCGCCTTCCAGGAAGATGTCGTACCACGAGCTGACGTGGAACATGGGGATGGTCACGTTGCGGGCCTGCCGCTGCAGGTTGATGCCCCACCAGTATGGATCGTCCAATTCCTGGTCAAAATACTCGTGGAAATAAGGAGCGGCCTCCTTGAGGCGGTCAATCCAGTCGCGCAGGGGCAGGTGACGATACCATTGATCGGACAGCGGCTGGCCGAAGTTGCCGGGCTCGATGACGTACTCGTCCATCTTGGCCAGCAGCGCTTCATGGCCGCCGCGGGCCAGGGTGTTCCTGCCCTTGAGGATGGCATACGGAACCGTCCAGCCCCATTCCATGGCGCCGCCGGTGTGGTAGACCCAGGACTGGTGGAAGTCGGACGACGCGGAGACGACCGCCATGGTCTGCAAATGCGGCGGCAGCGGGCGCTTGCCAGCCAAGGTGTACTGCGTCGCGCCGAGGTAGCTCTGCCCGGTGGTCGCCACGCGGCCGTTGGACCAGGGCTGTCTCGCCGCCCACTCAACGGTGTCGTAGCCGTCCAGGGCTTCCTGGAACAGCGGATCGTAATCGCCCTCGGACTCGAAGCGTCCGCGCACGTCCTGGCTTAAGAGCACGTACCCGTGACGCGGAAAGAACCAGATGGAATGGTCGGGGTTGTCGAGGTAGCTGTCCTTGCTGTAGGGCCCCCGGTTGATCAAGACCGGGAAACGTCCCGGCGCGTCGGGCCGCACCACGTCGGTGGCCAGGCGGGTGCCGTCACGCATGGGCACCATCACATTGGGCTCGCGCGTGACCTGGTACTGGGTTCTCTGGGCAGTCATGGGTAGCACCTCCGAAGGCGGGCCGGCAATCGTTTACGGCATCGTCTGACGGAAACGATTAACGCTGGAGCAAAACTCAGGCAGCGGTGGTCCCGCCGTCGATCACCAGCTCGGAGCCGGTCACGAAGGACGATTCGTCGGACGCCAGGTAAATCGCACCGTAGGCGATCTCGCTGGGCTTGCCTACCCGTCCCAGGGGTAGCCGCTGCATCCGCAGGGCCATGTTGGCGGGGTCGTTCAGCGTGTCGGCGATCATGTCGGTTTCAATCGGACCCGGGTGGATGGAGTTGCAGCGGATGCGCTCGCGGGCGTGCTGGATGGCGGTGGACTTCGTGAACAGGCGGACGGCGCCCTTGGTGGCGGTGTAGCTGGCGGAACCGTTGGGACTGCCCACCAGGCCGGCGGTGGAGGAGATGTTGATGATGGAGCCGCCGCCGGCATCCCGCATGGCCGGTATGGCGGCCTTGGTGCCCAGGAATACACCCTTGGCGTTGACGGCGAAGATGCGGTCCCAATCGTCTTCGGTGGTTTCCTCGATGTTCTTGCGGATCAGGATGCCCGCATTGTTCAGGAGAACGTCGAGCTTGCCATAGGTGTCCACGGCCGACTGCACCGCCGCCTCCCAGTCGGACTCGCTGGTGACGTCGAGGTGCACGTAGGTGACGTTGTAGCCGAGTTCCTGCAACTCGGCCTCGGTCTGGCGCCCCTGGTCATCCAGGATGTCTCCGATGACGACGCTGGCGCCCTCTTCCGCGAACATGCGCGCCTCCACTGCGCCCTGCCCCCGCGCTCCGCCGCTGATGAGCGCGACCTTGCCTTCCAACCTGGCCATGGTGATGCCTCCTGTAGGTGGGTTCTCGATGCTGTGATCGCTGAGATGCGGCCACTTTATATGGGTTGGCAATCAGGCGCAACCGGACAGTCAGCCGATGCGAGACGGGTCCCACAACCGACAAAAACCCATCGCGCCAAGGGCATTGACCTCCACCCGATACACGTCGGGGTTGGAGAGGTTTTCCCATCCTGCGTAGCCGAACCCGGGATCAATCGAGTGCAGGACCAGGGCCAGCAGGTTGCCGTGGGTTATGACCACCGGCAGTTCAGCCGAACCACTCAGCAAGTCATGCAAAGCAGGCCCGGCGCGCCGGAGCACGTCGTTAGCCGATTCACCGCCGGACGCCCGCAGGTCGGGGTCGGCAAAGGAGTCGCGCACGATCTCCCGCCAATGGTCGATAGGGTGCGGCGACAAAACCCTCTCGTTCAAGCGGGGATCGATCTCAGTGCCAAGATGCAGTAGTTCCGCCAGGGGTTCGGCGGTCTGCTGGGCTCTGAGATAGGCGCTGGTGACGATGGCATCGATGGGGAAGGCTGACAGGAAACTCGCTAATTCCTGGGCCTGGCGCCAGCCGGTTTCGGTGAGCGGCGCGTCCGGTTCCTGGCCGGTCGCCTCGCAGTGCCGGACGAGAATCAGGCTGGACACGGCGATGGCTAGGGACGCCAGCGCAGGCGCGCGCCGACGTTGGTGAATCCCGCCCGCTGGTAGAACTGGATCTGCCTTTCGCCGTGGTACGGAGTGCCCAGTTCTACCATGGCGCAGCCGCGCGCGACGGCATGATCCAGGGCAAACTGGAGAACCTCCATGCCGACGCCGGTGCTGCGCATGCTGGGATCGACGTACATCTCCTGGATGATGGCGAAGCGGCCGGCGCTGCGCAGAGCTTCCACGAAGGACACGGTGCAGACGGCGGTGAAGCGTCCCTCATCTTCCGCCAGCACAACGAAACCGGAGGGACCGTCGTCGGCAAACCGCTCGTACACCGGAGCCATTGCTTCCGCAGGAGCCGGCGTCCCTCCCAGTTCCGTGAGGAGACAGCGCACCAGGTCTACGGCGGCATTGCGGTCCTGAGCGGTTGCCAATCTGATGTCGGGCATGGCTGTTGCTGCTCCAAGAAATCAAGGGGATGCGGCGCCTACCGTTGCCGCGATCAATGCGGGGGTTCAGGAAAGGGTGTCGAAGCCATTCCAGCCCGGGATGGCGGACGCCTGACGGATCCAACTGGCAACGAGTTCCTCGTCGATCACGCCGTCTTCATAGACGTGGTAGTAGCGCGTATCCTTGTCCTTGGACTCGACAGGCGGAAGTGGATCCAGTGACGACCCGTTGAGGAAGGTGACCTTCACGTAGCGGGTGAAAACGTGGTAGCTGAGGAACCAACCCTTGCCCTCGACTCCGTAGAAGGGCGAGTTCCACCGCACCGCCTTGCGCACGCCCGGCACGGTGCGCACGATGAGGTCGTCCAGGCGGCGGCCGACATCGCTCTTCCACTCGGGCATGGCCGCGATGTAGGCTTGCACCGGGGCGTCGCCGTCGGCCTTGGCGATCTGAGGGTTGCCTCCGGAAAGGAGTTTAACCTCGCCGGTCGCGTTTTCGGGATTCTCGGCAGAGGCCCTGGGTCGCTTGCGGCGAGCTTTATCAGCCATTGCGCTCACTCCAATCCTCGCTCATCGGAACACGCCTCATGGCAAACGAGCCTGAAAAAGCAATTCGTCGGGGGTGATGTTTCGCAGTTGCAGCATTCAGCTGTACTCTCCCGCGGACACCCGGCTTCGCAGTGTTGGAAAAATCGCAATTGTCCTGATTGCACTCCGATGCGAATGATGGTGTGAGGGGGAATCTGGGCAAGTTGGCAGAGTATGTGCAGGCTTCAATACAGCCATAAAACATCCGTTTTGGTGAGTCTGCCGACGATCAATAACCGGAAGTATCACAGGAGACGCTAGACGAAAGGCAGGGTATGCTAAAACCGCGAACACTACCTTGCTCTCGGGTTCTGTCGAACTTGCGCTCGAAACATCAATAGCGTTAGGGTCTATCCAGAAACTTCCGCAGCCTGCTCAACGGGTGTTTGTTGATCGCCAGATGCGCCCCCAGTGACCGCGACACCCGAAGCCTGATAATTCAGTGACAAATTATCATCATAGAAATGGACGCCGTTTTGCTTGAGGAAGGAGAAATTGGGATCATCGGCGACATGGTCATGGTTACCCAACGACGGCAGCCAACCCTTTACGTTAGCTTCATACGAGAGTAGCCACGTTTCGTCATATAGTGACGGTGTAGCCATGATGGATTGCCACAGCGCGGGGTTAAAATTATTGTTCAAAAGCCCTTTTTCATTTGCGTCGAGCGCTAAGATTGCAACAACAGAGTCCTCCATCTGGGCTATATTGCTGGTGGTTTCATCGTCCAGAGATATCTTGAAAAGAAGGCATCCCCAAATTGCCCATGCTACCTCGCTTCCGCGGTTCATCCTTGCGTGCTGATTGATGACTTTATAGAACGCGACTGATAGTTCGCCAAGATCTACTGGGTATCCTGCTTGATGGTAACGAAACAATTCGCCCACGACCGCTGGAAGAGTCCCAGGTTCCACCGCCACCACATGCAGCAACGTCGACTCATACAGTGTCCAGTTGGGTTGGGTGACCACGTTCCTCCGCATACGTCCGAGCGCGAAGCGCAATATAGACTCATCCGGGTAATTCTGCGTCAATTCGTAAGCCCGAGAAAAATATCCGATCAGGTCAATCTGTTGACCCATTCCTGACGGCCGGATACTAAATCGCCTGAGTTCAGTAGCCCAAGGACGTTCGATCGCCTCTGGTAGCTCAAACACGCGTGTTTTCGTTGGATTTAGGTGCAGTTCGTATTCGCTAAGCTCCCCTTGAAGGTCAGCCAACGCTTGTTCGGCCTCGTAATACGTTGCAAACCCGAATTCGTAATCATCGAGATACCTAAATCCGTTGTCCAACCCAGCGCCCACCAAAGCCAAGTCCACTTTCGAAAGAATAATCTCGGCGATCACAAGTGAGCAATCAGGTCCGATATTGATCCCCAAGGTTTGCTGGTTCTTGGCTGTTTCTGATAATCAGATCTAGGACGTTTCCAGTCAGGCTAAAATCAAACCGATTTCGTTTGGCGACTGATTTGGAATGCAGAGCCCACGAAATCACGTGTGTATAAATTGAAGGGTAAAAGTTGTCAATGTCAGTTTGTAATACGTAGCGAGCCGACGCCCGGCACCGAGCCCGGGCAACAGGCAAGTAACCCCAATCCTGAATTGCGTTTATCGCCCGCGGACCACCGCTCGTGGATTGTGGGGTAGTCAGCGAGAACTTGGAAGACGTGACATGAGCAAGTAAGGCCTGGTGGTTAGTCTCAATCGATTCTGCCAACTGGAAATAGTTTATCGGGTTGGGTATGGAAAGCTTGCGTCGCAGATAACCAACGCGAGCAAGGTTGTGCACTGTAGGGCGACTGGAAATGTTCCCCGATTTTCCGGGATTGCACGAGAAATCGCTGGGCAGGTTGACACGATTCGCCTGAACCGCAGTTGCTAGCGATTTACTGCCGAAAGGGGGCGGAAGCTCTTTGGGCAGATACCCACGAGCTAGGATATCGTACGTATCCATATCAGGTTCGGTTAATGTTCGATGTGGGATTGACCGTGTTGCGTTGGTATCTTCGATTGGTGGGCCGGACTTGACGGTAGGCAGTACCATCTTTGAGATGTGGATGGGACTGTAGCCTTTAGGGAATCGAGTTGATGGTCGCGTGCCGACCATTGTGGACAATCCAAGATCTGCCAACGTTCCAACCCGAACGGCTGGACAGCTCGATTGCTAAACGAAGGGTAGTAAGCTCCTTGCCCATTCGATAACCCTGATTGCGGCCGCAATCAAGGGGAGAGTCTTCACAGCCCGCCACGCAGCGGTCAATTGGCGTTCGGTGTTAGCTGACCGTTCCGTTGGGGGAAGGGCGTCGAGTTCTCTGGCGAGCGTCTCCGCTGCCACTCTCGCCACAACCTCCGGGGCGTTGATGGCGCGTTCCAAGGCGAGCAGCCCAAACCGGTTCTGCACGCTCTGGTGCGTATTCGGGAGGAAAAGACCGGGGTTCAACACCATCTCCCTGCGCAGGGCCACGGCGCCGGCGCCGTCGTCAACTGTGGAGCCAAGTTGCAGGTCAAGCGGCAACACGGGCTTGCACGAGGCGATCATCTCAGCGCCAGCGGAATAGGTGCCCTTGCCGCCGCCGATGGCAAGCATAGCGTCGGCTCTTTCGATCATCACCTTTCGGTACTCGCCGCCGGTGAACACCTCTCGCCGTATGGGGCAAAGTTCTACGACGTTTCTCTGCTCCAGATTTCTCAGCAGGCGCAGATTGTCGGCGTCCATCTTCGACTCCGGGGCTTCGTCAGACATGACGACCCTCGCGTACGTGCGCAGGTTGTCGGTCGTGTTCTCGGCATAGTTCTCGACTTCGCGCAGGACCAGCCAGTCGAACACGTGCGGCACGCCGTGCTCGTCCCTGGTGGACGCTTCATCCCCCGCAAGCACCACCAGGCCGCCGCCCCGTCTCAGCACCTCTCCAGCGAAGCTCCGAACGAACTGCAAAGCGATGTCCAACTTGTCAGCGGGACACGCGAGGCTTGCGCTGCCGGACAGCATTATGAATTTGCCGTTCATCGGAATTTGCCGGCCTCAGTCCCCTTCACAGAACAGGGCGTTGAACTTTGCCCTGGTCGTGCAGGAGTTGACGTTGGCGCGCATCTGGGAAAAGTAGGTTGAGGCGCGGTTGCGAAGTCTGGAGTTCGCCGGGCCCAGATATTCGTCCACGTATCCGGATTGCCCGGTGGTATCGGCGATTGGGCTCTTCACCGCCGTCGCCGAGTGGGTGAGGAAGTGCTTGAGCATGGCCTTTGGGTCCTGGGACCCCTGATAGTTCCTGAAGGCGTTGATTGCCAGAGACTCCAGGTGATACCCGCTAAACTTCCGACTAGGACGGCTGACGTGGCAGTTTGCCATGGCCTTCGCAAGCTTGATTACTTGTACCACTCTGCCGTTGTTGGCGTCGTTGACTTCGGCGAGCCTGCGGGCGAAGTTTTCAGGGTGCACCACGTTGCTCCAACCGGCACTTCCCGGCTCGGCAATACGTACACCGCCGCTGGTGGTCCGAATGGCAGGCAGCACCTGGATTTCGATCCCACTGGCATAACTGACCGTCACCGCCAGGTTGCCTGCCCTCACGGAATTATTGGGCAGCCGCTCCTTTATGGTTCTTCGTACCTGCCGTATCACCACTGCCGGGGACTGGTTCAACAATGAAGACTGGTTCACTATCAAAAGGACATCGACGTCGCTGAGGCCGGTGACATAGGTGCCTCGCTGCACGGAACCGCCGTACATGGTCTGCACCACGTGTCCCGCGCGTCGGATTATGTTGCACAGGCTTTCAAGGTGTCGCGTGACCGCCTGCTGGTTCCGGCGGGCGTACTTTGCGAGCAATTCCTCACAGTAGCGGTTGAAGTTATCGTTCGGCATGGATCACATTCCTGGTTATGGCCGGGCCGGGCTTCCGTCTCCGAGAAGGTCCTCCAAGACGACAATGGGCAAGCCTGGGACACGGCGAAAGTCGGTGTCGTTGGTGACAAAGAGCGCACAGCCATACCGAAGGGCTGTCGCCGCGTGGAGGGCGTCGGGCATCTTCAGACCGGTCTCGGCGCGCAGACGGGCAGCGTCTTCAAACACCTGGTACGAGGCATCGAGCAGTCTCACCGCGTAGGACGCAAATAGCTCCCGGTATTGTAATTCAATCTCCCTGTTGCCATCCCGGAGCGGCTTTACCAGCGCCTCGACCACAAGGACGGGGCTGCTCACAACGGCGAGGTTGCCATCCTGAGCTTCCTGCCACATCGGTTCCAGCAGTGAGCGGTACGGCTCCACTCGCTCCACGCTGTAGATGAGGCCGCTGGCGTCGAGATAAACCAAGCCAGCAAGGGGAAGGGTCAGCGGTCCCATGCCGCTTTCTCTTCCGACAGGTACGCCTTCACTTCCTCGGCGGTCTGGAACAGGCGGCGCTCCGGCCCGCTGTTGAGAATTTCCATGATCGGACGGCCCTTGACGCTGGACTCGTGCAGCACCACGACGTCCACCGTCTGCCCCGCTTCCAACTCCGGGTTGACAAACTCCACCTTGCCTCCCGGCTGAACCGTCGTCCGCAGGTGCAATGCTTTCTGCATGGTCGAAACTCCTTACTTGGCCCAGTCCCTCTCGAAAGGCTCGCAGAGTTGAGCCAGGATTGTCGGGTCAACGCTCGGAAACAACTTCTCTAGAATGCACCGGGTTGCGATGTCAAGGGAGCCGCAGGCATATCTGATACGCCGGGCTGCCGTTAGGGGATCGGGAGGCAATTCCGACACAAGTTCCAGAGCGCGCCGGTATGACGCCATCCCAACTTTCTGAGGCTTCATTCCATGGCAGCGTTGGGCGTGGTCCGAAAAGGCGACGGCGATGCCTTCCGACAGCCAGTTCCCGTTTCCGGGCAGGGGATTTAGCAAGTGCACCGTCTCATGGGCCAATTCATAGACGCCCGTCGGCCAGTATGCTTCGGCGCTTCGACTCAACTCAGCGAACGCTCCATCAAAATTCGGCGTGTTGCGAATGTTTGGCCCAGCGTCGGCGAAAACCGGCTGGTACATGATCCTTGAGCCGTCCCGCGGCCCAAGAACGCTCTCGGCAAGCTCCAACAACTGCAATTGCAGGGACCACAGGGCGCTGGGGTCTTGCCCCGGCGATGAAGCCGCCGACAGAGTCAGTTCCATGTCTTACCCTCCCGTCCAACGCGGTACTTGACGTCGTAGCCATTTATGAAGTGCACCTCGTCGCCTCTGCGTTCTTCAAAGGCGCCTTGACTATGAGCGCGTGAAAGCGACTCAGGTCGAGGACCTTGAGCGCCACTCGACGTGCCAACGAGCGGATCTCAACCAACCCAAGTGTGGGATGAGGCTTAGTTTATTAGTTTAATCGTCGTCGATAATCGTCATTATCCCTTCACCATCGGCTATGGTTGCTCCCTTGGGGTCGGACAGGATGACCAAAAACACCTCGTCATCCTCGCGCCAGGCATCATCATTCAGGAATACCTCTGCGCTCCGGCTGGTCTCGCCGGGCTGGAATACCAACTCTCCGGACATGTGCCAGTATTCATTGGGTACGGCGTAATTCTTCGCGGTGTCGTGGAACTCCGCCTTCCAACTCACCCGCACCTCGTGGTCGACTGCTTCCGACAGCACAACCTGGAACTCCACCTCTTTGCCTTCCGGCCCGGAAGCGTCCATGATGGAAACGGTTGGGCCATGCAGCCGCAGCATCAACCGGTCGCCGGCGTTCCAGGGCCGGGCGGCCTGGCTCCAGGTATAGGTTCCGGCGGAAGCGTCCACCGTGGCCGACTTCGCTTCCAGACTGAGGGAGACGGTTCCGTCCAGCGCGATGAAGTCCAGGGTCTGGCCCAGCAGGGAAACGTAGGGCGAGAGGGTCATGATGACTTTCTTATCCTGCCAAACCAGGCTCTTGACTGTGGCGGCGTAGCCCTGGGCGGTGATTGCCATAGGTTTCAAAACCCCGTTAGTTGCGTTGGCGCCCACGCCTTGGCCGATGGCCACAGGGTCAAAAAACGCCTCGTGCAGCGCGCCTGCCGGAGCCGTAGCCGACACTACGAAGCTCAGTTGATTATTCACCGGTGCAAAGCCACAGACGTTGAATTCATGCCGGCGGCTGTGATTGGTAAATGCGTAGTTTCCAAAGGGTAGCGGTCGCCGATTGATTATCTGGTATTTGAAGCCATCCGTAGGGTCGTCGTTGTCGTCCACTATCTGCCCCTGAAACAACTCCGCATCTTCCCCGGTGAGGAAATTCTTTGGATATCCCCTTTCGCGGATTGTTCCATAATCGACCACAACGCTCCCGCCGGGGGATCCGGGAACGAAGTCCTTCTCACTTTGCTGCGGGGTCCGGGCCTCTCCAAAATAAGCCGCTACGTCCCTGTAATGCTTGAGGTAGTTGATAGATCGCTCAACGCAATAGTCGTACTCCGGCGTTCCGTCCCCCTTAACCCACTTGATGCGGGCCGTGACCTCCTGCAAGGTCATGAAGCCGGTCGGCTGGCCAGCGTCCAGATCCAGGACGAACCCCTGATTTCGGATGGCTTCCCCGATCTCCTGCCCGGTCATAGTTGCCATCTTCTGGTGTAACTCGTAGGGGCTGTGAGTCCTATCCCAATCGGTGGCGTAGGTAGTTTCCTCCGACGCTCGCTGAACGCCTTCCGCAGCTACCGATGCGGCGCCGGCGGCCGGCAACCACACCGGGTTACGGGAATTTATTGTGTATTGGTCAGGATGATCTTCATGCACCGAGGCGAAGACGAAAGCTTGGGGAGGCGAATCGCTTCCGGAGCTTGCAGCTGCGGAGGATGCCGATGATTCTTTCTGGGAGTTCAGGAAAAGCAGGGCTTCTCCGTCATCCCAGTCGTCATTGCCATTGGAGGTTTTTCCCACCAACTCAAACTCAGCAGGCCCGGCGCCCTTCAGGTATTCCAGAGCCTTGAAGCGATAAGTGGTGAGTATAGGGCTTGGGACAGGCTTGCCCGCCATTAGCAACTGGAGGACGTCAGGCGATTGCGCCGACAACAGCTGCGCCAGGACGATGACTTCTGATTTGAGGATGCGCTCCTCTAGAGGTGGGGGCGCGATATTGTCGTTCGCAATGTAGTGATTGTGGAGAAATTTGGTTCCCCCTTCCCCCACCAGCGGCGAATCTTCCTGCTGGACAGCAGGGACATCGTGGGGGGCATGGTCATTATAATCGGGGGGCGGCTGAGCCCTCTGTGATGGCGTTACAGCGGATTCTTCGCCATGGGCCCGTCCCTGAAGCGCCGGGCCGGGCTCACGGGGAGGCGCAACGACCATTGCATCAGGGGTTGCTGCCCCCGGAGTATGGCCTTGCGCGGCTTTGCTCTCGGCGCAACCGGTTAGAGCGAGAAAAATCACGCCCGCCGCCAACCATGGCGCAAAGACGTTCGAGAAGACGATTCGGCGCCGGAGGGCGCTTATTTCGAACATGTATCAACCTCACTCGTATAGGTGCTTGATACCTTCCAGGTCGTAGTCGGTGGGTTCCGTGTGCATTTGCCCGTAAGCCATTAATGAATTCACACCGCGCCTCGGGTGACTCAGCCCTGCGGTGTGTCCGAACTCGTGCATCGCCACCATCGGCAGATAGATGTAGTTATCGGGATCATTTCTAGCCAGGTCGGAAATGTAGGTCCACTTGAGGGGAGCGCCACTGGCGCCCACTGGAGGAAATTCAAACCACATATCCGAATGTCCCAGAGTTCCATCGTCCCGATAAACATTACAGACGCAAGCAACAGCCCCTGCTGAGCACACGGGTACTCTTCCACAGAGTGGGGCTTTCACATCACTACCCCCATCAGCATTCCAAAACCCTTTAATTGTTACGTTTTGAGAACTGTCCGCTTCCTCGAAAGCGAAGTACTCCTTTCCGTACTTCCTCTCTTGGTGAAATTCCCAACCGTTATCTCCAGACCGCACTCCGACCTCGAATTCCTTTGCCGTATTCAATTTATCTTTGTAGGCTTCACTAAAATCCTTGGGCGGTTGTTCTTTCAGCAGCGACGTGTCCAGCTTGTAGTTAACTTTCTTGCCTGGCCGGTGGAATGCCTTTGGAATTGTCGCCAGAGTAGTCGTAGAGCTAATTGAGAGGTTCTCCCCTGAGCGGCTTTCCAAAACCAATTCCCCTCTCCCGGTTCCTTGTTTGCATCCCGACAACCAAAGAGAGATGGAGGCAGGGTCTGCCCAGATGGTCTCGGTAGGCGTAGATGAATTCCAGTTGCACATGCGAGCAATTTCCCAACCGGGGGTGTTCTTGACCCTCAGCCGATACTGGTGGCCGTCTATCCTTTTACCTTCAGGGATAATCCAGTCCAGTAGCATCACGATGGGAGGAATATTGTCATCGGGATTGTCATCATAAGGGATGTGATCGAATACCTGCCATGAAGCTAGACTGCGGTAAAAATTAATCGGTGAGACAACGTTGATTGTTACCACTGCGGTCGCGACATGACCTTGTCGGTCACGGGCCGTAACAGACACGGTAGCCGCTCCTTGAGAAAGGCTCCCATCTACTCTGATTACGCCAGTTTCCGAATCAATCTTGAACTTGCCAGGTCCTATGGCGTAGGTTATGACATCGCCAGGGTCAGGGTCGGTGGCATTTACTCTTCCTACAAAAGCCCCGTCTGTAACGTCCTTTGGTATGAAGAATTTATACGTTGCTGCATTCATCTTCGGAGGCTCGCACAGGTCGGTTTGCCGCGACACCGGGACGGACGCGTCGCCCCACCCCTTTGCGCGGGTCTTTCCATCGCCATAGGCCCGCACTTGAAAATCGTATGCAGTGCCGCAGCTCAAGCCGCTCACTATCCCGACGCCGGTTGTCCCTGAGTAGATGATGGTCTTGGAGTTCCATGTTTTGGAATCCGTGCCGGTCTTTCCGTACTCGATCCTTTGCAGCGCGGCTCCAGACGGCGGCCGCCAATTCAAGGTCACGCTGTCCTTGGTGGGTGACTTCGCCACGAGGTTGGCGGGCGCAGACACCGCCCGCGTTGGCCGGGGCGTCGATGTCGGACGCGGTGTGGCGGTGGGTCGAGGCGTCGACGTCGGGTGGGGTGTTGATGTCGGTGGGCGTGTGGGCGTCGTGCATTGGGTGGTTCCCGTGGCGGTGTTGGACGGCCCGCTGTAGGTCAACGAATGGGATTTGCCGTCGCCGCGCACCCGCACCCGAAACTGGTAGGGCGTATCCGCCGCCAGCCGGGAAACTCTGTATGCAGAACCGTTATAGACATAGGTGTTGTGCCGCCAGGTCCCGGAGGTTCCCTTCCGGTACTCGATCTTATACGAAGACCAGTCCGGCACGTCGTTCCAGTCCAGACTGACGCTGTTGCACGTTCTGGCGGTGACGGTGAGCCCGGTGGGCGGCGGCAACACGGTCACCGGCGTGCATGAAACCGTTTTCGCTTCCGCGACGTTCGAGTCCGGACCGAAGGACCTCGAGTAACTGGCGCCGTCGCCCTGGGCGTCAACCACGAACTGGTAGGTCTTCCCGCAGCTGAGGGATCCCAGCGTGGTGTAGGCGCCGGTTCCGGCGTACTGTCCGTGACGCCAGTAGGTATCGACGTTCTTCTCCCGGTATTGGACGCGGTACCGGGTCGCGCCGGTCACCGCGTTCCAGCGCAGGCTCACGCCGGTTCCGGTGACATTGGTGGCCCGCAGGCCCGAAGGCGCGGCCACTCGACACAATCCCGAGGTGGCCGAGAGGAACGACGACCAGTTGCTCCACTGGGCCGAGTAGGTTTTACCGTCACCCTTCGCCCTGACGCTGAAGGTGTAACCCGTGGCGCAGGACAATGAACCCACCGAATAGGCGCTGCCGGGATACCGGTAGCGCTTGTAACTCCAGCCGCTGGAGCCGCTTTTCTTGTACGCGATGTAGTACTCTGCCACTCCGTCCCGGTGGCTCCAGCCGATGCGAACGCTGTTGTAGCTGTCCGTCACCTCCCTCAGCCCAGTGGGCGCAGGCGGGGGCGTTAGGGTCGTGGCGCTGTCGCTAACGGCGTCCGGCGCCGGCGCGTCCGGGTCGGAAACGCCTTCCGGCAATGGTACGTCCGGACCCCAGGGTTCGGGATCAGGTTCAATTCGGTCACCAAACTTCGGCCCGTTGTTGTCCTGCGCCCCTTGCAGGGAGTCCGCGGGGATGCCTTCGGGTATCGGATCGTCCAATTGCGCGATGTCCACGTCGGGGTGCGGCGTTGCCGATGGCTGCGCCGTTGGTTCCACCGTGGGTTGCACCTGGTTTTGAAATGTCGGAGACTTCTCCGGGAGCGTCGTTCCGGCGTGGGCCACGGTAATCAGCCCGAAAACCGCCGCCATTAGAACCATTACCGTACCCAGCAAGAGAAATTGTTTTGTCATTATCGTGGCTACACCACCCGGGCATCATTTGCCGTCCAGCATATCACCATCCCGGCGCAATCGTAACGAGCAACGTACCACCTACGCCACTGGGCGGGCCCGTCGAATCATTCAACTCCTCCGCTCGCCCGGCCAGGATAACGTCACTTCAATCCTCCGGGTCGTGGCCTTCGCCCACATCCTCCAGCTAACCCCGGCTCACTCTGCCCGTATTCTTGAAGTCCGCCAGCGCGCGTCGCGTCCGTCGGGGCACCTGCCGGGTGTCGCAGCAACTGGCCAAGGTGCGGTAGTTCGCCCCCAGGACCTGGGCGGCCGGCACCCGGCCCCTGCCGTCCACCAGAGCGCCCGGCTGGTCCGGCAGGAAGTCGTCCGATACGGAGGGTTCGGCCTGGCTGGAAGCGCCAACGTCGCCACCCGGAGAGACTGGCTCATCCTCCATCTGATGGCTCGTCTTGCATCAGAAGTGCAATGACTACAGTACAATCAGTGCAATCTTGTTGCCATCGAGCGTCAAACAAATCGTTCGCAAAAATTCCTTGCGGTCCAGCCAAACCAGCCTGATTCAAGTTCAAAAGATCCTCTGATTGTATTCTGCAATCCCCTCCAATTCTCCTTACAGCCCAACCACTGGCGACGCAACCACCGGGCGATTGCAGTCTGGCGCGTCAGCGTCGGCGCAAAGAGTTCCTCCGAGCCACGGGATAGCCCGGGTTGCGACTTCGAAAAGCCTTGGCGAGGTCGCATCCGTCTGGAGTGATCGCGGCAGCGTCGTGGCATAATGGCCGCGAGCTGTGGAGGGCGCAATGAGCAACCTGATCGCACGCATAATGAAACACGCAATTCCGGCGTTGGCCGCATCGGCGCTGGTGATTGCGGGTTGGTCCGAACCGTTGCGGGAATCGTCCGAAGTCTGGGCGCAACCGGCCTTGCCCGCGCCAACCAACGTGTCCGTTGCCAGGGGCTCCGTACTCGGCGAAGCCGTCATTTCCTGGGACCCCGTTCCCGAAGCCGCGTTTTATCGCATTGGGTGGTCCGCCGCGCCCGATTTCAGCGCGGCCATCGACGAAGGCCGATACTGGCGGGAAACTTACACCTACGTCAACGTAGTCAATCAAGGGCAGTCCTCGCACACCGTCACGCGGCTCACTCCCGGAACCTTCTATCTTTTCACCATGGGAACCATCTCCTCACGCCACGCCGTTCCCCGGTGGGCCGAACCCAGTGGCCATGACGAGATACATCTCTCGCACGATCCCTCCGGGGAATCCGACATCGGCTCCATTGCCATCGAGGTTCCCCTGGATCCCAGCTCGGACGCCTATTACCAGATTGGATGGATCGCCTTTGCGGACTACGACGCGGCCGTTGCGGAAGGCCGCGACTGGCGGGAAGTCTTCAACTTCGTCGAGGTGCGCAATTACGGGCAAGCCGCCCACACCGTGCCCCGATTGACTCCCGGCGTCCGGTACGCATTCAACGTCGCCGTCAAGGATTCTCTCGGAGGAATACCCCAATGGGCCGACCAGTGGCGAGTTCGCGCGCCTGAGCCTGAACCCCAGGGTTCGGCGCTCCCGGAGCCGGCCACGGCGACCGTTTGCCCGGTTCTCGGCTTCCCGGCCGCCGTGGTGCCGGAGAGACCGCCTAAAGGCGCGCCGGGCGATTACGACGGCGACGACGACGGACTCATCGAAGTCGCCAATCTGCAACAACTGGACGCCATTCGTTACGATCTCCAGGGGGCCGGAACTCCTACCGACCGGCAGCTCTACGACGCTGCCTTCCCCGACGCCAATCCCGGAATGGGCTGTCCAGAGGACGGCTGCACCGGCTACGAACTGGTGGCCGACCTTGACTTCGACGCCAACCACAACGGAGAGCATGACTCCGAAGACCCTTTCTGGAACGACGGCGCCGGCTGGCTGCCCATCGGCGACGGGTCAAATCCATTCGCCGCCGATTTTGACGGCGGCGGCCACACCATATCCCACCTGCATGTCTCTCGGCCCCAGAGCAGCGACATCGGGCTTTTCGGCAGCAACGATCCGCCCGGCGCGCGGTCCGTAGAGATACGCCACGTCGGCCTGGTCTCGATCATAGTAGTTGGCATGGATAACGTCGGCGGCCTGGTGGGGAAAGGCTCCCGCGTCCGGCGCAGCTACGTCGCCGGCATGGTTCTGGGCCGGAACAACGTTGGCGGGTTGGTTGGTGAAGGCGGCACAATTCGTGGCAGTTGCGCCGAGGCTTTCGTGGGCGGCACGTCGTCCGTCGGAGGTTTGCTCGGCCATGGCTCCGTGGTCGAAGGAAGCTACGTCGTTGACTACATGGACTCCCCGGGCGGCGTGTCCGGCCAGAGGAGCGTCGGCGGGCTGGTCGGCTCTGTCCCTTATAGTGGCAGCGTTCGCAAGAGCTACTCCACCGTCGGGGTGAGCGGCGGGAGCGAGGTCGGTGGCCTGGTCGGGAGCGGCTGGGGAGCCGGCGGCAGTCCGAACGCCAACAATACGTCCGGCCGTGGCAGCGCCGCCGGCCGGCTCGGGGAAGCGATCAATATCTCCTACGCCCGGCACACCTACCCCCACCCCGGTTCCATCAGCGACAGCTACGCCACGGGAGAGGTGCGCGGCGACGGCGACAACATCGGAGGCCTCCTCGGGCGCGGCGCTCCCGGCAACATCAGCAACAGCCACGCGACCGGCGCCGTTACCGGTTACAGCTACGGCGATAACCTCGGCGGCCTGGTCGGTAAATTCGATTCCGACCGGGGGGAAGACGTCCCGACCTGGGCTGTTGTGTATGGCGAGATCAACAACAGCTACGCCACCGGCAGCGTGACCGGCCGCGAGAACAACAACGTCGGCGGCCTGGTCGGGCTGAACGAAAGCTCCGTTAGCGCCAGCTACGCCACCGGCAGGGTGGTTGGCGACGACGACAACGTCGGCGGTCTGGTTGGGTTGAATAGAGGCTACGTCTCCGCCAGCTACGCCACCGGCGAGGTGGTCAGCCACGAAGACAATGCGGGCGGCCTGGTCGGACATAACAATGGGTCCATTTACTCCAGCTACGCTACCGGCGATGTCTCAGGCATCACCTCCGTGGGCGGCTTGGCCGGCTTCAGCGCGAACCTGATTCACTCCAGCTACTCCACTGGGCGGGCATCGGGCGCCGATCTCGTCGGTGGGCTCGTTGGCGTCAACTCCGGTTCGGTGTCGTACAGCTACTGGGACGTCGACGCCAGCGGCAATCAGCGCAGCGACGGCGGCCTGGGCAAGACAACCGCTGAGTTGCAGGAGCCCACGGCCTACACGGGGATCTACGCCAACTGGAACGTGAATAACAACGACCTCTGGGAGTTCGGCGCTTCGAATGAATATCCAGCCCTGAAGTACGGCGGGCTGAGCGTTGCCGACCAGAGGGCGGGCAACCGTGAAGACGCTCACGTCGCCAAATACGACTGCGCCGAGTCCAACCACAGACCGAATATTCTGGATGCCTCGCAGTTCGGCACAGTGAGTTTGTGCGGCGGGCCTGATGGTCGTGGACTGGATCATATACGCCGGCTATCTGGCAATCTGGGTTTTGATCTGGGCCGGGTACTACTTGTGGACCGAACTAACGGATCGTGGCGGGTTCGCGGCTTGGATTGCATGTTTGATGCTAACGGCCGCTGCATCGCTGGTTTACTACGTTGTGACCGATTTGGTTTGGGGAAGCTATTTTCCCATCACCGAAATTTCTCTCGGTTGGTGGTGATACATCGGAAGCCTGCGGGCTGGAACCGCGCTACCTGAGACTCACGTTTGCCCACGGCGAGCGCTGCGGGGCAGCCCCGCCAGTAGAGACGGGCACCGGTCTTGGAGACGAGGTCGGAACGTGGCTGCGCTCCTCGCTTGGCGGGGCTACGAACGGACGCTGAAATTGCCCTGACGTGCGGGAAGAGCCTGCCGGCGAGAACCGGCGAGTTTGAACAATCAGGGTTGCCGGCGCCCGCCGTAGGTTTGATACCTCGCAGACTTTGGACTTGTTTCCCGCAGCGGCCCGATTCCCTACGGAAAGCATAGTCGAATCCTCGACAGTGGGCGAACGCCCGCTCATTCTTCGCGTACCACCTCCACCAGGCCATCAGTCCGGCAAATATTGGGCCACGATTTCATCTTCCAGGTCCCTAGTCTCCTGCGGCCAGTACGCCCGGGATAGGGTCAATCCCTGGCCGCGGTGCGTGGCCGACGAAAGGTGGACCTCGGGAAAGGCATCCCCCAACTCCTTGATGTACCTGACCGGTACCAACACGGCCAGGTGGTTGGGAGCAGCCCCGCCCGTCTCGGAAGCGGGCAGTGCGTAAACGTTCTTTTCCTTCAGCCAGGCGCGGATGGAAGAGATGGTGCCGGCGTCGGGAGCGTTCATGCCCACCACCACGCTATCATCCTTGATGATCATGGCGTACTGCGCGGCGCTCTCGGCGGGAACGCCGTAGGCAAATGCCGCAACCACCAAGCGCAGCGAGTCGTAGGGTCGGGTATTGATGAACGGTTCCTCCGAAACGGGCGCCGGCTCTATCTCCACCTCAAACACGTCGGGCCGTTGCACCACCGCCAACACCCGGCGGGTGGGCAGGCCCCACGTGTGGGGCGCCACTTGCTCTCCGCCCAGGGACGCGATGAATTCCTCAAGGCTCGGGTTGATGTCAAATTCGGTGTAGGAACCGATGGAGACGGTTATCCTGTCCGGTACGGGAAGCCCCTCAGCCTGCCTTTGCAGCAGACCCCACAAATACGGGTCTATGTGCGTCGTGCCGGGGCCCGGGTCTATGATGACCCGTTGGCCTTCCCCTGATTGGCCGGCGCCTCCCTGGCCCGTCGGACCCGAGTCCTCTAGCCCGCAAACTTGGCTGGCCCGGATGAGTTCCGCCGGAGTCTCCCCCAGGCTGGCGCTCTGCATGGCCGCCACCAGTTCCGCCGGTCCGCCCAGCGCTTCCAACAGGCAGACGAACCCGGCACGATCCCCAGGGGTCATCCCCAATCGCGGCGCGTAGTTCTCCCATTCGGCGTCGTTCAGGCAGGCCACGGAAACGCCCAGGGCAGCCATGCTCAGGGCCAGGGAGTTGGCGGGAGCCTGTCCGGCAACTGAGGGCGCCAGCAGCGCCCGCAGGTCCAGGGGTACGAATCCCTGACGAATGCACGCGGCGGTTTCCATCTCGAAGGGCTCCACCTGCCCGACCAGTTGGGTCAGGAACAGCCGCAGCACCGTATCGTCCTGGAGGCAGTTGACGATGCCTACCGTGACCTCCGGAGAGCCTCCGGGCGGCGGGTCCGACAGCATCCCAAACTCGCGGGGTCCCATGCCCTTGTCGCCCAGGCAGGAGCGTTCCCCGAGTGAAAGTTCAGCGAAGAACTGCCGCGGATTGCCCAGTTCCACCGGGCGCAGATATTCCGGCGGCAGCCGGCGGCTATCGGCGACTGTAGATGCGGGAAAGCCGAACCCGGTCTCGATGTCGCACGCCCTTACCGCCTCGCCCAGCGCCGCGCTCTCTTCCATCGTCAGACCTTCTCCCGTCGCGTCCGCTCCCGAGAGGACGGCGATGATGCGCTCGCCCGATGGCGTCCCTTCCAACTCACCTATCAGGCACGCGATTTCGTCAGGGTTGGGAGCCGGGCCTTCACCGGCTGGAGTCAGCTTGGCAGCCTCCTGGGTCGTCAGACACGATATAAGCCGCAGCGCCGTCGGTCCGCTCGCCACATCACCCGGCTGGGCAAATGCTTGGGTCAGTGCAGGGTCTGTCTCCAGGAGTTCAATTATGCAATGCTGGGTTTCGACGCTGAAGCCGCCGGCGGCTATCGACAGCATTGAGACCCTCACAGACGCCAGGCGGTTTCCCGAAAGACAGCTCTCGAGCGGGGCCAAGGCGCCGTCATCGCCCGCCAACAGGTTGCCTGCGCCGCCGGTAAGAGGAGCATCCAGGAATATCTGATAGTCCTCGCCCAGCCGGATCTCCAGGCACGCGGTTTCGTCGGAGGTGAGCAGAGCGGCGAAGTCCCGTCCCGTGGAGGCGCTGTCCAGTTCCCAGAAGACCGGGCCCGTCGAACCCTCTGTCTCAGGCCCGGGTTGGCTGGCGGTAATCGTCGCCGCAACAGTCGCAGTCGGTTTAATCGTAGGAGCCTCCGTCGGCGTCGCCGCCTTGACTGCCGCGTCTATGGTCGCCTGGACGTGCGGCGTGGGGCCAGGTTCCGGGTCGCTTCCGCAACTCAAAATGGCTCCTGCCAACAGGATGGCGGCTAAAACAAAAGCTATGGGTCGGAAAATAGTTGGTCCGCGGTCCATTCACGACCTCTTATTCCTGGTTCAACCGGCTCCTAGAGTTGGAACGACTTGAGGGTCAGCTGCCACGTGCCGGTCTGGTATTGCTCCGATTTAGACTCGTTGGCTTTGAAATAGGCCAATCCGGTAGTCTGGGCTTACGTCTCACCACATAAACTGACTAATGTCGTCTTTGTAAGGCTGGACTGTACAACAGTCATCTCGCACTCAAAAGAGGCCAAAGGCCATCCCAAGCAAACGGACCGCCATTCGCGATGACAGATTAACTGGATAGTCGCCAGCTCAGAGATATTCAGGAGGCGGCATCAGACGCTCCGACTCCGGATAGGGCGGTATGTTCCGTATCCCTTCGCATATGCGACACTCACATTCCGGGTCTTGGTCGGCAATCAGCCCGTGCAGCATGTTGATGTAGGCCAAAACCTTGCCCCGGTCCACGCCATCCAGGTAGAGTTCCTTCCTATCCTCCTGGCGAACCCAAGGCGCCGGTACATTCGACATATGCAGTGGTTGCCAACCACATTTGCTGCAACGGGCGTCGAAGTACTGGTGGCTTTCCTGGTCACGTCCCGTCACATATATCTCTCCGCCAGGTCCGGTCTCATACCTTTCCCCACTTCTCAGAAATTCTCTTTGGTCAGCCCCGCACCAAGCGCAACCGATGGCAACCTTGTCTCCCGTGTTTTGCCCGGTATTCATGGCGTCCTCGGACATCATCGGAAATCACAAATTCGTAGCTTGCCAGTTCCAATGGAAAGATAAAGGGATTTCAATTGGAAGCGGGCGTCGTCAGCGGTGAACACCAGTCTCCCCTATTACTCAACTGCTCGGTTGACCTTGTCGGGCTAGGGTTTGTCGCTCAAGTACAGAGTCAAGCTGGGTCAGGGCAAATCAACGCCCAACCTTCGGATAGCACCTCCGCTTGTTCCAATACCGTCCGCGTCGCCTTCTCCTGCTTGTCGGGCGGATAGCCGTGCTTGCGCAGGATGCGCCGGACCAGGACACGGAGCTGGGCGCGGACGTTTTCCCGAACCTCCCAGTCAATTGTAACGTTGCGCCGCACGGTCTCCACCAACTCGCGGGCGATGGCGCGGAGGGTTTCGTCGCCCAGCACCTGTACGGCGCTGTCGTTGGTTTCCAGGGCGTCGTAGAAGGCCAGTTCGTCATCCGTCAGGCCCAGCCTTTCGCCCCTGGCGGCGGCTTCCCGCATTTCCCGGGCCAGTTGGATCAGCTCCTCTATTACCTGCGCCGCCTCAACCGCCCGGTTCTGGTAGCGGCGGAGGGTCTGTTCCAGCATCTCGGCGAAGGAGCGGGCCTGTACTACGTTGGTGCGCCGGCGGTTCGCCACTTCACCCCGGAGCAGCTTTTGCAGCAACTCCACCGCCAGGTTGCGCTGGGGCATTCCCTGCACCTCGGCCAGGAAGTCTTCGGACAGCATTGAGATGTCCGGCTTGTCCAACCCCGCTGCCGCGAAGATGTCCAGGACTCCTTCCGAAGCCACCGCCCGGGAAACTATCTGGCGTATTGCCAGGTTCAGCTCCTCGTCCGATTGCGTATCCGAAGGGGACGACTTGGACAACGCCGCCCGCACCGTCTGGAAGAAGCCCACGTCGGCACGGATGCGGTGGGTCTCCTCGTGGGGCACGGCCAGGGCAAAGGCCTGGGAGAGTTCGCGGACCGCCGCCACACAGCGGTCTTTGCCGTTTTCTTGACCCAGGATATGTTCCTGAGCGGCCGGAAGAAGCCCCAACCGCTCCGCTGGCCCGCCGGACGTCCACTTCGACCAGTCAAAGCCGTGGAACAGGGCGCAGCACACTTCGTGCTTTTCCAGCATCACCGCCACCGCCTCTTCCTTGCCGATGGCGGCGCGCCCGGTTCCTCCGCTCTCCGTGTACGTGGCCAATGCCCGCCGCAGGTCGTTGGCCAAACCCAGGTAGTCCACCACCAACCCGCCGGGCTTGTCCCGGAACACCCGGTTCACCCGGGCGATGGCCTGCATCAGCCCGTGGCCCCGCATCGGTTTGTCCAGGTACATGGTGTGCAGGCTGGGCGCGTCGAAGCCGGTCAACCACATATCACGCACCAGCACAATGCGGAAAGGGTCTTCGGGGTCCCGAAAGCGATTGGCCAGCGCCTCCCGGCGGGCCTTGTTCCTCACGTGCCGCTGCCACTCCGGCGGGTCCGAGGCGGAGCCGGTCATCACCACCTTGATGGCGCCCCTGGCGTCATCGTCGTCGCGCCACTCAGGACGCAGGCGGACCAGTTCCTCGTACAGGTCAACGCAGATGCGCCGGCTCATGCACACCGCCATGGCCTTGCCGTCCAGCGCTGCCAACCGCTGCTCGAAGTGGTCAACGATGTCCGCGGCTATCTGCCTTACCCGGTTGGGAGCGCCGACAATCGCTTCCAACTGCGCCCACTTGGTCTTCAACCGCTCCTTCCGCTCGATTTCTTCGCCCTCGGTGGCCTCCTCGAAATCCGGGTCAATGGTGGGCCGCTCCGCTTCCTTCAGTTCCAGCCTTGCCAGGCGGCTTTCGTAGTGGATGGGTACCGTGGCCCCGTCCTCCACGGAGCGCCGGATGTCGTAGATGCTGATGTAGTCGCCGAACACCGCCCGGGTGTTGGCGTCCTCCAGTTCAATGGGCGTGCCGGTGAAGCCGACGAAGGAGGCGTTGGGCAGGGCGTCGCGCATGTGCCGCGCGTAGCCGTCGATGAAGTCGTACTGGCTGCGGTGGGCCTCGTCCGCGATGACAACGATGTTGCGCCGTTCCGATAGGGTGGGGTGGGTGTCGCCGCGTTCCTCGGGAAAGAACTTTTGGATGGTGGTGAACACCACGCCGCCGGAGACTACCGACAACTTCCGCCGCAGGTCGGCCCGGCTCTCGGCCTGTACCGGCGGCTGGCGCAGCAGGTCCTGGCAGCGGGAGAAGGTGCCGAAGAGCTGGTCGTCCAGGTCGTTGCGGTCGGTGAGCACTACGATGGTGGGGTTCCGCATGGCCGGCTCTCGGACGATGGCCCCGGCGTAGAAGGCCATGGTCAGGCTCTTGCCCGAACCCTGGGTGTGCCAGACCACCCCGATGCGCCGGTCGCCAGGTTCGCCGCCGGGTCTGCGCCCCGATTCGTAACGGCCGCCTTCCTCGGCGACGTTCCGTTCCGCCTGTTGCAACTCCGCGGCCCGCAGGGTCTCGCCCACGGCAGCGCGGACGGCGTGGAACTGGTGGTAGCCGGACAGCTTCTTCACCGGCTTGCCGCTGCCGTCGTCGTCAAACACGATGAAGTCCCGCAGCAAGGCCAGGAAGCGCTCCGGCTGGCAGACGCCCTCCAGCATCACCTGCAACTCGGTCAGGCTGGAATCCGCCAGCGTTTCCCCGGTGGTGGTGCGCCAGGGCTTGAACCATTCCTGCCCCGCGCCCAGGACGCCGATGCGGGCGGCCAGACCGTCGGAGACCATCAGGACTTCGTTCATGGAGAACAGGGTGGAAAGTTCGGCCTGGTAGGTCTGGAGTTGCTGCCAGGCGCTCCAGACGGTGGCGTCCGCGTCGGCGGGGTTCTTCAGTTCGATGACACCCAGGGGCAGGCCGTTGAGGAACAGGACGACATCGGGGCGGCGTGTGTTCCGGTTCCCGCCCACCGTTTCCGCGACGGTGAACTGGTTGACCGCTAGCCAGTCGTTGTTGGCCGGATTGTCGAAGTCGATGACCTGCGCCTGCTGGCCCCGGATGCTGCCGTCGCCGGCCCGGTACTCCACGTTGACGCCGTTGACCAGCATCCGGTGGAACTCCCGGTTGCGGGCCTCCAGGGTGGCCCCTTCGGGCCGGGTCAACTTGCGGAAAGCGTCGTCAACCGCCGAGTCGGGCAAGGCAGGGTTCAGCCAGGCCAGGGCATCTCTCAGTCGTCGTTCCAGGACCACCTGCCCGTAGCCGGCCCGCTCCGCGCCCAGCGTGTCCGGGGCGATGTCCGCGCCATGGGCCACCTGCCAGCCCAAAACGGCAAGCCATTCCAGGGCGGCAGCTTCGACGGTTGATTCGGTGAGCGTGGCCATCGCACGTAATCAGGCCGAAATCCCAACGAGTGAGAGGACAATGAACATCCCCAACACCACATGAAGGATAGCAAACAGTATCGGAATCCATTTCTCTATGGCGGTCACGGCGCGGTAGGACTTGCCCTTGCCATCTTCCGCTAACCGCCATTCGTACTTGTACATTGCCGCCGGCAAGTGCTTCTCAAACTCGTGGATGACGTCGAACTTCACTCGGTTGAGGTCCGCGTGCGACTTTATGATCAAGTACCATAGCAGAGATACGGGTATCCCTACGACCGGAACGACCAGCGCCCAGTAACTCTGCCCGAAGCCCGCCGACTGGAATCCGTACAGAGCCACCAAGGCGGCATTGAGGGTCAGCAGGTAACGGCTTGACTGAACCCTACGAGCGCTCACGTTCTCCGCCGACTGCACGTAGAGCTTGTACTGCTCCAGCAGGTCGGCCTTGAACGAGCCTTCGTAGTTCTCAGCTTTGGATTGAAACAGATTTCCCCCAGACTCACTGGACATCGGTTACGCCGCTCCCGCAATTAGGCGCCTGAGATTTTCCCAAGTCCAACCGTGCATCTCGTCTGTGCGGAGGGCCATTCGCGGTTTGGCACAAGTCTTCCTGCGTCGCCCCTTCAGCAGAAAGTACGGTTTACGTTCTTCACGGGCGATGGTGATTTCAGCCGCAACCCCAGGCGCATCGTGTGTATGCTCGCCGCAAATCACGATGGTGAGGTCTGCCCGGCGAATACGTTCGCGAACTTCTTCTCTCCAATTTTCGTCGATACGATGCTGCACCGACGAATCCGCGATGTTGAATGGCGATTCGGGATTCTTGGCTTGGGCGACCAGGTTCCCCCGCAGGTCCTTGTCGTGGTCGTAGTCAAAGCTGATGAAAACGCCTTTAGTGGTCATGTTCGAGTTACTTCCTTCGTTAGGGTAGCCACTACGGTGTCCCTAATGCCGAGGCCGTCGTGTACCTCCTGCCAGCCGAGAGTGGCAGGGCAGTCAAAAGCAACCGCCTCGACATAGGTTTCAGTGAAGATAGTCATGGCATCAGGCCACTATTTCCGGCGACGCCATCCGGTTGTTCTGACGCCAATGACAGGTTGCGTGGGTTACGTAGTTCGTAAGCGTTGCCCACTCGGTAGATGTCACCGTCCACGCTGATGGGTTCACGTTGTTGGAAGGCTCGGATGACGGTTTCGTAGGTGTCCTTTTCGAACTCGACCCGCACCCTGATGGGCTGGTCCTCCCTGACGTAAAGGATTATCGCTCGTCCATCGAACTCTTCCGGTTCCCGTTCCAATCTGACGACCTGAGCTATCAGTGATTCATCCAGCGACGGCTCGTTGCGCCGGAAGGACCGAGCCGCCTCGGTCAAAATATCCGCGGAGTGCTGGGAAAATCGAAACGTGGGGGCCGGTGTTTGGAGTATTGAAGGAGGTCTCACACCCGCCCAGGACAGGACGATTTCCACCCCGTCGGCCTTGCGCGCCAGTTCCGCCACCGCATCGCACAAATTGGCGCTTACGCCGTGAGGCACAGCCTGCCGAAAGGATGCCAGGGGGTCATCAGCAATTACTTCCGCTATTGCTACGCGGGAATGTTCCAACGCCTCAGCTAGTCTGAGGGTGGCGCGACGGGAGAAAGGGGCATGGAATTCGTCCCCCAGGTCCATCTGGGCTTCCAATCCTACCGGCACAGGAGAGTGAAGAGTGAGTTCATAGCCTTCGTAGTAGCCTGGCAATGGTTTCACATTGTCCAGGAACTCAGCCACATCCGCGCTCAATGGTCCGCGATAGTTGGCTCGCGTTCTCTCTGCGGACCGAGCAGCAGCGGCCAGCATGTCGTAGGCATCATTTAGGAAATGCGCGCTACGTCGCAGCGACAGCGGTTCCTTCGCGGCTCCATTCGACGAGCGCACCCTAATCACGTCGGCGCCAGCGCCAGCTAGGTCGTGGAACACGTCCAGTTGCGAACGTTCCTCAACGGCCGCCAACACCGCTATTGCTTCCGCCATCCCTTCGGCGTAACCGGCTACGGTGTCCTGGTGGGGAACGATAATCTCACAGGAGCGCCCTGCGTTTTCTTTAGCGAATATCGTCGCCGGCCGTTCTCCCCACTGACCTTCGTTGCTCCATCCGCGAGAAACCAGATAGGCACGAAGGCTCACAATGGAAAGGGAGGACAGGGCGGCCCGGTCCCGTATCTGAACAATCATATCGACCCCCCGGCCTCGGCTCTGCTCATCATTGCTTCCAACTGAGCCCGGTCAAAGACGTTGACAGTGGGAATCTGAACCGTGACGGTGGCGGTGTTTGACACCGACGGCATATCTGCCAGAGAAACCCAATAGACGCCGCTGTGCAGGCACAACTCGTCGTCGGTTTGCGACAGCCATGGCTCGGATTCGTCCGGCATCAGCGCGACTACCAGGATGCGGGGCGTCCAACTCGCCAGCCGCAGTTCGTCATAGTTCTTGACTGGCAGCGGGAAACGTAGACTGCCGCCTCGTATCATGTTCCGCGCCGTCGCCTTGGCCTGAAATTCAATTCGAGGCCGCCGGCCGAAGCGAGCTATCAGAATGCCATCCACGCTGTCGTCGTCAGGTTCAGGTCTGACCACCTGATAACCGGCATCAGCTGCAACCGCTCGGACAACGACCAGGGAACGCTGCTCCATTTGCAGATTCGGCGTCATGGAATAACCATATCATTGGAAGAAATGTGTGTGCTCGGCCCTTCGCCGATGACAGCCAAGATACGATTCTTGAGGCTTTCGCGCAGTTCTTCAGGAGTGTTCCAAACGAGGTGGTTGTAGTGGCTGGTGTCGAAATGCAGGGTTTCCACGGCATCTCCCCGACAGGTGAAGATGACCGGAATGCCAAGACCATGGGCGAATCCGGCCTCGTAGTAAACGCCGCCTCTCGCCCCATCCTCACCCTGCGTGAAGTCTGCTACCAAGAATCTTGATCGCCTGATCTCAGCAATGATTTCATCGTCAATCTTGTTGACGTGTTCCTTTCGGTCGATTCGGACGGGCTCATACCCCGCGTCCAAAATGGCTAGCTCGATGCCCTTCTCATATGCCTCTATGGTGCTTTCGTGAAACCACATGGCAACGAATGCTTGAGTTGAGTCCTGCGCACGTTCTTCACGTTCAAGTTCGTCCACCCTGGTGTGGCCTTCGACTGACACCCTCCAATTCACCATCTGGCCGACCTCGGGGCCGAATGGATCGCGTTCCAGCCAGTTTTTCTTTTCCAGGTAGTCCAAGAGGTACCGAACGTCATGTTGGTCTGTCGATTCTGACCAAGCCAACATATCGTCCAAAATCCTTTGGAAACTGACGAATATGCCTAACTGTTGTGACCTGGTACAAAATGAAATAAACCTTAGCAGCCTATCCGCCCGCGCGTGAACTGGGAGTGGACGTTTACGCCCCAGATCCAGCAATACGCCAAACGTAATTTCCGGATGGTCATTGACGCGATTCCGCTGGTCAATTAGCCAAGTGGTCAGCTGCGCCTTTTTGCTATCCGACATTCCCTTGACGAAGAGATCAAGGAGGGGTCGCTTAATTTTATAACCTACAGATGCACGTTTCGACTCCTCTACTTCGTAGATTTTCGTCTCTGGATCGTAGGTCCCTTCAGCCTTGAATCTGGTTCCCCAAATGGGGCAAGTTTTGATTGGTTCTGCCATTATTAAGCACTCCGCTGACTCGCGATTATTTCCCCGGAAACCAGCTTCGGCAGCAGCGCATCCTGCTGGGCGGCGAGCACTCGTGATTTGATACCACCTGCGTCCAGCGGCAGGATGTGCTCCTTAGCCAACTCGGTCGCCTACAGCAGGGAAGCCTGGGCCGCTTCCCAAGAAACCGAGGGGTCATGCGCGTCGATTTCTTCGGCGCTCAGACCATCGGCCAGACTGTCGAGAATAACAGTCACCATGACCCGCGTACTAGTGATGCACGCTTTCCCGTGGCAGATCATTGGGTCAGATGATATGTAGTCGCGCCAGTTCATGGGCTTTATCTCGTAGGAGAATTTCAGGAACGCATACGCATGATCGATTGCGGAGAAGGGGGCTACCCTCTGAAATGCCTATAGTACCTAACTCGCCTCAGGCCTTGACTTCCTCGCGAGCTTACGCTTCAGCCGCCATTGGTACAGCGGCCTCCACCACTTTCTGGGGGAACGGGCAGAAGATAAATCCCCAAGCGCTATACCGAAAGTCAGCTCGGCTTGACGTAAAGCCAGCCTGGTCCGCTGATATTCTAGCCCTAACGGCTCAAAAAGTATCCATTCGGCTAACGCTAGAAGAGAGTTGGCCGAAAGGATGGCTGCCAAGGTAATCAAAGCCACACTCCAATCATGGCCTTTGATTGTTACGTATCCAATGTATGTAAGCAACCAGGTGAGGACTGCGATGAGTAAGCCTCGATTGCACCAACGCATTTGCTTTTCTCCGAGGTCAAATTTTCTTGGGCATCCAACTGAGAGTATAGAACAGTTGCCGAGCCTTCCTCACCTTCCGTCAGCCCGCAGCTCACCCGACACCAACATCGGCAGCAGCACATCCCGTTGGGCGGCAAGCGCTCGTGATTCGATTTCACCCGAAACGGTTTTGGAAAGAAGCTCAGCCAGTATCCCGTCAACCGCCGTGATCAGCGCCGCGTCGGGAACCGCGCATTTTGCCTCTCTGAGATGTTCCCGCTTGATATGGCCCATAGTTGTCGTTTTGCCGGCAGCGATGGCTTGAAATGCCGGCAGATGTGCTTCGGTACAGCAAAAGTAGAACCACTTGGGATACTGGCTCGAAGTTACTTTGAACAGATGCTGGTTGAGAGCCGCAGGACCACCGCACCACACTTTGATCAGCAGGCTGCCCGACCATGAGAAAATGACATCGCCATCATCAATAATGCAATGTGGCGTTATGCTGGCTTTTGCCCATTCGCCGCCATCGGATTTACCGGTTCTCAACTGAGCGATTTTCACTACCGGCAGACGTTCCTCGTTTTCAATGGGTCGGAATTTCTGCAAAGCCAGACCATTACGGTAATCGGCAATCTCATCCAGCGCCTTCACCTCCCAACCCTCCGGTATCTCGCCGAGTTCCGAGTCCACCAGCCGGTCGGGGAACAGTTCCCACAGCTCCTCCGGCAGGTAGGGTTCCCGACCCTCCAACTTGGCGCGGACGGGGCCGAAGTCCACGAACCAGTCCTGGAAGATGGCCCGGGCCATCTGTTCCAGCGTCTCGTTCATCCGACGGTTCAGCTCAATCTTGTCGTCCAGCGTGCCGAGGACGTGGGCGATGGCGCGTTGTTCCGATAGGGGCGGAAGTGCCACGTCAATATGATCCAACGCAGCGGTCGGCACTCGCTGACGCCCCGATGTGCCGGTCATCTGGCTGACTGCGTAATCCCGTACCGCCGGCGATTGCGTGAGATAGTAAGCAAATTCGCTCTCGGTAACGTCAGGACGCCCGCGGATAACGATAAACTCGGTAGAGCCGTGGGCAGTGGTCATATCACCCATCGCGCGATAACGGGCAATCTTTCCATTCTCTAGGCAAGGCGTAATCCGCGCCATCAAAGTATCGCAATCCTGAAATCTCGACCCGCCGCCTGAATGCTTGCGCTGACGTTCGGCGTATGCCCACCTAATGCCGGGATTCACGGCGACCATGTCAACGAATGGGTATTCAACGCCTTGTTGCAACCGAACGGGAGGGTTGACGATCACAGCCTCGCTGAACGGCATGGAACGCCATTCACTCCTATCTGCGCCTTGTTGCATCACCACGTGGTCGCGCTCGATCTCCCGGTGGAAGCTCTCCGGCAGTCGGGCCCAGTCGTGGGCCTGTACCAGGATGGGGATGTTGGATTGCTCCAGCGCCGCCAGGAGATCTGGGTATCCGCTCCCCAAAGGCTCCAAGTTTGGCCCGCGCAGCGCCAGGTCCAGGTCGCTGGCTTCGTGGCACAGGCCGTTGACCCGGCTGCCGTAGGCCCACACCTCGACTTCGGGCACGTGCTTGCGCAGCAACGCCTCCAACTCCTTCCGGTGGCGGGGAAGCAGGTTCAGGCGGTCAGTCATCGTTCCCCTCCACGATCACCCTTGCCAACTCCCTGGCGTCAACTATAAAGGCGGGCAGCAGTTTCAGCGTCGTCTCTGCGAAGTCCGCTCCGTAGTCATGGGCGGTGTCGTTCCGGTTGTCCCGGTAGGCGAACCAGCGCTCGCAGGCATCCACCGAAATCAGTCCGTGCTTGGCGGCATGGCGAAAGGCGTCCTTGAAGGTCAGCCGATCCGCCCGCCGGTTACTGGCGAAAAACGGCCTGAGCCCGCGCTTCAACAGGTTGCCGGATTGCTCCAGCACTAGTTCAAATTCCTTGACTGCGGCGGCGCGGAAGATGTCGTACAGGGGATCGTCAGACTCACGCTGCCGGAGTTGGTCAAAGGCCGACTCCAGGGTGTCGATGCAACGGACGAGGAAATCCGTGTTGATCGGCATTGTTCACCCTCCTACCCCAAATCCCAGCCGTTCTAGGTTTTCCGCAATGGCCGCGTCCAGCCGCCGGGCCTCGCCCTGTTGGTCGCGCCACTGGGCCACGAGGCGCGCCATCTTGTCCTGGAAGGGTTCGCCGTCGTCGGGTTGCGGCTCTGCTCCCACGTAGCGGCCCGGCGTGAGCACGTGACCGTGCTTGCGGATTTCCTCCAGCAATGCGCTCTTGCAGAAGCCGGGTACATCGGCGTAATCGCCGACTTCTGCGTTGCCCCGCCAGGCGTGGTAGGTATCTGCGATGCGAGCTATGTCCTCAGCGGACAGGTCCCGGTGGGTACGGTCGGTCATGTGGCCCAGCTTGCGCGCGTCGATGAACAGCGTTTCGCCAGTGCGTGTTTCCCCGGCGCCGCGGCCCTTGCGCAGGAACCAGAGGCAGGCCGGTATCTGGGTGGAGCGGAACAACTGCCCCGGCAGGGCGATGATGCAGTCCACCAGTCCCGCCTCGACAATGCCCTTGCGGAGTTCCCCTTCCCCAGACTGGTTGGAGGATATGGAGCCGTTGGCCAGCACGAACCCGGCCACACCCCGGGGCGCCAGGTGGTACAGGAAGTGCTGCACCCAGGCGAAGTTGGCGTTGCCCACCGGCGGCGCTCCGTACTCCCACCGCTTGTCATCCCGGAGCCGGTCGCCACCCCAGTCGGAGACGTTAAAGGGCGGATTGGCCAGGATGTAGTCGGCCCGGAGGTCCGGGTGCCGGTCGTTGTGGAAGCTGTCGCCCTGTGCGATTTGTCCCTCAATGCCCCGTATGGCCAGGTTCATCTGGGCCAATCGCCAGGTGGTGTAGTTGGACTCCTGGCCGTAGATGGAAATGTCCCCCCTGGCCCGGCCGCCGTTGCCGTTGCCCGTGGCGTGGGCGCGGATGAAGTCCACCGACTGGACGAACATACCCGAAGACCCACAGCATGGGTCATATACCCGGCCCTGATAGGGTTGCAGCATCTCCACCAGCAGCCGCACCACCGAGCGGGGCGTGTAGAACTCGCCGCCCTTGCGCCCTTCGGCCAACGCGAACTGCTCCAGGAAGTACTCGTACACCTGCCCCAGCACGTCGTCGGCCTGGGCTTCGGCTCCGCCGACCCTGATGTTGCTCACTAGGTCCACCACCTGGCCCAGGCGCTGCTTGTCCAGGGCGTCCCTACCGTACTCCTTGGGCAGCACGTCCTTCAGCGCCGGGTTGCCCCGCTCAATGCTGGTCATGGCGTCGTCCACTAGGCGGCCGATGTCGGGCTGGCGAGCCTGGGCTTGCAGCACAGTCCACCGGGCTTCGGGCGGCACCCAGAAGATGCTCTGGGCGCGGTACTCGTCCGGGTCCTCCGGGTCGGCGCCCTGGTCCCGCTCGGCATCCAGCCTGGCGTAGGCTTCCTCGAAAGCGTCGGAGATGTACTTCAGGAATATCAAGCCCAGGACCACGTGCTTGTACTCGGCGGCGTCCATGCTGCCCCGCAGAGCGTCGGCCATTCGCCACAGCTCGGCGCGGTAGTCCGCAACCGTGTCCCCGTTTGTCGCGTTCCCCCCTGGTCCGGAGGCTTTCCGCCTTCCCCTTGGGGTGGTCATCGGGATTTCCTCCCCCGCTTGCCATCGGAGCGCAACTTCGCCATCTCCTGCCTGGGGTTCTTGCCCTCCGGTCCGTACCCGTGCTGTACCAGGAACCGGGGGGCGCCGCCGTACTCCACCGAGATCACCGCCGCCTCGGCCGCCTTGTCGTGGCCGGTGAGGAAAAAGGAACCAATGGAGGTTTCCGCGCCGCAGCCGCACCAGCATTCACCAGTGGGCAGCAGCCGCTTGCTTGACGACATGCCAGGTTTCCTCCTCAGCGGTCCCTTGTGTTCTTGGATTGGATTCAAGGATATGCCTCTGGCTGCATCGGGTCAATCCGCCCGTGGCAACTCATGATTACTGCGCCGGTCGAAAAAGCGACGACTACCCACGCCACAACCCCAACGTGAACACCCGCCGCAGCAAGCGCGCTCGTTTAGCCCGCCCCAACTCCCGGCGGGCTTCCGCCAGCGCATCCCGCCGCCAGCGCACGTGATCGGCACGGCGTCCATCATCCAAGGGGTAGGTGTCCGGCGGCAGGGTCAGGCGGTACTCGCCAAGCATCTCAGCCTCCAGCTCCCACCGTCGCACGGCGGCCCGCGCCCGGTCGACGCGGCTGGTACCTTGCCTGCTGTCTGTCCGCAACCGCCGCCACTCGGCCACCAGGAGCGCCGCCGGTCCGAAGGCGTGCTCCTCGTCGGGCTGCTCCTCCAGGGTAACCACCCCGGCGTCGGGCATTCCGGGCCGGCGCCGGGGTGGTCTCCTGTCCTGTTCCACGCCGTTAGCCTGATCATAGCCGTGCGTATCATCGGCGCCAGCGTCAGCCTCAACGCTGACAACTCCGGCCGCGTCGCCTGGTTTCCGGCCGTCTTCCAGCGCGGCAAGCCTGCGGGTAAGTACCTCCAGCTGGCGCGCCTGTTCATCCGCCAACTCCCGCAACTCGCGATTCTCATCCTCCAGTTCAGCCACCCGCTCCCGCAGGGCCGCCACTTCGCCGCCGGGTGGACCGTGGCCATCGCCATCCTCCGTTTCACTACCGCCAGCGCCGTCACGGTCGCGGAACTCTTCCAGTGCCCGCCGCATCCGACGAGAGACCTGCCGGGAGTCGCAGCAGAGGGCCAGGGTGCGGTAGTTCACCCCCAGCACCTGGGCGGCGGGCACCCGGCCCCGTTCCTCCACCAGGGCGTCCAGCAGGTCCAATAGGGCAGCATCCGACTCCGTTCCGGGTTCGCAGTCCACCTCCCGGGCGTCGTCATCATCGTCGTTCAAGGCCTTCATCATCGCCTAAAATTACAATCTTCGCACTGAAATCTCTGCATTAAGATTATAGAGCCGCAGTAAATTGCTCGCCCGAAAGTCCCCAAAATGCCGCCCCCAACGCCCCAATCCCTGTAGGAAATACTCCCTGGATTGCCAGAATGCAATTCTTCCATTTCTCCTTTCAGGGCGCCCACTGCGGGAAACCGTTTGAGGGGATTGCAGTTTGACATGTCGGGGGCAACGGAGCGAGTTTCGCTGGGCAGCACTCCGGTAACGCCGAAGCTATCGTCGAGGTCGGCAGGATCCCCCGAACCATCACCGCTATGGTGACCGTCGGCGTGGCGGTCGAGGACCCCAGGACCATGCGTATATTGGTCCAACCGGCAAAACGGTCATGCCAGCGTTGAGGAATATCTTGCTGTCGCCAACGTTCCTCGATATCGGAGCAGAGTCGGCCCCGTACTCGATACGGGGTCCGGCGCGACGGGAACGTCTGCATCATAGAAGAGCAGCGAAACAGCCCACGGCTAGCGGCCGAGGCTGTTAGCGAATTTGCGCGTTTCCCGCCGGATTCCTCTTTATCAGCCGACCAGGTTCCAGCAGTTGTCACGCACGCAGGCGAACCTGCGACCGACGCCGTTCAGCATGGACGGGGAAATGGCCGTGCTGCGGCAGTTCATGCCATAGGGAGAAATCTACGGTCGCTTCCCCTGAATGCCGGCACGAAGGGAGTGGTGTATGCTGGAATAATGGAGTTGGTGGGGAACTGGCGGCGATGGTCGCGGAGCGTGGGGTAACAAAGGGGCACGAGCATGAATCGGATCATAGCGGTACGATTGTTCTTCGTGGCCATATTGTGTGGGGCGGCTTTGGCGGCCTCTGCTCAGGATGTCAGCTATGGGGAGAAAGCACCCGTCTTGACATTCATCGGAGGAGCCATAGTGGTCGTTTGGTTCATGCCTGTGAGGCGCCCGGAATGGCGAGACGCTATCGTGGTGATTGGTACCGGGGTTGCTACGGCTGGCAGCTGGTACTGGCTACTGGATGCGTCCGATGGGGACTGGACGACGTTGGTAGCTGCCCTGATGGGTGGCGCGGCTTTGGTGATCATCATATTCGTGATTGGCATCGTGATTTGGGTATTCTCAAGCCTGGATAGTGAGCCGATAGAGCGCGACCGTCGAGCGATAGAACGCAGACTCAGGAGGCGCCTCCACGAAGTGGTTGATGAAACGCAGCACGCAGGCCCACGAGGGCCGGATGGCGTTCTTTACGAACGATTCGATCACGCAATTTTCGATTTGTTTCTAAATACCTGGAGTATGGTCAATGATCCACCGCGATGGACATACGCCCCCCGGGAGCACAAAAACCTAATAGACAACTACGTCGTTGCGAGATTGCGCCGTACCGCAGAAATTGCCATTGGCAAACACCCACATCAGTGCAAATACGGTGCGGTTGCGTACAATCTATCCGATTACGCCGAACTGTACCTGTATCGGGTTATGCTAATCACGGAATTCGACCCGCTGCCGGCAGAATGCCCTCATTGCAAAGAGCCGAAGCCAACACATAAGGCGAACTGCATGGCTGCAATTTGCTGGCAGTGCAAATATCCGACGCCACCCAGAAACCCGAACAGCCAAATTACCGAGGTGATTACGCCGCAGTGCCATATTCCAGCGCTGTGCTTTCCGAGGGGCGAGTCGGCGGCACCCAAGGAGCCTATCGCGATCAGAATCAAGTTGCCGTTCACAATACCGCAAGATGGCGAGGACCAATCCCTAACGATGGGGAATTGGCCGAGGAACAGGCGTGATCTCCGCAATCTTCTTGAAATACTCCATCACGACTGACCGTCACCTGAGGCCCGAGCCAGACCTTTGCAAAGTAATGGCTGGTCGGAATCGGGATTTGCCGGATTGGGTTGAATCGTAAGGACGACAGCGTCGCTAACCCAGCCTCAGGCGGACGGATGCGCGTGGGGAGGGCGCGATGCAACGTATCTTTGTCGAACGGTGTCTAATCCGGTAGGAGGCAAAGGTATGGACAGAACCACCCGAGGCGGAGATTACCGCCACGCGCCGGACATCTAACCACGTACGTAACCTCGGCAGGGCAGGCCGACAACGGCACATGGTCCGACTTGGGCGGCGTCTGCTTCTGATCCTTCGGTTTCTACGACGGGATGCAATGACGGCAGTGTGTTCCCATCTGCAGCGGATGCGATCTCGTCGTTCCGGCCGCTCCCGCGCCTACGCAACCATGCCAACCAGTTAGCGTAAGCTGGTGTTTCCAGCCGGCCACTTGGCACGGCCTCATCGGATACGACATTGCCAGGCGCATAGCTTGGGGCAACCTCATTCCCGTCTTCATCCTTCCCGGCACAGACTTCCGGTTCAAACTCGCGGTGTATGACCTCCCACGTCACATTGTTCGCCCTTTTGACGTGGATTACCCAAGTGACTTAGGGAGCGGGAGTCAGGTCTTCGTCCTTTCGCAGGTGGGCTATGTTGGTCTCTCTTACATCGTCCAGGAACCCCATAACCCCGTCCAGCGTCGCCGAATGGTCCTCACTCTCCAACACGGTGATATCGGCTTCGGAGAGCACCGCTTTTTCGAAGGTATACCGGAGGGGCAGATCCCCGTCGTAGTACCGAGTCCCTACCTCTTTGGCCACACCCTCATAGAGTTTCTCGGTCGCCATTGAGCGAGTCACCAATGCGGGGTATACGTTCTCAAAGTAGTGGTCTTCCCCGACCGACTCAATCCATCGCTGATTGTAGGCGTCCCACTGGCCGCGCTTGTAGGCGTCGCGCGCCCACTCTATGTTCTCCTCCACTTCCTCCTTGGTTGCGTCGTAGCCGAGTTCCACGGCCTTCTGATACAGGATGTGCTCCTGTATCAGGCCCGATAGGGCGACGTTATCATCACCCCACTTGAGGACAAGATTGTGCCGTGCTTCTAGGTAATCGGTCGGCTGGCCCATGTCTTCACCCAAGCCTTGCAACTCTCTTTCCGCCAATTCCTTCGAGTGTTGCAGATGCATCACTGCTTCCCGCAATTCCCGTGCGCTGATCGACACATCCCCAGCGGTGGCAACCACCGTGTCGTCCTCGTTCGAGTCGGAGCCCGTTACCTGTCCTCTCCGGTAGTCGTCGGACCGTAAGGCGCCGGCACCAATTGCCACACCTCCGATGATCAGGGCAGCCACCACCAGCAGGACCACCACCACGGAGGTCCGCGTCGCCATCCTTGACTTGAATGTCGACATCGCCAAAAACCTTGCTTTGCTTTTAGTGCGGCGGGTTCCGGAACTTCCCAGCGCGTTCACCAGGACGCTGACAATACCTCTGAGGAGGCTGTGTCCGCAGGCGCACAACCGGAACCCGCAGTTGCCCTTTGTGGTTGCGTCCGCGCTGTCTGCCAACCCAGACAATGTGGCTTACTCCCCCATTGCAATGCCGACCCGAGGGGATGAGCGCTGGGTTAGCCTTGAAATGCCCGTTGGAAATGCGGAAAAAGAACCCGCCATTTTTATAATAGCCTATCTTTGCGAACGGGTCGAAGATGTCGCTGCTGTTGCCCCATTTCATGTCGTTGCGGTGGTGATCAATACTGTTGATGGACTCGCTCGCGCTCCGAGTGCTGGCACCTCAAAAATAGTTGATGCTGTATCGCCGAGGCTCGGTACCCGGCAGCCCCCTGATGCTGGCTGGGTGGTACTACTTTACTGACAGTTGCCCAATGACGGCGGCGGTTTCCGGCTGTTACGCTGTAAGCATGGCCTTCTCACGAGAGCGCATCCTGGACGCTCTGGCCCGGCTGCCCTTCGTCGACGCGGGGGAACTGGCGCTGATCCTGGGCGAGCCGCTGGCGACGGTCCACCGCGCCCTGACCCGCCTGTTGAAAGACGATCTGGCCGGGCGAGTGAGCCACGGCACGGGCCAACTGCCGTCCAGCCACCGCTACTACCTCACCAGGAAGGGCATAAACGCAGCGTCCGACGCCCTGGGCTACGACGCGCCCTCTGACTTCGTGCGGACCTACCCGGTGTCCAGGCAGTGGCTCACACTGCTCATCCGCCGCATGGACGCAGTGGCTTCGATGTACCGCCTGGCGGCAACGCTGTCCCCCGGCGTGGACGGGCTGGAGACCCAGGTGGAGTTCCAGCGCCGGGGCTGGTTCGACGGGGTGATCACCCTGCACACTGGCCGCAGCTTCGGGGTGGTGCGCCAGGGACTGGCGCTACGGCGCCGCTCCCTCTACGACCGGCTGCGGGCCATCGCCGAGTACAACTACAACCGCCGTCCTTCGATGGTGCTGGTCCTGGTGCCCAGCCCCTGGGAGCAGCGGCTCACCGACGAGTTCTGCCTGAACGCGGACCTTCGGGACTATTACCTCGCCGTGGAGAACCGGGACACCCTGGAATGTTGGGAAGGCCTGGACTGGATTTCCTCCAACTGGGTGATTGACCGTAGATACCGCACCCTGGAGCAGGTGGTCTCAGAGGCCGACGCCGTGACCCGGTTTCACCCGGAGGCGCCGGAGCGCAAGCGGGCTACCCTGCCCGACCCGGAGCGGATGGTCCAGTCCGCCCCGGCCTTCGGCCTCAGCCCGTCGGAGAAGCGCGCCCTGGACCTGATCACCGACCACCCCATGATCCCCCGGGAGCACCTGGCCCGCTGGCTGGGAGTGTCGGACGGGAGAGTCAGCCAGATGGCCCGCAGCCTGACGCAGACCTGGGGCCTGGTGGAACAGCACGGCAGGCGGAGCGACGTGCGCTACACCCTGTCGGAACACGGCATCAGGTACATCACCCGCCGGGATCGGGCCCAGCTTGCCACCACCATGGCCGCCTGGAGCACTGAACCCACCACCGACAATCACGCACGGCCCCGGCCCCTGGGACACCGGATCCTCACCTGGCAGCGCCAGACCGGCCACGCCGACGGCATCACCTGGTTCCTGTCCGAACTGGCCGCCCAGGCCCGGGCCGACGACGCCAGCGAACTCCGATGGTCCATCCCCACCGCCCGTTCCGACCGGGCCTTCAACCGGGGCGAGGACGCCATCGCCCCCGATGCCGTGGGACACCTGCTGGCCGGCGGCCTGCACGTGCCCTTCTACCTGGAGCACGAGCTGCGCGCCCGGCATCCCAGGGGAGTGGCCGCCCGCCTGCGCCCCTACATCCGCTACTACCGCTCCGACGCGCCCCGGGATGACCAGCCGCCCTTCCCGACCACGCTGTTCGTGGTGGACACCGAGGAGGTGGCCGAGACCTACGTCAGCACGGCGTCCGGCATGATCACCATGAAGCTGCCCATCCTGGTGTCCAGCAGGGAGGCCCTGTCCGATAGAGGGATACTGGGCCGGTCCTGGCGTCCCCTGTGGGATGCGGAAAGTCCGCCCCTGGCGCTGGGGGAACTGGACGCTTACGAGTGGGATAAATTGCGCCGCCGGATGCATCGTGTGGAGACACGTTATTCATGCTGACACGGCGTTATCTACCCACCACGCCGTCCGGGGGCGCAAACGGCCCTTTCGAGGCGCTTTCGAGATCGGGGCGGAACGCCGCAACGTGTCAATTGCCCGGATTTCACGTAGGAAATGGGTTGTCCAGCCCCTTGACCAATCAAAAGTTGTACTTTGGGAACTCTGAAATACGAGGCTAAAACAGCGGGGGCGATTTTGGCAAGAGTGCAATCGCCTGACGCATCGCCCGTGACGAGGTGATCGATATGTCAAACCACGTGTCAGACGACGTCCACTGGGTGGACAAGGGTGAGGCGGCTCGGGAGCTGGAGGTATCGCTGTCCACGCTGGACCGGATGATCCGCAAGGGCGAGGTGGAGGTGGCGAGAGAGGGCCGGCGGGTCTACGTGAAGCTGCCTGGGCCTCGCTATCCCAGCGACCGGGCGCTGCTGCGGCAGGCCAGGGCCAGGGTGGAAGAGTTGCGGCAGAAGGTGGGGGAACTGGCGGAGGAAGCGGACGAACTGGAGCAGGAGCGGGACCGAGCCCGGACCGAGACGGAGACTGCCCGGGGCGAGTGCGGCAAGCTGGAAGTGGAATTGGCCCGGGAGCAGGCCGCCCACCAGCGGACGAAGCGCTGGGCCGTCCGGCTTGGTATCGCCGTCGCGGTGCTGGTAGTGCTGCTGGCAGTCACAATACTGGCGGCTTGGCTTGTGGCGACCCGGGCGTAATAGATTACGGTGGGAACGCCATCAGCGCCATAGAGCGAGGAATCAGTGATTCAACAATGCCCGGCATAGTCATCAACTGCTCACCCCCTGTGTTCCCGGGTGTAGGGGACCCGGGGACACCTGGCAAACCTATTGGAAAGGGATCGCAGCATTCGCGTTCATCGTCTGGCACCATTCGGACAAATACACACACGCCGCCCGAAGCAAGCGAATGAACGAAGTCGTAAACTCGGAACAGCTCAGATGATTGGGTGTACTTCACAATGATTTCCAACGAGCGACCACCGTCCCGCTACGACCTGCTGGCCTTCAACCTCGTGTTGGCCATGATTGCCGCCCTGATGATGGCAGCCGTCGGCAGCAGCATCCAAGTCGTGCAACTGCTGGACGGGATAGAAATTGCCGGCTTGCAGATTGACCTCGCGGTAGGCGTTGTGGTGAATCTCGGCGTTATAACTGCGTCGGCGGCTATCTTTTTCGCAATCGCCGGTGCACTCTGTTGTGTCTGGCACAATCGCTTGGGGCAGGCCAGCTCTATGGCTACCGTGGTAAGCGTGGCCGGTTGGATCGCTTCCTTGATGGCGTCGGCGTTCTTCGCCCTCACTCTGCTTACGATTCCGCTGACGCTGGCGATCGAAGCCGGGCTTTAGGGCCGGAATAATCCCGGTCAATGCCAATCAGGAGAACATCATGCGTTGCTGCATCCTCTGCGGAACCCAGGTATCCGGAGGCCTACTCGGCGCCAACCGCCCCTCGGCCTCGCTTCACCGAGCCTTCGGGAAAAGTGGTCCCCGCATGATCATTCTCGCGTAGTGGAATCCGCCACGCCCGACGAACGGGAACACCTGGCGTTCGCTCACGGTTTTGGTCATCTCTGGAAGCACATGGTGAACGACGAGGCTGTCGAACCGGGTCCGCGGGTCTGTCGTTCCAACGTCGACGGCCACACCTTTGGCGAACGGTGGGAGCGGGTCAATTCACGGCAGGGCCGCAGGATGGATCAAGGCAGTGTACCACGAATAGGACGTGATCTTTACTCTGGCATAGCAGGGGCCGCGCCTGCCGGCACGGGTATCAGTGCATGGACCGAAACCGCGACGCCCGTGACAGACTTGGCTCTGTGGTTCCCTTTTCTACAGTGCTGGGTTTGCCAGGCGGCGATGACGGCGGCTAAGATTGGTCGTCTCAATGACAAAGGGCGGGCGCCGTGGCTCTCTGCCTTGTGCTTTGTTCCAGTAGCGAACTTTTGCTTGGCCTTCTGGGCAGCCTTCGCCACGCTGCAACAAGACCGGACACGCTCTTGATTTCAAAAGGCTGGTATGCGTTCACGACGTCGGTCCCGATATTGGCACGACCCCGAACGATTGCAGGGGCAAGCGCAACGCGATGCCCAATTGGGACGTAGCGAGTTCTACGTGTACGTCCTCGATACTGACTTCGGCGACTACGTGGGTCACACCTGGCACGTAGGTCGGCGACTGAAGCAGCACCAAGCCGGACAGGTCAGATCGACCGCGGGAAGTTCCCCGACGCTACTCTGGGTATCTCGGCCCTTCACAACCCGCGAAGACGCGGCGCGGTTTGAGGCGAGTCTGAAGTCGCTCCGTGACCAACACGCCAACCGATATGCGGAGATCGTTGGACACGAAGCCGTTCCTTTCGTCGTCCCGAGACGACGGTTCCAGCGCAACCATGAGGAAACCGACAGTCTTAGACCATTCCCGTGGGCGTGGGCATTGATCGGCATTGTGGCGATCTCGCTCATATTCGTGGGCATATGCCAATCGATGCAAACCTGACGGCCGTCCCACACAATTCAAACGGATACACCGCTCGTACCGGGCGTCATTGACAGATTGACAGATGGTTGAGGATGGAGGATAATGATAGTAAGACAATCTAATAAAAAACGAATGATGTGAGAAACCATGCCCCCACGCCGCATTTCCAGGACAATCACCTTCTCGCTGCCACCGGAGATGTACGAGCAGGTCCAGCGGGTGAAGGAAGAGGAGGGCCGCGACATGAGCGAACTGGTGCGCGAGGCTCTGCGGCTGTACATGGAAGACCGGGAACTGCGCCGTGAGCAGCGCCTGGAACGGCTGCGCTCCCGACAAGCCAATCAGTCAGAGGAGAATGGAGGACAAAGCGATGAGTAAGAATACCGACCTGACCCCGGCGGCCCTCTACGCCCGGGTCTCCAGCGACCGACAGGACGTGGACCTCTCCGTGGCTGCCCAACTGCGCGCCCTCCGCGACTACGCCGAGCGCAACGGCTACACTGTCGCCCGCGAGTACGTGGACGAGGCCGAAAGCGGACGCATAGCCGACCGGCCCCAGTTCCGCAAGATGCTGGACGAGGCCAACAAGCCGGAGTCGCCTTTCAGCGAGATTCTCGTCTGGAAATTCAGCCGCTTCACACGCAAGCGTGAACACGCCGTGGCCTTCAAGTCCATGCTCCGCAGGAAGGGCATCCGCGTCGTCTCCATCACCGAGCACGCCGACGACTCCCCCACCGGCAAGCTCATGGAGGCCATCATCGAGTCCGTGGACGAATTTTACAGCGAAAATCTTGCCGAAGAGGTCTACCGGGGGATGCGGGAAGCCGCCTCCCGGGGCTTCTGGGTCGCCAGCCGTGTTCCCTACGGCTACCGCAAGCTCATGGTCCAGGACGGCGCCAAGAAGCGTCCCACCCTGGAACTCGACCCGGACACCGCTCCCACCGTCCAGCGCATCTTCAACCTGGCCGAGGCCGGACGCGGCATCCTGGACATCACCCGCACCCTGAACGGCGAGGGCATCGCCAACCCCACCGGCCGGCCCTGGTCCAAGAACGGAGTCCACATCATCCTGCGCAACGAAACCTATACCGGCACTCTGACCTGGGGCGCTTCGGCGAAGCACAAGGGCGAGCCGGTGCGCGTGGAGCAAGCCTTCCCCGCCATTGTCACCAAGACCCAGTTCCGCAAGGTGAACAAGCAGTTGCGATCCCGGGCCCCCAGGAAAGCTCACCCCAGGCGCGTAGGGAGCTCATACCTCCTCAGCGGGTTGGTCAAGTGCAAGGCGTGCCGCCGGGCCATGTCCGGCCAGGACTCCAAGAGTGGCCAGTTCGCCTACTACGTCTGCCAGTCCCTGATGAAGCGGGGCAGCGGGGCCTGCGACTGTCCCCGGCTGAACGCCCGCAGGTTCGAGGACATGGTGGTGAATCGCATCCGCGACAACATCCTCACCGAGTCCAACATCCGCGAGTTGGTCAGGCTGGTGGACGAGGAGATGGACGGCATAGCCCGGGAGCAGCGCCAGAGGCTGGAGACCGCCGAGGCGGAACTGGCCGACGTGAAGCGCCGGCTGGAGCGGCTCTACAACCTGGCGGAGACCACCGACCTGGACATCGAGGACTTCAAGCCCCGCATCCGGGATCACCGGGAACGGCAGGAGCGTCTTGAAGCCACGGCGGGAGAGGCCAAAATTCTACTTTCCCAGCGGCGGGTGGTGCTGGACGACGTGGAGACCATCACCGCCTACTGCGAGGACCTGAGCGAGTATCTGCGGGAGAGCGAGCTCACCGAGCGGCGGGCCTTTATCGAGTCCTTCGTCAGGGAGATCGTGGTGGAACCCGGCGGCGCGTTGGTACGCTACACAATCCCCATGCCGGAAGATTCTCCCATAGGGGAAAAAGATACCGAGGAGATGGCCTTGCACTCCCCGGTACTGTCTACGGTCAAGTCTGGTGGGCCCGACAGGGTTCGAACCTGTGACCACCCGATTATGAGTCGGACGCTCTTCCACTGAGCTACGGGCCCCGGACGCGCGGCGCGAGCAGCGACGCCGCGCCATGATTCAGGTTAGACCCGGACTGCCCAATCGTCAAATGCCCAGGCGTTGGCGGTATTCCGGGTCCCACTCGGCCAGCTGGCGGCGTTCGACCAGTTCCTGCGGGTCCAGGGTGGGCGACGGTTCGCCGGTGGTGGGCACCTCGGTGATTACCGTGGCGTCGGCCCAGGCGGACACCTGCTCGGCCGGCTTGCCCAGCAGCGCCTCCAGCAGCGGCACGTTGTCCTGGCCGAACTTCGGAGCCGGACCGCGCACCTCCAGCGGCGTCTTGGACAGCTTGTAGGGACGGCCCATGATGATGCGCGTGCCCATGTCCCGCTCCGGCGGGTACTCCACTCGCTCCAGGAAGTTGCGGCTGCGGTAGTGCGGGTCGAAGTGGACGTCCTTTCCGTTGAGCACGGGGCCGGAGGCGATGCCCTTCGCCTGGAGCGCGTGCATCATCTCGTACTTGTCGTGATGTTTGGTCCACTGGCCAATAGCCTCGTCGATTTCGTCGTGGTCCCGCTGACGGCCGGCCAGCGTAGCGAACCGTTCGTCTAATGCCAGGTCGTCCCGCTCCATAAGGCGACACAGGGCGAGCCACTGCTCGTTGTCGGCCACGGACAGTGTGATCCACTCGTCGTCTCCCGCCGCCGGATAGGCTCCCTGTGGCGCGCGGTTGGGGTGGCGGTTGCCGATGCGCTCGCCCTCCCGGCCGTTGGCGATCGCATCCATCAGGTACTCGGACAGGAACATGACGCCGGCCTGGTACATGCCGATGTCGACCCACAGACCCTTGCCCGTGCGGTTGCGGTAGCGAAGGGCAGACCCGATGGCCAGCATCGCGCTCCAAGTGGACAGGAAGTCAACGAAGGAGCGCCCGGCCTTGGACGGCTCGTCGCCCGGGTATCCGGTGATCCAGCAGTGTCCGTGGGTGCCCTCTTGGGTAGTGGCCTGGGCCGGATAGGATGAGTACGGCCCATCGCCGTGGCCGTATCCGGTGTTGGACACCATGATGATGTCGGGCCGCAGCTTGCGCAGGTTCGGGTAGTCCAGGTTCCAGCGGCGCATGACCCGGGGCGTGAAGTTCTCCATGACCACATCGCTGACCATCACCAGTTCGCTGAAGATCTGGCGGCCCTCCTCCTGGGCCATGTCCAGCACCATGGAGCGCTTGCCCCGGTTGAGCAGCTGGTAGGTGCTCGGCCGGTTCCACCAGTCCTCGCCCGGGTCGTTGTCGGGGAAGGTGCCGTAGAGTCCGCCGCCGCGCGTAATATCCGGGCGGCCCGGCCCCTCGATCTTGACGACCTCGGCGCCCAGATCGGCCAGTTGCCCGCCGGTGTAGGGCAGGGCGAAGACATAGGTGGAGTCGAGAACTCGGATCCCTTCCAGCGGCAAGGCAGTCATATCACTTCAACTCTCGCATGGGGCGTTAGTCATGGCAGTCAGGACTGCTCACCGCGCAACTGCGCTTCCAGCCGGCGGATACGCTCTTCCGCTGCCGCCAGCGCCGCCCGCTCGGCCGCCAGCGCTTCCTCCACCAGCATAAAGTCGCACAGGTAGCGGCCCGTCTTGCGGTCGTAGAACCGCAGGTTCGTTTCGTCGTCAACATCCCAGTCCCACGCCGGATGCCAGCATGGGCACAGATCCAACGCCACGCTGTATCCCCATTTCATCCCATCCGCTTCCGTCCTCAGGTCAATCGGCCGGTACTGGTCGTCAACCAGGCGGTCGCCGGCCAGCGCGTAGCCATAGAAGTCGCCGCCGGTGGGGTCAACCCGCCAATATTCGGCAATGCCCAACCTGGCGTATAAATCACGCTTGAACCCGGTATCCCGGCGATGAGTAGTCTCCGACGCCACTTCCATCACGAAGTCCGGAGGTTTGCCCACCTCCCAGATGATGTACCCGTTGCGCGGCAGAATGGAGGAGGGTTCCACGTCGAAGGCCACCAGCAGGTCCGGCTCGACCCGATTGTTCATGTTATGGGGGTCGAAGTTCAGCACGCAGGGCGCCCGCACCAACGTACCCGGCCGCGACGAAAAATGGTGGGCGACGAAGTAGCCGGACTTGTTGATGGTGGGGCTTTGTATCATGTCGCGCGGTTCCGGGTCGGGGCAAACGTAGTCATCCGTAAACGGAACCGGGGGCACGCTCGTGGTTTGCGGTTTCGCAACCATCGCCAACCTCCACCGCCAACATAGCCTAGATTACGTCCAGCTGCCGCATCACCGACAGCGTGTCCCGGTCGTAACCCAGGCCCTCGACGAAGACCTCCTCGTTGTGCTGCCCCAGGGTCGGCGCAGCCATGCGGAGCTGGTATCCGGCCGGCGTCATGCGGAACAGCTCGGCCGGCACCTTGATGCGACCGATGACCGGATGCTCGGTCTCCCGGTAGAACTCGCGGGATTCGAGCTGCGGGCAGTCGGCCAGTTCCGTGGGCGTCTGCACCAGGCCGAAGAGCATGCGCTTCTCGGCTGCCGCCGGGAACAGCTCCCACTTCTCGCGGTCCTTGATGGCGTCCAGCACCACCTCGTCCATGGCCGGGCCGTTGCGGACCCGTTGGGCGCGGTCGGCAAACCTGGGTTCCAGCAACTCGGGCGCGCGGAAGAAGTCCGCGATGTCATCCCAGGTCGCGCCGCCGCCGGCCTGCACGATGATCCAGCCGTCCTTGCACGGCATGGGGTTTTCCCACATGGTGCCGGGGGCGCGTCGGACCTGCACGCCGCCGATGAACGGGTAGATGGTCTGCGTCGCCATCATCGTCGACGCCACGCACTCGGTGATGGACACGTCCACGTGCTGGCCGACGCCGTGCCGGTCCTGGGCGAACAGCGCCATCGCCGTTGCCCCCGCCCCAAACAGCCCGCCCTGGTACTGCGCCTGGAACCCGCCGTGCTTCAGGGGCGGGCGACCCTGCACGCCGCTGATTCCCATAACCATCCCCATGGCGTAGGAGACGATCTCCTCCCCGGCGTATTGGCTGTAGGGTCCGGTCTGCCCGAAGGGGGTGATCGAGGTCATCACCAGGTTGGGGTTGATCGCTGACAGCGCCTCATAACCGATGCCCAGGTCGTCGAGGTGGCCGGGCCGGTAGCTCTCGATGACCAGGTCCACGTGGGGCGCCAACTGTTTCAGGACGCGCCGGCCGGCGCCGCTTTCCAGGTTGAGAGTGATGCCCTTTTTGTTGAGGTTCAAGATAAGGAAAAACAGGCTCTTTTCGGGGTGCGGGTCGTCGTGGTAGTAAGGGCCAATCCGCCGCATCGCCGATCCGCCGGGCGGCTCGACCTTGAGGACATCGGCCCCGTAGTCCGCCAGCAGCCGCGCACAAAAGGACCCGGCGATGTCCTCGCTCAGGTCCAGCACCTTGATTCCGTCCAACGGTCCGTCAAACATGACGGCGATTTTATCCCAAGCCGGCGACGGCGGCAATTTGTGAGATACGCTGCGCAACGCAAGGTATACTTGTCGCGCCTGAAATCGTCGGCGCGTTTCGCCGACCACGCCAAACCGGCAGGAGTTTCCCCGATGCTCATCGACCCCAAGAACTTTGATCGCTTCAACATGATACTCACTGGAGTGGTCGTGCCCCGGCCTATCGCGTTCGTGTCCACCATCTCCACTGACGGCGTGGTGAACCTGGCTCCCTTCAGCTTCTTCAACGCCATGGCCTACAACCCGCCTACAGTGATTTTCTCTTCCTCCCGACGCGCCCCGGGCTGGCAGGACAAGCGCAAGGACACGCTGACCAACGTGGAGGAGACCGGCGAGTACGTGGTAAACGTGGTGGTCGACGACATCGCCGCCGCCATGAACGCCACCGCCGCCGAGTACCCGTCCGACGTCTCCGAGTTTGACATCGCCGGTCTGACCGAGGCGCCCAGCGAAATCGTGAAAGCGCCGCGCGTGCTGGAGTCTCCGGTGAACATGGAGTGTCGACTGGTGCAGGTGGTGAACATCGGAGAGCATCCCCATTCCCACGGCATCGTCATCGGCGAAATCGTCCGCATGCACGTCAGCGACGAGGTACTCTACGATGGCCCCAACGGCCTGCGGATCAACCACGCCGCGCTCAAGCCCACGGGCCGCCTGGCCGGCAACATGTACTGCCACACCGACGACGTGTTTGAGCTGGTTCGCCCGACCTACACCGAGCAGGACGAGGGCGCCGGCCGGGCCGCCGACTAGCCGCCGCGAACGCATGGAGGCAACCGCATGACCACCGCCGAACCCGAAATCAAGCTCTATGGCGCCGAGTGGTGCCCCGATTGTCACCGCTCCCGGAACTACCTGGACAGCCGGTCGGTGGCCTACGAGTACATCAACGTGGATGGCGACGACGACGCCCAAGCCTACGTGAAGCAGGTAAACGACAACCGGCTGATCATCCCGACCATCGTTTTCCCCGATGGGTCGGTGCTGGTGGAACCGTCCAACGCCGAACTGGCCCGCAAGCTCCGGGACTGACTGCCCCGCCCCTAGTCGGGGAATTGCAGCAACTGGAGCACGTTCCCGTCGGGGTCGCAGAAAGTGGCGACCCACCCGCCCCAGTGCTCCTGCTCGGGAACACGGATGAAGGGCACGCCGGCCGCCGATAGCCTGGCGTGCTCGGCGTGAATGTCGTCGACGCCCAGGTGAGGCATCATGCGCAGGGGATCCCGCGACTTGCCGCTTACGCCGGCGTGCCGGCCCACGTTAAACCGGATATCTCCCAATTCAAAGGCGGCAAACCCCTCATCCTCGTGGAAGGAATGCAGGGGCAATCGCAGGACGTCACGGTAGAACCGCAGCATCCGGTCCAGGTCGTCGGTCCACAGGGTTATGCCGACAACGCCGGTAATCATTTGGGAACGCCGACTAGCCGGAGACAGAGTTGGCCGGCTCATCTGTCGGCAGGCAAGAACGGCACCAGCCGTGGAAATCGACCCTCTGCCACATGACCTGGAACCGGGTCTCGGTGGAAACCTGGTCGCGCAGACGGATGATGATGTCGCTGCTGTCGTCGGCGTCGGCAATGTTTCCGCACCCGATGCATACCAGGTTCACGTGCGGCGAGACGTTGCTCTCGTAGCGGGACTGCTTGGCGAAGGGCAGTTCCTGAATCAAACCGCTCTTTGAAAGCACGCCCAGGGTCGAGTAAACGGTGGCCAGCGTCATGGAAGGAAAGTGCTGCTGGACGCGCTCATGGATCTGCTGCACGGTGGGGTGGTCGGTGGAGTTGAGCACGGCCTCGGCGATGGCCAGGCGCTGCGGCGTGACCCGCACGCCTCCCTGACGAAGCTGCTGCACAACGGCGCTCTGTATCATCGGCCCCTCCCGATACTGCGCCCGTCGCCTTCCGCAAAAACCGCTCCGGCAGCATCTTGCCGAAAGTATAGCATTCACGATTTTTGGCGGCAAACCGGCCGGCTCTCAGTAGGCGGAGCGGGGACATCCGGTGGTTTGGCGATATAATGGCTGCCAAAGGGCAGTTTGCTTCAGGATGAACGGTACCATGGAAAAGCTGAAAGAAATGGCCCCTCTGGGCGTCTTCGTCGTTCCGTTTGTAGTTCTCTCCCTCATTGTGATCCCTTGGGCGATTTTCGCGCCGGTATCGTTTTGCGCCGGCTTGGATCCCAGCAACGAACTGATGGATGGCTGGGGCGGCTCCTTTGCCCGCACCGTTTTTTTTCACTGCTCCTGGGTAGGTAAGTGAGTCCCCCCAAAACGGCGATAGCCTTTTGGTCGGCTATCTTCCTGTCGTTGCCCTCCATGGCCCCTTACGTCCTGCTGCGCCGCTCTGCCAAAAGCGAAAATTGGCGCACGGCGACCATGAACGCCTACCTGCCCTGGCTGGCAGGGTCTTTCCAAAGTCAGGAGACTAATGGAACAGCGGCGGTGGGATGTACCGCCAATCGTTGGGCTCGTCCGGTGAGGGGTTCCTTGGGCGCCCACAGGTCACAGGTGGTTCGCAGCAAGGTGACCGCCAAGTTGCGAAACAGACTGATCACCGTTCCCAGGCGATGGTTGTGCAGCACGTGTCGGTCTTCGCCGAAGCTGTCGTCCTTGACGTGGAATAGACTGTTTTCGATGGACCAATGGCCTCGTACCAGGGTCAAGGCTTCCCCCGGAGCCAGGGCGGGCCGGCTGGATACCGCGTACTGAACGCTGTCCACTGGCGGTTGGCCGGGGCGGCTGACCTGTTTTTTGATCATTATCACGCTGGACAGGCCCGGGAAATCAGCGTAGCCAGCCAGTTCTCCAGATACCCAGACCTGCCGGCGTTCGATGCGTCCGTGCCCTTTGCCGGTTACTTCCCAATCCGGTCGCGCCGTCGCCCCGGCGAAGAGCAAGGATACGTCGGCGTGGAGTTGGGACTGGTTTTTTTGAGTTTGAAGGTGTAGTCCTTGCCCCGGTCCACTATGGCCTGAGCCAGGGCAGTGTCGGCGTAAAGGGCATCCCCAGTCAGCATCTCCAAACCGGGACAACGGGCCGCCACGGTTTCCATCCACGCTTGCCCTGCCCGCGGCTCCTCCAGGTGAGTGCCAATAGTCACCTGATCCAGCGCCGTCAACCCCTCGTGACTGAACACGCATAGCGCCTTCAACTGTTCCCCTTCTTCCCAGACCCCACGCAGGGTCTTCCCATCCAACGCTGCGGTGGTAATGCCATGGCCACGCTGCGCCTGCAGCGCAATTGCAAATTCCAGCAGCGCCTGGCGCACCTCCCCCACTGACACCATCCCCAGCAGCCGGGACAAGGTCTGTACCGACGGGCTGCGCCGCAATCCCAGCCGGGTCAACAACTGTGGGTGCATATCCCCGAAGCGGTAGATGGCGCTCAGCGACGGGCAACCGCACATCAAACCCAGCACCGCCAAACTCAACACGCCCTCCAACGGATGCACCAACCCTCGACGAAACCGATGGTCACTCAGCCGGCCCAAATGCTCCCGCAACAACCTAAACTCTTCACTCAATGTTCTGCCACTCTCCATCGCCGCACCTCCCCACCCCATTTTCGTGCCTCTCTACAACTTTGGAAAGGCCCTGCCTGGCTGGCAACCCTGCTGGTGCTGCTGGGAACTTTTGGTGTAGGATGACGCACCGCAACCGCACGTGAGGAGCAATTTCTAATGGCTACCACCCGTTCCCGTCGTTTGGCTCGCTCGGTGTCCATTGTCGGCGCCGGCCTGTCCCAGTTCGGGGCCTATCCCGACAAGACCAGCCGCGACCTGTTCGTCGAAGCGTTCCAGGACATGCAGGAGACTATCGATACGGGCATTTCGGCCCAGGACATCGAGGCCGGCTACCTGGGCAACTACTCCGCCGACCTGTTCGAGCATCAGGGTCACACGGCGCCCATCATGGCCGACTGGCTGGGCATGACGCCCACGCCGATAACCCGCGTGGAGAACGCCTGCGCCAGCAGCGGCAGCGCCCTCCGCGAGGGGGTGATGGCAATTGCCAGCGGCATGTACGACGTGGTTCTGGTGGGCGGCGTGGAAAAGATGACCTCGCTGCCGACGGAAGGCGTCACCGACGTGTTGGCCTCCGCCGCGGACGGATTGTACGAGGTTCCCGCCGGCCTGACCTTCCCCGGCATCTTCGGCGCCATTGCCAAAGCGCACATGGACCGGTACGAGACCAACCTGAACCACCTGCTCAAGGTGGGGGTCAAGAACCACGAGAACGGCAAACTGAACCCCAAGGCCCAGTTCCAGGTAACCGTCAGGGACATGATGGATCGCAGAAAGGCAAGGGCCGAACAGCGCGGCGAACCCGTTCCCGATTGGGAAGATGAGCTGGACTTCCTGAACGACGCCCGAGCCAACCCGTGGATCGCCTGGCCGCTGCGCCTCTATGACTGCGCGCCGATTACCGACGGCGCGTCATGCGTGCTGCTGGTTGCCAGCGAACTGGCCAACCAGTTCACCGACAAGCCGGTGCACATCGCCGGTATCGGGCAGGCCACCGGCCGGCCTCTCCACGACGCGGAGGAGTTGACCTCCCTGTCCGCGGCGAAGATCGCGTCGGCTCAGGCCTACGAGATGGCCGGCATCGTACCCGAGCAGGTGGGCGTCGCTGAGGTGCACGACTGCTTCACCATCGCCGAGATTGTCGCCAGCGAGGATCTGGGCTTCTTCGCGCCGGGCGAAGGCCCCCACGCGGTGGACGAAGGGCGCACCGCCCGCACCGGCGACCGGCCCATCAACACCAGCGGCGGCCTGAAGGCCAAGGGCCACCCCGTCGGCGCCAGCGGCGTGACGCAGGTAATCGAGGTGTACAAGCAACTGCGCGGCGAGGCCGGAGACCGGCAACTGGGCGATTCCAACCTGGAGTTCGGGCTGACGCACAACGTGGGCGGCACCGGCGGCACCTGCGTCGTCAACGTGCTGCAGCGTGGCTAGGAGGATTCCGGATGACTACGGACGCGGAGTCTCGCCCGTTCAACGCGGCATCTTTCTACGCTTTCCTGCGGGAAGGACGCTTCATGGGTGTCCGCTGCCGCGAAAACGGCAACGTTTATGCTGAAGCGCGACCCATCGACCCGGTGAGCCACAGCCGAGACATGGAGTGGCACGAGTTCAGCGGTCGCGCCACGCTGAGCACGTTTACCTGTATATCGGTCGCGCCGGCGTCCCTGGAAGCCAAGGGTTACGGTCGCAACAACCCCTACTGCACCGGCATCGTCACGCTGGAGGAAGGGCCGCGCATTTCGGCCCGCATCGCCGGCGTGGACGCGGCCAACCCGCAGAACATCCGGACCGGGATGGCGCTGGAAATCGACCTGTCGGAGATTGACCCGGACGAGCCCGGCCTGGTGTTTCGTCCGGCGTAACGCCGTCATCAAGCGCGCCGTCCGCTGTGGATTGGCGCTGGGAGCGGCCAAAATAAAACCGCCCCACGGTGTGGGGCGGTCATTTCTTTCCGCTTTTGCCGGGACGACGTTCAGGCGAGTCCGGCGTCTTTGCACACGTCGCAGGTCTTGTCGTACCACACGTAGGCGGAATTGGGTTCGTGGAACACCTCGAACTGGTTTACGCTCCGGTATTTCCGGCAATTGAAGCACAGTTCCGTATGGGTGGGATCCAATTGTGCGGGGATGCCCTTCTCGGTGCTGACGTAGGTCTTGCGAATCTGACGATTGGAAAACGGCAGACGCTGCAGGAAGCGCTCTTCAAATTTCAGCTTCCACACCTGGCCGCCAGGCATGGGGCGGAACATCAAACTCTGCTCGTCATCGGGCTGGCGCTCATGTATGAAATCGATATAGTCCCCCAGACGCTGGTGCATCTTTCCGACGACTTCTTCGTAAGTATCCCCGATGGCAGGAATGTCTACTTCGACACAGAACCCCTCCCATGTCTCGGGGTTGGCCTGGGTTTTCTTGATGTAGCAAGTCAGCTGTCGCGGTGTAGTGTTCACAATACTCCAGGGCGATGCGAGTGCATCGCCCTCCTCATTCGACAGTCGGAGCCGGAAGAGTTATTCAGCTTCCGACCTAGTCAAGACCACGGGTGCCCACCCATCCGGTTTCCGAAACGTCGATCATTTCACCGTTGGGGCCCTCGTATTTGGTCTCCACGTTCTGCGTGCGCGGGCCGGTCATGCCGGCGTGCAGGGCGTGGTTAACCTCGTCCATGGGCTGGGAGTTGGCGGCGGATAGGCGCGCCTCGGTCTCTTCGAGGCTTTCGACCTCGAAGCCGATGTGGTGGATGCCCTCCCAGTCCTTGCCGCGCTCCCCAGCTACGGTGTCGTTCTGGAAGTCCAGGATGGCCATGTTGACGTTCCCGTCACTGAGCATGTAACCATTGGCGTTGTCGCTCTGCAGCTTGGCAACCTCGCGCAGGCCAAAAACTTCCTGGTAGAACTTGGCTGTCTTTTCCGCGTCATTGGTTGCGATTGCGATGTGTTTGATCTGAGGCATTTCAACCCTCCACGTTGGATTTCCGCCCGTAGGTCTGACGGTTTTTACCCTCAAACAGGTAAGAGCAACGATACCATTTTTGTGTCCGAGGGGCTAGTGCCGATGGCGCCTCACGCGCACCCACTGCTAGATTGCTGTACCGCCGCATGAACATCTTGCCCAGAAGGATCTACTACGGCTGGTGGGTGGTCGCCGCCGCGTCCGGCATGTCCTTTGCCAACGCGGCTACGGCCATCAGCATCCTCACGGTGTTCGTGGTCCCCATGAGCCAGGAGTTCGGCTGGAACCGGACCGAGGTGGCCGGCGCGACCAGCCTGGGAGCAGTGTTAGGCGCGGGGTTGGCTCCGTTCACCGGCCGGGCCGTGGATCGTTTCGGAGCGCGGGTGACGCTGGTGGCCGGGGGCTTGATCGTGGTGGTCGGCTGCCTGTACCTGGCCGGCGCGCAGGCTCTGGTGGGATTCTACGTGGCGTTCACCGCCGTGCGCATCGCCGACCAGGGGTTGATCCAGGTAAGCGCGGCGGTGACCGCTGGCAAGTGGTTCGCCCGGTTCCGCGGACGAGCCACCGGCCTGGTGACGCTGGGCAATGCGGGCGGGGTGATCGTCATGGCGCCGCTGGTGCAACTGGTCATCTCAACTTGGGATTGGCGGGCGGCGTGGGTCATGCTGGCGGCGGTGATGCTGGTGGTCGGCGCCCTTCCCGCCCTGCTGCTGGTGCGGCGACAACCGGAGGATCTGGGGCTGCGGGTGGACGGCGATAGAATATCGTCCCTGAGCGCCGGTTCCGAAGTGTCCAGCTTGAACCAGGATGTCGGTCTCTCGACCGTATTGCGGACGCCGTCATTCTGGCTGATATTGGCGTCCCTGTTTCTGGCGGCTACGTCCACCTCCGGCATCGGGCTGCACCTGGTGCCACACCTGACGCAGCAGGGGCTGAGCGCTGGCGCGGCGGTGGGGGCGATCAGCGTGATGTCAATTTCAGGCGCGCTGGCCGCGTTGGCTTGTGGACTCATGGCGGAACGGGCGTCGTCCAAACTGCTGCTGATCCTCGCCTTCCTGCTGAGTGCGGTCAGCATGTGGGTGCTGATGGGAGCGGACAACCTGCCTCAGACGTACCTGTTCGCGGTGCTCCAGGGCATCGTGGGCGCAGGCATCAACACGCTGGCACCGATAATGTGGGCGGACTACTACGGCAGGGGTTCCCTGGGCAGCATCTTCGGCGTGAGCCGGGCGGCGCAGGTGGTCGGTTTCGCCGTCGGCCCGCTGGCGTCGGCGATGGTGTACGACCGGACGGGCAGCTATCACGGCGCTTTCCTGGCGCTGGCGGCGGTGGCACTTGTTGCCGCCGTACTGTTGGCAGCAGCCAGACGCCCGCGTGTGTGAGCGGTGCCCGAAAGACTTCACTCAAAACGACGCGGTCGCACGCATGGCGGCAAGACCTTCGTCAAGCCCAGTATGGGGGAGACCCAAGCCGGCCATCGTAAGCGCGCAATCCAGGCCCAGCCGGTCATCCATCGCGTCCGCTTTCGGGATCACCAAGCTCGTTCCCAACCCGAACTTCTCGGCGACGGCGACCGCGAAATCGTGCAGGGTGACCCAGTCTGATCCGGCAACGTGATGGATGCCGGTGTCCTCTACCTCGACCAGTCGTTCGATGCCATCGACGAGGTGTTCGACGTAGACCGGCGACCGGTACACGTTGGTCGGCCCGTGGTACGGTTCGCCATCGCGGAGGCGGTCGACCAGCATGGGTACGAAGTTGCGGCGTCCCGGAGCCGGCCAGCCATAGACGATGCTGGTGCGCAGGATGCTCCAGCTGAACGCGAGGGCCGCGACCGCCTGCTCCGCCTCGAACTTGGTCCGGCCGTACTGGGTGTTAGGTGAAGGTGGGTCGTTCACGCGGTACGGCCCGTTTAAGCCGTCAAAAACGTACTCGGTGGACACGAACACTAACCGCGCCGCGTGGCGTTGGCAAAGGCGGGCGATGGTCTCGGTGGCCGTCGCGTTCACCGCCGCGGCAACCTCCGGGTTGCGCTCGGCCGTGCCCACGTCGGCCATGGCGGCGAGATGGACCACCGCCTCGGGCTGCGCCGCATCGAAAAGCGCGTTCAGTTGCGCACCGTTGGTGATTTCCAGGCGATGCCAGGACGCGCCATCTTCAGCGGGCGGGCGGGAGTTATAGGTGCTGAAGACCGTATGGCCGGCGGCGGTCGCCAGACGGCGCGACACGTAGCGGCCGATGAACCCGCTGGCGCCAATGACGAGAATGCGCACGGTTCGACCGCTGTCAAATCGTCCGGCGAAGCAGTAACAGTTCAGACTCAAAGTGACCGCACCGAGCCAAAACCGTCATACCGGCGAAAGCCGGTATCCAGGAAATCCTCGCCATGCTCACGATAGCCGATGCACCGGCTTCTGGGTTCCTGCTTTCGCAGGAACGACGTGTTTGCCCATGGACTCTGAACGGTTACGCGGATCAACCGTCAGCGTGTTCACGATACGGGCAGCACGGTCTCGGTGCGGTCGTCGGGAAGCTCGACCTCGAAGGCGTTGAGGAAGAAGGCGGTCTGGGCGTAGTTGCCCATGAGCGCGGTGATCTCCACCAGGTGCTGCGCGCCGAACTGCTCCAGCGCAATCTGGAATGTAGAAGCGGAGACGCGGTGGCTGGCGTAGAACTCGTTGCAGTAGTTGACGATGGCCTGCTCGTCGGCGGCCATGTCGGGCAGGGGCTTGCGGTCGCGGATGGCGTTGACCAGGGCGTCGCTGACACCCTCGCGGCGGGCCGCCGGAGCGTGGGCGTTCCAGATGTAGGGGCAGTCGAAATTGCGGGCGGTGACCAGGATCGCCAGCTCCTGGATGCGCTTGGAGAAGGTGCTCTCGAAGCGCAGGTAGCCGGTCAGGCTGCTGCGCCGCCGCGCCATTTCGGGGCTGTTGATGGCGATGGAATAGGGCCCACCGGTGATGGTGCCGCCGGTGGGCCTAGTCAGCTCATCGAAGGCATCGTGGAATTCTGCGGGCACCATGTCTCGGGTTACTACGGGCAGTCGGGCCATGATTCTCCTCGGCTGGGGAATGGGATTTGGGGTCTGCGGCCGATTGTAACACCGTCGGCCGCTGCTCCCCGTTCACACCAGCCGGCGCATGAAGCAGTGCACGTTGCCGTACATCCCGCCGGCAAGGGATTCCGGACTCTGGTGTTCGATGACCGGTCCGTAGCCCAACTTGCTGCGCCAGCGTCCGTTGGGCATTTGGACTGCCACGTGCTTCCCGGCTCCGCCTACGTCATACAAGGCAATCTTTCGGTAACCGGCTTCAAGGCTGCTGTCGGCGCATTCTTCGTACCCATTCCCGCAAAAACCTGTTTCAGACTGTCGATCCTGTCATTTCGCGACGCCCACGGGGGCCAGTAGTCGTCGGTGTTGGGGTCCCAACGTTGGCTGGGGTCGTTGGCAGCGTAGGCGACGCAGTTGTACGAATCTGAGGGTGGGTTCACGATTTCGAAATCTTCGCCGGATAGATTGGGAAACGCAGCGATGAGCGCTGGCGCCCATCTAGACGTATCCATTGCGTTCGCCCCACTCCAACCAGGCCACCTTCATTGCTTCGACACGGCCGCGGTCGGCCGGTGGCACTGGGTTGGCGTTGGTGATTTCTCTCAGCGTATGGAACCAGTGACCACCATGCGCCCGCATTCTCTCCAGGATGAGAGGAACTGCCGATTTTCCCAGGTTCACGATTTCCCGGTGGGCGGGGTGTTCAGCCGCCTGGCTTGAGAACGACAGGAATACGGTGTCGTTCTCCCATTCGTCAGCAAGCCTGTCGAAGGTTTCACGAAGTTCTTCGGGCGCCGGAACTCGGACTGCTACGTGCCGTCTGCCCATGACCCACCTCCAACAGTTGGGTTTGCCGGATAGAGTCCGATTGTAACACCGTCTAGTCTGGCCGCCCTGTCTTCTTGACGGGAGTAGGAGCCGTCGGTGATAGCTCCGCCGGCGTCATTGGTGAGCTCGTGAAAGGCTTCGCGAAATTCTTCGGGCATCATGTCGCGGGTTACTGTAGGCCGTCTGGCCATGATCCTCCTCGGCTGGGGAATGAGATTTGTGTGTTCTGATCGATCTGTGGGGTAATTACTCACTTCCGGTTCCTGTTCCATTGGTTCCGTTTGAATACCGCTCAATTGATGGCTGCAGCCACGCGTTAAGCGCAGCCCAAAGTTGACGTCTTTCGACATCCGCAGGCGTCAGTTTGGGATCTTGCCTTCTAGCCAGGTTTTCGTGGAGACTTTCTTTCTTTGCAATTGCGAGGTTTTGCTCGGATTGGATGCGTCGCTGATTGCAACCGTAGCAATCGTCGTACAGCATGGTATTGTGGCCCATCATCTCAGTATGGCAGGTCTTGCAATGGCGGTGCCCGTCGTATGGGGACAGTCCTCTCCGGTAACACGGAATGCGTTCCAAGCGCCGGGCCAGGCTGCAACAAAAGCAGTATGCCCAGTGTCCTGATACAGCATGGCCGCACTGCCGGCAGTGACGGTGGTCTGGCGAGTCAATTATTTGACATGGAGGCGGGCAGTGGGTGTGTTGAGGGCAACCGGGCCGTCCGCAATCGCAGGGGCGGCTGGAGCACGGGCAAAGTGTTTGTTTATCCAACCCGTTGACTCGGTCAGGTACAAGCACTTCTTGTTGGAGTTTGTTCAAGTCAGCCGGTTCTTTTAGATGAAACTCCAGTATGGGAATTTGATTACTCTGTGCCCATTCCACCACTGCAAGGGCAGGCTCGTGCGTCACGACCACTTCAAATAGCGCAACGGTTTGGGCGTTTCGACACAATCGGACATCGGGGCGAATGGTGCCGGACTCTATGCGCCGTTCCATTACCACGCTGTCAGCCACCCTCGCCACGTTGCCACCGTGCTTCCCACACAAACAATCGCATGAGTAGGACAGTCGCACCCCGACATTTTCCGATAGAGCGCGGCTCAATCGAGCATGGAGCATCCGTACTGCTATCCAGTGTAGCCAAGTTTCATTGCCGCAGTTGGGATGTGGTGGATGATGCGCAAAGTGCCACATCCGCTTTGGGCCTTGCCTTGATTGCAAGGGAGCTTCGCAAGCAGGACAAACGCAATCACAGGCCAAGCCACGTGGCACTTCGTCTGGCCTTACGAGTTCGCCTGCGGTATTCAGTCCGTATGGGATGAGCACGGTTTCTTACCCCGCAAATAGAACAGAACCGATTTGGGGTCTGCGGCCGATTGTAACACCCTGTTGCTGCGCCGATACTCGCTATCGACACGATGACAGGTGGCCGGAACGCCATTACAATCACGCCATTCGATACACAGAACCGAAACCGGGAGGTGGCGAGATGGCGACAACTGAACGCCTCAGCACGCAGGAGGAGCAGCAGTATTACGAGACCGCCGGCCGGATCCAGGTCAAGCCGGGTTGGTTGCAAGGCGAGGGCCAGCCGCTGCCGGAGATGGAGCCCTATCTCTGGCGTTGGGCCGAGGTGGAGCCACTGGTGATGAAGAGCGGCGAGTTGGTGACCCCCGACCGCGACGTGGAGCGGCGCACCCTGCGCCTGGCGACGCCCGGACTGGATCGCGGCACGACCCACACCATCACGGCGGCGCTGCAACTGCTGCTGCCCGGCGAGAACGCGCCGGCGCACCGGCACACGCCCACGGCCATCCGGTGGGTGCTCAAGGGCACGGGCGCCTACACCACCGTGGAGGGCGACAAGTGCTACATGGAGCCGGGCGACCTGGTGCTGACGCCATCGTGGACGTGGCACGACCACAACAATGAGGGCGACGAGCCGATGGTCTGGCTGGATGGGCTGGACGTGCCGCTGGTGCGCTACCTGCGGGCCAACTTCTACGAAGCCTACCCCGAGGACCAGCAGCCCATCGTCGGCGTGGCCGAGTCGGAGCGCAAGTTCGCCTCCGGCGCGCTGCGCCCGGCGTGGGAGGAGCCCGGCGCTCCCTACTCGGCGCTGTGGCACTACAAATGGGACAAGACCCACGAGGCGCTGCAACAGCTGGCCCGGGTGGACGCCAGCCCCTTCGACGACGTGGCCATGGAGTTCAGCGATCCCATGACCGGCGGCCCGGTGCTGAAGACGATGACCTGCTGGGCGCAGCTGATACGGCCGGGGGTGGCCACTAGGGCTCACCGGCAGACCAGCTGCGCGGTGTACCAGGTGTACAAGGGCCAGGGCCACAGCGTCATCGACGGCACGCGGTTCGACTGGACCGAGGGCGACTTCTTCGTGGTGCCGCCGTGGTCGTGGCACGAGCACGCCAACGATGCCGACGACGAGGCCGTCCTGTTCTCCATCCAGGACATTCCCATCATGAAGCAGATGGCTCTTTATCGTGAAGAGCCCTACGCGGAGAACGCGGGGCACCAGCCGGTGACTGGGACGTTCGGAGGGTAAGTCCTGGTCAGCCATTGGTGGGGCGGAGCGGAACGCGTCGCGCCCGACGGCGGCGGCATAGCCTGGGCAGCCTGATCAAAATGCTAGAATGAATCACGGAGCCAGAAACGACGATTCGGTTATCGCGGAGATTGGTGGAGTTACTTTCGCCGTTCTGACGAGAGCGAGTATCTGCCTGATGTGAGCAGGTTTTTGGGCGTGCCGCGTCGTCCTCACGGATGTTCTACATCACCGTTTCTCTGAACTAAAGCTCATAGCTAAAGCATTGCTGGGTGAAGATCCGTTTGACCAAGGATTCAGCATCGCGATGGCTATCCTAACGGCGCAGGTTTGGCTCATCGCATGGCCTTACCTCAAAGGAGCACTCATGGGTTTGATCGCGAAGTCAGCGGAGTCCTGGTCCGAAGGTATTGCGCGGCGACTTTCTCCCAAAACGGCAAAAATCTTTGCTCAGCGTTTACCGACGGCAGAGCTCCGCGAAATCTTGAAACAGCGGGAACAGGCCGAAACCGAAGAGGCCGCAACACCTGAATAGATAGCCATTGCATTGCAACCACAATAGGCCTAGAGGATCAGCCGCTGCTGCGATGCCACGGGCTCCGGCGAGAGATCGTCGGGGCCCTCCTTTTGGGAGAAGCCAGAGACGCCAACGCCCAGGAGGCGGAAGGCGCGGTCGGGCGCCAGTTCGCGCTCCAGCAGCATCCACGCGGTGGACACTACGTCCGACTCCTCGTCGGTCGGCGCCGGCAGAGTGGTCTGGCGGGTGAAGGTGGTGAAGTCGGAGAGGCGCATCTTGACGGTGACGGTGCGAGCAACCAGTCCCTTGCGGGATACCGACCCGGCGACGCGGCCGGACAGACGCTCGACGATTGCCCGCAGATTGGCGCGCTCCTCGTCGGAGTTGCCGGGGAGATCATCGGCGAAGGTGGTCTCGGCGCTGATGGACTTGGCCTCGCGGGAGGTCTGCACGGGGTCGTGGTCGATGCCCCGGGCGCGGTCGCGGATGCTGTCGCCGCGCTTGCCGAAATGGCGGGCGAACCAGGCGTCTGGCATGGTGGCCAGCGCACCGATGGTGTCCACGCCCTCGTCGTGCAGGCGGGCGGCGGACTTGGGACCCACGCCCACCAGCTTGCCCACGTCCAGGGGAGCGAGAAACTCGGCCTCGCCGCCGACGGGGACGACCACCAGGCCGTCGGGCTTCTGCAAATCGGATGCGATCTTGGCGACGGTCTTGCCGGCGCCCAGGCCCACGGAGACGGTGAGGCCGGTCTCGGCGGCGACGCGCTCCTTGATGTCGATGGCAATGGCGATGGGCGAGCGGTCGGCGGCGGCCTGGGTGACGTCGAGGTAGGCCTCGTCCAGAGACACGGGCTGGATCACCGGGGTGACGTCGCGGAAGATGTCCATGATCTGGCCGGACATCTCGCGGTAGCGGTCGAAGCGCGGCCGCACGATGATCCCGTCGGGACACTGGCGCACGGCGGTGGCCATGGGCATGGCCGAGTGGACGCCGAATCGCCGCGCCTCGTAAGACGCCGTGGCCACCACGCCGCGACCCTCGGGCCGTCCGCCCACCAGCACGGGCAGGCCGCGCAGCTCGGGGTTATCCAGCTGCTCCACCGCAGCGTAGAAGGCGTCCAGATCGGCGTGGATGATGTGGCGGGGGTGCGGCGTCATGGGGATAGGATCGGCCGAATACTGAGCGAATGGGCCGATTTTACCCCCGGACGCAGCGGAAAGGCATCGTGGTTGGGACGTGGAATGGCGGGTTCAGGTTTGGTTCATGGATGCTTGCCTCGCTGAGGTGGATGTGGCGGGTTGCTCGCTGCGGTCAGGTTTGGAGTCCGGTGATTTGATCTGCGTTCTGCCAGAGCCTGATGATCGTTTGTTAGCCCCACGGCCGGGGGTGGTACGCATGGCTTTTACTGCCAAGGTCGACGGTACCGGTATGGCGCCGCTGGGGGCGCACGCCGGGGCGTCCAGGAAGGCAGCTGCTCCTGTGGCCAATCGGACTACGCGCCTGAGTTACTGGGACGACGACAGTCCAGGGTGGTCCCATGGCCGGTATGCGATTTTGATGCTAACGGGTTGGCCGTGAACGACCGGACGGCTCTGGCGGAACGAATTATCACCTGATGGGGATTATTATGGAACATAAGTTCGCCGATTGTCAAGGAGTTGGTGGCATCGCAAGTCGCTAACCGGGGGGCGCGGTAGGGCTTTTTGACTAACGTGTCCAGTCCGCCTTAAACTACGGCATACACAGAGCGAGACCAAGTTGCCAATGATCGTTTCGGAAGCGCGGATCAACGCGATGATCGCAGAAGATAAGGCACTGCGCCGGACGGTTCAGACCTTGAATCTAATCCCGCGGACACACGACGGTCACCTCGTTCAACAACACAACCTGGTAGGAGCACTGGGCACTCAGTTCGAAATCCATGTTCGTCAAAATCATTCTGTCGCAGAGGACTTTTCGGTGATTCTGGTCGCGGTTTTGGCCCCACCTATCGTTCTCGACAAGCCAGAGTTTCGCATCCTGCGCTATGACGGCGGAGGCCACACCCACAAAAATTCCATTGAGGGAAACACGATCCTCCGCTCACCTCATATCCATCGGGCAACGGAGCGGTACCAACTTCACACTAACCAGCGTCGCCCCGACGGATACGCTGAAGCCACGCTACATTATGTCGACCTTGCCGGGGCTTGGCACTGTTTCTGCGCTGACATTAATTTGACCTTCATGTAACAATGTGAAGTACGCTAGACTTGGGAAACTTCACGAGGTGATGAAATGTCCATAACCGACATTGCACGTGAATTGCAGGCGCAGGTGTCCAAGTCGATTTACGTCGAAGAGGCGGGCAACGGCCGTCACTACGTCGCTACCCCGTTCGTTTTTGGCGATGGTGACCAGCCAGTCGTGGCTTTGATAGCCAACGGTAGGGATTGGGAACTCTCAGACTTGGGGAACACGCTGTTTCGCCTAGGGTTTCAGTTGTCTCACGATGAACTGTCAGAATCCAGCAATCAACGACAACTGGAAAGTGCATTGTCGATGTGCGGTGTGGTCCGCAGGGATGGAGTGTTGACTAAGCCGTTGCGGAACGGAAACTACGCAGATTCTCTGTTTAACTTCATCCACGCGATGCTCAAAATAGATGAGCTCGGAGACTTCAGCTCTTCGAGATCTGGACACCCGTCTATGCCAGATGCGCCAGAGCCTGCCCGATCCGCTGGGAGTTCGCGACATCCCAATTTCAAATCCGAAGTTGCCGGTTTCGTGGAAGGGGTTTTGCCTGACCAGCGGATCACTAAAGGCTGGTACGACCGCTCTTGGGACTTTGAGGGAGAATACCAAGTCGATTTCCGTATCAATGGCGCAGCATCTCCGATGTTTCTACACGCGATAAGTACTCCAACGCAGGCACGGGATGCGACAATCACCATATACCGCTTCTTGGATGAAGAGGTCGATGGTCGTCATGTATCAGTCTTCAAGGACGCCAGCAGGATTGGGAAAAGGGTACTGTCAAAGTTGGAAGTCGTTTGTCAAGAAAGTTTCCACAATCTAGGGCGTGATCGCACAACAATCAAAGATTTCCTTCTCAGTGAGGCAGGGCTGCTAAACGAGCCACAGGACGCACGATGCTGACAGCATCATGAAACCTTGAGCTACCGAAAACGTTTCCATGGGTTTCTCTCTCCCATTACTGTTTGGAGCTGACCCTCCTGCGCCAATATGACAGTGTCCTATACCAACTAATGGTTGGGTAATACGGGAGCGCAACTGCTTCTGTGATGCGGTCCGAATTTTGGGAGACGGGAAGAAAACGTCACCCATGCCAAAACCCCGGCGCCGTCCGATCTGTAGGATCCCCACCCTGCCCCAGGTACTTCTCGCGTAGCCGGTCCCAGAGGTAGAGGCGGCTCCAGACAGGTTGCTTTTCGTACTGCTGGTGTTCGTCGAGGTGGGGGTTGGGTAGGAGGACGGTGATCTGCTGCTGGCCGCCGCCGTTGAAGAGGCGGAAGCCCCAGGACGTGGGCTGGTGGTCGGGGTTGAGGCGGCGGTAGAGCTCGGCGCGGGCGGTGCGGCGCAGGCGAGCCACCTCGGGCGGCGCCGACGTGTGCTCGCCGATGCACAGGTGCAGGTGCCACTCCTCGAAGTCCACGGTGAGGTAGCCGTCGAGGAAGCCGGTGCGGGGCGGGCGCGGCGCCTTGATCTCCCAGACGGCGCCGGGGATCAGCAGGCCGATGCGGATGCGCTCCCACTCGGCCAGGCAGTCGGTGAGGATGCCGTGGAGGGTGTCCTGGTCGGTGGGAACGGGGAAGAGCTCGTAGATGCCGTCGGGCTGCTGGATGATTTCGCCGCGAGGCAGGGGCTGGGCGGTGGTCATGGCGTGGCTCCCGGTGGTATGGGTCCGGTCGGTTGCTGGGGGTAATGTACTACAACCCGCGGACGGCGCGGATCGCATGTGTACCCAGTTTGCCAAAGAAGGACAATTCACATGGATGAACAGGATGAACGGGATAGACGGGATGATATAAAGAGGACGAGGTGGGTGCGCGTGATGACAGCAGCCCGTGCCGCCGGGAACTCTGATGGTCTATAATGGGTAGCCTGAAATTGAACTCCAGAATTCGCGAACGCCGGTGCGGACAGACGAACCGCCGCCGGCAGACGCAAGCATAGCGAGGCCCTCCCCATGATGATGCTGTTCCTGCACGACGTTCCCGACCAGGCGCGGGCCGGCGAGGTGAAGCGTGTTTCGCGTGGCTACGCGCGAAACTACCTGCTGCCCAAGGGCCTGGCGGAAATCGCCACCGATGAGACGATGAAGCGTCTCGACAAGATCAAGGTCGAAGGCGACCAGCAGCGGGCGCGGGAGACGCAGGTCGTGGAGGAGCTGGCCGAAGCCTTGGACAACCTCACCGTAACCATCCCGGGCAGGATCACACCAACCGGCCGCTACTACGGGGCCATCAGTGGGGTCAGGATCGCGGACGCCGTCGGCGAGATGCTGGAACGCGAAATCGACCGACGCATCACCGGCAACGTCGAACCCATCCGCGAGCCCGGCGAGTACGAGGTCGTGCTGAATCTCTCCAGCGAGATTCGCGCTACCATCAACGTCATCGCGGCCGTGGAAGAATAACCCCCACCAGACGCCATCAGGTCGCAGCGCATTCGGCTGCGGCTACCTGAAAAAGGACCGGTGCCCCGTGGTTGCCGACCCGTACAGCGAACGGCAATTGCCCCACGACCCTGAGGCCGAGGCGGCGGTCCTGGGCGCGCTGCTCATAGATGGCGACGCGCTGCTGCGTGTGACGCCCCTGATCAAGCCGGAGGACTTTTACCGAGCCCGGCACCAGTTCTGCTTTGAAGCCTGCCTCGCGGTTTTTTCTCGCCAGGAGGCGATTGACCAGATCACCGTCGCCCGGGAGCTGCAAACCCTGGGGCGCCTGGAGCAGGTGGGCGGGTTGCCATACCTGGGGCAGCTCATCGCCGGCACACCAACGTCGGTCAACGTGGAGCACTACGCTGCCATCGTGGCAGATACGGCGACCAGGCGACGGATCATCGATGCGGGCAATCTGATCGCCGCTCTGGGGTTCGAAGAGAGTACGAGTCTGGACGACACCATGCGGCAGTCAGCCGAGGTCCTCTTCAAAGTTCGCTCGGCCGCCGATGACCGGGGTTTCATACCCTTAAGCTCGATACTGGACGTGTACCTGCAAGGCGATATCGGCGACGTGTCCCTGACCGACGAGCCGCCGCTCCAGAGTGGCTACAGCGACTTGGACAGCCTGCTGGGTGGGATGCAACGGTCCGACCTGCTGATCGTCGGCGCGCGGCCCGGCCTGGGCAAGAGCAGCCTGGCCCTGAACATCTGCACCAACGCCGCGAAATCCGGTCAGACCTGCGGCATATTCAGCCTGGAAATGAGCCGGGAGCAGGTGGCCATGCGTATGCTCGTGGCGGAGTCCGGCGTGGACTCGCACCGGCTGCGGCTGGGTCTCCTGTCGGAAGCCGAGCAGAACGTGATCTCCGACGCCGTGGGCCTGCTTTCGGGTCTTCCCATATTCATCGACGATACGCCGTTCCAGACCACCATGGACATGCGGAGCAAGGCGCAACGGCTCCAGCTGGAGCACGGGCTGGATTTCCTCGCGGTGGATTACCTCCAGCTGATCCAGGGCGGCGGCCGGCGGCAGGGCTATGGCGAGAACCGGGTCCAGGAAATCAGTGAGATCTCCCGTTCCCTCAAGGGCATGGCCCGGGATCTGAATACGCCGGTGTTCACCTGCTCGCAGCTCAGCCGCGTCGTGGAAAACCGGCCCGGCCATCGTCCGCAGCTTTCCGACCTGCGCGACAGCGGCAGCATCGAGCAGGACGCCGACGTGGTGACCTTCCTGTTCCGGGAGGACCGGGTCTTCACCGAGGAAGAGTGGGAGCAGCACGCGCCGGGCCGGCCCTACCCGCGCAACCTGGTGGAACTGATCGTGGCCAAGCACCGGCACGGGCCTACCGGGAGCTTCCACCTGTATTTCCGGGACAACCTGATGCGGTTCGACGAGCTGGCGCGATACGAGGAGTCCGTCGCCTAGATGGACGTCGTCGCTGGCAAAGCGACCCTCCCGGCCAACGCCCGCCGGATCCCGATACCGGCGGCGGCCCTGTCGCAGTGGCTGGCCGACATCGACGACATCGCCGAACTCAAGGTGACGCTGCGGGCGCTGGCCCTGCTGGCGGACGAACCCCGGCGCCGAACGGTTCCCCCTTCCATCGCCCTGGAAGACCTGCTGGACGACCCGGTTCTGGCCGAGGCGCAGCTGACCGGAGTGGAGAATCACGCACTCAATGGCCTGGCGGCCGCAGTAAGTCGGGGCACCCTGGCGGCGATTCGCGACGCCGGGTCAATACGCGTACTGCTGAATGACGAGAACTGCCAACGGTACCTGCAAACTGGCGGCGTCACGGAACTGACCGCCGCCGACCTTACCGGACTGGCGGGCAAGGATGTATCGGAACCGACACGCCAGCCGCCGACAACCGGCGAGCCGCGTGCTAACATATTTGCGTTGTACGAGCGGCACATCGACATCTTGAACCACAGCGTCGCGGAGCAGCTGCGGGCGGCGGAAGAGGAGTATCCCGCGGATTGGATCGCCGACGCCATAGCGGTCGCGGCAGAACGAAATGCCCGCAGCTGGCGCTATATCGACGCGGTGCTGCGCAACTGGAAACAGGAGAAACAGCCCCGATCCGTGGCAGGAATAACCCATCAAGCCAGAGATACCAGTCATGAGCATGGAGAGCCTGGGAGCGATACTGCGCCGGATAGCCGCACGGGATACCTGGACAGCTATCGACGGCGATACGGCCGACTACCCTGGGAGTCCCGAGAGCCGGAACGGGGCTAATGACTGCGAGCGGTGCGGCGGCGCGGGGTGGGTAACGCGCCGGGTCCATGTGACCAACCCCGACTTCGGGAAGGTTTTTCCGTGCCAGTGCCAGGAGCAGGACGTTGACCGGCAGCATCGCATCCAGGCCCTGGAGCGTTACAGCAATTTGGGGTCGCTGCGCCAGGCAACTTTCGAGAACGCCAACCCGGACGGCTTGAGCGAGGAGACGGCGGCGCGACAGGCATTCCGGAACGCCCTGAACGCCGCCCTCGCGTACGCCGAGAGCCCTGACGGATGGATGACCCTCGTTGGTACCAGTGGCAGCGGCAAAACCTACCTGGCAGCCGCCATTGCCAACCGCTGCATCGAGTTGGGCAATCCCGCACTGTTCATCACCGCGGCGGACCTGATCGACTACCTGCGCAGCGGCTTTGACGACGATGCAGACCAGCCGTTTGTTGACCTGTTCGAGCAGGTCCGCAACGCGCCGCTGCTGGTTCTCGACGACCTGCCCACCCGGCCGTCAACTCCCTGGACGCAGGAGCGGCTGTTTCAGTTGCTGGCATCTCGCCATGCGGCCCGCCTGCCCACGGTGGTCACTTTGCGCGGCGACCCCAACCGCCTGGACGACTTCCTGCGCACCCGGTTGGAATCGCCGGACGGGTTCGGACGAGTCCATCGGCTGGGCCGGGTTGGCGGCGCCACGGGCCGCTCCATTGGCACAATCCCGCCCAACATGCGCGCCCGCATGACCTTTGCCGCGTTCGATCCTGCCGGCAATGGTCGGCTCACCGATTACCAGCAACGCAGCCTGCAGGCGGCCAAGTCCTACGTGCAGCGGTGGGCAAACAGCCCGGACGGCTGGTTGAGCCTCCACGGACCCTACGGCGTCGGAAAGACCCACCTGGCGATTGCGGCCGCCGCCGAGCGTGAAGACAGCGGCGATGAGGTCTTCTTCGCCACGGTGGCCGACCTGCTGGACTACCTGCGGGCCACCTTCGCGCCGGACAGCGAGGTCAGCCACGACGATCTCCTGGACCGGATCCGCAACGCCGACGTGCTGGTACTGGACGACATGGGGGCGGAGCGCAGCACGCCATTCGCGGAGGACAAGCTGTTCCAGATAGTCGGCTACCGGTACGAGGAACGCCTGCCCACCATCATCACCACGTCACAGCAGATCGAGGCCATCGCATCTGCCCGTCCGCGCATCGCCTCCCGCCTGCAGGATCCCCTGGTGGTCACCGAGATGCCCATGGAAGCGCCGGACTTCCGGCGGGGCGGGATGCAGAGTTGAACATCGGCGCAGACACTCGCCCGTACCTTCGATTGATGGCATAATCCCTTATCGTCCAATACCGATCTCGCCAGTGAGTGCCCCATGACCACCCTCAGCTTTGCCGACTGGAACGACGCCCAGGAATATTACTTCGCCAACGGACTTACCGACGGCCTGCCCATCGTCCCGCCCACGCCGGACCGGGTGCAGGCCATGCTGGACTACGCCGGCGTGGATGCAGACCACGACCTGGGAACGGAGATCATCCGGCAGAAGCGGTTCACGGCCGGCAAGGCGGCGATCAACGCGGTGATGGCCGGCTGTCTGCCGGAGCATTTTCCTGTGGTCATGGCGGCCCTGTCGGCGATCACGGAGCGCAGCTTCAACCTCCACGCCAGCAGCACGTCCACCAACGGCGCGACCGTGCTCACGGTGGTCAGCGGGCCCTACGCCGAGGCCATCGGCATGAACGCCGGCGTGGAGATGATGGGCAATGGCAGCCGCGCCAACGCCGCCATCGGGCGGGCGGTGAACCTGTTCAAGTCCAACTTCTACGGCTCGGTCCCGGTGGTGATGGACAACAGCACCTTCGGCCACGCCGGAAAGATCACCTTCAGCTTCCCCGAAAACCTGGCCATCAGCCCCTGGCCGTCTCTGGCAGCGGAACTCGGCTACGGCGACGACGCCACCGTCGTCCAGGCCTTCGCCACCCTGGCGCCCCTACAGGTGACGCTGCACAGCCACCGAAATCCCGCTGACTTCCTGACTACCGTGGCCCACTCCATGCTGGCCTATGGCCCGGGTATGCCCGAAGTGATCTGCGTCATCAGCCCGGAGGCCATGCAGTACGTGGCGGCGGCGGGCTGGTCGCGTCAGCGGGTGGCCGAATTCCTGCACGACAAGGCCCGGCTGCCGGTGTCGGAGTGGATGCGCTGGAAGCGCATGGGCCACGAACTGGACCACGACCGCCTGGTTCCGGTGGTTCCGGAAGCCGACCGGATCACCGTGCTGCCCGGCGGCGGCATGGCCGGCGCCTTCGTCAGCCTCATTGGCACCTGGGGTTCTAGCCGCTCGGTCATCCGGCAGGTGGCGGTTCCGAGATAATTGTCAGAAGCAGGATTTACCTGATTCGAGGATTTTCTGGATATACGTTCATCTTGGACATCTTTATAATCCAGAAAATCCTGCTTCTGAAGAAGAAAGGAGATCGGTTATGACAACACAAGGCTCGCCCATCGTCACGCTGGACCCGCGCGACGACTCGCCCCCGGCGCCGTCGCGTTTGGCGCAGCGTCCGGCGACCCTGGACGGCAAGGTGATCGGGCTGTTCGCCAACAACAAGCCCCACTCCGAGGACCTGCTGCGCCGCATTGCCGCCATCATCGGCGAGCGGTACGACATCGCCGGCACGGTGGAGCACAACAAGGGCGGATGGCAGTGGCCGGCCCGCATCGAGGATTTGCAGCGCACCGCAAAGAGCATTGACGTGGCGATACACGCCACAGCGGAATGAGGATCCTGCACCGCGTGCAGTGTGCACGACGCAATGGAAACCGAGCTGCTGGGCATCCCGTCCACCGTGTTGACCACCCGGCCCTTCGTGAGCCAGGCCCACGCCATGTCCCGGATGCGCGGCGACCCCGATTACGGCATCGCGATCGTCGAACACCCCATCGGCACCCTGAGCGACGCCGAACTCTCCGAGCGGGCAGCCACAGCCGCGCCCCAGGTGATTGCGTGCCTGGTGGATCGATAGTTATCCAGAACGCAGGTACAACATGCGCTTCGCAGCATTCACCACCGTCGCGGCGTCCGCCGGCGGAGCTACCGACTCAGTCGGCTTTCTCGACAACCTGCGCCAGCAGGTAATCCTGGCGGAGGAGCTCGGGTTCGAAGCCATCTGGCTGGGCGAGCACCACTTCACCACCTTCGGCGTGGGCGACCTGCCCAATCCGATATTGCTGGGCGCGGACCTCGCCGCCCGCACTTCCAGGATCCGCATCGGCCAGATGGCGAACATCGCCACGTGGTGGCATCCGATACGGCTGGCGGAAGACCTGGCCATGCTGGACAACATGAGCGGAGGCCGCCTGGAAGTGGGTTTCGGCCGCGGCATCTGGCCCTACGAGGGACCCCAATTTCACCCCAACGCCGACCCGCGCAAGGATGCCGAGAACCGGGAGCTGTTCCAGGAAACCGTCGACATCGTTCGCAAGATCTGGAGCGACGAATATTTCGACCACCACGGGTCAAACTACATTTTCCCCGCTCCCGACACCGTGTTCTCCCATCCGTCGGTGGCTCCCGATCCGGCGTGGCATGACGGTCAGCGCGTGACCCGGCTGCGCGTGACCCCGCGACCCTACCAGATGCCGCACCCGCCGCTGTGGATGACAGTGTCCACCGACCGGTCGGTGACAACTGCTGCCCAGATGGGGCTGAAGGCGTGCTACTGGCAGCCGCCTCCGCTGCGAATCCGGCAGCGCATGGAAATCTACGCTGAGGCGCGCTCCATCCGGGAAGGCCGGCCGTACCAATTGGGCGAGGACCAGGCGGTCATGCGCTCCACCTACGTCGCCTCGTCCATGGAAGAAGCTCGCAGGGACGCCGAGGCCGCCATCATGTCGGCCTTCATATTCAACGATCCCTTCCGGGGGCGGCAGGTGTTCACCAACCCCGGCGAGGAGCTCGACTCTGAGGTCAAACTGGACTGGGATTTCCTGGAACCCCGCACGCTGTTGGTGGGTTCGCCGGACAACGTGGCTGAAAAGATCCACGAACTGCGAGAGGTGTGCAACCTGGACTGCCTGCTCGTGGAGTTCGCGCATTCCGGACTGCCGCAGCACAAGATTCTGCGCAACCTGGAGAACTTTGCCACGAAAGTTATGCCGCGCTTCGCCGATTAGAGAGCCCAATCAGCGGGATATCGCGCACGTTTAGAGGCAGATCATGCCGTGCTGCGGCGCGCCCCTGGCCTCCTTGTCCCGAACCAGCAGGGTGCCCACCGTGGCGATAATCGACAGGGCGAGCATCAGCGCGAAGGCCCGGTCGTAGCTGCCCCAGATGTCGAACGCCAGGGCGCCGGCCAAGGCTCCCAAGCCGCCGCTGACCTGGTGTACGCCGGAGATCGTTCCGCTGACCCTTCCCAAACGGGTGGCGCCGAAGATGTTGCCGGAGAACATGACCGTCAGCGGGGCGGTCATGAGGAAGGTGAAGCCGTACAGCAGCGCGAAGATCATTACCGACGGCTTGTCCTGGTTCAGGATGACCAGCGAGAAAATCCCGATGCGCATCACGAAGCAGAGCAGCGTCGGCCGTCCGGGGCCCAGTTTGTCAGCGAGATAGCCGGAGGCCATGACGCCCAGAAGGCCCATCACGCCCATGAGCGCCAGCAGGTACCCCGCGACCACCGTGCCGATTCCCATGTCCAGGGCGAACGCCACCACGTGGGTCTGCACGAAGAAGTCCTGGAAGCCGCAAATGGCATACACCACTAGGAGCAGCCAGAACTGAACCGACGTGAGAATCGGACCCTCTCTCGGCTGTCCATCATCCCGGCCCGCTGACGCGCTCGTGGCCGGGGCTCCCGAGCTTGCGGGCGCCGGTTGGGCGGAGCGCACTGCCGCCATCACAATCGGCGCCAGCAGCACCAGGTTGGCCAGTCCCAATGCCGCGTAGGAAAGACGCCAGCCGAACCGCGCCAGCGACTGGGCCAGCAGTCCGACGATAACAAGTTGGCCGATGGCGTTGCCGGAGACCGCCACGCTGTTGGCAACGCCCCGCCGGTTGGGGAACCACCGGACGATCATGACGCTGACGATGGGATTGGACATGCCGGCGTTCCCCAGCGCGAAGACCACTCCATAGACCAGGAACAGCTGCCACGGCGAGGATATGACGCTCATGAGGGCGAGGCCGACGGCGCCCACCACCGCTCCGATACCCATGATCCAGCGCAGGTCGTAGCGGTCCGCAAGGCGGCCCACAAAAGGCATGGCCGCGGCGGAAACCAGCATGTACGCCGTAACGCCCAGCGACAGCACCGAGCGCGACCACAGGAGGTCCTCGCCCATGGGTCTCAGCATGAGCCCCAAGGCGGAGCGCGACCCGCCGTTGAAAAAGAGGATCGCGAACCCCGCGCCGAGGATGATCCAGCGGTAGTCAATCCGGCGCATTTCCGCTCCGGTTCGTAGGGTGGCTCACCGTAGCATCGCTGTTTTGCGGGAGTCAACGAACCGCTCCCGCGTACCCAGTTTGTCATCGTGAGGAGCGCAGCGACGTGGCGATCTCGTCCCCGCAGCAGCGTTCCTTGCCCCAACGAGATTGCCGCGCTGCGCTCGCAATGACAGTTCGGACGAAGTGGATAGGCGTCAGCATTGACGGCAATTTGCCGCGCGCATAACATCCGCGCATTCCGGCATGCTCCGCAACCATTTCCCGGCCTTAATTCGACTTGCAACACTTCCCGGCCCGTGCGCCGACGCAATATTGCCCACGAGCGACTGCCGATGTTTGATACGGCGCTGAAAAAGAAGCGGGTCATCGGCATTCTGCTGCTGGCCGTAATTCTTTCGCTGTTCCTGGCCTTCAACCGCATCCCCAAGCTGGACACGGTTGAGGCTGACCTGGCTGGCGTCAACGCCCCCCAGGCCGAGTGCTTCCAGGGGTTTTGCATCAACCGGGAGCCGGAGGCCGGTTTCTTCGAACGGTGGTGGGACTTCTCCACCAGCTACCTGAAGCTGGTGACGGTGGGAATGATCTTCGCGTTCCTCGCCGCGGGCATAACGGAAGTCTTCCTGTTCCCCAGGAGTGGAAGTTCGGGTATTACTGGCGGAGGCATCAAAGGAGTCCTGCGCGGGTTCGCGGTAGGTTCGTCGATGAACCTCTGTTCCGCGTGCATCGTCCCCATAGCATCCGCCTTTCGGAACCGCGGCGCCCCGGTGGAAACCGCCATCGCCATCACCCAGGGGTCGTCCACGTTGAACCTGCCGGCGCTGGTGATGGCGGCGCTGGTTTTCACGCCCATGCTGGCCAGCACGCGGATCGCGGTGAGCGTGGTCGGCGTCCTGTTGCTGGGGCCGCTGGTGGCGCTCCTGCTGCGGCGGCAACTCAGTTTCAGCGACGCCTTCAGGTTCGGTCGAGCGGAAGGACCGATACCAGAGTTGGCCACCTGGCGGGAAACCATCGGCGCCGGCTTGAAGGACTGGGCAAAAGCCAGCCTGAACTACCTGTGGCGTCTGGGGCCGGCCATGATCCTGGCCGGGATTGCAGGCGGCCTGGTGATCCAGTGGATCACGCCTGACACCGTGGCCGCCTACCTGGGCGACGATGTTTCAGGCATCGCCGTTGCCGCCACCCTCGGCATCCTCATCAACGTGCCTCTGCTTTTCGAGATCCCACTGGTGGCCGTGCTGATGCTGGTCGGCATGGGCGCCGCGCCGGCGGCGGCGCTCCTGTTCGGCGCGGCGGCAGCCGGCCCCTTCACCCTCTGGGGCCTGGCGCGGGTGATGCCCAAGAAGGCCGTGGCCGCCTTTGCCGCCGGCACGTGGAGCCTGAGCATGGTCGGAGGCGTGGGCCTGCTGTTCGTCGGCCCATTCTTCATGGACAACTCCGATTCCCGCATCGCTTTCACGTCCGACCGGGATGGCGACTTTGAGATCTACTCGATGCTGCCGGACGGCTCCGACCTGAAGCGGCTCACCAACAACTCCGGGTACGACGACATGCCCGCGTGGTCGCCCGACGGCAAAAAGATCGCCTTCGTGTCCGACCGTAACGGCAGCCCCGAAATATACGTGATGAACGCCGACGGCTCGCGCGCGCGTCGGCTGACCAAGGACAACGGCCCGGACAACGCGCTCCCCGCCTGGTCCCCAGACGGCAGCGGGATCGCCTGGTCCTCCGAGCGCGACGGCAACCGCGAGATCTACGTGATGGATGCCGACGGCTCCAATCCGACCAACCTGACCGGCGACCCGGGTTACGACTCGTCTCCCGCCTGGTCACCCGACGGGCAGCGCATCCTGTTCAACTCACGCCGTGATGGCAACCTCGAAATCTACGTGATGGACGCCGACGGCTCCAACCAGGTCCGTCTGACCAGGAACGCCACCTCCGACGGATTTCCCGCCTGGTCGCCCGACGGTTCTAAAATTGCTTTTTCCTCCAGTCGCACCGGCCGCCGCGCCGTGTACGTGATGGACGCCGACGGCTCGAACCCCGCGCAGCTTACCGGGGACGCCTTCAACGACTACTGGCCGGCATGGTCTCCCGATGGCGCCCAGATAGCCTTCACCAGCGACCGTTACGGACCACCGGAGATCATGGCGATGAACGCCGACGGGTCACACCAGGCCAGTCTCAGCCACGGCCCCGGCGCCGACAGCGGCCCGGCCTGGAGACCTGGGAATCTCCCTCCCCCTAACTCTCATGGCCCACGTATTTCGGCCCTGGATCCTGCGGTTGCGGCCACCTCGGGAGGCAGCCTGGTGACCATCTCCGGCGCCGGGCTGGAGGAAGGCAGCCGCGTGGCCATCGGGGGAGTGGAAGCGACGGTTCTGGAGTTCCTCGACTCCCACACGATCACCGTGGCGGCGCCTGAGCACCGGGCCGGCGGCGTCGATGTGGTGATAACAAATTCCGACGGCCGTTCCGGAACTTTGCCCGGGGGATTCATCTACCACCCACCAATCTTCACCGACGTGGCACAAGAAGCCGACGTTGCTTTTCAGCACTACCGTGACCCGGTTGATCGGATTCCGTTGGGAGCGGGTGTCGTCGTTTTTGACTACAACAACGACGGCAGGCAGGACATCTACGTTGCGTCCAAACCCTCCTGGAGCGAGTCGCCGGACCAGATCGACGGGGCCAACGCGCTGTACCGGAACGACGGCAACGGGTCGTTCACCGACATCGCCGAGGAGGCCGGGGTCGACGAGTTGATGGGCTTCTCCAACGGCGGTTGCGCCGCCGATTACGACAACGACGGCGACCAGGACCTCTACGTCACCAACTGGGGCTCCAGCAAGCTCTTTCGGAACAACGGATCAGGAACCTTCGATGACGTGACGGAGCTTGCCGGATTGGGAGACCGGGATCCCAGCTACCGATCCATGGGCTGCGCCTGGGGGGATTATGACCGGGACGGGCATCTCGACTTCGTCGTAGTCCGGCACATGGAAGAATCGGACATGGAGGCTTTGGACCTCAGGGCCTTCTACCTTGCGGTGCGACCGTTGAGCCTGTTCCACAACAATGGCGACGGCACCTTCACGGAGGTCTCGCATCTGCTGGGCGACGTCGGGTCTCCGCAAAAAATCCCGGGAGAGTACGGCAACCTGTGGGGTGCCGGGTTCCAGCCGGGCTGGCTCGACTTCGACAATGACGGCGACCCCGACCTGTACGTGGTCAACGACTTCGGCCGGGACGCACAGCCCAACGTGCTCTGGCGCAACGATGGTCCCAGAGAGGGCGGAGGCTGGCGGTTTGAGGATATTTCCCGCGATTCCAGGGCCGACGTCGCCATGTTCGGCATGGGCCTCGCGGTGGGAGATTACAACCTCGACGGGCACTTTGACCTCTACGTCACCAACATCGAGGACAACGTCCTGCTGAAAAATAACGGCGACGGCATCGCCTTCACCGAAGCGGCCGCCGATGCCGAGGTGGGAATGGGCGCCTTTCAAAGACGGCAGCGCGTCAGTTGGGGCACCGTGTTTTTCGATTATGACAACGACGGTTGGGAGGACCTCTACGTCGCCAGCGGCCACCTGGACAGCGATCCGTTCACCAACCACCGGCATCAGCCGAACCTGCTCCTGCGCAACACCGGCCTGGGCACGTTTGAAGACGTTTCGTCGATCAGCGGCGCCGACGACCGGGGCGTCGGCCGGGGCGTCGCCTACGCCGACTTCAACAACGACGGCTGCCTGGACCTGTACGTGGCGAACCTGGGCCTGGCCGGGGACGAAGCCCAGAGCGCACGTCTATTCGAGAACAGCTGCGCCTGGGACGCGAACTGGCTCCAAGTCCGAACCGTGGGCACGGTGAGCAACCGGGACGGCATCGGGGCCCGGGTCACCGTCGTTGCCAACGGCCAAACGCAAATCCGGGAAATCACCGCTGGTTCCAGCAACAAGAGCCAGAGCATGCTGCCGGCGCATTTCGGCCTGGGCCGGGCCGCCAAGGCCGACTCCGTGCTGATTCGGTGGCCCAGCGGGGTCGTCCAGACCCTGCATGACGTGCCGCCGAATCAGCGCTTGACCGTCGTGGAGGCGCCGCAGTCGGACTCCCGGCCGTAACGGTTTCCACCGTTCCACGGGCAGCCATTAGCCCCACGCCTCGCGCCCTTGATCGGCGCTGACACTATTGACATCAGTAATGTTGCTGGGATAAAGTCGGCCTACTTTGCGAAATGCCGCTATTCCATTCACCAGCTGCACGCTACCCGGCACGGAGAACCAACGGGATAGTCGGTTTTCGTAATCATAGTCACGATAAACGATCGCAAATCACATTCCCACATACGATTTCGTATGCCGCGCAACGAGGTACGGCACGCATATTAAAACGACCGACTGATTTCGCAACCAGATGAATGAGCCAGGATGATCACTGGCTCCAGCTTCAGGGAATCATGGAGTACAAGCGTCTTGGCCTCAGGCCACGGACGCGACAATCACAGTCTGGAGGTCTGGTAATGAACCGCTACGGAATCAAGCTGCCATCGATGTTGATGGTTTTGCCAACGCTGTTGATGATGGCATTCATCGCAGCGTGCGGAGGCGCCGAAGCTCCGGCTGAAACCGCTCAGCCGGCTGCAGCCCAGCCGGCATCCGGGGGCGCGCCGGCCGCTGCGGCTCAGCCCACCGCCATGCCCGAAACCCAGGATCAGCCCAGCGGCAACGTCGTGGACGAGAGCCAGTTGCCGACGGACAAGATCATCCTGGGGTTGATCACCCCCATTGATGACACCGTCGTGCCGTGGCAAGGCGGTGTGGACTTCGTGTACCAGCACAGCCCGTTCATGGAATACCTGGTGCAACTGGATCCCCACACCAGCGAATGGATCCCCATGCTGGCAAAATCGTGGGAGATGAACGCCACCGGCGACGTTTGGACCTTCGAGTTGGAGCAGGGCATCCAGTTCCATCGGGGGTTTGGCGAGTTCACCGCCGCGGACGTGGAGCATAGCTTCAAGCTGACCTGCCAGAAGGGCACCCGCGCCAGCTACAAGGGCGGCATCTGCAACGTTGACCACGTGGATATTCTGGATCCTTACAATATCCAGGTCCACATGGTGAAACCCTCCGCCGAGTATCTGTTCTACGCCGCTGAGTCCGCGGGCAACATGATTTACAGCAAGGCTCAGTGCGACGGGGCCGGTGGGTTCGACGATGCTGAGAACATCGCCAGCGAGGGCTGCACCGACGAATATTACAACAACCTGGCCGGCACCGGACCGTACCAGTACGACGGCCGTACGCCCGAAGTGCACGTAGATTACTCGCTGGCCTTCCCGGACGGACACTGGCGTCATGACCCGGTTTACCCCGAAATGCGCAACACCTGGGTGCTGGAAGAGTCCACCCGCCTGGCCCAGTTCCGCGCCGAGGAAACGCACATGACCGAGGTCAACCGGGACCTGGGCGACAAGCTGGAAGCAGAGGAAGACGGCAAGTTCAAGATCATACCCAGCACCGGCCCCGCCCAACAGACGGCCTTCCGTTTCGGCGGCATGTTCTACGGCGACGCGGAAAACTACGACCCCGACTTCCCGGTGACCGCGCCGGGCGAAATCGGGATCAAGGTGCGCAAGGCCCTGAACAAGGCCGTGGACCGCGAGACCTTCAAGCAGGAACTCTACAAGGGCCGCGTCTGGGACTCCAAGGTGCACGCGTTCCATCCCACCCTGACCGCCTGGAACACCAAGTGGGACGACGACTGGGAGGAGGAATACGGCTACGACCTGGAGGCTTCCAAGCAGCTCCTGGCTGAGGCCGGCTACCCAGAAGGGTTCAAGATCACGGTTCCTATGTACCCCTTCCCCGGCGCCCCGGAACTTCCTCAGATCGCCCAGTTCATGCAGTTGGCTTGGGCAGAGATCGGAGTGGAATTGGAACTCCGTGACGAAGACCGCGCAGCCGTGGTTGCCCGGCGCCGGAACAAGTCCAACCACGAAACGGCCCTGGCGACCACGCCTTCATTCAAGGCTGTGGAAGCGCAGATCATGCTGTTCAACACTCCCAAGGAAGACGGCGGCGTCGTCTTCATGTACGAGACTGCCGAACTGCAAGAGCTGTATCACGAGTTGCAGGTAACGGTGGACCCGGTTGAGCGCGAAAAGGTGCTGTACCAGATCGGCGACATCAAGTTCTACCATCACGAGTGGATACCGCTCTTCTGGGTGCCCATCGAGACGATTGTCAACACCGAATACATCTGCGAATGGCCCTTCCCAGGTTGGGAGGGTGGTGACCTGGGCAGCAACGAGCTGATTGTGGGTCCACCTTGCTGATCCCTTGGCCCGTCTGACCAATACCGGTTTGAAAGCGCCGCGACTGCCGGGGAACCGACGGTCGCGGTGCGCGAATTGGGAATAGCCACGGCTGAACCCTGGGGCAGGAGTTAGGGATGCAACGGTACATCATTATGCGTATCCTCCAGGCGATCCTGGTCCTGGTGGTGGTCAGCGTGATTGCTTTCGCCCTGGGCCACGCCGGCGGCAACCCCCTGGACGCCATTCTGCCGGACGACGCCGACGCCCAGGTGCGGGCAGATCTGGAGGAATTCTGGGGAATCAACAGGCCGTTGCACGAACAGTACTTCACTTACGTGTGGAACGCGGTGCGGGGCGACTTTGGCGATTCATTCAAATACCCCAACTTCACCGTAGCCGAACTGATCAGCGACCGATTCGTGGCCACCATTCAGTTGGCGGGAGCCGGCATCCTGGTGGCAGTGGTCATCGGTTTGCCCGTCGGGGTGTTGACGGCAACCTATCGCGACACCGTCTTTGACTGGACGGGCAAGGTGGTGGCCCTGCTGGGTCAATCCCTGCCCGTGTTCTGGCTCGGCATCGTCCTGATGTGGATCTTTGCCGTGCAACTGGACTGGTTTCCGACTTCCGGCAAGGGCGGCATCAGGAACCTGATCCTGCCGGCCATCGCCATCGGCTGGTTCCAAGTGGCCGCCATGCTCCGCCTGGTGCGGTCGTCCATGCTGGACGTCCTGGACAGCGAGTACGTGAAACTGGCCCGCATCAAGGGTTTGCCTGAGCGGAAGATCATCTGGAAACACTGCCTGCGGAATGCTGCCATCGCTCCGCTGACCTACTTCGCCATCACGTTGGGGTCGCTGATGGTGGGCTCGGTTTCCATCGAAACGGTGTTCCAATGGCCCGGCCTGGGGTTCCTGCTGTTCAACGCTGCCCGCGCCAGTGACTACGCACTGCTTCAGGGCATAATGCTCACCTTCACCAGCATTTACATCATCGCCAATCTATTGGTGGACATAGCCTATGCCTACCTCGACCCGCGCATTCGGTACACCTAAAGCCAACAGGATGTAAGCGAGGACAACAGCCATGGCCATAGCACTGCCAGAACTCAGCAGCCCACGTCCGCCATCCCGGATTGGCCATTACGCGAGGGAAGTGTTCCGATATCCGGTCATTCCAGTGGCCGTCCTGGTGATAGTGCTGCTCATCCCGGCCCTCGGCGCCAATTGGCTCGCTCCCTACGACCCGCTGAAAGGCGATATGACGAATCGCTTCGCGGAACCGTCGGCGCAGCACTGGTTCGGCACGGACGACATCGGACGGGACGTGCTCAGCAGGGTCATGCACGGAGCCCGCGTCTCATTGCTGGTGGCCAGCGTGGCCATATTGATATCAGGAATCATTGGCACGTCTTTCGGCATCGTGTCCGCTTTCTACGGTGGATGGGCCGACAACCTGATGATGCGCCTGGTGGACATCTCATTATCTCTACCGATCATCGTGGTGGCCATCGTGGTGGCGGCCATGGCCGGCCCCAGCATGAAGATACTGATCGCCGTGCTGGTGTTGAGCCAATGGTCCCGCTACGCTCGGTTGGTTCGCGGCGAAGCGTTGACCATCAGAGCGCAGGACTACATCTCCCGGGCCCGGGTGGCCGGAGCGTCCAACTTCCGGATCATGCTCCGCTACATCTTCCCGAACATCGTCAACACCATAGTGGTTCTGGCGACGTTGCAGGTGGGTTTCGTTATCGTGCTGGAAGCGACGCTGAGCTTCCTGGGCGCCGGCATCTCGCGGCCCACGCCGGCCTGGGGCGTGATGGTAGCCGACGGAAGGTCGTTCGTGACCGACGCCTGGTGGCTGTCCTTCTTCCCCGGCCTGGCCATCCTGCTCACCGTGCTGTCCATGAACCTGCTCGGTGACTGGCTGCGGGACAAGCTGGACCCGAAGCAGCGGAACCTGTAGCCATTCCGGCGCTGCCGTCAGTGAGACCACAATTTATTGAGGCAGTCAGACGACCGAGCGGCGCGGGTGCGGTTTGCGCATCCGCGCCGTCGTTTGCCCTCCGCGCCACCATGTCGACAACCGGAACGGACACGGTGTTGTTGCCGCCATACCCGCTGACAGGCTAATCTATTCCCGATGAATGAAGCCACCCAACCCAACGCCGGATCAAGCAGCGCCGCGGTTTGCGGCTGGTGCGGGGCCGAAGATCAGGAGCCGGGGCAACCTTGCGGAGAATGCGACCGCACGGTCGCCAACCTCCCCGAATGGGCGCAGCATGACCCCCGAGGACGGCGATGGTTTAGCCGGAGGCGCCTGATTCGGACCGGGGTGATCGTCGCCGTGCTCCTGTTCCTGGCGTGGCTGTATTACCCGTTCTTCCCAAACCCGATCAAGCTGCTGTTCAACTCGCCCAGCACCATGCTCAGCTCGGCCTCGCTGCCGGACCAATGGTCCATGGTTGGCCGGGACCTCCAGCTCACTCGTCACGTACCCACCGTGGCTACCCAGCCGGCAGGAAAGGTTGCCTGGTCCCATGACCTGGGCACTCCCACCCGGGCCGCTCCGATCGCGCGCGACGGCGTGGTGTACGTGGGCGGGTTTTTCAGGATCATCGCCCTGGAGGCGTCGACGGGACAGCAACTCTGGGAAGCGACCGTGCCCAGCCCTCTCGACCATTCGATGGCGCTGGCCGGTGATCTGCTCTACGTGGGTCTCACCGACCACCGGGTCGTGGCGGTTGACCTGAACACGCAGCAATTCCGATGGTCGTATAAGACCGAAGGCCCCATCGCCTCGTCGCCGATTGTGGCCGGCGGTATCGTATACGCAGGATCAGGGGACAGTTCGCTTTACGCCCTGGACGCAGCCAGCGGGAAGGTTCTGTGGAACGAGAAAATCGCGGGCGAAGTGCGCGCGGCGCCGGCCGTTAGCGACGGGCACGTTTACGCCGCCGACAACCTCGGCAACCTCTACGTATTCGACGCCCGGACGGGTCAGAGCAAGCTGCGCTTCCGGACGGAGGGCAACACCAAGGCATCGCCGGTGATAGCCAACGGACTGGCGTACTTTCCGTCCGGGGGACAAGTGCACGCGGTGGATGCCGACGCCCGGGAGATCGCCGGTGAATACCAGTTCAAGCTGGTCTGGAAGCAGTTCTGGGACTGGAAGGTGCCGGGCGTGCCGCAGCCGCCGGCGCAAAAGGGCAGAATGTGGCTTTTTGATCCCGATTTCGCGTTTGATCGCGCCACGGGGCGCTGGTCCACGACGGGAGTGGTGGCAACGCCGTCGGTCGCGGCCGATTCGCTATATGCCGGTAGTTTCAACGGCGGTTTCTACGCGGCAGACGCGATTTCCGGCACGGAGACCTGGCGGTTCGAGGCCGACGGCCCCATATTCGGGTCGCCGGTCGTGGTGGGAGATCGGGTCTACTTCGGTACCGAGGCCGGGACTTTCTACGCCCTGGACCGATCCAATGGCGAACCTATCTGGCTGCTTCCCCTGGGAGCCGGCATCAACATCTCCCCGGTCTTCGCGGACGGACGCCTGTACGTGAGGACCAACGACGGCCTGCTGCACACCATCGAGTAACGGGCGCGCCGGCGCGCATTCGAATGGTCGCCCCAGCCCTCGCCCGCGGCACCGACCAACCCTGGCGACCCGCGGTTACCTTCCTTCTTTGATGAACTCGGCCGCCCGCTCGGCCATCATTATGATGGTGGCGTTGGTGTTGGCCCGGACGATGTCCGGCATGACCGAGGCGTCGACCACCCGCAGGTTCCGCAGGCCGTGCACGTTGCAGAACTGGTCCACCACCGTCGTAGGATCCGCCGCCGGCCCCATCTTGCAGGTGACCGAGGTGTGACCGGCAATGCCGGCGTTCTGCTGTAGCCACGCATCCAGGGAACTGTCATCAGCCAGGTCTGCGTCGGTGGGAGACAGGCGCTCCGCCAGCAGGTCCTTGAAAGCCGGATGCTCGAAAATCGCCACGGCGCGGCGCACGGCGTCCCGGAACCGCGCGATGTCCCTGGGATCGGAGAGGAACCGGAAGTCCAGATCCGGCTGCACGGACACGTCAGCGGACACCAGTGTCAGCAGGCCCTCGCTGTAGGGGTATTCCAGCCGGCATCCCACGCGGATATTGGGCGCTTCCCGGCTCTCAGGATACGACGTGGTGGGCTGGACCTGGATGTCGTTGCGCTCGGATGACCCCGCGGCCGTGAACCGCAGCCCCACCTGGTTGCGGGGCGCGTCGGGCGCCAGGTGGTGGTCGGGCTGGGAACGGAACACGATGGACACCGACGGGTGGTTTTTCATGCTGCGCCCCACTCCGGGCAGGTCGTGAACCGGCTGGATGCCCAACGGACGCAGTTGCTCCGCATCGCCCACGCCCGACAGTAGCAGCAGCTGCGGCGATGCGATTGCGCCAGCCGCCAGAATGATTTCCTCCCCTTCGACAACGAACGTCTCATCGCCGCTCTCAACCTCCACGCCAACCGCTCGTGGTGAGCCTGTCGAACCATGGTCAAATACGATGCGCCGAGCCACCACGTTGGCCCGGACGGTCAGGTTCAGCCGGTGGCGGCAGGCGTCGAGATAGGTGATGGCGGTGCTCATGCGCACGCCGCCGGGGTTGTTCAACGGCATCGCGCCGACGCCGGTGGCGTCGGGATGGTTCATGTCCGGATCGTCCGGGAAGCCGGCATCCCGGCACGCCCGATAAAACGCTGCTTGCAGGGGCAGCCAGGTCTCCCTGGGATGACGCCAGACGGGGATCGGTCCGTCGGAGCCGTGAAAGTCGTCCCTGATGTCGGCGTCGTTCTCCAGCCGGCGGAAGTAGGGCAGCGTTTTCTGATAGCTCCACTCATCGTTGCCGGTGGCAGCCCAACCGTCAAAGTCCTCCGGGGCGCCCCGCAGCAGTATCTGGTGGTTGATGGCGCTGCTGCCACCCGTGACCTTGCCGCGGGCGACGTGCAATTGCCGTTCCTGCTGCGCGGTTGACCTGCCCACCAGGGACCAATTGTGGGCCGCCCCTTCCTCGGACGCCGCCTGGTTCATATCGTATTTCAGCTCATCAGGCAGCTGGTCCGGGCCGGGGTAATCGGGGCCGGCTTCCAGCAGCAGCACCGATCTGCCCGGATCTTCCGAAAGCCGATTGGCGAGAACGCAGCCCGCTGACCCGGCGCCTACGATGATCACGTCGTACTTCATGCGGCGATGGCCTCCGCTTCGATCCACTGGATTCCCGCCCCGTATCAAGTACGGGGTGACCCCGTGTCGGGCACGGGGCAGGCTGTTCTTTCGCGGGAAAGATGAATGTAATGCTACGTTTCGATGCGGTACACCCGGACCGCGGTGTCGTGGAGCAAATTCGCCCGCTCGCTGGCGCTGTAGCCTCGGGAAAGCCGCTTGAAGGCGTTGTACATCACGTTGTACGAGAATGAGACTTTGTCCGGCGGGAAGTTGCTCTCGAACATGCAGCGATCCGGACCGAACTGCTCAATGCAGTGGGTCATCCACGGGGCCATGGCCTCGGCCAACTCCTCGGACCCGATGGGCTCGGCGCGCGCGGGCCAGTCGAACCCCCACCTCGGCATGCCCAAGCCGCCCAGCTTGCAGGTGACGTTGGGGCATTCCGCCACCGCGCTGATGCCGTCGCGCCAGGCCGGTATGACCTCGTCATCCTTGCCCGCGTAGATGCCGGTGCGGCTGACTCCGCCCACGTGGTTGAGGATGATGGATACCTCGGGCACTGCCCGCGCGAACTCGGCGAGCTCGTTCAGCTGGGGGAAGGACAGCATCACGTCCAGCGACAGTCCCATGCGGGCCAGCGTTCGGGCGCCGGTCCGGAAGGTCTCGTTGGACATGATCCCCTGGGTTTCGCGGTTTTCGATCAGCGGGTCCGGGCTCCAGGTCACGTTGTGCCGGATGCCCTTGAAGCGGTTGGGACTTGCCGCCTGCAACGCTTCCAGCACCCGGGCAACGTCCTCACCGAGCTTGAGGTCAGCGTGGCCCACGATGGCGGCCGCGGCCCGGGCCTCGCCGTAGGTGCCGCTGGCGCTGGCGGCTGCCAGGCCCTGCACGAATTCCACCTCGCCCACCGGCTGCAGCTCCACCGGCCCGTCGGCGCGGTACATTGACCTCGCCTCCACAAAAACGGTGGACCGGACGTTGTGCCCCGAATCGAGGTCGGCCATCAGCTCGTGGAGCAGGTAACGCTGGTAGGGGATACTCTGGAGACGCCGGTCCCAGAAGTGGTGGTGCGGGTCGCACAGCGGGATGTCGGGCTCTATCGGGTCTTCCTGGGTCAGGGCCAGCCAATCATTGTCTCCAAAAGGCACGTCACTTCCTCCATCTGCGGGTGGTTCGGGCCAATGATACCACCCGCGCGGCGCGGCGCGGATTGGTCGGTGTCCACCGAATGCTAGCGACGGCGCTCGCCCTCGTCATCGTCCGCGTCCAACCGCTCTTCCAGGCGCTTGAGCGTCTCCTGGGTTGCCCGCAGCTCGCGCACTATGTCCTGATGCGAGACCGGCTCGAGTCCCTCTTGCAGGTTACTTCGCTTGGCGTCGTCCAGGCTGTTGATAATGATGGCGATGAACAGATTAATGACAACGAATGTCCCGACGACCACGAAACTGACGAAATAAATCCACGCCCACGGGTGCTGCTCCATGGCGGCGTTCATGATCTGGGTCCAGTTGTCCAGGGTGGTGATGTTGAACAGGGTCAGCAGGGACCTTCCGAGGGTGCCCCAGTGTTCCGGATCGTGTTCGTGGAACAGCTGGTGCCCCATGATGGCGTAGATGTACGCCACGATGCTCATCAGCATCATGACGTGGCCCACGCTGGGGATGGAGCGCACCAGCGCCGCCACGATGAGGCGCAGGTCCCGGATGGCTGAAATCAAACGCACCACCCGCAGCAAGCGGGCCAGCCGGGCGATCATCGCAAACTGGCCGGTGGCGGGCACCAGGGCAAAAGCAATAATCAGGAAGTCAAAGACGTTCCAACCGTCGCGGAAGTACCGGTGCGGCCGGGGCCAAAGAGCCAGCATCTTGAGGGCGGCCTCAACGATGAACACTCCCAGGGCGATGTCGTTGCCCAGATACAGCCAGTCGCCGTAAAGCCGGCTGATGGTGGATGAAGTCTCCAGCCCCAATATGATGCCGTTGACGATGATTACGGCGATGATGAAGTATTCGAACCAGTGGGAGTTGACCAGGCCCGCCGAGATTTTGACCAGTTGATTCATGGGACCGCGCCGCAGCGTTGAAAATCGCACATAGCAAACCCCGAAGGTCAACCGGAGGGCAATATGGGCTCGCCGTTTTCGATCCTCAGCACGAATCGATAGTCGTAGCCCAGATCCCGAATGCGCTGGCCGCCGTTTCCCCGGTCGAACACAGCCACAACCTGCCGGACTTCCGAACCCGCCTCTTCCACCGCCCGAATGCACCGGATAAGCGAATCGCCCGTGTAGCACGTGTCGTCCACGATAGCCACCTGGGGCTCGAGGTTGCCTTCGATACGGTTGAGCATGCCGTAGCTTTTGGCATCGGCCCGCACGTAGAAACCGGCGCGCGGCACGCCAGACTGATGCACCACCGCCGTCACCACGGGTATCGCTGCCGTAGCCGGCCCGCCGACGCAGCGCGCATCATCTGCGAGCATGTCGCCGATGATGCGCCCGGCCAGGATGCCGCCCTCAGGGGTGAGCATGAATGCGCGCCCGTTGACGTACCAACTGGTGGTCTGGCCATCCTCCAGCGCAAAGCGCCCACGATGGATATGCGGCCGCACCAGTTCGGCCATGTATTGCAGGTTATCCATGAGAATTCCGCGCGCACATTGTAAACGATCAGAAACGGAACCGGCATACGGACTGCGAGTCCAGTGTATGGTTGAGTTGCGGCCCACCAGCGTGTGCGGCTGCCAGGATGTGTTACGCATTCGTTACATGAACGAAATATATCTGCAATATACATTTGAAACGGTGGATTTATATGGTAGGATACGTTCGCGCAGCCGACCACTCCACGGGTCACCGGTGAGGGGAGCAAAAGACGCCCTCGCTCGCGGATCGCCCAGAGACTATGCGGCTCGACTGCTTCCGTGCGCCCGCGAGACCCACGCTCAATACTCTTACGGACCATGATGCCTGCACACATATCGACCGATGCCTTGACGGAAGCTGACCCGACCCGGCGAGATGATCAGGGAAACCTAAACAGATACATCGATCTGGATGCCGCGTGCCTGCGCCTATCGGAAAGCCTGGAAACTGAAACCGTACTGCAGAGTGTCATCGATAACGCGCGTTGGCTGACCAACGCTCGTTATGGAGTGCTTCTGGCGTTCACTGGATCCGGAGAAGTCGAGAACATATTCAGCTCCGGCACGACCGCGGGGGAATTCGACGGCGTTCAAACCCCGCCGCAAGGGAAGGGGCTGCTGGGATACTTGAACGAAGTCCAGGGGCCCTTGCGCGTGGCCGACATTGCAAGCCATCCCAAGTCGGCCGGTCTGCCCGACGGACACCCGCCGATACGGGCTTTTCTGGGGATGCCCATCCGCCGCGACGGCATACATCTGGGCAACATCTACCTGGCGGAAGCGGAACGTGGGGAAGAGTTCACCTCCGATGACGAAGACATCATCGCGCGCTTCGCCGCTCACGCGGGCAACGCGATCTCCAACGCGCGCAAATTCGAAGCCGAGCGGCGCATCAAGACCGACCTGAAGGCGCTGGTCGATATCTCTCCCATCGCCGTGCTCGTGTTCGATGCCAAGACCGGCATGTTGCTCGCTGCCAACCGGGAAAACCAGCGGATGGTGGAAGATCTGCGCTTGCCCGGCGGATCGTGGGAACGCATGCCGGAAGTGGTCTCTTTTCGGCGAGCCGATGGTCGGGAACTCCCGTTCAGTGATCTGCCATCCACCCGAGTGATGCAGAGCGGAGAAACGGTACGCGCTGAAGAAATCGAGATCTGCCTCCCCAGCGGGAGAACCGTCACTGCATTGGTCAATGCGGCTCCGATTTATTCTGACCGGGGTGAGATCGTGTCGGTGGTGGTGGCCATGCAGGACATGACCCCTCATCACGATGCGGAGCGGATGCGAGCGGCGTTGCTCGGTTTGGTGAGCCAAGAATTGCGGACGCCCTTGAGCGCGATTAAGGGGTCCATCGTCGCATTGTCGGACATCGTCAGTTCTGCCAACTCAACCGAGCCGTTGCATCTGCTGCAAGTCATCGACCATCAGGCCGATGTGATGCGCTCCCAAATCAACCGCCTTACCGACCTCTCCGACCTGGAGTTCGGGACGCTGCAGATTAATCTGGAACCAACCGACGCGCAAACCCTGGTATCCGGCGCGATCAGGGAGTTCGAGCGGAACCATCCCGGCCAGGAGTTTTTGCAGGACATTCCCTCGGACCTGCCCAACGTAATGATGGACCCGCAGCGTATCGACCATGTGTTGCGGGACCTGTTCGCCCACTGTTTCAAGCACTATTCGGAGACTGACGCCATCACGGTGAGCGCTCGGCGCCAGGACCTTCACGTGGTTTTCACTATATCCACCCACATTGACTGTGCCCATTCCAATCAACCACCGCAGGTTTTCAAGCGCTTGCTGGAGGGGCATCCGGAGCGGGCAAAGGACAATCTGGAGGGAGATGGGCTGGCCCTGACCATCAGCAAAGGCATCGTCAACGCGCACGGAGGCCGGCTCCAGGCCAAGCGCGGCGAAGCCAACCACGGCATGGAATTTACCTTTACAATCCCCATCGCCGACGACGCGGATGACTCTGACCCATCTATCTTTGACCGACAAGCCGAACCCAGCGGTCGCCCGGTAGGCGATAAACCTCGGATCCTGCTGGTCGTTGACGACCCGCACATCCTGGGCATCACGCGCCGGACGCTCTCCCGCGCCGACTATACACCATTGGCGTCCTTTGACCTCGATGATATCGAGCAGTTGGTAGCATCCGAAAATCCGGACCTTGTGCTGTTCGACCTGTCAAACTCGGAACCAAAAGAGTTTGATGTGATGGATCGAATCGTCAACTCCTACGGCGTACCGACCATTGCGATCCTGGACCCAGGAGACGAAGCCGGCGCGATACTGGCATTCGACAAAGGCGCCGACGGTTACATCGTAAAGCCGTTCTCGCCCACCGAACTCCTGGCGAGGATCAGGGCCTCGCTGCGACGAAAAGCGCTGTCTCATCGCAGCGACCCCCATGACGCATACACGCTGGGGAACTTGAAAATTGACTACACGTCCCACGTTGTAACGGTTGCCGGCCAACCGGCGCAGTTAACCGCGACGGAGTACAAGCTGCTGCACGAACTCTCCAGCAGCGCCGGTCGCGTTATGACGCAGGACGAGTTGTTGCACCGGGTCTGGGGGCCGGAGTACGCCGGGGAATCCCAATTGCTGCGGGCCTACGTGAAGACCCTGCGACAAAAGCTCGGGGACAACGCCCGGAAGCCGTCCTATATCTTCACCGAGCACGGCATCGGTTACCGCATGGCGAAGCCGTAGCGCAGGTTCTCCCGCAACCCGGCGCCACAGCTACATCGACCAACGGCCACACCCAGGGTATGAGATCAAGAAGACGGCGCCGGGAAGGTTTCCCGGCGCCGTCCGGTCTCGTTCCGTCAGCCCGCAGGTCAGCGGCCCATGGCGTAGCCGTCCCGCCGCAGGTCGGCCCCGCCGAACAGGCTGCCCCGATCCCGGTCAACCTCGATGGCGCACAGGGAACCCATGCGCGGCGTCCACTCGTTCCACACGTCGACGTCGTGGCCGCGCTTGCGGAGGTCGTCCACCACCGACGGTTCGATGCGGGATTCGACACCCACCAGTCCGGGCCGGTAGGCGTGGGGCCAGAAGGAATTGGGGAAGCTCCACGTGGACGCGCGGGGCGCCTCGATGGCCTGCTGCACGTCCATGCCAAATTCAGCAACGTTGAGGAAGAGCTGCACCATGGACTGGGGCTGCACGTCGCCGCCCGGCGTTCCGAAGGGCATCCAGGGCTTGCCATCCTTGAACGCCATCGCCGGATTGGGCGTGAGACGCGGCCGCTTTCCGGGCGCGAGGCTGGCGGGGTGGTCCTCGTCCAGCCAGTTCTGCGCGCCGCGGGCCGATGCCATGAACCCGAGGCCGGGCACGATGGGTGCGCCGCCGAACCCGTCGCTGGGAGTGGCCGAGAACGCATTGCCCCAGCGATCCACCGCGCAGATGTAAGAGGTATCGGCCGACAGCGGGCCGGCCACCGGCTCCGGTTTACGGGCGGCGTGGCCTGTTCCAGCTTGGAACGCCCAGGGATCACCGGCATCGGGCATCTCGGGATGGGCCCGGCGCGAATCAATTTCCCGCCGTCGGATGTCCGCGTACTCCCGGGAAAGCAGGCCGTCCATGGGCACGTCCACGAAATCGGGGTCGCCGTAGTAGGCGTGACGGTCGGCAAATGCCAGCTTCAGCGCCTCCAGCACCGTGTGGATGTAATCCGCGGAGTTGTGGCCCATACCCTGAAGGTCACAGCCTTCCAAAACGCGCAGGGCGTGGAGGTTCATCGGTCCCTGGCACCACGGCCCGCAGGCGTACACCTGGATTTCTGAAGAGTTCTGGCCCTTATAGTCAATGACGGGGGGAGCGTCGACGCCTACTGAGAAATCTGCCAGGTCGTTCATGGACAGCCATCCGCCCTGGCTGCGGATGAACGCGACCATCTCCTCGGCGATGTCACCCTTGTAAAACAGGTCCCGCGCGGCCCGGATGGCAGCCTCACGACCCTGACCTGCGACTGCGCGCTCGGCGTCGATCATACGCCGGAAGGTGCGAGCCAGGTCGGACTGCACCAGCAGATCGCCAATGCCCAGAGCCTTGCCGCCGGGATAGAAAATCTCCATGGTGCTGGTCCACTGGCTGGTGTCACCCTCGTCGAGGATGATGTTGTCGCCGCTGCTGACCAGAGCGCGGTGCAGCGTGGCGGGGATGGGGAAGCCGTGGGCCGCCAGTTCCAGCGCCGGCGTAACCACCTGCTCGAAGGTCATGGTGCCGTATCGGCTCAGGGCGGTGAGCCAGGCATCCGGCGCCGCCGGCGTAACGGTGCGCATCACCCCGTGGGGCATGTCGCCGCCGTGTTCGCGCCGAAAATAGTCGATGGACGCTTCGGCCGGCCAGCGCCCCAGGCCGCTGATCTCCCTGGTGTCTCCGGTCTCGGCGTGGTGGATGATGATGGGAGCCACGCCGCCGAAGCTGGTGTACTGGGGAAGCGTCACGTTGATCACGATGCCGGCGGCCACGCCAGCGTCAATGGCGTTGCCGCCCTGCTCGAGGATCCGGTAGCCGGCCGCCGTAGCCAGGTAGTGGCCGGTGCTGACCATGTGCGTGACGCCGCCCACCAGCGGGCGGTAGCTTCTCAATCCCAATGCCATAGTGACCTCCGCAGCAGGGCTGCGCTTGTTATGGTTTGCTGTTGGTTGAACGGGAGTATAGGGCATCAGGGAGAGGGCCGCCAGTTGGGGCAGGACAGCGGTTTGCTACAATGGTCTGCACGCAGCGGCGAGGCGTAAGGATGACAGGACATGACTACGGCAACCGGCGCCAGCCACCTTGAATTAACGGTCTCCAACCTCGGCCCTATCGCCGAGGGAAAGATCGAGTTGCGTCCCATGTCCGTGTTCGTGGGGCCGAGCAACACGGGCAAATCCTATCTGGCTACGCTGATTTACGCCCTGCATCGGTTTTTCGATAGCTACGCAGAACGCCCTACGAACAGACGTGAGTTTGGGACAGAATTCTTTGCCAGGGCTCAACTACCATCACGAAGCTTGGACCTGTCGGAAAACGACATTGCTTGCCTTTATGATTGGGGGAGTAAAACGCCTCCGCGCATGGGAGGCACCGAACAACAAGAGCCTTTCTCATACAAATTGCCGAACGAGGTTGCTGCTCTTGTGCGCCTTGTGGTCAGTCGCCTCGGAAGTTATGGCGGCGCTTTAGACAGGGAAATCGTAAGATGCTTCGGGGTGGACCAGGCTGGAAGCTTGGCGCGCTACACCAGCAAGCACGGAGCAGGATTTTCTCTGTACAACAATGCAGCAAGCGGGTTACGGCACGGTGGTTCCCTTAGCTATGAAGTTGCTACGACCGGGCAAGAGGCCAATATTACTGCTTCGATCCCGAATGATGCGCCCTTGCAAGTTGAGCAGGAAACCCTCGCCTTAGCCCACCGGCTTTCACGTATGCCGGAAGATAATATCAGGGAAGCTGTCGCATACGTGATTCTTGGATGCGCTACCGGTGACGTAGTTGCCAACATCTTCGATCATTTTACCAACCCTGCACATTACTTGCCGGCCGACCGCGCCGGTGTAATGCACGCACACCAAGTTGCGGTACGAGGGCTGATTGCGAGTGCCTCCCGTGTTGGACTACGGGCTGATTCGCCGATGCCGGTACTCTCCGGGGTTCTTGGCGACTTCCTAGAGCAACTGGTTGGTTTAGCCTCCGACTGGTGGTATCGAGGGCATGGCAGCCATGACGACTTGGCGGTGCATCTGGAACAAAGACTAATGCGGGGCGCAGTCCGTGTTGAGCACTCCCAAATTGACTACCCTTCTTTCGTCTATCGTCCGGACGGCTGGCAGCGCGACGTGTCGTTGATGAACGCCTCTTCAATGGTGTCGGAACTCGCTCCAGTGGTTTTGTACCTGCGCCACGTGGTTGAGCCGGGCGACACGCTCATCATAGAAGAGCCGGAGTCACACCTGCACCCGGCAATGCAGGTGGAGTTCGTGAGGCTACTGGCGGCGGCGGTGAAGGCCGGCATTCGGATCATCATCACGACGCATAGCGAGTGGGTGCTGGAAGAGCTGGCCAACCTGGTTCTGATGTCCGAGCTTCCGATGGAGCATCGGGAGGGGATGGCTGGCGCCGATCTTGCGCTCGCTCCTGAGGAGGTTGGCGCGTGGTTCTTTGAGCCCAACGCGGACGGCAGTGGGTCGGTCGTAAAAGAGATACCGCTTGACGAAGAAATGGGGAAGTTTCCTTCGGAGTTCGGGCTGGTTACCGCTGAACTTTATAGCCGCTTCGCCAAGATTTCTAACCGGATCGAGCGCCTCAAGGAGGAATAATGCCGGCAACCGCCGTCGCTGCCGTCATGACGCGAACCGACCCGATGTGCCACGCGACAAGTTGCAGAGACAGCGGTTGTTCATTGGAACTGGCCGGCGTCCCTGCAACCTATGCGTTAATCCACATAGACGCCCCCTCGTTCCGCGTTCGCGATGGCCAATGGCATCTTCCTGACGACCAACGGCGTTGTGACTATTTGTTTGTTGGAGGCGAGGATACCAACGGCGGACCTTGGGTTGCGCCGGTAGAGTTGACCACCGGCCGTAAGGAAACCAGAGATTTCCTGGCACAGATAAACGGCGGGATCATGGTCGCCGACGAACTGCTCCCGAAGGGCATCCCATGCCGGTTCTATCCTGTTGGCGGATGCCGCCGCCGGGTGCTGGGACGAGAAGTTGCTGATGAATTGCGGAAACGGAGCAACCGTGTCAATTTCCGCAGTCAACTGCGGAACATAGAACTGGTTGAATGCGGCACACGACTAGCCGATGCGCTGGTGGAATGAACCCGGCAACCTGGCCAACTCCGCCGCAGCGATCGCGTGGGTAGCGTCGCGCTTGCTTGACACCGTTACCGCCGCTGACTAGGCTGGCCGCAGCCCGAGAACACGGAGGCATCCCCCATGTACGACCTGCTCATCAAAGGCGGCACGGTAATCGATCCCACGCAGAACCTGAACGGCGCGTACGATGTGGCGATAGCCGACGGCAAGATAGCCGCCGTCGCCGCCGACATCTCTGCTGACGAGGCTTCCCGCGTCGTGGAGGTGCGGGGCAAGTACGTAACGCCCGGCCTGATCGACCTGCACACCCACGTCTATGAAGGCGTCAACGGCAACGGCGTCAACGCCGACGTGGGCGGCGTGCGCGCCGGCGTCACCACCATGGTGGATGCCGGCAGCAGCGGCTGCGACACCTACGGAGGTTTCCCGGCGCACATCATTCCCAACAACGCCACCGAGGTGATCCCCTTCCTGCACATCTGCCGCACCGGCCTGGCCACCACGCCGGACATCTTCTCCCCCAGCAGCATCGACCTGGAGCGGACGATACAAGTCGTCGAGGAGAGCAACGGCACCATCCGCGGCATCAAGGCCCGCATGGTCTCGCCGGCGCTGGAGATCATGGGCATGGAAATGCCCCGCCTGGCCAAGCGGGCGGCCCGCGAGGCCGGCGTGCGCCTCATGGTCCACATCGGCGACACCGAAAAGCGCTACCCGGCCGAGGTGATCCGCGACCTGCTGCCCCTCATGGAGCCGGGCGACATCGTCACCCACTTCTTCACCGCCAACCCGGGCGGCGTGCTGGACAGCGACGGCAACCTGGTGCCCGAGGCCCGGGAAGCCCACGAGCGTGGCGTGTGGCTGGATACCGCCCACGGCCGCGCCAACTTCAGCTTCGACATCGGCGAGCGGGTGCTGGACCAGGGGGTGGAACCCCACTGCATCAGCACCGACCTGACCGTGCCCGGTCGCATCCGCACCGTCCACAGCATGACCGAAATGATGACCCGTTTCCTGGCCATGGGTTTCACCCTGGACCGGGTGGTGGAGATGTGCACCATCAACCCGGCCCGGGCCATCGGCGAGGAAGAGCGCCTGGGCAGCTTGGAAGTCGGCAAGCAGGCCGACGTTTCGGTGCTGGACATCCAGGATGGCGATTGGGTGGTCTACGACGTGCTGGGCAACGGGCGTAATTCGGAACGGGCCGTGACCCCGGTGCTGTCGGTAAAGCGTGGCGAGATGTTCGAAGCCGGCTGGGGGCCCCGGCCATGGGGCTGGGAGCCGGACAACGCCTAGAGGCAATATCCAACGTGCGCGAGCAAAGATAAACAGGACTTACTGAATGAGCATTCAAGGGATCGTGGGCCGCAGGGGCGATGATGCGCTGCGAGAGGATTACAAGATGGTTGAAGTGATTTTGAGTTCTCCCCGGGGGTTCTGCGCCGGCGTGGTTCGGGCCATCGACGTCGTGGAGGAATGCCTGGAGCGGTTCGGCCCGCCCGTCTACGTCAAGCACCAGATCGTGCACAATCCCTACGTGGTCGCCGAGTTGGAGCAGAAAGGCGCCATCACAGTGGAGGAGGTCGACGAGGTTCCTGACGGCTCCCTGGTGGTCTTCTCGGCACACGGCTCGCCGCCGGAGGATTTCGAGAAAGCGGCCGAACGCAACCTCCGGGTCATCGACGCGGTATGCCCGCTGGTGACCCGAGTGCATAACGAGGCCAAGAAGTACCACCGGGAGGGAAAGCGGGTTCTCCTGGTAGGGCACCAGGGCCACCAGGAAGTCCGAGGGACCATGGGCCAGGCTCCGATGACGCTGATCAACGATTCGGCGCCGCTGGCCGAGCAGGAAGTCAGCGCGGACATCGACTGGCCGGTCGACACCGAGGTGGCCGTCATCACCCAGACGACGCTTTCCGTGGGAGACACGGCCAACGCCATCGGCGCCATCCAGGAGCGATTCCCCGGCGCGGTGGTGCGGAACGATATCTGCTACGCCACCACCAACCGCCAGGACGCGGTCACGCAGATGGCTGGCCTGGTCGATGTGGTGCTGGTGATCGGGGCGCAGAACTCATCGAACTGCAACCGTCTGCGGGAGGTCGCCGAGGCCAACGGCACCCCGGCCTACCTGATCAACGGCCCGGATGAAATCGACCCGCAATGGTTGGTGGGTTGCCGGCGAGCGGGCATAACTTCAGGCGCCTCCACGCCGGAAGTGCTGGTGGAGGCGGTGATAGAAGCGCTGGACCCAAAGACCGTTACCCTGTTGGAGGGAGCCGAAGAGGACATCACCTTCACACTGCCCCGGGAACTGCGCTGATAATTCTGACGACTTCCGAGCAGCCGGGAGTTGATAAGAGTGCCTTACCCATGACCACTGCACCCGAGTTGCCGGAACCCGGCGTTCAAAGTACCGAAGACCGCTGCCAAATCAGTCGGCAGTTGCTCATTCACGCCCGTGAAGAACTGGCTGCGGGCAGTCGTCTGCAAGCCGGCGAAAAAGCTTGGGGCGCAGTGGTGCAGCCGATGAAAGCCATCGCCGAGCAGCGGGGCTGGCCGCATAAATCCCATCAGGACGTGCGCGAGGTGGCCACCCAAGTCGCAATGGAATACGGCTTCAACCCTGAGCAGTATGATGCCTTGTCTGAAGCCTATTGGGTCGGTCACCAGAACTTTTACGAAAACTACCACCACGTTGAAGACCTGGCCGCGATGATTGACAAGGTTGAGGAATTGATTCCTTACCTGATTGGTCTAACCAGCGAGCCGCCGCGCCCGTTCACCATCACCAGCAGCCGGCAGTTGCGCCGGCTGCGCCGATTCACCGGCGATGACAGCCTGGAAATTGGCGACACGTCCCAGACAGGGTTCTCACGGAGGGACACATGGTAACGACAAAGGACCACTCAGGGTTGGAAAAAGACGACGCAGCGCCCCAGCCCGAGGAGTTCGAGGTGCTGCTGCTGTCCTGCTCCGACGAAGCCGGTTACGCGGTGTTCGTCCCTGCGCTGCCGGGTTGCGCTTCGCAGGGCGAAGATTGGGACGAAGCGCTGGACATGGTTCAGGACGCGATCGAGCTCTTTTTGGAAGTTGCCGAGCGGCCCCAAGTGGACGTGGCGACTGAGACGGAACAAATTAAACGGGATTGGGAACCGCAGGGTTACCTGGTAGAGTTGGCCAAGGTGTGGGTCAACTGCGATGCCGGTTCCGATTAGGAACGTGACATTCGCGGAAGCGCTGGCCGTCTTGCGTCGGTTTGGATTCCGGATCGTCAGCGAGCGAGCCAGTCGCCGAAGGCGCGGCCGGGGCAGCCACGTTAATATAACCAACGGCGTCGTCACCATTACGCTCACCGATTGGGGCAGCGCTCCAATAAAGGCTTCCCTGTTGGGCAGAGAAATTGAACGCGCCGGCATTGACGTTACCGCCTTCCTCTGGGCGCTGGGCCGGCACAACCGGCGGGGACACCCACCACCCCGGGACTGGCGGCCCGGAATGCCGGTTCCGGCAGAGGAGCGCGACCGCGGATAGCAGATACTCAGCCGCTGGCGCGGAGCAGCCGCTCTACTGCCTGCTCCGCCGCCGCGCCTTCCGGCGAGTTGCGCAGCCACGCCCGCAGCTCCCGTCTCGCTATCGTCACCGTCAGCCGGTGGCCCCGCTGTGCTCGCAGCTCCGCCAGCCGTTCCGATGCGCCCCGGGCTACTGCCGCGCCGGCCTACCTGAAATGGCCCGGACGAAATCGACCCGGGATAGCTGGTGGATTGCCGGCTAGCGGGAATAAGCTCCAGTGCCTCCACCCCTGAAGTCCTGTTGGAAGCGGTGATTGAAGTGCTGTACCCCCAGACCGTTACCCTGTTGGAGGGGGCCGAAGAGGACAACACCTTCACGCTGCCCCGGGAACTGCGCTGATCACTACTGTGTGCCGCTGCGCGCCTAGCAGGTGCAGAACTCAACTTGGCCGGCAGTCTCATGCACTTGCTAATAGGCCTCCATAAAATTGGAAGTCATGGTATCGGGAACCTAAGCATAACATACGGCTGTGCAGCACTTCCAGTTGCCAGTACCCATACAAATCAACTGGTGATCTACGTGTCGCAAACTATCACCTGCACGTCGAACTGCTTACCTCCGATGATCTGAGGTCCAGACATTTGTTCCTCGACCAGCCAAGGATCTTGAATGTCTTTGATGTTATCAACGATCACAAACCAAAAGATTTTCGCAAGACGGATGCGCATGATAAGTCTGAACGTCCACGTGAATTTGATCCACAATGTTTTTCCACGCCCCCGGTTTGTTAATCCACTTCAATTCAACGAGCAGTCCGAGCCCGTCACTGCATAGATCGACGAAACGGTGTCTCCCAACTGTGGGTGGCACCGCGCTCTCTTTCGTGATATCGAAAATCTGTGATCTAAGCATCACATATAGCAAATCACGGGCATCATCCTCGCATGTGATAGGCCAAGAGGTTAGCCCTTTTTCCCGGTTGTTGAATGAGCGAATGGTAGCAGTCAGAGATTGGATCGCACGCTTCACTTCAAAGAGAGCTGCTGCCTTTCCAGTGAGCTCGATTATTTCCATCCGGTCCGTATTGAAGCAAACCAGAGCCTCTAAGTGTTTTCCCAGGAAAGCCGCGAAGCAATGATACGGCGGCGGCAAGATGGTGCCGTCTTCCAAGTTGATGGTATACGTGTCAGCTTCCCGAGCTATATCTGCATCAATACCTGGCGTATCGGAGGCCCAATACGGAACTCCAGCCCGTAAGAATAACTCGTATGCCCAAGAACGCCGCGCAAATTCTTCACGCTCTTCGTGGGTAAAAGGCACACGGACGTGTCGAAAATCCTCGATCTCATCAATCCAATGGTTCGTGTAAATGGCACACTCTCTTTGGAGCATGTCAAGGTCGGATCGTACGTGTTCGGGGATATGCGTAAATTCCTTTCCAAACGCTACAGTCGGAACGCGCTCGATCATAGTACCTCCCGGGCATGTGGAGCCAGTGGATACGCCTCCCAAATGCCAGTTGTTTGAGATTATAGCAGTCAACGGCCTGCGTCCCATCGTCTAGCCCAGGGCCGGCGGCCAGTGCGTTTGCCGTTGCTGGGCGGCGCTCTGCACCCGGCAGGCGCTCAGTTCCACCTGGCCGGCGGCGTCTCGGGCCTGCTGGATGGCCTCCATGAAATTGGAGGTCAGGATGCCGGCGGGCAGCGCGAACAGCCCGATCCCCAGCAGGGCGATGAAGCCGGCGATGACCCTCCCCACCAAGGTCCCCGGCACCACCTCCAGCGACGGCAGCGTGGTCAAGATCACCACCGAGGCCCACAACGAGTCTCCGATGGATCCGAACTGCTCGTGGTTGCCGCTGGGCAGTTTCGTTTCCGCGGCGTGCATCAGGTAGCCCGCCGCCAGCCAGAACACGCTCAGCGTCACCAGCACGCTGATCAACTGCGACGCCGACCGCATCATCACCCGTCCCATCAGGCGCATGGCCGGGAAGCGCCTTCCGGTCATTATCAGCCGGGACACCAGGCGGAATATCGGCAGCACTTCGACCTCGCCGAAGACGATCATCACCACCAGCGTCGGCCAGATGGCGATGAAATCGATTATCGCCGCAGCGTTGGTGGTGGCGTAGCGCAGGCGGGCCTTCCATCCTCCCTGCCGGTAATTGCGATGCCAGACGATGCACCACAACCGGATGAGGTATTCGGCGGCGAACACGCTGATGAAGAAGAACTCCAGCTTGGTGTTGCCGATGGCCAGGTTCACCGCGCTGAACAGCACCAGCCCGAAAATGGTGAAATCGACCACCCGCGCCGCGCCGCCGCTGTCCGCCTCCAGGACATGGAACACGGCGTGCTGGAGACGCACGTAGGGGTGCGCGTCGGGCAGCCGGCATTGCAGCAGGGTTCCCCTGCCGAAAAACTTCCCCATGGGTCGATGCGCGAGGGGTTGTCAGAATCAGGATTTACCGGATTTGGGGATTTTCAGGATTGGAGCCGCCCGATGGCGGTGGAAGCCCAATCCGGTAAATCCTTCAATCCCGAAAATCCTGATTCTGACGATCCGGCGCTACATCGCCGTGCGCCCGCCGTCGATCACCAACTCGCTGCCGGTCATGAAGGACGCCTCGTCCGACGCCAGGAACAACACCCCGTAGGCGATGTCCTCCGCCTGGCCCAACCGGCCCAAGGGGGTCCGGTTCAGCCGGTCCTCCCGGCCGCCGGCGGCCAGCAGGGCGGCGGTCATGTCGGTCTCGATGGTGCCGGGATGCACGCTGTTGCAGCGGATGCCGTCGCCAGCGTGCTGGATGGCGGTGGACTTGGTGAAAAGCCGCACCGCGCCCTTGGATGCGGTGTAGGCGGAGGAGATGTGGTTGCCCACCAGGCCGGCTACGCTGGAGATGTTCACGATGGACCCGCCGCCATTACGCCGCATCTCGGGAATGGCGGCTTTGGTGCCCAGGAACACGCCCTTGGCGTTGACGCTCATGGTGACGTCCCAGTTCTCCATCGTGGTGTCCTCAACCCGCTCCGGCATATACACGCCGGCGTTGTTCACCAGGATGTCCAGCTTGCCGAACCGCTCCACCGCAGCTGCGATGGCATCTTTCCAGGACTGCTCGTCGGTCACGTCCAGGTGGACGTACAGGCACTCACCGCCCAGTTCGTTGATCTCGGCCTCAACCTGCCGTCCCAGCTCGTCGCGCAGGTCGCCGATGACCACCTTGCAACCCTCGCGGGAGAACATCCGCGCCTCGGTAGCCCCCATGCCCCGAGCGCCGCCGCTGATAAAAGCCACCTTGTTTTCCAGTCGCATGTTTCAATACCTCGCTGCTATGTTTGCTGTCGCAGTTGCGCCAGTTGCTCACGGAGCCGGGCGACTTCCGCTTCGGCGGCTTGCCGAGCTGCTTCGCTGGCCCGCAGGGCCGCTTCGGTCTCCTGACGTACGGCTTCGCTCTCGCGCCGCGCCATTTCGATCTCCTGGCGTGCGTTCTCGCTCTCGCGGTGGGTGCGGAGCCATTCCCCTGCCGCCGGATCGTAGAGCCGGAGTTCCAGCGCCGACGTTACGCAAATCTCCAACTCCAGCACCCCGCTATGGCCACGCAGGACGCCGTCGGCATCCGTGATTAGCGGTTGCGCCCGGTATTCCGTTCCGTCTAAGGTTTCCAAGATGAGAGGCGGTGTAAAGTAGTTTCCGGTGGGATCGAAACGCACGTACTCCGTAACGCCCATGTCGGCATAAATGCGGCGTTTTTCGGTAGCATCCCGTCGCCAAGTGGATGAGGAGGCAATCTCCATCACAAAGTCGGGGGCTTTCCCCTCCCGCCACACCAGCCAGGAATCCCGAGGATGGTTGCCGGTGGCGCCGAAGACGGCGAAAACATCTGGGGCGACCGTAACGTCGTTGCGATTCATGCGATAATAAATCAACATATCGCCGGCGACGTACACATCGGACCGATTGCGGTAATGAATCCGCAAAGTGGAAACGGTATCGGTCAGGGGGATGTACTGCCAGTCGGATTCGGCCATGGGTTCACCGTCTGAGGACGGGTATTCGATGGTGAGGTCATCAACCTCATCCTCGTCAAAAGGAACCTGGGGCCTTGTGGTTCTGCTGACCATAGTCCCACCTCCGTTTCGGTATCCCGCACGTTTTATTGTTGTTGCAAGCTGCGCAGTTCAGCCTGCAACCGCTCGATTTCGGCTTCGGCGGCCTGTCGTTCGGCTTCGCTGGCTTGCAGTGCCGCCTCAGTCTCCTGGTGGGTCCGGAGCCATTCGCCCGTCGCCGGGTCGTATAGCCGCAGCGTCAAGTCAGGCGCTACGGATAGATCCAATCCCAGCGCTGCGCTGTGGGCGCGCAGATTGCCGTCGGGGTCGGTCGTTAGCGGCTGCTCCCGGTACTCAGTTCCGTCCAACCTCTCCAGCACGAGAGCCGGCGTGAAGTAGTTTCCAGTCGGATCGAAGCGCACGTATTCCATAACGCCCATGTCGGCGTAGATGCGGCGCTTTTCGGTGGCGTCCCGACGCCAGGTTCGGGAAGAGGCGATCTCCATGATGAAGTCCGGGGCCCGTCCCTCGCGCCAGACCAGCCAGGAATCCCGCGGGTGGCGGCTGGTGACGCCGAAGACGACGAAGACATCGGGCGCGACCCTGACGTCGCTCCGGTTCATCCGGTAGTAGATCAGCATGTCGCCGCCGACGTACACGTCTTCGCGCTCGTGGTATCGAACGCGCAGCGTGGAAACGGTTTCAGTCAGCGGCGTGTACTGCGCTTCGGATTCGGCCATGGGTTCACCGTCGGAGGATGGGTATTCGATGGTCAGGTCATCAATCTCGTCCCCGTCAGGAATCTGTGGCGTTGTCGTTTTGCTGACCATGGATTTTGCTCCGAACGTCTGCGGTGCATTGGGGAGCGGTCGTCTTCGATAGGCCGCTTTCCACCGGACATTATAGGCGAGGTCGTTGGCGCATGCCCAAGGCGGCGACGCCGGCTAGCAGAGCCAGCGCAGCAATATCTATCGGCTGGTCGTCCATGTCTGCGGCGACCGCACAGGCGCCCCCGCCGCCGGTGTCAGCGACGGACGTGGGATCGGGCGGCTGTCCCGGGCCCAACGCCACGAAATCGGCAAAGGCCATCCACGCCGGGGCGGTGCGGGTGCACAGCCCAGTTCGCGTGCCTTCCCAGGTGTACACGATGTAATTCCGGCCTTTCTTGAACTCGTAACCGCAGGAAATTCCGCTGCGCTCGGTTTCGACGGTCAGCCTAGGCGAACGCGGCCCCTTCCAGACCCGGCTGACCCTGAACTCCACCGTCACTAGCGCCGACGACGAGAGTCGATACGGGGAAGTCCCGCTGAATTTCACCGAGGTCACTTCGCCGGCAAACACGGCATCGGCCCGTTCCAGAGCCTCCGCCGGCGAACCGGAAGGCGCACAGGTGCAGGCGTGGACCGGCTCGGGATGGGGCAGCAACGTCAGTAGGACCGCGGCCAGCCCTGCGACCAGCGCCAGTCGTTTAGCAGAGATCAGCGCCAAGCCGCTATAGTTGCTGTCGTGACAGTTGTTCGCGGAGCCGGGCGATTTCGGCTTCAGCGGATTGCAGGGCGGCTTCGGAGGCCCGACGGCCGGCCTCGCTGGATTGCAGGGCGGCTTCGGCAGCCTGACGGCCCGATTCACTTTCCTGGTGGGTAAGCAGCCATTGACCCGTCGCCGGGTCAAAGAGCCGCAGGTCCAGCCCGGGCCGCACGCAGATGTCCAGCTCGAAGACTGCGCTGTAGCCCCGCAGTATGCCGGCCTCATCCGCAACGACCGGCAACTGCTGATACCCGGTGTCCGTCAGAACCTCACCCACCAGGGGCGGCGTAAAGAAACGGCCCGTGGGGTCAAAACGCCAGTATTCGGACACGCCCATCTCAGCGTAGATGTCCAGCTTTTGGGCAACATCCCGTCGCCAGGTGCTTTGCGAGGCGATCTCCATTACGAAATCGGGAGCCTTGCCCTCGCGCCATACCAGCCAGGAGTCCCGGGGATGGTTGCCCGCCGCGCCGAATACCGCGTACACGTCCGGAGCGATGCTCAGGTCGTTGCGGTTGATGCGGTAATAGATCAGCATATCGCCGGCGACATAGACATCGGACCGACCGTGATAGCGAACCCGCAGGGCCGAGACGGTGTTGGTCAAAGGGATGTACTGAAAGTCGGTTTCGGCCATGCGCTCACCGTCAGCAGAAGGATAATGGATGGCTAAGTCGTCCACTTCCTCATTCTCGTTGCGGCGCGCGCCGACCTGCTTGGTTAACTTGTTGACCATGAGGCGCTACTCCATTGCGGGCGCGTGGACCGTGTGTGACCCGGTTCCACCGGCTACTGTGCGAACAGACCGCCGTCGATCACCAGCTCGCTGCCCGTCATGAAAGAGGATTCGTCTGATGCCAGGAACAGCACGCCCCAAGCTACGTCCTCGGCCTGCCCGACCCTGCCGATGGGCGTCCGGTCCAGCGATGCCTGCCTCGCCGCATCGTCGCGCAACAGCGTGGGCGTGGTCATGGGTGTTTCGATGATGCCGGGATGCACGGAGTTGCAGCGGATGCCCTCAGCGGCGTACTGGATGGCGGTGGACTTGGTGAACAACCGCACCGCCCCTTTGGTTGCGCCGTAGGCCGGCGCTCGCCAGCTGCCGATCAGGCCGGCCACGCTGGAGATGTTGATGATGGAGCCGCCGCCGGCCTTGCGCATCTCGGGAATCGCGGCCTTGGTGCCCAGGAACACGCCCTTGGCGTTGATGTCGAATATGTTGTCCCAAAGTTCTTCGCTGGTGTCCTCGATGCCCACCTGGCGGTAGATCCCGGCGTTGTTCACCAGGATGTCCAGCTTGCCGAACCGCTCCACGGCGGTGTTGACGGCAGCGGTCCATTCGTCCTCGCTGGTGACATCCAGCTTCACGAAGACGCACTCGCCGCCGGTCTCGTTGATCTCGGCCTCCAGCTGCCGGCCCTCATCCTCGAGCACGTCAGCGATGACCACCTTGCACCCCTCGCCGGCGAAGAGCCGAGCCTCGGCGGCGCCTTGTCCCCGGGACCCGCCGCTGATCAGAGCAACCTTGTTTTCCAAACGCATGGCAATACCTCGACTCGTATTTGCTGCCTGTACTTCGCAACGATTGTAACCTCAGCCGAAAGGCCGTCAAGCGTAAATCGACGGGGCGCTGCTTCCGGCGCGAGTTGGGTGGACGAGAACGGGATTGCTTTGGGAATAGGCGTTCGAGTTGGGCTATACTAACGTGGCGACGTTATCAAAAAACACCGCCGCATAAGCACTGCTGGCCCCGACCTGCCCATACTCTCCGGCCGCGATAGCGGCGACTCACCGAACAAGGAACGGACGACATCGCAACGCCTGCCGCAGCGACTGGCCGCAGAGAGGTGAACAAAGCATGGTTCATGGCCGTGCTTGCGCTCACCGTCTTTGCCACCATCAGCGCGATCCTCATCGTCCCGCCACTACTGGTCGAAATCGCTACCGATCTGAACATATCGGTGGCCGTGGCCGGCCAGCTGGCGACCGCGACTTTCGCGGCCTGGGCGATCACCGGCGTATCGGCAGGTCCCTTGTCCGACTCTTTTGGGCGTCGGCCGGTGGCCCTGGTGAGCCTGGCGGTGCTCTCGTTATCCACGCTGGGTTGCGCATTCGCGCCGAACCTGGAGACGCTGCTGGCCCTGCGGGTCCTGACCGGCCTTGGCGGGGGGGTGATACCTCCCAACATTGTGGGGTCGGTATCCGACGTCATTTCCCCCGCGAGGCGGGCCCGGGCGGTTAGCGCCCTGCTGTCGATCCAGGGTCTGGCGGCGGCCATCAGCGTACCGTTGGTGGCGGTGCTGGCCGATCTGGGCGGCTGGCAGTTCGCGTTCATCGTGTACGGCAGTGTGCTGGTGGTTGGACTGGTGGCGAACTTTCTGTGGCTCCCCAAAGAGAGCGGAGAGCGAGACCGGAGCTTCGCATACTTTTCCAGGTACAGGTCATTGGTGTCGATGAGGTTCTTCCGTGTAGCAGTGCCGGTCAATGTAACGCAACGCATCGCCTTCTGGGGGACCATCAGTTTCTTTGCTGCCTACCTGATACATTCTTTCGACCTCAGCGTGGGCTTCGTGGCCCTGCCGCTGGCGATAACCTCGCTTGGGCAGATGGCCGGCAACTACAGCGCATCCTACGCAGCGAATCTGAGATATCGCGCGCTGATCATCGCCGTCTGCGGTATCGCCGGTGGGGCTTGTGGGTTCGTGGTGTTTTCTGTGGAGATGGGGCTGTGGGCAACGGTGACCGTTGCAACGGTGAGCACCGGTCTGCTGAGTGTCTCTTTCCCGATCCTCATCTCCGCCAGCACCGAGTATTCAGGCGAGTCCAAGGCCACCGGCGTGGGCCTCATGGGTTTCAGCAACCAGGGTGGCGGAATGCTGGGCGCTGCCATAGCGGGGGCGCTGTTGGCGAACATAGGGTATATGGGTATTGGCTATATGTGCGTCGGCGCGACCGTCGTCAGCGCGCTGCTAACCAGCCTGTTCGGCCACCAGTTCGCCGAGTCGGCGGGACAGAACAGAGGATAGATCGCGGCGGGTTCCCCGGGGCTGCGGTTCGACCAGCCTTCAGTACAATATAGATATGCTCACTATCCAGCTTCGTGCTCACATTCGGAGCGCAGCGCTTCGCATCCCGCGGTTCACTGTTCCCCTGGTGTTGGGGTTTCTCGTGTCCAGTATCACCGTGGTTGCCTGCTCCACCGGCCAGCCTGCCGCTGACTTCGCCCTGACCACCTTCGGAGGCGAAGAGTTCCGCCTGTCCGAGCAGCGCGGCAACGCGGTGGTCATCAACTTCTGGTACCCGTCCTGTCCACCCTGCCGGGACGAGATGCCCGCCTTCCAGGAGGTTTGGGAGGAGTACCAGGGGCGCAACGTGCGGTTTATCGGCCTGTTCGTCCCGCAGGGATTCGACACCGAGGTTGAAGCGCGGCAGTTCGTCGATGAGTTCGGCCTGACCTTCGACTTCGCCACCGACGTGCGCGCGCGGGTGGCCCAGGAGTACGCGGTGCAGTTTTTCCCCACCACCTACTTCATCGACCAGGCCGGACGCGTACACCTCATGGAGATCAGCCGAATGGACGTGGAACGATTGACGGACATCCTGGAAGAACTGGCGGGCTGATGGACGTGCTGGACATCATCCTGCTGGTCATCCGGTGGGCGCACGCGCTGGCGGCGGTGGTTTGGATTGGCGGCAGTCTGTTCATGCTCTTGGCCGGCAGGCCCGCGCTGCGCACCGCTGACTCAGGTGGGCTGGTAGGCCGCGCGTTGGCGGCCGAGTTCCGGCCCATCGTGGTGACCGCCATCGCCGTGCTCATCGTGTCGGGCGTGATCCTGACGGTGGACCGGCTGACTTCTGACGCCGTCAGCATGGCCTACACGGTAGTTTTGGTCGCCAAAATCTTGCTGGCGGTGTACGCTTTCATTGTCGCCTGGCTCCTGCCTCGACGCCGGGACCGGCCCGCCGGCGGCATAGGCGGCGCAATGACCGGGCCGGTTGCCTTGACCATCACCGGCGTCCTGGTAATCGGCCTGGCCGACGTGCTCACCTGGTTGTTCGAGAAAGGATTGGCGGGATAATTTGATCCAAGGTGAACGAATTGAGAACCGATCTGCTGGACATACTGGCCTGCCCCGTCTGCAAGGGCGCGCTGACTTTGGACGCGGAGACCATCGCGTCGGAAGACGCACCCGACGCTGGCGAAGTCCTTACCGGGACGCTGACCTGTCCGGCGTGCCCCGAGGTCTATCCCATCAGCGACGGCATCCCCAACCTCCTGCCGCCCGACCTGCGGGACGCCGAGGCGGCGGCGGGACGCTAACACGGTCGGAGGATGAGACCGATGGAATACAAAGGGCGAAAGTACCGAAACCTCTACGTTCACTTGCGCAGCCTGTCGTCTCAAGAATGGAAGGCATCATTCGCAGACGTTGAGGTCATTATCGACGACAACTTGCCCGCGTCCGCATGGGATTACCAAGCTTGGTGGGCTAACGATGCAACCCACAGCCAGGGTGCTGCTTGGCTCGCCGCCGGATGGGAAACGGCGCAGGTGGATATGGGCGCGGAAACTGTACTATTTCGCAGGAACGCACTTGCGGCCAGCCGGCGGGGAAACCGCGATCCTATCCCACCATCCCGAACCACAAGACCTAAGCCAAATGCTTTGAGGGAAAGCCGGCAGGATACTCACACCATGGACGGTGAGCCTGTATCCCATGACGACCCCTTGGACGCGTTGGATCAATTGCAGACGGCACTGGCGACCCGTGGCGTAGATCTGGCAGCGTGGGCGCGCAACGTGCAGGCGGAGCGTTGCGCGATTGATCCGTGATCGTTCATCTGGACACCAGTTTTCTCATCCGGGCGCTGATACCGGATTCAGCAGAGAACCGTAAACTGCGGGAATGGATCGCCTCTGGAGCTACTTTGGTCATCAGCGCAGTGGCCTGGGCTGAATTCCTGTGTGGTCCGTTGACTGCGGACGAGCTCCAATTGGCCGCACGGGTAGTTGGACCGCCCCAGGATTTTACGTCCCGACATGCGACGATCGCCGCGCGCCTGTTCAACACGTCAGGCCGGCGGCGGGGCACAATGGTGGACTGCATGATTGCGGCGGTCGCGTTAGGAGCAAGCTCCCAATTCGCGACCGCCAATGAGGACGACTTTAGCAGATTTACGGAACAGGGCTTGCAATTGGTGTAGGCTTCACCCCGTCAGCCGCTCGTCAGGATCGCCGCCACCTCGCTGGCCAAGCCTTCGGCCCGCTCCCGCAGAGCCGGTCGATCCAGGTTCTCAATGGGGTGGGCTGTGAAGATCGTCGGGTAGTCTTCCGCTCCCCACATCTTGGCCATGGCGTTGGCCGTGGGAATGAACCGGTCGGTGCAGATCGTCGCGGAGGGGAGGCCGGCCTTCTCAACGTGGATTCCGTCGTGCACACTGCACGCGCTGCAACTCCCTCAATCGCCGATGGCAACCACCACCGAATCGACGTTGGCCACCAACTCTTCCATTTCCTTCGGGTCGGCCGGCCGTGACGCGCTGGGCTTGCGCAGCCAGCGCACCTCGCGGATCTCATATCGATTGCGCAGCACCTCGGCCAGCTCCTCGAGCAGCACGTCCGCGTTGCGCTTGCTGTCATCGATCAGACCGACCCGGGTGCCCGCCAGGGTGGGCAGACGCGGCGCGCCGTCGAAAGGCGCGATGACCGGCTCGGTGACCGGGTTGACCAGTTGGTAGGTTTGGGTAGCCATGTTCAGTTCTCCTTCATACGGCCAAGCGTTCGGCGTCGGCGATGTAGCTGGCGGTTTCCCTGATGCGACGCTCCGTATCTTCCAGTGGCTCACACAGACCCATATAGAAGCAGTCGCCATGCAATACGCCCTGCCGGGAATAATAGCGTCCAACCAGGCTGCGCGCTGCCGGGTCTTTGGCAGCCAGGGCCCGCAGCTCAGCAGAGGTTTCCGGCGTCCTCTCCGGTTCGTTCCCGGTGCGGGCGAGGATGAGGGCGTCGGTGGCCCGTTTGGTTGCTCCCCAGGCTTTCTCGGCGGCATTCCGAATCTTGCCCAGTTCCAGCATCTCCAGAGCGTCGTCGTAGAGCGTGTGAGCGTCGGCAAAAATTGCGTCGGCGCGATGCTCGGCGATGGTCATGGTATTTCGTACCGGCTCCGATGCGATTACGGCGTTTGCACTTTCTTGGTGACCGCCGTGGAACCGACTTTCGGGCCCCAACTCGGTATCACCGAGGAGGAGTTAGACTCCTCACCGCCGGCGAATACTACCAGAATATCGTCCGGTTCGGGAATAAGGGACACCATGGTGGCCTCGTCGCCCGGTTCCACGTCTCCCCGCAGCACCAAGCCTCGCTTCAGGTCGGCCACCGAGCGCTGGATGTTGGCGTGCAGGTACTCCCGTATTTGCTGCTTCGTCCAGTCTCGCCACAGGTTGCTGTTGCCGGCGATGGTGACTGCCACCTGCCCCTGCCGGATGCCCACCGACACATCGCCCACTGATCCCGAGGTGGACATCGACGTTCCCAAAGAGGATGCCACGTCCGCGATGGCGTACAGGATAGGCTCAGGCCGTCCGATGGACCGCACTTGTCGGGGCGCCTCGCTGGCGAACACCGTGACCGTGCTGTCGTTGGCGTCAAAGCCACGCTCCACGTGCAGGGGCGTCCAGTGGGTATCGCCCTCCGCCTCGGCGATGCAGTAGGTGTACTTGCCGGGGTGTCCGATGACGCTGCGGTCGAACAGGCCGGGGATGGCGGCGCAGGCGTTCATCAGGATGAGCCGAATGGAGCGCCCGATGGTGCCGTTGGCGCGGTTGCCCGGCCCGAACAGGTTGTTGCGGCTGTTCAGTCCGATCTGCTCTCGGACCGGGCCGTTGACGATGCACAGAATCGCCGCGCCGCCCATGCTGGACGACGGCCCGACCAGGTTGAACACCGGGTCCAGCATCGCCTCGGTTGCGGCCAGCACCACGGGAAAATATTCGGGCACGCAGCCGGCCATCACGGCGTTGGCTGCCGCTTTCTCCACGGTGATAACCCGCCGCCGCTCCGGCAACTCTCCGATAACGTCTTCGGGATCCCAGCCGGAGTAGCCGATGAACTCGGCCACGCGGGCCGTGGTGGGAGGAACCACGGGCAACCCGTCGCTCCAGCCCAATTCGTAGCCCTTCTCGATAGCGGAAAGGGCGTCGTCCCAGGTGGTGGTTGTTACGTCGGTGAAGTTGGTGGTCACTTTGATTGCCTCTCGGTGAGTATATGTCATCTACTCGAAGTCATAGCCGGGCATTTCGTAGCGGATAAGGGTTACGCCAAGTTGGTCAGCCTCGTCGTCCAGCTCATGGGACCAAGGGGCGTTGGCCACGCAGAAGGCCCTGGTGTTGACGCCGGTCAGGTTTTGCAGCAGGACGGCCCGACGTCGCGCGTTGTGAACGTCCTGCTCATTGATGGTTACCGAAACCTCGACTACGGCCTGGATCTCCAACTGATCGCCAATAGGTGTGCCGCGGGCGATGATGTCGACGACCCGGCCCTGGTCAAACTGTTGGCGGGTCAGTCTGCCGTCCCGGCGGGCCTGCAATAGCAGGTTGTTGATGTTGGAACGGTCGGCGAGGGCAATATCGGAGAAATGGTCAACCATAACGAGTTCGATTTGTTCGGAGCATTGTTGCTCGTATGAATGACCGCGCAGATTGCCAACCTGTCGGCCCAATCTCTGATAACCATGAGTTAACCGCTGGACGCTTTCGGTCAACCGCTGCACATCCTCGGTCAACCGCTGCTGGCCTTCGGTCAACTGTTGGACGCTCTCGGTCAACCGCTGCTGACCTTGCTCCAGCGCATCCAGCCGTCGATTTGTGCTGTCGCGATATTCGCGGATTTCCTCCGGCAACCTGAGGAAATCCTCGGTGAGCAGTTCCCGGAGTACGAATTCCCTGACCCGAGGATCAGCCCGGATTTCGCTGACCAGTTGGCGGGCGATGGACTCCGGCGACAGCCCTTGTTCAGTTAATTCGGTGGTCATGGTGGTTTTCAGTCAGGCAAGAGATTGCCGGTGATCAGTGTACCACTTCGCAACCCCGCGGTTTTACCGGTAGTGTCGATCCATAGTCCTGCTCCAATTTGCCCAAAGGGTTAGGGGTCGGCGAGAGTCCGGGGAGTATTGGTCGGACGCGGGGTATAGGTCGGCTTGGGGATGTTGGTCAGCGCCGGAGTGAGCGTCGCTGTCGGCTAAGGCGCGCGGGATGGCAAGGGGGTGTACGCGGGCAGCGCGTATAGATCGGCTGAGGGGTGTCGGTGAGCGCTGGCGTGTCCGCTGTCGTAGCGTCGGTTGCTGGTGTCGATGTCTGAGCGTCACAGACTCAGCAGCGCATCAGATGGTCAAAAATACAGCGATGAAGGCTGAGATGAAACAGATGGACGGTTTCCTGAACATTGATACCAGCCTCGCATGTCATGATTGCGCCACTGGCGCGCACGACGCATTACAATACTACCTGACAATGCGTTACGCCGGCCGTCCCAGCGAGGTTCCGTACATGACTACCGCCAAACCCCAAACCGGCCCGCCGTCCATGTTGGCCAACGGCGATCCCAGCCCCCGGCGGTTCACTGACCGCGAGCTTCAGGCCATGCTGGACGCTGGCATCATCACGGCCGGCGAGATGCCGGGAATCCGCGGCGGCAAGCAGCGGCTGTTCACCCACGTCGAATACCACGCCATGGATGCAGCCGGCGTTTTCGCCCCTGACGAGCGGGTGCAGCTGGTAGCAGGAGAAATAGTCGTAATGTCGCCCATGGGTAGCCGACACGCTGAGGGTATAGGCCTGATTACCGATGCATTCTCCACGTCAGGCCAGCTGGCCGGACGGACTCTAGTGAGAGTGCAACTCCCGCTGGTTATCCCTAACTTTTCGGAGCCGGAACCGGATTTCATGCTGCTGGTTCGCCGTGAAAACGGCTACGCCCGAGCCCACCCGCGCCCGGAGGACGTCCTTCTGCTGGTAGAGGTGGCAGATTCCACTTTGGCCTACGACCGCCGCGTGAAACTCCCGCTCTACGCGGCCGCCGGCATTCCCGAGTCGTGGCTGCTGAACCTGCGAGACGACGTAATCGAGGTCCACGCCGACCCATTTCCTGACGGGTATCGGACGGTGCGGCGGTACCGGGCCGGCGACGACATCGCGCCGGCGGCGTTCCCGGATCTGGTCATACCGGCGTCGCAGCTGATACCGGCGCGCTCATAGGGGCGACAACGAGAGGGCAGCCTGCCAACGCCGGCCGCCCTCTATGTGATCCTCGCCACGGCGGACGCCGGGTCTATGCCTTGGCGTACTTGGAGAAGCTGCGCAGCTCGCGCGGCGGGTCCATGTGGCTGCCGCGGATGGTGTAGGACACCTCGGACACGTACACGGCGCCGGTGCTGTCCACGGCGATCCCGTGGGGCGCGATGAACTGGCCGGCTCCCTCACCTTCTTCCGGAGCGCCGAACACGCAAACGCGATTTCCGTCTCGGTCGTAGATGGTGACCCGGTGGCCCAGACCCGGCGCGTCGTCCACGCCGCCCATGCCGTTGAGCTCGCCGACGTAGATGTGGCCGCCCCAATACACCATGGCGTCCGGCCGGTGGATGTTGCTCCACATCTCCGTGAAGTTGCCGTCGGTGTCGAACAGTTGGATCCGGTGGCATTCCCGGTCCACCACGTACACCCGCTCGTCCTCGTCAAAGGCGATGTTGTGTGGGCGAATGAACTGACCGGCGTCGATTCCCGGCTCGCCCCAGGAGAACTTGTACTGGCCCTCGGCGGTGTAGACGTGGATCCGGGAGTTGCCGTAGCCGTCGGAGACGTAGATGTCGCCGTTGCTGGGACGGATGGCCGCGGAGGTCGGACGGTTGAAGGGCTGGCCGCTCCAGCGGGGAGCCGGGTGGTTCTTCTCGCCGATCTCCATCAGCTTTTCACCGGTGACGCTGAACTTCTGGATGGTGTGAATGCCGTCGTCGGCGGCCAGCAGCGTGTCGTCGGCAGCGCTGTAATAGAGGCCGTGGGTGCGGTTCTCGCTGAAGTGGCCCTGGCCGAAGGACCGCTCAAAGTTGCCGTCCTTGTCGAAGACCATGATGGGGTGCTCGCCACGGGTCAGGATGAACACGCGGTCGTCGCCGTCGACCGCGACGCCGGGGCACTCCAGCAGACGCATGCCGTCCGGCAGCTTCAGCCAGTCCTCGACGAACGTGTACTGGAAATCTCCCTGGCCATAAGTTTCAGGCATAATTCTCTCCCTTGCAGATGTGCGGGTTGCGTTTCAAGGTTCGCCCTATCTTACTTGCCGCCGCACTACTGGGCAATACACCCGCCGTCGATGACCAACTCGGCGCCCGTTACGAACGACGCTTCGTCCGACGCCAGGTAGAGCACGCCGTAGGCCACCTCGATGGGATGCGCGCGCCGGCCCAGGGGCACCAGCGCCAGCCGTTGCGCCGCGACCTCAGGATCCGCGTAGGTCGACTCGCTCATCGGCGTCATGATCGGCCCGGGGTGCACGGAGTTTGCGCGAATACCCTCCCGGGCATGCTGCACCGCCGTGGCCTTGGTGAACAGCCGCACCGCCCCCTTGGAAGCGTTGTACGGATGGGAACGGGACCAGGCGCCGGTCATTCCGGCGATGGAAGAGATGTTGATGATCGACCCGCCGCCGGCTCGGCGCATGGCGGGTATGGCCGCTTTCGTGCCGAGGAACACGCCCTTGGAGTTGATGTCCATCACCCGGTCCCACTGCTCGACGCTGGTATCCTCCAGCGAGATATTGCGGGCGCCGCCCTCGACGGAGATGCTGATGCCGGCATTGTTCACCAGCGCGTCGAGCTTGCCGTAGCGTTCCTCGGCTAGCGCGACGATGGCCTGCCAATCTTCCTCGCTGGTCACGTCCAGGTGCGCGTAGGCCACGTCCAGGTCTTCGGCCTTGCAGTCGCCCTCGACCTGCTGCCCAAGGTCGTCCAGGATGTCGCCGAAGACGACCTTCGCTCCTTCTCTGGCGAACAACCGGACTTCCTCCGCGCCCATGCCGCGGGCGCCTCCGCTGATAATGGCTACCTTACCGTCCATTCGGCCCATGATGCTCTCCCTTCCAGATAATCCGACCTACCGATGCAGGTTGGGAATTTGCGGTTGACAGCATTTACAGTACCGCCGGATAATCCCGATGACAAGAGAGATTGATATTGATATGGAAGGCACTTTGGCCGACAACGCGCTTGAAATCGCTATCATTGGCGGCTTGATAGCGGTCATAGTGGCGTTCATCACGATTGGGGCGATATTCGTCTTCCGGCTGTTCAACCGGGTTGACCTGCTTGCCGACAAGCTAGGGGAAACCAACGAGAGGATCGTCCAAACCCGTAATGAGCTGAGCGACAAAATCGACGAGAAAGTCGACCAACTGAACCGGGAGTTGAGCGGGAAAATTGACCAGTCGCACCGAGATCTGAGCGACAAAATCGACGAGAAAATCGACCAGTTGCGCGAAGATATGATGCAACAGATGGCGCAGATGAAAAACGAAATCATCAACGCCCTGGTGAATCACTCCCATCCTGAGCCCGGCGGCCCTCCCGTATTCACCGCGCCGCCTCCCATCATCCCGCCCGACCCGACAGCACGGGAGCCGGAAACCACTCCTGCGGACGACTAACCTATGCCGCGTTGTTGTCGTCCATGAACATGCCGACCACGTTACCCTCGGTGTCGCGGAAGTTGGCGAACCAGCCAACACCGGGTATAGCGGTGCGCGGCGTCACGATTTCGCAGCGGGCCGCGGCTACTTTCGCAACGTAAGCGTCCAGGTCATCCACCCCGATGACCACCAGAGTTCCTCCGAAATTGACTGCCGCCCCGCGGGCGATAAGCGCGCCGCCGATCCCGTAGGGCTCGTCGTCCCCGCCCGTCTGTTGCAGGTAGTATTCCTCGGGGCCGTCCCACTTGCTGGACTGCCAACCGAACACGTCGGCATAGAACTTGTTGGCGCGGTCGGCGTCGTCAAAGGGCAGCTCGAAGTGCACGATCTTGGGCATGGTTCCTCGGTAGTCAAAATGGAGAGTTTTCAGCTATCGGCTATCGGCAGATTCCTGAGCATGTTGCCACTCCTCCGCCAGCACTGCATACAATAGTGTATCCCACCATCGGCCCTTGAAAAATTCGTTGCGGCGCAACCTTCCTTCCTGCACGAACCCCAAGCGTTCCAGCACCCGGGCTGATGCCACGTTGTCCGCGATGCACCAGGATGAGATCCGCTGCAGGCCCAGCTCCCGAAACCCGAAATCGACCATGGCCTGGCCCGCCTCCGTGGCGTAGCCGTATCCCCAGTAACGCGAAGACAGTTCGTACCCGATATCGGCCTCCCAATCGTTGTCGGGCTTGCGACGGATGCCGCAGTTGCCGATCAAGCGTCCATCCTCGCGCAGGACAATTGCCAGCTGGAACCGCCGCCTCGGTTGGTCCGCCTGCCACCCACGGAACATTGCAACGAAATCGCGGGCATCCGCTTCGCTGCGGTCTTCCCACGGATAGTAGCGAAGATAAAGCGGGTCGCGCTGGTAATCCAGCACGGCCCGCCAGTCATTCTCTCCGAACTCCCTCAGGACCAGTCGCTCGGTGGTGATTTGCATACTTACTTCATCAGGTCGTCAGAATACAGCTATAACCAGATCCGCACCCGACCTTCCCCGGACGGCGCGGCCACCAGTACGCCGAACCAGAAGTGGCCCTCGCCGTCCCGCACCGTCCAGATCAGCCAGGCAACCGGATCCTCCAGCTGCTCGCTCTGAATGTCCCAACTGGGGTGAGAAAGTTGGTCGCGGTAGCGTTGCAGGATAGCGCCCACCGGCTCGTCCGTTTCCAGATCTTTGTCTCCCTGAATGTCATAAGTTCCTTTGGAATTGGCGCTGCGCGCGAAACCATCGAAGAGCCTGTCAAACTCCGGATAGGGATTTGGTTCCCACTCGGTAAAATCCACCCCGGGAATATCCGGGAGCGGTGGGAAGTCGGGCTCGTTCTCGGCAGCGTGATCCGAACCGCACGCCGCAAACAGACACGCGGCTGTAATGACCAGCGCCCAACGAAGGCTTTGGATCAGGAGATCGCGGAAGATCCCTCCCCCTTCAGGTAGTCGGCGGTGCGCAAGGCCAGAGCCTGGATCGTCGTAGTCGGGTTGATGCAGGCCCCGGTGGTGAAGATGCTGCCGTCGATGATGAACAGGTTGGGCACGTCGTGGGCGCGACCCCAGCGATCCACCACCGAGCGGTCGGGATCTGACCCCATCCGCGCCGTTCCCAGCAGGTGCCAACCGGCGTTGCGGCGCAGGCGCGATGAGACGACCTTCTTCGCGCCGGCTGCCTCCAGGACCTCGGTGGCACGGGCTACCCCGTGGTCCAGCATGGCCCAGGTGTTGTCGCTCACGGTGTAGTCGATCTTGGGAGCCGGTATGCCGTGTCTGTCGGTTAGGGTAGGGTCCAGCGTGACCGTATTATGCTCTTCGGGTAGGTCCTCGGTCATGATGACGATTCCCATCTGATGACGGAACCGTTCGGCGAAGTCGCGGTGGTGTCCCTCGCCCCATTCCACCTGCTGGCCCACCAGGCCGCCCAACGCAATCTGCAAAGGCGCGCCGCCGACGTTGGAGATCTGCATGTCATAGCCGCGCACGAATCCCCTACGCACGTCGGTCTCGTAGAACTCCTGGCTCAGCATGGAGGAGCCTCGCGGCCCATCGTCCGGCCCCATGTCCTCGTCGAACAGGCCCAGCACGTAGCCGCAGGGATGATGCATCAGGTTGCGTCCCACCTGCCCGCTGCTGTTGGCCAGTCCGTCCGGGAACAACGCGCTCCTGGAGTTGAGCAGCAGCCGCGAGGTGCCGATGCCGTTGCAGGCCAGCACCACGACTTTCGCGAACTGCGCCTGGAGATCGCCGTTGCGGTCGTAGTAGGCGGCCCCGGTGGCCCGTCCGCCGGCGTCCACCAGGATCTCCCGCACCCGGGCATGGGTGATCAGGCGCGCGCCCTGCTTGAGGGCGCTGGGCCAGAAGATGATGTCGCTGCTGGACGGCGAGCGCAGGTATTCGCCCACGTCCGGCTGCCGCCCATCGTAGACCGTCGAGGCGACCGCGTTGTCCGACGACCACCAATGCCAGCCCAACTGGTTGAAGGCTCGTGCCAGCTTTTCGCCGCCCGGACCGATGGGCAGCGGAGGCGTGGGGCGGGCCGGCTTGGGCGGGTAGGCCGGGTCTCCCTGCAAACCGCTGACGCCGTGGGCGCGGTCGTTCTGGTCGTAATACGGCTCCAGCTCGAAGTAGTCCATGGGCCAGTCGTCGGCCACCCCATCCAGCGACTTCAGCCGGAAGTCCGACGGATGGAACCGCGGGAAGTGGGAACCCCAGTGGATGGTGCTGCCGCCCACCGCGTTGTACATGTACGGCGCGATTGGCGTGTCGTCCTCGTTGACCGGATAGTCCTCCGGCAACCCGCGGAAGTTGGGGTTGGGATGGAAGTCGGTCTGCCAGTGCAGTTGCGCCTGGGGCTCATTCACCGGAAAGGCGTTCAGCGGCACCCAGCCGCCCTGCTCCAGGCACACCACCTTGACGCCGGCCTGGGTCAGGCTCCAGGTGAATGCCCCGCCGGAAGCCCCGGCCCCGATGACCAGAACGTCGGCGATGTCATGCTTGCTGCCCATGTGTTTGCTCCTAGGTGATCAGATGGTTGGCAAATCAGGCAAGTAAACCCTTCGCGTCACCCGCCAACTCATGCGCGAACTCGGCGATTGACTTGCGACAGTATTTTCCAAATTTCGTTGAGGTGATCAGCGATCTGCTTCGTCTCTTCAACGGTGAGACTAGAAGCGTATTGGCGGACCACTCTAACAATCTGTTTCAAGTTGCGGCGAAATTGTCGGGACTGTCCACGGAATCGCTTACGACGCGGTTCATGGAACCCCGGTGTTGGCTCCAGTATGTCCGCAGGAGGCAGCATTAACACGGCGGGCGGATGCGCAGAATCCCGATTCCGCATTGCCGCACTCTTTAGAATATCTACTATCACCAGCAGGTGGTCCTTGATGTCTTTACGCTCCTGAGGAGTGGACTCCGCATATAGACGTGCCAAGTGGTGCAGTACCTTGGCAGCCCATATTGCGATCGGGGCATATCTAAAGGCCGTCGTTACCATACCTAGCGCCTCGACTCTGCCTCGAGTTGACGGATACGCTCCAAAGCAGCGTCCCGTTCCGACTGCGCCTCAGTCAGTGCAGCCTCCAACTCTTGAGGATCCATGAGAAATTCATCTGCTTTCGGGTCGTAGAAGCGCAGTTTCCCGTTGTCCCAGCACAAGTACAAGTCCAGCGCTTCGCTGTAGCCACACAGCATACCGAACATCTTGCCGGGTAGGTTGTCGGATAGTTGTATGGATTCGTACTGGCCATTGACCAATCGGTCTCCGGCCAACGGGGCGTCGTGATACTGGCCGCCAGTGTAGTCGAACCGCCAGTATTCGCTCACTCCATAGCGAGCATAGCCCTCGCGTTTGACAGTGTAATCGCGGCGTCCAGTATGCTGCGAAGCCACTTCCAGCACGAATTCCGGCGCTTTGCCCACCTCGTCAATTTCGTAGCCGTTGTTCTCCTCGATAGCGTCGGGATCTACACCGAATGCGACGACCAGATCCGGCTCCAGCCAGCCGGAGCGCATATGGCTTCGCTCAAAGCAGAGATAACCTTCACCGCTGACCAGAACATCGGGCCGATGAGCAAAATGTCGATAGATGGTATTGCCTATAGCAGCCCGATGGTAGTTGTTGTACTGTCTCATATCGCGCTTTTTGGTCGGGTCGGGCAACGGCGGTTTGCGCCGGGCTGGCCCGCCCATATCCGGCTGAACGATGGCGCTGTTGCGAGTAGTCATCATTAGCCTCTCAATTGGAACGCGATTGCCGTTTCACCCAAGCCTACTTGCGCTCGAACACCGCCGCCACGCCCTGGCCGCCGCCGACGCACATGGTTTCCAGGCCCCACTGGGCGTCTTGGCGCTGCATCTCGTGGAGCATGGTGGTGAGGATGCGGGCGCCGGTGGCTGCGATGGGGTGGCCCAAGGATATGCCGGAGCCGTTGACGTTCAGGTTGTCCTCGTGGGGAAGCTGCCACTCGCGCAGCACGGCGAGAACCTGGGCCGCGAAGGCCTCGTTCAGCTCGATGATGTCCATGTCGCCCAGGGTCATGCCGATCTTGTCCATCACCTTGTTCACCGCCGGCACCGGGCCGATGCCCATGGTGGCGGGATGGCAGCCGGTCACCGCCCAACCACGCAGGAACGCCATGGGCTCCAAGCCCAGCTCCTCCAGCTTGTCCTCGGCCACCACCAGGCAGACGGAAGCCGCGTCGTTCTGGCTGCTGGCGTTGCCGGCGGTGACCACGCCATCGCGCATCACCGGGCGCAAACGACCCAGGACCTCCATGGTAGTGTCGGCGCGCGGGCCTTCGTCAGTATCGAAAATCTTGGGGTCGCCCCGACGCTGCGGAATGCTCACCGGCACGATCTCGTCGGCGAACTTGCCGGAGTCCCGGGCGGCCACGGCGCGTTGGTGACTCCGCAGGGAGTATTCGTCCTGCTCCTCACGGGGGATTTCGTACTCGCGGGCCAGGTTCTCCGCGGTCTCGACCATGCCGCCGGGGATGGGGCCGAACCGCTCGTCCGGCGCGATGGTGACGCGGGCGCGGGCCAGGCGGTCGTGGAAGGTGACCGAGCCGAACCGTGCGCCCCAGCGCGACTCGTTGCTGTAGAACTCCGCGCTGCTCATGCTCTCCGCGCCGCCAGCGATGACCACGTCGGCGTTCTCCGTCTGAATCAGCATGGAGGCGTTGAGAATGGCCTGCAAGCCCGAGGAGCAGCGACGGTCCAGCTGGTAGCCGGGCACCTCGATGGGCAAGCCCGCCTTGAGGCTGGCCAGCCGTCCGATGGCAGGGTTCTCGCCCGAGGGATAGCCGTGGCCCAGGATCACGTCATCGACCTGGGCCGGGTCTACGCCGCTGCGTTCCAGCGCGGCCTGGATCACGGTAGACGCCAGTTCGGCGGCGGGCACGTCCCGCAGGGCTCCGCCGAAATTGCCGACGGCGGTGCGAACCGGGGAAACGATGGCTACTCCTCTCATAACGTCCTCCTTGGGGCGAGGAAAATGCCGGCATCAACGAAGCCGGCGGTAGTGCTGAATGGTGCGGGCATGATACCCGTTGCCGGTGAGGGTGTAAAACGATGCCACGATTGAGGCGAAGGTCATTGCGAGCGAAGCGCGGCAATCTCGTTACCGGAGGAGTGCGTCTTCACGCAGCGAGATCGCCACGTCGCTGCGCTCCTCGCGATGACTGGAAGGCGGGCATTATCGCTCAGCGAAACGACCCAACACCGCTCGCGGAGATCAGAATCCGCACGCATCCCGCGCCCGGGCGAACACCGCGTCCAGCATGGGCTCGGTCAGCCGGCCGGTCTGCGTGTTCTGCTGGCTGGGGTGGTAGCAAGCGATCAGGAGCAGGCCGTCGTCAGGCAGCAGGGTTGCTATATCATGCCCGAAGGGAGGCTTCCGGTCCGGTGGCGTCCGACCCGCGGCGGCGTAGGATAGTAGGAAAGCATCGAAGGCGATGCGACCCAGGGCGACCACCGCGCGCAGGTCGGTCAGCAGCTCGATCTCGCGGACGATGTAGGGCTGGCAGGCTGCCAACTCTTCACGTGTCGGCTTGTTGGCTGGCGGAGCGCAGCGGGCCGCAGCGGTAATCAGCGCACCACGAAGTTCCAGGCCGTCGCCGGGTCGAGTGGACTCCGGCTGGTTGGCGAAACCGGCCCGGTGCAGCGCGCCGAACAGCCAGTCGCCGCTGCGGTCGCCGGTGAACATTCGCCCCGTGCGGTTCCCTCCGTGGGCGGCGGGAGCCAGCCCGACAATCAGCAAGCGGGCGTCGGGGTCGCCAAAAGCCCCCAGGGGACGACCCCAGTAATCCTCCTCGCGGTACATTCGCCGCTTGACGCGGGCGATTTCCTCGCGCCATTCGACGAGTCTCGGGCAGGCCCGGCAGGCGACAACCTGCTGCTGCACCTGGTCGATACTGGCGGCGTTGGCAATATCAGACATGACTGTTTCGCATGGATGCACAGGATGAAAAGGATAGATAATTCATCCCGGTTTATCCTGTATATCCATGCAAATTAGTGGTGGTGGTCATGGTCCGGCGCTCCCCAGCCGCCGCCTCCGGGCGTTCGGATGCTGAGCACGTCGCCGGCTTCGACGTCCAGCGTCTCCTTGCCGGCCAGGCGGACCTCTTCGTAGCCGCCCTTGAGCAGCACGTTCTCGCCGTGCTCGCCGTGGTGTCCGCCGTGGTAGCCGGGCGGGGCGTAACGACGCCGCTCAGACAGCACGGTGACGCGGGCCGGGCTGAGGAACTCTACGTCGCGGATCAGGCCGTCGCCGCCCCGATGCAAGCCGTCGCCTCCGGAGCCCCGGCGCAAGGCGTAACGACGCAGGCGCAGCGGGAAGGCGAACTCCAGCGCTTCTACTGGGGTGTTCATCGTGTTGGTCATGTGAGTGTGAATGCCGGACACGCCGTCCTTGTCGGGTCGGGCACCCATGCCGCCGCCGATGGTCTCGTAATAGACGTAGGGCTTGTCGCGGGAGATGTCGTGCCCCCCGATGATCATGTTGTTCATCGTGCCCTGGGAGGAGGCTGGAATGCGATCCGGCATGGCCTGACTCATGGCCGCCAGCAGCACGTCGGTGATGCGCTGTGACGTCTCCACGTTGCCGCCGGCCACGCCGCGCTGCGGCAGCGGGTCCACCAGGCTGCCCCGGGGGGTAATGACCTCCACCGGACGCAGGCAGCCCTGGTTGGCCGGAGCCTCATCGCCCACGACGCAGCGCACGACGTAAAGGCTCGCCGACACCGTCACCGCGCGGGGGGCGTTGATGCAGCCGGGGCGCTGCTCGGCGGTGCCGGTGAAGTCGATCTTCATCCGGTCGCCGTCCACAGTCACCGCCACCGAGATGCGCACGGGCTCTTCGGTGAGACCGTCGTCGTCCATGTAGTCGGTCACGTTGTAGGTGCCGTCGGGTATTTCGGTAATGCGACGGCGGGTCAGACGCTCGGAATAGTCCAGCAGCGCATCCATGTGCTCCAGGGTTTCATCAAGGCCGTACCGTTCGGCGATCTCCGTCAAGCGCTTATCGCCGACCCGAATGGACGCTATCTGCGCGGCCAGATCGCCCTGCCGGTCTTCCGGAGTGCGCGAGTTGCGGCAGATCAGCGCGATGACCTCGTGGTTGATCCGACCACCGCGGGACAGCTTCAGCGGCGGGATGATCATCCCCTCCTGGTACAATTCGGTGGACAGGGGCATCGAACCGGGCGCCATACCGCCCACGTCGGAGTGGTGCCCCCGGTTGCTGACGTATCCGATGAGCTGCTTCCCATTTTCACCGTCGACGTACGCCGGGGCCACCAACGTTATGTCGGGCAGGTGGGAGCCGCCCAGGTACGGGTCGTTCAGAATGACGATATCCCCGGGCCGCAGCCCACGCGGGAATGTCTGCAGCGCGGCCTGCACCGACGCTGGCATGGCTCCCAGGTGCACCGGCTGGTGGGCCGCCTGGGCCACCATCTCGGCGGCGGGGTTGAACAGCGCACAGGAGAAGTCCTGCCGCTCCTTCATGTTGGTGGAATAGCTGGTGCGCTGCAAAGCCACGCCCATCTCCTCGGACACGGAGATGAACATGTTCTTGAACACTTCGAGGCTGATGGCATCAACTGGCATTGGATGTATGGCTCCTGAAACGGTACCGAACGCTGGCGGCGGAAAGACCCCGCCGGGCCAGATATCTACAGAGTTAGTTCTGCACGGATCAACCGGTGGTTCATGGCGTCTGCGGCCAGGGCGAACGCCTCTAATGCCATGGCTCCCAGCAGGATTTTACGGCTGTCGGTACCAAAGACGACATACACGCTTGCAGTTTCCCCTAGCAGTTCCATCTCCGTCCAACCTATGGCCAATTCCAGCTGAGAACCGTCAGCCAAACTGAAGGTCCTGGTCCTTTCTCGCTCGATACCCAATTCATCCAGGATGTCCGCCGGAATGACAGTATACGATGCCCCGGTGTCCACCAAACCGTTCAGCGTCCGCTCGCGGCCATCGACGCGATTTCTGATGGTGAAATCGACCCTGAAAGTTCCCACTTCGCCTCCAATGGTGGTCCCAGGAAGGATTATCCAATCGTCGCTGATTTGATGCTTTTCTATCATGTTGCCCTCCTAATCAGAGCGCCGCCAGCAAGTCCACCGCCCCCGCCGGTGCCGCCAGCTGGTAGTACTCCGTTCCCATCAGGCGGCGCATCACCTCATCCGGCAGTTGCTCGAAGGGGCCGTCGGTGCTGATCTGGGTGCGGTGGCAGGACAGCGACGCGATCTTGGTGTCCACCCACGGGGAGATGTCCAGCGTGGTGGTCACTTCGTCATCGGGCGTTCCCAGCGTGTCCACCGCGTCCACGGCGAAGGGCGGTGTGATCCCCCGGTCGGTCATCTCCTGCCACAGGCGCTGGAACACGCTCCTGGGAAAGCAGACGTAATAGAGCAGCGGGGTGGCCGCGTCAGGATCGGACGCGCGTTCGGCGGCGGCGGTGGCGTGGGCGCACATGGTCTTGTGGTCCGGATGGCCATAGCCGCCCGTCGGGTCGTGGGTTATGACGACGTGTGCATTTACCTCGGCGATGATGTCGCGCAACTGCTCCACCACCGCTTCGGTATTGGCGTTGCAATAAGCGTTGGGGTGGTTGTTGTCATCCCATCCTTCCATCCCGCTGTCCCGGTAGTCCAGGAACCGCACATCGCCGATGCCGGTGATGTCCATGGCGTCGCGCAATTCCTGCTTGCGAACCTGCCACAGGTTTTCGGGCGTTGCGAGGGCCGGGTCGCTGATCTCACCGATGTCGCCGTTGGTAGCGCAGACCAGCGTGACCCTGGCGCCGCCGGCCGCCAGCATCGCCAGCAGGCCGCCCGAGGCGAACCCCTCGTCGTCGGGGTGGGCGTAGCAGGCCAGTACGGAGAGGCGGGAGAGGTCGGGCGATGCGTTCATAGACGTCCAGGAGCATTCGCGTGAGATCGTTGGAATACGAAACTTGACCGGGATGACAACGGCAGGCTACGGTTTCGCCGGCGCACGTTTTCGGGCATCGCATTCAACTTGGATACCGTGCCAAAACTCGTCCGACTGTCCGAAAAACCTGCCGAAGCGTACTGACATCGCCGGCGTAATAGCACGCTGGCCAAGAACGATTTCATCAATCGTTCGGGGAGCAACGCCGATGGCCATAGCCATTTCGCTTTGCGATATACCCATTGGCTTCAGGTATTCCTCAGCCAGGATTTCGCCGGGTGTAATAGGATTGGTCATGTTTGCAACCTCATATTGACGCTGGGGATACATCAAATGGTAGTCAACTATGGCAACCTGTTCCGGCCCGGATTCTCCCCAGCGAAAGACGATGCGCCACTGGTCGTTGATCCGGATGGAGTAAAACCCTGACCAGTCGCCTCTGAGCGGTTCCAAACGGTTGCCGGGCGGTACGGCCAAATCACTGAGGACAAGTGCGCGATTGATTTGAATGAGTTTTCGCAGCGCCACTCGTGCAACATTGGCAAACCGCTGACTACGTTCCGAGTAGAACAGTTCCGCAGTGTCGCGGTCGGCAAAGGATTGAATCATGCAGGTCTGATGATCGTCGTCCGATTCTACGCGGCGGGTTCCAGCAGCAGGTTCCCGTAGGGATCGACCACTCCCACCCAACCGGGCGGAACCACGATGGTGGTGTCCAACTGCAGCAGCAGCGCCGGCCCGGCGATCCGGTTGCCGGTTTGCAGGCGGTCCCGGTCGTACAGCGTTGTGTCCACGGCGCCCTGGGCGAAGACGACTTCCACGTTGCCGATCGCTGCGTGAGACGCATCGCTGCCACAATCGACAGCGGGTTCCAACAGCGGCTTGTCCACCGCCAGCTCCAGCTTGAGTCGCAGGTTGACCACCTCGACGGGCAGCGCGCGGTCGGCGTACCCGAACCGTTGCAGGTGGGCTGCGTAGAACTCCGCGGCGATGCTGCGGGTCAGGTCGCCACGCCCGGTCAGGGACGGGCAGTCCACGGTCAGCTCGAAAGACTGCCCCACGTATCGGACATCGAGGAAGCGACGCGACACCATGGCGTCCGCGGGCAGTCCCTCGTCCACCAACTCGGCCCGCGCCAACTGCTCCATGCCGTGGAACTCTTCCTCCAGGCGCGCTTTGTCCAGGTCATCGCCGCGCAGCATCACGGTGCGGGAGTAGTCCTTGACCACGTCCGCGATCGCGACACCCAAGGCCGACAGGATGCCGGGATGCCCGGGGACCAGAACGCGCGGGATGCCCAATTCGGCGGCCAGCTCGCAGGCGTGCATAGGGCCCGCGCCGCCAAAGGGAACCAGCGTGAACTCCCGGGGGTCATACCCGCGTTCCAGCGATATGGCCCGGATCGCGCGCTCCATGTTGGAGTTGACCACTCGAATGATTCCCAGTGCCGTGTCCGTGGCCGACGTACCCACGCCGCCGGCTAGGTCGGTCATCAGGGCCTGCGACCGTTCCTGGTCCAGGGTCATACGTCCACCCAGGAACCCATCAGAACGCAGGCGCCCCAAAGTCAGGTTAGCGTCGGTGACTGTGATCCGGTCTCCCGTACCGTAGCAGGCAGGGCCCGGGTCCGCGCCGGCGGATTGCGGCCCGACGACCAGCGCGCCGCCGGCGTCCACCCTGGCAATGGAGCCGCCGCCGGCCCCCACGGTGTGGATCTCGATCATCGGCACGCTCACCGGATAGCCGCCGAGGTTCGCCGAGGTGGTCTCCTTGATGCGGCCGGGACACAGTGAAACGTCGGTCGAGGTGCCGCCCATGTCCAGCGTGATGATGTCGGGATACCCGGCCTGAACGCCGGTGTAGAAGGCGCCTACCACGCCCCCGGCCGGCCCGCTCAGGATCGTGCGCACCGGCTGATCGGCGGCCAGGCTGGCGGTGATGCTGCCGCCCGAGGACTGCATGATGCGCAGTCCATGGCCGAGCACCGACTCCAGCTGCGTCAGGTAACGCGCCATCACCGGGCCCACGTACGAGTTGACCACCACCGTGCTGGTGCGCTCGTACTCTCGAAACTCGGGCAGGATCCGGGACGATATCGAGATGAAGGGACGGTTGGGCAGTTGCGCCAACCGTTCCGCCAGTATCTCCTCGTGTGCCGGGTTGAGGAAGGAGAACAGGAACGAAACCGCCACCCCGTCCACGTCAGCCTCGCCGAGCAACTCCACCAGGGCGTCGATGGATTCCGGCGTCAGGTCGTCGAGTATAGTCCCCGTGTAGTCAATACGTTCCGGCAACCCGAAGCGCAACTGCCAGGGGGCCAAGGGCTCGGGCCGTTCCATGGACAGGTCATACAGGTCAGCGCGGTTCTGCCGGCCGATCTCCAGCACGTCCTCGAAGCCCATGGTGGTGATCAGGGCGGTGCGCCCGCCCTTGCCTTCCAGCAGGGCGTTGGTTGCCACGGTGCTGCCGTGGATGAAGTCGGCGGTGGCAATGTCAACGCCGGTGTCGCGCACGCCCGCCGTGATGCCAACCGATGGATCCGCCGGCGTTGACGGGAGTTTGTGGACGGAAAGAACGCCGTCCCGGAGGACGGCGATATCGGTAAAAGTACCGCCGACATCTATGCCGACTACGGTGGTTGACATCTGTTACTGGTTCTCTCCCGGTGGGTCGACCGCGGGTTCAGTGTCCGAAGTCAGGCCGAGGGCTTCCTCCAAACGGCGGAGCCTGGCCTCGTGGCGTTGATCCTCACGCAACCGCTGTAACTCCGCCTCAGCCCGATTGGCGCGTTGCCGTTCCTGTTCCGCTTGCCGCCGTTCACGTTCCACTTGCCGCCGTTCCTGTTCGGCCTGCTTACGTTCCGTTTCAACTTGGGCCTGAAACTCCTGAACCAGCTTTTGCGATTCCTCAGCCTGCAGTCGAACCTGCTGCTGCAACTGCTGCTGCAATTGGTCGATCAGTTGCTGCGCTTCGTTTGCCTTTTGCTCCGATTTTTTAGCGGCTTCGACCGCATTCTTGGCAGTCTCCGCCATTTCGTCAGCACGCCGGCGCTCACGCTCGGCGCGGTCGTCCCGCAACAGTCCCAGTACCAAAGCAAAACCTCCTAAACCGTTGCCGCTGAGGGCAACGGTCAACTGGACAACACCGGCTACGGTGTTGTGTTGGATGGCCAACCAGGCCAGCGCCGCCATGACGACCAGCGACGTAGTGTAGGCGGCAAATGCCAGTATATACAACTGCCGCCGAGGGTTCATCCAAGAGCTCAATTCAGTCGGCCAAGGCGATGCGCAACCGCTTGTTGATCCGCCCCTTGCTCTCGTGACCCACAACCTGGATGCGGCCCACCTCGCCGGTGTTGCGCACGTGGGTTCCCCCATCGGCCTGCAGATCCAGACCTTGTATGTCGATGGTGCGCACTTCGGTAATCGCCGCCGGCAGCAGGTTGATCTTGGTGCGGATCAGGTCGGGATGCGCGTCGGCTTCGTGCCGGCTCAGGAAGCCCACCCCGATGTCCCGTCCTTCCGCAACCTCGGCGTTGATGCGCGCCTCGACTTCATCGGCGAACTCGGCCGACATATTCTCCAGCTCGAAATCCATGCGCGCGCGGCCGGGCTGCATGTCGCCCCCGGTCACCAGCGCCCCGTAGTCGCGCCACACGACTCCGCACAGGATGTGCAGGGCTGTATGCGTTCGCATCAAACGGTAGCGCCGCTCCCAGTCGATGGCTCCATGCACCGCGGAGCCCACCGCCGGCCGGTCCGAGCCGTCGATGGCGTGCACGATGGAACCGCCAGTGCGGGAGGCTTTCGTTACGCGAAACTCCGCGCCCGACGCATCGGTCAGCGTGCCCACGTCGCAGGGCTGACCTCCGCCTCCAATGTAGAAGGCGGTGCGGTCCAGCACCAATCCCCCGTCATCCGTAACCGCCGTTACGGTGGCGTCGAACTCGGAAACGTAGGCGTCGGTCAGGAACAGCAACTCGGTCATGGTAGCCTCTTCACGGGTCGCAGCGGGATGTTTCGGAAACGGCGAACATTATAGCAAGCAACCCCCGTGCTATAATCTCGCCCAATCTCAGAGTACGGATTAATGCGATATGCGCCTGTCATGTCTTCAGGAGAACTTGGCCCGCGGACTGGGTGTGGTGAGCCGGGCGGTGGCCAGCAGATCGACGCTGCCGATAACCCAAAACGTTCTGCTGCGCACCGATCAGGGCATGCTGATGCTGTCGGCCACCAACCTCGAAATCGCCATCACCACGTGGATTGGCGCGATGATCGAGGAGGAAGGGGCGATAACGGTTCCTCACCGCCTCCTGGCAGACTGGGTCAACACCCGTCCCAGCGACCGGATCGACCTCGACCTGGGCGGACCCGAGGCCGATGGTCCTGCCAGCGGAGGCAGCGTTTTGCACCTGGCCTGCGGTCGCGCTGTAACGCATATAAACGGAGCCGACGCCGCCGACTTCCCACCCGTTCCCCAAGTCGACACCGGCACGGCCATTGACATCGACCCCAGCGTCCTGCGCTCCGGGATAAGCCTGGTGGCATTCTCCGCCGCTACCGACGAATCTCGGCCGGTGCTGACTGGTGTTGAACTCAAGCTCAACGAATCCAACGTGGTGATGGCCGCTGCCGACGGCTTCCGTCTGGCGGTCTATTCCGGCCAGATTCCCCAGTCGGTGGACGAGGAAATCAAGGTGATCGTTCCGGCGCGCACCATGCAGGAAGTGCAGCGTTTGGCATCGGAACAGAGCAGCCCCGTCCAGATGACCCTGTCCCCGGACCGCGGGCAGGCCATGTTCAAGCTGGAGCACGTCGAGATCGTCTCCCAGCTGCTCCAGGGCAGTTTCCCGAACTACGAGCAGCTCATTCCCGAGCGGTACGAGACCCGCGCCGTGATGGAACTGGACGACCTGAAGCGCGCCACGCAGTCGGCGTCAGTCTTCGCCCGGGACGGCAGCAACATCGTCCGGCTGGAGATGATGCCCCAGGAAGCCAGCGACGGCGGCCAGCTCAAGGTTTCGGCGCGCTCCGAAGAGGTCGGCGACAGCCTGGACGAGCTGGACATTGACCAGTTGGACGGCGCGGACGCCAAGATTGCCTTCAACGTTCGCTATCTCCAGGACATCGTGAACGTGCTGGGCCGCGGCAAGGTCGCCATCGAAGTGACCAACTCCTCCAGCCCCGGAGTGTTCCGGCCCGCCGACTCCGACCGGTACGTACATGTGGTCATGCCAATGTACGTGCAATGGTAGTCGCACCCCGGCAGGTGCGGGCGGTTCGGCCTCTTCGCTGAACTGGAGGACCTGGCAGGCCATTTTAATTTCCGGGCGGAGCCGCGAGAGGGTTCCTACCTGCCCCGCCGCAGGTGGACCATCATCCAAGACTAGTCGTTGCCCACCTCGGCGGCTTCGGAGACCAATTCCTGGTCTCCTTCATCCTCCGGCTCATCAGCCACGGGTTCGGGCGGATGCAGCGGCAGGTCGATGGTCATCTCGGTGAACTCACCCGGCTCGGACTCCACCATGATCTCGCCGCCGTGGCGGCGAACGATGTCGTTGCAGATTGACAGCCCCAGACCCGTTCCCTTGTCGGTGGGCTTGGTGGTGAAGAACGGGTTAAACATCTTTTCGATGACTTCCGCCGGCATTCCGGTGCCGTTATCCCGTATCTTGATGTGGACCCGTTCCTCATCCAGATGAGTGGACAGCCACAGGGTCGGCGAGTAGTCGGCTCCACCTCCGTTTTCCGTCAGCGTCATGCGTTTTTCGTTGGTCGCGTAGCAACCGTTGTTGACGATGTTCAGGAAAACGCGGCCCAAGTCCTGCGGATTGACGTCAAGTTCGCCCATGGATTCGTCGAAGTCGTACTGCAAGTCCAGTTGGAAGTTGGGGTCCGCCGCCCGGACGCTGTGGTAAGCCAGGCGGGCGTGCTCGTCCAGGAGGTTGTTGATGTTGGTGAGTTGATGCCCCACCGATTCCCGGCTCATCATCAGCATGTCGTTAACGATGCGGTCGGCGCGGTCGCCGTGGGTGCGGATGCGCTCCAGGTTCTCCGTTAGGTCGCCGAAGATATCTTCCAGCAGGTCCCGCTGTTCCTCGTTGAGTTGGCCGTCTTCGCTCTCTTCCAGGGTTTCCTTGATTTCTTCCAGCAGATCTTCGGAAGCCTCGGAGAAGTTCTTGACGAAGTTCAGAGGGTTGCGGATTTCGTGCGCCACTCCGGCGGTGAGCTCGCCCAGGGCCGCCAGTTTTTCCCGCATCACGATCTGGTCCTGGGCGGTGTTTAGGTCCGTAAGAGCCTGCTCCAGTTCGCCGTTCTTTCCTTGCAGTTCTTCGGCCAACTGCTCCACCAGGTTCAACCGCTGGATTTCGATGGCGTGCTGACGGAATACCTCCAGCGCCGCCGCCATTTCGGCCACTTCATCGCGACCTCTGATTTCCGCACGGGCCTCCAGGTCTCCGCCGGCCATTTGCCGCATCCACTGCGACAGCATCTCGATGCGGTGCAGGAGCACCCGCCCCACGAACAACCACGCGATCAGGATCGCGCCAACGACGCTGAATCCGGTGATGGCCAGCAGCAGCGTGCGGCCGGTGAAAATCGCCTGGTCCGAGGCGGCGGTGGCAACCTTCGCGCTGCTCCGGGCGGTCTGCACGAGGAACTCCATCTCACCCAGGAGTAGAACGGCAATGTCGTGGTTGTTGCCCAACAGCACCACCTGCAGATCCGCGAGTTCGAGTTGACGCGCGCGCAGTTCGAAACTGCTGTCATCGCTCTGCCCCAGTTCCAGCAGGCGTGAGAACAGCGGGGTCAGCTCCGAGTGGATTTCGGTGCCCGCCAATCGGCTCAGGTTACGGTTGATGTGAAAGACCGAGGACTCGAACCGTTCCCGCAGGGGCTCGATCAGCGACGGATCGGACACCGTGCTGGAGCTGGCCAGAATTTGCGTGGCAATGTTCACGTTGCTGTGAAGCTCGGACAGGTAATGGAACCGGGTGAGTTCGTCTTCGGCCCGGTATGCCACCTCCTCCGCCGGTGGTTCCCCCAATCCCCAATAGCCGGTAACCGTGTAAAACAGCTGGTCGTCTCTCGCCGGAGTGAGGATGTGGTCGAGTTGGAACCTCAGAGCAGTCAGTTCACCCTGTCGCGCGATCGCCTGATCCTCCAGGGCAAACCTCTCCGATATCCCTTCCTTCATGTCACCGATGTTGACCAGCAGCGTGTCGGAGTAGGACCGTATGCGATCAAACCGCTCTCTCTCCGAGGCATCGGCTCTATCTTCCAGGACCGACAGTTGCTTCTGGAACGCTCGGTGGGCCTCGTTGATGCGGTCGCTGACTACCGCGACCTCTTCCGGATCCGTGGCGGTGGGCAACGCCGCGGCGTCCGCTACCAGCGCGCTGCTGAATTGCGCAACGTCAAAGGCAGCGGCCAGGTCCGGGACACTGCGCTCGTTGACCCGGTTCTGAGCGTCGCCCACCCGGTCGAAGGAAAACCATCCCACCAGCGCCGCCGCGAAGGTCAGACAAACCGCGCCTCCAAGCGCCAGGTACAACTGGGAAGAAATGCGATAACGGAGTTCGAGGAATTTGGTCAGCGCTGCCATCATTTATCTCCACTCCCCAAAACATCCTTCGGCAGGACGTCCAGCGGAATGTATTGGCCTTCCTTCCCGATCATGGTCAGGAAGACCTCATCAGACCACTGGTTGCCCTCTTCCCGGCTGTAACTCAACTCAAGGCCGCTGATGTCGATAGGCCGATCGATCCGGAGCACACTCAAAAAACAGTCACGGGTCACAATGTCACCACACCGCTCCAGGCCGGCTATGGCCAGGCGGCCGGCCAGATAGCCTTCCAGGGACACGAACCCCGGCTCCACCTCGGGATCGTATTCTGCCAACGCTTCCTGGTAGGCGGCAACCACCGGGTTCGACGTATCCGTGGGAAAGGGAACCACCTGGGTGACGATCACACCCTCGCCACCGGCGCCCAGTTCCTCGGCCAGGGCATTGCTGCCGACGAATGAAACGGTCATGAACACCGGATTCATCCCTATCTCCCGAGCCCAGGCGATGACCGCGGCCACCGGCTGGTAGGCGCCGATCACGATGACGGCCTCGGGTTGTCCCTTGCGAACGTCCAGCAATCCGGTCTTCACGGCGGTGGTGTTGCGTTGGTACAGGCCGACGGCCACCGGCTCCAGGTAGCGCCGGTGCAGCGCCGCGCTGGCGCCGTTGAACCCGGCCCGGCCGAAAGAGTCGTCCTGGTACAGGACCGCGATGCGCTCGATGCCCAGGTCCTCGGTCAGGCGTTCGACCATCTCCTCGGTTTCCTGGTTGTAAGAAGACCGGAGGTTGATCACGCTGCGCAGATTGGGGTCCCGCAGAAACGCGGCTCCCGTGAAAGGCGCGATGTACGGCACTCCGGCAGCTTCCGCCACCGGCACCGCGGAACGCGACGTTGGCGTGCCGACCGCTCCGATCAACGCAAAGATATTTTCTTCTTCGATGAGTTCCGTGGTGTTGGAGATCGCAAGCTCCGGCTCGTAAGTGTCGTCGCGGGTCACCAACTCCAGGCGGCGCCCGTTCACTCCGCCGGCCCGGTTGACTTCGGCGAACGCGGCCCGGATGCCGTGGTTCATGCCGGTGCCCAGTTGCCCGGCGGGGCCGGTGAACGCCGCGGACTGCCCGAATACTATGCGGTCGTCAAATACGCCCGGGTCTTCGGGGCCCGCTGTGGGCGAGAAGCTATAGTGCGGCGGCGTGGAAGGGGGCGCGGCGACCACCGGCGCCTCAGCAAGGGAGGCATCCGCGTTCGGGCCGCACGCCGCCAGCCCCAGCAGACACGCCGCCACGATGGTCCAAAGTGTCTTCGCAATACGATTGGCCCGGTACACCCGATAGCCTCTAATCTGACCGGACGATGGCGCTGCGGTACCAGAAACGGCGGCCTGACAACTGCCCGCACATCTATGCGCTCGCAGTCGAGACCGGAACCGTCGGAGTCACTCCGACTTGCGCTTGGTCATCGCCAGCTTGTTCTTGCCGTCTTCTCTGCTGTACCGCATCTCGTCCATCATAGTCCGCACCAGGTGAATGCCGAGCCCTCCGATAGGCCGGTCGCCCAGCGGGGCGGAAATGTCGGGGGTCTCCTGATCGAGCAGGGAATTGAACGGCAGGCCGTCGTCGGAGATCTCCACGGTGACTCTCTCAGCGTCTGAAGCCAGCGATATCTCGATGTCCCCGGTTGCGCCGCTGTAATTGACGATGTTGACGCCCAATTCTTCCAGGACCAGGTTCAGCTTGAAAACCAGATCCGGCGGCCAGTTGTCGCGTTCGGCGAACTCCTCGAGCGCCGCCGGGATCAACTCAAGCTGTTCATGGCTCGGCGCTATCTTCAGATGCACGGGGGCGGTCATGGTCAGGTCTCGCTGCGGCGGAATATGAGGCACGTGATATCGTCAAACTGCGCGGCGTTTCCCGCGAATTGGTTCACGGCGTCAAACACAGCCAGGGTTGATGCCTCGGCATCCCGGACCGACTGCCCCGTAAACGCCTGCTGTAGTCGTTCCATTCCGAACTCTTCCCCATCCTCGTTCACGGCCTCAGTGACACCGTCGGTGTAAAAGACCACGGTATCTCCGGCCGAAATGGAGATCGTTCTCTCGTCGTAATCCATTCCCGGCATCACCCCCAAGGCGATGCCGTTGGTGCCGGGCAGCACCGTCGAAGTCCCGTCAACGTGGGCGATCAGAGGCGCGTTGTGGCCGCCGTTAGCGTAGGTCATTTCCCCGGTCGCCGGATCGTACACCGCGTAGAACAGGGTGACAAACATCATGGCGTCGTTGTCGTCGTACAGCAGATCGTTGACTTCGGTAAGGGCTTCGCGCGGGGATTTGAGCCCCATGGCCGCGCTCTTGAGCAGCGTCCGGCTCGCCATCATGAACAGCGCGGCGGGCACGCCCTTGTCCGACACATCCGCCACGGCCAGTCCAATCCGACCATTCTCCAAATAGACGACGTCGAAGAAGTCCCCTCCCACAACTCGGGCCGGGATCATGCTCCCGTAGATCTGGAATCCGGGCTGTCTGGGAAACTCCGTGGGCAGGATCGACTGCTGCATCTTGTTGGCGACGTCGAGCTCGTTCTCCAGCGCCACCAGCCGCTCCCGCGATGCCGTAGCCTCCCGCCATGCCTCAAGGTTGGAGAGGGCACGCTCAATCGTGATGCGGAGGTCTTCAAAATCGACCGGTTTGGTTACGAAATCGAACGCTCCGAGGTTCATTGCGGAGCGAATATTTTTCATATCTCCATAAGCGGAGATAATTACGGCGTGTATGTCGGGCGCAACATCCGGAATGTGCGACAGCAACGCCAGTCCATCCATCTGGGGCATGTTGATGTCGGACAACACCATGTCGATTTCGTCGTCTTGATTGAGAGTTTCGAGCGCTTCCACTCCGTTCTGCGCAAACACGAACTGGTAGCGCCCCGAACGAATGGCCCGACGCATCCGCTGCAACACCAGCGGTTCCAGGTCAGGCTCGTCGTCGACCACCAGTATCCGGTATGGCCCTGACGTATCTGCCATGATTCCGTCCCTGATGGGCGGCCTGCGGCGCCCGATCACCGTGAGTTAGCCTCGCGAAGCCGGTTGCCCGTACTAATGGACTAGCCTTTCAGCGCCGCGATGGCCTCGTCTTGAGACGGATGGATGGCGATGACCTGGTCGAAACCGCTGATTTCGAAAACTTCCCGTACGGTCCCGGATAGTGCGCACAGCGCGAAGCCGGAGTTCTGCCGCTGCAGGGTCTTCGCCGTCTGCAGAACCACACGGAGGCCCGCACTGCTTATGTACGTGAGCCTCTCCATGTCGAGGATCACCACCTGGTCCGTGGGTTCGATGGCCGCATCCAGATCTTCGAGGAAACGCTGCGCGTTGGTGCTGTCGACACGCTCGGCAGCCTCAATGATCAAAGTGCCCTCATTCCTCTGGAACTCGATTGCCATGATGCCGTCTCCTGAATTGCGCTGGCAGTTAAGCAGTTATTTGGAGGCGCTGACCGGCGCGCCTGGTGCGCGCGCCGTTGGCCTATGCCAATTTTCAAAGAATTGTATCATCGAAACAGACTTTGTGAACCCTGTTTCTAATCCCACGTGTACCCAATCGGGGATCGTGAGAATCAGGATTTGCTGGATCGAAGGATTTTCAGGATTGGGAGATCTTCATCGTGAAACGGTTCCAATCCGAAAATCCCTGAATCTTGAAAATCCTGATTCTGACGACTCCGCGGAGTAAAGCGGGTGCGCGTGAGCTGTGCCGGCGCGTTGACGGAACCGGCATCGACAAATAGACTGCGACCAAACCTAACGTCTTCCAGGCTCCGAATCGGAGGAGAATCACTATGAAGTTGCAGATAATGTCCCCAGCCGCGGCGCGCGTCGACTTCAAGGTGCCGCCAGCGCCTCGCCTGGATACCCTGGAAGGCAAAACCATCGGCCTCTACAACAACATGACCGGCGGAGCCGGCGTGGCCGTCGACCGGGTCGCCGAGCACATCGGCCGTCGCTTCTCCAACGTGCGTTTCGAGAGCTACGGCGGCAACCTCCGCGATGGACGTCCGGCGCTGAGCCGCGGCGTGCACATCGACGACGAGGAGGCCGCCCGCATCGCCGTCGAGGTGGATGCAATGGTGGGAGCCGCGGCGCATTGAGGGGGCTGCACGTCGTGGCTTGCCCACGACATGGTTGCCATGGAAAAGGCCGGCGTGCCCGCGGTGGGCATCGCCGCCCGCAGCTTCGCCCGGGCCTGGCAGTCCTGCGTTGACGGCTGGGGGCAGCCTGCCACCGCCTTCGTCACCATTCCCCACGCCTGCACCGGACAACAGCCCGACTACATCCACAAGATGGTGGACGAGCAGATCGACAACATCATCCTGGGTTTGACCCGGATGTCCGCCTCCGCCGACCTGTCCGGCGGCGCCAACGGCCACAGCGAGACCGACGTTTTCACCGTGGAGCTGGATGACACGCCCCTGGGTCTCGACGCGGTGAACCGCTTCATGGAGGAGCGCGATTGGAGCGACGGCATGCCCATCGTGCCGCCCACGCCCGCCGCCGTGGAGGCCATGCTCAAGGGAACCCGTCGCGACCCGCAGGACGTGGTCATCGTCATGGAGCCGGGGTTCGGATTGGCCACCGTCGAGAAGATCGCCATCAACGCGGTGATGGCGGGTTGCCAGCCAGCGCAGTTCCCCATCCTGCTGGCCGCTCTCGAATGCATCGCTCAGCCTGAAATGAACCACCGGGACATGCAGGTGTCCGGCCACACCGAGGCCCCACTGATTCTGGTCAACGGCCCCATCGCGGCCAAGGCCGGCATCAACTACGGCACGTCAGCCATGGGACCGGGCGTGGTCAACAAAGCCAACACCGCCATCGGCCGGGCGCTGCGCCTCTGCCTGATCAACATCGGCTACTGCAAGGCCGGCGCCGGCGACCCGAACTTCATCGGGCTGCCCACCAAGTTCGGCATGTGCATCGCCGAGAACGAGGAAGTCAGCCCCTGGCAGCCCTACCACGTGGACAAGGGGTTCCAGCCCGACGAAAGTGCGGTCACCGTGATCACCGTAACCGGCCCCACAGACATTCTCGATGCCGGCTCCCGGAACCACGAGGACACGCTGAACAACATCGCGTCTATGATGTTCTACCGCCACGCCGGCGGCGGCAGCTGGATCAAGGGCCGCCAGTCCGCCCAGGTGGGCCACACCAACCAACGGGTTGAGTACCAGAGCCCATACCATCCCATCATGCTCAGCCCGTCCCGTGCGGTGATCCTGGCCGAGGCCGGGTTCAGCAAGCGGGCCACCCAGGAGTGGCTGCACGAGCATTGCCGCGCCTCTTTGCGCGACGCCATCGGGCCAGCCGGAATGCCCGCCGACGCCAACGGCAAGTGGCTGCGCTATCCGGCGCTTCAGCACCTGGCTGACGACCCCGACGCCACCATACCGGCGCTGGAGGACCCGGAGCAGTACCTGCTGTTCGTCACCGGCGGCTCCACCCACTACGCCAACTTCTTCTACGGCACCTACGGCATCGCCACCATGCCGGTGGAGGACGTATAGCGTATAGGACGATTGGTCACCGTCGCCGGAGACGCCGCCATGATGATAACCCAGGACGTGCATGACGCCGTCGTCAAGATGGTGTACGAAGACCTGTCCGGCAGGTTCGAGGGGGAATTGGAGTTCGGCCCGATCAACATCGTGGAGGAGATTGACGAGTATGGAGACCCCTATCTCCACGTTCTCATCGTGTTTGACGGCGACCAGAGCCAGCTTGACTCGAAATGGACCGTCGGCCTGATACCGCGCCTGTTCCCCCAACTCATTGACTTAGGGATCGAGCACGTCCCTAGCACATCGTTCTTTGGCAAAGCGGGTTGGGAGACTTACAGGAGAAAAAGCCGGCATTGGAAGCAATTGACCTGATCGCCATTGCCAGGACCCTGGCCGCCGGCGGCAACGCCAGCAACCCCCATGGAGCCACAGACACCGAACTCCGTAAAGCGATCAGCTGCGCCTATTACGCTACGTTCCACACATTGTGTTGCGCCTACGCCGATGTAATGGTCGGCCCGCACGCCGGCACCCAACGTGAGCAAGACCTCTGGAACTTGGCGTACCGCAGCATAGATCACGGGCCGGCCAGAAGCAAATGCAACGATATTGGCAGCTTGAGCCGGTTTAGTCCCAACATCCAAAACTTCGCGACAAGGCTAGTGGACTTGCAACAACACCGCCACCAAGCTGATTACGATCCCGGCGCAACCTTTGACAATCTCCAAGTGGACCAGATCATAGCGCAGGCGGAAGACGCATTGGCGAGCTTCAACAACGCCCCGCCGGACGAAATCAGGCTGTTCATCACCTACCTCACCTCTCGGCCCCGACGGTCATAAAGAAAGCAGGATAGCAACATGCCCCTTGCACCCGCCGACCAGTACGTTACCAAAGTACGCACACCCGACGACATCGACCGCTTCTGGGACGACGTACTGGTGGAAACCGCTCAAGTCCCGCTGGAACCGGAGGTGGTTTACGACCCGCTCCGGTCCACCGCCAGCATCGACGTCTACGAGGTGTTTTACACCAGCCTGGACCACGTTCGGATCGCCGGCTGGTACGCCGTCCCACGACAGCGTGAGAATCGCCTACCGGGACTGATCCAGGTTCCCGGCTACAACATGGAGCCGCCGGTGCCCAAGAATTGGGCGGCCCGGGGATATGCCGCTTTCAGCGTCGCGCCCCGGGGCAAGCTGCGGAGCAACCGGCAGTTCAATCCCGGCTACCCGGGCCTGCTCACCTACGGCATGGTAGACCGGTACACCTATTCATACCGGGGCTTCTACATGGACGCCTGTCGCGCGGTGGACTTTCTCCTGAGCAGGGACGAGGTTAACGGCGAACGCATCGGCGTCACCGGGCACAGCCAGGGCGGCGGCCTCACCGTCTCCACGGCGGCGCTGCGCCCTGAGATCAAGGCGGCGGCAGCCGGAGCGCCGTACCTCTGCGGGTACATGGACTCCATCGAGCTGACCGACGCCTATCCCTACCAGGAAATCGCCGACTACCTGCGGATATACCCCGACAGCCGAGATCAGGTGGAGAATACGCTGGCCTACTTCGACGGCATCAACCTGGCCCACCGGATCACCTGTCCGATCATCGTCAGCGTGGGATTGCAGGACAGCACCTGCCCGCCGGAAACCGGCTTCGCCATGTTTGACGCCATCGCCAGCGCCGACAAGAAGATGTACGCCTACGACGGCCACGGCCACGACGCCAACAACCACGAGCACGCAGCAGTGGTGGACGCCTTCATGGCCCACCACCTACAGGACTGAGGGGTTCTACGGCATGACCACTCAAACCGCCGCCAAGCCCCACGATTTCGATGCCTACTGGCATGACGTGCTGGTGGAATTGGCCCGGTATCCTGCCGCGCCGGAGGTGCAGGAACTACCGCTCCGCTCCACTGATTTCGCGACCGCCTACGGGGTGCGCCTCACCTCCCTGGGACCTTACCGTCTCTACGGCTACCTGAGCATCCCCAACTACGACGGGCAATTTCCCGCGCGCTACCACCTGCCCCGCTATGGCAGCGTGCAGGACCTGGTGCCCCAGGGACAGGCCAATGGCCAACGCCGGGAGCACGTGACCTTCGCCATCTGCGTGCGCGGGCAGCGGCTGGCAGATCAGCCCTACGCCGCCGCTTTCCCCGGCCAACTCACCGACGGCATCGACGACCCCGCGACCTACATATATCGAGGCATCGTCGCCGACTGCGTCCGCGGACTCCAATACCTGGCCGGCCGGCCGGAGGTGGACGCCACGCGCATTGCCGCCATCGGCAACGACCTGGCCCTGACCACGGCCGCGTTGTGTCCGCAGGTCACCCACCTGGTGACCACGCCGACCCTGCTTTACGACACCGCCGAGCTGGCCCCGCGCACCAGCGCCTATCCCCTGGAGGAGATCAACGACTACCTGCGGTTGCACCCGACCCGTAGGGAGGCCGTAAATCGCACGCTGTCCTACTTCGACCTGCGCTGGTTCGGCGCCCGGGTCAGCGCGACGACGCTGCTGATGGCCGGCGCCGACGGCTCCGCGCTGGACGCCGCCGCCCTGGAACCCCTGGTCCGCGATATCCGGGGCGAAACCACCGTCCACGCGGCCGAGCATTCCGGCTACCGCGACGGGCGTTACAGCGAGGAATGGTTGTCGCAAAAGTTCGGCATGGCGGAACCCAGCCTGCCGCCCCACTGGCAGGACTGACCGTATGCCCTACGCGAACCTGCCCGGCGTCGATCTCTGGTACGAGGACACCGGCGGCGACGGTGTTCCCGTGGTCCTCTGCCACGCCGCCTCCGGCACCTGCGATTGCTGGATCTACCAATTGCCCGCCTTCACGCTGGCCGGCTACCGCTGTGTCACCTACGACCGGCGCACCTGGGGCAAATCGCGCAACACGGACGAAAGCCTGCAACCCGGCTACCAGGACGAAGACCTGCACCGCCTGGTCGAGTTCCTGGACCTGGAGCGGTTTCACCTGATCGGGACTGCGGCCGGCGGGATCACTGCCATTGGCTACGCGCTGGCTCATCCCGAGCGGGTGCGGAGCCTGGTGTTCGCCAACACGATAGCCGGCATCCAGGACCCGGAGTACCTGGAGGTGCAGGATCGCATCCGCCCGCCGGAAATCCGCAGCCTGCCCGTGGAACTGTACGAGCTGGGGCCGTCCTACCGGGGCACGGACCCCGACGGCACGGCCCGCTGGCTGGAGATCGAGCGCGCCAGCCGGCCCTACGGCCGGCTCCCGGCCCAGCCACTGCGCGAGCCCACCACCTACGCCCGGCTGGCCACCATGAGCGTGCCGACGATGGCGCTGGCCGGCGAGGCCGACCTGGTGTCCCCGCCGGCGCTGATGCGGTTGCAGGCGGAGTGCATCCCCGGCAGCCGGTTCGTCTCGCTGCCCGAGGCGGGGCACGCGGGCTTCTGGGAACGCCCGCAGGTATGGAACGGCCTGGTGCTGGAGTTCATTGGGCAACATTAGGCGACGGTAGCTCGAATGGCTCGTTAAAATGCGAGAACCGCACGTCCATCGAGTACTGGTACGCAAACGCCTGTCCCACCGCGGGGAGCGAGCCTTCCATCGTGTAAGCGCGCAGCATCCCGTCTTCGACACCTACCCATACGGTAACCGCCACGGCTCCGGCCAGCATCTGTGAGCGCAGGTATCCTCCACCGCCGGCTGGAACGTCATCGCCCCAGGCTTCCCGTACCTGCCGAGCCATATCCATTTCGCCAACGATCTTGTTGACGCGGACGCCCCGTAAAACTTCCTCCCCTTCATTCGACACGTCGGTCAGACTTTCCAGAATCTGAAAGTGATCCCTGGGGCTCGGGAAGTTTGGGGCAAGGGGCACACTTCCAGGGGACGACCAGTCTTCCCACGGGCCGGCGTCACTATCCCGGTGATATTGGGTGCCGTCCACCAGCAGCGTCTCACCATATCTCCCGTTTTCCGTCCAGGTGACGTGCATCCCCTCATCTACCACCACCACTGCCTCGGTGTGCATCTCCTGTCGTTCCGGTCCGCCCTCGACATGAACCGTGAAAACAGCGTCAATTGTGAATTTATACGATTCCAGCTAAGAGACGTTCACCCTTCCATGACCCGGCATTTCCTCGGCTGAAAAGGGTCCGGGCGACGGCGCAAACACCAACCACCCTGCCACGGCAAGTGCCCCTACCGCGATTACGGCGACGACCGATAGCAATGCTTTCCGGCGGGTCAGCACGGCTCGTTCCGGCGCAAGTCTATCTCACATCGTCAGAATCAAGATTTACGGGATTTTATGATTTGGCAGGACTGGGAGATTCCATCACGAAACGGTTCCAATCCCGGCAATCCCTAACTCTTGAAAATCCCGATTCTGACGTTTCCCCGCCGCAAACTGGGTACGCATGAGGCTACGGCAGTTTAATTTGTCCGTTGCGCGGTTTGTAGTGTAGATTGTTTGTCGGCGGTACGCAGCGACGCTGCTGAAACTGCCGCCCAGCGCATCGGAATACGCAGTCCTGGAGGGACACCCATGGCGGACGCACCCCTGTTTCCCGTTACCGTGGTCGGAAGCTGGCCACGGTCCACTGAGCTGATTCGCGCCCTGCGCCGCAAGGAAGCCGGCGAGATCACCTATGACGAGTTCAGTGCGTTGGCCGACGACGAGGTTTTGGCCTGCATCCGCGCCCAGGAAGAGGCCGGCGTGGACATCATCAGCGACGGCGAGCAGCGGCGAGATAACTTCTACTCCTTCGCCGTGGACAAGCTCACCGGCATGCAGCTGATGAAAGTGTCGGAGTTGCTGGACTACTCCAGCGACCGCGCCCGCATGGAGGAGGTGCTGCGCGCTCTCGACGTGCCGTCCTTTGCCATCAAGAGCCCCATCGTGATCGACAAGATCGGCAAGCGCCACGGCTTGGCCCTGGACGAGCTGGCCTACATGCGCGAGCACACCGACCGGCAGATCATGGTGCCCATCCCCGGCCCCTATATGCTCACCCGCTCCGGCTGGTTCGAGGGTCTGTCAGACAAGGCATACCCTACTCCCGACGACCTGGCCCGGGACGTGGTCGAGATCCTGCGCGAGGAGATCATCGCGCTGCGCGATCATGGTTGCGATTTCGTGCAGATGGACGAACCCACCCTCTCCCAGGTGGTGTTCGGAGAAGAGACCACGGAGACTTTCATGTGCGCCGCCCTGCCCAACCGCCGCGACCCCACCGACGAGCTGGAGATGGCGGTGCGGCTGATGAACGAAACCCTGGAAGGCATCGACGGCATCAAAACGGGCGTGCACGTCTGTCGGGGCAACTGGAGCCGCAAGGAAGAGGTGCTGCTCCAGGGGAACTACGGCCCCATGCTTCCCTACCTGACCCAGATGAACATCGACCGGCTGGTGCTGGAATGCGCCACCCCCCGCGCCGGCGAGATGGCAGTGTTTCAAGAATACGCCAACGAGAAGGAAATCGGCTTCGGCGTGGTCAACCCCCGCACCGACGAAATCGAGCCGCCCGAGCAGATCATCAGCCGGGTCAAGGAACTCCTGCAGTACTTCGACCCGGACAAGATCTACCTGAACCCCGACTGCGGCTTCGGCACCTTCGCCGAGCGCAACGTCAACACCCACGAGATGGCCGCCAGGAAGATGCAGGCAATCACCGACGCGGCGGAGATCCTGCGCGCGGAGTATGCGTAGCAGCGGTGAATGGCGGCTGCCCTGGACACTCACTGCCGGCGGAGTTCAGAGGGATATAACCCTTCACTTGCAGCTGCGGGCAGAGGAGCGAAGTTATATCACCCAGGAGAATCTGGTTGAAGTTTTGCGCAATTGGGTTGCGCGCGGCATACATTACGATGCGCCCAGATTCAATGAGCCCAGGAGACCGAGCATAGTCTATTGGGGCTGGATAAAGCACGCCGGAACGGATCGTTTGATGCGAGTGGCCGTTTCCATGGACGAACGACGCATTGCCTCGGCCTTTGCAGACGATACGGCTACTGAGAAAATGAACCGCGGCGACATCGGTTACTTTCAGCGAAATTACGAACAATGGGAGATGCGAAATGAAGCTGAAAGTGCATTATGACCCTGAGTGCGATGCGATTGGCGCAGACTATGAACAGCCGCACGATGGAGCCTGTGAGGTGGAAGGGCCTGGTTGGGTCGTGATAGACCTGCTCGACTGGAAAAGTCATGTACCGGTCGGACTGGAAGTCATCGGCGTCAGCGCCTGGCTGCCGCTGGGAAAGCGGGGCTACTGCAAAGAAACGGACACACTCACTTTCGGCAGTGACGCGGAGACGGCAACGGTCATCGCCGAAAACGGCGACCTGATTGCGTACTGGTCGCCTGACCAATATGATCCCGACTATTTGCTGCCCATCGCGGTTGACCTCCGCAATGCGTCAAAGCATCTGGCCCCGGTTCTGGAAGCGCAGTCTCAACTGTCAAACGTTGCCAGCGGCTAACCGATCAAAGGAACCCTGGCGCCACGCCATCAACCCCAATCAGCAAAAAGGAGATCAACATGGCGCAGCAACAAGAGAACCTGAATGGTCTGCCCCGGGAGAAACTGGCTGAGGTGCTGGACTCCTTCCGGGATCCGGAAGTCTTCAACGCGGTAACCGGCCCGTGGAAGTCCCGCGTGGTCTGGCAGGACGGTATGCGCGCCCGCGCCTACATGCGCAACCACCAGGTGGACATGGACGAGCCCGGTGACCTGACCGCCACCGACGTGGCCGCCAGCGCCCACGAGCAGCTGCTCTCCGCCATCGGAAGCTGCATGACCGTCGGTTTCGTGGTCAACGCCACCAAGCAGGGCGTCCGCGTGCACGACCTGGAGGTCGCGGTGGAGGGTTACTTCGACAACATCCGCAAGTGGGCCGGCGTCGAGGACGAGGGCAACCCCGGGTACGGCCGGATCTCCGCCAAGTGCTTCGTTCGCGCGGACGCCGACGAGGACACTCTGAAGGAAATCTGGCGCCTGGCAGTGGAAGGCTCGCCGGTCACCCAGTCTGTGGCCAACCAGACGTCGGTGGAAACCGACTTCGAAGCGGTGGGTTGATGGCGACTTTCGTATCGCCCGATTGGGTTGCCGAGCGCATCGGCCAGCCGGGATACCTGGTAATCGATCCCCGGTCGGCCATGCGCTACCTGATGGGCCACCTGCGCGGCGCCGTCAGCGTCCCCTACAAGAAGTTGCAGGCGTCCGACGGACGGCTTGGCCCGCCCGAGCAACTGGCCGCCGCTTTTGGCGACGTCGGCCTTGGCGACGACGTCACGCCAGTCCTCTACGACCACCAGGACGGGCGGAACGCGGCCATGGCCGCCTGGGTACTGGAATACCTGGGCCGGACCGACGTTCACATCATGGACCTGCGTTACGAGGCGTGGAAAGATGAGGGACGTGAGGTGCTGTACCGGCCGGTTGTCACAAGGGGGACCAACTTCACGGTCAAGCTGAATCCCGCCATCCGAGCCACGCTGGATGACGTTGCGAACGCCGGCTCGACCACGCTGGTGGACGCCCGCACCGCCGAGGAGTTCCGGGGCGAGGTTGAAATGGATCACCGCCCCGGCCACATCCCCGGCGCCATCAGCCTCCCCCACGCCGACCTGGCGGGCGCAGACGGCAACCTGTATGCCGGCCCGGACACGCTGCGGGAGCGGCTGGCCAGTGCTGGCGTCGCGGAAGGCGAACCCGTCATTGCCTACTGCCGAAGCGGAGTCCGCGCGGCCGTCACGTGGCTGTCCCTGGACCGGATGGGCTACACCGTCAGCCTGTACGATGGTTCCTACGCAGAATGGATGGATAGCGACCAACCGGTAGAAACCTGACCGCGCGGCCACTCTGAACAGTTGCCATTAATCAACGTACCCGGCTATCGTCTCTGCGATGGCTGGCGCAGACGAAAATGTCTGTGCCGCCGGCTCACCCTTTCACCAATCGGGAGCGGTAACGATGACCACCACTGTTGCGCCGCAGCCGCCGGAAATCCAGCGCCAGCCGCCGCCGCGATGGACGGGGGTGGTGGCGATACCGCTGGCCGAGTTCGGCATGTCGCTGGGCAACCCTGATCTTGACCAGTGGTTTGAGGGGTTCTCCGCAAGGAATTCCGATATGGCCGAGTACGAAATTTCCAACACCGGGCATCTGCTGATACGGGAACCGACCGGCAGCCCCGGCTCCGTGTACGAAACAGAACTGGCGGGAGAGTTGCTGTTTTGGTCTCGCCGGCACGGAGGTATCGCTTTCGGCTCCTCCAGCTGCTTTGTCTTGCCCGACGGTTCACGCTTCTGCCCCGATGCCGCCTGGCTGCGTGAGGAACGGCGTCACGAGATTATGCTGCCGGAGAACCTCCCATTCCCCCACATCGTCCCGGACTTTGTCGCCGAGATAAAATCCCCATCCAACAGCCGCGCCGAGCTGACCGCCAAAATCAGCCTGTTCCTGGAACATGGAGCCAGGCTCGCGTGGTACATCGACGGCGAAACCCGCACCGTCATCAAGTTCCGCCCGGGGCAGGAACCCGAGACGCTGAACGACCCGGAATATGTTGATGGCGACGATGACGTCCTGCCCGGTTTCCGCTTCGCCGTGCGGGAGCGAATTTTTGACCTTTTCGCCGACGCCGAGTAATCCGCTCCAAGGAGACAAACATGCCGCCGAACCTGGTGCCCTACCTGCTTTACGAACCCGAGGACTCGGGGATCCTCTGGATCAAATTCAACCGGCCGGAGCGGATGAACGCGCTGATCGGCTCATCCGAGGAGAACGGCACCGTCGCCAAGGTGGGCGAGTACATGCGCGCCGGCGACGACGATCCCAACGTGCGGGTGATGGTGCTCACCGGCGTCGGTCGTGGTTTCTGCTCCGGCGCCGACATGCGCAGGGACAACTCGCCGGACATCACCGGCGAGAACTTCGTGGGCAACCGGGGCACGATAGAAGGGCCGGACGCGGCACGGGAACACTTCTACCACGGCTTCACCAAGCTGCACCGGGATATCTCCCAGGTGCGCAAGCCCACCATCGCCATGATCAACGGGCCGGCCGTCGGGTCCGGCATGGACATGGCGCTGCACTGCGACATCCGGTTGGGTTGCGAGAACACGCGCTTCATCGGCTACCAGCAGCTGGGGCAGATCATCGAAAATGGCGGCAGCTACTACCTGCCCAAGATGGTCGGCCTCGGCCGCGCGCTGGAGTTCGCCTACACCGGACACCTGGACGCCCAGCGCGCCTACGAGTGGGGCATGCTCAACTATCTGGTTCCCTCCGAAGACCTGGAGCAGACCACCCGCGACCTGTGCGACCGCATCATCCGCACGCCGCCCATGGTGCAGTGGATCAGCAAGCGCATCATGCGCGCCGCCCTGGACAGCACGCTGGAGACAACCATGACGCTGACGTCCAACGCCGGCGGCATCCTCAGCGGTTCCGAAGATGCGCGAGAGGCGCGGCAGGCGTTTCTGGAGAAGCGCGCGCCGGAATTCAAGGGGCGGTAGGCGCGGGGGTGTCAGATTGGGCGAATCCGTCTGGCAATCACCCTTGTGATTCAGCAACATCGCCGCCGTCATCGATGCGTGGTGGGGGATTGTCCAGAGCCGGCGCCTGGGTGCCCCCTTTCGTCGCCTCTTCCCACCAGGCTTGGATCTCCGCCTGAGCCTCGCTGCGGCCTTCATTGCGGCCTTCGATGCGGCCCCTTCTCAGCGCCCTCCGGGCGATGCGTTCCCGTACTTTCCGGTCCGCGGTAGCGTATTTGAACATGGCGAATAACTCCAATATGGCTTCCCACCCGTCCCGGGACAGCCAGTACGTCAGCGTTACCCCGCTCAAGGTCAGGCAGACGATGGGGTCCGGGTCCAGCGGCGATACATCTTCGGCGGCGTCGGCAGCTTTTTGCAGCCAACCGGGTGGCGTTATGGTCAGCCGAGCTATAGACATGGCGGCGGCGCTGAGGGCTGTCACCGGCACAATCCATTTCGAGCCCCGCCCGATTTTGTAGATTACGCTGTCGTTGTGGTCGTCGTCGCGCTCCTGAGTTGAGCGTTGCGGTTCGTCGCTCATGGCATCAGGATACATCCTGATTGCCGGTGCAGGTCAACCAATCAGTCCGCGAAGGTCAGCGGCTGGCCGAATTTTTCGCCGTGGGCGATCTCCGACATGGGCTTGCGCGGCGTGCCGGTCCCCGGCTCGCGCATGACGCGGTAGCCGAAGGGGAGCACGGTGACCAACTCCATCTCCTCGGGGATGCCCAGCAGGGACTTGACCTGGTCCTGCGCCTCGCCGCGGACGCCGACGAAACAGGTGCCCAGACCCTCCGACCAGGCCACCAGCTCCATCTGTTGCAGGGCGCGGCCGGCGTCCAGCTGCGCGCGGCGGGCTCCGTCCATGACGATGGCGATGGCAACCTGGGATTTGCCGATAAACGTCCCCTGGGTACAGATTTCGCCGAGTTGCCTGATGGTGTCGGGGTCGCGAACGACGATGAAGTGCCAGGGCTGGGTATTGCTGGAGCTGGGCGCCCAGCGGGCCGCCTGCAGGATCTTGTGCAGCACCGCGTCGGACACCGGGGCATCGGTGAAGTCGCGGATGGTGCGGCGGGTTCTGATCGCATTGAAAACGTCCATTTTGATTCCTCCTGGACTGTGATCTATCGTCCGGTTATTTGGCTTGTTGGGGCGGGCTCAATTCCTTTGCGTCGGGGTCCAGAGCGATGCCCAATAGCAGTGCCGCGGCGGCCGGCAGGTAAAGCGCGCCGATGGACATGATCGCCACCACGCAGAACCCCAGCAGAGCAACGGTGGTTGTCCATAAAAGCCACCGTCTGGCCGCTCGGCCGGCGGCGACACAGCGAACCACAAGCACCGCCAACCCGGTCAGCAGCACAGGCAACATCAGCAGAGGAACCGTACCCAGTGCACCGTTCGCTTCGATGAGCGTGGCCGTGTATCGGACAGTTTCGCCCGGCGGCCCGCCCGGGATCGCAGCCGTGGTCGCCGTACCGTAGTACACCGGCACGACGGCCAACCCGATCCCGGCAGCCCAAGCGAGCCCATGAGCCGCTAAAACCGCTTTCAGCGTGCCGGCGGCCACATTATCCAGCCCCGGCGGCCGGTGTTGCGCAGGCGCAGCAGGTGTCCGCCCAGCGTGGTGACGTACAGGCTGCTCTGGTCGGCGTCACCGAAGCAGCAGTTGGTGGGCATGTCGACCCCCACCGGCATGGGGTACGTCTCCAGCACACGCCCCTCGGGCGTCCAAACGTAGAGCATGGGGCCGGGGCCGCTGGCCCAGTTGCCGGCCGTGCCGACAATGTTGCCCTCGGAGTCGAGACACATGCCGTCGATGCCGCGCTGGGGGCCGCGATGGTCGGTGCCGAACTGGTGCAGCACGATGTACTGACCCAATGATCCGTCCGCGTTGATCGGATACGACCGCAGCTCCCGCACGGCGCCGGGCTCGTTGTCGGTCTGAATGATGTAGAGGGTTTGGTCGTCAGGCGAAACCAGCAGGCCGTTGGTGCCGGTGGTGTCGAAGGTCACCTGCTGGCAGGTGTACGAACCATCGGGCTGGGGGTCAGCGCGCAGGATGTCCCGGCCGTCCAGCTCGGGCTGCTCGCTGGGGTCGATGTTCCCGGCGTTCCACGGGTTGCTGAACCAAATGCGACCCTGCCGGTCGATGGCCAAGTCGTTTGGGGTGTTCAACCGCTGGTCACCGAGGCGGTCGACGACGGTGGACGTGGTGCCGTTTTCGTTGAACCGGACGATGGATCGCCCGCCGGAGCAGCAACCGTACAGCCGGCCCTCGGCGTCGAAGGCCAGCCCGTTGGTGTGGTTGGTGTTCTCCCGGTAGACGGTGCACTCGCCGGTGTCGGGATGGTAGGCCATGATTCGGCTCTCGGGGATGTGGGTGAACAGCAGGCGTCGGCCGTCCCAGGCGGGGCCTTCGGTCAGGCGGCTGAAGGGTCCGGCGACGTGCTCCCATTGCAATGCCATGTTGTCCTCCTGGATCAGGTTGGGGGTTACGGTCTTGATCGAGCCGGGCCGGCGTATCAACATTACGCGAAAAATCTTCGTAGCCGCTCGGCGTGGCGTCATTGTATTCCACGCAACCGTCAAAGTCATCGCGGCCGAGTCGGCCAGGCTCGTTATCTGCCGACAACCGCTTGTTTGGCGCAACATTTCTCGCTATAGTGTCAGCACTTATCATTGTGTTGAATCTATCCTAAACAGGAGTAATTGAGATGACACAAAGCAGCCGATTGCGAAGCGGGAACGTCACAGCGCCGGAGACCGGCACCACCGTCTACGAGGCCATTCACAACCGCCGCATGAACAACGAGTTCACCGACGATGTGCCCAGCCGCGAGTCTCTGCAACGGATGCTGGACGCGGCCGTTTGGGCTCCCAACCACCGGCTCACCAATCCGTGGCGGTTTTTCGTGCTGGAGAAGGGCGGCGAGAAGCGCGCGGAGGTGGCCCAACTCGCTTACGACAACCTGTTCGCCCGCAGCGGCAACCACGAGAACGCCGATGGCAGCCGCCAGCGTGTGCTCGACGCGCCAGCCCTGATCTACGTGTACAGCGTCCCCGCCGACAGCGAAGAAATGACCCAGGAGAACTACGCGGCGGCGTGCTGCGCGGTGCAGAACCTGCTGTTGGCCGCCGTGGCCGAAGGCCTGGCCGGGGACTGGAGCACGGGCAACACCACCCGCCATCCCGCCCTCGCCGAGACCATGGGCGGCGAAGCCGACTGGACCATGGTCGGCGCGCTGTTCATCGGCCAGCCGGCGCGCCCGTCGGCCTCAGTTCGCGCGCCGGCGGATGAAGTCACCGCCTGGCTGTAACCGAAATCCCATCTTCCTGCGGCCCTCCTCGCTCCTGGGGCGATGGGGGCCGACTTGCGCTATACTGGCCGCCGATTCGCAACGCAAGGAGTTCCCAATGATCTGGGCCGAGACCATCGTTGAAACCCTCAAGAAGTGGGACACGTCGCTCATCGCCTACGTGCCCGATATCTCCATCGACCGGGTGACCAGCATCATCAACGAGGACCCGTTCTTTCACCTGGTGTCCTGCACCCGCGAGGAGGAAGCGGTCGGCGTGGCCGTTGGCAGCTACGCTGTGGGGCGGAACGCGGCCGTGTTCATGCAGTCCAGCGGGTTCGGCAACAGCATCAACGGCATCGCCAGCCTGTGCCTGCCGTCACGCACTCCCATCCCCATCTTCATGAACCTGCGCGGACAGGTCGGCGAGTTCAACATCGCCCAGGTCGCCATGGGCCGCAACACCAAGCCCATCCTGGATCTGTTCGGCATCGCCCACTACACCATAGAAAGCGAAGACCGGATGGACACGCTGCTGGACGGCGTGATGAAGCTGTGCCACGCCCACCGCAATCCGGTCGCCATCTGCATGACCCCCATGCTCCACGGAGGCAAAATTGCTTAGGTTCGACGCCACCCAACTGGTTCTGCGCCACGCCGGGGACTCGCCCATCGTCGGCAACCTCGGCCCCACCAGCGATGAACTCTTCCACGCCGGCCATCGGGACCGGAACTTCTACACCTACGGCAACATGGGGCTGTGCTCGTCCATCGCCCTGGGCATGGCCCTGTCCACCGACGACAAGGTTATCTCGCTGGACGGTGACGGATCACTGCTGATGAACCTGGGCGCCATCGCCACCATCGGGCGGGAGAACCCGTCAAACCTGGTTGTGGTGGTCTGGGACAACGAGATGTGGGGCCAGACCGGCGGACAGGACAGCCACACGGCCACCAATACCAACCTGGAAGAGGTAGCCAACTCCTGCGGCATCACCAAAACCGCCACCGTGAACGACCTCGAAACGCTGGAAGAGACGTTCGGCCGGGCCATGCGCGAACCCGGCCCCTGGTTCATTGTCGCCAAGATTGAAGAGGCCGACCAATACATGCCCGTCGCCCCGGTGGAGCCGGAGTTCACCCTGTATCGTTTCCGAAATACCTATGTCGGGTGAAGGCGTGGTGACAGCGAGGACCGCGGCAGAGTACAGCGATTACATCATCTACGCGGATGAGAGCGGAGATCCCAATTCGGCGTCAATAGACGCAAACTATCCCGTTTTTGTGCTGAACTTTTGCGTCTTTCGCAAGGACGAGTACGCTGGGTCCGTGCTACCCGCAGTAACGGCGTTCAAGTTCGAGCAGTTCGGGCACGATATGGTCGTGCTACACGAGAACGAAATACGTCTACAGCGACCACCGTTCACCTTTTTGCGGGACGTGCAAGCACAGGCCCGTTTCATGGCAGGGCTAGATAGACTAATCAGAGAAGTGGATTTCACCATAATGGCGGCCGTCTTTGACAAGCGCCAGCTGGACGACCGTGATTTCTCTATGGCTGACCCTTACGAACTTACCTTCAATGCGTGTGTCGAGCGTCTTCACAGCTACTTGGAAAGCGCAGGCCAACAGGAACTGAGGACGCATATAATCATTGAGAGCAGGGGCTCGAAGGAAGATAGGCAGTTGGAAATGGCGTTTCAACTTGTCCAAGATGGTACAAATTCATTGAACAAGGCCATGCCCGAATTTGCCGTCCAGTTTGCAGACAAGAAAACCAACTCCGCTGGATTGCAAATTGCAGACCTGACTGCGCGACCAATCGGGCGGCATTTCATCGACCCGAAACAGCCTAACCGAGCTTGGGATGCGCTGGAATCCAAGATATTGCAACAAGGCAGTGCGGATGGGAGGGGGCTCACTATCCTGCCGCAATAAGGAAAAGCCCCGGGAGTAGTCCGGGGCTTTTTACGCAGATTGGGAACTACCCTGGCCCTCAACGACGTCTCGTACTACTCCAAAACCGTCGCCCGCCGGCTCTGCCAGCGTTCAACGAAAGACGTATGTTGCACACGCCTTTCGCCAACCGTAACCATCCCCAATCTCACCTTAATGCTATAGGGTGGTTGACTCGTAGTCAACTGCCTAGTAATCAACGTTTGCCACCCCCGCCCCGGTTGGTCTATGATTGAGCCGGCGGCCGAGGCCGCTCACTTGCGCTTACGGCGCGGAGGAGATGACCAGCCCGATGACGCAGGCCGCGAGCTCTTTACCCAGCCAGACCGACGCTAACGGCGCAGTCGCCGTCGCCCAGAGGCTAGCCGACGCAGAGGCGCTCCCCGCCGGCCTCACCGCCGACGACCTCGTCGAAGTCTGCCGGCAGATGGTCCTGGTGCGGACGATGGACGAGCGCATCTGGATGATGAACCGGCAGGGCAAGGTGCCCATCGCGGCATCATGCCAGGGACACGAGGCGGCGGAACTCGGCTCGCTGCTGGCGGCCCAGAAGGACGGCGATTGCTTCCTTTTCCCTTACTACCGGGACCTGGCGGTCAAGATGGCCGCCGGGCTCACGCCTCGACAGGTGATGCTGTCGTTCATGGGCAAGGAGGGAGAACCATACTCGGGCGCGCGCCAGTTCCCGCTGCAGGGAGCCGACCTGCCGCGAAACATCATCCAGATATCCAACGTCGTCGCCGCCGGGCTGACCCAGGCCGTCGGATACGCGCTGGCCTGCAAGATGATGGGCGAACAGACGGTGACCATCAGCTATTTCGGCGACGGGGCGACCAGCCAGGGCGAGACCCACGAGGCCATGAACTTCGCGGCCATCCACCGGCTCCCCGTCATCTTCCTCTGCGAGAACAACAAGTACGCCATTTCGACACCCCAGGACGCACAGATGGTCATCAGCGACGTCGCTGCCAGGGCTGAGGGCTACGGGTTCCCCGGGTTTGTGATCGATGGCCTGGACCTCGTCGCCTGCTACGAGGCAACCCGGCAGGGCATCGCCCACGCCCGCAGCGCCGGCCCCGTGCTGATCGAGATGAAACTGGAGCGCTTCATGCCCCACACTACGGACGACGACGACCGGCGCTACCGGGACCGCGACGCGCTGGAGGCCGCCCGTCAGTTTGATCCGGTGGCCGTGTTCCCGGCCCAGATGGTGGAGCGTGGCATACTTGCCCAGGAGCAACTGGACGCCTTCCTCGCTGAAGCCCAGCAGCAGGTCAACGACGCAACCGACTTTGCCGACGCGGCCCAGCCTCCGGACGCCGCGACCATCGGCGACCATTTGTATGTCTAGCGGCAACATGGGCCGCGCAACTTCCGAGGACGTATCCTGCGTTACTTGGGCAAGGTTATCCGCCTGTCCTTAATGGCAGCCCTTTACGCTCTGATATTATGGTACGGAGCGGAGACGGCAGCGAAGCTGGATACGCCGCCCCTTCTGACTTGGGTAGCCGTTGCCCTGATCGCGCTGGGCGTCGCCGGCAGCACCTACCAAATCCTGATCGCCGCGACTAACGCGGTCAAAGGAGACATCATGGTACTGGCGACATTTCTCAACGAAAAACTGGTGGAACCACAAAGGCGGAGGCTTCGCGCCGAAGGCCACGCTGCGGGCCGCGCCGAGGGTCGCGCAGCAACAATCGCCGAAGGGCGAGCCCGGTTGATGGAAGCGGGGATAGACCCGGACCTTATCTTCCCACCGGAAGAGGAAGCAGAGGATGGCGCAAAACGCTGCTGATCCCGCCCCGATACTGGCAGCGGCAAAAATCAGCGTACAGGGGCGATGCTATGGCAGAAATGACCGTAATTGAAGCAGTGCGTTCTGCGCTCCACGAAGAGATGGAGCGGGACGAGCGCGTTTTCGTGATGGGCGAGGATGTGGGACAGCGCGGCGGCGTATTCCTGGCCACCCAGGGGTTCATCGAAGATTTCGGGCCGCAACGGGTCATCGACTCCCCGCTGGCCGAGGCGTCGATCATGGGCATCGCCCTGGGTGCCGCGTTCCGCGGGATGCGGCCGATACCCGAAGTGCAGTTCTCCGACTTCGTTTGGCCCAGCGTAAACCAGCTCATCGGCGAGGCCGCCCGCGTCCACTACGGCACCAACGGCGCGCTGAAGGTCCCGATGACCGTTCGGATCCCCTACGGCGGCGGGATCCGCGGCGGACTCTACCATTCGCAGAACGTGGAGGCCCTGTTCTTCCATACCCCCGGCCTGCTGGTGGTCACGCCGTCCACTCCTTACGAGGCCAAGGGTCTGCTCAAGTCGGCCATTCGTGACGACAATCCGGTCATCTTCCTGGAGCACAAGAAGACCTACCGCCTGGTTCGCGGGGAAGTGCCCGACGGGGAGTACACCCTGCCCATCGGGCCGGCTGACATCAAGCGAGCCGGCTCCGACGTCACGGTGGTCAGCTACGGTTTGGCGATGCACTACTGCCTGGCTGCGGCGGAGGCGGTGGCCGCCGATGGCATCAGCGCGGAGGTCGTCGACCTGCGGACGCTCAAGCCACTGGACACCGAGACCATCCTGGATTCGGTGAAGAAGACCGGCAAGCTGCTGGTGGTCCACGAGGACAACATCAGCGGCGGCATCGGCGCTGAGATCGCGGCGCTGGCCGCCGACGAAGCCTTCGAGTACCTGGACGCGCCCATCGCCCGCCTCTGCGGACCCGACGTTCCCACTATGCCCTTCGCGCAGACCCTCGAAGATGCCTACATGCCCAGCCCGGACGCCATCGCCTCCGAGCTGCGCCGACTCGCAGCCTACTAGCATCCTTGCTGCGCTGTCATTGCGAGCGCAGCGTGGCAATCTGATTCTCAAGAGGACTGTCCCGTGGCCCAACTGATCGAACTTCCCCATGTCGGCGAGAGCGTCGTCGAAGGCACCATCGGCAAGTGGCTCAAGCAGCCGGGCGACCGCGTGGAACGGTACGACCCGCTGGTGGAGGTGGTGACCGACAAGGTGACCATGGAAGTCCCGTCCCCGGTGGCGGGGGAGTTGCTGCGCATCATCGCCCAGGAGGGCGAGACGGTCCCCATGGGCGCGCCCATCGCGGAAGTGGAAGACGGTAGCGGGCCTACCACTGGTCACACGCCAGCGGCTTCAGCAGCACCGGCGGCTGCACCCGCTCCCGCCCCAACTCCAGCACCGCCCTCCACACCTGCATCACCGACGCCAACCTCCTATCTCATCACCGACGCCAGGCCCGTGGGCCCCACCGGTGGATCGGCGGTGGAAGCGCAGAGTCAGGAAGACGAGCAGCCCCCGGCCGAGCTCGCGCCAGCCTCAGCAGTCCAACCCACCGTGATCCGGGCGGTCGACCAGGACCGGGAGACCAACGTCGAACGCGCACCCAACCGCCTCTCCCCGGCGGTGCGCCGGCTGGCCGCCGAGCACAACCTGGACGTGGACCGCATCACCGGCACCGGCATGGGCGGTCGCGTCACCAGGAACGACGTGCTGCGCTTCCTGGAAACCCAGGCGGTGACCGTCGCGACAGTGGCTCCCGAAACTGCGCCCAGAGTTGCTGCGCCTGCGGTTGCACCGGCCGCTCCGTCCGCCGACGAGGAGCGCGTAGCGCTCACTCCCGTGCGCCGCATGATCGCCGACGCCATGGTGCGCTCGGTGACCCAGATCCCCCACGCATGGAGCATGGTGGAAGTGGACATCACCAATCTGGTCGGCCTGCGCAACCGGGAGCGGGATCGGTTCCGTGCCCGCGAGGGCGTGAACCTGACCTACCTGCCCTTTGCGCTGAAGGCGGTGGCGTCCGCGCTGAAGGACAACCCGACGATGAACTCGTCCTGGGGCGACGACTGCATCATCCTCAAGCGACGCATCAACCTGGGCATCGCCGTGGCCGCGCCGTCGGGCCTGGTGGTGCCGGTGATCCACGACGCGGACCGGCTCAGCATCTCGGGGCTGGCGCACGCCGTCGCCGATCTGTCGGAACGGGCGCGCGGCGGAACCCTGCGGCTGGAGGACGTGCAGGGAGGAACCTTCACGGTCAACAACACCGGCGCCCTGGGCAGCGTCCTCGGCGGGCCGATCATCAACCACCCCCAGGCCGGAATCCTGACCACCGAGGCCGTTCAGCAGCGACCCGTCGTCATCAACGACGCCATCGCAATTCGCTGGATGATGAACCTGTGCCTGTCCTTCGATCACCGGATCAACGACGGCGCCGAATCGGGCGCGTTCATGCAGTCGGTGAAGGATCGCCTCGAGGCGATGGATGGCGACACGCCCATCTATTGACCGCGCGGACATTGCGGAGGGTCAGGGAACCTGCCGCGTCATGCGGGCCGGCGTGGTGGGCTACCGGGAGGCGTGGGACTGGCAGGTCCGCATCGCCAACGGCGTCCGCAACGGTACCCAACCCGAAACCCTGCTGCTCCTTCAGCATCCCCACACCTACACCCGCGGTCGCCTCGCGCCCGACAGCGACCTCTTGCTGGATGAATCAACGCTGGCAGAGCGCGGCATCACCGTCGTCGAAACCGACCGGGGCGGCCTGATCACCTACCACGGCCCGGGCCAACTGGTCGCCTACCCCGTCATCCGGTTGCGCGGCCGCGGCGGACCTCACTGGTACGTGCGCACCCTGGAGCGGGTCATCATCAACGTGCTGGCCGACTTCGGCCTGACCGCCACCACCGTCGACGGCCGCACCGGCGTTTGGACATCAGACGGCCGGCGCAAAATCGCGGCTATCGGCGTGAAAATTGCCGGCGGCGTCGCCTACCACGGTTTCGCCGTCAACGTTGACCCCGACCTGACCATGTTCGACGGCATCATCCCCTGCGGCATCACCGACCGCGCGGTGACCAGCATGGCCGCGGAGCTGGGGTGGGCGGTGGATATAGAGTCAATGGCTGACTGCGTGGCCCGCCAGTTCTGCGGAGCGCTGGATCTGGCCGAAGACTAAAAGGCCGGCGGTCTATTGCCGGCGTGGCCCGAACGCGAAAATATCGGCCACCGGGCAGGCGAACCCGAGCAGCACGGGATCGCCAACCACCGTATCACCCATGCCATAACGCGCCACCGAACCGTCATCGTGATGGGCGTACACTTCCTGCGTTTCGGGATACGCCACCAAAACCAGCCTCACGCCGGCATCCAGCCACATCTGCGTCTTGGCGTCGACGTCCGGCTGTCTGTCGCTGGGCGATACTACTTCCACCACCAGATCTGGTATCACCTGGGCGTAGCCGCGCAGGGGCGGCGGTTCCGCCATGCGCTCGTAGGATATGAAGCCGTAGTCGGGCGCTCGTACCGTATCCGGGTCTCGCTCGATATGTATGCCGGCATCTGCGCCAACATCGTGGCCCAGGTCATGCTCCTCCACGAAGTTGCCAATGCGTCGTCCAAACCGCATCGCTACCCTGGTTGGATTGTGACTGGTTGGCGGCATTGTAATCAGCTCCCCCCGGATCAGCTCGTAGCGCTTGCCGTCGTCGGGCATGGCCAAGAGATCGTCGGCGGTGAGCAGCTTTTTGGCGGTGGTCATTGCGCGTGCTCCACTTGGTCACTGGACGCCGATGGTGAAGTCGGAGTCACGGACCGTGAATTCCAGCTTGCTGTACGTCGGGTCGTAGTCCATTTGCCAGCGCCGGATGACGTCCCGCCCCAGCAGCGATGGGATCCGGTCGCTGACATCATCGGGCTTGGCGACGTTTATATCGATCCGGTATCCATGATATTGGCCCGCAGCTTCGTCGTAGAACATGAGCACCGCGGGCTCAGGGAAGTAAGACGCCACGCCGCCAATGCCCTGCGACGTAGAGCGGCCTTGCAGCAGGTCAAAAGGAACGCTTATGTCCGTGCCATCGCCGGGATGCGGGTAACTGGCATCGGCTCCGGTGTCCACCAGAAACCTGATTTCGTTGACTATGCCCAATCGTGGCAAGGACAAACGGCAACGGAGATAGGGACGGTCTAATTCCCGAACCTCGCCGACAATCATACGACCAGCGGCCCGGAGTTAACGTCCAGGAAATCTATGATTGCCTCGTTAGGGGCGATGCCTTTTTCGTCGAGGCGACGCCGGACTTCCTCACGAGTGTCGCCCACCACCAGCACGTCGCCCGGCGCGATGGCCACAAACTTGTCCGGGTACTTTTGGCGCAACTCCTTTTCCTTTCGCACGAACTGACGGAACAGCTCAGCGTACTGCCGCCAGCTTTCTGCATAGGCTTCCGAGCCGCCGGCCTGCTCTATCAGCGCCTCAACGTAAGCTCGGGCTTCCTCGTTGGTGGTAATGTTGGCTTTGAACATGGCGCACCCCTCCGTGGACTTGGGCTAGTTCCGAGACCGGCAGGCTTCCGCACCGGGTGCAACGGCATTGTAGCATGGGCGATATTTCTGCCAGGGCGGGGGACGCTGATATACTCGTCTCCCACCCGCGCTGTGTATCGGCAAGCGCAAGAGCGAACAGGGAGACACTGGCAATGGTCATGCCCGCCAACAATGGCAACACACGTCCCGTTTGGTTTGTCGGCGCTGCGTGGGGCAGCACAGACGACCAGATGGAGCGATTTTTGCGGGAAGGTATCTGGGAGAACGGGTGGGACGAAGAGCATTTCTCGGCGGACATTGTTAAATCCGTTCGACGTGGCGATCGTATCGTCATCAAAGCGAGGTATGGACGGCAGCATGACCTACCGTTTGACAACAGAGGCAAATACGTCCCCGGTATGTTGATCAAAGCCACCGGCATCGTCACGCGGAACATGGGTGACGGCCGCTTCCTGGACGTTGATTGGACACGAGTCAACCCTCCGCGAGAATGGTATTTCTCAATGTACGCGCAGACGATACATGCGGTGCATCCAGGCGACTGGAAAACCGACGCACTGATCGCATTTGCATTCGACAACGAACCGCAGGATATCGACCGATTTCGCAACGATCCGCAGTACAGGGAACGCTTCGGTGACCGTAGCCTTTCTCGACAAACAGGCACTACCGAGTCGCTCGTGCCAGCTATTCCGGCACAGAAAACGGTTTACACTATTGATAACATAATCGCCGAAGGCTGCTTCCTCGCCCAACCCACACTGGACTCGATGATCCACCGCCTCCAAAACAAGCAGAACCTAATACTCCAAGGACCTCCCGGCACCGGCAAAACATGGCTCGCGAAAAAGCTGGCCTACGCGCTCATCGGGTGCAAGGACGATGACAAAGTCCGGCCCATGCAGTTCCACCCCAACCTGTCCTACGAGGATTTTGTGCGCGGCTGGCGGCCTCAAGGCAACGGACGGCTTGAGTTGGTAGACGGGCCGTTCCTCCAAGTAGTGGAGGATGCGCGGGAAGATCCGGACAGCGACTACGTAATGGTCATCGAGGAAATCAACCGGGGCAATCCGGCCTCGATTTTCGGCGAGATGCTCACGCTGCTGGAGGCGGACAAACGCACCCCGGCTGAAGCGTTGGCTCTGGCCTACCCTTGTGAACCTGGCGAGCGCGTATACATCCCGCCAAACGTGTACGTAATCGGCACGATGAACCTGGCCGACCGCTCGCTGGCAATGGTCGATATGGCGTTGCGCCGCCGGTTCGCCTTCTTCGACCTGGAGCCGATGCTCAACGATACCTGGCGAGAGTGGGTTCAGCATGAATATAGCATTGATTCCGCGTTCCTCGACGGCATTGCCCAGCGCATCAACGCGCTGAACGAGGAGATCGCCGCTGACCGCAACCTGGGCCGCCAGTTCCGCATCGGGCACAGTTTTGTGACGCCCGCACCAGGCGCATCCATCGAGGATCCCGACGAATGGTTTGGGCAGGTCGTGGAAACCGAGATTGTCCCGCTGCTGCACGAGTACTGGTTCGACAACCCTGAAAGGGTCACTCAAGCCCGATCCAAGTTGTTGAGTACCACATGACCACCCTGGCGGAAACCGCCACTGCCGGATTCATCGGCCGCATCCCGATCCGCAACATTTGGCTGCTCCTGCTGTACGCCTCGCAGCTGTACAAAGAACTGCCGGAGGCACGACGGGTCGAACTGGAAGAGGCGCCGGACGACATACCGGAATTGGTGGCCGAACTCCTCGCCAGCGCGGTGGCACGCCGGATGCGGCGCAACCTCACCGTGGGCTACCGCCGGCGAGCCGACGTCCTCAATCGCGTGCGCGGACGCATCGACCTGCTGCGAACCGAACGGCGGCAATTGCTGAAACGCGGGCAGGTGGCGTGCGCATTTGACGAGCTCACCATCGACACGCCGCGCAACCGATGCGTCAGAGAAGCTTTGCTACTGCTGGCCAGGGTCGTCAAACGGGAGTCGATGGCCCAGAGATGCCGCGAGGTGGCCGCAAGGCTTGGCTCCGCTGGGGTACGGCATGAGCCCGATGCCCGTCGCGTTAGCAGCCATATCCTGCGCAGCGGCGCCGGCTGGACGGATGCGGAAGAGCGGCAAATGCTGGCAGCCGCGCGGCTGGCGTTTGACCTGGCTATTCCCACTGAGCAGTCAGGCAACGCGCTGCTGGCAATGGCGGACCCCGACGCCAATCCAGGTTGGAAACTGTACGAGTACGCAGTCGCCGGGTTCTACGAAGCGGTTTTGCAGGATCGAGGTTGGGCTGTATACCATGGGCGCGGCATGAGCTGGGACGTGGAAACATCTGAACCAAGTGTGCACGATCTGATGCCTCAGATGATCACGGACATCACGTTGGAGAGAAACCCAGCAGGGAATGCCGCAAACGGCCACCGTGTGGTCATCGACACCAAGTTCATGTCTCCAGTGACCTCTGGCCAGCAGGGTAAGGAGACGTTCAGGTCAGGCAACATCTACCAGATGTACGCCTACCTGCGGTCACAGGAAGACGCCGGAGATCCATTGTGGCGCACCGCAACCGGCGTCCTGCTCTACCCTTCCGTCGGCGAGGACTACGACGAGGCGGCTACGATACAGGGCCACCGGATCCGCTTCGCTACGGTCGACCTCGCCGCCGAAACAAAAACGATCCGCGAGCAATTGCTGCGGATCGTAAATGAGGAGCCGTAGAGCCGCGCTAGCTGATCCGCGGACGGTTGTCGCCCCCATCGCCGTCGGAGGGGGCGTCATCCCGGAGACTGCGACGACGGGAGCGCGGACTGCGCTCGGGTGGAGGGTCAGGTTCGGCGGGCGCAGAAGCTTCGGTGGTGGCGCTGTCGGCGGGGGCCGGATCGGGACCGACGTCGTTGGCGGGCTGAGACCCGTCGGTAGACGTAGATTCCACCACGTCGGGCGCGGCTTCGCCCGGTTCGGGTTCTTCCGGCGGGGGCGCATACTGCGGGTAGGCGCGGCGGAAGTCAGCCAGGGCCCCATCCAAATACCGGTGCATCTCTTCGGGCTCGCGGACCTGGAGGGGAATACGACGCCGGTTCATGGTGTACACGCGCAGCGGGTCCCCCATGAAGCCGCGGTCGCTAACCACTTCACGAATGTCGCTGAAGTGGATGGTGCGTCGTCTGGGCGTGCCGAACATGATGATCAGCGCGTCGGAATACACGCGGTACTGCCGCGGTGACGTCAGCCACGAGTACGCGCCCACACCCAAGCCGACGACTATCAGCAGCCAGGCGCCGCTGCCTCCGCTGCGGCTGGGAGCGGGCGTTTCGGCCTCTCCGCTTGACTGCTCGGTTTGCGCGGCAGGCTCGGCGGGAACGTCATCCCCCCGGCGGGCGTCCATGAACAGTTGGTACAGGCCAAACAGGATGACGGCGGCGGCAAGGATCAGGGTCAGGTTGAATCTCACCCGACTGGGCGCCCAGTAAATCAGTGTGGTTTCGGGCTGCTGCATACCGTATTCGCACCTGCTTGCCATTGTCGGTTATGGTTGCGCGCGACAGCATCCTAATGCCGTTGCGACGGCGGATATCTTACCACACGGCCGGTCGGTCCAATTTGTCGTGAGTGGCTCGTTGCGGAATGCTAGAATTGAACGCGCAACGCAACCGATGCCGCGTAAGCAACCGCATCGACTGACCGACGGAGGCTAGGCAAGATGCTGAACTTGAGCGCTGACGAACAGGCCTGGGTGGACGAATACCGCCGGCAATTGGATGAAAAGTTCCCCGGCCTGGTGGAAGACATCATCATTTTTGGCCCGTACGCGCGGGGGATTTCCGACCTCGACGTAGATTTCAACACGCTGGTGCTGATCAAAGGAGACGACCACGAGAAAGCGCGGGACGTTGCTGACCTGGGGATTCTGCTGGACACAACCATTTTCTTCGTGGCCCCAACGATTTTCCCTTACACCATGAAGGAATGGGAGGAATCGAAGCGCGAAAAGGGCTGGATTTACAACCTGGCGAAAGACGGGGTTAGCGCGTTGTGAGCGAAGCCCAGACGATTGCGGAATGGCGACGGGCTGAGAGTTGCCTTCAAGTCGCCCAGCTTTGTCTTCAGCATGGTTTCTACGCTGATGCGATTTCCCGTGCTTATTATGCGGTATTTCACGCCGCAAAGGCTTCGTTGGAGTTGTACGAAATCAGCACCCGTAATCATCGCGGTGTCAACATTTTGTTCAGCCAACATATAGTACAGCCGGGATTAGTCGAAAGCGGATGGAGTTCTGTGATTGGACGACTCGCCCCAATGCGCATATCTGCGGATTACGTTGTGGCAACGGTCTTCACCGAAACCCAGGCCGCCGACGCTTGTCAGCAAGCCGACGCATTTGCCAACCGCATCCGTACCCTGCTGGGTGATATCGTCGCCCCCTGACCTTTGCCGCCATCCAGCCGATGCTGCATCATCCTGCTTGACCCGGTTCAGGGATGATGCCAGAATTGACGCCGACAATAGGAGCACCATCATTCACCGCACCACAGGAGGCGACGGCCATGCTGATTTGCAGGTTTCGCACGGGAGATCGGGTAGCCCACGGCATCGTTGACGGCGACACCGTCGTGGAAGTCCAGGGAGGCCTGTTCGACGGCCTCAAGGAATCGGGCAGCAAGTACGCGCTGAGTTCCGTCAAACTGCTCCCGCCGGTGGTCCCACCCACCTTCTACGCCGCCGGCATCAACTTCCCCGAGCACGTAACCTGGGCGGCCCACATGCGCGGCGAGGAGCCCAACCTTCCCCAGAAGGCCGACGTTGGTTACCGCGCGGTCAACGCCCTCACGGGCCAGGGCGATCCCATCATGGTGCCCGCCGACGCCACCGAGGAGCTCCAGTACGAGGGCGAGGTGGTCGTGGTCATCGGGAAGGAGTGCCGCAACGTCAGCCAGGACGAGGCCCTGGACTACGTCCTCGGCTACACCATCGGCAACGACGTCAGCGAGCGCTACTGGCAGCGCAACGACCGCACCATGTGGCGCGCCAAGAACACCGACACCTTCAAGCCCATGGGGCCCTGGATCGCCACCGGCCTTGACCCCGACGAGTTGCACGTCACCATCCAGGTCAACGAGCGCGTGGTCGGCGAGTACGACCTCAACACGGCGATCTTCGGGGTGCGCGAGTACATCAGCGACATGAGCAAGTACCTCACCCTGGTTCCCGGCGACGTGCTGTGGATGGGAACCGACGGCGCCACCGAGAACATGAAAGACGGCGACGTCTGCGACATCACCGTCAACGGCATCGGAACGCTCAGCAATCCGGTGGTGTGGGGCAAGGCTTGATCGTTGCTTTCGGCGTTCGGTACTGGGGCGGCGATGTGTCCGCCCCCAATTTTCTGCGCAGTCGCCGTTAGATCATGACCACTTCCGGCGACTCTTTAGTATGCTCTCGGTGCGGCGCCGTCCACGCTCCCGAGCACCGTTTCTGCGGCACCTGCGGAGCCGAACTTCATCCCGCCGGCTCTCCACCAGCCGCCACGGCCGAGATTGACCGGCTGGCCGGCGCTCCCTACAGACCCGAAAGCGGTCCCGCCACGCCCGACCGCGCCTCGATGGGGTCGGAGCCGACCTACGCCGGACCGCGGGACGACGCCTTCCCCTACTACATCCCGCCCGGACGCATCATCGCGCTCACGGTGCTCAGTTCAGGCCTTTACATCTTCTACTGGATGTTTGCCACGTGGCGGCAGTACCGGGAACACACGGGCGAAATCGCCTTCCCGGTGATGCACGCGCTATCTCTCCTGGTGCCGATTTACCAGTTCTTCCGGCTCCACGCCCACATGCGGGTGTACCAGGAGCTGATGGAGCAGCGCGGCGTCCCGACGACGCTCAGTCCGGCCCGCATCGTGCTGATATATTTCGGCGTCGTCATGCTGGGGATGGTGTCCTTCATCCTGCCGGCCGAGGGTCCGCTCACCGCGTCCCAACAGGCTGCTTACGTGGCCATTCAGGTGGGCCAGGCCGTGCTGCTCTCCTGGATCATGTGGCACGCCCAGACCAACATCAACCGGTTCTGGCAGCACCGGCTGGGCATCCGGCTGGGGTGGATGCCCCTGGGCATGGCAGAAATTGTGGTGGTCGCAGTGGGGCTGATACTGGGCTGGGGGATGCTCGCAATAATCCTGATCGACCCGTCATTATTGAACGTAGGCGTTGAGGTGCCGGCCGGAACGGGCGCCGCGCCCGGCTCATAATCGATGAACTCGGGTCGTCAGCAGTCTGGAGGGGATTTCGCCGCATTATGGGCGGCCATGGCATCAGGCATGACCATTCCCCAAAGTTCGTCTGCATCAAAAACCACGGGCACGCCCCATTCTACGGCCTAGTCGGAGCGGATAAAAACGGACAGCACTCTGTCCTCATCGATTTTGAACAATACCCTGCCATCAGCAGTAGTGATTTCATCGCACATAGTAGCCTCCTATCCGTCTGGATTTGGAAAACCTGAAACCATCTTGCTCTATAAATCGGTTAGTCGTTCGCTGGCTATTGCGCCACTGAGGTCCTACGACAAATCTGCCGATATACTTTCCTTGGAAACCTAACAAGACCACGCATTCCGGGTTAATTCATCGCCTCGTTGGGATGCGTTCGTAGTCAATTCGGTCGGTACTGATGAATGCGACACGCCGACGAATTTCGTGGAACATATCCATGTTGATCCGATCGTCAAAATGATTCTTCCGATGTGGCGGCGCAACAATGCTGAATTGGGTATAGAAATCACGCAGTTCGTTGAATTTGGACAGCGAGTTCAGCATATCGGTAGAGAATTCGACCTCGAACAATTCAGCGGGCATATTCCGCCTGTTGAACCAAATTACATCCACCGACTTTGCCCTACGCATAAAGTGCTGATACCCGAAATTGGGCAATTTCGTTGTGCCGCAGACTTCCCCAAGCTTTTGATTGCCAAAGACCCGGTTCCTATCTTGCGCCGGCACATAGGTTTTGTAGTCCCGAGCGTTGCCAATTTCGAGCAGCAGACCTTGATAATACCAGTGGTTCCGCTCCGCCACTTTGGTCGGGAGGTCACCTTCGCGGGGCAGATTGTAGTCATTTGCATACGTCGGCGCCAGCTCCCGCTGGCAGTACAGGCCGGGCTTGAGAACGTGGATGTGGTCGGGTGTGTTACGCACTATACGTCGTATCGTCGCCTCCGGGGTTTTGGTTCCCCAGTTAGTTGCAGCCCCGCCCGGAGCGAGCAGGGCGCGGTTGAGTTGCGACAGTGTGGCGATACCGCCCAAAGCCTTCAGGGCAGATACCACCTGCATCCACTGAGTTGTCTTATTTGGAGTAGGCATAACACTATGGGGCGACTTCGGGCTTGTGGTCAAACACCCAGCGCAACCTGAACCATGCGTTTCTCAAGCGCCAGGGCCATTTCGGTGGCCAGCGGCGTGCGGTCGTGCTCACCTATGGAACCCACGAAAGCTACACCCAGCAGACGGCCCACGCGGAAGTCAATCACCGTTGACGATAGCAGACCCGCCGGGCCGCCTTGCAGCACGTACAGCCCCACCGACTCGTCGTAGAACCCGCCCGTTTCGATCTTCTGCACCGACACGATCTGCTGCCCGGAGCCAACGCTCTCTCCCACGTTGTCCTCAAAGTCCTTGACGAAGATATCCGACATCCAACCCGAAACCTGGTCCGGGTTTTCGAACAGGTGCACCACCGTCGCTCCCACGAAATCCACGCCGCTTGCTGGCGACACATCCGAGGTGGGGACGAACTCCCGCATGAACCCGCCGATGCGTCCGGCGTTGCGAAAGCGGTCGGCCGTGCTGCCCTTGAAACCGTTCTCGGCCATCTCCTGATTGTCCAGCGGGCCGCTCCGGGCCAGCTGGTATCCGAGCAGAGACTCGGGCAAATCGGCGGCTTCAAGGGTCATGTATTCCAGGTCGGCCTCGCCGACGCGGAAAGTGGCGTTCCACAACGGGTTGGTTGACACGGTTCGCTCCCTCCGGTGGTCTGTCTGGTACCGTGCATCACGCAGGGGCGAATAATCATTCGCCCCTGCCAATCGGGCCTGCTGATTTGGGCCGCGCTCAGGCTGCAATCATCGGATAAACGTGACGACCGCGAGACATCTCCACCGGCACGTCGGTCCGGGTCCACTCGTTGCCGCCGTCGTTGCTGCAATAGACGTGTCCGTCGCGGTCGCAGCAGTAGACGTTGCGCGGCGCGTTCCGGTCGATGGCGATCTGGAACATGCGGGCCGGGGCCACCTCGCCGATGTCCACCCGCTCCCAGGTCTCTCCGGCGTCGGTGGACCGGACCAGCACGCCAGCGTCTACGGTGCCGGCCGGCGCGCTGCCGCCGCCGGCCCCGGCGGCCAGGTACATGCGGTTGGGGTCGGTGGGGTCGACGACCAGGTCGCGGCAGTAGCTGCCGCCTTCGAACATCTCCTCAATGGGCACAAACTCCCAGGACTCCCCGCGCTCCCGGCTGCGGAACATGGCCAACTGGGTGATGATGTACACCAGGCCGGGCTTGGAGGGATTCACCTGGACTCCGTGGAGGTCCACCGGCCCCAGGCGAGTGTAATGTCCGTCCGTGATGCAGGACCAGTTGTCCCCACCGTCCCGGGATGCGATGAGGCCGCCCACTTCGATTGCGCCGTACACGTCGTCGGGGTAGGCCGGATCTATGCTGATGCCGATCACGCGCTTGCAGATTTCATGGGGGTTCATGGTGATGTGGGGATGCACCATGCCCTCGGTGTTCATCTGCTGCCAGGTGTTGCCGCCGTCGTTGGAGCGGCACACGCGGCCTGCGTCGTATCCGGCGAACATGATCGACGAGTCGTTGGGGTGGACCGCCATGGACCACACGTCGCCGCTGAGGGTGTCGGTGCGACGCCAGTTCTCGCCCCGGTCGTCACTGCGATACACGCCGTCCTGGGTTCCGGCGAAAATGGTGGCCGGCTCGTCGGGGTGGGCCAGCAGGGCGCGGACCTGGGGGTTTTCGGGCAGGCCGTTCTCAATGCAGGCCCACTCCGACTGGCCCTCGGTGAGCCGGTACATGCCACCCTCGCCCAGCGGGGTGCCTTCAGCGCCGATGATCAAGGCGCTCTCGCCGGCCAAGCCGACGTATACGTTGGTGTTGTGTGAGGTCACAGTTGTCATTGCGTAATCTCCTGGAGGATGTGCTGGATGCGGTTTTGCAGATTGTTGGGGGAACGGTGCGGCTTGTCAAGGGCAAATCGAGGCTAGGGCCACATGATCCAGCCGGTGCGGTCAGTGCGGGCGCGAAAGAGGTGGCCTCCCCCGGTGGTGACGTAAAGAGTGCGCATATCGGCGTCGCCGAAGCAGCAGTTGGTGGGCCGATCCACTCGCATCGGGTGGGTTTCCAGCACCCGACCCTCGGGCGAAAACACGTAGATGATCGGCCCCGGGCCGGCCGCTTCCCATCCGGCGCAGACGATGATGTTGCCGTCCACGTCCAGCGTCATGCCGTCCACGCCCCGCTGCACGCCCTGGCTGCCCTGCCCGCGCATGTCGCCGTCGGCCGCGCCGCCGTCGATGCCGAAGGTGTGCAGCGTCCGGTATTCGCCCAGCGAGCCGTCGTCGTTGATGGGATAGGCGCGCAACTCGCGGCGCCGGTCGGCTCCGTAGTCGCTCTGGGCAATGTAGAGCGTGCGCTGGTCGCGGCTGATCAGGATGCCGTTGGGTCGACTGATATCCGTGGTGGCCCGCACGAGATCCCACTGGTCATTGCCCCGGGGATCCAGCCGGAGCACCGACATGTGGTCCAATTCCTGCGGGCCGCTGTCGCCAATGCCGGAATACGGGTCAGTGAACCAGATGCGACCCGACTTGTCCACGACCAGGTCGTTGGGATTGTTGTGCCGCATGCCGTCCAGCAGGTGGGGCATCGAAACCGCGGTGTTGCTGGCGGCGTCGAAGCGGGCGATGCGACGCCGGCCCTGCTGGCAGCCGTAGAGGTTTCCGCCGGCGTCGAAGCACAACCCGTTGGTGTTGAAAGATTCGGTGAAATACTCGCAGACTTCGCCAGTCTCGGGATCGTAGCGCAGGATCTTGGACTCTGGGATGAGGGTGAACAGCAACGCCTCGCCGTCCCAAACCGGCCCCTCGGTGGTGCCGCCGTAGGGTCCGGCGACCAGTTCAAAGCTCCAGGACATGGGTTACCTCCTGTGGTTTGTCGCCGCAGTTTAGCACGCACCCAAGCATCAGAGCCGGAAATTGACGCAGTCGAGAAGGAGACCTTATCATCGATGTCGGAGGCGAGATGGGTACATTCAACGTACAGGTCAGCGTCGGACATCCGGCGGGCGGGGATTTGTTTCCGGTGTCAGCAATGGTTGACACTGGAGCAACCCACTCGATGATGCCTCAATCGCTGATGGCACGCTTGCGAATCGCGCCGCTGCGAACCAGCAGGTACAGCATTGCCGACGGCAGTACCGTGGAGTACGCGGTAGCAGACGCGCGTTTTGGCATTGACGAACAGGTCAGGTATTGCCCGGTCATCTTTGGACCCGAGGACGAGTTTCTCATCGGAGCCACCACTCTGGAGATCTTCGAGCTTATCGTTGATCCGTTGGGCGAACGTCTCGTTCCCGCGGATAGACTGACGCTATAGCGTTGCGGGAGAATGGCATGGGAACCTTCTACGTTGACATCGGGTTTGGCCATCCGCTGGGAAGCGATTTCCTGCCGGTGTCCGCGCTGGTGGATACCGGCTCGACTCATTCGGTCATACCGGAATCCCTCTGGCGTCCTTGAGCCTTGCGCCGTTGGAACGTCGAACTTATCGAATTGCGGACGGCAGCTTCGTTCAACGCGACGTCGGAGAAGCGCGATTTCGCATTGACGACCAAGAGCGCACCTGTCCGGTTATTTTCGGACCCGAAGGACAGTACCTGTTGGGAGCAACCACCTTGGGAGTTTTTGACCTGATGGTTGACCCTACCCTACCCAATCCCAGCCTCGTCCCCATTGACGAATTGCTGCTGTAGATATCCAGCGCGTAACCCGAACAGAAAAGGATAGAACCCGTGGGAACCTTTCGCGTGGAAATTGGCGTGGGGCATCCGCAAGGCGGGGATTTGCATCCAGTGTCGGCGCTAGTAGATACTGGCGCGACATACTCCATGATGCCGGAAACTTTGCTCACCTCTCTGCGATTGACGCCATCAGAACAGACCGGGTTCAGAATGGCAAACGGCAGTCGCGTTGAGTATGGGATCGGAGAGGCGCGTTTCAATATTGACGGCCGGGAACGAACCTGCACGGTCATATTCGGACCAGAAGGCCGCCACTTGCTGGGAGCAACGACCCTTGAGGATTTCGGCCTGATGGTCGACCCCACCCAGCCCAACCCGCGCCTGATTCCAGCGGCAGAATTGCTTCTGTAGACCCGTGCCACTGTGCACAAGCGTTATGGGGGCGAATGATCATTCGCCCCCACACTACTCTGACCCTCTGCTGTTATCTCGGCTACCGTCCCCGAAGCCTCGGATCCAGCGCGTCGCGCAGGGCGTCGCCCAGGAAGTTGATGGCAAAGACCACCACCGAAATCGCTATGCCGGGGAACACGGCCAGCCACCAGGCGATCCGGATCTCCTCGGTGCCTCGGGTGAGCATGCCGCCCCACGTCGGAATGTCCGGCGGGACGCCCACGCCCAGGAAGGACAGCGACGCCTCGATGATGATGGCAAAACCCAGCGTGATGGTGCCGAGCACGATGTAGCTGGCCACTACGTTGGGCAGGATGTGCTTCAGCATGATGCGGATCGAGCCGGCGCCGATGGCGGTGGCGGCCAGAGTGTAGTCCAGTTCCTTGATGCTCAGCACCTGCGAGCGGATCACCCGGATGGTCCCTGGTAAGAGGATCACCAGCAGGGCCATGATGACGTTGTTGGCAGAGCCGCCCAGTACGGCCACCAAGCCCAGCGCCAGGATGATAGGCGGGAAGGCCATCATAGCGTCCACGATGCGCTGGATGGCCAAGTCAACTACTCCCCCGATGTAGGCGCTGAGGATGCCGATGAGGGCGCCCAGGGTCACGCCGATACCCACGCTGAGCAGGCCCACGTAAATCGATATCTGCGACCCGACGATGATGCGGCTCAACTCGTCGCGTCCCAAGTGGTCGCTACCCAACCACGCGCCGGGTTGCGGCGCCAAGTATTTCTCCTCGTGGGCCCGAACATCCAACGGGTCGTGGGGCAGGACGCCCGGGAATACGTAGGAAACCACGGCTGCCAGGATGGTGAGCAGAATGATGACCGCGCTCACCGCTCCCAAGGGTTTTGAGCGGGAAAAGTCGGCTATCTTCTGCACCCGGGTCTGGCGGGGACGCATTCCCTGGAGCTGAAATTCGGCCTCGCCATCGGCCGTCATTCGGGCGGTGTTGGTTGTAGTCATTCTGTCAACGCTCCTCGATTGGACAAAGTGGCATCGATGCTAGGCGTAGCGGATCCGGGGATCCAGCAAGCCGTACAGGAGGTCAACCAGGAGGTTGATGATCACGATGGATACCGCGATAACGATGATGATGGCTTGGATGGTAGGGAAGTCCCGCTGGAAAACCGTCTCGATGAGCAGGGTGCCGATGCCGGGCACCTTGAAAATGCTCTCGATGATGACGGTGCCGCCAAAGAGGCGCCCAAACTGCCAGCCGGAAATGGTGAGAATGGGCAGCACGGCGTTCTTCAGCCCGTGGCGCACCAGCACGATGCGCTCGCCGAGGCCCTTGGCCCGCGCCGTGCGCATGTAGTCCTCCCGGATGATCTCCATCATGGAGGAACGGGTCACCCGGGCGATGAAGGCCATGTCGTAAAAGCCCAGCGCCAGGGCCGGCAGGAACATCTGCTGGAGATTCTTCCAGGGGTCGTCCCACAGATCAGAGTAACCCAGGGGCGGCAACCAGCCAAAGCCTCGGGATAACACCAGCACCACCAGCAGACCGGCGAAAAACGTTGGTATCGATATCCCCACCAGCGCGATGACTCTTGAGAAGTAATCGATCACGCTGTCCGGCTTGATGGCTGATATCACGCCCAATGGGACGGCGAATACCACGGCGATGAGGATTGCCAGCACCGCCAGTTCCAACGTCCGCCAGATCCGCTCGCCCACCAGCTTGGTCACTGGCTGCCCCGACCGCCAGATGGAAGTTCCCAGGTCTCCCTGGACCAGCCCGCCAATCCATTCCACGTACTGGACCACTATGGGACGGTTGGTTCCTAACTGCTCCCGCAGGTCTTCCAGCTCTTCCTGAGTGAAAGTGGCATCGCCTTCGCTCAGAATTACCAGGGCCGGGTCGCCGGGCAGCAGCCGCATCACCGTGAATACGATAATCGAAACCAACAGCACCGTGGGAATAATCAGCGCGATGCGTTTCACTGCGTACTGTCGCATGGGATATGCCTCTTACACAGCAGGGGCGAATGATCATTCGCCCCTGCAAATCGGTTCGCTGAGTCACTATGCCGGAAATTCAATCCCGGGATGACGGTTTAGCGGTCCAGCCATACGTCTTCGTACTTGAACTGGTACTGCACGGTTTGGGGAGCGTTGAAACCCTTGACGTCACGGTGGACCATCCAGAGCAGACCGCCCAACTGCATGGTAACCCAGTGATTGTCCTCAAAAGTCTGCAGCCAGAGCTCGGCTTCCTTGTTGATCTCCCGGCGAGCATCCGGATCCAGCTCGACCTTTTGCTGCTCGAACCAATCCTCCAACTTCGGATTCGACCAATTGGTGTAGTTCCTGGTGCCGCCCTCACGGTACACGCCGCCGTAAATGGCGTCCAGGTCATACACTACCATGCCCTCGCCCTGACAGCTGATTTCCCAGTCGCCGGCGGAGTCGACAGCGCGGGATGTGCCGTACTTGGCGTAGCCGGCGGCGCTGGGCAGGGTCTCGATATCGCCGGTAATGCCCAGGGCATCCTGCAACTGCTGCTTGACAACCTGGCACTGGTCGGGGTAGTTGCCGACCTGGCGCACGGTGTACTGGACTTCAAAGCCGTCGGGCACGCCGGCCTCGGCCATCAGCGCCTTGGCGTCGGCCAGGTCCTGCTGTCCCTCCGGGGTGTCCTTGGGTCGAATGCCGGGCCAGGTGTTGCACTCTTCGTTGGAGTGGGCCAAGCCCATCAACGGGCAATAACTGCCGGACGTGTTGTCAAAGACGCGCTCGTCAATCTCCTGCCGGTCAACAGTCAAGTTGATAGCTTGACGAACTCTGTGGTCCTGGAACTGAGGCTTCTTGATGTTGAGCATCAGGCCCCAGTTAGTCCCAGCGGGGATAGGGTGCGGCACATACTCGCCGTTGGTGCTCTCTGACACCTGAAGCTTTTGAGTCGGCGAGAGGTTGTCGAAACCGCCGTTGGTCATGTCAATCTGGCGGGCCTCGAACTGGGCAATCAGCCGGTCCTTGGCCGTTCCGGGGAAGATGTAGTGCTCGATGCGGTCAACGTAAGGCAGTCCGTCCTTGAAGTAATCCGGGTTCTTGTTGACCTTGTAGAAGTCGCCAACCTGGTAATCTTCCAGGATGAAGGGGCCGGAGGTGGTGCCCCGGTCGATGATGTTCTCACCCAGGTTCAGGAAGCAGGGGTTCGCGGCGTCGCGGATTTCGCAGTTGGGGTCGGAATCCAACTGATGCCCCGGCAGCACCTTGGCGTAGTCGATGGCCAGGAACTTGATGAACGTGCCGGAGGCGAATTGCAGGTTGAACTCGACGGTCTTGTCGTCGATGGCCCGCAGCACCGCATCCTGGTTGGTGGGCGTGCAGTTGCCGCCGTCCTTGTCCACCACTTCCATTTTGACCGCGTAGTTGCGCCAGAGGCCGGAGCGTCCCGTGCCGTTGCAGGGGTTGGCGTAACGGCGCATGGTAGTGATAACGTCAGCCGAGGTGATCTCGGTGCCGTCGGTCCACTGCATGTCGTTCCGCAGGTGGAAGGTATACGTGAGGCCGTCGGGACTGACGTCCCAGGATTCGGCCAAATCGCCGGTGATGGCCGCGGTGTCCACCGGGTCGAACTGCACGATCTGGTTGTACAGCTGGGAGTAGGAGATCACGCTGGACAAAGAGCCCGATCCCAAAGGATCCCAGTCCTTGGTGTCGGCATAAGCCGACATTATCATGGTGCCGCCGTACTTGGCGCCGGCGCTGGGCGTCGGCGTGGCGGCCACGCGCGGCACGGCCGTCGGGGCCGGGGTGTTGGTGGGGCGCACGGTGGCTGCAACAGCCTGTGGGATCGGCGTGTTGGTGGGCTCCGCGACCGCAGGGGCGGCCGGAGCCGTAGTAGCGGCAGCCGCCGGCTGCTGGGCGGCCGCCGGGGCCGCGGTGGGAGCGGCCGGCGCTTCAGCGCCACCGCAGGCAATGCCGACCATCAGAGCGGCCGCGCCCGCGATCAGCGGCAACGTCCGCAGGAATGGTCGGCGGAGTGTAGATGGCTTCATATCTGGTTAAGACCTCCCGTCTCGTTGTTCCGTTTGTCTGCCGTTGCGGACGGGCGGAGAAGGGCTGGTGTCCGCAATCAGAAAGTATAGTCCCCGGCCATAGCCAATTGTGAAATTAGCCACAATCCGTGAGACACGGGCGGGAATGTTAGCCCACCCAATTCGCGCTGTCAATAGCCAATGTGTGGGAACAGCCAATAGGATTACGAAATACGCACAAAATGAGGCCCCTTCCGATGGGAAGGGGCCATGACGTGCGGTGTATTTCGACCCTACCGCCCGCGCAACCTGGGATCCAGGGTATCCCGCAACGCGTCGCCCAGGAAGTTCACCGCAAACACCACCACCGATATCGCTATCCCAGGAAAAACCGCCAGCCACCACGCCGTCCGTATGTACTTCTGCGCACCCTCCGTCAGCATCCCGCCCCACGTCGGTATGTCCGGCGAAACGCCTACGCCGAGGAACGTCAGTGATGCCTCAATGATGATCGCCAATCCCAGCGTGATGGTGCTCAACACGATGTAGCTGGCGATCACGTTGGGCATGATGTGCCGCAGCATGATCCGCCACGGCCTGGCCCCTATCGCCTGCGCCGCCAGCGTGTAATCCAACTCCTTGATGCTCAACACCTGCGACCGGATCACCCGGATCGCCCCAGGCGCCAGGATCACCACCAGCGCCGCCACGATGTTGTTGATCGACGGCCCCAGCGCCGCCGTCAGCCCCAAGGCCATGATGATGGCCGGAAACGCCATCAATGCGTCCACGATCCGCTGGATGGCCAGATCCAGCACACCCCCCACGTACGCGCTCAGTATCCCGATGACCGTGCCGATAGTGATGCCGATGATCACGCTCATCAACCCCACGTACATCGATACCCGCGCACCGTAGATGAGCCGGCTCAGCACATCTCTCCCCAACTCGTCCGCGCCCAAGAGCGCCCCGGCCTGCGGCGCCGCAAAGGGCTCGTGCTCTAAATCCAGCGGGTCGTAAGGGGAGATGACCCCCGAAAAGACTGCTGTCAGTATCGTCAGGATGATGATCGCGGCGCTGAACGCCCCCAGCGGCTTCGTCCGGACGAACGCCCGCACTTTCTGCAGGGTCGTCTGCTTCGGACGCATGTCCAGCAGCTGGTCTGCTGCCGCCGGCTCTGCCGTTTGTCCCGTGTTGTAAATCGCCATGCGAAGTGCTCCGTCGCTACCTGATGATCGTCCGTAGTCTCAACTGACCTTGGCGTCCTAGGCATACCTGATCCGGGGGTCCAGCCACCCGTACAGCAAGTCCACCAGCAGGTTCACCACCACTATGGACAACGCCACGATCACTATCACCGCCTGGATCGTCGGAAAGTCCCGCTGGTAGATTGCATCGATCAACAACTGGCCCACGCCCGGGATCAGGAAGATTTTCTCGATGATCACCGTGCCGCCGAAGAGCCGCCCGAACTGCCATCCTGATATGGTCAGCACCGGCAGCACCGCGTTCTTCAGTCCATGACGCGACAACACGATCAACTCTCGCAACCCCTTCGCCCGCGCCGTCCGCATGTAGTCTTCCCGCAATATCTCCATCATCGACGACCGCGTGACCCGAGCGATGAACGCCATGTCGTAGAAGCCCAGAGCCAATGCCGGCAGCACCAACTGCTTGATGTTCGTCCACGGGTCTTCCCAGATGTCCTCGTAGCCCAGCGGTGGCAGCCAACCAAACGCCCGGATCAGCACCAGCGTCAGCAGGATCCCGCTGAAGAACGTCGGGATCGATATGCCTACCAGCGTGAATATCCGCGACGCATAGTCCAACGGACTGTCCGGCTTGATCGCCGATATCACCCCCAGGGGCACGGCGCACACCACCGCCAGCAGGATGCCCAAGATCGCCAGCTCAATGGTGACCGGGATCCGCTCGCCAAGCCGCTCCATCACCGGACCACCCCACCAGTACGACGTGCCAAAGTCGCCCCGCAGGAATCCGGAAATCCATTCGAAGTATTGGATCGGGATTGGGCGGTCCGTCCCCAGCTCCGCCCGCAGCTGCGCCAGTTCCTCCTGCGTGTACACCGCGTCGTCCGCGCTCAGGATCGCCAGCGCCGGATCCCCGGGTATCAGCCGCATCACCACGAACACGATGATCGTGACCAGCAGCACCGTCGGTATGAATAGGCCTATTCGCTTGATGGCGTACTGTCTCATTTCTTATGCCTCGTTGGAGAGGGCACGACAGGCGGGACGAACTGAAGCTCGCCCCGCCTGTCTCAACACTTACCCAGCGACCGACCGTTGGATGCTGGCAGGATTCCTACGGTTCCGTAACTCCTAACGGTCCCACCACAGGTGCTCGTGCTTGAACCCGTACTGCACCGTTTGCGGGGCGTTGAACCCCTTGATGTCCCGGTTCATCACCCAGAAGTTGCGGCCCAGGGTGAGGCTCACCCAGTGGTTGTCGTGGAACTCGTGGAGCCAGATCTCGGCTTCCTTGTTGACTGCCCGCCGCTTCTCCGGGTCGAGTTGCACCTTCTGCTCTTCGAACCACGCGTTCATTTCGGAGGTTTCCCAGTCGGTGTAGTTGCGCGTGCCGCCCTTCAGGAAGATACCGCCGTACACCGCGTCAATGTCGAAGACGGTCATGCCGTCAGCCTGGCAGCCCACGTCCCAGTCGCCGGTGGCGTCGGCGGGGCGCGAGGTGCCGTATTTGGCGTAGCCCGCCGCGCTGGGATAGGTTGCAATCTCTCCGGTGATGCCCAGGAACTCTTCCAGGTCCTGCTTGATAACCGAACACTCGGCTACGTAGGTACCCACCTGCCGCGCCGTGTATTCGATCTCAAAGCCGTCGGGGTAACCGGCTTCCGCCATCAGTTCTCGCGCGCGTGCGATGTCTTCCTGGCCTCCCGGGCTGTCCTTGGGGCGCATACCGGGCCAGGTGGCGCATTCTTCGTAGTCATGAGCCAGGCCCACCAGCGGGCAGTGGCCGCGACCGGCTCCGTGCAGCGCGCGCTCGTTTACCTTCTGACGGTCCACCGCCAGGTTGATCGCCTGCCGCACCCGGTGGTCTGATAACGGCTCCCGCTTCACGTTGAGCATAAAGCCGCGGGTGCCGCCCAGAACTTCGTGGGCCACGTATTCGCTGTTGGTCGACGTCTCAATGGCGTAGTTTTCCGGCGCCGTCAGGTTGTTGGCGGCGGCGTTGGAGGCGTCAATTTGCCCCCCTTCCACCTGGGCGATGAACGTCGCCGGCACGGTGATGATGAAGTGCTCGATGCGATCCAGGTAGGGCAGCCCTTCCTTGAAGTAGTCCGGGTTCTTGTTCACCTTATAGTGATTCCCCGACTGATAATCTTCCAAGATGAACGGTCCTGACGTGGCGCCGTGCCGCAGGATATTCTCCGCCAGGTTCAGGTCGATGTCCTGCTCCAGCAGGTGCTTGGGCAGGATCTTCGCGTAGTCAATGGCCAGGAACTTGATGAACGCACCCGACGCGAAGGCCAGGTTGTATTCCACTGTGAGTTGATCAACCTTGCGCACCACTTCGTCGGCGTTGAGCGCCGTGCAGTCCGCCTTGTCCTTCAGTTCCACCACCTCAATCGGAATGGTGTACTGCCGCCACAGACCCGAGCGGCCGCGGCCGTTGCACGGGTTTCCGTAGCGCTGCATGCTGTACACCACGTCGTCGGCGTCCAGCGTTTCGCCGTCCGTCCACTTGATGCCGTCGCGCAGGTGGAAGGTGAAGGACGTGCCTTCCTCGTTGGTCTCCCAGCTCTCCGCCAGGTCACCCACCACGAGAGTTGGGTCCTCGGTGTCGAATTGCACCACCTGGTTGTACAGCTGCGAGTACGAAATCACGCTGGATAGGGAGGACGAACCCAGCGGGTCCCAGTCCTTGGTGTCCGCGTAAGCCGACATGCGCGCCATCCCGCCGTGCTTCGGCGGGCCGCTGGGCACCGGCGTGGGCTGCGTGCGGGCCACCGCCGTGGGCGCCGGCGTGCTCGTAGGCCGGATTGTAGCCAGAGGCGGCAGGGTGGGAGTGGGCGGCGCGCTCGTGGCCGTCGGCGCGGCCGGCTGCTGCTGGCCGGAGGCTGCCGGTTGCTGCTGGCCGGAGGTTGCGGGCTGTTGCTGGCCGGCGGCCGGCGCAGCCGGCTGTTCCTGGGCCGCCGGAGCCGCCGCGGGGGCCGACGGCGCTTCGGCTCCGCCGCAGGCGACACCTATGACCAGCGTGGCAATAACGGCGGCGATCGGGATCAGTTTCAGGTACTTCGACATCGGAGCCCCTCCATATGACAGGAAATTGACAATCCGGCGAGATTCAAGGCGACAATCTGGTAATGCGAGTCCTGTCGCGGTCGTAAACCGCCCCGCGATTGTAAACGAACACCGGATGCTGGTCAATAATATTTATCTGTAATCATAATATTGATTTTTCCGATGCATAATCGAGATTTTCATTGCGTTTGATAATATAATTTTCAGCATAATCGGCGGTTATATGCCGAATTTAGTGAATATTAAAGCAGTTTCCGCTCACATAGAGGCGCGACGCCAGTCCACATTCCTCACTCGCAAAAGCGAAGGTCCGGGAGGTTCGTTTCGCAGGAGGTTCGTTTCGCAGGAGGTTCGTTTCGGTTGACTGTCGGCCCGCGCGCCGATACGCTTTTTCGCGCCGTTACAGTTCGACCATACGCAGGAGCCTCAACCGATGACCGACACTGCCGCCCTACGAACTCCAGCCGAAGACACGCCGGTTGACGCCAATGGATACATCCTCGTGCGGCGGGAACCGCCGGTGGCCACCGTGACCATCAACCGGCCGGCCCAGCGCAACGCCATTTCGCTGGACATGTGGGTAGAACTGACCACGCTGCTGCGCGATCTGGACAGCGACCGGGAAGTCCGCTGCGTCGTGATTGCTGGCGCCGGTGAAGAAGCCTTCTCGGCCGGCGCTGACATCAGCGACTTCGAGCAGCACCGCAGCGACTCCACCAAGGGCCGCGTGTACAACGCCGCCGTGGACGGGCTGCTGGAAACGGTGGCGGAGATCGGCACCCCTGTCATATCGATGATACGGGGGTTTGCCGCCGGCGGCGGTTGTGAGCTCGCCGTCGCCACCGACCTGCGCATCGCCGCCGAGGGCAGCCGCCTGGGCATTCCCGTGGCCCGCCTGGGCATCACCATCGGACACCGCGAGATGTACGGGCTGGTGAACCTCGTGGGCAAAGGCAACGCCCTGTACATTCTGCTGTCGGGACGGTTGCTGGACGCCGAAGAAGCCCTCCGCATCGGCCTGGTGAACCAGGTGGCGCCCGTGGAGCGGCTGGAGGAGGTCACCTACAAGCTGGCCGCCGACATCGCCGCGCTGGCTCCCCTGTCCCACGCCGTCAACAAAAAGACCATGAACCAGGTGCTGGCCAAGCCCTCCCTTGACCTGACTCCCGACGAGGCCGACCTTCCCCTGACCCAGTTCGACACCCGCGATTACCACGAGGGCTTTCGCGCCTTCCTCGAAAAACGCCGACCCCATTTCATCGGCGAATAGCCGTCTATTCCATGTCAGGATCACCGCAGCGGCCGCCACGCAAGCAGACCCGTAAACGCGCCGATGTATTGCTAGTGGAGCGGGGCCTGGTGGAGAGCCGTGAGCAGGCGCAGGCCCTGATCATGGCCGGCGCAGTGCTCTCGCCGACAGGCCCCGTCCAGAAGGCCGGCGCGTTCCTGGATCCTGACACTCCCCTGGAACTCCGCGAGCGGCTGCCCTACGTCAGCCGCGGCGGCGTCAAGCTGGCCCATGCCCTGGACACCTGGACACAACCCCACGGCATACTCCTCGACGGGATCACCGCCCTGGACGTGGGCGCATCCACCGGCGGCTTCACGGACTGCCTGCTCCAGCGTGGCGCGGCCCATGTTTATGCCGTCGACGTCGGACACGGCCAACTGCATTACCGGCTGCGCCAGGACCCGCGTGTCACCTGTATGGAGAGGGTCAATGTCCGGTATCCCTTTGAGCTGCCCGAGGCGGTCGATCTGCTGGTAGCGGACGTGTCGTTCATTTCCCTGACCATGGCACTGCCGGAGCCCCTGGCACACCTGAAGCCCGGCGGCTACGCCATCGCGCTGACCAAACCCCAGTTCGAGGCACGACGCGGCGAGGTCGGCCGGGGCGGCATCATCCGAAACGACACTCTCCGAGACGACATCCTCGCCAGGGTCCAGCAATGGTTCAACTCCAGGGACGACATCACGCTCCTTGATACAATCCCGTCGCCGATTACGGGGGACGCTGGGAACCGCGAGTTCCTGGCGTTGTTGCGTAGATGATAATTCTGACCAAGTTGGCTTTGCATAGTCGGACCGTCACCGTCCTGATCCTGATCCTTGTGCTGGCCGGCGGTATCTACTCCTACCGGCAGTTGCAGCAGGAGCTATTTCCCGAGATCAGCCTGCGCGTGATCAACGTCTCCACTTCCTACCAGCAGGGCACGCCGTACCAGGTCTCGCAAGAGGTCACCAAGCCCATCGAGGACCTGATAATCGGCATGGAGGGGCTGAGAGAACTGACGTCAACGTCGCGGTCCAGCAACTCTCGCATCCGGGCCAGTTTCGAGCACAACGTTGATATCGAGGAGGCCGAGGCCGAAATCGTCAGCCGGGTATCCGGCTTGCGGCTGCCGGACGCCGCCGGCGACCCCCGCGTATTCGAGCTGACGCCCAACCGGCGACCGGTCACGGAGCTGAGCGTGTCGGGTCAGCGGGATATCCCCGAGCTGCTCCGGATCGTCGAGCGTCAGATCACCCCACCGCTTCAGGCGATTCCGGGCGTTTTCGAGGTGCAGGTTGAAGGCGGCGTAAATGAACAGGTAATCATCACGGTGGACCCGACCTTGCTGAACACCTACGGATTGACCATCCAGAACGTCATCGGGGCGCTGCAGGGAAACTCCGTTGACGTGAACGCCGGGACCGTGGAGTCCGCCGAAGGCACGGTGACCGTCCGCGCCTTTCACGGCTACACCGACCTGGACACCATCCGCAACTTGCCCGTCGGTTTTTCACGTCCCGCCGGGTCGACGGCCGCCCCTCGCGCTCCGGCCAACAACGCCACCCCAATCCGAATGTCCGAAGTCGCCGATGTCCGGGTCGCTACGCCAGAGGCCACGACCATCTCCCGTACCAACGGCCAGCCCAGCGTCAGCCTGAACGTTCACAAGACCGGCGACGGGAACACCATCGAAATCACCCACGCCATCGACGAACTGCTGGCAGACCTCCACGACCAACTGCCGCCGGACCTGGAAATCGCGGTGGTCGACAGCCAGGCGCCTCGGCTGGAAGAAGAGCTGGGCAAAGTGATTGGGCAGGGTATGCAGGGCTTTATCTTTGCCGTGGCTGCGGTGTTCCTCTTCCTGCTGCAGTTGCGGCCGCGGCCCTTCGCGGGCATCGCCAACGCCATCCGGCCCACCATCATCATCGCCTTGTCCATCCCCCTCAGCGTGATGATAACCATGCTGGTCATGGCCCTGCTCGACTGGACGCTGAACTTCATGAGCCTGGCCGGCCTGGCCATCGCCGTCGGCCGGATCGTTGACGACAGCATCGTCGTGCTGGAGAACATCTACCGGCACATCCAGGAGGGCAGCCCCCGCGCGGTAGCGGTAATCGCGGCTACCCAGGAGGTCAGCCCGCCGGTCGTCGCGTCCACCCTGACCACGGTGGCGGTGTTCGTTCCCCTGGGCTTCCTGCCGGGAGTGGTGGGGCAATTCTTCTCCCCCTTCGCCCAGACCGTCTGCGTTTCCCTTTTGGCGTCCACCCTGGTCGCCCTGACCGCGGTGCCGGTGCTGGCGTCGTGGTTCCTGCGCGCCGGCGACATGACCGACGACCCGGCCAACCCCCGGGGCGATACCTACCTGCAAAAGCTGTACACCCCCGTCCTCCGGTTGGCCCTGCGCTACCGGCTGATTACCGCCATCGTCAGCATTTTAATCGTGCTGGCCAGCCTGACACTCGTCCGCCAACTGCCCATCGAACTGTTCTCCCAGGGACGCACCGAAGGCATCCGCATCGACCTCACCCTCAGCGGCAATCCCTCCACTGGCCAACTCGTGCAGGAAGTCAGCGAGGTTGAAGACATCCTGGATGAGTTCGTCTCCACCGAAGCCGTCGAGAGCTACCAGGTCACCCTAGGCGCCAGCAGCCGCAGCTTCGGGTCCACCGCCGACGCAGCCTTCGACCGGGCCGGATTCAACATCCTGCTGGGAGACCAGGCCCCGGACGACCTGGACGAACAGATACGGAATGCGCTGCCGGAAAAGCGCGGCGTGACCACCCGAGTCTTTGCCGACACCGGCGGGCCGGGCCGTGGCGGCGGTCTGCGCCTCACCCTCACCGGCGCCAACTACGAAGACGTGCGCATCGCCACCGACCGGCTGCGGGCCGCCGTCGAACGCGACCCCGGCGTGCGCAACGTCCAGACCAACATCGTCGATGGCAGAGAGGAGCTGACCATTGCCATCGACCCCGACGCAGCCGGACGCTACGGCCTGTCCACCATGAGCGTTGCCAACCAGATCCGCACCTGGATGCGCGGCAGCGACGTCGCCGAGATCGACGTGGAAGGCGAAACGCTGGACGTGGTCGTGCGTGGGGCTCAGGAAGCCGTGGACGACCCGTCGGACATCCCCCTCCTGCCCATCGGCAGCAACGCCGGCGCCATCCCGCTGGGCAGCATCGCCGACACCCGGCGCACCGTCGGCCCCAGCGTGGTCACCCATTACGACGGCCACCGCTCCGCCACCATTTCCGGCGGCCTGGCCGGGCGGGACGCCGGCGCCATCGGCGACCGCATCGACGGTATCGTCGCATCCACACCCCTGCCTCCCGGAGTGAGCGTCCGCTCCGGCGGCACCTTCAGCGACATCCGGGAGGAGTTCAACAACGTCTACGTGGCCATGGTCATCGGCGTTTCCCTGGTGTACCTGGTGATGGTGGCCACCCTGGGCTCGCTGAAAATCCCCTTCATCGTGGTGCTGAGTATGCCGCTGGCCGTGGTGGGCGCCCTGGTCGCGCTGGTAATCACCGACCGCTCGCTGAGCCTGCCGGCTCTCATGGGATTCCTGCTCCTGGTGGGCATCGTAGTGACGAACGCCATCGTGCTGCTTACTTTCGTTCACCAGCAACGGCGTGCCGGCCTGGAACCCCTGGACGCCGTGATGTCCGCCGGCCGAACCCGCGTGCGTCCCATCCTGATGACCGCGTTCACCACCATCCTGGCGTTGATCCCCCTGTCGCTCAGCGAGTCGGCCGGGCTGGTGGGCGCGGAACTTGCCACCGTCGTCATCGGCGGCCTGATCAGCTCCACTTTCCTCACCCTGGTGGCGGTCCCGGTGGTCTACATGCTGTTCGAAGAGTCGGCGCCCAACCTCTACCGCCGCGTGCTGCGACTGTTGAAGATCCGCTCGGGAAGCGCGGCGGCCGACTCCCTGGAGCAACCATCACCCGCGACTGGGGAGAGCCCTGCGATCAGTCCCGGCAACGACTAGCCGGCTGCCCGGCTGTGTTCGCGTCTACCCGCGTCGCGGCGTCGGAATTTTGACCAACGCCAAACAAGCGTGACGGCTCCGCTCACCCGGAAAATTCGGGTATGATAATCGTGCCAACGCGCTGACTATCAATCCTGCAAGGAGGCGACGATGGCCACCGCCAGAGAGGATACCGTGGCTCAATGCATCGACCAGGCCATTGCCTTCCTGGCGCAGTCGGACCGTGAATTCGGCGCGGGAGATCGTCGACAGGGTTCGGAAAAGCTCTACGGCGCGGCCACGCAAGCGGTTATAGCCGCCGCCAGGCAGCGCGGCTGGCAATATCGCAGCCATCGCGCCACCAAGAACGCAACCATCCGACTTGCCGACGAATACGATGATCCATTCCTGTCAGCCGGCTTCATCGCCGCGGAAAAGTTTCACAAGAACTTCTTTCACGACGAGATGGAGGACTACGAGATCGTCGCCGACCGGCCCATCGTCCACCGCTTCGTGAACCGTCTGGTCGCGCTGGTCAACGACTATCCAAAGGCAATTACATACCTATGTACACCCGCTTCACTCACCCGCCTAATCCCTCACCCACACCCAAGGAGCTGTGAATGACCTCAACTAAAACCATACCCGCGCTTGCCGAGATTTTGCTGCAAGACGGCATTAAGGTATCCGAGTGGATAGACGTTGATGCTAATGACCCGTATTCACGTAACATCAAGTTTGACGGTGATAACGAGGATGCTTGCCTAGTAGAGTGTATTGCCGCCGAAAACGGTTTCCAGATATGGAAAATGGCGTTGATATGGACGTATTTCGGCGGCAAACCGAATCGGCCTGTTTGGATGGTTACGTTTTTCTAGGTTTTCTGTTCGGCGTTGAACTGCCTTTCACAGAGCTCGCAAATTCTCGCCATTGGCGGCAGTTTATTCGGCCAGCGGCGACCGTCAACCTCTACGAATGCTTCCGCTTCGTGCTCGGCATAAATGCGGTCAACTGAACCGCAATCATCGTACAGGTGGCAAGTAACTGGTTCGCGGATCGAGAACCAGATTTTGCGTCGTGGCATCGTTCCGCCTCCTATTCCGCCGTTTCGTTCCCTGGCGATTTACCAGCGTCCCGCAACGCTTGTTCAACGTCAACAACGACCGTTTCCTGTGTCGGCGGATTGGCGGATAGGTTCACAGCAGTCTCCGCAAGTTGCGAAAGAACCTGCTGTAAATTCTCGCCAACTCCAACGAGGATGACGACGTACTGGATTGGCGATTGATTGGCAATCACCGTAGTAGGCCCGTTACCCATTTTCGACTCCTGCAACTGGTAAAACTGTGGCGGCGACAACGTAGCCGGCAGACCAGAAAAAGTCAACTCTGAATAAAACCGCTCCAAAAACCTTGACAACTGCGCTCCGCATGATGTACACTGCTTCCATAAATCAAGTAGGCAACGGAGCCAAAAACACCAAATGAACGAAAAGCACAAAGGACCCGGACGCGCCAACCGCACTGGCATCACACTTATCGAGGCCGTCCAGAAATTCAGCAATGAGGCAGAGGCCGAACGGTGGCTCGTAGAACGTCGCTGGCCGAACGGTATTCGCTGCGCCTACTGCAACGGCGATAACGTCTCACCACGTACCAATGGCCGCAAGACACCAGCCTACCGCTGTAATCCTTGCAAGCGTGATTTCACCGTCAAGACCGGAACTATCATGCACGACAGCAAGTTGCCGCTCTCCAAGTGGTGCATCGCCTTCTACCTGTACAGCACCAACCTCAAAGGCGTGTCGAGCATGAAACTCCACCGTGACCTCGGCATCACGCAGAAATCCGCGTGGCACATGGCACACCGCATCCGCGAGGCTTGGAATGTGTCAGAGGACAAGTTCGCCGGTCCGGTAGAGGCAGACGAGACGTACATTGGCGGCAAGGAGTCCAACAAGCACAAGTCCAAGAAGCTCAATAGCGGACGTGGCACTGTCGGCAAGACGCCGGTTGTTGGCGTAAAAGACCGCGATACTGGCAAGGTCAAGGTTGCCGTTGTGGAGCGCACTGACAAGGCTACTTTGCAAGGTTTCGTGCGCTATGCCGTTGAACCTGGAACAACGGTCTATACCGATGAACACGCGGCCTACGTAGGCATCAGCACCTTCGGCATAGACCATGAGGCCGTCAAGCACGGTGTAGGTGAATACGTCAACGGACAGGCTCACACCAACGGAATTGAGAATTTCTGGTCAAACCTCAAACGCGGTTATCACGGCGTCTATCACCAGATGTCTCCAAAGCACCTGCACCGGTACGCGGTGGAATTCGCTGGCCGGCATAACACGCGGCCTATGGACACGGTTGACCAGATGACAACGCTGGCCGTTGGAGCTGTAGGCAAACACCTGCGCTACGTTGACCTGATTGGTGAACCAGAGGAACGAATGCCAGCCGTAAAGCGTCGTGAGCGTGCGGAGCGTCGTGCAATACGGCTGGCGCAGGTCAATGCCAGTTAGCGGTCTTCGCAGTAGTCTTGGTAATCGCCGCTGGTCAACTGGTTCATCAAAGCTGCGGTTTGGTTCAGTGTGCCAAAACCGTCTTGAATGATATTGGTGTGAGCACCTTCCATTCCGCCGGCAATCAGGTCAACAGCATAGGTCAGCTCGTTGGCGATGAAAATGACCTGTTCCTGAATGTGCTCGGCATCACCGGGAGCGTCCAAATTCTTCAGGTTCACCGCAGACGTTTCCAGCACGGTCAAAAGCAGATTGGCTTCGTCAAGCCATTCCTGATCTACGGTCGGACTGCCGCCGACGTGCTCGAACAATTCAACGGACTTCTCGCCAACGGTGTAGAAATTCGCCGCCAAGTCAACGCAGTAGTCGTTGTCGCTGGCCGATGCTGCCTCATCACCACCACCGCCGCAGGCTCCGACGAAAACGAACAGGAATGCAATACCAACTGCGGCGCGAAAACGTGCGGCCATTCTGGAACCTCCTTGCGCTCTCTGGATACGGCTTACCTGCCACAGTTCACCAATATCGTTGCAAGCCACGCAAGGAGGCGCGGTTTGGTTCCGCCGCACCAATTTGGCCGGCTTGCAACTTGGTGAAATCCACCTACGTAGGCGGACTGTGAACTGTGGCACTATGGAACGTAACGGGACGGGAGCCGAGAGTCAAGGGCTGGTATTTGATTGACCGAATCCGGGCAAATGTGCTACGATTAAGGACAGACAACATCACGATATGGAATGATGCCGATGCCACGCAAGAAGAAACAAAGAGGCCGTCCGCCGGTCAAGCCTATGCCGCCGCGCATTGATGCCTCACCGGAGCGCATAGCTGAGGTTGTCCTGGGGTTCAATCCAACCGGGCATGATTGGCAGTATATGAAGGGTGAGGATGGGCCTACTGGCGATAAGCCGGACCGGGAGTAATCATGCAGAACACGACGACAGACGAGAACCGCTGGGTCAACTGGATAATCGACCATACGAAATCTAACCGGATTCGCTGGCAACAGGATCACGCCGGCTGGGTCGCTGACTACAATGGCTACCACATCTCGGTGCGCCAGTGGGACAGGGGCCTGTTTATGGACACCGTGTTACATGTTATTGGCACGACCGGCGTTCAGTGCCACGCTTCCGGTGAAGTCGTGCGACCTCTATGGTTCGTGGTGCAGCATTGCGGGCCAAGGTGCAGCGGTGTTGGCGGCTGGGTGCGCCGAATGTTGGCGGGTCACTCGTAAGCCACCGGAACCTTTTATCGCCAGACGTTAGACGCTGATGAAACGCTGGCAAAAATGCAGGTGCCATTTCTGGCACCTGCATTTTGTATTCAGCCTAGGGTCGGATTTGAACCGACTCTACAGACGCTGATGAAACGCTGCGTGCTACCGTTACACTACCTAGGGACTGCCAATCTAGCATCCGCCTCTAACCTCGTCAATTTCGGGTTCGGCGTGGTGTGCGGATGGCGGGTGATGGGTGTGCGACGTGGGGTGGTGTACATAGGTATGTAATTGCCTATCCAAACGGGGTCTGATGCCGCGCGACAAGATGAATGCAAATCGAAAGCTGTCAAAAGGAGAAGAACATGTACGTACTGCGAAGAATTTTCAAGACCAAGCCCGGCGAGGCCCGCCGTGTGGCCAGCCTGCTCCAGAAGCAGGGCCAGATTTTCCACGACGCCGGCCAGCGCAGCGAAATCCGGGTTTATTTCAACGGCGCCACCACTCCGGCGGAACAGGACGTTGTCATCCTCGAGTGGACTGATGAGTCCCTGATGTCACCCATGCGGGGAGAGAATCAACTGCCCCCGGCCGCGCTGGAAGTGGGTGCACAGATCAGGCCGCTCGTGGAGAGCAACCGTATCGAATTCTGGGAACTGATGTCGCCCGACAAGATGATGGACGTCTAGCCGCCGTCACACTCAGGAGGCAATATCGTGGAAGTAGCAAAGGTGGCCGAGATACTCCTGGAGCGCGGACAGACGGTGTCCGTGGCCGAGGCCTGCACCAACGGTTTGCTCGGCTACACTCTGGGCACCATCCCGGGCGCGTCCCGGTTCTTCCCGGGCGGCGTCGTCGCCTACACCGGCGGGCTGAAGGAAAAGATCCTCGGCGTGCCCGACGAGCTTTACGAGACGGCCGGCAGCGTCAGCCGGGAAATGGCAATCGCCATGGCCAGGGGCGCGTTGGAGTTGACCGGAACGGACTACGCACTGTCCACTACCGGCGTCACCGGCCCGGCCGCCGGCCGCAGCGGGCTGCCCATCGGCACCTTCTGGATCGGGCTGGCCGTCAAGGACGGAGAAGACGCCGCCATCGAGATCCGCGTCGGCGGTGACCGCGACGCCACCAAGCACGGAGCGGTGCAGGCCGCCATCGACCTGCTGGGAAGGGAACTGACCGGCTGACTATTGCCGAGCGCATCGCCGAGAGCTTCCGATGAGTTTCGCGCGAGCTTTAGGCGATGCCATCGTCACTCCGCCGGAGCGGCATTCGCCGCGCTGGTGGGTTTCGCATCTGGTCCCTCCAACCGCAACGACAGCGGAATTTATAATGGCGGTAGCTACATTGCTCCGCCACAGCCACCTTGGACAATTCAGCCACCTTCTAGCTGCCACCCATTTTCTGGATCGTGCCGTCAGCGCAACCCACTTAGATCCAGCGGTCACCCTCGCGGTTCTGGTGATCTTGCACATAGGAGGCAATCGCACCATGGCGTTATTGGAAATTTTGATGCGGCCGCTGCTGAACGCCCAACGAGAAGCCGGTCGTGAAGAAGGCGAGGCTGCCGGTCGTGAGGAAGGCAAGGCTGCCGCTACGGCAGCAGCCACCGCACAGTTTGAAGCATGGAAAGCGCGACAGCAGGCCGCCGGCGTCCAGTTTGTTGACGACGAGCCTCCAAAAGATAAGCCCAAGACTGAGCAATAGGGCACTGGCCATCGTCGGTTATTTCGGACCTACCCAGGAGCTACCATGAAGTTTGGAGTATCCCTTTCCGCCATCGCCCAGCAGCCGGCCGGCGCCGACATGCAGCAGGCCTTCGCCGACATCTGCTCCTACGTGGGCGCGGCGCGCGACCTCGGGTTCGACATGGTTTACCAGGGCCAGCACTACCTGACCGACCCCTACCAGCAGTTGCAAACCATGCCGCTCCTCGCCCGGATCTCGGCGGAGGCCAAAGGTATGGGTCTGGTAGCTACAATGCTGGTGCCCCTCCATCATCCGGTGGACCTGGCAGAACGGGTGGCCACTATGGACGTCATAACCGGGGGCAACTTCACCCTGAGCGCCGCCTTGGGCTACCGCGACGAGGAGTACGACAACTTCAGCGTTCCGCGCCGAACTCGGGTGAGCCGTTACCTGGAATGCCTGGAGGCCATGCGCCTGCTGTGGTCAGGCGAGAAGGTGAACTACGAGGGGCAGTACTTCCGGCTGCAGGACGCCCAACTCATGCTGCGGCCAGTGCAGCAGCCCCACCCGCCGGTTTGGGTGGCCGCCAACAGCGACGCTGCCATCACCCGGGCCGCCCGGATGGGCTACACCTGGTACGTCAACCCCCACGCCAAGTACGACACCATCAGCCAGCAGGTTGAGATGTACCACGAGGCCGCCGGCGCCGCCAATTCGGGCGCGCCTGATCGCCTGCCCCTGGGCCGGGAGGTCTTCGTCGGCCGCACCCACGAGGAGGCCTTCGCCAACGCCGCGCCTTACCTGGGCGGCAAGTACGAAGCCTACGCCCAGTGGGGCCAGGACAAGGCCCTGCCCGGCGACGAGAACTTCCGCGAGCCCTTCGAGGACCTGGCGCGCGACCGTTTCGTCATCGGCAGTCCCGACGAAGTGGTGGAGGAACTATCGCGCTACCGCGCGCTGGGCATGTCCCACGGCTGCTTCCGAATGATGTGGCCCGGCATGCCGCTGGACGACGGCATCGCCAACCTGGAACTCTTCGCCGACCGCGTGGCGCCGCACCTGCGAGGGGATTAGCTCAGCGGCGAAATGTGAACCATATCGACCTGAACAGTGCGGTAAGCATTAGATACATTCCGGTAGCGTAGAAAGGCACGAAGGTGAACAACAATATGAGCAGTGCCCAATACGCATTTCGATCGGCAAATACCAACCATGTGCCGACTATGCCGAATACTGTCGCGACCGACGTAGCGAAAATGACCAGCCAATTCGGTTCCTTGAACAACGCGGAGGCTACTGCCGCCAGAACTATGATAGCTGCTACGAATTGCAGGGCAGAACCGCGGCCCGATTGAATTCGTTGGGGCAAGTCAGGGTCTAGGACCGGCGACAGCAAAATCAGCACGCCGAGAAAGGTATATGCGACACACCATGACCACCCTAAAGCTACTACAGCCTCCCGCAATACATTCCTAACCATCCGGCCAGCCCCATGGCTTCCAACCTTGACGCCAGAAGGCCCAAACCGCGCTGCCTAGCAGAAAAATCCACAACCCGGCCCCGGCTACCAATACAAAGCGTCTATGATCAGCGTCCAGACCCGCCCACGCTTCTTGCAAAGGTGCGATACCTGTTAGCAGCAGGGCTGCAATCAGCGATACGGTGCAAACCAGGACGATTGCGGCGCCCAGCAACAGAACCTTGGCGGAAAAACTCAGGCTCTCCAATGGAGCAGGTCGCAGGGCCATTGCGTCAACTCCTTTCCGACTCCATAGTCAGTTTATCACCGAGCCGCAGATAAGGTCTGCTCCGTCTCCGCCGTGGCCTTGATCCGATCCCAGTCGTAGAGCATGGGCGCCATGCGCACCTTGCTCCACATCTCCGACTGGTCGGAATAGTGCGGGCTAGCCGGGTGGCCCGAGGCTCCCAGCGGCACTGCCCATAGCGAGCGATCCCAATCGGCTGGGTCGTAGGCATAGCGGAACACTGAGAGCCCGCCCACGGTCGCAAGGTCGCCCGGCGCGTAGGAGCCGGCCCACGGCGTGTCCCCGTCGCCGCCGGTGGGTATTTCCGGCGGATCCAGCAACTCGCCCAACTCCGGCATCGCCATGGATAGCGGATGCTGCGGCCGCGCCCGGTGCACCCGGTCCCACCGCCAGCCATCAATGTCAGCTCCCAGCTTGCTGGACAGCGTGCGCACCGCCTCGTTGAGAGCCGCGGTCAATGTTCCGGACCAGTCCTGGCCGTTGGGCAGCAGGTCGGTGTCACCGGAGGCGATGGCGTCGGCCATCAGGTTCTTGAACCGATTGAGGAAGACTCCTCGCCCCCGGTCCAGCGGCTGCCACGCCATCACAGCCAGGTCTTCCCCGATGTTGTGCTTCAGCAGACGCCACAGCAGCGCGTCCCGCATCGCGCTGTAGATGGTCGGCTCAACCGCGCCAGGGTCGATGCTGCCCGACCAGCCCTGCAGCTTCGCCAGCGCAGCCGCCGCAGTGGGATCTCCCGGCGTCGGCAAGGTTGCGAGCGCAGCCACGTAGGTTTTCGCCGGTATCGATACTCGTTCGGCGTGAATGCGCCCCATGTCGTTGGCAGCCGCTCCGGATATGCTCTCCACGCCGTGGGTTACTCGCATGGCGCGATATCCGGGCGCAAAGTCCATCGAGATGTAATATGGATAGTCGGCGCCCACCGGCCGGTTGTTGGCCGTCACGATGTAGCCCGGCGGCGGATTGATGTAGCGCGGCATGTCCTCGAAGGGAATGCTGCCCTGCCATTCGTGCTCCCCGTCCCATCCGGGCACCGGCAGCGGGGCCGGCGCGTCGCCCGGCCGACGTGGGATCTCGCCCCGGCACTGGTAGCCGATGTTGCCGTGCACATCGGCCATCACGAAGTTATTCACCGGGTCGACCCAGCCCTCCATGGCGTCGGCCAGTTCGTTCACGCTCGTCGCCTCCAGCATGGCGGGCAGGATGTCCGTCCAAGGGTCGCCACCGTCGCCAGACGTGTAGCGCAGGGCCAGGCCGTATCCGGACATCGGGTCGCCACCCACCACCGGGCCGTGATGTGTCGCCCAGGTGCGGATATGCACATCCTCGCCGCCGCGAACCCTGATGACCTCGTCGCGCACGTCGGCGTTGAACCAGTCCTCCTGGTGCTGGTAGAGAGACGGATCGGCGTCGTTAAATCGTTCGATGTACAGGTCCTGGTAGTCGGCGGCGGTGTGGGTCACGCACCAGGCCACCCACTGGTTGTGCCCGAAATGAGGGAAGCCGGGCACGCCGGCGAAGGAATTGCCGACCACGTCGAAGGTGTCGCCGGCCAGGTGGTTCTGGTAGTAGACGCTGGGAGTATCCAGACCACGGTGGCTGTCCCCGGCCAACAATCCTTTCCCGGTGGCGGTCCGCTCCGGTCCGATGGCCCACGAGTTGGATCCACTGTCCATCTCGCCGATGAGGTTCAGGTTAGCGGCGTGTTCCAGCAGCTGCTCCAGTCCCAAGTCCACCGAACCGTCGTAATCGGCCCCGGTGGGGATGATCACCGGCTGACCCGGCGGGTAGGATGGAAACAGCGCGGCCGCCCGTTCCCCGCCCAACGCCTTCACCAGCCTGGCTCGCCACGCCTTGGTCTCAAAGACGCCCATGAAGATGTGCCGCACCTTGAAGACGGCCAGGCTGTGCCACGGCTCCCACGGCTCCGGCCCAATCCCGGCGATGGCGTACTCCGCTGGCAGCGGCGCGTCGCTGTTGATGAACGCGTTGACGCCGGCGGCGTAGGCTTCCAACATCGCTTTCGCCCGAGGGCCTGCCGCCGCGCAATCGGCTCGGGCCGCATCCTCCAGCCGGTGCCGGCGCATCTGCATGTCCTGCCCGATTGCGGACGCGCCGGCCGCCTCGGACCAGCGCCCAACGGCCCGCAGCCGATCAAACTCCATGGCCCACAGCCGGTCCTGTGCAGTCACGAAGCCCTGGGCGAACCAGGCGTCGTGCTCGTTGGCCGCTCGCATGTGCGGGATGCCCCATTGGTCGCGCCAGACCCGCACGTCGGCCTTGAGACCGGGCAAGTGGAGCACGCCGTCAAGGGGAGGGATCGCGCTCTTCAGATCGTCAGCGGTGATGGAAGCGGGGTTGGCGGCAGTGATCGTCATGGCGGTCAACTCCAGAATCGGATGCCGCCATATTACCGCACGACGGCGCGACAAGGGAGTTCCCGCAACCCCTCAAGCGTACCGGGCTTGCGGCGGGGAACCCGTCAGAATCGGGTTTCCGAGATTTGGGAATCATCAGCATTGGAACCGTTCCGTAATGGAATAATCCCGATCCTGCCCTATCATAAAATCCCGTAAATCCTGCTTCTGACGATTTACGAAACCGGCTACCCATGAAACCGCAACCCTTCTTGACAATGCCGAACATTCGTTCCTATACTGTATCCATCACGTGAATCATCAGCCATCGCCAGAGGTCCTAAAGGGTCGTTCGCGGCCACCCCGTCAGCATCAAAATCGCAAATCCCTGTCCCGAGCGACCATCGTCCGCCCGTTTCTCAGCGGCGTGGTCATCCCGGTGACACAGCGACAGTCCACTCGCTGCGTTCTGCACGACCCCCGGGTCGTCAACGGTCTCAGTGGGCAAAAATTCCCTGCGTAACCCCGGCCGTGGGGCTGACACCGACCCTGAAATCCTCTGGCAGCGCTGCATCAACCCTCCAACAACCGAAACGACCAAAAAGCGAGAAAGCCATCAGCCAGTAAAGAACCCAACCACCATCACGCCTAGCCACCTTCCGTCACACTGTCCTTGCCACCGCGGCTATGTCACCCGGCGTTTGATGCGCGGGCGGCAGTCTCGTTGCTGGAAGGGCGCTCTTCAGGCAGCGATACGTCCACGTCCCGACGCCCCTCGCGATGTACAAGTCGCGCGCGTGAGACGGGTTCGATCTCGTCTTCCCATGCCGATTGCCCTCCCGAACTGGGTACGCATGAGGCTGCGGTCCGACTTGCGCCCTGGCGCCCCGGGAACGGACGCCTATCGTTGTGCCGATTCCCGCTCGGCCGGCGTCCCCTGCAACATCTCTCGCACCTCAAGAGCCGATGGCGGGGCGGCTTGGTCAGCTCCCGGTTCGACCGCAGGCTCGGCAAGTTCCGCCGCCGCGGCCGCGATGCGCTCACGAGCCAGCCTGCAGTATTCGTCGGACAGGTCGATGCCCACGTACTGGCGGCCTTCCATTAACGCTGCGATCGCCGTGGTCCCGCTACCGATGAACGGGTCCAGCACCACCTGCGCGTTGGTCGCCGCGATGGCCCGGCGAGCCAGTTCCACCGGGAACGACGCGGGATGCGGGTTGCCCCGGTCCTGTCGAATTCGCCACACGTCGCCGATGCCGCCGGCCTTGGGAGCCAGGCGGAACTCCGGGTTGGCGACCAGGTAGATCACTTCGTATGTAGGCAGGAAATACCCGGGATTATGGTTGAACCCGCCGGAGCGCTGCCAGATGATGATCTGCCGCACAGGAAATCCGTCCATGATGTCGGCCCGGTCCTGCAGCAGTCCCCGCTGGACGCGCCACTTGTGGTTGTAGAAGATCGCCCCGTCGGGAGTCAAAACCCGCAGCATTTCGCGCAGACACTCCCGCTGCCATTCCACGTAGTCCGCGTGGGGCATGCTGTCGCCGTGCTCGGCGTACCCCCGCTGCAGCATCAGGGTGGCGCGGGACCACTTGCCGCCGTTGCCGTTTTTCATCCCGTTGCCGCTGCTGTTCAGCAGGTTATACGGTGGCGACGTGACCACCAGATTCACCGACGCTGACGGCATCCGGCCCATGGCCGAAAGGCAATCGTCGCAGCGGATCTGATTGAGCCAGGGTTCTATATTGGTCGGATTCATAGAAAGCGTATGGATACGCTTATTGAACCGCAACCAGACGATTCGGCGCATAGAAAGGCCCCGGCGGGTTTCGGCGTTTCTGGCAGCCGGCAGCCGACCCCGATGGCCTGTTACCGTTCGTGTAACGTGCCGGTGGGGGTAAATTCGCTTTGGAAGATGCAGAAGATCCGTGGCGGGTTCAACGCTGGCCGGCCAGGGTTGAACCCGCCACGGATCTTTCTTGAAGGGTCGAAGCGTTGAAGTCAAGGATGGCCTGTTCGGCGCGGTCAATCCAGGTGGCAACATGGCTTTGAGCAAAGCTGACGTCGGGATTATAGTCAGCGTCTTCCCTTTGTCTCTTGATGCCGGCGATGATGACGGCGAAGTTCTGGATCGGCTGGCTGAAGAGATGGGGCCAACCGTAGAGAGGATTTTCGGCGCGGAAATGGCGCAGAGAGTGGTAGATTGCCGTCCAGTCGGATTGGTTGGACCCCGTCTTGGGACCTACGATAATGTCGGCGTTGCTGGAAGCCAGGGCATGAAACATAGCGTAGTATGCGGTACTGATCGCGCGACGCAGGGCCTCCTGAGAGGGCTGTCCACTGGCCAGAAGGCGGCTGGCCCGGATTAGTTCTGCCCAGTCCATGGCGCACCTAACTGGTCTGCTTCACTCTCGGGGATGTAGGAGATCGATGGGATGGCATAGATGCCAGCATTGCGCAGGGCCCCCATGAGATAAACGTCGAACGAGTTGAGCAGGCTGATGTCGAGGCTGCGCGGCTCGCCCTCATAGATGACCCAGACGTCCAGGAAAGGAACGCCATCAAAGTCGTGGCCCGGCCTGGTCCAAACTTGTCGGAAGGGCACCCGGTGCTGATGGTGAATGTTCAGGCATTCGAGAATGATGCCCTGCGCTTGGTCCGCCTGCTCTGCGGTGATAGTCATGGTGTGCTCCGGGAGAGGTCAGCAGTGGGCGAGTGATCTAATCCAGAATGCCTGCTGAAAACAGGCAGGCGAAGGATATTACCCCGCCCAAGCCAGTGAAGGTCAGGAGACGGCGGTTCGTCGCGCCACCAGCAGTCCGTCCTCCCGGGTCACTCGCATGGCGAAGGGATACCGGTCCACCTCCAGCGCCAAGCCCACGTCGCGGGGATGGAATTGGGGCTGCGCGTCGTCGAAGAACTTCTGCGTCGCGCCACCCGCCATGATCAGCTTGCGCAGGGCTTCCGGGTCCGGACTGCGGCCCTCCAGCCGGTTGCGCAGGTACATGGCGCAGTGCTCATCCTCGTCGGACCGGTTCACCCCCTGGTCTCCCATGGCCAGAATGGTCACCAGCTCGGGCTGCGGGTCCTCTGCCAGGACCGCCCGCACGGTCGCGCCGGCTACCACGAAGGACGTTACGTAAATCGGATCGCAGCCGGCCGCTCCCGCCGCCGCCGTTCCCACCGTGCCGGCACGGGTGGACTGCACGACGCTCTTCCCTGCGAAATCGACCGAGGACGCTTCAAACGGCGAGTTGCCGTAGTCAAACCCGTCGGGCCGGCGGCCGCCCACCTCTCCCATCAGGATGTCGGCGATGACCGGATTGTTTTTCCGGATCTCCAGTGCCTCCTCCACCTCTGCCACCAGGGTGATCCTTTCCGCGCCCCGGTCGAAGGCGATGGCCGCCGTGGTGAAGGCGCGGAACACGTCGATTACCAACGCCGCTCCGGTGGCCTCGCTGGCGTCTCGGGACAAACTGCCGATGCGAATTTCCATATTTCTATCTCTTCATTTTGCATGGATTAACAGGATGCACGGGATTGGGATCTCGGCTTGTCAGAGATCCATATAAATCCTGTACATCCTGTCAATCCATGCCATATTGAATCAGGAGGTTTTGACCAGCTTTTGGAGGGAACGTATCTCGCGGGGCGGGTCCAGGTGCTGCCCGGTGTGGGTCCATGAGACCTCGCCCACGTAGATGTTTCCCGCAGAGTCCAGGCAGACCCCATGAGGGGCGATGAACTGGCCGGGCGCTTCGCCCTCGGGTCCGTCGCCCACACGGGCCTGGCGGCGTCCCTCGGTGTCGTAGACGCTGACCCTGGGGCCAAGGCCGGAGGCCTGGGAGTTGGGGCCAATGGCCGAGCCCAGCTCGCCGATGTACACCAGGCCGGCGTCCTGGTCGATGTACAGCCCACAGGGGCGGGACATGTCGTTCCACTGTCCCATGAACCTGCCGTCGGGATTGAACACCTGCACCCGGTGGTTCTCCCGGTCGGCCAGATACACCAGGCCGTCGCGGTCGGTGCCGATATTGTGGGCGATGTTGAACTCGCCCGGGCCGTTGCCGGATTGACCCCACGAGAAAATCAGTCGCCCGTCGGGGCTGTACTTGTGGACGCGGGCGTTTCCGTAGCCGTCCGACACGTAGAAATCGCCGTTGCGGGGATCGATGGCAACGTGGGTGCAGCGGTTGAACGGATCGCCCGACATGAACTGCGCAGGATGTCCGCTGGTGCCCAGGGTCAGCAATATTTCGCCTTCCAGGGTGCACTTGCGCACGGTGTGGTCGCCGTCGTCGGTCAGGAACATGGTCCCGTCGGGAGCCATGGTAACCCCGTGGGCCCGCGGGAATACACCCTCGCCCCAGGACTCGATGAAGTTGCCGTCCTTGTCGAACACGATCATCGGATGCTCGCCTCGATTGAAGGCGTACACGTTGTCATTTTCGTCGCAGCCCACGGCAGCCACTTCTTTGAAAGCGTAGCCGTCCGGCAGTTGACCCCACCCCTCCTGTACCTCGTAGGTGAACTGGCCCTCTCCTATAGTTGCCATCAGTGTCCCTCCTGTGATGGCGGCGACGCTTCCCGGTGTCGCACGCGACCGTGATTGTAACCCATCGGCTTCGCCGGAAACCCGGTCCACCGGCCCGATGCTACAATGGGCCATCATGATCACGTTTCCAAACCCGAACGCACTCTGATCCAAGGAGACCCCCCCATGGCCGACCCGCGACGGGATTTCGTCAAGTACACGTTCTACAAGGTGCAGCCCGAATGGCGACGCCTGCCCGCCGCCGAGCGCGAGACCGGCAAGGATGAATTCGCCGCCGTGGCTGCCGAGCACTCCGACCGGGTCGCCCTCAACACCTACACCCTGGTGGGCGCCCGGGGCGACACCGATTTCATGCTCTGGGGCGTGTGCCCCGAGTTGGAACCCATCAACGAGATGGCCGCGCGGCTCAACGGGACGCGCCTCGGCGGCTACCTGGAAACCCCGCACTCGTATCTCGGCATGACCCGCCGCTCGCCCTACATCGACGACCACCAGCACGAGGGGCAGGAGGGGCCCGGCGACGCCGCGTCCATGCGCATCGTGGGACGCCAATACCTCTTCATGTACCCCTTCTGGAAGACCCACGACTGGTACCAGCTGCCCAAGGACACGCGCCAGGAGATGATGAACGAGCACTTCGTCATCGGCCACAAGTATCCCCAGGTTAAAATCTCCACCGCCTACTCCTTCGGCCTGGACGACCCCGAGTTCATCCTCGGCTTCGAGACTGACGAGCCGGGCACCTTCCTGGACCTGGTGATGGACCTACGCGAGTCCAAGGCCCGCCCCTACACCCTGAAGGACACCCCCATCTTCTCCTGCATCAACCGCCCCCTCCGCGACTGCCTGGACGACGCGGCGTAGGGGGATGTCAATATGACCATGCAAACCGTTGCCACACCACAACCTGACGCTACGGTCAATTCGCCCGACGGCGATATGCCGACGCCCTTCTCCCTGGACATCAGCTCCATACTCGCCCTGTTGCCGGATGATGACGCCCTGGACGACTGGTTCCTGCGCTTCACCGCCGACAACGAGGATTTGGGCTACCAGTTCGAGATCGACCAGCAGGGGAGATTGTGGGCAATGGCATCGGAAGGCATGGACGGAACGGAACGTCAATTTAACCTGCAGTTTGACCTTCAAATTTGGCTCAATGCTGGTCCTGGCGGAAAAGTAGTCATCGGAAACTCGCGGGTTCGCATGGCCTGGCCAGGACGCCGCGCTCCGGATGCCGGCTGGATGGCCCCGGAACAGTTAGCATCCTTGCCGCCGGCGGGGCAGCGACCTCACAGCTTTCCTTTTGCCCCGCGCTTTGTCGCGGAAATTCGATCCCTTTCCAATTCCCTGGAAGACCAGCAGGCCAAGATGGAAGAATGGATCGCCCGCGGCGTTGCCCTGGGCTGGCTAATTGACCCGTTCCTGCGCCAGGTGCACGTTTATCGCCCCGGCGCCGCGCCCGAAGTGCTGGATGACCCGGAGACGGTCAGCGGCGACCCCGAACTGCCCGGCTTCGTGTTCGACGTGCGCAGCCGCATTTTCGACTTGCTATAACGTCCGACCGACAGGGATTGACTATATGACTACGACCACCGTTGCCAAAGAGCCGCCGGTTGCAGACGACGAGTTTGGCCCCTCGGCCACGCTACACGTCAGCATCCGGCCAATCCTGGAATCAGTTGTCGGCAAACTGACCGACGATGAAATCGACCAGTGGTTTGTAGGGTTGGCCAAAGCCAACGAAGGCCGAGGGTTCTACCTGGAGCTGACCGGCGAAGGAGAATTGGCGATCAATCCCATGGTCAATGCAGACAGCGGATATGCAGAGGGTCAACTATCCGGAGTTTTGTTCGTTTGGGTTGAAGCAAACGGCGGATTTTCTTTCTCGCCAAGAACCATTGTGCGTCTTCCCGACGGGAGTAGAGCGGAGCCTGACGCCACCTGGCTATCTCCAGAGCAAGTTGCGCGTTTGCTTCCCCTGGGGATGAATCGGGCTGTTACCGAGTGCCCGGCTTTCGTGGCGGAAATCGTGTCCGGTTCCGACCGCTTGCCTCCGTTGCGCCGTAAAATGGAGCGCTATATCGCCAACGGCGCCCGGCTGGGTTGGTTGATCGATCCCTACCGCCGGCGGGTTTGGGTTTACAGACCCGACGTTGAACCGGAAGATTTGGACGACCCGGAGATAATCACCGGCGACCCGGTGCTCCCAGGTTTCGTGTTCGAGGTACGGCGGCGGATTTTCGACTTTCACCAGACTGCGCAGTGATAGTCCTGCCATCAATCACCAACATAAGCGCTCCGGCGATTGCCGCCGGAGCGCTGGTTTTTGCCAAGGTGTGACCCGCCGCTACCGCAGCGCCAGCATCCGTTCCAGCGCCACGATCGACTCCTGCTGTTCCTGGTCCGACACCAGGATGCGGTTGACCACCTCGCCGGCCACCAGGCTCTCCAGCGTCCACAGCAAGTAGGCCGGGTGGATGCGGTACATGGTGGAGCAGGGGCAGCTCACCGGGTCCAAGCAGAACACCGTCTTGTCGGGGTTGTGCATGGCCAGCCGGTTCACCAGGCTGATCTCGGTACCCACCGCCCACACCGAACCGGCCGGCGCCTCGTTGATGGTCTTGCGGATGAACTCCGTCGAACCGTTCAGGTCGGCAGCCTGCACGGTCTCCATGGGGCACTCGGGATGCACCAGCACGGTCACATCGGGGTAGCGCTGGCGGGCCGAGTCGATCTGCTTGGTGGTGAAGCGGGTGTGAACCGAGCAATGGCCCTGCCACAGCACCATTTTGGCCTTGCGCAGTTGCTCCGGCGTGTTGCCGCCCATGGCCTTGAAGGGGTTCCAGACCACCATCTCGTCCAGGGGAATGCCCAGCTTGAGCGCGGTGTTGCGGCCCAGGTGCTGGTCGGGCAGGAACAAGACCCGGTCGGCCTCGCCGAAGGCCCACTCCAGCACGGCCGTCGCGTTGGAGGAGGTGCAGACCGCGCCGCCGTTGCGCCCGCACAGGGCTTTGATGGCGGCTACCGAGTTCATGTAGGTGACGGGCAGGATGCCGCCGTGGTCGCCCAGCACATCCTGCAAATCTTCCCAGCCGTCCTCCACGTCCTGGATGGGCGCCATGTCGGCCATGGAGCAGCCCGCCGTAATGTTGGGCAGGATCACCTGCTGGTGGTTGCCGGCGAGGATGCAGGCAGTCTCGGCCATGAAGTGGACGCCACAGAAAACGATGAAGTCGGCCTCTGGGCGGGAGGCGGCCTCCTGGCTGAGCAGGAAAGAGTCGCCCTGGAAGTCCGCGTACTTGATGATCTCCTCGCGCTGGTAGTGGTGGCCCAGGATGGTCACGCGGTCGCCCAGGGCGCGGCGGGCCACGCCGATGCGCTCGTCCAGCTCGGCGGGGGAGCAGGCCAGGTACTCACCGGGAATTTTCTGCCAGCGAACGTTGATCGCCAACTCCTCCGCCAGTGACTTGGCGGGGAGTTCGTCTTCCGGCTTGCAGAAGGCGGCGTGCTCGATTTCGGTGAGGGGGATAGTCGGTTGCCTGGTTTGCGTAACCATATAAGCCGCCTCCTTAAACTAAAAAAGCGGTACTACGCCAGCACGCCGGCCAAAGACCATGGCCCGGTGCGGGTGATCCGAACGTCCACCAGGTTGCCGGTCAGGTCCGGCTCGGCGACGCATTCGGCGGTTTTGGGGAGATCGAAGTAAACGAGCTTGTTTCCACGGGTGCGTCCGGTCCAGCTGCCTCGCTTGCGGTTCTCGGCCAGCACATGGACCGTATCGTGCAGATACGCTGAATTGATGTCGGTGAGGATGCTCTCTTGCAGCGCTTCAAGGCCCTTCAGGCGTCGCTGCTTTTCCTCTTGGGGGACGTCGTCCTCCATAGTGCGGGCCGCAATGGTGCCGGGCCTCGTGGAATAGGCGGCGCCGTGGACCTTGTCGAACCGCAGGTCGTCCACCAGCCGCAGCGTGTTCTCGTACTGCTCCTCGGTTTCGCCCGGGAAACCGACAATGATGTCGGTGCTGACCGTGACGTTGGGGATGGTGTCACGGATCTCGCTGATGATGTCGCGGTACTCGGCGGTGGTATACGGCCGGCGCATGCGCTGCAGCACTTCGTCGTCGCCGGACTGCACCGGCAGGTTGATGTGCTCGCACACCTTGGGCAGGTCCGCCACGGACCGGATGATCCGGCTGCTCATGTAGGACGGGTGAGATGTCAGGAACCTGATCCGATCCAGTCCGTCCACACCGTTCAGCCTGGCGAACAGGTCGGCCAGGTCGTCGCCCTCGTCGCGGTCGTGTCCGTAGGCGTCGACGGTCTGCCCCAGCACCGTGACCTCACGGACCCCGCGGGTGGCCAGCAACTCAACCTCGCGGGCCACGTCGTCCACCGAGCGGCTGGCCTGGCGACCCCGGCGATACGGGATGATGCAGAAGGTGCACATCAGGTCGCAGCCGTGGATGATGGGCACGTAGGTCGCCACGTCGGGCCGCTGGGGCGCCAAGGTTCCAACGCAGCCCTCCCAGTCCAGGCCGAGGCGCTCGCCCACCACCTCCAGCAGCGGCTCGAACTCCTGGGGACGCAGGAAAAGGTCAACGTGGGGGAAGCGCTTTTGCAGCTCCTCGGTGCGAGGGCCGACCATGCAGCCGGTGAGCGCCAGCACCGCGTCGGGCCGCTTCTTGCGGAGGGGTTGGGTCAGGTTCAGAGTGCCGGTCACCTTGTCCTCGGCGGACTGGCGAACCACGCACGAGTTCAGCACCACCACGTCGGCGTCGCCCGGTCGCGCGACCAGCGTGAGGCCCAGTTGCTCCAACGCCGACCCCAATCGTTCGGAGTCGGCGGTGTTCATCTGGCAGCCTATGGTCCAGATGTGGTAGGTCTGCATTCGAAGTTTGTTCCCGTGCAGAAGGGGGCGTCCGGGATGAAGATGGCGGAGGGAGTGGGATTCGAACCCACGATCCCAGTTTCCCAGGATAAGCGCTTAGCAGGCGCCCGCACTAGACCACTATGCGATCCCTCCCTACCCTTCTGGGTACGTGTCATTATAGACCATTGTGAAGCGCGTTACAAACTTTGGCGATGGATCAGCCACTCCGGCAATCGGATTTCGTAATCCCGCGGCGCAACCAAAAATGACGAACGGCCGTACACTGGAATACCGTGCCGTTCGTTCGGAGACACGGGAAACGGAAGCACGGAAAAGAGGAGAGTGGGATGAGGCAGAGGCGCATGATGATTTTGCTTGCGACGGCGCTGGCAATCGTGACGATTCTCGCAGCGCTAGCGTGCGGCCAGGACGAGGCAGGAACCGAACCCCGCGCCGAGACGACCGCGGTCGCCGCTCCTCAGGCAACCACGACCTCGCCAGCGCCGGCGATGCCCGCCACGGCCATCCCAACGCCTGCGCCGACGTCGCAGCTCATGCCAGCACCCACTGCGCCGTCCCCTGTGGCCGCTCCAACCGTCGCCCCCACCGAGCCCGCACCCACGCAGCCGGCGCAGACACCAGCGCCAACTCCCCAGTCCGTCGTGAGCCCCGAGTTGTTGGCCTACGCCGACGAGCACGCCCACGGACCGGGCGCGATCTACGTCGGCGACGCCACCCAGTTGCTCGGCCCGCCGCCTCACCAGAGCCTGATGTTCGGCGTACCGGAGGCCATCTACCGGCAAGGCTCGGCGGCCGCGGTCCTGGGCTTCCAGCCGGCCGGTATTCCCGACCACATCTTCATCTACGAAAGCGACTACTACCGCGATCTCATCGACAAGGCCAACCTCACTAACCCTACCGAGCTCACCTCTTCCGGCGAGAGCATCGAGATCCAGCACGTCTGCATTGACCGCAACCTGCCCACCTGCGTGCTGATCCAGAGCTACTGGGCGCCTAATCTGTGGGAACGCACCAACGGACAGGTGGAGCTGTCGGTGACGTCCTTCGTCGAACTAGGGCTGGCTGGGCCCGACACCTTGAGCCAGGTCGCCGACGGGTCCCTGGACATGGTCAACATCTTCACCGGCTACGTCGCCGGAGCCCACCCGTCCCTGGAGGTGCAGTCCCTGTGGGGCACGGCCACCGATTGGGAGACCTCCTATTCGGCGCTGGCGGACATGGCTCCTGACATTGACCGGATGCTCCTGGACATCACCGGCGGCAGCCCCGTGCTCAACCGCAACTGGTTCGCCGGTTCCGATCAATGGTTCTTCAGCAACCGGCCCCTGCGCTCGGTCGGCGATTTCGAAGGTCAGCAGATCCGCACCCACTCGGCGTCCATGTCCGACTTCATCCGGGGCATGGGCGGCGAGCCCGTCGAGCTCAGCGTCGGGGATATGTACACCGCCCTGCAAATTGGCACCGTGGACGCGGCGGTGACCACCCTGCTGCTGGGCGTGACCGGCAGCCTGTACGAGGTCGCCGACCACATCGCCGGCCCGGTGATCGGCTTCGGCTACACCAACAACGTGATCAATAAGGACGTTTGGGACGGGATACCGGAAGACCTGCAACAGATCATTATCGAGGAAGGCGCGAAGGCGGAGCTGGAAGCCCTGCGCCTGGCCCCCTTCCAGAACTTCATCGCCCTGGAAGCGGCGCAGGATAGAGGGCTGGAGGCCGCGCCGTTCTCCGACCAGGTGCGGGAGCACATCCAGACAGTCGTGCTGCCGGAGCACGTCATCCCCGGCTGGCTGCGTCGGCTGGGCTATCCGGGCAGCGGTGCGGAGGCCGTCGCCATCTACAACGCGAAGTCCGCCCCGTACACGGGCCTGATGATCAACCCCGACGGCTCCGTGGAGCAGGCGCCGATCACCAGGGGGCCGCGCGCTCAGTAACCCCTATCCGGTACGCGACCTCGATCCGGTTGCGCTAAATCATCAACCCAAGGTATTGAGATATTGCAGGTAGGGTTTACGCTGTCTACGCTTATGTGTATAATGCACATATGGTTGGTCCTGATCCCATCGGCAGCCGCCGGCTGCCCAGGAACTTTCTCACCCCGTGGGTTTTGCTGGTGCTCAAGCAATGGAGCCTGCACGGTTACCTGATCATGCAGCAGCTCAACAGCATGGGCTTTGCCGAGGTCGACCACCCAACGCTCTACCGTGAACTGCGCCGCCTGGAAAAGGAAGGGCACGTCGTCTCCGAGTGGCAGACCGACGGCAGCGGTCCGGCCAAGCGCGTGTACAGCATCACCGAGGCCGGCGAGCAGATGCTGCTGGGATGGTCCGAAGTGGTGTCCGGCTACCAGCGCATGATCGCCGGCTTCTTCGACCTGTACGCCCAGGCCTTCGGCATGGCTCCGCCCTCTGCCGATTCTGACGCGGCAGCTGAACCGGAACGCAACGACAACGTAACCTGATCGAAACCAATTCGTAATCAATCGGCCCTACGCTACGGGTCAGGACCTTCAGGAGGATCACAAAGTGGCAGCCACCGTAACCGAAAGCGCGCAAGAGATGGTCAAGGCTTACAACCAGATGGTGTCCCAGGGCTTTGCCGCCGCGCGAGTGGGTTGGGAACAATCCGCCGCCACCACCAAACTGATGACCGAGGCCTTCCAGGCCGAACAGGCCGCTTCCGGCAAAATCTGGGAACAGTCCATCGGCCGCGCGCGGGAACGCAGCGAGAAGATGGCGGAACTTGGCCGGACCTTCGCCGCCGCTCCCAGCGCCGGGATCAGTCCCGAGGCCAAGGAAATGATCGATGCCATCGTCGCCGGCGACCAGGAGTATCTCCGGGCCTGCGCCGAATACGCCCAGGGCGTGGAAAAGCGCCGTGCCGAACTGACCACCACTATGCTCAAGGCCAACACCGACCTCGCGTCCGCCGGACAGGAAATGGTCGAGAGCGCCATGGACTGCGGACGGGCCTTCATGGACTGGTCCTTCGCCGTGAGCCGGGGTTCGGCTCCCACCGCCCCCTTCTAAGCGCAGTCTGCCAACGGCAACCGACAGGAGACACAGACGTGGTCAACTCGACCGAATACGTATCCCAATTCCAGCAGGAAGCGCAACTCCAGTGGCAGCGCTTCCAGGCCATGTTCGACGCCTTTGTCGTCAACCCGGCTGACCCGCCCGCCGAGGTGACTCCCTACGAGGTCATCTGGAAGCGCGGCAACACCCGTCTGCTCCGCTACGGCTCCCGCGAGCGGGAGACCCTGGGCCTACCCTATCTCATCGTGCCGTGGCTGGGCATCAGCCGGACCTACGTCCTGGACCTGCTCCCCGGCAACAGCATGATCGAGTACCTGGTCAACCACGGACACGACGTGTTCCTGCTGGACTGGGGCGTAGTCGGCGAAGAGGACCGCGAGCTCGGCTTCGAGGAAGGCGTGTACAAGATCATCCCCCGCGCCATCGAACGGGCGTTGGAAGCCTCCGGCGCGACCGAGATCACGCTGAACGGCATCTGCCTGGGCGGAACCCTCAGCGCCGCCTACCTCGCCCTGCACCCGGACGCCCCGGTGCGCAACTTCGTCGCCGTGGTGGCGCCCATCGACTTCGAGCACGGCGGCATGTTCCGCACCTGGCTGGACGAGCGGTACTTCCCCGCCGACCTCATCGTCGAGCATTACGGCAGCCTGCCGTCGGTCCTGATGAACACCGGGTTCAAGATGCTGCGGCCCACCCTGGAGGCCCAGGCCATGGCCGGGCTGTGGTCCAACGCCACCCGTCCCGGCTACATCGAAAGCTACAAGGCCATGAGCCGATGGGCCAACGACTTTGTCGCCATGCCCGGCCGCTTCTTCCGCCAGCTCTCCAAGAACCTGTACGGCCAGAACCAGATGATCCGCGGAGAGTTCCTCATCAATGGGCGAACGGTCAACCTGTCGCGCATCAGCCAGCCCCTGCTGGTGGCGGCCGCCAGCCAGGACTACATCGTTCCGGCCCCAGCGGCCCGCAGCCTGATGGACGTGGTTTCCAGCGAGGACAAGGAGTTCGTGGAACTGCCCGGCGGGCACATCTCCGTCTTCTCCGGACGGCAGGCCCATCAGACCCTCTGGCCCAAGATCAACGAGTGGGTTTCGGCCCGGTCCAACTGAAAGCACCAACCCTCGACGTAACCAGCACCCCGGGAGCGCCCACCGATGACCACCGCCGACAACGGTTCCAACCAGAACAGCGCCACCGCCTTCTTCGAGGCGTGGCAGGACATGATCCGCAAATCCACCGAGGCCTGGTCGCAGGCCGCCGCCGGCTTCGGCGGGTTCACGCCTCCCAATCCGAGCGCGACGCCGTTCGGCGCGTTTCCCTTTGGCGGCTTTCCCTTCGGGTTCCCGCCGGGTACGGGGGCGCCGGGATCCGCTCCCTTCGCACCGCCCTTCAACCCGGCCGACTTCATGCAGATGTGGCAGCGGATGTTCGAGACCTGGCAGTCGCAATGGATGAGCAACCAATCCGGCGAAACCCAACCGCCGTCCATGGAGGAGGCCCAGCGCCGGTGGTCTAGCTACCTGGAGTCCATGTCCGCCACTTTCTCCGAGACCATGGGTTCAGAAGAATTCTCCAAGATGCTCGGCCAATACATGGAGCAGGGTCTGGCCTGGCAGGAGCGCATTGCCAAGCAATCCAACCCGCAGATCAACGCCATGCTGCGAACTTACAACCTGCCCTCCCGCAGTCAGATGGACCGGATGTTTGCCCGGATCATTGGCATGGAAGAGAAGTTGGACGACCTGGAGGACGAGATCCGCAAGCTGCGCAGCGAGCTGAGCGCGTCCCGGCGTACCCAATCGTCCCGCTCCCGCTCCGCCCGGGCAACTGCCGCGCCTGCGGCCGACGAGGGAGGAGAACAGACCTGATCCCAACGCCCGAACGAGACACCGGAGCTCAGCAACAGGAGGCACACATGAAACTGGAAGGACGTACTGCCCTCGTCACCGGCGCCTCCCGTGGCATCGGTCGCGCTATCGCCCTGGCCCTGGCGGAAGAAGGGGCCGACGTGGCCATCAACTACGTTTCCAACGAGGCGGCCGCGGCTGCCGTTGTCGAAGAGGTCCAGGCGCTGGGGCGCAAGGGGATGCTGGCCCGCGCCGACGTCGGGGACTTCCCCGACACCTACGCCATGGCCCACTCCGTGCTCAGGGAGTTCGGCCACATCGACATCCTGGTCAACAACGCCGGCGTCACGTCGGACAAGACCTTCGTCAACATGGACCATTCCACCTGGCGCAAGGTGCTGGCCATCAACCTGGACGGCGTCTTCAACTGCACCAAGGTCTGCATCGACCAGATGGTGGAGCAGAACTACGGCCGCGTGGTGAACATCACCTCGGTCATCGGGCAGATCGGCAACTTCGGCCAGGCCAATTACGCCGCTTCCAAGGCCGGCGTCGCCGCCATGACCAAGACCCTGGCCAAGGAGCTGGCCAGCAAGGGCATCACCGTCAACGCCGTGGCCCCCGGCTTCATCGAGACGGAAATGGTGTCGTCCATACCCGAAAACATCCAGGACCGCCTGCTCAGCCAGATACCGCTGCGTCGTTTCGGCAAGGCGGAAGAGGTAGCCCAGATGGTAGTGTTCCTCTGCTCCCCCGAGGGCGACTACGTCACCGGCGCGGAACTGGAAGTGAACGGCGGGCTGTTCATGTAACAGTCGCCGGTGGCGTGATTACGCCAATTGTGTGCCGGCTCTGGCGCCGGTCACGCATCTGCCTGACAGCTTGGCATTTGTCCTTCTTATCAGAGCGCTGGTAACCTGACACATGGCAGGAGTTCTCCGGTGACCACGCAGCAGTATCAAGAAGCCAGCGAGCATTTCATGGCTCAGGCCAGACGGGAGCTGACCGCCGGCGACCTGGCGCAGGCACCCGAAAAGGGCTGGGGGGCCGCCACCCAGATGCTCAAGGCCATCGCCGAGCAGCGCGGGTGGGAGCACAACCGCCATCGGCATTACCACAGAACGGCCAGCAGGCTGCGCGCCGAGACCGGTGACGGCGACATCCGCCGCTTCTTTGCCGTGGCCAGCGACCTCCACGAGAACTTCTACGAAAACGACATGGACGCCGTCCTGGTGGCTGAAAGCCTGGATGACGTGGAGGCCCTCCTGGACAAGATCCGCCCCCTGCTTGCCCAAACGTAGCGCTCCAGCGAGGGGGACTTCGTGAACGTCGGGTGTTCCTAAAGCCGCCGCGCGGCTCGGCGTTCAGTCCGAAACAGGCAGTCGCCTGAGAGGTTCGCAGGTATGCCGAGGCACTGTTGAGCCGTTTTGCTCACAGTTGAGTATGGTTCCGGTTGACACAATCCGGCGACTGGCAGTAACATCTTTCATCGCTGCGCCGGACAAACCCCGGCGACAAAGGAATTTTCATGCCTACTGTCAATCAACTGGTGCGCAAGGGCCGCAAGCCGGTGCGCAAAAAGACTAAGGCGCCGGCTCTGCACTGGGTGCAGAACTCCCTGCGGAACCGCACCAAGTGGGGCCCCGGGTGTCCGCAGCGTCGCGGCGTGTGCATCCAGGTTCGCACCATGACCCCCAAGAAGCCCAACTCCGCGCTCCGCAAGATCTGCCGCGTTCGGCTGACCAACGGCGTGGAAGTGACCGCCTACATCGGCGGCGAAGGCCACAACCTGCAAGAGCACTCGGTGGTCCTGATCCGCGGCGGCCGCGTCAAGGACCTGCCCGGCGTCCGCTACCACGTTGTGCGCAGCAACCTGGACACCGAAGGCGTCGACGGACGCCGCCAGGGTCGCAGCAAGTACGGTACTCGTAAAAACTGAACGAGAACCGAGCTGAGAAATAATGCCACCGTCACCCCCAGCGCCGGGGGTGGCTCATTTTGGATCGCAAGGTACATTCATCATGTCACGCAGACGTCGCGCCGAACCCAGGATCGTCAAACCCGATCCGCGTTACAATAACACCGAGTTGGCCAAGTTCATCAACCGGGTCATGCTCAAGGGCAAAAAGTCCACCGCCCAGCGGGTGGTTTATGACGCCCTGGACCTGGTGCGGACCGACATGAACCAGGATCCCATGGGCGTGTTCACCACGGCCCTGCGCAATGCCACACCTCTGGTTGAGGTGCGGCCCCGCCGCGTCGGCGGCGCCACCTACCAGGTTCCGGTGGAACTCCGCACCAGCCGCAGCGAGGCGCTGGCCATGCGCTGGATCATTCGGGGCGCCCGCGCCCGCAACGGCATGCGCATGGCACGCGGGCTCGCTAACGAGTTCATGGATGCCGCCCGCGGTGAAGGTTCCGCCGTCCGACGCAAGGACGAGCTGCACCGCATGGCGGAGGCCAACCGCGCCTTCGTACATTACCGCCGCTAACCCCCGCTGTCCGTCGTAGGGGCGAATGGTAATTCGCCCCTACCTTTCTGTCTGCTATTCCCCCAACTCTCCCCAGGTACAGGTATGACTGCCGTAACAACCAACGCCGATCTGATACGCAACATCGGCTTCATCGCCCACATTGACGCCGGCAAGACCACGGTTACCGAGCGCGTGCTCTACCTCACCGGTCGTATCCGCAAGGTCGGCGGCGTGGATGAGGGCACCACGGCCATGGACTGGATGCCCCAGGAGAAGGAGCGGGGCATCACCATCACCGCTGCCGCAACCACGGCCTACTGGCGCGACCATCAGGTCAACATCATCGACACCCCCGGCCACGTGGACTTCACCGCCGAAGTGGAACGGAGCCTGCGCGTCCTCGACGGCGGCATCGTGGTCCTGGATGCCGTGGCCGGCGTGCAGCCCCAGTCGGAAACCGTCTGGCGCCAGGCCGATACCTACGACGTTCCCCGCATCTGCTTCGTCAACAAGATGGACCGGGTCGGCGCGTCCTACGAGCGCACCATCGAGTCCATTCGACGCCGGCTGAAAGGCAACCCCGTTGCGGTGCAGGTGCCTATCGGGGCTGAGGACGAATTTCGCGGCGTGGTCGATCTGATTGAAGGCCAGGCCATTATGTATTCCGACGGGCGCGACGACGTGGCCGATCCCCCCGAACTGATGCCGGTCCCGTCCGAATACGAGCAGGCCTACAACGATTATCGCCAGGAAATGATCGAGAAGATCGTCGAGACGGACGAGGCCCTGCTCATCAAGTATCTTGAAGGCGAGGACATCTGCGCCGACGACCTCCGTTCCGCCCTTCGCAACGCCACCATCAACCGCCAACTGGTCCCGGTGCTGTGCGGCAGCGCCATGCGCGGCAAGGGCATTGACCCCCTGCTGGACGCCATCATCTGCTACCTCCCGTCGCCCCTGGATGTGCCGGCCGTGGAGGGCACCATCCCCGGCACCGACACCGTCGAGATCCGCGAGCCCCTGGACAGCGAGCCCCTGTCTGCCCTGGCCTTCAAGGTCGTGGTCGATCCCTACGTCGGCCGGCTGGTGTTCCTGCGCATCTATTCCGGCACCGTCGAGTCCGGCGCCGCCGTGCGCAACGTGACCCGGGGCAACCGGGAGCGCATGGGCCGTCTGCTGCGGATGCACGCCAACCACCGGGAGGAGCTGCCGGAGATTACCGCCGGTAACATCTGCGCCGCGGTTGGACTCAAGGACACCTTCACCGGCGACACCATCTGCATTGATCACAGGCCGGTGATCCTCGAACCGCCCCACTTCCCCGAACCCGTCGTGTCGGTGGCCATCGAACCCGCCACCCGCGCCGACCAGGACAAGCTGGGCGAGGCCATGCGGAAGCTGTCCGAAGAAGACCCCACCTTCGTGGTGCGGTTCAACGACGAGACCGGCCAGACTGTGATCTCCGGCATGGGTGAGCTGCACCTGGAAGTCCTCGTGGACCGAATGCGCCGCGAGTTCGACGTCGAAGCCCGCGTCGGCCAGCCACGGGTCGCCTACCGCGAAGCCATCACCAAGCCGGTGCGGATCGAGGGCCGCTTTGTCCGCCAGACCGGCGGCCACGGCCAGTACGGGCACGTCTGGCTGGAACTGGAACCCCAGGAACGCGGCAGCGGCACCGAGTTCGTGGACGGCATCACCGGCGGCGTCATCCCGCGAAACTACATCCCGGCCGTCGAAGCCGGCGTCAAGCAGGCTCTGGACAACGGCCCGTTGGCTGGCTATCCTCTGGTTGACTTGAAGGTCACGCTGGTAGACGGCAGCTACCACACGGTGGACTCGTCCGAAATGGCCTTCCGCTCCGCGGCCATGATCGCCATGCGGGACGGAACACGCCGGGCGGCTCCGGTGTTGCAGGAACCCTTCTTCGAGATGGAGATCGTGACGCCGGGCGAGTTTCTCAGCGAGGTGCTGAGCGACTTGGGAGGGCGCCGCGCCCAGATCCGCAGCATCGAAGGGCAGGACGACCTGCAGACCGTGAGCGCGATGATCCCCCTCGGGGAGACGTTCGCGTACACTACGGCTCTGCGGTCCCTGACTCGCGGGCGCGCCTCGTACACCATGGAGTTCCGGCACTACGAGCCGGTGCCCGAGAGCGTCGCCCGGACCCTGGTCTACAGCCGGTAGCCAGGGCCCCAACCGGCAGAACACACAACAGGAGCGTTATCGGATTAGATTATGGTCGCAAGACAACAGATGCGGATCATCCTCAAGGCGTTTGACCACAAGATGCTGGACCAGTCCAGCGCCCAGATCGTGGAAACCGCCGAACTGACCGGCGCCCGGGTCGCGGGCCCGGTGCCCCTGCCCACGCAGATCCGCCGGTTCTGCGTCATCCGGGGGCCCCACGTTGACAAGGATTCCCGCGAGCATTTCGAGATCCGGACGCACAAGCGGCTCCTGGACATCATGGAACCCACCAGTAAGACAATCGACGCGCTGACCCGGCTCAACATGCCGGCGGGAGTGGACATTTCCATCAAGCTCTAAATCAGCCGACCCGTGGCCGGCAGCGGCCGGAATTGCGGGTGCGGCACGCAAAACGGAGTGCGGACGGGGCAATCAGGCTTGAAAGAATAGTGATCCCGTCGTAAAATTGCAGTTCCGGCTGGCGGCTGGCATAAAAGCCACCGCCGCCGTTTCATCTAACGAATTCCATTCACCGGCCACTACTCACAGGCAAAAACCATGCTCAAGGCGTTCCTCGGCAAGAAGATCGGCATGACCCAAGTGTTCAACGACGCCGGGCAAGTCGTGCCCGTAACCGTCATCGAGGCCGGCCCCTGCGCCGTCACCCAGATCCGCACCGCGGAGAAAGACGGCTACGAATCGGTCCAGTTGGGGTTCGGGCGCGTGCGCCGGCCCACCAAGCCCGAGGCCGGCCACCTGCGCGGGAGCCAGATCGGCCGCCGCCTGGAGGAGGTGCGCGCCGACGACACCGGCGAGTATGAAGTCGGCCAGCTGGTATCCGTGGACATCTTCGAACCCGGTGAAATCGTCGACGTTATCGGCAAGTCCAAGGGCAAAGGGTTCGCCGGAACCATGAAACGCCACGGATTCGGCGGCGGCCCCCGCACCCACGGTCAGTCAGACCGGCAGCGCGCTCCGGGTTCCATCGGCGGCGGCACCACGCCGGGCAAGGTCTTCAAGGGACTGAAGATGTCCGGCCACATGGGCAACCGCCGGGTGACCGCCAAGGGATTGGAAGTCATCCGTGTGGACGCCGAGCGGAACCTGCTCATGGTCAAGGGCGGCATCCCCGGCGCTCCCAACAGCCCGGTAACCATTCGAAAAACAGGCAAGAGCAGGGCGCAAGCGAGCTGAGCAACCGGGTACACCCGCTGCGAGCGGCCCATACGCCAAGGAACCGATCCGAAATGGAACTCCCCGTACTGAACACCGGCGGCAACGCCGTCGACACCATTGAAGTGGACGAGGCCGTATTTGACGTGCCCATGAACCAGACCCTGGTCCACCAGGCGATGGTCATCTACCAGCTCAACCAGCGACAGGGCACTCACTCAACACGCACCCGCGCCGAAGTGTCGGGCGGCGGACGCAAGCCCTGGATACAGAAGCATACAGGCCGCGCTCGTCAGGGCAGTATCCGCTCCCCGCAATGGCGACACGGCGGTATTGCCTTCGGCCCCAAGCCCCGTGACTATCGAAAAGCCTTGCCTCGCGCCATGCGTCGCAAGGCTTTGCAGTGTGTTCTCTCCGAGAAAATCCGCGGCGGTCGCCTGATCTGCGTCGACTCCCTCGACAGCCTCGATGGGAAGACAAAGTCCATGAAGCAGGTGCTGGAGAACCTGAACATCTCCGGCTCGGTGCTCGTGGTCACGGAAGAAGCCCAGCAGAATGTGGCGCGGGCCGGCGGCAACTTGAAACAGGTGTGGACCCTGCCCTCGGACTTGGTGAACGCCAACGACGTCCTGAAGCGCCAGACCGTCCTGATCACCGTGGGCGGCATCCAACGCATCGCGGAACTGTGCCAGTCTCCCCGGCACCGGGCCCGCCGGGCGGCCAGTGAGGTGGCGGAATAATGCACATCAGCGAAGTCCTCCTGCGCCCCACCATCACCGAAAAGAGCACCCTGCTCCAGGAAGAGGGACAGTACACCTTCGAGATCGCCCCACGCGCCAACAAGACGCTGGTCAAGCAGGCGGTGGAAGAAAACTTCAACGTCACGGTCATCAGCGTCAACATCACGCGCAACCGCGGCAAGCGCAAGCGTTACGGCCCCCGTTTCAAGAAACAACCCGATACCAAAAAGGCCGTCGTCACGTTGCAGGTCGGCGACCGCATCGACCTGATCGAGGGCCTGTAGCCAACCCGCCGAGCGTCGGCACCGAGAGCTGAAATCATGCCCCTGAAAAACCTACGTCCCATAACCCCCGGCACGCGCAACGCGGTGCGTCCCTCCTTCGAGGAGATCACCACCAAGAAGCCGGAGAAGTCCCTGCTGGAACCGCTACAGAAGCGCGGCGGCCGGAACAACAAGGGCCGCATCACGGCATACCATCGCGGCGGCGGCTCCCGGCGCATGTACCGGCGCATCGACTTCAAGCGACGCAAGGACGGGGTGCCGGCCACTGTCAAGACCATCGAGTACGACCCGAACCGGACCACCCGGATCGCGCTGCTGCACTACGCCGACGGCGAGAAGTCGTACATTCTGGCGCCGGTGAACCTGTCCGTGGGAGACAAGGTGCAGTCCGGCCCGGACGCCGAGATCAGTCCCGGCAACACCCTGCCGCTGCGCAACATCCCCACCGGCACCGTGGTGCACAATCTCGAGTTGACCCCCGGCCGCGGCGGCCAGTTGGTGCGCGGCGCCGGCACCGGGGCGCAAGTGCTGTCCCGTGAGGGCGACTACGTGCTGATCCGCCTGCCTTCGGGTGAAATGCGCCGGATCCTGCTCAACTGCCGCGCCAGCGTCGGCCAGCTCTCCAACCCCGACCACAAGAACGAAAGCCTGGGCAAGGCCGGTGCCAAGCGTCACCTGGGCCGGCGCCCCCACGTGCGCGGCGTCGCCAAAAACCCGGTGGACCACCCCCACGGCGGCGGCGAGGGCCGGTCGCCCATCGGGATGCCGGGTCCCAAATCGCCCACCGGCAAGCCCACCCTAGGACACAAGACCCGCAACAAGAAGAAGACCTCCAGCCGCTTCATCATCCGCGGACGCCGCTGGCGGAGGTAAGAACCCAACTCTCGTGCCGCCCCGCGGCCCGACAGGCAGCGTTTGTCATCATGTCAAGGTCAATCAAAAAGGGACCATACGTCCACCCCAAACTGCTCAAGAAGGTCAACCGGGTTCGCGAATCCGGCGAGGCCACCGTCATCCGCACCTGGTCGCGGGACTCGATGATCATGCCCGAAATGGTCGGGCTGAACTTCGGCGTCCACGACGGCCGGCGCCACGTGCCGGTGTTCGTCACCGAGAACATGGTGGGCCATCGCCTGGGCGAGTTCGCGCCGACCCGGACCTATCGCGGCCACGTCGCCCGGTCGGAACGCTCCAGCAGGGTGAGGTGACGCCATGCCAGTAGTCCGAGCAATGGCCAAGCAGGTGGGCGCCTCGCCCAAGCGTCTCAAGCCCATCATGGACGCGGTTCGAGGCATGACCGTCAACGACGCCCTCGACCACCTGAGCCTGATGCAGTCGCCCTGGGCGCGGTCGGTAGCCAAGGTTGTCCAGTCGGCAGCGTCCAACGCCGAGAACAACGAGTTCATGAACCGCAACGAGCTGCGCATCACGCGCATTTCGGCAGACCAGGCGCGCCCGCTGAAGCGATTCCGGCCCCGCGCCAGAGGCCGGATTGGACGGGTTACCCGCCGCTCCAGCCACATCATCATCGAAGTGGACGAGATAGAGGAGCGCTAACTTATGGGACACAAAACCCATCCCTTCGGCTTCCGCCTGGGCATCATCAAGGACTGGCGCACCCACTGGTACGCCAACAACGGCGCCCAGTACCGGGCCGGCGTGCAGCAGGACCTTTCCCTGCGCCGCACCATCCATGACGAGTACCGCGCCTTCTCCGACGCCGGCATCGCCAAGATCGAGATCGACCGCACGGCCCAGGAAACCATCGTCAACATCCATTCGGCCCGGCCCGGCATCCTGATCGGCCGCGACGGTGACCGCGTCAAGGGCCTGCGCGCCCGGCTGGAGGACATGACCTCCGGGATGCTGCGGCTGAACATCATCGAGATCGAGCAGCCGGAAATGGACCCGTTCCTCGTCGGCCGCAACATCGCCGATCAGCTGAGCCGCCGCGTGGCCTACCGCCGCGCCATGCGCCAGGCCGCCCTGCGCACCATGCAGGCCGGCGCCGAGGGCATCAAGATCATCACCAAGGGCCGGATCTCCGGCGCGGAAATCGCCCGCACCGAAAAACTCATGATGGGCCAGGTACCCCTGCACACGCTGCGCGCCGACATCGACTACGCGCTGGCCGAAGCACACACCGCCATGGGTCGCATCGGCATCAAGGTCTGGATCTACAAGGGCCAGATCATGCCGCCGGCCGCTGAGGAAGACGGCGAACTGGACAGCATCGAGTTCCGCGTCACCAGCCAGGACACCGAAGCCGAACTGCAAGCCGCCGAGTTCGAGAACTAGCTATTTGTCAGAATCAGGATTTACACGATTTCAGGATTTTCGGGATTGAGTTCCCTAATCTTGCTAATCCTATGATCCTGTAAATCCTGATTCTGACGAAGCTGATTACGGAGATTACCACCATGCTTCAGCCTAAACGGACGAAATACCGCAAGATGGGCCGCGGCAAGCGGCGGGGCATGGCCACCACCGGGAGCACCGTGGAATTCGGCGAAATCGGCCTGAAGGCCCTGAGCCCAGAGTGGATCACCGCTCGGCAGATCGAGTCCGCCCGTATCGCGATCACCCGTCACCTGCAACGCGGCGGCCGCACCTACATCCGGATCTTCCCGGACAAGCCAGTGTCCAAGAAGCCGGCCGAGGTTCGCATGGGTGGCGGCAAGGCGGCCAACGACCACTGGGTTGCAGTGGTCAAGCCCGGTCGCATCATGTTTGAGGTCGGCGGCGTGCCCCTGGACCAGGCTGCGGAAGCCCTCCAGAGGGCCGCGCACAAGCTGCCCATTCCCACCAAGGTCGTGTACCGGGACCGCGTGAACTCGCTGCTGACCACTGCAGGAAGGTGATAGCCGCTATGAAGATGTACGAAATACGGGCGCTGACCGACCAGCAGATCGAAGAAGAGTTGCAGAAGTCCTACCGGGAACTGATGAACCTCCGCTTCCGCGACGCCGTCAACCAGCTCACCGACACCAACCAGCCCCGCAAGACCCGCAAGGATATCGCGCGGATGCTCACCTGCCTGCGCGAGCGCCAGCTTCAATAGCAGCTCGCGGCTCGACGTAACCGCTACACTCTCCGTGCCGTAACAGAACTTTCAGGACTATCTTAATGGCCAAGACAATGCGAAAGGTCCGGGTGGGCTCCGTGGTGAGCACCCGGATGGACAAGACCGCCGTCGTGGAATTGGTGTGGAAGCAGCGCCACCGCGTCTACCGCAAGCAGATGCGCCGCGTGACCCGCTTCTACGTCCACGACCCCGAAAGTCAGTGCCGGATCGGCGACACGGTGCGCATCCAGGAAACCCGACCCATTTCACGCACCAAGCACTGGCGGCTCCTGGAGATCCTGTCCCGGCGCCAGGTAGCCGATGTCCAGGCCATTGAACTGGAAGGCGACGCGGTGATCGAGCCGGTGGCGGACGCAGAAGACGATGACGCGATGACGATTGACGACATCGCCGAAGAAGATACCGATGACGACGAGGATGCGTAAATGATCCAGAGTTACACCAGGCTGCACGTAGCCGACAACAGCGGCGCGCGACGCATCCGGCTCATCAATATTCCCGGCTCCAGCCGGCGCAAGTACGCTTCGGTGGGCGACATCATCGTCTGCACCGTGCGCGAAGCCATCCCCAACTCCCCGGTGCGCAAGGGATCGGTGGTCAAGGCGGTCGTCGTCCGACAGGCCGCGCCCCTGCTTCGCCCCGACGGCACCTACATCAAGTTCGACGACAACGCCGCCGTGCTGATCAACGACAACCAGTTGCCCCGAGGCACCCGCATCTTCGGCCCGGTCGCCCGCGAGCTGCGCGACAAGGGCTTCATGCGCATCGTGTCCCTGGCGCCGGAGGTGGTGTGATGGCGAGGACTAAAATTTGCCCCATCTTTCCCGTCATTCCGGCGAAAGCCGGAATCCAGCCGGAGGTGGTGTGATGGCCAGGACTAAAATTCGCCGCGGCGACGACGTGCTGGTCATCGCCGGCAAGGACAAGGGCAAGACCGGCCGCGTCCTGAACATGGTGCCCGAAAAGAACCGGGTCATCGTCGAGGGCGTCAACATGGTGACCAAGCACTACAAGCCGCGCCCCGGCATCCGGCAGGGCGGCCGCGTGCAGCAGGAAGCCTCCATCCACATCTCCAACATCAAGCTCATCCAGAGCAACTACACCGAACCGAGCACCCAGTTCCGCAATCGGGACGAGTGATCCTCTCGGGAGTGATTCCCATGGCTACTGACCAGCAGGAAAGAACCGAACCGGGCGGAGGCCGCCGCCAGCGGCGCCGGCAGGAAGAGACAGCATCCAACGGCGCCGAGCCGACGGAACTGCCGCCTCCAGCATTCAAGATCCGCTTCCGGGACGAGATCGTCCCGGCCATGGTGTCCGAGTTTGGGTACACCAGCCCCATGCAGGTGCCCCGGGTTACCAAGATCAACCTGAACATCGGCCTGGGCGAGGCCCTGACCAACGGCCGCGCCATGGAGAGCGCCGTCCGGGACCTGACCACCATCTCGGGTCAGAAGCCGGTCATCACCCGCGCCCGCCGGTCCATCGCCGGGTTCAAGGTGCGCCAGGGCAACCCCATCGGCACCGCTGTCACCCTGCGCGGTGATCGCATGTACTACTTCCTGGAACGCCTGATCATCACGGCCTTGCCGCGCATCCGCGACTTCCGCGGCATTTCGCGCAACGGTTTCGACGGCCGGGGCAACTTCTCCCTGGGCCTTCGCGAACAGATAGTGTTCCCGGAAATCGATTACAACAGCATCGACCGGCTGCGCGGGCTCCAGGTGACCATCACCACCAGCGCGACCAACGACGCCGAGGCGGCGCGCCTGCTCGAACACTTCGACATGCCTTTCGTCCGGCAGTAGACTCGCCCGACCAGTGAGTGCGCAGCCGTAAGCCAGGCACAGGGAGACAAGAACCTTGGCAAAGAAATCTTCCATCGTAAAGAACGAACGACGCAAGCAAACCGTCGCCAAATACGCGGCCCAACGCGCCGAATTGCTGGCCGAGGCGCGGGACCTGTCCCGTTCCCCCCGCGAGCGTTTCGACGCCCGTCAGAAACTGGCCCTGTTGCCCCACGACGCTAACCCCAACCGCATCCGGAACCGGGACGGCGCCACCGGGCGGCCACGCGGCTACATCCGCCACTTCGGCCTGTCGCGCATCTCCTTCCGGGAAATGGCGCTGGACGGCCTGCTCCCCGGCGTGCGCAAGGCCAGCCTGTAAGGCCCTATTTACACCGATGCACAGGATAGACAGGATTTTCAAGGAGCCGTTCCGCAATGCCCATTAACGATCCGGTTGCCGATATGCTGACGCGCATTCGCAACGCAATCCAGGCCCGGCACCAAACGGTGCTGGTCCCTCAGTCCAAGATGAAGGTCGCCATCGCCGACATCCTGAAGGCGCAGGGCTACATCCGCGACTGGGACCTGGCGCGCAACCAGAAATTCCCCACCATGCGGATCCACCTCACCTACAAGGACGACGACACCAACGCCATTCGCGGCCTGCGCCGGATCAGCAAGCCGGGACTGCGCGTGCACGTCGGCCGGGGCGAGATACCCCGGGTCTACGGCGGGTTGGGCATCGCTATTATCTCCACCTCCCAGGGAATGATGACCGGATACGAGGCCTGGCGCAAAGGCATCGGAGGAGAGTTGGTCTGTTATGTCTGGTAACGAGATACCCGTCAGTGTCGGCGTCGCCGAGCGTGTGCCGCCCACCGAAAAACCACTGTCCCGCATCGGACGTCAGCCCATACCTCTGCCCCCAGGGGTTCAGGCTGAGGTCCTCTACGGCGGCATCAAGGTCACCGGCCCGCGCGGCGAGGTGATCCAGCGCTACCACCCGGAAGTCAACGTGAAGGTGGAGGACGGGCAGGTTATCGTCGAAAGAATGACCGAGCGCAAGTTCCACCACTCGCTGCACGGCCTGACTCGGTCCCTGATCGCCAACGCCGTTGTCGGCGTGACCGAGGGCTACAGCCGGACCCTGGAGCTCATGGGCGTCGGCTACCGCGTGCAGCAGAACGGCGCCGGCATCACCCTCAGCGTTGGCTACAGCCACACCGTCGAGGTGTTCCCGGAAGAGGGCCTGACCATGGAGGTCGAAGGCAACAACCGGGTCCACATCAGCGGTGTCGACAAGCAGAAGGTGGGACAGCTGGCCGCTAGGGTCCGCAAGGTCCGGCCCCCGAACCGATACAAGGAAAAGGGCATCCGGTACCAGGGCGAGGTCTTGCGCCTCAAGCCCGGCAAGGCCGCCGCGCGCCGCGCCGTGTAAATGGATACCGTCGTTCCCGTGAAAGCAGGAACCCAGGAAATCACTGCCAGCAGAACGTTGACCTTATTTTGTGTTCACTGGATTCCGGCTTTCGCCGGAATGACGGAATTTGAGAAAAATTAGCAGAGTTTGAGAGCAATCGTAAAATGCCACGCGACAAAGACTCCCGAAAACTCCGCATCGTCCGCCACCGGCGGGTGCGGAACAAGGTACACGGAACCCCCGAGCGGCCGCGCCTTTGCGTCTTCCGCAGCCTGAAAGGCATCTACGCGCAGGTGATTGACGACGTGGAAGGCCACACCCTGGCCTACGCATCCAGCCACGAGGTAGGCGGCGAAGAGGCCGCGCCCAAGACGGCCGCGTCGGCCGCCGTGGGCAAGCTGGTCGCCGAGCGAGCCCGAGCCGCCGGAGTTACCTCCGTGGTGTTCGACCGTGGCGGCTACCGGTTCCACGGCCGGGTCAAGGCCCTGGCCGACGCAGCCCGCGAAGGAGGGCTTGTATTCTGATGGTTTCTCCCGCATCACGTAGAGGCCCAAGAAGCAACACCGGCGGCAGGGGCGGCGAAGGCGGCCCCGACCGTCGCGGAGGCCGCGGCGGTCGTGGACGCGACCGCGAACAACGCCAGCGCGAGGACGACAGCGGCGGCATGAACGAGCGGGTGGTCCACACCCGCCGCATCGCCAAGGTGGTCAAGGGCGGTCGCCGGCTCCGGTTCAACGCCCTGGTGGTGGTTGGCGACGGCCAGGGACGCGTGGGCGCCGGCATGGGCAAGGCGCTGGCCATCCCCGACGCGGTGCGCAAGGGAACCGCCGTGGCCCGCCGCAGCACCATCAGCATCCCCATCAAGGGCAGCACCATCCCCCACGAGATTTCCGTCCGCAAGGGCGCGTCCATTGTCATCATCAAGCCCGCCCCGCTGGGAACCGGCATCATCGCCGCCGGCGCAATGCGCGCCATGCTCGAGTTGGGCGGCGTGCAGGACGTGGTGGGCAAGTCGCTGGGATCGCGCAACCCCATCAACATTGTGCAGGCGACCCTGGAAGCCCTCAGCCTCCTGCGCGACCCCGAAACCGAACGGGCCAACCGGCTGGGGCTAACCACAGCGGGCTCCAACGGAGCCACCGAAGCCGCTGCGCCGGACGCATCCGCCCCGGCCAGCGACGCAACCCCGGCTCCCGCCGCCGAAGCGCCCGCTGCCGAGGCCGCTCCCGCTCCCGCCACCGAGGCGGCTCCTGAAACGAACGCCGCCGCCGAAGCCGAACCACCCACGGAGGCCGTCGCCACCGAGGAACCGCCGGCTGCGGAGGAACCCGTGGTCGAAGCACCGTCCGCTGAAGAGGCCGACCCACAATCCTAACCCCGCAAGTTCTCCCCGTCTCCCGTCCGCGGCAGACGGCAGGTAAAAAGCAAATGGCTCAGATCAAAATCACCTGGAAGAAAAGCTGCATCGGCCGTCCGTCCTACCAGCGCCGGATCGTGCAATCGCTGGGGCTCAAGCGGCTGAACCATTCGGTCGTGCATGAGGACAGCCCCACCATTCGAGGGATGGTCAACAAGGTCCAGCACCTGATAACCGTCGAGCCGGTCGAATAGCGGTCTGCCCCAATAAATTACGGCCGCATAGTTTAGGGAGCGATTGCCACCATGATGGAACATGAAATTACGCCGCCCAAGGGCGCGCGGCGAGCCCGCAAGCGGGTGGGCCGAGGCGACGCCGCCGGCGGCGGCAGCTACGCCGGCCGAGGCTTGAAAGGGCAGAAATCCCGCTCCGGTCCCGGCCTGCGGCCCGGCTTCGAAGGCGGTCAGATGCCCCTGATCAAGGGTCTGCCCATGAAGCGCGGGTTCAACAACCGCTACAAGACCTATTACGCCCTGGTGGACCTGGACACGCTCCAGGAGCGGTTCGAGGCCAACACCCAGGTTACGCCGGAGCTCCTGCACCAGCTGGGCATCATCCGCCGCACCAGGCTCCCGGTGAAGGTGGTGGGAGACGGCGAACTGCAACAGCCCCTGACCGTGGCCGCGCACAAGTTCACCGCCTCGGCCCGCGCCAAGATCGAAGCGGCCGGTGGCACCGTTACCGAGCTCTAATCTCGGCGAGCGGTTGGGACTGACGGGGCAAGGCGCGCCATGATTCAAACTGAGGCCCAGGCAGGAGGTCGCTGGCCACGCCTGGTGCAGGCGGCTATCGACGCTTTCAGCCTGCCCGACCTCCGGGCCAAGATCCTCTTCACCCTGGGGATGCTGGCCCTGTACCGGCTGGTCGCCCACATCCCCATACCGGGACTCGACACTGCCGCGCTGGAGCAGTTGTTCAGCAACAACCAGCTCCTCGGCTTCCTCGATCTCTTCTCCGGCGGCGCGCTGAGCCGCATGAGCATCGTAGCGCTGGGAGTGTTCCCATACATCACCGCGTCCATCATCATGCAGCTGCTCACGCCGGTGATTCCCCAGCTGCAAAACCTCTCGCGGGAGGGCGAAGCCGGACGCATCAAGATGAACCGCATCACCCACTGGGGTACGGTGCCCATCGCCATTGCCCAAGCCTTTGCCCAGATGGTGCTGCTGCAACAGGCCGGTGTGCTCACCAACGTCGGGTTCGGCCCGGACTCTTTCCTGCCCACCCTGGCCGCGGTCCTGTCCCTGACCGCCGGCACCATGTTCCTGGTCTGGCTGGGCGAGTTGATCACCGAGCGCGGCATCGGCAACGGCATCTCGCTGATCATCTTTGCCGGCATCGTCGTGGGCTTCCCCGGACTGCTGGCCACAGGTTTTCTGGACCGCGACAACATCATCGGCGTCTTCTTCTTCGCGCTCATCGGCCTGCTGATCATCGCCTTGATCGTGGTGTTCAACGAGGCCCACCGCCGCATACCGGTGCAGTACGGCCGCAGCATATTCAGGGGCGGTCAGATGTACCGCCAGTCGGGCTCCACGTACATCCCGCTGCGGATCAACTCGGCCGGCATGATCCCGCTGATCTTCGCCTTCTCCATCGTCATCCTGCCCGGAACCGTGGCCCAGTACCTCAGCTCCGCCGGCGGTTTCGTCGGCAACCTCGCCGCCGACCTCCAGGTGGCTCTCAGCCCCACCGGTCCCATCTACTGGGTGCTGGCGTTCTTCCTGGTGGTGGCGTTCACCTTCTTCTACACGCTGGTCGTGTTCCAGCAGCAGAACATCGCCGAGAACCTCCAGCGCAACGGCGGCTTCGTTCTGGGCATCCGGCCGGGCCGGCCTACCCAGGACTACCTGAACCGGGTCATTCTCCGCCTGACCATGGGCGGTGCGCTGTTCCTGGGCTTCATCGCCATCGTGCCCTACATCGCGTCGCTGATCACCAACGTGGAGGCCATCGCCCTCAGCAGCACCAGCCTCCTCATCATGGTCGGCGTGGGTCTGGACACCCTGCGGCAGTTGGAAGCCCAGCTCATGATGCGCAACTACGAAGGGTTCCTGCGATGACCGCCGCCAACGGCATCAGGCTGGTCCTGTTCGGCCCACCGGGCGCGGGCAAGGGCACGCAGGCCCAACTGCTCAAGGAGAGCCTGGACATAGAGCACGTCAGCTCCGGCGACCTGTTCCGGCACCACCTGTCCAACGGCACGGAACTGGGCGAATTGGCCCGGGGATACATGAGCCGCGGCGAGCTGGTGCCCGATGAGGTCACCATCGGCATGGTTATTGACCGGATCGGCGGGATTGCCGATTCTGTCGGATTCATGCTGGACGGCTTTCCCCGCAACACCGCCCAGGCCCAGGCGCTCGAAGCGGCGCTGGAGAATCAGGGGCAACGCCTGGACCGCGTGGTCCACATCCAGGTGGAAGACGGTGAGCTGATCCGCCGACTCAGCAACCGCTACATCTGCCGGGCTTGCCAGCGACCCTATGCGCGCGACGCCGACACCGGTGCGCCGCCCGAGAAGTGCGCCGACTGTCCCGACGGCGGCGACATCTATCAGAGAGAAGACGACACCGAGGGAGCGGTGGCCAACCGCTTGTCTGTCTACCACCAGGAGACCGCCCCGGTCCTGGAGTTCTACCGCCAGCGCGGACTGCTCGCCGACGTTTCTGGCGAGCAGTCAATCGATGCCGTGCATCACTCCGTGTTGCGGATTCTGAACGTCAGCGATGTGGGTGCGGTTTCAAAATCGTAGCGGTTGAGGTATAATCACAATGGTGAACAGCAATCCCAAGCGTAAAACTGCCTCCAATTCCCCTTCGTCGTACACTGGCGGGATAACCATCAAGTCCCGTCGGGAGATGGAGGCCATGGAGCGTGCCGGCGCCATCGTGGGCGCTACCCTGACGCTCCTCAAGAAATCGGTTGAGCCCGGCATGACCACCGCCGATCTCAATCGCATCGCGGACAAGAACATCCGCAGCATGGGCGCAGTGCCCACGTTCCTCGGTTACCACGGGTTTCCCGGAGCCATCTGCGCCTCGGTCAACGAGGAGATCGTCCACGGCATCCCCGGCAAGCGAGTGCTCAAAGAGGGCGACATCATCAAGATGGACTGCGGGGCAACCATCGACGGTTTCATCGGCGACGCCGCCATCTCCGTCGCCGTGGGCGAGATCAGCGACGAAGCGCAACAGCTGATGGAAGATACCAACGCCAGCCTGTACGCCGGGATCGCCGCCGCCCAGCCGGGCAATCGCATCGGCGACATCGGCGCCGCGGTGTCCGGTTACGCCATACCCCGTGGCTACGGAGTGGTTCGCCAGTTTGTCGGCCACGGCGTGGGTCGCCACCTCCACGAGGACCCGCAGGTCCCCAACTACGGCGAGGCCGGAAAGGGCGTCCTGCTGCGGCCCGGGATGTGCATTTGCATCGAGCCGATGCTGAACCTGGGCACGGAAGACACCACCATACTGGATGACGACTGGACGGTAGTCACCGCCGACGGTGCGCTGTCGGCTCACTTCGAGCACACCCTGGCGATCACTGCCGACGGACCCAAGATCCTGACCATGCACGACTGACAACACACGCGACGCCGACGGCCCACCACAGGCCCGTCGGCGCAAAGAAGGAAAGTTTATGGCGAAGAAAGAAGCGATTGAAGTTGAGGCGCAGGTAACCGAAGCCCTGCCCAACGGCATGTTCCGCGTGGAACTGCCCAACGAGCACCAGGTCCTGGCCCACATCTCAGGCAAGATCCGCATGCACTTCATCCGAGTGCTGCCGGGCGACCGGGTGCTGGTGGAGTTGTCTCCCTACGACCTGAGTCGAGGGCGCATCACCTATCGCTTCAAGTAGCCAGAGCCGCGGAGAATACCCATGAAAGTGTCCGCATCGGTGAAGCCGCGCTGCGACCGTTGCCGGGTGATCCGGCGCAAGGGCGTGGTGCGCATCATCTGCGTCAACAGCAAGCACGCGCAACGGCAGGGATAGCCCACCCGGCGCAAGCCGGTCAGCCCGTCCCACGACCACACCTCAAGTCCAGGAGCGTTACCATGGTCCGAATAGCCGGAGTCGACGTACCCGACCGCAAGCGCGCCCACATCGCGCTGCGCAGCATCTACGGCATTGGCCCTTCCAAAGCCATAGAAATCGTGAGCAAGGCCAACCTTGATACTGACATGCCGCCGCGCATGAACGAGCTCTCCGAACAGGAGGTCGACCGCATCCGCGTCATCGTCGACCAGGACTACATCACCGAGGGTGACCTGCGCCGCGAACACAACGAGAACATTCGCCGGCTCATCGACATCGGCAGCTACCGGGGCCTGCGCCATCGCCGGAACCTCCCGGTGCACGGCCAGCGCACCCGGACCAACGCCCGCTCCCGCAAGGGCGCCCGGCGCACCGTGGCCGGCCGCGGTCGGCGCACCGGCGGCAAGAAGTAATCGCCGTCGGATTCCCGCTGGCATTTGTCAGAATCAGGATTCACAGGATTATCGGATTGGCAAGATTGGGATAACGTAATCCCGTAAATCTTAAAATCCACCAAATCCTGATTCTGACGGAACCACATTACAGAGAGGAAATCCCATGCCCCGACCCCGCGCACGTCGTCGCGAGCGGCGCTCCATTCCCCAGGGGCGCGCTTACATCTACTCCACGTTCAACAATACGCTGGTCAGCCTGACCGATCCCGACGGGAACGTCGTGGCTTCCACCAGCGCCGGCACCGCCGGGTTCCGCGGCTCCCGCAAGGGCACGGCCTTCGCCGCCCAGCGCGCCGCCGAGCAGGCCGCCCGTCGCGGCGTGGACATGGGCATGCGCAACATCGACGTTTACATCAAGGGGCCCGGCTCCGGCCGCGAACCGGCAATCCGGGCGCTGCAGGCCGCCGGCCTCAACGTCTCCAGCATCCGCGACGTGACCCCCATCCCCCACAACGGCGTCCGCCCTCCCAAGCGCCGCCGCGTGTAGCCGGGCCGGACGTTTGCAAACCCGCTCGTCCTGAGCTTGTCGAAGGACGGACTCCCACACCACCAACGGAAAGACCAACATGGGCAGATATACCGGACCATCCTGCCGCCTGTGCCGTCGCGCCGGCGAAAAGCTATTCCTGAAAGGCGACCGCTGCTTTTCCCCGCGCTGCGCCATCGAGCGTCGCCACATCCCGCCCGGAGGCGGCGGCAACCGTCGCCGGCGCGTCTCCGACTACGGCGTTCACCTGCGGGAGAAGCAGAAGGCGCGGCAAATGTACGGCATCATGGAAAGCCAGTTCCGGAAGTACATGACCGACGCGTTCAACACGCCCGGCATCTCCGGCAACAACCTGCTCCGCACCCTGGAGCGGCGGTTGGACAACGTGATCTATCTGCTGGGTTTTGCCGATTCCCGCAAGCAGGCCCGACAGATGGTCCAGCACGGCCACTTCGCCGTCAACGGTCGCAAGACCGACATCCCTTCCTTCCTGGTCAAGCCGGGACAGACCATCGCCTGGACCGAAACTTCCCGCAAGCGCGAGTTCTTCGCCGACCGCACCGACGGCCTGCCCAAGCGGACCCTCCCCAGTTGGTTGACCCTCGACCTGACCCAGATGGAAGGTCAGGTGATCTCAATGCCGCCCGACAACGAACTGCCCGAAACTATCAACTCCCGCCTGATCGTCGAGTTCTACTCAAGGTAACCTGCGGCATGTTAGATCCTCAAATCCTCCCGCCATTGCGGGATCCCGAACCCGAAATACCCTCCCCGTCCATCCGGGTGATCGACAGCAACGATACCTACGCTTGCGTCGCCCTGGAACCACTGGAACGGGGATATGCCACCACCGTGGGCAACCCGCTGCGGCGCCTGCTGCTCAGCTCCATCCAGGGAACCGCCGTAACCTGGGTGAAGATTGAAGGCGTGCCCCACGAATACTCCGTTATACCCGGCGTCAAGGAAGAGGTCATGGACCTGCTCCTCAGCGTCAAGCGCATCCGCATCCACGCCCTGTCCAAGCGCACCGGCAAGATGCGCCTCGACGTAACCGGCGAGGGTCGCGTCTGCGCCGGCGACATCGCCACCGCCAGCGATCACCAGATCGTCAACCCGGAACTGCACCTGGCCACTTTGGACAATCCGGACGTGTCGCTGTCCATCGAGTTCAACGTGGAATCGGGCAAGGGCTACCAGCAGGTGGCCCAGGGCGACAGCATGGCCGGCCTCCCCGTGGGAGTGCTTCCGGTGGATGCCATCTACAACCCCGTCCGCAAGGTGGACTACTCCGTGGAGCGGATGATGGTCGGTCAGCAGACCGACTGGGAGCGGCTGATCCTGCAAGTATGGACCGACGGAGCAGTGAGCCCCCTGGCAGCCATCCAGGAAGCTTCCGAGAACCTCGTCCAGCACTTCTTCATGTTCAACCAGTTGAGCCGTCCCGCCGACACGCCGCTGGACACGGGCAACCTCAACATTGGCTCGGAAGTCTACCTGATGCCCATCGAACGGCTGGACCTATCCTCGCGCACCCTCAACTGCCTGAAGCGCGCCAAGCTGGACCGCGTCGGGCAGGTGCTCGACCTCAGCTCGGACGAACTGCTGAACATCCGCAACTTCGGACAGAAATCCCTGGAGGAGTTGCAGGGCAAGCTCGCCGAGTTGGGCGTCAGCTCCGCCCGGGTCAGTCAGGCCGCCACCGAAGCCGGCCCCGACCTGGACGACGAAGATCTGGAAGACCTAGACACCCCTCTGGTGTTTGACCCTGAAGACGACGACTACGATTACGACGACGGTGATTAGTCATGCCCTCCCATCGCGTCGCCGGCCGCAAACTCAGCCGGTACAAGGACCAGCGCAAGGCTCTCCTGCGGGGTCTCACCGCGGATCTGATACGGCACGAACGTATCACCACCACCCTGGCCAAAGCTAAGGAAACCCGGGTGATGACCGAGAAACTCATCACCCACGGCAAAAAGGGAACGCTGCACAACCGGCGAACCGCCCTGAGCAAGCTGCCCCAGAAGGACGTGGTGGCCAAGATCTTTGACGAACTCGGCCCCCGTTACGCCGAGCGACCCGGCGGTTACACCCGCATCATCAAGCTGGGACCCCGCCAGGGCGACGGCGCCTCAATGGCCGTTATCGAACTCGTGTAACCCCAGCGCGACAACCCGGTTCGAGGAATTGCCATTGCCCCAATAACCTCATGACATCCCAACGCACCGTCGAGGCAACGCCGCGCCGCATCGCCCTGGTGGTGGCATACGAAGGCACTCAATACGCCGGCTTTCAGCTTCAGGCGGCCATCCCGACGATCCAGGGAGAGTTGGAAAAAGCCTTCAATCGTCTCACCGGCGAGCACGTCAGGGTACGAGGAGCCAGTCGCACCGACTCCGGAGCCCATGCCATCTGCCAGGTGGTCGACCTCGCCACGGGTTCTACTCACGGTACCCACGTAATGGTGGCGGCGATGAACCACTACCTGCCGGATGACATCCGCGTGGTCACTGCCAGCGAGGTGCCCCAGGAGTTTCACGCCAGGCGCAGCGCCACCAGGCGAGATTACCGGTACAGCGTCGTCAACCGACCCGTGCCGTCCCCTCTCCTCCGGCGCACTCATCACTCGGAACCGGCGCCGTTGAACCTCGACGCGATGCAGATAGCCGCCCACAGCCTGCTTGGTATCCGGGATTTCCGGCAGATCGCAACGGCACATCCCATCGACCAAAGCGCAGTGCGGCAAGTGTTCCAGTGGGACGTGAAACGCCAGAGCGACGACCAGGATGTCATAGCCATTGATTGCGCGGCCAACGGGTTCTTGAGGCATCAAATCAGGCGAGCCAACGCGGTGCTGGTGGAGATAGGCAAAGGAAGACTGCCAATCCACGCCATCGCGGACGCTCTGGCCGGAAGAACCCAACAACTGCACAACACCCCGACCCTCCCGGCGAAGGGACTGTGCCTGCGATCAGTACACTACCCCGAATTCAATCATCTGTTGAAGGTAGCCAGTTACCATGAAACGAACTAGCACTTACTTCGCCAAAGCCGGCGACGTGCCCGATACGTGGCGCGTCATCGACGCCACCGGCATCAGCCTCGGCCGATTAGCACGGCAGGTGGCCGTGGCGCTCCAGGGCAAGGACCTGCCCACCTACACCCCCCACGTCATCACCGGATGCCACGTGGTGGTCATCAACGCTGACAAGGTGCGCGTCACCGGGCGCAAGCTGATGCAGAAGATGTACTACCGGCACAGCGGCTACGTGGGCAACCTCAAGTCGTTCCTCATGCGCGACATGATGGAAGAGCGGCCGGAGCGCGTGGTTCGCCTGGCAGTGAAGGGCATGCTGCCCTCCAACAAGCAGGGACGCCAGATGCTGCGCCGCCTGCGCGTCTACGCCGGCGACCAGCATCCCCACGAAGCCCAGGTCGGCAGCGCCCAGTAGCATCGCAACCACTTTCCGACCATCGCCAACGCAAGGCAGGTGACCAACCAACATGGTGACGCAAGCAGAACCGCAACCGCAGTACTTCTACGGGACCGGCCGGCGCAAGAGCGCCATCGCCAAGGTGCGCATCTACCCCGACGATGGCACCGCCATCATCGTCAATGACAAGCCCATGGAGGAGTACTTCAACTGGCTGCCGTGGCAGTCCACCGTGCGGGAACCCTTCTCGACATCGGGAACCGTTGGCCGCTTTCGCGTCATGGCCAAGGTCACCGGCGGCGGCGTCAACGCCCAGGCCGAAGCGATCCGCCACGGCATCGCGCGCGCCCTGGTCGTCTTTGATCCCAACCTGAAGCCCAGCCTGCGCCGCGCCGGATTCATCACCCGTGACGCCCGGGTCAAGGAAAGCAAGAAGTACGGCCTCAAGCGCGCCCGCCGCGCCCCGCAGTACACCAAGCGGTGATCGCCTGATAATATCAGGCTGCCAGGGATACGCTGGTGTCCTCAGTTACATAGGATACGAGCGCGGTCCGACTAGAACAGGTCCCGCCCGATGGTCAGCCAGTAGAACATGATGTACACGCCGGCCACCACCATGAGCCAGGCTCCCACGATGCCCACGTAGGGCAGGACCGCTCGCATCCACTTCACCATCACCGAGCGAGCCAAGGCCATCCCCAGCGTCAGCGCCATGATGACGCTGCCCATACCCGCCGCGTACAGCACGAACTGCCCCAGCGTGTCCAGCCATCCCGAGGACAGGCCGGCGCCCACGCCCAGCACCGCCAGGAACAGTGGCAGCGTGCAACTCAGCGACGCCAGTCCGTAGCTGACGCCGAACAGCAGATAGCCGGGCAGGTTGGTTTGCCCGGGGTCGCCGATGCGCGCCGCCGCCCGCTGGGCCAGGCTGGTGTAGATCTTGCCGCCGCCCGCCATGAACGCTCCGGCGCCGATGAGCAGCACCCCGATGGCCAGTCCGACGTAGGGCAATGCGGCGACCACGATGGCCTGCGAACCGAACCCCAGGATCAGTCCCACCAGGCCAAACAGGAGCACAAACCCAGCAGAAACCGTCAGTCCTACCATGATCGCCCGCAGGACGAGTACCAATGGGCGCCTGTTCTCCCGCTCCCCACTGCCACCGCTCACGTACAGGCCCAGGTAGGCGGGCAGCATGGCGAATCCGCACGGGTTGACGGCGGAGACCGCCCCTACAACGAAAGCGAATGCCAGCTTGAACTCGCTGCCGATGTTATCTATTTTGGTGCCTGACCAACCGGACAGGAATTCCACGGAACTGTTCACCCCGTCGATGCCCTCCGTGCTCCGTAACAGCAGGGCGCCCACCACTGCTATGGCATAGGCAGCAGCGGCGATCAACGTCGCCAGAACAACGCTGCGACTGACGGGCAGGCGATCCCAAACAGTGGTGGCGGAAGCTTGTGATTCGGCCGGAGTAGTCATGGCATTCACCAAATCAGCGGTGCGTTCAGGTTGCATTGGCGCCATCGGCCGGTTGCGGGGCCGCGGGATTTGGCCGGCGGCGCAGCGGTTCGGCTACATGGCGCTCGGTTGATTGCGAATAACAACGGTGTTGGCTACCCGGTCGGAGAGTGAACGGTGCTCCTCGTCGTCCATCAGCAGCAGAATGACATCGGCGAAGAACCCGATCACGAAGCTATGCGCTACCGCTTTGACCACTTCACGGATGAACGTGTTGCCCCATCCGGACCGGTCGCCGTCGCGTTTCACCGCTCGAATGCCCAGCAGTTGTTTACCCGGCGTTTGTCCGCGTCCCAGCACGATCAGCCACCAGATGATGTAACCGATAATCAGGGTCAGGAAAAAGAGAATGACGTCGAGTATATTGGCGAACATTCGCCGGACCGGCGTGGCGTATTCCATGGTTCGACCTCATTGATAGATACGTCGCTTTGTGGCCCTCGGTTCAACGTCTTTGCATGATTGGACGGAACGGATTACAGTGGACCGAGTGGTTGATCATTCCCTCCGGCTAATCAATAGCCGCTCCGCCTCTCGGCAAATGTCCTCAATTACTTCCGCCGCCGGGCGAATGGCGTTCACCGCCCCCGCGCCCTGCCCCATGTACACGGAAGAGACCTCGGGGTCGTGCCGCGCCCGGGCGGCGGCCACGTCCGATGCCAATTCCTCCCGATGCTCCATCACGGCTTCATCGCGGCCGTCCCATTCCTGCACCAGGCGGTTCCGGTAAACCCGCCCCGCTATGCCAGTGGGCCAGGGGGAGTCGCCCAGCAGGTCGTAGAGCCGCGTGAACACCGTATCCTGGCCGTCCGACAGCACGACTCGCTCCTTGAACGCCTCGGGCACCTCGACCGCTTCCGGCGTGGCCAGCAGGGCCGTCCCCAGGGATGCGCCCTCCGCGCCGGCGGCCAACACAGCGGTCAAGGCCCTGCCTGTGGTGATCCCACCCGCGGCCAGCACGGGAAGCTGTGGGTACTCTTCCACCACGGCCACCAACAGCGGCAGCAGGTTCATCCCGCCGGTGTGTCCGCCGGCCTCGTTGCCCTGGACCAGCAGCACGTCAGCACCGGCGTCGACCGCCAGCCGGGCCAACTCCAGCGACTGCACCTGGCAGATGGTGACCGCTCCGGCGTCCCTGGCGCGAGCCAACCAGGGTTGCGGGTCCGTGAATGAGAAAATCACCACCGGGACGCCTTCATCCAGCACGATCTCGAATCCCTCTGGGTCAGGTTCTATGAGCTGGGTAATGAACCCCACGCCAAAAGGCCGGTCGGTAGCGGCCCGAACTTGCGTGATCTGCTCCCGCAGCCAGTCTGAACCCAAACCATTGCTGGCGCCAAAGGTCCCCAAACCGCCGGCCTGCGACACCGCCGCCGCCAGCGTGCCCCCGCTGTGGTTGCTCATCGGCGCATTCATCACCGGGAGCGACAACCCCAGCAGGTCGGTGAAGCGGGTGAGCAGCATGGCCGAACCACTCAGACGCCCAGGTGGGTCTGCATTGCGTCCAGCAGGCGGGTGACGTTGGCCGTCGTGTCGGCCTCGCAGTAGATGCGCAGCAACGGCTCGGTGCCCGAGAACCGGGCGGCGACCCAGCCGGAGTCCAGCATCCAGCGCCGCCCGTCAATTTCGTCCATGCTGCGCACTGCCATGCCCGCCAACTCGGCGAGCGGTTCGCCGGACAGCCGCTCCATAATCGCCGACCGCTGCCCCGGGTCGAAGCCCACGTCCCGCCGCTGGTAGTTATGCTCGCCCACCAGGTCGAACAGGTGGTGAACCATGCCGGATGCGGTCAATCCGGCGATAGCCATGTATTCCAGCAGCAACAGCCCGCTGAGGATTCCATCCCGCTCCGGTATGTGACCGCGGAAGGCATAACCGCCGCTCTCCTCGCCGCCCAGCAACGCGTCATCCGCCTGGAAGCGCGGGCCGATGTTCTTGAAACCCACCGGCATCTCCGCGATGTCCACGCTGTACCGTTGCGCCAGCTTGTTGAGCATCACCGACGCGGTGACCCCCTTCACCAGTGACCCGCGGTCGCCCCGCTCCAGCAGGTACAGCGCCAGCAGCGAGAACACCTCCAGCGTGCTGACGAACCGTCCGTTTTCATCCACCAGGCCGATGCGGTCCGCGTCGCCGTCCAGCGCCAGGCCGGCCGACACGCCGCCCATCGGTACCCGACGGCAAAGCTCGCCCAAGTTGTGCGCGATGGGTTCCGGTTGGGCCATGCCGGGAAATGACGGATTCACCTCAGATCTGAACTCAGTGACGGTGGTGGTCCCACCTTTCAGCATCCCCGGTATGAACCCCGCGCCCGCGCCGTGCATGGCATCCACGATCACCGCGAGACCGGCAGCGCGGATCGCGTCCAGATTGACCAAGCCCGCGATCGCGTCGCGGTACGCAGGGACCGGGTCGATATCCTCCACCAAGCCGGCGTCGCGGGCTGCATCCAACTCCAGAGTGCGGGGCGGCCTCGCCGAATCGATGCACAACTCCAGCGTGTCGGTCATGGCTTGGCTGGCGCTGCCGCCCTGGGCCGACTTGAACTTGAACCCGCTCCAAGCGGCTGGGTTGTGGCTGGAGGTGATCACCACCCCGCCGGCCGCGCCGCTGTGAACCACCTCATGGCTGACCACCGGCGTCGGCGCTGGCTCCTTGCACAGCCTGACCGCGATGCCGTTGCCCGCAATCACCTGGGCCACGGTTTCCGCGAACTCCCGCGACGCGAACCGGGTGTCGTAACCCACCACCAGGCCGTCGCCGGCCGTCCCCTCGACTCGCAGATAGTCGGCCAGTCCCTGAGAGCATCGCGCCACGTTGGCAAAGGTGAAGTCATCGGCGATGATTCCGCGCCAGCCGTCGGTACCGAACTTGATTGGGGAAGTCATAGGTCAATTCTAGCATGGTGGCTGTCGCGACAGTGTTACAATGTCATCACGCTTACTGTCGCAAGCCAACCAACCGGAAACGATCCGGGCCAGCATACCGGTGCAATAAGAGACCGCTGTGGCGACGCCCTCCCTATCCGAACTTGACCTGCCGGACGACGAATTGCTCCGGCGTATTTTAACTGCGGTTGCAGCGCATCCGGAAGTTCGCGAACCGCTACTGCGCGTGCTACTCACCGAGGAGTTCCTGAACCTTCCCACGGAAGTCAAGGAACTGCGGGAAGAAATGCGTGAAGGGTTTCGCGCCGTCAACCAGCGCATCGACGAAACCAACGAGTCCATGCGTCAACAGTTCACTGCTGTCAACCGGCGCATCGACGAAACCAACCGCTCCCTCAGTGAGCGCATCGACGAAACCAACCGCTCCCTCAGTGAGCGCATCGACGAGAACACACGCTCCATTAGAACCCTTACCGGTCAAATGGGCGAGCTACGCGGCGAAGCATACGAAAGACGTTGCGCCGAGCGGATTGACGCTGCGCTGATTGACCACTTTGACTTTGCAGTATTGGCGGACCGGACTTCGATCAATCGTCAACTGGTACAGGCGCGCCGCAGCGGGCTGCTCACCAGAGAGGAATATGAGGGTGGGCGCAACGTTGACATCATCGTCCAAGAACAGTCGGACGGTGAAACTCCCAGCCGCCTTGCCGCCATTGAAGTATCGGTCACTTTCAATGAAGATGACCTGAAGAACGCCGCCCAGCGCGCTGCCACTATTGCCCGAATCACGGGCATTCCCACTGGGGCTTTTCTGATAACCCGCAACACTTGGCCGGAAACGGTCGCCATCATGGCCGCTCAGTCAGGCGTGACCATCGTTCGTCGCTACTGATTGCTGTCGTTTTGGCAGCACTCCGGCCTCAGCGCCAACGCCGGCGCGCGATCACGGTGCCGGCAACTCGGTCCGGTATCGACCGTCGCTCGTTGCGATCCCGCAGGATGAAGAGCGCGTCGACGAAGAAGCCGATCAACGTCAGGTGCAGCAGGAACTTGACCCCCGCGCGGACCATTTTCATCCACCAGCTGGCGTTTCCGCCGCGTCGCCGGCGCACGTCCGTACCCGTCAGGCGACGCCCGGGCGGGCCAAACTTGACGATCACCCCGAACCAGAGAACGTAGGTGATCAGCAGAGCCAGCGGCACCTGTATGGCGAAAAAATCGTACACGTCGAAGCCCACCGTCTCCGGGCCGGGAGAACCCAGTTCCCGGACTGCAAAAAGAACCGCAGAACCGGCCGCCAGGAACAGCAAGCGATCTATGAGCCAGGAGATGAACCGGCGCAGGGGAACTATCTTGTCTATGGTCATTGCTGAAACACCGGCTTGCGCTGATCTACTTTCCGGCGTTGACGCAATTTTACCGGGATGAACAGGATGAACGGGATAAGCAGGATGACACTATTGGGAGCAAATTAACGGCAATGCGCCCCTCGCCGGTGTGGCCGAGGGGCGCATCAGGACGCCAGGGTATGGCGGTGTCCGGTTAGTCGCCGGCAGCCTGCTTCAGGGCCTCGGCCTTGTCGGTACGCTCCCAGGGGAGGTCCAGGTCGGCGCGACCGAAGTGACCGTAGGCCGCGGTTTTGCGGTAGATGGGCTGCCGCAGCTGCAGATCCTCGATGATGGCGCCGGGGCGCAGGTCAAAGTGCTCGCGCACCAGTTCCTCGATCTTCTCGTTGGGAATGTGGTTGGTGTCGAAGGTCTCGATGGCCACGGACGTTGGCTCGGCCACGCCGATGGCGTAGGAGACGAGCACTTCCAGCCGGTCGGCGAAACCGGCGGCGACCAAGTTCTTGGCCACGTAGCGGGCCGCGTAGGCGCCGGAGCGGTCAACCTTGGTCGGGTCCTTGCCGGAGAACGCGCCGCCGCCGTGCCGGGCGATTCCACCGTAGGTGTCCACCAGGATCTTGCGGCCGGTGAGGCCGGTGTCGCCCTGGGGACCGCCAACCACGAACCAGCCGCTGGGGTTGACGAAGATCTTGGTGTCATCGTCCAGGAGGTCGGCGGGAACTACGGGCTTGATCACGTGCTCGAGAACGTCGCCATAGATCTGTTCCCTGAAAGCGGCGCGGTCCTCGGTGTCGTCGTGCTGGCTGCTGACCACGACAGCATCAACGCGATGGGGCTTGCCGTAGCGGTACTCTACCGTGACCTGGGACTTGCCGTCGGGGCCCAGATAGGGGATTGTACCGTTCTTGCGAACCTCGGCCAGGCGCTCCACCAGGCGGTGGGACAGGTCAACGGTCAGCGGCATCAGGCCATCGGTCTCGTTGCAGGCGAAGCCCACCATCATGCCCTGGTCGCCGGCTCCGGTAGCGCGGCGGGCGTCGGCAGCCGCGGCGCCGTTTGCGCGGGCCTCTAAAGCAGTGCTGACGCCGGCGTTGATGTCGGGGGACTGCTGGCTGGCGTTGGCGATAATGCCGCACGAATGGCCGTCGATGCCGTATTTCAGGTCGGTGTAGCCGATTTCCAGCAGGGTTTGACGGGTAATGGCGTCAAAGTCCAGTTCAGCCTGGGTGGTGATTTCGCCAGTGACCATGACCAGGTTCTTGCCGGCCACGGTCTCACAGGCCACGCGGCTCATGGGGTCAACTCTGAAAGCGGCGTCCAGCACGGCGTCGGAAATCTGGTCGCACACCTTGTCGGGATGCCCTTCAGTAACCGACTCGGACGTGAGCAGGTACTTGGGCGAGGTCATAAACTGGATTGGCATTTGGTTGTTTCCTCCGATTTTTGGATTCCCCCTTTCGCGGGAATGACGGGCTTGGTGGGGTGGAAAGAGGTTACGTCCCCTCTTCCCAGCTTTCGTTGTAAGCGGCCTGTTCCGCAGTCAGGGTGTCGATGCTGATGCCCATGGTCTCCAGCTTGAGGCGGCCCACTTCGGCGTCGATCTCTCGCGGCACCACGTGCACGCCGTTGCCCAGGCTGGCGTGGTTCTTCACCAGGTACTCGGCGCTCAACGCCTGGTTGGCAAAGCTCATATCCATGACGGCGGAAGGGTGCCCCTCGGCGGCGGCCAGGTTGATCAGCCGGCCCTCGCCCAGCAGGTAGATGCGCCGGCCGTCGGCGATCTGGAACTCCTCGACGAAGGGACGGACCTCCCGGTGGCTGACCGACATGGCTTCCAGGGCCGGAATGTCGATCTCCACGTTGAAGTGGCCGCTGTTGGCCACGATGGCGCCGTCGCCCATGACCTCGAAGTGTTCCTTGCCGATGACGTGCCAGCCGCCGGACACGGTGATGAACACCTCGCCCTGCCTGGCGGCATCGACGCCGGTCATCACCTGGAAGCCGTCCATGACCGCCTCCAGGGCTCGCACGGGATTGACTTCAGTCACGATGACCTGAGCGCCCATGCCGCGGGCGCGGGAAGCAACGCCGCGACCGCACCAGCCGTAGCCGCCAACCACCACGCGCCGGCCGGCCCACAGGATGTTGGTGGCCCGGGTGATGCCGTCCAGCGTGCTCTGGCCGGTGCCGTAGCGGTTGTCGAAGAAGTGCTTCGTCTCGGCCTCGTTCACCGCGATGATGGGGTACTTCAGCTGGCCGTCGGCTGCCATGGCGGTGAGGCGCACCACGCCGGTGGTGGTTTCCTCGGTGCCGGCGATAACGTTGGACAGCAGGTCATTGCGCTCCCGGTGCAGGACGCCCACCAGGTCTGCTCCGTCGTCCATGGTGACGTTGGGAGCGTGGTCCAGAGCCGCGTTGATGTGCTGGTAGTAGGTCTCGTTGTCCTCGCCCTTGATGGCGTAGGTCGGGATGCCGAACTCCTGCACCAGCGCGGCGGCGGTCTCGTCCTGGGTGCTCAGCGGGTTGCTGGCGCAGATCACCAGGTCCGCTCCGCCTTCCTTGAGCGCGATGGCCAGGTTGGCGGTTTCGGTAGTGACGTGGAGACACGCGGCCATCCGCACGCCGGCAAGGGGCTTCTCCTGACGGAACCGCTCGGTGATCATGTTGACGACGGGCATCTCTCGCCCGGCCCAGCGGATCCGGTCCACGCCGGCCGCGGCCAGGGAAAGGTCTTTCACGTCGCCTTTGGTATTTTGAACAGTCAAATCGTTTTACCTCTCGTTGTTGTGGTTTCTAGTGCGCCAGGCGGGCCATCGCAAGAACTTCAAGCACCCGCTCGATGAAAGAGCCCCGGTTGCCCGTGCCGTTGAACACGGCGGCCTTGAAGTCCTGCGGACGCCTGGTCAGTTACGGGTCTTCTCCGTAGGACGTGGGGTTGCCGGCGGCGATCCATGACGGCGTGCCGTCATCCACGTTGTACAGGTTCTCCGCGTCGTAGCCCATGGCGGCGGCCAGTTCGCAGGCCAGTCCGCTGCGGACGCCGGCCGCGCAGATGAACAGGAGCTTCTTGTCCTCGGGCACTTCGTCCATGCGTCCGGGCAGGTCGTCCACGTTGATGTGGATCGCTCCGCTGGCATGGCCGGTGACCCATTCGTCGTCGCGGCGCACGTCGACTACGACGGTGCCTTCGGGATCGGCCTGCAGTATCTGCAAAGCCTCGGGCGAGTCGACCCGGTAGTAGGGTTCGCCAGGATTCTGTCGTGGCATATCAGTTACCTCCTGAAGTTTTCGCATGGATACACAGGATGAATGGGATAGGTGACTTGACTGGTTACATCCCAAAATCCTGTTTATCCTTGTTCATCCATGTAAATTAAATCGGTTGTTAGCTAGGTGGCACATCAAGATGAGTGCCGGCGATGGGGTGCAGCCGGCGGTAGGCCGCTTCGGAAATGCGCCGTCGGTCGGTGATGATGGCGTTGGTCAGCGCGGTCTGGCAGTCGCAGGGACCCAGCGCGGCCAGCTCCGGCATGATGTGGCGCAGGATGATGCGGCTGTTGGCAACGTTGGCCACCAGGTTCTCCACCACCATCTCCACGGTCACGTCGTCGTGGTCGGGATGCCAACAGTCGTAGTCGGTGACCCACGCCATAACGGCGTAGCAGATCTCGGCCTCCCGGGCCAGCTTGGCCTCGGGCAGCGTGGTCATGCCGATGATGTCGCCGCCCCAGGAGCGGTACATGTTCGACTCGGCCCGGGTGGAAAATGCGGGGCCTTCCATCACCACCAGCGTCCCACCCTGATGCGTGGGAATGCCCTGCCCCGCCCCACCGTCTGCCAGCACGGTGCTCATCTCCGGGCAGAAGGGATCAGCGAAGGATATGTGTGCCACCACGCCGTCCTCGAAGAACGTGCTGTCCCGGCGGCGCGTGCGGTCGATCAACTGGTCAGGCACCACCATGTGTTGCGGCTCGTACTCGGCCCGCAGGCTGCCCACCGCGCTCACCGACACGATTTGCTTCACCCCCAGGGTCTTCAGCGCGTAGATGTTGGCCCGGAAGGGCAGCTCCGTCGGATTCACGCGGTGTCCGCGCCCGTGGCGGGGCAGGAAGGCGACGGGAACATCCAGCAGCTCGCCCACGGTGATCAGGTCGCTGGGCTTGCCATAGGGCGTATCGATGTCCAGCACGGCCGTTTCAGCGAACCCCTGAATCTCATAGAGTCCGCTGCCGCCGATGATGGCGATTTCCGCTTGTGGTTGGTTGGTCATTTACGTAGCTTTCCTGAGTGTATGCAGACTGTCATCCGATTGTTGACGCTTGTCTTGCCAGGGTGCGCGTTCAGTTGGTGATGTAGTACTGGACGTAGTAACCGGCGATGGTGAACCACAGGATCACGCCCAGGGCCGCGAGTACCATCGCTCCCCGGCCCAGCCGGGCGCGGTTGGCCAGTTCACCGTCGACTGCCGCCCAGTACCGGTTGCAGTGCCCCTGGATCCGGCAGACCACGGCGGTGGCAACCAGCACTCCAGCCAGGCTGACCACGTTCAGGATCAGGTCGATCATCACGCTGATGTCGCTCTCGCCCAGGTAGAAGTTCAGCCACACCGTGGGCATCGGGCTCCACAGAGCGGTGCAAATGATCAGGATCACCATGATGGGCGCCATGCGCAGGTTGTGCGCAACCCCCCGTTCCTCCATGAGGTCGCGGTAGGCCGTGCAGTGGGCGTAGAACCGGAACCAGCCGTAGATCGGAACCAGCATGGCCAGCGCGTGCCACACCGGATAAACGTTGGCGCCGGTGTGCTGCCGGTACTGCTCCCAGGATCGATACACCCAGTAGAAAAGGTACAGGCCGAAGCTGACCACTGACAGCGCAAGGATGCGCGGGGCGGAGATGCGGTTTCCATAGGGCACGGCGGTTCGAACCGCCATGCCACCCGCCGTATCATCGGATTGTCGCGCGGCCATCAGGCATCCCTTTCAGCGCAACTGCGGGACCTGCTCCGACAGGTAATGGGTCGAGCGGAAGACGCTGTTGACGACAAAGCCCTGCTCGTTGGGCGCGAAGTGCGGGTTTACGTACTCCCAAACCACCTGGCCGTCAGGGGTTACCTGGAAGATGCGCCCCGGCTGGCCCTCGGTGATCAGCGTGTTGCCGTTGGGCAGCCGCCGCGCTCCGGAGATGTACGCGCTGAAGAAGTTGAAGGGCGGGTTGTCCTCGTACTGCCAGACGATATCGTTGGTCGCGGGATCCACCTCAATCACCCGTGAACGGGGCAGCGGGTTGAACCGGTTGTGCGACCCGTTGTCGTAGATCAGGACGTTGCCGTTGTCCAGCATCGACGGGTCGTGCTGCTGCGAAAGCGTCTCGTCGCCAATCTGCCAAGTTATGTTCCCGCTGGCCTTGTCGATGATCCCCACGGTGGAGATGTTGCGGAAGCTGAACATCACCCGGTCGTCGCCCAGCGGCACTACAGTGTTGCCGTGGCTCCATTCGTCCCGCAGGTCGTTAAAGGTGACGACGTGGCGATTCGGGTCCAGATGCTCGGCGGCGCGCCATTCCCAGACGCGGTTGCCATTGGCATCCACCTCCACGAGGACGTCGGCCCACATGCCGGTGTATTCCTCCCGGTCTTCGGTGCCGGGCTGGCCGCCCTTGATGGTGGCCGCCTGGGCGTCGTCCATCCGCTGCACCGTCATGTAGAGGGCGCCGCCCGATGCGGTGCGCCGCGCGTCGTGGTGGTGGTACGGATCCCGGTGCTCCCACAGGATGTTGCCGTCCCAGTCGGCTTCCAGCATGATGCCGCCCTTGAACCGCTTCATCCCGTCGAAGGTCTCCCAACCGCCGTCATCGGGAACCTTGCCTCCGTAGAACAGATTGCCGTTGGGCAGCAGGTAGCCGTACAGGCCCGGCGGGTAGGGCATCTGCCACTGGTGGGCCACCTCGCCGTTTATGTCCAGCAGGTAGACCTCGCCCTTGCCGGACATCGGCGCGTACAGCGTGTATCCGGGGCAGGCGCGCTCCGGATCACAGGCAGTGAGGCCGGTGCGGGCCATGCGGCGGCGGGTCTGTTGGTCAATGCTCATTTTTCACCGGGATTTACAGGATTGGCGGGATGGACAGGATTTCGGGATTGCTACGCTGCGCTCGCAATGACAGACCGGAGGGTCAGGCTGCGTCAACGGCCTGACGCAACGACTCCGTGTAGGGAGGCCGGCAGACCATGGTCTCGGTGATTATGCCGGCAATGTAACGGTGCGGCGTCACGTCGAAGGCCGGGTTGTACGCCGGCGTGCCCTCGGGCGCGGTGGGAGCGCCGCCGTAGCCGGTCACCTCGTGCTGCGGCCGCTCCTCGATGGCGATGTCGTCGCCCTGGGCTATGGCCAGATCCACCGTGCTGGTGGGCGCGGCGATATAGAACGGGATGCCGTTTTCGTGGGCCAGCACCGCCAGCATGTAGGTGCCCACCTTGTTGGCGGTGTCGCCGTTAGCGGCGATCCGGTCCGCGCCGGTGATGACACAGGACACCTCGCCCTTCTGCATCAGCACGCCCGCCGCCGAGTCGGCGATGAGCGTAGCCGGGATGCCCAGCTGCTGGAACTCCCAGGAGGTCAATCGCGCTCCCTGCAGCCAGGGGCGGGTCTCGGTGTTGTAGACGTTGAACCGTCCGCCGGCCTCCCAGCCGGCCCGGATCACGCCCAGCGCGGTGCCGAACGCCGACGTTGCCAGCGCGCCGGTGTTGCAGTGGGTCAGCACTCCCTGGCCGTCGGCCGGCATGAGGACCCGGCCGTGCTCGCCGATGCGCCGGTTGATGGCCTCGTCCTCTTCTTGGATGCGGCGCGCCTCTGCTTCCAGCCGGGGAAGTATGCTGCCCGGGTCAGGCTCGGCCTCGGCCACGCGCATCATGCGGCGAACCGCCCAGCCCAGGTTAACCGCGGTGGGCCTGGCGGCGGCGATGTGCGCCCCGGCTTGTCGCAGCGCGCCGATGAAGTGGTCCCGCTCCCGGGACTGCAACTCGGCGGCGGCCAGGACCATGGCGTAGCCGGCGGTCACGCCGATGGCCGGAGCGCCGCGCACGCGCATCTCGGTGATGGCAGCGGCGGCAGCGCGGTAATCGGTGATGCGAACCATAACGTGCTCGTGGGGCAGGAGCGTTTGATCCAGCAGCTCCAGCCGGCTGCTCGTCCAGTTGATGGGGCGAATTTCGTTCATAAATGGGTCAAAGATGCGGAGTGCGTCGGTGGCGCTCTGTGCTACGCTGCGGTCACACTGGTGGAATCTGGTTTCCAAACAGGCAAAAATATAGGCCCACCCGCACTTGGGAGAGCCACCTTCACAGTCCGCCCCTCATCTTTCGTCCCATCCTGGTATCCGCGCGCATCGCGTCAAACACCGGGACGCCGGATTTAGCACCTCATCTCGCCGGGTGAGCGGGACAGGTTGCCAGGCTTCACAGGGCCGTTCCCTCCGCCTGTCTGAATAAGGGTTCCAGCAGCGTATGCAGTTTTTAACTGTCTTCAATACTACCCGCGGGGACGGTAAATGTCAAGGTGGCGTCGAATTTCGTCGCCCTCCGGACTGTGCCGCAGGCTCCTCTCCAGTGGCGCCCGACGGCCAAATCCGCTATTCTGTGCGCCATCATCAACGGTACCGAACGCCGGGAGGGCCTGAGACTATGACAACTACCGCTGCCCCAACCACCGACGACCTCTGCACCATCGAACAGCAGCCCAGCCGCTTCAACGACCAGTTCGGCGAAATGAGTCCCCGGGCCAAGTTAAAGGTCAAGGGCGAAATGTCCGAGTTCGTGCAGAAGTTCATCGCCGCCTCGCCTTTCGTCGTCATGGCCTCGTCCGACCCGGACGGCAACTGCGACGCTTCTCCCAAGGGCGGAAAGCCCGGCTTCGTCAAGGTCATCGACAGCACCCGACTCCTGTTCCCCGACGTCGCCGGCAACCGCCTGTTCCAGTCCTACCAGAACATGGACTCCAACCCCCACGTCGGCCTGCTGTTCATGATCCCCGGCGTCAACGACACCGTGCGCGTCAACGGCACCGTGACCATCGTCACCAAGGAGGAGCTGGAGCGCCAGAAGGTCGAGCTGGAACTCTACTGGACCGACGACAACTCCAAGCACCTCCAGGGCATCATCATCAACGTCGAGGAATCCTACGGCCACTGCCCCCGGGCTTACAACTTCGCCAAGCTGTGGGACACCGACCAGATCGCCGAGAACCAGGAGAACCGGCCCATACCGCTGCGCCCGTAGCACGGGATACACGCTGCCGGCATTGAAAGGGGCGGGTTTGAAACCCGCCCCTGACGTTTGCGTTGGTTGGATTGTCAGAAGCAGGATTTATCGGATTTGCGGATTGACAGGATTGAGATAACTTAGCGGCGGCAACGCTTCAATCCTGCAAATCCTAAAATCTTGAAAATCCTGCTTCTGACAATTCAGCCCAAACCCGTGGCCAGCCGGAACACGAACAGCGCCGGCTGGATCAGTATTAGCCCCAGGAAGTTGATGCCAAAGGCGTAGCTCAGGAACAGGTTCACGCCGATCAGGGCAATTAATGGTATCCAGCCGTATCGCTCGAATTGCAGGTACGACTGGTAGAGGGATCCGGGAAGCAATCCTCCGACCACCTTGCTCCCGTCCAACGGCGGCAGCGGGATCAGGTTGAATATCCCCAGGATCAGGTTGAAGAATATCGCGAGGAACGCCGCGAAGCCCAGGATCTCAACGGCACCGGATATGAACCGCGTGTCCGTGACCACCGGCAACAGGTCCAAGCGGAAAACCAACCCCAACGCGAACGCCAGCACGAAATTCGAAAGCGGTCCGGCCAAGGCCACCATCGACATCCCGAAGCGTCCGTGCCGCAGGTTGTACGGGTCCACCTGCACCGGCTTGGCCCAGCCGAACCCCACCACCAGCAGCAGGATGAATCCCAGCAGGTCGATGTGCTTGATGGGGTTGAAGGTCAGCCGCCCCATGCGCCGGGCGGTGTCATCGCCCTCGATGTGAGAGGTCAGCGCGTGGCTGAACTCGTGAACGGTGAAGCCGATGATCAAACCGATCAGCCCGATGCCGATCACCAGGACAAACGCGGCGGGGTTCTCCCGCAGCAGGTCGAGGCTCTGGAGGATCACGTAGTGCTGCTTTCCAACCCGGTGCGGCCGCCGCGACGCGACGCCGACTGCGCGCGGGGCATGGCCGTCAGATCTGCCTTGATCGCGGCGAGACCTTCCGCTCCGTAGTCGTTGGCCTCGGCCACGATTGCAACGGCCCCGGCCTGGCGCAGGGCGAGCAGTTCGTTGGCGCTGGGGCGCGGGCCGACCCGCACAATCAGGTACTTGTCGGTGCGCCTAGCAGCGTCGGCAGCCTGACCCAGATCGGCCAGCGTCCACGAGCCGGTCATCGCCGACTTGTCCAACACCAGGAAGTCCAGCGGCGTGCCGGAGAGGATGCGCCACATGTGGTCGTCAACGTCGTCGGGGATGCGCGCCCCGTGGGTCATCCCGGGATTGGCCAAGTCGATGGCATCCACCTGCGCGGTGGCGAAGGGGGATACTATGAAATCCGCGCCGGCGTCGCGCCAGCGGGCAATGCCTTCAGGTTCCAGCGGCGCGCCCCCGGCTCCCCAGATGCGGTCACCTATCTCTGGCAGCGCGTCGGGTGTAATACCGGGAGCGAATATGACCACCGCGTCGGCCGCCTCCGTCGATGCCGCCAGCGCCGCCTCGATGTCGCCTGAGCAGCGAGCAATCAGCGCCATGCCCGGCAAGCGCCCGGACTGGGTAGAGCCGAAGCCCAGGGACGGACCGCTGCCCGCCTCAATGCGCTCCAGCAGGCTCCGCAACTGCGTCATGGCGTTATCCTACTCCGCGGTCGGCGGCTCGATGCCGTGCTGGCGCAGGATGCGCTCCAACCTCTGCCGTTCGCTCCGTTCCCGGCCCAGAGTCTGTTGGGCTTCCAGGCGCTCTCGCTCCGCCCGCTGTAGTTCCCGCTCCGCCTGCTGCAGCTCCCGTTCCGCCTCTTGCCGGTTGGGGATGATCCGACCGGTGATCGGGTCGCGGAAGCGGAACCATTCCCGGCGCGCGAGGAATTCTAGTTTCAGCAACTGGCTGTACGCGGTGCATTGGGAACCGTCAGGGGCGACGTCAACCGGAATGGGTTGGTATTGCCCATCCACCAGCCGATTGCCCTGCAATAATGGCCTCAAGTGAATTCCGTGGGGGTCGTATTGCCAATACTCCAGGACGCCCCAGCTTTCGTACAGGTTGCGTTTGAACTCCCGGTCTCGACGGTGAGTGCTTGGCGACGTCACCTCCATGGCGAAGGTGGGAACTTCCGGCTCCAGCCATAGGAAATAGGAATTTCGGATGTCATTGCCCACGTTGGGAATGACGTACACATCCGGGGCGACGAAGACCCGCGGGTTGCCCGGCTCGTAGTAGATGAACATCTGGCTGGCAACCAGCGTTTCGTCATCATCCAGCCAAGTCTCGAGAGCCGACTGCATATAAGATTGGAGTACGAAGTGTATCATTCCCTCTGGCGGCAGTACGTCGGGGGCTATGGGGTAATAAACCCCGTCGTCAGGTTCAGGGGGCCGGCCGGTACGGGTACGGGCGATTCGGGGCATGCTCATTGGATTGCCCTCGCTTATGGAATAGATGCTAGGATGACGCCGGGGCGAGCAATGTTCGCCCCGGCATTGATGGTATCGGCTGCGGTTACAGCGGTTGCCAGACCCGCTTGCCGTCCACGCGGGCGATCTTGCCGATCTGCTTGCCCGGCGGGAAGTGGCCGGCGCAGATGGTCCAGTCTCCTTCTTCCGCGGCATCCAGCAGTTGGGCACGCGAAGCGGCGGACTGCTCCTTGTCGGTGTCCACGCCGGCGCACCAGCTCGGCTCGGATACCTGGGCGATGGTGTGCAGCACGTCGCCCATGACCACGCCGCGCTGGCCATTGGAGTTGATCAGCACCACCTGGTGACCGGGGGTGTGCCCCGGCGCCGGTGCGATGGAGATCTCGTCGCTGATGGTGTGTTCCGGCTCCTCCAGGATTTGCTGGAGACGGAGCCGGCGCAGCGGCATCACCTGGCGGTCGATGTAGGGATACATCTGCCGACCCTGTTCCGACGTGAAGTAGTCGTAGTCCGGACGGGACATGACGTACCGGGCGCGGCGGAAGTTCGGCGCGGGCATGCCGCCGGAGTAGCGCAGGTTCCAGCCCACGTGGTCACCGTGCAGGTGGGTGTGAATGATGTAATTCACCGAGTCGCTGGGGCCGACGTTGGTGTTGTTCACGCCGACGTTGGACTCCAGGTGCGGGCGGAGCTCCTCGTAGAGGTTGCCGGTGACATTGCCTCGGTCCGGGTGCGGGCCGGGGCCCATGCCGGTGTCCACCAGGATGACGTGCTCGGAGGTGTTGAGAAGGAAGACGCCGTAGTAAAGCTGGAGCTGGCCGTTCTCCAGGGTATCCTGGTAGTCTGCCCACGCGGAGTCGGGGACGTCGGGGAACATCGCCGAGGGCTCGCGCGGCGGCGGCACCATGTCGATGACGGCGGTGACTTTAACGTTGCCGATGGTTGCTTGGTCTGCCATTGGGAAATTCCTCCTGAGTACGCGGCAAATGGCCCTTTCGGCCTATTCGTCGACTTCAAATGTGACCAGCGAGAAGAGGTCATAGTCGGCCAGCGCGTCCCGGCCTCCCAGACCAATCAGTTCTATTACAACGCCGATGCCGGCGGCTTCACCGCCGGCCTTTTCAATCAGCTTCGCCGCCGCCTGCAGGCTGCCGCCCGTCGCCACCAGGTCATCGATTATCAGTACGCGGGCTCCCGGCGGCACGTCCTCGGCATGTACTTCCAGCGCAGCCTGCCCGTATTCCAGGCTGTACTCGTAGGACAGGGTCGCCCCAGGAAGCTTGCCCGCCTTGCGCAGCAGCACCAGCGGCAGCCCCATGCGCGTCGCCATCGGAGCGGCGAAAATGAACCCGCGAGAGTCGATGGCTGCCAAACAGTCCACCTCGGTCCGGCCCGCCAGCGTCACCATCTGGTCGATGGTTTCGTTGAAAGCTTCCGGAGAAAGCAGCAGCGAGGTGATGTCCTTGAACTGCACCCCGTGGATGGGGAAGTTGGGGACGTTCCGGATATGTTCGGCCAGATCGATAGACATGGCGATGGCATTGGCAAATCCCGCTGCATTTACATGGTCCGCAGCGAGGCGCAAATTAGTCTATTAGCAGCGGATGGCACAGTCAACCATAAGCATAGGAGCAACCTGCCATATGCGATAGCCCTGTGGGTTAGCTACGCTTCGACTATGTTCTCAAGATGATTGATGCTCAAGATCCGCCGGTTCGGCCCCAGGCGTATGGCAACCAGGTCAATGCGCCATTCCAGGTTGGCGGAGGCCGCGACGCGCTGCCGCAGAAAATCCTGTGCCGTCAGCGTTAAGCGTCTCGCTTTGGCCGGCGTGACCGATTCCTCCGGCGAGCCGTACGCGGCGCTGCGTCGAGTGCGGACTTCCACGAAGACCCAGACCGAACCATCCCGGGCTATGAGGTCAACTTCACCCCACCTGCATTGATAGTTGGCGTCCACAACGCGATAGCCCTTGCCTTCCAGATGGTGGCGGGCAATGCGCTCGCCGATGCGTCCGACGTCAATATGCCCGGCATCCTGGGATGCGGAAACATCATCCCCGGCTGGCATCTTGCAAAAGCCTCGCCTGTCGCATAGGGCTGAAAGAGCGACGATGTATAGGCGACGGCCCCAGTTCGGCCAGACAGCGAAGGTGCGCGCGCGTGGCGTAGCCCTTGTGCCGGGCGAACCCATAGCCCGGGTAGCGCCCGTCCGCCCGGACCATCAGCTCATCCCGGGCAACCTTCGCCAGGATGCTGGCCGCGGCTATGGACAACGATCTCGCGTCACCCTTGACCACCGTCTGATGCGGCAGCGGACACTCCTTGATGGGCACCCAATCCAGGAGCAGGGCGTCCGGCGCCGGATCCAGCCGGCTCACTGCCGTCAGCATCGCTCTGATTACGGCCTGGCCGATGCCGATGTGATCGATGATCTCGGATGAGACCAGTTCCACCTCGCAAGCCAGAGCGTTCTCTCGTATCAGTCCTGCGGCTTCCGCCCGTCGCCGCTCCGTCAGCCGCTTGCTATCGTCAATCGCCGACAGCCACGGTTCGTCGCCGGTCAGGTCCGGATGCAGGATCACTCCGGCGGCGGCCACCGGTCCGGCCAGCGGCCCCCGCCCGGCTTCATCCACGCCGGCGATCAGGCGATAGCCCTGGACGCGGAAGTCCGCTTCCAGGGACAGGTCAGGCATTGACCAGCGCGGCGTCAGCCAGCCCGGCATGCGCCGTCGGTTCGTGGCCGGCGATGGGCCCGCCGCCCAGCACGGTTTCCCCCTGGTAGAACACCGCCGCCTGCCCCGGGGTGATCGCCCGCTGGGATTCCCGGAACCGAACCAGCGCGCCGTCACCGACGGCAGTCACCGTCGCCGGCGCCTCCGCGAACTTGTAGCGTATTTTGACGGTCACCTCCACCGGCCCGCTCGGAGGAACGCCGGACACCCACGACACCGGATCGGCATACAGCGTGTTCTGGTAAAGGTCCGTTTCGGAGCCGACCACCACCTGGCGCGTGTCCGGTTCCAGGCGGATCACAAATCGGGGCGGACCACCGGAAAGCCCGAGGCCGCGTCGCTGACCCACGGTGAAGTACTGGATGCCTTCGTGGCTGCCCAGCACGTTGCCGTGGGCGTCCACGATGTCGCCCGGCCGCTCGTCGGTGCGCTCGCGCAGAAACTCGCGATAGTCGCCGGTGGGGATGAAGCAGATGTCCTGGCTGTCCGGCTTGTCCGCGTTGGGGAACCCTGCCTCCTGTGCCAACATCCGAATCTGCGACTTCGGGTAATGCCCCACGGGCATCAGGGTGCCCGCCAACTGTTCCTGACGCATGCCGAACAGGACGTACGACTGGTCCTTGTCCGCATCAACCCCGCGGCGCAGCGCCCACCGGTCCGGCCCGTCCGGTTCAATGCGGGCGTAGTGGCCCGTGGCGACGTAAGCCGCCCGCATCATCTGGGCGCGCTGGGCCAGAAAACTGAACTTGATCTTGTCGTTGCAGGCGATGCACGGGTGCGGCGTCCGCCCGTTCTCATACTCCCGTCGGAAATAGTCGATGACGAAAGCGCGGAACTCCCGCTGCACGTTCAGCACGTAGTGAGGCACGCCCAAGATGCGGCAGACCGCCCGCGCATCCTCCACGTCGTCCAGCGTGCAGCAGCCCCGGTAGTATTCCGGCAGGTCGGCTTGGTCGATGTCGTACAGCTTCATGGTGACGCCGATGACGTCGCAGCCCTGCCGGTGCAGCAGCAGCGCGGCCACGGAAGAGTCGACGCCGCCGCTCATGGCGACGACGACGCGGTTGGACATGGTATGGCTCGAAACGGAGCTCATACTTCAATTGTCGCCGGATGTGATCCAATCGTCAAATGATACCCCGTCCGTGTGCTCCTGCGGCAGAAGGTTCCACAGCACTGACATCAGGAAATTCGCGTCTTCAAGGGCGAGCTCGGTTCCCCTTCTATCCAGGTGTATTTCGTAAAAATTGCCGTGCAATGATTCGGCTTGCAGCAAAGCCCGTCGTATTGCTGGTTCGTCCGCTGACTCATCGGCTATCTGGCGGATGACGGCGCGAATTTCCTCGTGGCCGAAATGGTTCCATCCCCGATGGGTCGCCACCGCTTTCGCCAGTTGAGCCACGGCTCCCCAGCCTTTCTCACCGGCCTGGCACAGGTCATCTTCGGCCAGATAAGCCGGCCACTTTGGCCAATATTCTTTGGCCTTCGGCAGGTACTCGCGAATGCGGGCATCCCGTCGGGTGGGAGTTTCGCGACGGGTTCTGGGCGGCATGGTTATTCCTCGGCCTTGAACCATTCGGCAAATGATATGCCGTCCGTGTACTCGTCGGGCAGGAGACTCCACAATATCTCTATCAGAGCAGTAACGTCTCTCAACGCCAGCTCGGTCTCGTATTGGTTCAGGAATACTTCATAAAAATTACCGTGAAGGACATTGGCGGCAGTCAGCCCGCGGCTCACGGCCTCCCGTTCCTCGGCATACTCGTTGGCCATTTCCCGGATGGCCTCGTTGATCTTGTCGTGGTCTGAATGTTGCCAGCCCCGGTGGGTGGCTACTGCCTTGGTCAACTGCGCGACAGCGTCCCATGCCTTTTCGCCGGCCTGGCACACGTCGCCTTCGGCCAGATACGCCGGCCATTTAGACCAGTATTCCCGCGCCTTTGGGAGGTGTTTTCGGATGGCAGCGTCCTTGCGTTCGGGCGATTGTCGTCGTTGTCGCGGCGGCATGGTTATTCCTCGGCTTCAAACCATTCGGCGAATGAAGCGCCTCCCGTGTACTCGTCAGGCAGCAGCTCCCAGAGAATTTGAAGCAGTGGACGTACCTCGGACAAATCGAAGCGGGCCAGGTCCAGGGTCATATAGACTTCATAAAAATTGCCGTGCAAAGCCTCGGCAGCCCTCATGCCACGATAAATTGGCTGTGCCTGTTCCGGAAGTTCTCCTGCCAAAGCAGTGATTGCTTCTCTAATGGCCTCGTGGTCGTAGTGATCCCAGCCACGCAGCGTAGCTACCGCCTTGGTCAATTGGGCGACCGCGCCCCAACCCTTTTCGCCAGATTGGCAGATGTCGCCCCGGGACAGTTCCTGGGGCGCGTTGATCCAATACTCTTTGGCCTGGGCCAGATGCTTGTGGATCCGGGCGTCCCGTCGGGCGGGAGTCTCGCGTCGGGTTCGGGGTGGCATTGGGTCTCTCGGAAATCGCACCGCAGTTGCGGGCATGATACCCGTAGTATAGCATCGGCCCCGTTCGCCAAACCCGAACCGATCCCGCAAACCAGCACGGAGGCAACCCCATGCCCGTCACCTTTGGATGCTCGCTGCCCAGCCGGGGAGCCATGGCCTCTCCCGACAACCTGCGCAGCCTGGCCCAGCGCGCCGAGGACCTCTCCTTCGACCACGTCTGGGTCAGCGACCACATCATCATCCCTCACGAGGTCTCGTCCTTCTACCCCTACGCCGCCGACGGGGTGGCTCCCTTCCAGCGCGACAACACCTACTTCGAGCCCCTGGCCGCCCTGAACTTCCTGGCCGGCTGCACCACCCGCGTCAAGTTGGGCACCCACGTGCTCATCCTGCCCTACCGCAACCCCGTGCTCACCGCCAAGATACTGGCGACCCTGGACGTCCTCAGCGGCGGCCGCCTGATCCTGGGCGCCGGAGTCGGCTGGATGGAGGAGGAGTTCCAGGCCCTGGGACTCGACACCTACGCCCAGCGCGGCCAGGTGACCGACGAGTACATCCAGATCTTCAAAGAGCTGTGGACCTCCGACAACCCCGAGTTCCACGGCGAGCACTACGACATCAGCGAGGCCGGCTTCCTGCCCAAGCCGGTGCAGCAGCCGCACCCGCCCATCTGGATCGGCGGCCACACCAACCCGGCCATCCGCCGCGCCGCCACCCTGGGCGACGGCTGGATGCCCATCGGCCTGCGCCCCCCGGCCATCCTCGAGCCCGAGGAACTGTCCGAGAAGATCGCCCGACTGCGCCGGATCAGCGCCCGCGCCGGCCGCGCCGAAAACGCCGTCGACCTGGTGTTCAGCACCGACTGCGTCTTCCACGATGCGCCCCAAAGCGACCGCCGCATGGTGTCGGGCATCCCCGAGCAGATCGCCGCCGACCTGCGCCAGTACCAGGACCTGGGCGTGCAGCACTTCATCTTCAGCTTCCCCGCCGACAGCGCCGCCCAGCAGCAGGAAGCCATGGAGCGCTTCTCCCGCGAGGTGATGCCGCTGATCCCGTCGGACTAGCCACGCCGGCCGACGAAGCATTGTGAGCGGCTCGCGATTGCCGCTCACTTTTTTGCTGTCCCGCGGTATGTTCTATGGTCAGGTGCAGCCATAGCGAGGCTGCACCCGTGCAGGATTTTCCGTTCGATTGACGGGCACCAGGGGACACTGGGATGGGCGCCACCTCCGATGATGCTCGATATTGTACGGTTACACCTAGCTTACTCGCGGTGCACTACCGGCCATGACGAGTCATCCGGCTATCGTATAATGCTGCCCAACCGAAATCTGGAGCCCCGTGAGCCATGGCCACCATCAGACCCTTCCGCGGTTGCCGCTACGATCCCGCTGCCGTGGGCAACCTCTCCTCCGTCATCTGCCCCCCCTACGACATGATCAGCCCGCAGCTGAAGACCGACCTGCAACAGCGCAGTCCCTATAACGCGGTGCACCTGGAGGGCGGCGAGCAGCCCGACCCGGTGGATCCGCAGGCAGGCTATCAGCAGGCTGCGGGGCTGTTCCAACGCTGGCTTGCCGACGGTGTCATACGCCAGGACGACGCAGCCTCCTTCTACCTGATGCGGCACGCCTACGACTTCGGCGGACGCCGCTATCAGCACCTGGGGCTGTTCGCTGACGTGCTGGTCGAGGACTACGACGCCGGATCCGTCCTGCCCCACGAGTTCACCCGCGAACCGTCGGTGCTGGACCGCGTGGCCCTGCTGGATGCCTGCCAGGCGCAGTTCAGCCCCATCATGTCCCTGTATCGCGACGCGGAAGGCGATCTCCAACGCATATTCGATGCCATCGTCGCCGTGCCGGCGGACGCGACCGCGGCCACTCCTGCCGGCGGAACTGCCGAGTTTTGGCACGTCGGCGACCCGGCGATCCAGTCGAACATCGTCGCCAGCTTTGCCGGTCGCCCCGTCTTCCTCGCTGATGGCCACCATCGCTACGAGGCCGCTCTGCGCTACCGGCGCAGCCGGCCCGACGCGGAGCAATCCGACGACGCGGCCGCCAGCAACTACGTGATGATGACCCTGGTCGAATTCGACGACCCCGGCCTCCTACTGCTGCCCTACCACCGCGTCGCCGGCGGTATGTCGTCAGAGCAGTTGGACGCCGTGCGTTCCACAATGGGCGAATATTTCGACGCGCGCCCCCTGAACCCCGACATTACGCCGGCGGCAGCGGTCGCCGACGTGGCCCGCATCGGCGAGAACGCCCACTGCTTCGCCGTCTTCTGGTCCGACGCTCCGCCGACCATCCACACCCTGCGATCCGAAATCGATTGGGCATCCTGGGGCCAGTTGGCGGTTTCGGAGGCTTGGGTTTTGCAGGAGCGCGTGCTGTCGCCGGCGCTGGGGGACGCCCTGGCCCAGCATATCGACTACAGCCCGGACCACGAGGCCATCGTCCAGCAGGTCAACGTCGGCGAGCAGCAGGCCGCCATCCTCCTCAAGCCCTTCCCGCTGGAACCCTTCCGTCAGATCGTCAGCGCCGGCAACCGCCTTCCGCCCAAGTCAACCTTCTTCTATCCCAAGCTCCCCACCGGCTTGGTGATCAACCAGCTCTCCGGCAGCATCTAGCCCGCGAGGTGACGCCATGACGACCACCGCACTGCCCGCGCAGACCGCCGCGCCAACCCGGCGCCGCTTCACCGTGGATGAATTCTACGCCATGGCCGAGGCCGGCATCCTGACCGAGGACGAGCGCGTCGAACTGCTGAATGGAGAAGTATTTGCAATGGCGCCCATGGGAGCGGCTCACGCGGACATCACCGACCTCTTCGATGATTTTTTCAAGTCTTCGTTGCGGGGTCGCGCTCGCGTGCCGGTACAGGGGCCGTTGAGGGTCGATGACACCACATTACTGTTTCCGGACATCGCGGTGCTCCGCCTGAGGTCGGACTACCGTCGCCATCTGCCCGAGCCGGAGGACGTGCTTTTGCTCATCGAGGTGTCCGACAGCTCGCTAAGGCGCGACCGTGAGACCAAATTGTCCAGCTACGCCGCCACCCGCATCCCCGAAGTTTGGATCGCCAACGTGCCCGCTTGCCACGTCGAAGCCTTCTCCGACCCCGTGGACGGCGTATATCAGAGCCGCCGCATTGTCCCCGCGGACGACCAAATCAGCCCCATCGCCTTCCCTGACGTCGAACTGACCGTGAGCGACTTCCTGTTTGAGTAAGGTGACGCCATGACCACAACTGCCCAGCGCACCCAAACCCCCGCGCCGACCCGCCGCCGGTTCACCGTCGAGGAATACTGCGCCATGGCCGAGGCCGGCATCCTGGCCGAGGACGAACGCCTGGAATTGCTGGACGGAGAGATTATCCTGATGCCGCCGATCAACCCGCCCCACGAATCCGGCACCGACCAGCTGACCGGCCAATTGCTTTACCCGCTGTACGGTCGGGCTTTGGTCCGGGTTCAAGGCTCCATTATGCTTGATGACAGCAGCCTGCCCCAGCCGGATCTGGCGGTCTTGCGTCTGCGAGACAATTATCAGCGCGAACGGGCGACGGCAGCCGACGTACTGCTGGTAATCGAGGTCGCAGACAGTTCACTGCGCCGCGACCGTGAGTTGAAGCTGCCGCACTACGCCGCCGCCGGCATCCCCGAAGTCTGGATCGCCAATGTGCCCGCCCGCCAGGTCGAAGCCTTCTCCGACCCCGTGGACGGCGTTTATCAGAGTCGCCGTATCGTCCCCGCCGACGGCCAGATCAGCCCCATCGCCTTCCCCGACGTGGTGCTGACAGTGGGCGAATTCCTGCTTGAATAAGGTGACGCCATGACCACAACTGCCCCACTCACCCAAACCGCCGCGCCAACCCGGCGGCGGTTCACGGTGGATGAATACTGCGCCATGGCCGAGGCCGGCATCCTGGCGGAGGACGAACGCCTGGAGCTGCTGGACGGAGAGATTCTTGTCATGCCCCCCATCGGAGAGCCTCACGAATTCGGCACCGACCTATTCAACCGGGAACTAACGCATCGTCTCTACGACCGAGCTCTCGTAAGGGTTCAGAATTCGATCCGGCTGAACGATTATGGATTGCCCGAGCCGGACATTGCGGTCGTCCGGTTCAGGAACGACTATCACAGAAACCGGCCCACTCCGGCCGACGTACTGCTGGTGATCGAGGTCGCGGACAGTTCTCTACGGCGTGACCGTGAGTTGAAACTGCCGCACTACGCCACAGCCGGTATCCCAGAGGTCTGGATAGCCAACGTCCTCCCCTACCGCAACGTCGAAACGTTCTCGGACCCCGTGGACGGCGCATACCAAAGCCGCCGCATCGCGCCCGCCGACGGTCAAATCAGTCCCCGGGCCTTCCCCGATGTGGTGCTGACCGTGGGTGAATTCCTGCTCGGTGACCCCGGCAGCGAGGGCGACGAAACGGGCGCGCCCGGAACGGATTCGTAAATCCTTGCTATAATATTGGCCGCGTGTGAACAAATCACGCTGTTATTCGCCGTCCCAACACGCGCTGCGCCGGGGACTGATTCACCCCATAAAACCAGACCTTGCGCCTTTGCGTGACTCCCAGGAGCTTTCCCAATGACCTTGACCAAGATCGCCCCCCAAAACCTGCGAACCCCGGGTCCCACGCCCATCCCCGACGACATCGTCGACGAGATGTCCCTGCCCATGATCAACCACCGGGGTCCCGAGTTCAAGGAGCTGATCGAGGCCACCACCGCCGGTCTGAAGCAGGTCTTCATGACCAGCAATGACCTGTACATCCTCACGTCCAGCGGCACCGGCGCCCTGGAGGCCGCGGTGGTCAACACCCTTTCCCCCGGCGACAAGGTAATCGCTGCCACCGCCGGTTCCTTCGGCGACCGCTTCGTCCAGATCGCCGAGGGCTACGGCGCCGACGTCACCCGCATGGATTTCGAATGGGGTGACGCCATCGACCCCGAGGCCATCCGCGCCGAGCTGCAAAAGGACCCTGAAATCAAGGCCGTGCTGGTCACCCACAACGAGACCTCCACCGGCGTAACCCACGATCTGGAATCCATCGCCCGCGTGGTCAAGGGCGAGTTCGACAAGCTGCTGCTGGTGGACGCCGTGAGCAGCCTCGGCTGCATCCCCCTCCCGGTGGACGGTTGGGATTGTGACCTGGTGGCCACCGGCTCCCAGAAGGGCTTCATGATCCCGCCCGGCCTGGCCTTCATCAGCATCAGCGCCCGCGGCTGGGAAGCTTACCAGGACGCCAGGATGCCTCGGTTCTACTTCGACCTGATGGCCGCCGAGCGCTCCCTGGTGCGCGGCCAGACTCCCTGGACCCCCAACGTCGCGCTGCTCTACGGCCTGCGACTGGGACTGGACCACATCCTTGACGAGGGCCTGGAGAACGTCTACGAAAGGCACGCCGAGGTCGCCGCTTACACCAGGGCCGGCGTCAAGGCCCTGGGTCTGGAGCTCCTCGCCAACGACGAATCCCGCGCCTCCAACACTGTCACCGGCATCAAGATGCCCGAGGACATCGACGGCGGCCGGTTCATGTCCATGATGCGCGAGGATGAAGGCGTCGTCCTGGCCGGCGGACAGGGCAAGCTCACCGGCCACTGCTTCCGCATCGGGCACCTGGGATGGGTGACCAAAGACGACATCACCGAAGTGCTGGAAGCCCTGGAGCGCGTGCTGCCCAAAGTCGGTTTCAAGAGCTAGTCCGCGCACGAAATCAGGCAGGGGCGAACCATTATTCGCCCCTACATTTATCTATTGCCATGTCTTCCGTTTCCCAACTGCAACAGGCGATGGCGGCCTTGCGCCTCTCCCTGGCGGAAATTCGCCACAAGGAAGAGCAGCTGGACGCGAGCATAGCGCAGTTCCGAACCCAGCTGCGCCGTCTGCCCCGGCAGACCATCTACGGCCGCGCCCCGCTGGACATGGCCCTTTCAGCCATGGGCGAGGTCGAAGAGCGGCTTCGGGACGCTGAGGAAAACCATCGGCGCCTGCTCACCATCAAAAAGGCGGCGCTGGACGAACTGGCTGCCCTGGAGTCAGTTGAACAGGTCGACAAGGCGCGGAAGGAATTAGCCCAACTGAAGCAACAAACCGGCCGCCAGGATCAGTCTCCAGACCGTGCGGTGGAGATCCGTCGGCTCGAACAGTTCATTGCCGAGCACAGCAAACGCGCCGAGCAGGCGATCACCGCCAGCTTTGAGGAAAGGCGCGGGCAACGCTAGCGCCGGTCGCACGGCCGAACCACCGCCCGAATAGCCACGTTGGCGGCAACGCCAGAAAGGATCGCAGGAGCATCGCCGCATGAAAGCATCCTATCTCGGCGCCATGGGATACGCCCACCGGCGGGATTTTCCCCCCACCTGGCCCACACCGCCGTCCTACAGCGACCCCGAAACCTCGGTGCAGAGCTACCAGGACGGCATCGAGGAATGCGAGTTCGCCGAGGAAATGGGGTTCGAGTGGGTCAGCTTTTCCGAGCACCACTACTCGGGCCGAATTGCCACCGGCACGCCCGCCGTCATGGCCGCTGCGGTTGCCGAGCGGTGCAAGTCGGTTAAGATCGCCATGCTGGGTCCGCTGCTGCCTCTGAACAACCCGATACGCGCCGCGGAAGAGCTCACCCTGCTGGACAACATCACCAATGGCCGCCTGGTGATGGGTTTCCTGCGCGGCACTCCCAACGAAGACCAGGTATACGGCGTGCATCCCTCGGAAGGCCGCGGCCGCCTGCTGGAAGGCATGGACCTGATCCTGAAGGCCATGACCGAACCCGAACCCTTCTCCTGGGAAGGACGTTACTACCAATATCGCACCGTGGCCGTGTGGCCTCGCCCGGTGCAGCAACCCTTCCCCTCAGCGCTCGTGGCCACCCGCAGCGATGACGCGGTGCAGTACGCCGCCGAGCACGGCCTGGGTCTCGGCGTATCCTTCGTGCCCACGGAACAGGTGGCGGGCATCACCGAAAAATACCTGCGCTGGTGCGATGACGCCGGTTGGCAGCCGGAACCGGACCAGTTGGTGTTTCGCGGCAGCATCTACCTGGCCGAAACCGACCGTCAGGCCCAGGACTGGTTCAATGTGCAGACCGACCAGGGCCGTGCCCCCGGCATGGCCCTGCGCTCCTCGGTGTCCCAGGTCATCCAGGCCTCCCGCTCCGGCCAGGAGGTCGATTACCGCAACGTGTTCGCTGGCAGCGCCAGCGGCGACATAGTGGGCGGCGCTCCCGGCCTTACCTTCGTCGGCGGGCCCGACACCGTTTTCGAGCAGATCAAGGCTTACCACGACCGGTGCGGCACCGGCGTCATCGACCTCTTCTTCCAGCAACCCAGCCTGACCCACCGCGACGTCATGGCCGAAATCGACCTGTTCGGACGCGAGGTCCTGCCTCGCCTCAAGGAGCTATAACTGGTGTCCACCGATCAGGTACGTGAGACCGTCGTCATCATCGACGAATCTGAGAGTTCCGCTGTCCTCCGGGACGCCCTGGCGCAACGGTGGGTGGTGCTGGAGCCTGGCCTGGACGACTTTGGCGCAGGAGCGGAAGACCGGATTGCCGCCGCGGTAGCGCCCCTGGCCCCCGGGCCCTACGGGCTTATCGGTGTCTCGTCAGCCGCTTCGGTGGCCATCCGCCACGCCCTGAATTCCCCCGAAAGCATAGCGGCGCTGATCCTGGTGTCGCCCTTGGCGGTACGGCCCGCCGGAGCGCCAGTCGACGCCGCCCACGAGCTGGAGTCACAGCTCGCCGAAATCCAGTGCCCTACGCTCGCCGTCTTCGGACAGGCGGATGACACGATTGACCCGGTGGCTCCCAGCATTTACCGGAGCCGCATCCTCAACTGCAACGTGGCTTTCGTTTACGACGCCGGTCACGACATCGCCGCCGAGCGTCCGCAGGCCCTGCTGAACCTGGTCGCGGATTACCTCGAAAGGCGCGAGACCTTCATCGTGCAGAACCGCGCCGGCACCATAAATCCCTGATTGACCGCTCACGGCCTTTTCAAATTTAATCCGTCATTCCGGCGAAAGCCGGAATCCAGAACACTCCGAACACAACGACCTCCTGCATTCCCGCCTTAGCGGGAATGACGGTTCAGGGTGAAAGGCCGCCATCCGATACCTGGAAAGTCCCGGTTGGTCGCTATTCGCCCCGGGCGCTCGCCTGCTGTCCTTCCTGCAACTCGTCGATCTGTTCCCGCGTGCGTCCGTAGATCTGCGGCACGTCCCAGCCCTGCATCCCGGCGTAGGTGTCGATCTGCGAACGGTGGTGCACCTCGTGTTCCACCAGCATCATCAGGATCCGCCAGCCGCTGAGCATACCGTCGGTGTCGATCATCTTGATCCGCCGCGTCAGCCAGTCCGCCGGCGTGCCCTCGATGCGGCTGCGAAATTCGGCGGCCGAGGTCTCCAGCGCCGGAACCCAATCATCGATGGACGCAGTGCTCGGCACCTCCCAGTCGTACAGCCACCCCTCATTGCGGTAGGCCCGCGCGAAGTACATCCGCGACTCGCAGATATGATGCACGATCTGCGCGATGCTCCACGCGTTTTCACCCTCGCCCGCCGGCGGCGCCCACGATTCGGCCGGCGCCGGCAGGGCCTGGATGTCCCGCACGGTGCGGCGATGTATGCCGTCGAAATAACGCAGATATGCCTGTGGGTCGTTCAACATGGTATCTGACGCTCCTTCAATCTTCGCTGTCGCCGTTCAGGCGACGCAAAAGCTCACGCAGCCTTGCGTTTTCGGCTTCGACGGCCATGCGAACTTCGCGCTCCCGGCGCCAGTTCGCGTCGTAAGCGCCGGTAGCCGGGTCATACAACAGCGGCCATCCCTCATGCCAGCAGATGCTCACCTGCAATATCGGGCTGTACGCTTTCAGAATCCCGTCCGGCTCTCGGGTCAGCGACAGTGACCGATACGATCCGTCCACCAACTCGCCACCCCACAGCGCTTGTTCGTAATAACGCCCGCCGCTCGGGTCATAGAGCCAGAGTTCGCGAACGCCGATAGCGGCGTAGATGTCTGGCTTGCGGTTGACGTCTGCGCTGGCAGTGCTCTCGGACGCGATTTCCAGCGCAAAGTCGGGAGGCTTGCCTACTTCCCAGGGCAGGTAAATTTTTCGCGGCCGAATCGCCTCCGCGTCCACGCCGAAAGCAAGGTACACGTCGGGCGCAATGCGGACGTTCAGGTTGCTTGGGTCGTAGCAGATGAATGAATCGTCATCAAGGAACACGTCGGGCCGGGTGTCAAACTCGGTGAACCGGGCAGCGAGCAGCCCGGTAATTTCCCGTATCTCGCGGTTTTGCTCCATGTGGTCCGGCGGCTTCTCCGTTATGTCGGGGGCGAATTCCAGGCTGGCATAGTCGATCTCCCCACCACGGCGGTAGGGCAGCATCTTTGCGCCGCTGGGTGTCTTGGGGGATGTCATCATCAAACTCCCGGCCAGGCCGATTGTGCCGGTAGTGTAGAATCGGCCATCCGAAACCGCAAGCGAGGGCATTGTCATGAAGTACGACGTGATCGTCGTGGGCTCCGGTTCCGCCGGATCGGTGGTTGCCAGCCGGCTGTCCGAAGATCCCAGCCGTTCCGTTCTCCTGCTGGAGGCCGGACAGGACTATCCCAACGCGGACCATCTCCCCGACGTTGTCCGGGACGGATACTCCAACGAGGGTGAGCAGCCCGGGTCCCCGGTCTCCTGGAACCTTCACGGGACCATCAACGACCAGCAGGGCGAGATCAACATCGCCCAGGGCAAGGTCATCGGCGGTTCCGGCTCCATCAACGGCCAGGTCTACCTGCGCGGGTTGCCCGAGGACTTTGAGCGGTGGGCGTCCTTCGGCAACGAGGAGTGGACCTACCTGAAAGTCCTGCCCTTCTTCCGCAAAGCCGAGACCGATCTGGACATCCAGGACGACTTCCACGGCAGCGACGGGCCCATTCCCATCATCCGCCGGGAGAACCAGCCCTGGCCCGACGTGCAGAAGGCTTTCCACGCCGCCGCCATGGAACACGGCTACGCATACAACGCGGACCTCAACGGCCCCGACTCCGCGGGCATCGGCGCCATTCCCATGAACAACCAGGCCGGCGTGCGCATGAGCACTGCCATCACGCACCTCAATCCGGTGCGCCACCGCCTCAACCTCACCGTCAAGGGCAACGTCTTCGTCCGGCGCGTGCTGTTTGACGGCAACGACGTCGCCGGCGTCGAGGTGGAGAGCGGCGGCGAGATTTTCACCGTCGAGGCTGCCCAGGTCGTGCTCAGCGCCGGCGCATTGAAATCGCCCCACATCCTGATGCTGTCCGGCGTCGGCCCGCGAGATCAGCTCCAGAATTTCGGCATCCCCGTCATCCACGAACTGCCCGGCGTCGGCCAGAACCTTTTCAACCATCCCATGGGCAACGTATCTTTCCAGGTCAAGGACCACGTGGAGCTCCACGCCAACGCCGGCGCCCTCCGCTTCGGGTTGCGCGTCACTTCACAGGCGCCTTCGTATCCCAACGACGTGATGCTGCACACCCTGGGCGTGTTCAACGTGATGACCGGCGAGCATCTCCCAGATCGCACCGCCCGCATCGCCTGCGCCCTGGAGCTGCCCGATGGCTCCGGCTGGGTGCGCCTGGCCTCGTCCGACCCCACGGAGCAACCGGAGATCAACTACCGCTACCTGCACAACGAGAACGATATGCGCCGCATGCGCGACGCCGTGCGCCTGGCCGCCGACATGCTGGAGTCGGAGGCTTATCGCGACGTGATCGACCACCGCACCGCCCCCACCGACGAGGCACTCGCCGACGACGCTGCCCTGGACGCCTGGATCCGCCAGACCGTCGGCACGTCCCGCCATGTCTCGGGCACCTGCCGCATCGGCCCCGACAACGACCCCATGTCCGTGGCTGACCAGCAGTGCCGAGTGCGTGGTGTCCAGGGCCTGTGGGTCGCCGACTCGTCGATCATGCCCCAGGTCACCCGCGCCAACACCAACGCCACCGCCATTATGATCGGGGAGCGCGTCGCCGACTGGATAGCCGGGTCATAGCACCCGTGCTAACCTACCGATCACAACCACGGTGACAGGCATCCTATGGACCCGCAAACCTACGCGCTGATCGGCATCTCCGTCACTCTTGTCCTGGCCATGCTGGCCGGCGCCTTCGCGCTCGGCAAGCTGTTCCAGCGTGTAGATACGCTGGCGGCCGAAGTAAGGCAACTGTCGGCGGATGTCCGACGAACCAACGAGATCGTCATCGCCCTGGCAAACCATCGCCACGACGTTGACGGCAACATCTTGTTCACGGTGCCCGGCGGCGGCGATGATGATTAGGTCGTCAACGTTCCGACCGCTGCCGCAAACGTTCCAACGGCCACTGGCTTTCTCGTGCCAATGGCCGTTATTGATGCCGTCCCACCCTACACCGGCGGCCGCAGGTTGTGTTCCGTCGCCCGCTCGTAGGCGTCGCCCACCTGCACCAGCAGCGGCTCGGCCAGGTGTTTGCCGATAAACTGGATGCTCAGCGGCAGGCCCTCGCTGTTCAATCCCGCCGGCAGCGAGATTGTCGGCGCGCCGTTGAAATCATAGGGTATGGTGAACCGCCCCCATGTCCATTCGTCTTCGCTCATGGGTCCGTACAGTTCCTCCGGCGTGACCCGACCCGGCGGAGTGGTCATCGAGGGACAGACCAGCACGTCGATATCCTCGAAAATGCCGGCCAGAATGCCGTTGCACGCCAACCGCACTTGATTGGCCGCGGCGAATTCTGCCGCACTGTACCCGCTTCCCTTCTCCAGCCAACCGCGAAACCAGGGACCGTACTCGTCAGCACGCGCAGGGTAGGTGTCCCGGTGCGCCGCAGCCGCTTCCGCTGAGCACAGCACGCCCCAGGCGCGGGAGAACGGCAGGGTATCCGGCATCTCCACCGGCACCAGTTGCGCGCCCATGCTCTCCAGCAGCCGCGCACCAGCCAGAGTCACTTCGGCCATCTCCGCGTCCACGTCGTCGCTGACGTAGCGTTCGTCCACGCCGATGCGGATGTCCCCGACCCCTTTGCCGAGGCCGGACAACATCGCGGGGACGCGGGCATGCAAAGAGGTTGAATCATTGGGATCGTGGCCGGCCAAGGCTTGCAACATGATGCCGGCGTCCGCCGCGCTGCGGGTCATGGGGCCCACGTGGTCCAGCGATTCCGCCAGCGCCAGCACTCCGTATCGACTCACCCGGCCCCAGGTCGGCTTGATGCCCACCGTGCCGCAGGCCGCCGCCGGAAACCGGATCGATCCGCCGGTGTCGCTGCCCAGCGAGCCGTAGCACAGGCCGGCCGCCGTGGCGACGCCCGACCCGCTGGACGACGCGCCGGCCCAACGGTCGGCGCCCCACGGGTTGATCGGAATGTCGAAGGCAGGGTTGTAGCCCGCCATCGCCCCCTCGGTGAGGTTCAGCTTACCCAGTATGACCGCGCCAGCGTCGTTGAGCTTGCGCACCACTGTGCTGTCAAAATCGGGTACCAGGTCCCGCAGGACTTGGGCGCCGCCCATGGTGGCCACGCCAGCGGTGAAGCACAGGTCTTTCACTGCGATGGGCACGCCGTGAAGCGACCCGCGATAGTTACCAGATGCAATCTCGCTCTCGGCAGCACGCGCCGCCGCCATCGCCGGTTCGGCCATGACGGTGGCGTAGCTCTTCAGATCGCCGTCCAGCGCGGTGATGCGGTCCAGCATCGCGCGGGTCAACTCGACGGGCGAAATCTCCCGCGAACGAATCCTCTCCGCAACCTCAGTAATAGTCTGGTAGTGCAGCGGCTTGTCCGGCATGGCACGGCTCCTTCAGGTTAGGGCGCCGGTTGCACCAGCTCGATCAGCACGTCGTCCGGCCCCTCGATGTACGACAGCTTAGAGCCGGTGGACGTCTCAGTGATGGGCAGCACCGTGCGGATGCCCGCGGCGGTGAGCCGCTCCATCTCCGCCTCGATGTCCTCCACGTCGAACCCGAAGTGCTCCAGGCCCAGCCGGTTCAGTTCGGCAACTGCGCGTTCATCAGAGGATCCCGGCGGCTTGGACGACACGTTGAGCCGGCACGCCCCAGCCATCTCCATGCCGATGGTGATGGTGCGCGGCATAACCTCCCGCTCGGAGACAATGCGCGCGTTGAAGTGCTTCTCATACCACGCCGCCGTGGCGTGGGGGTCCGAGGCACGAATGTGCACGTGGTTGATGCGGTATTCCATAGGGTTGCCTCCTTTCAGGTCAGGTGTTGCGGGCGAATATAGTCAGCATGGATTCGATGAATACTTGAGCGCCATTCCAGTATCCATGGAACTCGGCGTCAGTGAGGTGACCTCGGTCCGCATAGATGTGCAGCTTGTCGGCGGATTGCCAGTTTTCCACCAGATCGCTCTCTTCAGCTTCACTGGCTGCCAATTCACGGAGGACATTCACTTTACCGCCAATGGCGCCAGGATTGGCGCCGCGTTGATTGGCAACAGCGTTTATGCACTGCTTGGCGGATTCGTACATGAGCGCAGCCGCACAGTCTTTATCGGCATCTCGATGCAGTAGCAAATCTGCTTGACGCCGATAGTTCCGGGCGCGAGCTTCATGCCGAATTGCCCGCTCAGCATACCGATCTGAGGAACTACTGGTCATTCAGGCACTTTTTGATGAATCGCTCCGCCGTTTCGTACGCCAGTTCCAGCTGGTAATCCTCCAACACTTCCATATTGGCATGGTCTTTCAGCAACGATCCCGGGGCGATCCCGCTCCGATAGTACCGCTTTCGTACTGCGCCACTCGCTTCCAGAGCATCCGCAATCGCAAATAGATCCACATCATCCAATGCGCTGTACTTCACGTCGTGCGCGTCGGCCAACGCGGCGAACGTCGCCTGGGTCGCCTGCCACATCAGCGCCGCAGCCTTGACATGATTGCCGGCCGCCTGCTCACGCTTGGAGGCGTCCACGTACCCCAGAGCCGTCTTGCCCATTTCCGGCGCGCTCATCTCATCCCCCGCGAATCTCCGTGAACGTGTGCTCCACCTGCTGCCGCGCATTATAGCAGCGCCGTCGGTTGCCCCCGTTCGGCCCCGTTGCTACACTGCCCTCACGGGTAAGTCAACCGGTTATCCCCATCCCAACTCCGATGCAGGAGGAAACCATGATCTACGAAGTCCGCACCTACGACCTCAAGCCCGGCGCCGTCCCCCAGGCCGAGGAAGCTTTTGCCGAGGCCCTGCCCCACCGCGAAAAGTACTCCCCCATCGCCGCCTTCTGGCACACCGAGATCGGCCCGCTGAACCAGATCATCCACGTCTGGGGATACGAGAGCGTCGAAGAGCGCAACCGCATCCGCGCTGAGGCGTCCCAGGACCCCAACTGGCCGCCCAAGATCACCCCCGGCAACATCCTCAACATGAACGCCGAGATCTGGAACCCCGCTCCCTTCATGCGGCCTATGGGCGGCGACCAGGCCCTGGGCAACATCTACGAGATGCGCGTCTACACCTACGAGAACGGCTCCATGCCGGAACTGCTGCGCCGCTGGGAAGAGTCCCTGCCCTACCGCGAGGAGTTCTCCCCTCTGGCCGCCGGCATGTACACCGAGTTCGGCGACCTGAACAAGTGGATGCACGTCTGGCCCTACCAGGACCTCAACCACCGCGCCGAGGTCCGCGCCGCCGCCAGCAAGATACCCCAGTGGCCGTCCGGCGCCCCCGGCCGCGTCAGCCAGGAAAACAAGATCATGATCCCCGCCAGCTTCTCGCCCATGCACTGACGACCAACACCTTATTGCCGTCATTCCCGCTTTCGCGGGAATCCAGTGAAGAGGGCAACCAGTGAACGACCGGCGCGCGCAAGACTTGACGCAGTTTTACGAGTTGCTGACCCAACTGGAACGCAAGCTCGGCTGCGCGCGCCGGCTGTCGGAGTGTTCCGGCAAAATGGACTGGCCCCGACGAGGCGTCTATTTCTTTCGCGAAACCGGAGAAATCCGCACCGATACTGGCCGTGGCCCCCGCATAGTACGGGTGGGAACCCACGCGCTGAAAGTCGGTTCCGGCACCAAACTCTGGAACCGGCTTTCGCAACACCGCGGCACGGTCAAACCCAAAGGCGGTAACCATCGCGGCTCTATTTTTCGGTTGATAATCGGCGCTGCCCTGATGGGGCGAGACGGCTGGGCTTGTTCATCTTGGGGGAAAGGCAACAACGCGCCCAAGGAGGTCAAACTTGGCGAGCGCCCCTTGGAGCAGAAGGTCAGTACCGTCATCGGCGATATGCCCTTCCTGTGGCTGCCAGTGGATGATGAGCCGGGGCCGGACAGTTTACGGGGCTATATCGAGCGCAACGCCGTCGCGCTGCTCAGCAATTGCGGGCGTCAGCCGATTGATCCGCCATCTACAGAGTGGTTAGGCCGTTACTCTGATCGTGAGAGAGTTCGGCAGTCTGGGCTATGGAACTCAAACCACGTTGATGACGACTATGACCCCGCATTTCTGTGTGCATTGCAGCGGCAAATCGACAAAATGGGATAGGGCAAAGTATGGACAAAAGCATCGTCGTCATCCAGTGCGCCGGCCGCAAACGACCAACAGCCGGCCATCTCAAAAGCAGCGACGGGCGGAATGTGATGTTCGTCGCCAAGCCCGACGAGGCTCCAAAGGATGCGAGGTATGCCTACGCTCATCCTGACGGCGCCGACGCCTCCGGCGAGTCATGGCGTGAAAAACTGTTGCAGTACAACCGTGAACCTACAGACAACCCGCTGGGACTGTTGCCGGCCTGGCAACTCTACCAGAATCCAGCCTACGAGCTGCTTTACCGGAAATGCGGGCCGGACAACCTTTACATCCTTTCGGCGGGCTGGGGATTAATCCCAGCGGACTTCTTGACTCCGACCTATGACATCACGTTCAGCAACAGTGCGGAAAAATACCAACGCCGGTACAAACAGGACCACTATGACGATTTTCGTATGTTGCCAGATGACACTGCCGAGCCGGTGGTGTTCTTCGGCGGTAAAGACTACGTGGGCCTGTTCTGCGAACTGACTAGCCGGGTGCAAGGGCCGCGCTGTGTACTTTACAATGCAAACAACGCCCCCAAAGCCCCAGGCTGCCAAACTAGGAAATTTCACACCAACATCAGAACCAATTGGCACTACGAGGCTGCCCGCGCATTCGCAGAAGGGGGCATAGATCTGTAAAGACCCCATGCTATCCACCGACCGCGTATCCGCCATCTTCGCCGACGCCCGCAGCGTTCAGGCCGACGCCCTGCGGCTGCTGGAGGCCAGCGACATCCGCGATGCCGCGGAAAAGGCGTGGTGCGCCACCAAGCGCGCTACCGATGCGCTGATCCTGGCCCGCGCGGGGATTGAGCCACAAATATCCTCCGAAACCACGAGAGGGCTAGGGGCACTAGCCGCAGAAGATCAAACCGTCCGCCCATTACGCCGGCGCTATTTCTCCAGACAGAGCGAACTGCACGGCGCCTGCTTTTACCTGGGAGCCTGCGAGCCGATAGAAGAAGTAGAACGCCGCATCCGCCAGACCGCCGACTACATCAACGACGCCGAGCGATTAGCCGGCTATTCCAACAGGGCCTGAACGAAGGGGTGAAACCCAAATGGTAGCCACCGACCTTGCTTCCGCTATCTTTGCCGACGCCCGCGCCCTCCACGCTGACGCGCTGCGGCTGCTACAGGCTGGCGACATCCGCGACGCCGCGGAAAAGGCGTGGTGCGCCACCAAGCGGGCCACCGATGCCTTGATCCTGGCACGGACGGACGAGAAGCCTCAATTTTCGTCAGACACGTCACGGGGGTTGCTCATGCTGGCTAAAGCAGATGGCGCGGTTAATTCTTTGGTCGGACGCTACTATTCAAGACAGGGGCATCTGCATGGTGAATGCTTCTACCATGGCATCTGCGAGCCGGTTCCTGAAGTGGAGCGCCGCATCCGCCAAACCAACGACTACATCAACGACGCCGAGCGACTAGCCGGCTATTCCAACAGCGCCTGACCAAAAAGGAACGACGACCATGAAACTCCTGACCTACGACAACGGCAACGGCCCCCGCTGCGGCGTCCTCCAAGACGATGCGGTGGTGGACGTGGCCGCTCTGATCGGATCCGACCGCCCGCTGGCCGACGTCCGCGCCCTGCTGGACACCGGCGATGGCGCCATTGACCGAGTGGGCGACGCCCTGGCCGGCAGCGTGGCCGCGCCCGCCGTGGCACTGGCCGACGTGCGCCTGCGTGCCCCAATCCTCCAGCCACCCACGGTGCGGGACTACATCGTTTACGAGGAGCACGCCACTTCCCAGGGCACGCGCCAGATCGATCCGGTGTGGTATCGGATGCCCGTGTTCTACTTCTCCAACCCGCTGGTCATCTACGGGCCGGACGAGGACGTGCCCTATCCGGCGGCGTCCGAGCAGCTGGACTACGAGCTGGAAATCGGCTGCATCGTCGGCAAAGCTGGTACCAACGTCGCGGCGTCGGAGGCCCTGCAGTACGTCGCCGGTTTCTGCATCTTCAACGACTGGAGCGCCCGCGACTTGCAATTCGACGAGATGACCTTCGGCCTGGGCCCCGCCAAGGGCAAGGACTCGGCGTCCTCCATTGGCCCCTGGGTGGTCACCACCGACGAGATGATGCCCCACATCAAGGACGGCCGGCTGGACCTCAAAGCCCATGTCCGCGTCAACGGCGACGATTGGCTCCGCGACGGTGAGACCGTCAACGCCTGGTACAGCTGGGGCGAGATCATCGAACGGGCCGCCAAGGACAGCCGCATCGCGCCCGGCGACGTCATCGGCAGCGGCACCGTGGGCGGCGGCTCCGTCCGCGAGTCCATCCGCAAGGGATACGAGACCTCCCGCTGGCTGGAGCCAGGCGACACCGTGGAACTGGAGGTCGAGAACATCGGCGTCCTCCGCAACACCCTGGCCCCCAAGGTCGGCGTCGACCCCAACTACCCGTACCTGCCCAACAGCCCCACGGCTACCCCGGAGCGCGGCACCGCCAGCGATTACCGCTACGAGCGCACGCGGTAGGTCCAACACGCGAAAACCCTTGTGCGTCGATGAACGGCAGATCCGGGATTTGGTCAATTGGGTATACGCACACCATATTCCCGGTAGGAACTGCGTGTTGAGCCGGCGGCGGGGATGGTCAACCCCTCGTTGATCCTGTTCGCTGGCACGACCCACAGTTGGATACACGCATGAAGCCTGAAACTACACTGTGCCTGGACCGTATTGACGGCAAGTTGGGTACCCTTACAGGCTCACTGCTGGAGCATCGTATGCACCGCGATATTCCTGGGACCGTCACCCGGTGGCTGGGCCTGAACCGTCTTCGCGTGCTTCAAAGTTCGCTGGTCGCCCGTTCGCCGGAATTTCAGGACCTAATCGACGATGCTGAGGAACTAGGCGTCATCACCTTCGACGAGGGCGACCACGTGGAACAAACTGACATCATGCTCTCGGCCCGCCGGCGCGATGACCAGCGGGCTGTGCAGGTGGCGATTTCATTATTTCAAGATATCGCCGACGATGATGTCTTGTTGGCTCGCGAACGCGCAGATACTCTATCCAAGATCATGGGTACACCCGCCGTTCCCGTAGTAATCGGGAGCAACATACCCCCTGACCAACAGGAGCTTGCCGACAGCCTCGGCGTGGCGACCATCATCACGCCGAGGCTGGCAATCTAATCCGGCGGCGCTCCCCACCGGTCGTAGCTGCACACCTCGTTCAGCGGCAGCCGCGTCACCGGCCCGAAGTTGCCCCGGGGATACCCGAAGGGCATGCAGTACACCACCTGCGCGGTGTCCGGAATGCCGAACAGTTCGTGGACTCGCTCCTCCACCACCGGGTGCAGCGTGGCGATGGTGCCGCCAATGCCAAAGGCCCGCGCCGCCAGCAGCATGTTCTGCGCCGCCGGTATCACCGAGCCGGCGGCCTGCGCCCCCTTGGCCGTGGCGCACACCAGCACCATCACCGGCGCGTCGCCGATCTCGTTGGCCAGCCGCATCGCCGAGCGCATGGGATGACGGCCCGGCGGGATGTCCTGGGGACCCATGATTCCCGCGTCGGCCCGCTTGGCCCACCAGGCCTCGTGATACAACTCACCCAGCTTGCGGCGGGTCTCCTCTTCCTGAACCACGATGAAGTGCCATTGTTGCTGGTTGCCGCCGTTGGGCGCGCGGATGGCGGCCTGCATGATGTCCTGCATCACGTCAGCCGGAATGGGATCTGTCTTGAACCGGCGGATGGCCCGCTGGGTGAACATCGCTTCGCCCAGGGGAATGACGTTCAGTCGGTCAGCGGTGGTCACGTTGCTACCTCCAAATTCGTGCGGTTCGCCGATGTTACCACAACGGCTTTGGGCTGCTTGTTATAATGCGTCATTCCCACTTATCCCGTCATTCCGGCGAAAGAACGTCACCCCGTGCTTGATACGGGGCTGGAATGACGATTGGTTCCGGGAGGATATATTGAACCAGCAGAGTATCACCGACGCGGAACAGGCCTACCGCAACCTGGGCGTCACTCCCATCATCAACGCCAGCGGCTCCGTCACCCGCCTGGGCGGATCGCGCACCCGGCCCGAAGTTCTGGAGCAGATGGCTGGCACCGCCCGCGTCATGGTCAACATCGACGAGCTGAACCGCAAGGCCGGCGAGGAGATCGCCCGCCTGGTCGGCTCCGAGGCAGCCATGGTCAGCAGTGGCGCGGCCGGTGGCCTGCTGCTGCAGGCGGCTGCGTGCATTGCTGGCAACGACCCGGTCAAGATGCAGCGTTTGCCTGAGACCGAGGGCATGAAGAACGAGATCATCATGCAGACGACGCACCGATTTCCCTACGACCACGCCTATCGCGCCGCCGGCGCAAAGATCGTGGAGATCGGCAACTACCTGTTCAACCACCCCTGGGAGCTGGAAGGGGCCATCAACGAGCGCACCGCCGCCGTTGCCTACCTGTGCGCTCCCTTCACCAGCAAGCGGGTGATGCCGTTGGCCCAAGTCTGCGAGATTGCCCACGCCCACGATGTCCCGGTCATCGTGGACGCCGCGTCCATGCTGCCGCCCCGAGCCAACCTCCAGCGCTACCTGCGCGACGGCGCCGATATGGTGATCTTCAGCGGAGGCAAGGGTGTGCGCGGGCCCCAGGGCACCGGCATCCTCTGCGGCCGCGCCGACTTGATCGACGCCGCTCTGGCCAACGCCAGCCCGGCCCAGTTCATCGGCCGCTCGGCAAAGGTCGCCAAGGAGGAGATCGTCGGCCTGGTCACCGCCCTGTCCATGTTCGTCGAGGAAGACGAAGCGGCCGAAATGGCGCGCTATCGCATCATGGCCCAGCGCGTGGTGGATAGCCTCATCGAGGTGCCCGGCCTCAACATCTCGCTGGAACACGACGGTGTCGACTATCTGCTCCCCAACGCCGTGCTACGGTTGGGCGGAGATTGGTCCGGCCCGTCGGCGCAGCAAGTCGCCACCGCTCTACAGCAGGGCGACCCGCCCATCTACCTCCAGCAGCTCCGCGCCCCTGACGAACTCATGGTCGACCCCCTCAACGTCACGGAGGAAGAGATCGACATCATCATCCGCCGCCTGCGGGAGGCGCTGACCGGAGCCAACTGATCCGCCTCCTATCCCTGAGCCCGGCCGTTCTCGCGCAGCTGGCGCACCAGTTCGCGGTACTCTTCCAACTCCTGCTCCGCCGCCAACCTCGCCTGCCGCTCCGCCTCAATTGCCGATTCCATAGCCAGGCGCACGCCGCGCCGGTCCAGCAGGATCTCGCCGGTATCCGGGTCTTGCAGCTCAATCTCGCCGTCGTTCCAGCGCAAGTTGAGCCGCAGCAGAGGGCTGTAACTCCATATCACGCCGTCAGCGGTGGTATACACTGGAAACTGCCGGTAAACGCCCTGTTCCAGATATTCGCCCACCAACGCCGCACCGTACATCTCGCCCCCACTGGCGTCAAATCGCCAGTACTCGATGACGCCCATTCTCGCGTACAAGGCGCGCTTGTTGCCGGTGTCGTTGGACGCGGTCGTTTCCGACGCCACCTCCAGCACGAAGTCCGGCGGCTTGCCAACTTCCCAGATCAGGTAGCCGTTCCGGCGCCGGATGGCGTTGGCGTCCACGTCAAAGGCCACGTACACGTCCGGTTGCAGCCGGCGGTTGCGGTCCGTCGAGTCGTAGTAGACGATGGTGTTGGTATCGGCAAAGGTGTCCAGGCGGTCGGTGAGCAGATCGACCAGGATCTGCATCACGTACAGGATGTGCGGGTTCTGCTGCATGGCGTCTGGCATCGGTTCCGGATCCGGCAGCGGCGGCGCGTCCGGCCCGAAAAACGGGTCAAGGTTGGGGATTGTTACGCCGTCGGACGGCGCGTAGGGCGTCTTGATGGTCATGGCAATTAACCAATGGCATAACGGATGGGGAATGGCCAAATGTGAGCCTAGAACTGGAAACTATCCATCATATTTTCTATATCTGCCGCGTAATCGGCAACATAATCGACATAAGTAACAGCTCCAATGACGTATTCAAGGCCATCCGACCGCCCCGCCTGTACGATCTTGAAGCTAGCCATGGGGTCACCTTTTATCATATAGCGTAGGGATATCCGATACCAATCATGGGAGTCGGAAGGCCTTTCATGGGACGAAATAATCGCGTATTTGTCCCAAGCGTCGTAATCGGTGAGCAAATCTGCTACCTGTTCTCGGCAGAGATCGGCTGCCGGCTTATCATCATCCGAATCATAAACCGTTACGGTAATAAATGCCATTCCGCCGGGAGCATCCAACATGAGGAATTCACCAGAGGACGGATAAGTCTTGCTTAGTTTCCAGCCTGGAGCAACAGAAATTTTCCAATCGTACCGATCGCTCCAATAGACGCCCCATGGTATGAACCTGCTGAGCAATAAAGTCAGCACAGTGTCCAACCCTATTTCATCTTCAACCGTGTCTTTCTGGACCTCTAGATCTGCTTCCAGGAGATATTGGCCGCCACCTATGGCCCACTGCGCGGAGATTATCGTTCTTCCCACGAACATTCCTTCCGAATTCTCTCCCCAGTAGTCAAAATCGAAAGAGGGTTCGCCGAATAGACGGCCTTCTCTCAATGGGCTCACCTGATCCAGCTTTTTGTAATCCGACTTATTGGATGCAATGATCTTACGGTTACGACCAGTATCTGCTTCCTCATATAGGTTAAAACCAATGCTGTCAAAGTCCAAGGAAACGATTAAATCGTTTGACCCAGAAACGAAAAACGCAAACCCGGATTCTGCCGAATACAATTCCCACCAATCAGGCAAGGCTATGCTGAACCCGCATCGCCCGACGTTGTGAGTTATCCACTCTATTCCTCCATCGCCATCCTCCGCCGCTGGAGCAACGGACTTGCGTACTATGCCCCCAGATGCAAGGAAATCAAGTCGCTCCTTTACCACGTTGCTGGGAATCGCGAATCCAATGCCCGTAATGTTTCTACCTCCAGCGCTTTCAATTACGGAGGTGTTAACTCCAATCACGAAGCCATGAGAGTCAATTAGTGGACCACCGCTATTGCCGGGGTTGATGGCGGCGTCCGTCTGAATTTCATCCCACTTCTTACCCGAGATTATTCCCCTCGTGACGGTTGGCGACCCGCCGAGTATGTCCGCCAGGGGATACCCCATGGCCAGCACATCTTCGCCAACGGGAGCTGCGTCGGAATCGCCTAGCGGCAAGGGAGAGAGGGGATGGGTATCGGAAACAGGAATACGAATGCAGGCCAAGTCGATTTCTTCGTCTCTGCCGACGACTGCCCCCGTGTATTCAGCGCCGTCAACGAACTTGGCGGTCACGGTGGAATGTTCCTGCACCACGTGGGCATTGGTGATGATTAACCCTTCGACGTCAATTACGAAGCCTGATCCGCTGCCGGTAGGCGTGTCGATGTGGACCAGACCGGGTTGGGTCTGACGAACTATTTCTGATACCGTAGGCATGGGCTGAAGCATTTGTGCGCTCCCGGCAAGGCAACGCCGGGAGCACTTCTATGAACTCGGGTCGGACACCGTACTCTCTATGCCACCGCCGCCTCCTGGAAGTGCGGCATCACCTCGGTGGCGAATAGCTCGATAGAGCGCATCACCTTGTGGTGCGGCAGGCCGGCGAACCCGAAGTTGCCGAAGACGTGGTTGATCCCCGCCGCCTGCACCTCCTTCAACCGCTCGGCGACCACTTCCGGCGTACCCCGCAGCGGCGGCAGGCCGGCATGACCCACGTCGTCCCGGCGGTCCCGGTCCGCCTGGCGGTTGGCCCAGTGCTCGTAGCCTTTGGCGATGTTGCCGTTCCGGTCCATGGGCATCCCGATGGGCGCGCCGTTGCTGCCGATGGAACGCAGCACCCGGGACGAGAAGTCCTCCAGCCCGATGGGGTCGCGTTCCGCTTCTTCCATAGTCGGCGCGACGTAGATCGACTTGGACATCGGCGGGTCCAGATGCGCGTGGGGATGGCCGTACTCGTCCATCTTCTCCCGCCACAGCTGGATCACCTGCGGAGCTTGGCCCAGGATGTCCGTCGGCCCGCCGGTGATCACCTGGATGTTCCGGCTGGCGGCAAAGTCGATGCTGGCCGGACTGGTGCTCACCGCCTGGAACAGCGGCGGATACGGCTTCTGCACCGGCTTGGGCAGAACCCATACGTCGTCGACATTGGTGTACGTGCCGTGGAAGGTAAGCGTCTCCTCCGTCCACGCCTTGATCATCACGTCGACGGCCTCCTGGAAACGGTCGCGGCTGGTATCGATGTCGACGCCGACGCCGTCGAACTCCTGCTGCTGGTATCCGGCCCCGATGCCGAAGTTGATGCGGCCCCCGCTGATCACGTCCAGCATGGCCACTTCCTCGGCCACCAGCACCGGGTTGTGCAGCGGCAGCACGATCACCGCCGTGCCGATGCGGATCTGCTTCGTGCTGCCGGCCACCGCGCCCAGGAACGACCAGATGCCCGACAGCAGCCCGTGGCGCGAGAAACGGTGCTCACCCAACCAGGCCTCGTCCAGCCCCGCCTCGTCGGCGAACCGGATCTGCTCCAGGGCGTCGTTCAACGCCTGCGGTGGCGTGAAGTCCTGGTGATAGGGAACGATAGTGAAGATTCCGAACTGCATGACGCGCCTCCTTGGTTGGTGTGATACGGTTACTTGACGAAGTTTTCGCCGTCAGCCGTTGCGGTTGTCGCATCCACGTCTGACGTGTCCAGCAGGATAGGCTCGTGGGTGTCCGGATCCTGCCGCCAGAGCCGGCGCACCTTGATTTTGTGGGCGCGCTCCATGGCCACTTTGGCGACGTCGTAGTTGGCCTGGAGAGCCGACCATTTCTGCGGGTGGCCGCCGAAAGCCTGGTCAATGCGGATAATCAACTCCGGCGTCAGCGAAGTCCGGCAGTTCATCAAGTCATCCAGTTCATCATAGCTGATGCCCAGGTGCTCGGCGGCCTCGGCGACGGTCAAGCCCAGGGGTTCCAAACATTCGTGGAGCAGCACCTGGCCGGGATGGAGCGGGTCGCTAACTGGCAGGCCAAACTCGCCCAACGGGTCGCCCAGACGCTTGACCTTGATGCCGTGGTCGCTGTGAAAAACCTGGGCGAGGTCATAATAAAGTTGCAGACCCCACCAAGTTGCCGAGTCGGCTCCGAATGCCTTGTAAAGACGGAGGGACATCTCAGGTGAAATGCCGGCGCGGCCACCAATGACATCCGCCAATTCATCATGGTGCACGCCTATATGTTTAGCGGCCTGGGCTATGCTCAAGCCTAGAGGTTCGATGTCATTATGCAGGATAGACTTGCCGGGATGGGGCGGATCTTTCATCATCACCATTGCCTCCTAATGGTAGTCAACGAGGTCGACGTCATAGACATCCTTACCGTCAGGCCGGAAGGTGATCCGCCAGTTAGCGGAGACACGAACGGCCCAATGACCGGCCAAATCGCCGCGCAAGGGATGCAGGCCATAACTCGACCTGCGCACACCAGCCAGTCCTCTAGAGTCAAGATCGTGTAAGATCTCGGCGACTTTCTCAGTATATTCAGGTGGCATACGCCGCCGCTCCCCGCGTTCCCAGAAACGCCGCAGGCCGTTGTGTCGGAAGTTGCGTATCATTGCACGTTGCTAACGCACAACGGCCTGACGCGGTGCAATTGGTCGTTATCCTCCCGTCCGGCGCGCGATCATCGCGTCGGCCAGCGGGCTGGCCCCCGACTTCACCGTTATGTTCACCAGCGACGGCCGGCCCGAGTTGATGGCCCGTTCCACCGCCGGCGCGACCTCATCCGGCTGCTCCACCAGTTCGGCGTAGCCGCCGATGCCCTCCACCACCTGGTCGTAGCGCACGCCCGGACGCAGCGCGGTGCCCACGTCGCGCCCGAAGTAGGCGAGCTGGAAGGTGCGGTCAATGCCCCAGTTGCCGTCGTTCCCCATGATGCCGGTGATGTTCAGGTTGTGCCGGATGCAGGTGTCATACTCCATGGAGTAGAACCCGAAGGAGCCGTCGCCCATGAACGCGAGCACCTTGCTGTCGGGGTAGGCCAGCTTGGCCGCCATGGCGTAAGGGATCGCTCCGCCCAAATGGCTCAACGGCCCCAGGCGCATGAAATGTCCCGGCGAGCGCGCCGGCAGGTAGCACCGGCCCCACTGCACGTAATCACCGCCGTCCAGGATGATGAAGGTGTCTTCGTCCACCAGGTGCTCGATGCGCGTGTACACGTCCAGCGGGTGCATCGGCGCCTCGTTGGCGACGTTGCTGCGCAGGCTGTCCAGCCAGGCCTCCTGCTCCTGCTTCAGCTCATTGATCCACGGCCCCAGGTTGCCGTTGTGTTTGGCCGCCGCCGCAAGCTGGTCAACGATGGCGCCCAGGTCGCCCAGCAGGCCCACGGCCACGCCCCGGTTGCGCCCGATCTCCGCCTCGGATGGGTCGGCTTGGATGAGCTTGGCATCGGCATCGAAAATCCCGCCGTACCGGTAGCGATGGTCCAGCCGCTTGCCCAGCAGCAGGACCACGTCGGCCTCGCGGAACTTGCGGGCCGTTCGGTTCAGCGCGCCGTCGGCGTAGCCGAAGCAAAGCGGATGCAGGTCGTCGATGAGCCCCCGCGCCTGCTCCACGGTGAAGATGGGCGCGCCCGTGGCCTCCGCCAGCGCCTCCAACTGGGCCGGCTCCACCGAGTAACGCGCCGGATTGCCCACGATGATCACCGGCTTTTGGGCGTTGGCCAGCAGGTTCGCCGCCTGCTCGATCAGCTTCGGGTCGCCTTGGGAACGCCCCATGTTGCGGTATTCCCGGGGCAGGAATGGCGGCAGGTCCTCCTCGCTGATGGGAGCCTCCTGAAGGTCGATGGGCAGGGTCAGGTGCACCGGCCCGGGCCGCCCGCTCATTGCAGTGCGGAAGGCAGTGGCCACGAACTCCGGGATGCGGTTCTTCTCGTGGATCAGCCACGATCCCTTCGAGACCGGAGCGGCCATCGCCACCTGGTCGATCTCCTGGAAGGTCGCCTGGCCCTTTTCGGGCAATTCCGCGCAGCCGGCCACGAAGATCACTGGGCTCTCGGAGGTATAGATGGCCGGCAGGCCGGAGATGGCGTTGGCGAAGCCGGGGCCGCCGGTGAACAACGCCACCGCCGGCTGGCCGGTTATGCGGGCGTAGCCGTCGGCCATGTGCATCGCCGCGCCCTCGTGTCGCGTGTCGATGAACTCGATGCCCTCATCCGCCGCCGCGTCCACCAGGGGCAGTATCGTGTCCCCGACAATTGTAAAGACCTTCTGCACCCCTTCCTGCTTCAGGCAGCGAATGAACAGATGCCCACCATTCAACTCCGGCATAAAACGAAACTCCTGGACAAGCGTGAATTACCCCATTCGGAGGCTCCACCATGCTATCACAGGAACGAGACCTGCCCGTGCTCGGATGCGGACCGGTAACGTATGGCAGCCGGTCATGGGCCGGCGGTCAGGGCCGGACTTCTTGGATGATTACATTGCCGCCATCCCAGGCGTCCACCGAAACCCTGCTGCCTTCCAGCAACTCCATGCCCAGCAGCGGCTGATCTATGGACTGGAAAACCTCAATTTCATGCAGATTACCGTCCCACAACACCGAAGTTCTGTAGTAATCGAACTCTTCTTGGTTACCACTGGCGATGATGCTGTAATAGCTTCCGGCTTTGACCAATCCTAGTCGCCGTATTTCGGCTTCCGGGAGCGTAAGCCAGCCGGTGAATCCGGTGTCCACGATAACTTCGCACTGCTGCGGTTCCCTGTCAGCGTCCATTACGGACACGGTGATCCAAGCCTCCAATCCGCCGTCCGAGTTCCGCGCCACCGTACCCCTGATCATAAGGACAATGGTCTGGTCACGACGCTGGGGTGAACCCGGTAAGTCATCGGAACATCCACCCTTTCCGACCAGGTGAAGGCGTCCGGGCGCCGCTTCCGCAGTTCGATGTCGGCGTCCAAGTGCCGGTCGGCAATCGCGTAGTCGCCGCTTTTCACGTCGATGACCACGATCTTGCCCTTGTGTTCCGGCCCCAGGGTCGGGTGTATCTTTTCGCGATAGATGGCGCGGCCAATAGCCGGCGCGTTCTCCTTGTCAAACTCCATAAGGTTCCACCTCTGCCGCGATTCTAGCATGAGGACCCGCCCACATAGTTGTCCTGATTGATGTGGCAGACGCATCCCCGGTGGCGGACAGTCTGATCGCGCGTAAGGTTCCCACCGGGGACCTGCTGCTTCTCGCATGTAAGCTGTCTCGGCGCCGAACTGCAACGGCGGCATTGGCAACAATGTCTCTGTCGTCCACACCCCGATCCGGTAGCCCACGCTATACTCCCCACGTGGGCACTCTCTACGTAATCGGCACTCCCATCGGCAACCTGGAGGACCTCACCCTCCGCGCCAGCCGCATCCTGTCCTCCGTTCCCCTGGTGGCGGCCGAGGATACCCGCGTCACCCGCCGCCTGCTGGCCCATCTCGACGCGCATCCCCGTCTGATCAGTTGCCACGAGCACAACTGGAAGCGTCAACTGCCCCGCCTGCTGGACGCGCTGGCCGAGGCCGATGCGGCCCTGGTCACCGACGCCGGCTCGCCCGCCATCAGCGACCCGGGCGCTGGTCTGGTCGCCGCCGTCGCCGAGGCCGGACATTCCGTGGTCAGCATCCCCGGCGTGTCGGCGCTGACCGCCGCGCTTTCCGTGGCTGGGTTCCCCGCCGACCGCTTCGTGTTCCTCGGGTTCCTGCCCCGCCGTCGATCAGATCGCACCACGTTGCTCGCGGAAACCGCTCGCCGGGGGCAGACCATCGTCCTGTTCGAGGCGCGCCACCGTCTGCGGGCCACGCTGGGCGACGTAGCCGACGCGCTCAACAACCCGCCCATCGCCGTCTGCCGGGAGATCACCAAGCTACACGAGGAAGTCTGGCGCGGGACGGCTTCCGCTGCCTTGGATCACTTCGCCGAGCCCCGCGGCGAGTTCACCATCGTCATCGGCCCGGTCGCGCTTGCCGATCCGGAGCGCTCCGCCAGTGAAGATGAACTGCGGGAAATGGCGCGTCAGGCCCTCATGGAACGCCGCGCCGCCGGAAAACGCGGGCGCGACGCGGTGGCCGAGGTCGTCGCCTCCACCGGCCTGCCGCGCCGCGCCGTCTATGCCCTGTGGGTGGAGACGGGCGGGTCAGCCTGACTGCTCGCCGCGCAGACGCATCAACTCCGCCTCCAGCTCGGCGGCCCTGGTCTCCGCCGCTTGCCGCGCTGCTTCTGCTGCCTGTTGGGCCGCTTCCGCCGCTTCACGGCCGGCGCGCTCCTCCGAGCGGGTGCGCAGCCACCGTCCGGTGGACGGGTCGTAGAAGCGGAGTTGACCATCTTCCCAATACAGCCACAAGCCCAAGGCCGGGCTGTAGCCGTGGGGGCGGCTTTCCTCGTCGGGAGAAACGTCAAAGCGGTGATATTGACCGTCGGCGCCCAGGTATTCGCCAACCAGCGGTTCGCCGTAGAAGTCGCCGCCGGTGCCGTCAAAACGCCAGTATTCGCCAAAGCCTATTTGCGCGTACAGAACACGTTTCTCGGTAACGTCGCGCCGGGCGGTGCTCTCCGATGCGATTTCCAGCACGAAGTCGGCCGGCTTGCCAATCTCCCACACGAGATAGGTGTTGCGGTAATCCATGGACGCAAACCCCTGTGCGGTCACGTCCAGGGTCACGTGCAGGTCCGGCGAAATGAACCGCCGCGGGTTGCCCTCTTCGTAGTAGATGAACGTGTTGCCGCTCACCTCCACGTCCGGGCGGTCGCTGAAATGTTCGCGGACTGTACCGACTATTTCGCTGAAATAGGGTTCCTGGTAACGTCCGTCCGGCAATGGCTCATCATCCGAGTCGGGATAGTGCACGTCGTCGGGAAAGCGCCGGTTTCCGACGTTGGCGGGCAGTTTGGTGGTCATGGCAAGCCTCGCAACCGTGATGTTGGGTCGCAACTGCTAGGCATCCGCGCTAGGCGCAGACCACCACCGCGTCGCCCAGTCCCTCAATCGAGATCCGTCCCTCCGACGCGAACCCCAGCGACGTCGGCGGGATCAGGCTCCCGGTGATTACCGTGTCGCCGGCCTTCAGCGGATGGTTCCGCGCCGACAGCTCGTTGGCCAGCCACACCAGCGGCTCGAAGGGGTGCCCCATCACGTCGCGGCCGTAGCCCTCGCCCACCTGCTCGTGGTTGATGCTCATCACGCCCTTGCAACCCACCAGATCCAGGTCCCGCCAGTTGGTGACCGGATCGCCCAGCACCACGCCCGAGTTCAGGATGTTGACCGCCACGCTCATCAGCGTGCGCTCCTCGGTGGTCAGGTCGGCCGGCGTCCGCATGTCCACGATCTCGAAGGCCGTGGCGATCTCGGCCACCGCATCCTCAATCTTCTCCCGGGTGTAGGGCGCGCCCGACGCCGGCAGATCCTTGCCCAGCGTAACACCCACCTCCAGCTCGATGCCCAGGTTCACGTACTCGGTGAAGTTCAGCACCACCGGCGAGCGCAGGATGGTCTTCTCGAACACGCCGCCCAGCACCGGGTGGTTCAGGCCGGCCCGTTCCTGCATCACCGGAGTGGTATACGCCAGCTTGTAGCCCGCCAGCGGCCCCCACAGGCTGGACAGCATGCAGTGGAGCTCCAACTGTATAGCGTAGGCCTCGTCCAGCGTCTTGGGGAACAGATCGGCCGGCAACCGCTCAAAAGGCTGCACCTTGCGGTAGCTCTCGAAAATGAACTCGGCGGCCGCGCGGGCCGGGGTAGTGGTTACCATGGTGCGCCTCCTGGGCGAGGTCCTGGATTGGAATTGCTCTGACGATACCCGATGGCACGATGCCTCGGTTGGCTGGGCCTGCCGGGTGTGATCGCCCGCACATGATAGCAAAAGCCGCCGGCTGCCGGTTGCTTGACCGGCGGCTGGCGGCGTGATGCGCGGAAATTCAGCGGTGCCGGTTCTACCGGGCCTCGCTGGGAGCCTCGAAACCGGCGTCGCGGTGCGTGCCGTCACAGAAGGGCTTGTTGCTCGACTGCCCGCAGCGGCAGAACGTGACCCACTGCCCCTCGGGAATGGTGTAGTTGTTGCCGCTCTGGTCAACAATCTCGATCTCGCCGGTGACCCGCAGCGGGCCGTTGCCCCGTATTTCTACCTTGACATCCGCCATTTGTGAATCCTCCTCATGGTGGCTGACGATTTAGCGGCCGACTACCGGCCCGCCGTGTGTCCAGGTTGGCGGCATGGACAACCGGCGGCATGATTATTCACCAAATCGCAACCTCGGTCAATTGCAACGGCGTCGCCGATCCCAACGCATACCCACTTTCCGCAAACTGTCATTGCGAGCGCAGCGTGGCAATCTCGTTAGGGTAACAACCGTCGCTCCAGGAACGAGATTGCCACGTCGCCGCGCTCCTCGCAATGACAAATCGGGTACGGGTGAGCGTCGCCCTCTACAGGTTCACCACCAAATTGTCCGGCGCGCGACAGAGGATGCCCTCCTGCTCTTCGTCGTAGGGGTTCTCCTCGATGTGCGGTGTGTTGGCCGGCACGAAGATGAAGTCTCCCGGCCCGGCCTCGATCCACTCCTCGAAGTTCTCCCCGAAGTACACGCGGACGTGTCCCTTGAGTACGTAGGCCGCGGTCTCGGCTTCCAGGTGCGTATGCGGCGGCCCCTTTTCGCGGGGCGCGGCGGTCACCTTGCCCATCCAGATCTTGGTGGTGTCGCCCTTGCCCGGCACGACGGCCGGCAGGCGAGTCATACCGGGGGTCTGGATGGTCTCCGAGGCATCGCCCACGCTGTGCACCACGTAGGGCTTCTGGCCGGTCTGCTGTTCAGTTGTCGTCATTGTCGTCGCTCCTTGATGCGTCGCGCTTCATCCACCAGGGCGGCCCGGGATAGTCGTCCCGCATCCCGGTGTCGCCATCCTGAATGTAGAAATCCCGCCGGTCATGATACAGCCGCGCCCGGTTCAGCACCACCTCACTGTCGTCATCCTCGTTCTCCAGCACCGACCTGATGGTGTCTGCATCGGACATGAACCAGTACTTGTAGTCGCCGACGAAGAGATAGACCGTGGGCCGGCGAAAGAAATACCCGTGGGAAGCCTCCCCATCCAGGATGCGCTGGCACACCGCCTTCATCAGCTCCCGCTCGTCATCCTTCCGCAACAGCACGTACTCGTGGGGCCACGTCTCGCGGAACGTGATGGCCTCCCGCCAGGGCGCGGCGGCAATTAGATCGGTGAGTTTCATACGTTCCCTACAATAAACTTATCGCTCGGCGCCAGCATGATCTGCAAGCGCGGGTTAAGATTACTGACTAAACGGTTCAGATGTTCTCTCATCCACAACACGGCCTCGCGAAACTCCTCGCTTTCTTCGCCGGCGGACAGAAAAGCCAAGCCGCTGTTACGCCGGAACCCGATTCTGCGGAGGTCGCCCTGCTGCCAATGCTCCAATTCGTTACCTACTACACCGCGCAGTCCATCAAAAGACTCAATTAGCTCGTCAAAAATGCGCATCTCTCGTGCTTGACCACGTCTCACAGTAAGATAACAACCGATGCGGGATTGCTGGCGGTTGATATACCCGGCGAACGACAAGCCCCAGTTATTGAATCCAGTGTTGTTCACCTTCACATAGAGGTTCGCCCCAATAGCAACAGGCTCACCTATGGTTACGTCCACAAGGAAGCCGTCTCGTTGCACCGCTGTCCAGAACCGAAGGTTTTCCTCGTCCTGATCGGAGAGAATTTCTTGCCGGTCGTCCACATCATCTAGCCCTATATCGCCGACGAGACCACCCTCGACTACGAACCGCTGCACGATTTCGGTGCGAGCCAAAACTCGAGGCTGGACAATGAGGCAGTTGGAGGCGTCCCGGTACAACGCGGCTTCCACCATCGCCAGATTGAAATGCAGCCCGCTATGGCGCTGCACGAAGTCGACAATGTTGGCCGCGCCTTCGTGTATGCCGTCGCCGATAATCAGCAGCAAGAATTCGCCGCGTCTCAGGTGACGCGATACGTTGTCCACGAACTCCGCTTCCTCCAGGCCGGGAGATTGCTGGCGTACCAGGTCATAAAGCGCGTTGCCACTTTTACCGAGCCTGAGCGAAACCTGCCGCTGCAAGTCCTCATATTCCCAGGAGGCCAGGTCCTTCGCGTAGTCCAGGATTTGACCGATCACCTCACGCCTTGCCTGCGGGTTGCGCCACAGCTTGAACTCGGCCAGCGTAAGCCGGCCCAAATGATTGACGTACACCGCATCGGCGGAACCGGCCGGCAGGGCCAATTCCTTACAAATCGGAACAGCTCCGGCGTAGGCCGGGTCGATGGCGGCAATGGGCAGCGTTTGCGGGAACCGAAACAAGAGGTCTTGCAGAGTCGCTTCATCCACGCCCCCGGACGATACATCTGCTCCCAGAGGCACGCGCGGCAAAACTTCGGGAACCGCGCCATTGTCGGTGTCAACCCGTATCAAATCCCCGTAGGTCGGCGTCGCCATTGCGTAATCTCCCGTTCTGCTCAGCGGCGATACGATGAAGGTACATAGCGCAGGCAAGGAATAGCGTCGTCGATGCCCGTCAGGGCGCTCCGGCTATGTTCAACAGGCTGTCGATGTATTGCTGCGTTGCCTGCATCAACCCAGGCAGGTCGTGCTCTTGCAGATTTCGATTGTAGAAGTGTCCGTGCAGTCGTCCAGCTAACCTGAGCTGGTCGTACAGGAAATCGCCGTATCCATGAACGTTCACCAGATGGCTTACTACCGCCGCCCGCCTGACTTCTTCCCTGTCGCCCAACAGGTTATGTCGTACACCAATGGCTTGAATAGCGTTATGCACGGCGCCCCAAAGCATTTCACCGGCGACGGTGTATTCGCCCTCTCTAACCAGACGGTTGCCCAGCCGTAGATATTCTTCCGTGACGCTGATGCGCTCCTGAAAAGTCATAGTGTGGCTTTGTGATAGCCGAGCAAGGTTTCTACAAATTTACGGACGTTTGGTACGGAGTACCGCATCTCCTCCCATTCCTCGTAATGCCACTTCGCATTGCTCATGAACGACCCGGCCGCGAAATATGCGACCAGGTGCCAGTTCTCGATACCGCGATCGTGCTTCACGTCCAGCCACTTGACGAAGCGTACCAGATCGTCTTCGTTATCATGGGGCTGGCCGTAATGATCGGCCAAGTCGCATAGTGCGGCCTCGGTGGCCCGCCACAGCAGAATAGACCCCCCATCATGGTCGGCGAGGGCAATCGCCTGATCAGCCAAGTCAAGCAACTCCAGCGGATCGTAATTCATGGCGTCTCCACAGTAATCAAAAGGAGTAGAGGCGAACCCGCCGCGGCAGGTCCGCCTCTACATCTTACCTTACGGGCCGCTTTTGACCGCGGAATCAGCCTCCGTTCTGCTCCCACAGCGCTTCCAGCACCGCGCCGGGGTTCATGGGCAGGTTCTGCATGCGTACGCCCGTGGCGTCGTGGATGGCGTTGGCGATGGCCGCCATCGGGGGGACGATGGGAACCTCGCCCACGCCGCGCACGCCGTAGGGATGCCCGGGGTTGGGCACCTCAACGACCACGGTGTCGATCATCGGCAGGTCCAGCGCCGTGGGCATGCGATAGTCCAGGAAGCTGGAGTTCTGCATCTGGGCGTCGTCGTTGAAGAAGTACTCCTCGTTGAGCGCCCAGCCGATACCCTGCACCGCGCCGCCCTGGATCTGCCCTTCCACGTAGGACGGGTGGATGGCCGTGCCCGCGTCCTGGATAGCCGTGTAGCGCAGGATGTCAACCTTGCCCGTGTCTTCATCCACCGCCACGTCGGCGATGTGCAGCGCGTAGGCGCCGCCCACGCCGGTGGGCGACACGTTGGCCCGCCCGACGATGGGGCCGCCGGTGCCGTTCAGCCGCGACGCCAGTTCGCGGAAGGTGAACCGCAGTTCCGGCTCCGACTTGTGCTGGATCACGCCGTTGTCGTATTCCACGTTCTCGGGGTCGATGTCCCAGATGCGCGCCGCCCGGTTGATCATCTGCTGCTTCACGTCCTGGGCCGCCTCGTAGGATGCCCAACCCGTCTTGAAAGCGACACCGCTGCCGCCGGTCATCGAGGTCCAGCCGATGGAGTTGGTGTCGCCCACCGACGGCGCAACGTCCTCAGCCGCGAGGCCCAGCACCTCGGCAACGTGCATCGCCGCCACGGCGCGGGTGCCGCCGATGTCGGGCGAGCCCTCCACCAGGCTCACCGTTCCGTCCCCGAGAACGCTGACGATGGCGCTGGCCGGGCCGGCGCCGTTGAACCAGAAGCCGCCGGCGACGCCCCGGCCCACCTTCTTGCCCTCGGCTTCAGGGGTGCGGTCGATGGGAGAGTTCCAGTGGTCATGCTCGCGAAGCGCCTGCAACGTTTCCAGCCAGCCGATGCTGCCGAACTGCGGCCCGGTCACCCGGCGGTCACCCTGCTTGGCCCCGTTCAGCGTGCGGAAGTCGAGCTTGTCCATCCCGATCTGTTCACAGATTTCGTCCACCACAGTCTCGACGGCGAAGCAGGCCGCCGGCGAACCGGGGGCGCGGTAGGCCGCCGTCTTGGGATGGTTCAGCACCACGTCGGCCGCTTCGATCCGTCCGTTGGCGATGTTGTAGCAGGACAGGGCGCACTGCGCTCCCGGGTTCACCGGCGAGCCGGGATACGCGCCGGCCTCGTAAAACAGGACCACGTCGGCGGCGGTGATCTTGCCGTCATTGGTGACGCCCATCTTCACTCGCATGTAACCGCCGGACGTCGGGCCGGTGCCCTCGAACACCTCGGTGCGGGACATCTGGATCTTCACCGGCCGGCCCGTCTTGCGTGACAGCACGGCGGCCACCGGCTCCAGGTACACCAGCGTCTTGCCGCCGAACCCGCCACCGATCTCCAGTTGCGTCACCAGCACCTTCGACACCGGAATGCCCAGGATGGTGGAGGTCTGATCGCGCACGTTGAAGTGCCCCTGGCTGCTGCACCAGATGTGCAGCGAGTCGTCCGCGTTCCACAGCGCCGTCGCCGCGTGGGGTTCGATGTAGCCCTGGTGCACCGCCTTGGTGCGGAACTCCCGCTCGATCACCACGTCGGCTGCGGCGAAACCGGCCTCGATGTCGCCCAGTTCGTAGAAGTACCGGTTCGGCACGTTGCCCACCTTGCCGGCATCGCCCTCACCCAGCAGTCCGCCGGGTCGCACGTTGGGGTCGTTCAGGTTGGCCAGACGCTCGTGGACCAGCGGCGCGTCGTCGCGCATGGCTTCAAGAACGTCGGTCACGGGCTCCAGCACCTCGTAGTCGACTTCGATGAGCGCCAGGGCCAGTTCGGCCTCATGGGCGCTGTCCGCGGCCACCGCGGCGATGGCATGGCCCTTGTATAGGGCCTTCTCTGCCGCCAGGCAATTGTTGCTCAGGAACTTGGGGTTGATCATCGCCCCCTCGCCCAGGTCCAGCACCCGTCCGCCGGCCTGCGGCAGATCGGCCGACGTCACCACCGCGTGGACGCCGGGCATGGCCTCCGCCTTGCTGGTGTCGATGCTCTTGATCCGGGCGTGGGCGTGCGGGCTGCGCAGCACCTTGCCGTAGAGCATCCCCGGCAGCGAGATATCCGCGCCGTACTGCGCCCGGCCGGTGACCTTGTCGGTCCCGTCGTGCCGGATGGGTCGGCTTCCGATTACGCTGTAGCCGTTGGTAGCGGCGGATTGCTGAGTGGTGGTCATGGTTACTCCTCCCAAAGGTACGGTGGCATCACTCAATGGCTGCATAGTACCACGCGGCGTGTCTTATAAAAGCGGCTGAATGATGACGCTGATCACGGTCACGACAATGCCGGCGATGATAATCCCGCCAATCCAGCGGCTTTCGCGGCGGATGCTGGCATCGTTGGCATTCATTTCGGCGCGGAGGGCAGCGTTGTTGGCGTTCATTTCTTCGCGAAGGCCCTGCACCTCCCCGCGCACGCTTTGTATCTCCCCGCGCACGCTTTGCACCTCCCCGCGCACGCTCTGTATCTCATCGTGCAGTCTGTCAAGCCTTCGGGAAATGTCGGCGAAGCGTTCGATGTGGTCGGCCAATCGCTCATTGGCCTGTTCGTAGGCGCCTTCGAGTCGGCTGAGACGGCTTTCGGTGGTCATAGTCCTTCTCCTCGGTGACGATTATATCGGCTGAACGTATCACCGGGTAGCGAGAGTTCTTTGCGGAGCGCCTGATTAAGTCGGCGGCGCCTTGCATTGCCTTATGGAAACCTGCGCTATAATATGCCGCCAAACTGCACCGTTGGACATCTTTCCCTGCGCGGAACGACTGTGAGGATTGACCTGCAATGAGACCCCTGGAAGGCATCAAGGTACTGGACTTGACCCGCGCCCTGGCCGGACCATTCTGCGCCACCATGCTCGGCGACTACGGGGCCGACGTCATCAAGATCGAACGACCCGGCGCCGGCGATGACACCCGTGGCTGGGGCCCCCCGTTCATCGGCGAGGAATCCGCCTACTTCCTGTCGGTCAATCGCAACAAGCGCAGCCTGACCTTGAACCTGCGCGACGAGAAGGCCCAGCAGATATTCCTGAAGCTGGCCGCCGACGCCGACGTGATCGTCGAAAACTTCACGCCCGACGTGATGACCAACTTCAACCTCAGTTACGAGGACGTGAAGAAGGTCAATCCCGGCATCATCTACTGCTCCATCTCCGGCTTCGGCGCCAGCGGGCCCTACCGGGACCGACCGGCCTACGACCAGATCATGCAGGGCGTGAGTGGTCTGATGAGCATCACCGGCGACCTCGGCGGCGACCCCCAGAAGGTTGGCATCGCCGTGAGCGACATCGGCGCCGGAATGTGGGCCGCCTTCGCCATCATGGCCGCCCTCTTCCATCGCAACTCCCCCAGCGGCACGGGCGACGGTCAGTACATCGATCTCTCCATGCTCGACGCCCAGGTCGCTTGGATGACCTACCAGGCCGGCTACTACTTCGCCACCGGCGACGCTCCCCAGCGGCTGGGCGCGGCCCATCCCACCCTGGTCCCGTACCAGGGCTTCAGGGGCGGGGACGGCAAGTTCTTCAACGTCGCAGTGGGTTCCGAGCGCCTCTGGGAGCGGTTCTGCCAGGGCATCGAACGCATGGACCTCAAGGACCAAGCCGACTACGCCACCAATGGAGACCGGGTCAACCACCGTTCTGAACTGATCCAGTTGCTGGAGGAGCATTTCCAGAGCAAGGACGCCGACGACTGGGTAGCCGATCTGCAAGCGGTAAGCGTTCCCGCTGGCCCCATCAACGACCTGAAGGACGTCTTCAACGATCCCCAAGTGCAGCACCGGGAGATGCTCCTGGAAATGCCCCACCCGACCCTGGGAACTATCCAGCAAACCGGTCTGCCCATCAAGTTCTCCGAAACCCCCGGCGAATTGGAAAAGCATCCTCCCCTGCTGGGCGAGCACAACCACCAGATACTCAACGACCTGGGATACTCGGATTCCGATATCGATCAAATGGCGACTGCCGGCGTCATTTAAGCAGCCGGCAACTTGTGAGGGTAGGGAGGCAGTCTAATGGACTTCGGACTCCAGGATACGGTTGCCCTGGTGGTGGACTCGCACCTTGCCATCGCCACCGCCACCGCCACCGCATTGGCTAAAGAGGGGGCTATCCTTTCGCTGACCGCGCCCGACAGCTACCGCATGCGGCACGTCGAAATGGAAATCGCCCGAAAACACGTCCCCCAGGATCGTTTCCGCGCCGTCATCGCCGATCTCGACCGGGAGCAGGACATCCACCGGCTGGTACGGGAGACCCTGCACCGTCAGGGCAACATCGGCGTCATGGTCACCACCGTCCGGGACCAGGGCAACCTGACGGCCAGCGAACTCGAGGACGAGCACATCGAGCCAGCCCTGTCCAGAAACTTCATGTCCGCCGTGCACTTGACCCGTGAAGTCCTGCCCCACATGAAGCGCTACGGGTTGGGCCGAATCATCAACCTCGTCCCTTCTTCTGCTATGGAAGTGTCCCCGCACAACACCCTGTCCTCCCTCAGCCTGGCCCCCGTGCTCGCGTATTTTAAGGGCCTGGCGTCCGAGCTGGCCCCGCTCAACATCACCGTCAACAACGTCATCTACGCCGGCGTGGACGCTGACGAGATCGAGGACCCGGCCCATTCTCATGACCACGATGGCCCGGATGCCGACCAGGATGAAGAAACCTGCGCCCACTGCAAGCACGAGGAGATCGCCGCCGACGCGCCCATGAAGCGCATGGGCACGCCCAAGGAGATCGGCGACATCGTCTGCATGATCGCCTCGTATCAGGCTTCCTATCTCACCGGCGCCAACATCATCGTCGACGGCGGCATCCACCACAACTACGCCTGAGCCCGTCCGGCCCCAAGGGCCATGTACGCTTTCCCATGTACGATTTCCAAGGAGGCCCTCCCATGGCCAACGCCAGGATGCTTGGTGATGCCCGCGAGTACTTGCAAGCCGAAGACCTTCCCGGATGGCTGATTTACGATTACCTCGGCTGCAACCCGGTCCTGGCCCAGGTCGCCCAGCCGTCGGGCCACGTCACCCGACCGGTCTTCCTCTTCGTACCCGTAACCGGCGTCCCTCGCCTGCTCACCCACCATGTGGACGCCGGCAAGTTCGCGGACGCCGGGAAAGGAACCGACCTGGAACAGGTGGTGTACAGCAGCCGGGTCACCCTGGAGAGCGCCCTGCAAGATACCTTGTCCGGTTGTGGCCGCGTAGCCATGGAATACTCCCCGCGCAACGGGCTGCCTCGCGTCTCACGGGTCGACGCCGGCACCGTCGAGCTGGTCCAGAGCATGGGAGCTGAAGTGGTCTCCTCAGCCGACCTGATGCAGTACGCCACCCAGCGCTGGTCACCGGAGCAATTGGCCGGGCATAAGCGCGCCGCCGAGAAGCTGGCCCGCATCGTCAACGAGGCCTTCGCCCGCATTGGCCAACGCCTATCTCAACATAGCTTTGGCGGCCCCACCGAGTTCGAAATCGCCGAGTTCATCCGCGCCCGCTTCCGCGAGGAGGGCCTGGTAACCGCCGACGGGCCCATCGTTTCCACCAACGCCCACTGTTCCGACCCTCATTACGAACCCGCGCCGGAAGGCAGCAACGTGATCATGCCCGGCGATTGGATCCTCATCGACCTATGGGCTCGCGAGGACACGCCCGGCAGCGTCTACGCCGACATCACCTGGACCGCCTACGTGGGTGACACTCCCACCGAGCGGCACCACCAGATCTTCGACATCGTGCTCGGAGCTCGCGACGCCGCCCTGTCCTTCCTGCAGGACTCCTTCTCCCGCGGCGAGACTATCCAGGGCTGGCAGGCCGACGACGTGGCCCGCAGTTACATTGCCGACCACGGCTTCGGCGATTACTTCACCCACCGCCTGGGCCACAGCATCTACCACACCGTCCACGGCGAGGGCGTCAACCTGGACAACTTCGAGACCCACGACACCCGCCGGATCATCCCCGGCATCGGGTTCTCCATCGAGCCGGGCATCTACCTGCCCGAGTTCGGCGTGCGCTCCGAAATCGACGCCTTCATGAGCGCGGATGGCCCCTACGCCTCGTCGCCCGTGCAGCGGGATATTGTTCTGATTACGGCCCCGTAATCGTTCCGGCGAAGTCCAGTTCCAGCAGGATTTCGTCCTCCACGCTCACCACGATCGCCACCCGGGGCTTGTCCATCCCGAAGTCCTCGAAGGTGAACACCACGCTGGCGAACCCGGTGGCCGTCCCATCCCCCGCGAACTCGGCCATCGCGTCCCACGTCACTTCCCGCGTCTGGTCCCGCACTGTCAGGTCGCCGGTGATGGTGAACTCCACCGGCCCGCTGGCATCCGCAATCGACGCCGGCAAACCGTCCACTGACGTCGGCTGGAACACCACCTCCGGGTACGTGTCGGTCTCCAAGGTGCGGTTGCGCACATAGCCGTCCCGCCGGTTGCTGTCCGTCCGCAGCGTCGCTGCCTGCACTGCGATGCGACTGCCGTCCGCGACCACGTTGCCATCGGCATCAAAAGCGATGCTGCCCGCCACGTCCAGGGTTTCGCCGGTCGCAACCTTGAAGCCCGTGTTGGCCAGCACCTCCTCCACCTTGTACCGGGCAATCGTGCCCTCCCTTAGCGTGAACACTGTAGCGCCGTCCGTCCCAGCGGGTTCTGCCGGCGGGGGCGCCGGCGGCGCTTCGGTGGCCGGCGCCGGCGCGGCGGTCGCGGTCGCCGAGGCGCCAACCGTCGGAGCGGCGGTGGGCGCAATTGTCGGCACGGCAGTTTCCGCAGATCGAGGAGGCCGGGTCTCTGTCGGCAGGCTCGGCGCCGATGTAGCCGGCGCGGCCGGAACGGCGGTGGCGGCCGGTGGAGCCGGAGGTTCCGGTGTCGGTCCGCCACACGCAGCCACGAGCAGTACCAGCGCGAGAAGCAAGGCAAGAGATGAGAAGAAACGCATCAAGAGGGTCTCCGAAGTTATGGGTGTCATGGCATCCCATCGATTCTATCATTGCTCGCCTCAGGGGGCGGCGGTACAATCTCGCCAACATTCGCCACCAAGGGAGCAACCCATCATGAAATTCGGCCTAGCCTACGAAATGCAGCGTCCCGAACTGGACGATCACGCCGTTATCGAGGAAACCATCGAACAGGTCTGCCTGGCCGACGAGATGGGCTTCGACTACGTCTGGTTCGTGGAGCACCACTTCCTCACCACCTTCAGCATGTCGCCCTGCCCCGAGGTCATCTTCGGGGCGCTGAGCAAGCTGACCAAGCGCATCCGCCTGGGCTTCGGCGTCGTCATCCTGCCCTACCACCATCCGGTGCGTGTCGCCGAGCGCGTGGCCATGGTCGACCACCTCACCAACGGCCGCGTTGACATGGGCACCGGCCGCAGCGCTGCCTACGAGCAGACCGGCATGGGCATCGATCCTCGCGACACCCGCGAGATGTGGGAGGAATCCCTCAAGATGATCCCCCAGATCTGGGACTCGGACTACTTCGAGTGGGAGGGCAAGTTCTGGAACGTGCCGCCCCGCCAGGTGCTGCCCAAGCCCTACCAGCAGCCTCATCCGCCCATCTGGGTCGCCGCTCTCCAACCGGCCACCTACGAGCTGGCCGCCCAGCGCGGCATCGGCGTGATGGCCCTGGGCGTCAGCGCGCCGTCCGTCCTGGAGCCGCACATCGCTGCCTACCGTGAGAACATCAAAAACGCCCAACCCGTGGGCCAGTTCGTCAACAACCAGTGGCTCAGCTCAGTGTTCGGCCTCTGCGGTCCCGACAACTCGGCCACCCGACGACTGTGCGCCGACTCGCTGAAGACCTTCTTCGGACCGGGCCGTCCCTACGTTCAGGACCAGAAGGACGTCTACGCCCGTCTGCTCGACCAGTGGGGCGGCATCCCCGAGCACCTGCAGCAGAACTTCTCCCGCTACGTCGACGTGCCCGCCGAGGGAGCGGACGCTGATGGTTCCGTGGATCTATCGGGAGGCACCGCGCTGGCCCAGAAGATCTGGGAGGAGTTTGACGCTGATACCCTGGCCGAGCGCGGCGTCATCGTCGCCGGCGACCCGGACAGCTGCATCCAGGCCGCCAAGCTCCACGAGGCCACCGGCGTCGACCAGCTCCAGTTCCTCATGGCCACCGAGACAGTCGCCCATGACAAGGTCATGGAATCCATCGAGATGTTCGGCAAGCACGTTTTCCCGGCGTTCAAGTGATGCCGCCCGGAAACGCCGGAGTGTGTGCTACGCTTAAAATGACCGGCGGCGCCCGCCGGTTCCCGTCAAAGGCAGCACAGCATGACAACAATAGCCCCTGAACTCAACCTGCCCCCGGATCACCCGCTGCGGCAGATCCTCGATACCATCGCCGCGCATCCCGAGGTGCGCGAGCCGGTGCTGCGCATCCTGCTCACCGAGGACCTCCTGGCCCTCCCGGAGCAGGTGCGGGAACTGCGCGCTGACCTCAACGAGTTCAAGGAGGAAACCCGCGAACAGTTCCAGCAAGTCAACGCGCGCATCGACGAAACTAACCGACAGCTGGGCGAAACCAACCGACAGCTGCGTGAAAGCATCAGATCTGCCAGGAGAACGGAGGGCCATGTGGGACGATTGAGGGGCAATTCTTACGAAGATGTGTGCCGCTACGAAATCTTCGGTGTTATGGACGGGTGGCTTGAAAAACCGATGGTCGCCGACCGCGAACCCATTATTGAACGGCTCCGGGAGGCTCGACACGCCGGCCTGATCACCCGTAACGAATACCTCGACGCTCTGCGCCCGGACATAATCGCTCGGGCCGGCGACGATGAAGACTATACCGGGCTGATCGCCGTCGCCGAAGCGTCCGTCACCTGCAACCGGCGCGACCTGGAAACTGCCGCTCGCCGCGCCGAACTGATTGCCCGCGTCGCCGGCGTCACCGCCGGAGCCTTCGTCGTTACCAACCACCAATGGCCTGATGCGCTGGATGAGGCAGCTCGGGAGCTGGGCGTAACCCTCATCCTGCATGAAGTGCCCGATTTCGCTGAGATTTTCGACGATTAGCCGGTCACCCAGCGTTGCCGTCGCTTGCTGCTCAACCCGGGGCGCCTTGATCTCCGATGGCGCGGTCGCGACGGTACACGATGGCAATCCAGGACAATAGGACCAAACCGAAGAATACGCTGTGCTCCAACAATTCGGCCCGGTCTCCCACAATCACATCGAAGAGCGCAAAGGTGACGAAAGTCAAGGCGCTCATGAACAGTCCCAGCAGGATTGCGTTCCAGTTTTGGTGGTATTGCCTTGCTCCTCTCCCTCCGCCGTACATGTAATACAGGCCCGCTGCAAGAAAGAGCAAGCCGGTAAGCAACTCCCATACTCCTGCGAAGTAGAGCACTCCACTGACAAGCTCTTCCGGTAGATCAGCCTTCTCGAAGTAGCCCCCAAATTGTTCCGAACGATTCCTGCCGTACCAGTGAAAAACGATCAAATCCGTCCCGTGGACAAACTTGTCCAGTCCATTGCTCGTCCAAAAGATAAACCAGTACAGAATGACAATGCCTTCAATGGATGCCACTCTGCTCAATGCCCTGCTGGTCAGGAAATTCACTTGCCATCTCCGAGATAGACTCTGAGTGCGCGCCAGCATTGTCTGTGCCGGCCCTTCAGTTTATTCCCCCGTCAGGTCGCTCACCCGGGGCGCAACCTCTTCGGCGATCAACCGCAGGCAGTCCATCTCCCACTGGTGGTCGTCCGGGTCCTGCGTGATGCACAGCAGGTGCCCGAACCCGCCGACCCCGTCGTACAACTGGCGGATCCGCTGGGCGCACTCGTCGGGGTCGCCCACGATCCAGATGTTGTCCATCATGTAGTCAACGGTCAGATCGTCGTCGCTCATGTTGGGATCGATCTTGGTGGCCTGAATCAAACCCGAGCCCAGTCGGTTGGGCAGCTGGTGTTGCAGGTAGTTGCGCCCCAGCACCGCGTGGGCCCGCTCCCGCGCCTCCTCGCTGGTCTCCGCCACGAACACGTCCCGCCCGATGCGCCAGTCGGAGCGATGCGCTTCCCGGCCGGCCTCGGCGGCGGCGTCCTCCACCGTGGTCCAGTGATCCGCCAGGTATTGCGGAGCCAGATTGCTGCTGCTCATGGGTATGTAGCCCTCGCGTCCGGCCACGCGGATGCTGCTGCTGCCGATGGACGTGGCGGCCACGCCGATGGGCGGGTGCGGCTGCTGCAACGGCTTCATGTGCAACCCGCGTTCCAGCACCGGGTCCAGCTCCGGCGCCTCGATGTCGAAGAACTCCCCGTGGTACGAGAACTGCCCCTCGGACGCCCACAGGCTCAGCACTATGTCCAGCACCTCGGCGGCTCGACGCCGGACGTCGTCGCCCTGGCTGGGGTCCATGCCGAACAGTTGCAGGTCGGTAGGGATCGCCCGATGCCCGATCCCCCAGTACAGACGTCCCCGGGTCAGGTGGTCCAGCATGGCGATGCGGTGCGCCAGCTCGATGGGATTGTGGATGGGCAGCAGCGTGACGCCCGTGGCCAGCCGGATGTTCTCCGTCAGCGCCGACGCCTTGGCGATCAGCAGGTCAGGGAACGGCGCGTTCTCCCAGCGCTCGGTGAGGTGCTCCCCGATCCAGGCCTCGTGGAACCCCAACCGGTCCGCCTCCTGCAACAGGTCGAGGTCGCGGTCGTAGGAATCAGCGTAGGAACGGTGCGGCGGATGCAGCGGCATCATGAACAGGCCGAATTGCATTTCTGAACTCCTTGGCTCGGTTGATGCCGCCAGAATAACCCACCGCGCCACCTGCGGCAACGCAGGCTACGTGAGCCGGCGGACCGGGTAGTCAGGAAAGCTCCGGTTCCATGAGTCGATATTGAACACGCCGCAATTTCTGACTATCGGACGTATCCAAGGTGGAGACCCCGGTCCGCGTAGCGGAAGGTTGCGTTCCAGCATGTCGTTCGCGAGGGACAATTCAGGCTCAGACAATAAGTCCAAGGCGACCAATACCAAGTAGTCCACAGGCTTTTCCGCTCGCCCCGACGCCCATTCGTACAAAAATGAATCCCTGTATTTGTACTTGAGATCCTCAGTGATGCCGCCGCTGAGAAGGGTTTGCGTATATTGGATATCAGTGCCAGTTGGAGCTGCAGGATTTTGCGGGTCCTTGATTTCTATAAATTGGTAGCAATCATAGAGTTCAACGATGAAATCCACCGCCTTCATGCAATGGCTCAACCCATGATTTGGGTCATCGAATTTGCGCGCGGTTATTTCGTGATTGATGGTGATTTCCAAGTTTCCTTCGGTGAAGACGATCATCCCAGCCTACTCCCAAAGCTGCGCTTGATCTGACGGTCATACAAGTCGGTGAACGCCTCATCAATCGCGTTTGGCCGGATGTCTAGATAATGCCCGGTGGTGCGGCAGGCGATCTCGCCCTCCTCATCCCGGTACAGCGAGTGGAACGCCACCGCGTCCTCCTCCGTCATCTGCAGGTCCAACTCCTTCAGGATTACGTAGTCATGCGTGGCGAAGAACACCTGCACCCCCGCCCGCTGCAATTCCAGCAGCACCTCGATCACGACCTTGAACATCTTGGGGTTCAGGTTGGCCTCCGGCTCGTCCCAGAAAAGCACTGAACCCTCTCGCAACGTGCCGTTCCGTATCAGCAACCACAGCAACCCCAGCTTGCGCCACCCCTCCGCCAGAAGGGTGAACTCCAGGTCCCCCTGCTCGTTGCTCAGAAAGAACTCCTGTCCGCTGACCGTAACTTTGCCGCCGATGACGTTTTCCAGACTATCAAGCATCCGCGAGTGTGCTTCGTCGATAGGTTCACGTAAAGCTGGCAAGTAGGCTCGGAGCAATATATCCCGATACACCTCTTCAAAATGAACTTCGCGGGTTTCGTACAGCGGCAAAAAGCCCGGCGCGTTGGCCAGCATATCTTTGGCGGGGATGTAAGCGCTGGCAATCGGCGGGCCGGTATGGGTTTTGGTGCTTGTACGCCTTGCGTCAAAGACTATGGATACTTCCCTGTCGCCGACACACACAGCTGCCGATGCCAACGCCGACATCGCTGGTTGTTTAACCAGTCGGCCTAGCCGTCGACCAGAAGGCAGAAACGCTCCGATCAACTCGTCCTTAAAAATGTCGTCCGCTTTGAAAGCGTCACACGCCGCGTAACACACCTTCATCAAGTGCGTCTTCCCGGTCCCATTCGCGCCGACCAGCGCGTTTATGCCGGGCGAAAACTCCACCTCCAAATCCTTGAAGGCGGTGAAATTCTCCAGTTTTATCTTCGTGACGGGCATGGTGTTTTCCCCGCTGATCGGGCTATGCGTTCGATGCTAGCCCTCCGCTCCGCCAACTGTCAAACCGACCTTCGGCACCCCCGAGACCCCCGTGTATAATCGATTTATCTCCTGCACAAAAGCCATAGGGATCCCACCATGCCCCTCTTCAAACGCCGCCCCGGCATCGCCGTCGTCGAAATGCACGGCGTCATCGGCGCTGCCATCAAGGAACCCGACTACTCGCGCATCTTCGAGCGCATCGCCAGCAACCGCAAGATCGGCGCCCTGGTGCTGGACATCGACTCTCCCGGCGGCTCCGCTACCGCCAGCGACCTGATCTATGAGAGCGTCCGCCGCGTGGCGCAGCGCAAGCCCGTCGTCGCCTACATTCGCGGCCTGGGCGCGTCCGGGGGTTACTACATCGCCTGCGGAGCCGGCACCATCATGGCCTCCCGCGCCGCCCTGGTGGGCTCCATCGGCGTGATCTACATGCGTCCCATCGTGGAGCAACTGCTCAGCAAGATCGGCGTCGAAATCTCAATCTTCAAGGGTGGTCACCTGAAGGATATGTCCGGTTTCTGGCGGCATCCAACCGATGAAGAAGCCGGAAAGTTCGAGGGCCTGATCGCCCAGATCTACGCCCTGTTCGTGTCCGTCGTCGCCGACAGCCGCAGGATGCCCCCCGAAGAAGCCATTGAACTCGCCACCGGGGAACTCTTCACCGCTCCTGCCGCCCGGGATCGCCGCCTAATCGACAGCACGGGCAACTTCGACGACGCCATCGCCGAGGCCATGCGCCAGAGCGGCGCCCGCCGCAGGATCCGCAGATACCGCCCCAAGCGTCCGTTCATGGAACGGCTGAGTCCCTTCCGTGGCACCACCGCACAATGGCGTGCGTTGTCTGGCCTGGCCTCGCTGGCCGCCGGCGGCATCTACATGCTTGAACCCGGGTTCCTCGGTCACGCCCTGGGCAACACCGGCGACGACTGACGCAAGGACTTACGCCTCGGCCGCCTTGGCCTCCTGCCACAGCGCTTCCTTGTCGTCCAGCGGCAGCGCGGCAAAGTCCTGCTCCCGTTCGGATGCCAGCCGTTCCATGACCCGGTAGCGGCTCCGGAACTTGCCGTTGGCCTGCCGCAATGCGTCTTCAGCGTGGATGCCCGACCAGCGCGCCAGGTTCACCAGCGCGAACAGCACGTCGCCGAACTCGTCGAGCCGTTCCTCCGGCGTCGCAGCGGCTCTGAACTCTCCGATTTCCTCGACCAGCTTGTCCAGCACGCCATCCGCGTCGTCCCAGTCGAACCCGAAGCGCGCCGCACGGTCCTGCATCAGCTGGGCAGCGGTCAGCGCCGGCAGCGCCGCCGGCACGCTGTCCATCGCCGAGGGTTGCGGTTTGCCCGCTTCCCGCCGTTCCTCCGCCTTCAGCTGCTCCCAGTTGCGCTCGACCTGGCGAGCGTCAGAGGCGCTCCCATCGGCGAACACGTGAGGATGCCGGCGGATCAGCTTGCGGTTGATGGCGCTCAGCACGTCGGCGATGTCGAAGTGGCCGGCCTGCCGGGCGATGTCGGCATGAAACGCCACCTGCACCAGGATGTCGCCCAGCTCCTCGGCCAACTCCAGCGGCTCGCCGGCGTCGATGGCCTCCAGGGTTTCGTAGCATTCTTCCAGCAGGTTGCGCTTCAGCGACTCGTGGGTCTGCTCGGCGTCCCACGGACAGCCGCCCGGCCCGCGCAGCCGCGCCACGACGTCGACCAAGGATTGAAACTCCCCCATGCGCTCTTCGGGTATCGGCGAATTTGTCGGAGACGTAACATCATTCTGCATCATAATGACGCCAGTATATCCCAGCCTCCAGTCCGGCGCCTTTGGTCATCCGTTTGATAACCCACCCAGCCTTCAGGTAACCTTGAGTCGGCCGCAGCCCGCCATCGGAGGCCTGACATGGCAACCAAACCCATCGTCACCGGAACCCGCATGTCCGTCGCCGAGTTCCTGGATCTTCCCGACACGGAAGAGCGGAACAAAATGGAACTGGACGACGGGGAACTTTACATCATGCCTCGACCCCGACCGTTGCACCAATTTTTGCTCTATTGGCTGGGTTGGCATATCGCAAACTATATCCAAAACTTTGGCGAACCACCCGCTGAAGTGTACCCGGACGTGGTGGTCATTCTGTCCCGGGATCCGCGCCGCGTCCTGGCGCCCGATCTGGCCATCATCCTTGCCGGCAATCCGTACCGGATAGTGGGCGGCTATTTTGAAGGTGTGCCGGACATCGTGGTGGAAGTCCTCTCTTCCGACCGCAACCGGGACCTCATCCGCAAGCGCCAGATTTACAGCGAGGCCGGCGTTGCCGAGTACTGGATCTTCGACCCCGTTCACGACACGGCCCTGCTGCTCGAACTGCGCGATGGCGACTATATCTCCCGCGGCCTCCTGACCGCTGAGGACACCCTTACTACTCCCCTGCTGCCCGGCCTGGCCATTCCGCTGGCCGAGTTATTCCACCATCGCCAGCGACCGGCCGATGTCTAGTCGCCGGCCCGTCGACGTCATCTCGACTGTCCTGCGGGCTCTTGCCATCCCCGCGGTACTCCTCTTTCTCGTCGCCGGCTCCGTGACCTGGGCCGTCAACGATCCCGGCCTCTACCGCAACGGATTCCAGCGCTACCACACCGCCCAGAGATCCGGCATCTCTGACCCTGATCTGATAACCATCGGCGCGGAGCTGCGCCGCTACTTCAACACGTCGGTCGAACCGCTGGCCGTGTGCGCGCCGATCTACGGTATCGAGCTGGAGGTCTTCAACCAGCGCGAGGTGGCGCACATGTACGACGTCAAGCGTTTGGTGCGCGGAACCTACTGGGTGGCCCTGGGCTCCGCGCTGTGGATACTCGGTGCCGTCGCCATCCTGATCGCCGCGGATCGAAGGACCTGGCCCGTCCGCGCGGCCCGGCTGGCCATCTGGGGAGGCTCGATCACCCTAACGGCCGTTTTCCTGGTCGGCGTGGCGGCGGTCGCCAGCTTCGAGCAACTCTTCCTGCTCTTCCACCGCCTCAGCTTCGCCAACGACCTGTGGATGCTCGATCCCCGCACCGACTACCTGTTAATCCTGTTCCCCGCCGGTTTCTGGTTCGACGCCACCATGCGCGTCGCGCTGACCTCGGTCCTGGGCGCGGTGCTGTTGCTGTCAGCCGGCGTCGCGATCCTGAGCTACCGCCGTTGGAGCGCAAATCGGCGACGCGAAACCGGTCCACCGCCCGATCAACCGGTCAGCGTTTCAGGATGACTGACCCGGCTCTGCCGGCAGTCGCTCCAGCAGAGACTCCAGCCCCAGCGATCCGCACAACTCGTCCAATGCGGGCCGGCGCACGCCGGTCCATCTCACCTGTTCCGGTTCGGTCTCGTCCAGGGGAACGTCCAGCCTGAGAGTGGCCAGGTGCCGGTAGAGCAGCGCGTCGTCCCATTGCTCGGTCAACGCCGCCGTCAGGTTCCCCGCCCCGCGCACCTTGACGTCCCAGTCCGCCATGTCGGCGGGAATATCTTCGATGTGGCCGTATCGAGACAGCACTGTGGCGGTGGATCGCGCGCCCCAGCGGGGTATGCCGGGTATCCCGTCCGCCGAATCGCCCACCAGCGCCAGATAGTCCGCGATGGCAGACGGCGGCACCCCAAACTTCTCCACCACTCCGGCCTCGTCGATGACCTCGCCCTTGCGCCGGTCCAGCATCACCACCCGCTGGCCGGACACTACCTGCGACATATCCTTGTCAGGCGAGCACATGACCACCTGCTCCACTTCGGGATTAGCCGCAAAGCGCACCGCGGCGGTTGCGATGGCGTCGTCTGCCTCAAACTCCTCCATGGGCCAGACGGCAATGCCCAGCGCGGCCGTGATCTGCTCGGCCAACGGAAATTGCGCCAGCAGGTCCGGCTCCACCCCGTCACCGGTCTTGTAACCATCGAACAGGTCGTTGCGGAAGGACCGGATCACGCTGTCGAACGCCACCGCGACGTGCGTGACATCAGGCTGACCCAGCAACGCGATCAGGCTTTGCGCCAACCCGTGCGTAGCCTTGATGTCCGTCCCGTCTGGGGTGGCGCGCCCCGGCCGCGGCGAGTAGTGCGCGCGGAACAGCTCGAAAGTGCCGTCAACCAGGTGGATCTTCATCGCTGGCCGACCACATCACTCCGCCGCCGTTTCATGCAACGCAAATATCCGTCGCCGCACCTCAAACACAAACCCCGGCAACACCGGCTCGCCGTTAACCGTCTCTGGGTCTTCCAAGATCTCAGCTTCGGTACCGGGGCGATAGACGTACACCAGCCGGCGGTACGGGTCGATCAACCACCCCATCTGCGCGCCGTTGGCGATATAGCGCTCCATCTTGCGCAGCAGCGGCGGAAGCCGGTCAGTCTCGGACATTATTTCGCCAACGAAAGCCGGGCAGACGGTTACAGTGCGGGGCAACACGGGACCGAACTCCGCCACTTGCTCCGGCGACAGCCAAGACAAATCTGGCTCGGCGCGAGCGCCGTCGGGCAGGCGGATAATCGTGCGTGAGCTGAGCGTAAGCCCGCCGTGTTCCCTGGACCAGTTCGTCAAGTCAGTAGTGCCTTCCGCTTCGGCAATGCCGCTGTGCAAGTTCACCATAGGATTGACAACCAACTCCCCCGATGCGGTCAGCTCCAGGTAAAAGCCCCGCCCTTCATTTGCACGCGCCAAGCCCACGAACCACTGGTCAATCTCGTCATCGGTCAGCTTGCCGGTGACCGACTCCAGGATCGGCTTGATGTTGACCGACAGGGGATGCGGCAGCGGGAACTCGTCGTTCTCCACAACTGTGACGGTATCTTTAACGGTCGGAGCGGTTGCCATGGAACTTATCCTCTGGCGGCGTCGTGCAAGGCGAAAATTCGGCTGCGCACCTCAAACACGAAGCCCGGCAACACCGGCTCCCCGCTGATGGTCTCCGGATCTTCCAATAGCTCAACTTCAGCCCCGGGACGATACACGTAAACCCTCCGCCGATACGGGTCGATCAGCCAACCCAACTGCGCGCCGTTGGCCATGTACCGCTCCATCTTGCGCTGCAACGGCGGCAGCGTATCGGTGCCGGACATTATTTCGGCGACGAATGCCGGGCAAACGTCAATAGCCCTGGAACCAATTGGCTCCAGCAGCGCCATTTGCTCCGGCGAGAGCCAGGCCGCATCCGGTTGAACACGCGAACCGTCAGGCAGCCTTATAATCCCGCCTGCTCCTGCGGCGCGGCCACCGTATCCTCTGGACCAAATTACTAAATCGGTCCCGAAGTCCGCTTCGGCAAAATAGGCGTCCATGTTCACCATAGGATTGATTGCCAACTCCCCCTCGGCGGTAAGCTCCAGATAGAATCCGCGACCCTCGTTGGCTTTGGAGCAGTCGACGAGCCATTGGTCGATTTCGTGGTCGGTAAGCTTTCCGGCCACCGATTCCAGGATGGATCGAATGTTCACCGATACTGGGTGCGGCAGGGCGATGTAGCAGAGCTCGTCACTATCCGTAACTGCTGCGATATCTTTGAGCGCGGCATCGGTTACCATGCGTCTATCCCTCAGCAACGGCATACAGCGCGAAAATTCGGCTGCGAACCTCAAACACGAACCCCGGCAACACCGGCTCGCCGCTAACCGTTTCCGGGCCTTCCAATATCTCAACTTCAACCCCGGGACGGTACACATACACCCGCCGGCGGTACGGGTCAATCAGCCAACCCAGCTGCGCCCCGTTGGCCATGTACCGCTCCATCTTGCGCTGTAGCGGAGGCAGGGTATCCGTGCCTGACATGATCTCCGCGACAAACGCCGGGCAGACGGTGATTGGTTTGTCGTCGGATACGGGCGGCAAGGCGGCCACCTGCTCCGGCGACAGCCACAGGGCATCAGGGCGAATCCGCGAGCCGTCGGGCAGGCGCATATTGGCGTTGGCGCCGTGGGCCTCGCCGTTATTGCTCTCAACCCAGATAAACAGAGTTCCAAAAAGTCGGCTTTCAGCCGTCAGGCCGGCGCGATTCACCATAGGGCTGATCACCAATTCCCCTTCTGCAGTCAGTTCCAGGGTAAAACCCCGCCCTTCGTTGAGCTCATGGAACCCGACAAACCACTGGTCGATCTCCTCGTCCGTGAGCTTTCCGGCCACCGATTCCAGGATGGGCCGGATGTTGACCCACACCGGATGGGGCAGATCGCAATAAAGCTCGTCATCGTCTGCCGGAAGGGCGGCGCCTTTGACGGAGGCAGCGGTTGCCATGGCAATCACCCTAATCTAATCCAGGTAGCGGTATCCCGGCAGCGTCAGGAACTCGACGAAATCGTCCGACAGCACGATCTCGTCCAGCAACTCCACTGCCTTGTCCAGCGCGCCCGGATTTTCCTGGCCCCGCTGCGCCACCAGCGCGGCCGCTTCCTGGGCCCGCACCTGGCGATACAGCTCGGCGGTAATGGCACGGCCGTCGTCCAGCTGCGAACCGTGGTTCAGCCATTGCCAAAGTTGCGACCGTGAGATCTCAGCCGTTGCAGCATCTTCCATCAGTCCGTAGATGGCCACAGCTCCGTTGCCCCGCGTCCAGGCGTCGATGTACTGCAACGCCACGCTGACGTTGTTGCGCAGGCCAGCCTCGGTTATCTGTCCTTCCGGCACTGCCAGCAGGTCGTCCGGCGCGATCCGCACCTCAGGTATCACCGACAGCTGATTGTCCGTAACAAAGGCCGACTGGAACACGTCCAGCACCGGCTCCACCAACCCGGGGTGGGCGATCCAAGCCCCGTCGAAGCCCTGGTCGGCCTCCCGCTGCTTGTCCGACCGCACCTGCGCGAAGGCTGCCTCGTTGGCCGCGGCATCGTCCCGACGCGGGATGAACGCCGACATCCCGCCCAGCGCGTGCGCGCCCCGACGGTGGCAGGTGTTGACCAGCAATTGCGCCGCCGATGTCAGGAAGTGCGTCGCCATCGTCACCTGGGCCCGGTCCGGGAACACCATGTCCGACCGCTTGTTGAACACCTTGATCACGCTGAAGATGTAGTCCCACCGACCCAGGTTGAGGCCGGCTGGACGCTCCCGCAGTTCGTAAAGGATCTCCTCCATCTCGAACGCGGCCAGGATGTGTTCAATCAGCACGGTGGGGCTGATGGTTCCCTGGGGAATACCCAGTCGTTCCTCGGCATACCGGAACGCGTCGTTCCAGAGCCGCGCCTCCAGGTGCGACTGCAGCTTGGGCAGGTAGTAATAGGGCCCCGTGTCGTGGCTCTGCTGAGCGACGTGGTTGTGATATACGGTCAGGCCGAAATCGAAGAAACTGCCGGCCACGGGCTCGCCGTCCACCAGCACGTGGCGCTCCATCAGGTGCAGGCCGCGCGGCCGCACGCACAAAGTCGCCAGGTCCTCATTGAGGCGGTACTGCCGTCCGTCCGCCGCTTCGTCGCTGATGGTGCGACGGTAGGCGTCGCGCACGTTCACCTGGCCGTCCAGCGTGGGCAGCCAGGCCGGAGAGTGCGCGTCCTCGAAATCGGTCATGTAGACCTGTGCACCGCAGTTCAGCGCGTTGATCACCATGCGCCGGTTGGACGACGGCCCGGTGATCTCCACCCGTCGGTTGGTCAGATCCGACGGCGCCGGCTGCACTCGCCAGTCACCCTCGCGCACGCTCCGCGTCTCCGTCAGGAAGTCCGGCGTCGCCCCGGCGTCGATCTCTGCTTGCCGGCGGACACGAGCTTGCATCAGCCGCCGTCGCGTGGTCTCAAAGTTTCGATGCAGCTCGGCGACGAATTCCAGCGCGCCGTCGCTCAGCACGTCCGCGTACTGGGAAGGCACGGCGCCAATTACCTGAACACTGTTATCTGCCATGTCGATTATCCATTGGATGGGGTTTAAAGTGGGTCACTGGTCGTCGCCAGCTGGATCAAGGTCGGCGGACGGCGCTACGGGATAACGGCCATCGCCGTGGTGGTGGAAGGCCAGAAGGACCAGCAGTTCCCGATGATTACTGCGCATCTGTTGGGCCAGAGCGTCGATATTAGCCTCGGACTTGGCGTCCAGGGCGTCAACCTTGTTTTCTAGGGCTGTGACGCGCTGGTTAAGCTGGGCGATTTCCTCGCTGATCTTGTTGATGGCGGCGTTAACCTCGGTCCTGAACGCCGCCAGTTCTGTTTTCCACTCTTGGCGGTTCGCGCGGGCATCGGAGCGAAGATAGAGGACTGCGCCAATAATGGTGATGACAAACACCACCAGCGTTATGATTTGTCCAATATCCATGGTTGCTGTCCTCTCTCGATATCTTCGGCAGGCTCGTTTTCACTTACCCGACCCGCAACCCCAAGTCGTGCAGGCTCTGTCGTGCAGCGTCGCCCAACGACAACCCGTTGGCCGATCCGGAGTCGAACTTACGCTGCAACTCCCGCAATTGGTACGCCACCGGCCGCATGCCTTCGAAGCGGTGCGCCGCCGTCTCCTCTAGCGTTTCGTACGCCTGGTCCAGCGACCAGTAGAATGACAGCAGCCACGACAATTCTCGCTCGTTGGCCGGAGCGGGGGCATCGGTGATATCCAGGATGGTGTTCACCACCTTGGTGTAGCGCAGGATCCCCGCCTTGTCCTGCTGGTCGCGGCCGTAGTACCGCCGACGCATCAGCTCTACCACCCGCGCTGCGTAGTCCTCCTCCCCGTAGATATTGACGGGCAGCCATTCCTGTCGCAGGTCAACCACCTCATTCCCTTCCCCGTCCAGGATGGCAACCGCAACTTCCGACCGCAACATGCCGTCGTATTGGAACTTGACCGCGTTCCGCAGCAGCGCTTCCTGCAGCATCATTGTCAGTTCGCGCGGTATTTTGCGGTAACGCGAACCCGACGCTTCCTCGTTGCTGTCGGCTCCCACCCCGCCGGTATTGAAGGCGTAATATTCCTGCGGCATCCCGCCCCAGGCCAGTTGCTGCAGCACGTGGTACAGCAGGTTGGCGTTCTCGTCCTCCAGGCCGATGATGAACGGGTCGGAGAAATACTCCACGTAGGGCCGGCCGATGGCGCCGATGGCCGCTCCCATCTGCACCGCCTCGCCGTACATCAGCACCCTGATGTACTGCTCCAGGCTCAAACGACGCAGGGGCGGTATCACCGTGTTCTGCCGCATCACCTCCTGCCAGAAGACCCGGTCCGTGTTTTCCATGGGCACGTGCACCGAGTCGCTCAACCGTCCGCCGGTGATTTTCGAGATCAGGCCCGCCGCTCCCTTGCGCTGCAAAAGCCCGCGCCGCGACAGGATCATCCGCATGTTGCGCACCGGGTTTTCCAGGTAGTTGGGTTCCTGGCTGTCCACGTGCACGGGCACGTTTTCCAGCGTCTCATCGGGAGAGGTGACGCCCGGCGCGCCGCGCAGCACGTCGTAGGTGATCGGGTCGTCGTCCCGCGTGAGACCGAAGGGCACCGCGTAGAAGTTATTCTCCGTCCCGTCAATGGCGTGGGAGATCATCGCCCGCCGCCCGCTCCGATTGCTCGGGATGGGATCCTCAAGCGGCTGCAGCAGCACAATGTCGTCGTTCATCGGGTAGACCCCTTCCTCGGGGTCGGTGTCCAGACCCAGCACTCCGGCCAGCTCGCTGTTGGCCAACTCCACCATGATGGTCAGCGTGCTCTTTCCGTGCAGCGACGGACCCACGGTGACCAGCGCCGTGTTGGCAATGTCGCCGTCCAGCTTGCGCACCCGCGCCATGCTCAGCGCCGCCTGCACCGCCAGGCCGTTCTTCTGCTTCACCTGGTGCATGGCGATGGACAGCGGACCCATCTTGTGCTCGCCCACGTAGTCAAACCCGAAGTGCAGCGACAGACCCCGCGTGGGCGCCTTGAACACCAATTGAGTGATCCCAGCCTCGCGCAACTGCGCCTTGAGAGCCTCGTCCAAATCCAGGTCGTCCATCCAGTGAGGGACCGAAACCTCCAGGATGTCGGGCGGCTCCTGCCATTGCTCCTGCGGCAGGTCAAAGGTCAGCCGCCGCCACATGTAGGGCGCCTGCATGTACCTCGTGCCGAACAGCAGTTGCCGCGCATGAAAAGACCGACCTGGCGCGTCGCAAATCTGCCGGTCGGTCTGCACGATGCCTTTCTCCATGTCAGGGTTCGGGCTGGCGAAATGGGCCTCCATCTTTTCGCAAACTCGGTGGAATACCGCCGTGAACAGTCGCTGGTTGTCTTCGGAGAATGCCAGGGCGTCCCGATTGCGGGTGAACCCTTCCACGAAATACTGCGTCAGGTCCGGCCGGCGCACCACGCCCAACTGGCTGAAAAACGCCAGACCGCCGTTGTCCAGCCGGAACACCGTCTCGGGCCACACTTTGCTGGACGCTCTACCCGCGGCATTGGCCTCCGCCGCCTCGGATTCCAGGGCCTGCGCCTCGGTGAGCAGTTCCGAGCGCTGCTGCTCCGGCAGGTCCTGGAAGATGGGCATCCGCGCGACGATCCACTCTTCCGACGGATTGTACAGGGGACTGTCGACGCGCTGGCCCCGCCGCGCGACCGCGCACAGCCGTGTCAGCGCCGCCTCAAATTCGGGGACGATTGCCGGTCCGGACAGCGGTGACTTGGCATCGGGCCGGTTGGCGGTAGGGCTAGTCAAGGTATCTCCCCCTGGAAACGAGGCAAAGGGACGTGGCGGGAAGGCCCGCCAACCGCCTTGCAGCGCGTCAGATCAACCAAATTCCGTCCGGCGGCGATCAGTCACAGCGAGGGCAATTGGGTTGCGCGTTCACAAGCCGCCGGCTCCGGTTAATGAGCAGAAATCCTGCGAGAATATGCTACCCCTAACCGCCCACACTGTCAAAAACCGGCGCCGCATTTTACTAACGTTTTGGGTCCGTCGACCCTCCGTCGCCTACAGATCGTTCGTCCCTTCAGGAGCATCCGCCGGCTGTGCATTTTGGTGCGGTTGGCGGTTTGCCGGAGAGGGTTGGACTGGAATCCCGTCAAGGAAGGCACTGTGCAGATTACGCTTATAATGAACGGATGGTGAGCCATTCGCCGCCCCAGCGGACGCATAGGTCACCCGCGGAACCACAGAGGAGCACGAACGTCATGATGCCACCTCACCCCTCGGACGAGCACCGCATCCGCGCCAGAGTCCAGCGCGACGCGGCGGACGGCAGAGGAAGCCGCGGAGTAACCACGGGCGACGTATTGCTGATTTCGGCATTGCTGCTGGCAGTGGTCATCGTCCTGGCGGTCCTGGTGTTCGTAGTGTTCTTCTGAATCGTGCCCATGCTCTAACCGCCCCCACCGAGGTCAGGGTAGTCCCGGCGCTTACCAACTCGCCAACCAACGGGCAGCATGGTACGCCGTGCTGCCCTTTTTGATGCCCACAGAATTGATGCCCACCGAGCCGCCGCTTCACGGCTCATTCACGCATGACCCAGTCGCAAAACGGATACAATAGTCCCAAGATCGTCCACACTGCGTAACCGCTCAGCCCCAATCGGGTGGAATGCCAATAACCCCTTGCAGGAGGTGCAGCCGTGGCTACCAGCATCGATACCCGCCTCCCCATCGGCGACATCCTCGACCAGCAGACCGAACGCTACGCCGACCGCGAGGCCCTCGTCCATACCGCCACCGGCCACCGATTTACGTATCGTGAGTTCCACGCCGAGGTCGAACGCGTCGCCCGGGGCCTGATGTCCATCGGCATCCAGAAGGGCCAGCACGTCGGCATCTGGGCCACCAACTACACCGAGTGGGTGCTAACCCAGTTCGCCACCGCCAAGATCGGCGCCGTCCTGGTCAACGTCAATCCCGCCTACCGCACCCACGAGCTGGCCTACCTCCTGGAGCAGTCCCAACTCACCGCCCTGGTCCTCATCGGCCGCTTCCGGACCTCCGACTACGTCGCCATGGTCAGAGAGCTGATCCCCGAACTGCTCGAAACGACCCCGGGCCAGCTGAACTCAGGCACCTTCCCCTACCTCCGTCACCTCATCTTCATTCCGCCCCACGACGACCCCGACGCTGCAACCCCCCACGGCATGTGGCGCTGGGCCGACGTCGCCAGCCGCGCCGAGCAGGTGAACCCCGCCGACCTCCACGCACGCCAGTCCCAGTGCGGCCCCGACGATCCCATCAACATCCAGTACACCTCCGGCACCACCGGCAACCCCAAGGGCGCGACCCTCACCCACCACAACATCGTCTCCAACGCCCTCCACGTCGGAGACTGCATGGAGATGGACGAGCAGGATCGCCTCTGCATCCCCGTGCCCTTCTACCACTGCTTCGGCTGCGTCATGGGCACCCTGAACTGCATCGTTCACGGCTCCACCATGGTCATTCCCGCCGAGCACTTCGACCCGCTCCAGACCCTCACGGCCATATCCGATGAGCGGTGCACCGCCGTCCACGGCGTGCCCACCATGTTCATCGCCCAGCTCAGCCACCCCGACTTCGCCCAATTCGACCTGAAGTCCCTGCGCACCGGCATCATGGCCGGCTCCCCCTGTCCCATCGAGGTCATGCGCGAGGTCATCGACCGCATGGGCGCGGAACGCATCACCATCGCCTACGGCCTGACCGAAGCCTCGCCCGTCATCACCCAGACCCTCGCCGACGACAGCATCGAGCGTCGCGTCTCCACCGTGGGCAAGGTCCTGCCCAACGTGGAGGTGCGCCTGGTTGACCCCGAAACCGACCTGGAGGTCGGACCGGGCCAACAGGGTGAGCTCCAGACCCGCAGCAGCATGGTGATGCTAGGCTACTACAACATGCCCGACGCCACCGCCGACGCCATCGACGCCGACGGATGGTTGCACACCGGCGACCTGGCCACCGTGGACGAGGACGGCTACTACAAGATCACCGGCCGCCTCAAGGACATGATCATCCGCGGCGGCGAGAACGTCTATCCCCGGGAAATCGAGGAGTTCCTCTACACCCACCCGCAGATCGACGACGTGCAGGTCATCGGCGTGCCCGACCAGCGCTTCGGCGAGGAGGTCATGGCCTGGGTCCGCCTCAAGCCCGACGCCGACGCCACCGAGGACTCAATCCGCGACTTCTGCCGCGGCAAAATCGCCCACTACAAGGTCCCCCGCTACGTCAAGCTGACCGACGAGTTCCCCATGACCGTTACCGGCAAGGTCCAGAAGTTCCTCATGCGGGAACAGTCGGTGGAGGAGTTGGGCCTGCAAGCCGCAGCCGGCGTGCAAACCGCCTGACATTGCCGTAGGATACACATGCGGCAAATTACCCTACTTCAGATAGCCATACAAAGGCCAACACCGGGATACCGGCTTTCGCCGGTATCCCGGAACTCGCCCGACAAAGCGCATCCATCGAAATCAACGTTGCCGAGTACCCATCTCACAGCAGTCGGGTGATGTGGTGGCTTCGCTGCCCACCCCGCACAGCGAAGCCACCAACGCCTCCGCTTCCGCAGAACCCCGCAACTCAATAACCCGCAGGTGCGGGAAATCGCCGCCGTCCAGTATCCGACGATACTTCCGTCGTATCTGTCCGTGGCTGGTGATCGCCCACAGTATGATCGAATCGCGGCTGAGGAACGACATCCTGAAACTCTCCCTGTTGCCAGAGAACAGCTCTTCCTTGGTTATTGCCCGCCTGATCGTCCTGCGCAAGCAGCGCCACAGCACCACGAGGAAGGGATAGTTGAGCCAGACGACGGCCGTCGCCTGTCCCCAGACTATGTCCCGCACCGCGCTGTAGTTGCCGTCCATTACCCACCGTTCCGCAGCCGCAGCCTCGCCGACCATCTGCCGGACCTCATCCATGGGGCGGAGTTGCCAGCCAGGCATCCAGTGGATGCCATCCAGCTCCACGTGCGGCGCTCCCAGCGCCTGGGACAACTGCCGCGCCAGCGTCGTCTTGCCGGAGCAACTCGTCCCGACGACAATCACCCGTTGCATTGCTCCGGCAGGCATCATCGTCTGTGCTATATTGGCGGCCTGTAAGTCGCCAGCGCGGCGCAACGATGCCGCGTGGCGTTGGCTGCAGCGGGCCGGCAAATCGTCTAGTCGTCTGGTATGTCGTCCACTTGGATGCGAATAGCCTGCCGGCGCGCCAGCACACCGTACACGAAGGTGCCTACCAAACTGGCAAGTGGTCCGAAAAGGAAAACCAATCCGAATCCACCCTGCCCGATGGTCGCGAGCCAACCTCCGATGCCCATGCCCACCAGAGCGATCACCACCGCAGCTGCGAGTCCCCATTTGCCGCGTGCAGCGTCGTTAGCTATGGCGGTGTTCACCGACTCCAGAGCCGCCTTCTCCAACTCCAACTGAGCTGCTTCCTGGTCCATGCGATGTTGGTGACCTTTCTCTGCCATAGTCAGTAGTCGGTCGGCTCCGCCCGGAAAAATTTGATCGTAAAGGGCGAGGGCGTCCGGCGGGGGTAAAGGCCCCTGCCACTCAGCGCCAACGACGACGTGAGACAGTCCCCTTGAAGAATCAGCCGGTGGTTGTACCGGCTGATTTTGGCTGGGGTCGTTATTTTCTGCGGCGCCGCTCACGTCGCTTGCTCTGTCGGCAAATGCCCATCGCTGCCTTCAGACTCGAACGACCCTATAGCATTTCGCACACTCCGGCCGACCTCTTCCCAGACCATCCTGACGGTTTGGGCCTCAGCGTCAGACCCCGACAGGCTATCCAGTCGGCGCCTGCGCAGGCCGTTGTACATCTTGGCCAGATCCCCTGCGGGATAGTCGTCGAGACCGCCTTCAAAATCCACGACACGAGCCATGCCGTCTGCGAATGCGTGCCCGACGTGCGGCAGTCGTATTATTCGGTGTTTGGTCATCACTACAATGTTCACCTCCCCGTTAGGGTGAACGCTGCTATTCAACTGTGCCTGTAAATTATACCACCCGGTGCTGTCCACCCCGCCCTAGCCGTATCCCGCCCCGTAATCTACAATGTTCGTGCTATCCGTACCCGGCGCATCGCGAACCGCGAGCATTCGCGCCGTCATCCTCAGGAGGGACCCATTTTGAAGGTAAAAGCTGCCGTATTGTGGGAAGTTGGTCAGCCTCTCGATATCTGCGAGGTTGATCTTGATGAGCCGAAGGCTGGCGAGGTCCTGGTGAAGGTCGGTTCCGCCGGCATCTGCCGCAGCGACCGCCACTTCATGCACGGCGACGCCCCCATCGCCATTCCCGTCGTCCTGGGACATGAGGGCGCCGGCACCGTCGTCCAGACCGGACCCGGCGTCACCCTGGCCTCCGAGGGCGACCAGGTTATCCTCTCCTTCGTCCCCGCCTGCGGACGCTGCCGCTCCTGCCTCGAGGGCCACAGCAACCTCTGCGACCTCCACGCGGCCACCGGCGCCAACCTGCTGGACGGCACCACCCGTCTCCACGCCGGCGACCAGGACATCCACCACATGGGCAAGGTCGCCTGCTTCGCCGAGTACGCCGTACTCCCCGAAACCGGCGTCGTGCCCGTCTCCAATCCCCTGCCCATGGACAAGGCCGCCATGATTGGCTGCTCCGTCACCACCGGCGTCGGCGCGGCTCTCTACAGCGCCGAGATCAAGGCCGGCAGCACCGTCGCCGTCATCGGCTGCGGCGGCGTGGGCCTCAACGTCATCATGGGCGCCGCTCTCGCCAACGCGTCCCAGATCATCGCCGTGGACATCCGTGAGGCCCAGCTCGAGTTCGCCATGCGCTTCGGCGCGACCCACACCGTCAACGCCGCCGACCAGGACCCGGTCCGCCAGGTCAAAGACCTCACCGGCGGACGCGGCGCCGACTACACCTTCGAGGTCTTCGGCAGCGGCGACACCACCAAGGCCGCCTACGAGATGGCCGCCAAGCGCGGCATTGTCACCGTGGTCGGCATCGCCCCCTGGGGCCAGGAGGCCGGCATCAACGCCGTCGACCTGGTGCGCAACGAGAAGACCCTGCGCGGCTCCTACTACGGCTCCGCCCGCTCCCGCACCGACATGCCCGTCATGGTCGACCTCTACCAGTCCGGCAAGCTCAACCTGGACGACCTGGTGGTCCGCCACTACACCCTCGACCAGATCAACGAGGCCTACGACGACCTCGACCGCGGCGAAATCGGCCGCGGCGCCATCATGTTCGACTAGCGCGCTCTGGCAGGGGCCAAGGACTATCGCCCCTGCAACCTCTCGGTCAGACACCCTTCATGGCTACCAAAACGACACCCATCACAACATCAGACCACGTCCGCTTGGCGTGGGACTTGCTCGCGGAATCTGACCGCAAGTTCGCGGCACGGAAGCGCTTGCAGGCATCAGCGACACTCTGGGAGGCAACCGCGCAAGCGGTACTGGCTGTGGCTGCACACCGGGGATGGCCCTGCGACGGAACCTGCCTGTCTTTGAGAAACACAATCGAACGGTTGGCGGAGGATGAAGGAGACAACCTGATCTCCTTGAAATACGTCTATGCCGAAAACTTCCGTGATAACGCACAGTTGGACTTCATGGAGTTCCGCGAGTTGTCCTTCGATGGAGCCAAGGCCCGCGATTTCATCCGCTGCCTGCTGGCGATGACATATTGACGTTGTCCGGGCAAACGCAAGAACGCGCGTAATCATCCTTGCCTTACGGCAATGGAGAAGGTGCCGAAAAAATGGAAATCGCGCTCACTCTCTGGCAGCTTACCGGTATCGTGATTGCCGCAGTGGTGGGCATCACTACGCTAATCAGCATCATGATCGCTGCCGGCATCAGGATCGGCAATTTCGTTACCCGCGATGACCTCGATAGAACCAGCGACAAGCTGGAAAAGCAAATTGGCGACGAGGTTGGACGTTTGGAAAAACAATTGGCGACGAAGTTGGACGCCTGGAAGAGAAAATCGACGATAGCAACGAGAAGGTGCTGCTCGCCATCCAAAACCTCGGCGCCCGCCTCGAAAACGCCATTTTAGATCACACTCACGACGAGGACGGCGTAGCCGTTTTCCGCAGACACCCTCAGATGGATGCTGCTGACTAGCATCAGGAGAGAATAATGCCCCGCCTGTCCGTCCTGTCCGAAGTCCAGCGCCAGATGCTCCAGTTCTTCCCCTGCATGGAAGCCGAAGGCACGCCCTGGTCGCCGCTCTCGAAGCCCTTGTCGCAGAGCACGGCCGCCATCGTCACCACCGCCGGCCTGCACCTGCGCGACGACAAGCCCTTCAACCGCGACCATCCCGGCGGCGAGTCCACCTACCGCGTCATCCCCAGCGACTCCGACGCGGCTGACATCGTCCAGAGCCACTTCAGCATCGGCTTCGACCGCACCGCCATCTACCGCGACATCAACATCACCTTCCCCATGGACCGGGTGCGCGAACTGGCCGAGCGCGGCGTCATCGGCTCCGTCGCCCCCAATCACTACTCCTTCATGGGCGCCCTCCGCGACTGCACCGTCGTCGCCGAGCAGACCGGACCCGAGGTCGCCCAGCGCCTCAAGTCCGAGGGCGTCGACCTCGTTCTGCTGACCCCAACTTGACCCCTCTGCACCCACGCCGTGAGCGTGCTTGCCCGGGTCTTCGAGGAAGCCGGTCTGACCACCGTGGCCATCGCCCTCGTGCGGGAACACGCCGAGCGCGTCCGCCCGCCCCGGGCCCTTTGGGTGCCCTTCTACTTCGGCTACACCATGGGCAAACCCGACGACCCCGACTTCCAGCACCAGGTCCTCGCCGCGGCCCTGGACACCCTGGACGCCGAATCCGGCCCCGTGCTGGCCGATTATCCCGAGGAGGCCGGCCCCATCGGACTGCCCCAGGCATCCGAGGTGACCGCCTCAACCAACGGCGACGCCGACAAGCCTCTGGACGCCGCCGGCGAGATCACCGCCCTGCGCGGCTACTACGAGCGCTGGCAGGAACAGCGCGGCCGCACCGCCGTCGGCGTCACGGGGATCCCCCAGCGCCGGTTCCGCGGGATCATCCGCTTCCTCGAAGCCTATGCCGAGAGCGACGCGGCCGACATGGACGAGCGTCCCGCCGACGTGTCCGTTCCCCAGTTCGTCCGCTACTGCGCCGACGACCTCAAGGCCTTCTGCTACGAGGCCCGCATGGCCCAGCGTCCTGACGCCAGCGAGGCGGACATCCACACCTGGTTCTGGGGCGAGACCGCGGTCGGCACCCTCATCGACAGCATCACCCAGCGCCTCAACGCCACCGGGGACGCCAGGTTGCAGGCAACGGCTTACGGCCTTTCCCGCTAGAAAAACGGGGCAAGGCTCCGCCTTCACCTAACGGTCATTGCGAGCGAGGCACGGCAATTTCGTCGGGACGGTACTGCCCGCCGTTCTTGCAGCCTGCCGCGCCTCGCAATATCAGACGTCAGGCCCGTCCCCACCGCCGTCGGGTGTATCTTCGGCTGTCGCCGTCCGCGAATGCGATATCGCCGGCCGTCGCACGCTTGGGGTCTGCGGCGGCAACGGCGTCCCGTCCTGCGGGTTCCAGCCGTCCGGGAAGTGCAGCGTCCGCACCGGGTAGTTGATCGTGATCCCTTCCTCGGCCAGCCGCGCGTGTAATTGCTTGATCAGCTCCGTGCGCACCTCGAAGCTGGCCAGACGGTCCTTGGCCTGCACGAACAGCCAGAAATCCACGTTGCTTTCGCCGAAGTTCTCATAGCCGAAGTACGCTCCATAATCGAGCACCGCCCCCGGGTGTTCGACCAGCACTCTCTCCATCACCTCGTGCCCGACCTGCTCCACCCGGGCCAGGTCGCTCTCGTAGGCCACGCCGCAGGTCAGGTAGACGTTGACGTGCTCGTCGGGCTTGCTGTAGTTGGTGATGACGGTCTCCGCGAACCGTGAGTTGGGAATGATGACCAGATTGTTGCCCCACGTGCGCAGCCGGGTGCTGCGCCAGTTCACGTCCACCACGTACCCGCTGACGCCGCCTTCCATGTCGATGTAGTCCCCGGGACTGACCACGCCCTCGGTGATCACGTAGGTCCCGGCGAACAGGTTGCTCAGCGTCGGCTGTATCGCCAGCGCCACCGCCAGCCCGCCGATACCCAGTCCCGCGATCAGCGGTGTGATGTTGATGCCCAGCACGTCCAGGGACACCATCACCGCCATCACTGCGACGACGAGCAGCAGACTGCGGCGTGCCAGGGGCAGCGCCCAGCTGCTGGTGTTGGCCGCCGGCGTGCTCGCCAGGTAATCCTGCAGCCACGTCAGCCCGCTGGTGCCCACCGCGTTGATCATGTACGCGCCGACCCATATCGCGGCTACCGCGAAGACCCGATCCACAACGGTGTCGATTGCATCCGGCAACTCCAGCGGTATTTTTATCGCCAGGTACACACCCAACAGGATTATGTACGCCGTCACCGGTCCCTTCGCCGTGGCAACCAAGTGGTCATCCAGGTCGCCGGGGAACAGGCTCGCCGCCCGCAGCATCAACCGGAAAAGGATCCGGCTGAACAGCACTGCGAATAACACCGGTCCGGCTATGATCGCCAGGCTCACCAGCAGGTCATGCCACTCCAGCCCGATTGCCGCGGCCGCCGCGACCACCTCCAGCCACCAGTTGTTCAGTGTGTCTACCATGCCTTGCTTACGTTGCTTCCACGGCGATTAGTTTCCGTGGGAAGGCCAGTTGCGCCGGGAAAGCGCCAATGCTTCGACGATACGCGGCAGCATCTCGCCGGCCGGCCCCGTTACCACCACGTCAGCCGCGGCCGTAAGCTGCGTCGGTTCGGGGTTAACCTCGATTATCCTGGCTCCGCGTTCCCGCGCCACCAGCGGCAATTGCGCCGCCGGATTCACCGCTCCCGACGTCCCAACCAGCAGCATCGCGTCGCACCGCTGCGTCTCCGCGAAGCACGCATCCAGAACACCGCGCGGGATGGGCTCGCCGAACATCACCGTGTCCAGCTTGATGACCTCGTCGCACTCCGCGCACAGCGGCGGCACGTCGGTAATGGCGCGCTCTGCCCGGGGCCGTCGCCATCCACACCCGATGCAGCGCAGGTAGTTGCGATTGCCGTGGATCTCCAACAGGTTGCGGCTGCCCGCCCGGCCGTGCAGGTCGTCCACGTTCTGCGTGATCACCGCCTTGATGATTCCCGCCTCCTCCAGCTCCGCGATAGCAACGTGACCCGGATTGGGTTGAGCGTTGTCCACCGCCTCTTTGAGGTCATAGGTGGGGTTCCCCGGCGTCACCTCGTCGCTCAGCCGCTTCTCCCACCAGTCCTGCGGATCTCTGGAGAACACCCGATAGGACAGGTTGCTGGGCTGACCGTACTTGGTCCACAGCCCGTCCGGCCCGCGAAACGACGGTATCCCGCTCTCCACCGAGAGGCCGGCCCCGGTCAGGGCGACGGCATACTCGGCGGCGGCCAGGATTTCAGCGGCGGCGGTTATAGTTTCAGTACTCATGCAACACAATTTCGTCAGAAGCAGGATTTACAGGATTTTATGATTGGACAGGATTAGGAAATCATCATCGTAGAACGGTTCCAATCCTGAAAATCCCCAAATCTTGAAAATCCTGCTTCTGACAGATGGACGCAGCCATTTTCATCATTCATTAGACACCACGCCATCCGCCACACGGAAGTAGGCTGCGCCGTCGCCCAGGGCGGCGCGAACCGGTCCGACGTCGGTGGTGGTGATCAGAGTCTGGCGATACCGGGCGACCTTTTGCAAGACCCTCTCCCGCCGCCCGTCGTCCATTTCCGAAAACACGTCATCCAGCAGGATGATCGGATCATCGCCCCGCGTTTCCGCCAAGTACTCCGCCTCCGCCAAACGCAGCGCCAGCGCGATGGTGCGAGCTTCGCCCCGTGATGCAAAAGATGCAGCGTCCCGGCCGTTCAAGTACATGGCAAAGTTATCCCGGTGTGGCCCCACCGCTGTGATCGCAGTGGCCTGCTCCCGCGCCGAGCCACGTTGCAACTCCCGCCGAAACGCCAACGCAGTATCCTCTGCATCATCCCCGGGCAACACGCTGGGCAGGTATTCAAGCGCCAGGTCCTGCCCCGGTTCGCCCAGCTCGCCATGTTGCCGGCGCGCAAAAACGGACAGCCGTGCCAGCGCCTCGGATCGCCCGAAGGTCACCGCGGCCCCCCACTGGACCAGTTGCTCGTCCCAATACTCCAGTTCCTCGGGATCAACATGCCCTTCTCGCCGGCGCCGCAGCAGACCGTTCCGGTTCCGCAGGGCGGCCTGAAGCCGTTGCAGCGCCTGTAGATACGACCGGTCCGCCTGGCTGATCAGCACGTCAAGATAGCGTCGGCGGTGCGCGGGCGAACCCAGCACCAAGTCCAGGTCGTCCACGGAGAACAGCGACGCGGCAATTCGCCCAACCAAGCCGGCCGCAGTGGCGGGCTGGCGGTTGACCCGGATCTGCTTCGACACCGGCGGCAGTGTTGCGGGTTCAGGGCCGTTGGCATCGCCGCCTCCGCCGGCCCCGGCCTCCCGGACCGCCGGTTGGTAGCCAATCACCACCATGAGCGATTGCCCATCGACGCAGGCGATCCCGGTGATGTAGGCCGCGGCGCCGTCGCGGGCCGCGTCGAAGTTGAGCACTTGTCGTTCGCGTTCCGTGCGGAAGGAGCGGCCCACGGCCAGCGTGTACGCCGCCTCCAGCAGGGATGTCTTGCCCTGGGCGTTGCCGCCGTAGAACACCGACACGCCCGCCGGCGGCGCGAAATCGACTTCGCGGAAATTACGGTAGTTGACGAGGCTGAGCCGCGTTATACGGGCCAATGCGCGAACCCGCACCGGTTAGTGGTCGGCGTAAACGTATCGGCCTTCGTACTTGCCCGCTTTGGCCAGCAGCTTCAGCAGCGCCTGGTCCGCTTCCTGGCCGAACCCAATCGTGTGCACCATCAGATTGGATACCTTCCCCTCGGATCCCAGGAGCCCCAGCAACTCGGTTTGGCTGGTTTCGCTGGAGGATTCGGAGCAAGCCTTGTCGTGAGCCCCTTCCAGTTGCGCGGGGCACGGTTGCAGAGTCGCCGGGTCGAACGGGACGTAGGCTTCTTCCCCCGTCTCGCCGACTGACAGGCGACTGCACACCTGACCGGCCGGAACGCCCAGCTCGGGAGGACACACTGTCGCGCTGGCGGGATCAATCACATTGAACCCTCCGTCGGAGCCATCGGTCAGCAACACTATCACGTTCAACCTGGATGGGTCGCTGAGTTCGTCCAACAGAGCGTGGGCGTCCTCCATTGCGTCGTATATGTACGCCGGCTTGTCCTGCGTCGCCATTTCGTTTATGTCGTTTACCGCCGTCACCCACTGTCTCACCGCTTCCGGGGACTCTTCGAATGATCCCATCTCCGCCAGCATCTTGGTATCGTCGGTGAAGGTCATTAAGGCCGCCCGGCTGTTTTCAGTGGCCGTGCCTCCTTCATCGCCCACGTAGGGCAGCACCACTTCCAGCAAGGCATCCCTGACTACCGGCAGATTCCCGCCGTCCGAGATGCTCTTGCTCATATCAACCAGGAACACCGTGTTGGTGTTGTCAAAGTACAGGGAGGTCAGAACCTCGTTCAGCGGCGTGCCCTGTGGAACCTCTTCCGACGCCGCGAAGTCCGGCACGTCTATGCCGTCGCTATTGGCCACCAGCCAGTAGATGCCGTAGGCGATCGCAGCCAGGATGAGCAGCGCCAGCAGGATACCCAGGACGATCAGGAGTTTCCTGTAATCGAACCCCCGGCGCGGCTCTCCGTAACTTATGTGGTACGTCACCACGACTGATCACACCCAATCAATCACGAGTGTCGCTCAATTGTTTCGGGCGCACCCTTCACAGTAGCCGTAAAAGTCGACCCGCTGAGAGGAGATCTGGAAGTCCGTATTCTCACCTATTGCCCGTTGCAGGTCGGCCACGCCCTCCTGCCCCACGTCCGCGTCCACCACGGCGCCGCAGCCCAGGCACACCAGGTTGGCGTGGGGCGACAGGTTGGCGTCATAACGGGACTGCTTCTGGAAGGGCAGCTCCCGCACGATGCCTGCACGCTCCAGCATCGCCAGCGTGGAATACACCGTCGCCAGGGTCACGTAGGGGAAGAAATCCCTTACCCTCTCGAATATGTCGCGCACCGTCGGATGGTCCGCTGAGTTGACCACCACTTCGGCAATAGCCAGGCGCTGCGGCGTCAGCCTGATCCCCAGCGGCTTCAAACGCGCGACGAGATGTTCCTGTGTAGTCACAATATCGAACCCATCAATCGTATGGATTACCCAGTATAACACCGCACGGGCAACCAGGCCCGTCCCCAGTCAGCCTCACGCCTACCCGGTTCGCTCGAACTGTCATTGCCAGCGAAGCGTGGCGATCTCGCCGGGATTGAGCCAGATCCCCGGCAACGGCAACGCATGCACACGCTCATGGGGGAGGCTGTGCAACCTCCCCCACCCGCAGCGTCGCAGTGGTTCGGCTTACAGGCGTCCGCCGCCGCCGGCCACCCGCTCGTTGACCCCGTAGAAGAGCGAGTCCAGCTTTTGGAACACCTGGATCCGGGAGCGCGCGGTCTCCACCACGAAGATGCGGCCCTCGTCGTCGCACTCCACGGCAATCGGGCCCCAGAACAGCTTCTCGCGATCCAGGCCCTGGGCTATCTTGCGCTCTTCCCACATCTCGGGATTGGCGTCAATCTTGCCCTTGCCCCAGGTTGAGATCGTCCCCTCGCCGTAGGTCATGCCGGCGTAGGAGCCGTCCGGATGAAAGATTTGCAGCCGGTCGTTGTTCCAGTCCGCCACGTAGATCGAGCCCTCGTTGTCCACCGCTACGTCGGTCGGCCGGTTGAACTGGCCGGGGCCGTCGCCCGTCGCACCGAACTGCATCAGGAACTTCCCGTCGGCGGTGAACTTCTGGATCCGGTCATTGCGCCAGTCGGCCACGTACACGTTCCCGTCCTGGTCAACCTCGATGCCGAAGGGCATGTTGAACTGGCCCGGGCCGTTGCCGAACTCGCCCCACTGGCCGATGTACTCGCCGTCGGCGGTGAGCATCTGCACGCGGTGGTTGTTGCAGTCCACCAGGTACAGGGTCCCGTCGGACGCGAACACCATGCCGGTGGGCTTGTCCCACTGGCCGTCACCGTCGCCCGGGCGCTCCCACTTGGCGAGGTACTCGCCGTCGGGCGAGTAGATGCTGATCCGGTCCAGGTACTCGTCCGCCAGGTAGACGTTTCCGTTGGGACCGACGGTTATCGCCGTGGGCCAGATGATGGCCCCGTCCGTGGAAACGGACTCGCCGTCGCCCTGCTCGAAGACGCCCTTGGCGAACTCGCCGATGAACTCTTCGCCCACGGTGCACATGGTGATGCGCTTACCGTCGGGCCGGTAGTCATAGGAGCGGTTGGCGACGTACATCACGTCCTCTTCGCCCCGGGCCATGGCCGTGGGGTTGCGGAACCCCGGGCCGGAGAATTCCGCCCGGCCGATGGTATGGCTGTATTGCAGATCGATGCCTACGGCGGGCAGCGCCGTGGGATCAATGGTTGTGGTCATGAGATATTCCTCCGTTGGAACGGATGACGGGTGTTTCGGCGGGTGGGAGCGGACGTTAATCCGCCCCCGGTTTTCCGCCTAGATGAAGTTGAACTTCTCGAACGTCCCGTTCACCAGCGGCTGGGCATCCAGACCCATCCAGTTCTCGATCAGGTCAGTGTAGATGCTGCGGAAGTCGTTGTTGAAGTGCAGGTCGCCTTCCAGGAGCTTGTCCTCTTCCAGCGAGGGATACTCGCCGTACATCCCGCCCTTCACGTTGTCGCCCACCACGAACGCCACGCCGCCGCTGCCGTGGTCGGTGCCCGAGCCGTTGTCGTGCACCCGGCGCCCGAATTCGGTGAAGACCAGCAGGGTGACGTTGTCGCTGGCGTTGTGCTCGCGCAGGTCGTCCATGAAGTCGGCGATGGCATTGGAGGTGTTGCCCCACAGGCTGGCATGAGCCGCCAGCTCGCCGGCGTGGGTGTCAAAGCTGTTGTAGGGAGCCGTCGTGTAGAGGATCCGCGTGCCGAACCCGGCCAGATGCACCTGGGCGATGTTCTTCATGTACTGGGCCACCACGTCCTGCCCGTACTCAATGCTGGAGCTGTACATCTCCGGCGCCGTACTCAGGATGTCCGCGCCCTTGAGAGCGTCGGTTCCCGTCTGCGACAGGTATTCCACCACCGCGCTGCGGCCGATGGTCGGTGAGTACATCTTGGAGAAGATGTCCAGCGCCTCGGTGCGCTGGTCCTCGGCCTCGATGCCGGTCAGCACGCCGTAGGTGGCCAGGTTCCCCACGGAGGCAACGGGGACGCCCGGAGCAGCCAGCGCCCGCGGCAGGCCCCGGCCGAAGTTCACGCCGGTAAGCACGTTTTCCTTGTTCGGGTCAATCTCGCGGATGGCGCGACCCAGCCAGCCCTCGGTGCCCTGCTTGTCGGGCTCGCAGGTGTGCCAGATGTCCATGCTGCGGAAGTGGCTCCGGTTGGGGTTGGCGTAGCCCACGCCCTGGATGACGGCGACCTTGCCCTCGTCAAACAGCCTCTTCAGCGGGCCCATGTTGGGGTTCAGGCCAACGTACCCATCCAGGTCCAGGGCCTGGCCTTCAGGCACCCGCACTGACGGGCGGTTGTCGTAGTACAGCGGGTCCCCGTGGGGCACCACCGTATTCAGCGCATCGTTGCCGCCGGAAAGCTGGAGCACCACCAGCACCGGGTCTTTCTTCGTAGCGGTCATTGTGTTTCTCCTTTCGATGGAGTGCGTCGGCATCGCGCGGGCGGCAGTTCATCAACTGGCGTTCCGGGAACTGCCAGATTCCGCCGGCCCGGCCTATTTGCTATCCAGTTGGGGCGGAGGTTCGTCGAATGGCTCACCCTTGGCCTCGGCCTCCAATCGGCGCCGATTCCAGTCTTCCCACTGAGACTGCTGGAACTGTTGGCCTTCTTGACGTGCTTTGCGGAGCCGCCGTTCGGTCCAAATTTCCGCGAGAACCAATCTTCCTACCTCAACAACAATCGGTGATACGATCAGCGATACTCCACCCGCCCTGAGTATTTCGCCGGTGGCGACGTACTGTATCGCTTGCCAATCAGTGATCTTTTCCGTAGCTACTGCAAACAGCGTGTTGGTCACTGCCAGATACACGGTGATGACGGTGAATACGGTGAGATACCAGGGAGCAGCTCTGACCGGAATATTCGGAATACCGATGCGCCGGTCACGTCCCGATTCTTGCCGTCGCTCCACCATCCTTTACGCTTACGCTGCCGCGCCAGTTATTGGTTGCCCCGGCCGCCGATTAGCAATCCAGAGCAACCGTAACTGAATGCTAACTACGCGAACTGGTACTCCTGGGTGCTCACGATCAGCTGCAGCGTCTGGGCGATGGTCTCCGAGTACTCGGGCGTCCCCGGCTCCGCGTTGCCCACGAAGGCGACCAGTTGGTCCCGGGTCTCGGTCGCCAGCTCGTAGGCTCCGACCATCTCCAGGCATCGGTCAACGATGCCCTCAGCGGTGTTCACCTGCTCGCTGTCCAGCCGCGCCACGATCTCGCGAACGCCGGGCAGGCCGGTGTTCCCCACCTGGTCAGCGGCGAAGTTGATGCGCTCCACCAGCGTGCCCGAGTCGATCCACTCGGCGCCGGTGTGCCAGCCCTCCACCGTGGGCGGGTTCATCAGATCCTGACCCATGTACCGGATGGTGTTGGCCAGGGGCTGCAGGCCCAGCTTCGGCGACGTGAAGTCCTGAACCAGGCGCATCGTGCCGATCACCACCTCGGTAGGGCTCTTCACCTTCTCGAAGCGGGCGTTCTTGAAGAAATCGGAGTTGAACATGACCCGCAGCATGGCGGTCAGGTTGTAGCCGGAGTCGAAGTACGTCTGCTCCAGCAGCGCGATGGCTTCGGGATCCCGCGGCGGCGTGTTCTGCCAGGCGGGAACCTGCACCTCGTCGGCCACGAAGAAGTTGTACAGGTGGCGCGACACGAACCGCGCCGCCGAGTGCTGACGGGCGATGATGTCAACGATGTCATCGCCGTTGAAGTTCCCGGTCTCGCCCAGGAAGGTCTTCTCGTCATTGTCGTGGTCGTACGGGTTGTAGATGAAGTTCGACTCGTACCGGCCGTAGGGATACCGAGGCACGGCGTTGGTGATGGTCCAGCCGGTGAACGCCCGGGCCGCTTCCTTTACGTCGTCTTCGGAGTAGTTGGCGTGCCCGTCCATGCCGACGCCCATGGAGAACAGTTCCAGCAGCTCGCGGCCCCAGTTCTCGTTGATCGCGCCCTTGTGGCTCATGCAGTTGTCCAGGTAGAACACCATGGCCGGGTCGCGGGACAGGCCCTTGAGCAGGACGTCGAAACTGCCCATGCCCAAGTCGCGGAACATGTCCAACTGCAACTGGATCTGCCGTCCGTGCTCGCACTTGGAGTTGCCGGTGCACAGGATCCCGTGCCAGAAGATGGCCATCTTCTCCTGCAACGGGCGCTTGGTGTTGATCATCCGGTAGGTCAGATACGCCTGGTTCACTTCCAGGGCGTTCATTTCTTTCCAGTCGACGAAGTGCCGCTCCAGGATGTCCATTTCCAGGTCAGGCTGGGCAATGGGGTTGAGCAGTTCTTCGACGGTGGCTTCATAGCCTGCGGCGGCGCGCTGTTCCAGCTCGGCGTAGGTGGCGCCGAAGCCGGCCCGACGCATCAGGTGCGCCATCTGGGCAATTTCCTGGTTGGTGGGCATTGCGTGTACCTCCTGGGGGTTTTGTGGCGGTTACAGTCTCAACCGTAACGATTAACGACGGTTTCCGCACGCGCTGACCACTGCCAAAACGCGCACGGAACAACCATCTGGAGATGGCCGCATACTACTCGCCGGCCCGTTTGAGTGTCAAGAAACAAGAGGAACCGGACGGGCTGGAACAAGAGCGCAAACCCGTCTTTGCCCTCGCAACTCGCTGCTCTAGAATCTGAAACCCGGCACTGCTGACAGCAGACGATTCAGGAATGCCAGTGTACAGTGGTAGAATCGCCCCGCCTAACCGCCGGAGTAAAGCCGGGAGCAGAACCTATGAGCGACCTCAACCTAGCGAACCGGACGCTGGCGATCATGGACAACCTGACGTTCCTACGCCGGTTGAACAACGAGTGCATCGACCTGATTGCCATCGACCCGCCCTTTGCGGCCAATGAAACCTTCACCGGCCGGCCGCGCCCGCCCATCAGCGACCCTGAGTACGCCGAGGAAATCGCCCTAGCCCAGGCTCACGGCGTGGAGCACAACGAAGGCCGTGGGGAAACCCGCGTACGTGACATCTGGAGTTGGGACGAGGACGTACACCCGCAGTGGAAGATGCTGATTGAGGACGATTATCCTGAGGTGTTCTCCGTAATTCAGGCGGTGGAGGCGTGCGCGTCCGAGAACGAGGCGGCATACATCGCGTTCATGGCGTCAAGGCTGCTGGAATGCCGCCGCGTGCTGAAGCCGACTGGCAGCATATACGTGCATTGCGATGACCACGCCAACAGTTATTTGCGGATGCTGCTGGACGCTGTATTTGGGGCCGACAATTTCATCAGTCAAGTTACTTGGCGACGAGCCGTAGCTCACAATGACGCCCGACGTTACGGACGCATACTGGACCATATATTCTTTTATGGAAAAACCGCTGCCTACACTTGGAATGGAGAGGCCATCGCAGAAACTAAAACTGACGAGCAACTGCGGGCTACATATCCCTCTCAAGATCAGCATGGCCGTTACCGTTCCGACAACCTCACTGGCCCATTGCACGAAGCCCAGCGCGGCAGTCCCAGCACGTTGCCTTGGCAAGGGTACGACGTTTTTGAGATGGGACGTTGCTGGTCGGTGCCCAGAACCGGCCGGTATGCAGAATACATTGAGCGGGAATTTATCCCCGGATACCGCGCTATTGAAGACCTGCACCAGCGTCTTGATGCCCTGGAAACCGCCGGCCTAATTCACCACCCGGAGCGCGGGCGGTGGCCTGGTATCAAGCGGTACGCCGCCGCAGACCCGGGCATCCCCCCGCAGAACCTGATCTTGTCACCCACCGGGTTCACCAACTACAGCGCCGGCCGCGGCGAATACACTGGTTACTCGACTCAAAAACCCCTGGCTCTCTACGAACGGCTCATCGCCGCCGGCAGCAACCCAAGCGATGTAGTGCTAGACGTATTCGCCGGCTGCGCGACGACGGCAATTGCCGCGGAAAATCTGGGCCGCCGGTGGATCGCTTGCGACATGGCCTACCGGGCGTGGACCATGCTCAAGCGTCGGTTCTATCTGAACGGCATTGCCCTGGAGGGCATGACCGACGCCACCAAAGATGCCCTGGCGTCGGTGAGGAAAGACCGAGGCTTTCAGGAACCCCAGCAGTGGACCACCAGCCGCACCATCGGCCCGGGGGAACTGCCGGTGCGGGACGACGTTGACCCAGCGCCGCATCACAACCTGCGGCAACCCAGGCGCGGAGCCAGGCAGAGCACGCAGTCATCCAGCTGGTCGGGGCGCATTCCGAAGGACGATGCTAAACGGCTGCTGATGGACCAGTTCGGTCCCCGCTGCTGGGGCTGCGGCTACGAACCACGCCGTCCCAACGGCAGCCTGGACGAAACCCTGCTGGAAGTTGACCACATCCGCGCGCGCCGAGCGGCCCAGGGAACCCAGGGCAACGACGAACTCTACAACCTGGCGCTGCTGCATCGCACCTGCAACGGCATCAAGCGCAATCGAATGACGCTGGAAGAGTTGCGTAACCACAACGCCATGAACGGCCTGCTCTATGTCGAAAAGATAAGCGACCTCGTTGACCTGTTCGAGGCGACGCAATTCGCGGCGGAGCAGATAGCCATACACACAGCCAGGTTTGGGTTGCAAACAGAGGTGACGGCACCGGCTGGCAGCCCGGCCTGAGAGCGCCGGCTATTTCGCTTGACGTGCCATCACGGCATATAACCAGCTAACCCGCCGCAACAAACCTCGCCACCCGTTCCTTCACCCACTCCTCCATCTCCCCCTCAAACGCCGGCTCTGGCGGCGGCTCGTGATACCGCGCCACCTGGCCGTAACGGGCCGTATGGTGCATCGCGTTGATGATGGGACCCAGATCCACCGTCAGCGGATCGTCCTCGGGCAGCAGCGGCAGGATGAAAGGCGGAATCGGTTGCCGGACGCTGAAGGGGTACAGCAGCGCGCTGGGGCGTTGCCAGCCCTTGCACACCAGGATGCGGTAATCGCTGGACGGCGGTGGTGTTTCCAGCGGCATTGGCGGCCCGCCGCGCAGCAGGTCAATCTCCACCAGATTGGCCCCGCTACCGACGATGACTTCGCGTTTGCGCTCGTAGCGCTGCCGCTCTCGCCCCGGCGCCTTGTTGGTGGGGGACAGGACTTCAATGATGGTAACCAGTTCCTGATCCGGCATGGCTTCGATGCGCAGCCAGGTAACTTTGACCTCACGCGGCATCCGTACCCGTATTGCGTAATCTTCCACCGGGGAAGTGGCGACAGCGGAAGCTCCCACAGCAGGTACGGTTTGCGACGCCGGTCCTGAGGGTTCATCGGTCACCAGCGCATCCGGGATCATGAACGCCAAGTCAGGCGGCGGGCCGGCAGGGGATTCAATATCTACCCGCTGTTCCAGTTCTACACGGTAACGCGCAGGAAGCTGCGGCCCCAATCGCTCTGCCAGGACTGCAATCAAGCGATTATGGAACCCCGGCCAGATGTGCCGGTGCTCCAGGTACGGGTTCATCCCCGGGAACGGGTTGTCGTACTTCATGGCAGTCTGTCCCGCTCCGTCGCCGGCCTAACGGTCCGGGTCACCCGCCCCGTCGCCGCTTGTGCTGCCGCAGGATGCAGTCGTCCATGATCACGCCCAGCCCGGCGTCCCGCGCGCGCTGCGCCGCCGCCTGGTCGACCACGCCGTCCTGCATCCAGACGTACCGCGCCCCGATGCTGACCGCGTCGTCCGTGACGGCCCCGGCGAACTCGCTGCGCCGGAACACGTCCACCAGGTCGATGCTCAACCCCTCGGCCTGCGCCGCTGCCAGCGCCGCGTCCAGATCGCCATAGGACTGCTCGCCCAGCACCGTCGCGCCCTTCAGCGCCGGATTCACCGGAATGATCCGGTACCCCTGCGACTGCATGTACCGGGAAACCCCGTGGCTGTCCCGAGCCGGATTGTCCGACAGGCCCACCACGGCAATCGTCTTCACGTTATCGAGAATCTCATCAATCAGGTCCATAACTTTTCCTCACATCGATATACAGGATGAACAGGATCTCAGGATTGTTGTCTGCCAAATCAATCCTGTCCATCCTGTTCATCGATGTAAAGATTGATTTGTGGTTAGCGGCTGGCGGTGCTGTCGTTGGTGGTGATGGTGATGTGCCCCATGTAGCCGTTGGCCGTGGCGCCATGCCAGTGGTTCTCCCCGGCCTTGATCTGGACCACGTCGCCCACGCCCACGTGATGCTCCTCGGTCTCGTTGGCCACGATGCCGTTGCCCACCGTGATCACCAGGATCTGGTCGCTGCTGTGCACGTGCCACCCGGTCTGGGCGCCCTTCTCGAAGTTCACCACGCTGGCGTTGAAAAAGTCGCTCTCACCCTCGGGAATGATCGGCTGGCGGGTGCGGTGCACGTCGCCCCCGGTCCACCCCGGCACGGCCTCCGCCGTTCCCAGCGGTACGTGCTCTACGTTCGCAATCCTAACTACGCGCATCTTGTTGCCTCCTGTTGTGTTTGTGTGGTTTGGTCGTCAGGCGGAAATCGGCTGCTTCAACAGTTCCAGCAATTCCGCGTCCGTCTCAAACTCCAGCTCCAGCAGCCCCCGGGCCATGCTGCGGGCTACCCTCTGGTCTTCGTCGTTGCCAGTCATGAGCAGCTCGCGTATGTCCTTTTCCGTCTCGATGCGAAACTCCGGATCCTTTTTCAACATCCGGCGCACGCCAATTTTCCAGTCTTCAGAGCGTGGCATATTCATAGGCATGTCCTCACCGATTTTGGTAATCCCACCAGCTCTCATTGGCTCTGGCTATATCATCGTTTTGGTCGCTCTTGTCGCCGCCGCCCAGCAGAATTATCAGCGCAGGGCCATCCCAGGCGAAGTAGATCCGATAGCCGGGACCGAAGTGGATCCGGCGCTCAACTACGCCTTCGCCTACACTGTGTGAGTCTCCCAGATTGCCCTCTGTCATCCTGTCTACGATTCTGGTAATGCGCTGCCGTACTGGCGGGTCCAACCGTTCCAGCCATTGGTTGAAAGGGCATCGGCCTCGCCAGTCAATGTATGAGCGGATTTCAATCATACCGTCATTCTAGCACCGGACCCCGGCGGCACTTCACATCAAGCGGAGATGGGTTGCCGCAGCTGCTCCAGCAACTCGGCGTCCGTCTCGAACTCCAGCTCCAGCAGCCCTCGGGCCATGCTGCGGGCTACCCTCTGGTCTTCGTCGTCTTCTGTAGTCAGCAGCTCCAGTATTCCCTTCACTGTCTCGGCGTGTAATTCAGGGTCTCGCTTTATCATGCGCCGAGCGCCGATTTTCCAATCCTCAGACAGAGGCACAATACGCTCCCTTGGCGGGGGCATGCCGTTCCTGCCCCCGCCGCGTCGTCTTTCCCGCTTGCTTCTACTTCACCGGCACCGGAACCCCCGCGATCTTCACCGGCACGCTGCCCACGGTGTTCCGGCTGGTGAAGTACAGTGTCTTCCAGTCGTCGCCGCCGAAGCACAGGTTGGTCGTCGCCGGCTGCCCGTGCACCACGATGCCCAGCGTCTCGCCGCCGGCGTTCATGATGTGCAGGCCGCCGCTGCCGCCGCAGTACACGTTGCCCTCGACGTCCACCTTCATACCGTCCGGCACGCCTTCGCGCTCGCCGCGCAGGTCTTTGAAAAGCCGATCCGACGCCAGGGCTATGCTGCCGTCGTCCTGCACGTCGAACGCGCGGATGATGCCCCGGCGCGAGTCGTTGATGTACAGCACGGTCTCATCCGGATTGAACGCCAGGCCGTTGGGCACCACGAAGTCGCTCACCAGCAGAGTCAGCGTGCCCAGGTCCGGTGAAATGCGGTACACGCCGGAAATGGTCTGCTCCCACTGCTCCCGGGGCCGTCGGAAGGTCCACGGATCGGTGAAGTAGATGCTGCCGTCGGACTTCACCACCACGTCGTTGGGCCGGTTCAACTGTCGGCCCTGAAACTGGTTGGCCAGCACCGTGGTCGACCCGTCGTGTTCCAGCCGGCTGACCCGCCGGCCGTCGTGCTCCGCGGCGATCAGGCGACCCTGCAGGTCGCGGGTCAGCCCGTTGTGCCGGTTCACCGGCTCGGCCTCCACGGTCACACCGGAGCCGGGGGTATACCGCATCCGACGGTCGTTGTGGATGTCACTGAACAACAGGTAGCCGCCGTCGCTCCACCAAACCGGGCCCTCGGCGGGTCCCTCCGTGCCTCCGTATCCGGAGCCGTGCTCCTCAATCGGCGCGTCGGTGTCGATGATGGCGTCCAGGGCGGACGATAGCTTTTCGATTGGCATGGTTGCGCCTCCTGGTGTGTCCGGCGTCGGTTCCGGCGGGCCGGCGACGCCTGCGAAACTGGGGTAGTTGGCGTCGTCATTGTATGCCCGCCAACCGGGCCGCGCAAACTATGCTGGAACCCGCGCATTCGCTTCGTCGCTAGGCCATTTCAAAGCCACACATTGCGGCTTTTCACCTTGAATCGTCATTCCGGCCCCGTATCATGTTCGGGGTGATGTTCTCTATAACATCCTGTTCATCCCGTTTATCCTGTTTATCCATGCAAATTGCCTCTCTGTGGCAAGCGATTGCCCTATATCGGTCTCCCTTTGACGTTGCGCCATGGACTGTCAGGATAAGATACTTGCGCTCGCATAAAGTCAGCTGTCGAATACTTAACGCTTTCCCGATAGGGACGACCATAACGCCACACATGTATCTGGAGCGTGACTCTTGGCTGCATCACCAGTGAACGAACACATCCGTTACGAACCGGACGAACACCCCCCAACTCTGCTCACCCTCGGCGCTGGCTTCCAGGCCGCCCTGCTCATCATCGGCGGGATCGTCCTGGGCGTTGTCATCGTCTTCCGCATCGCCGAACAGCCCGCAAACTACATCGCGTGGGGCGTCTTCGCCGCCCTGCTCATCAGCGGCATCACCACCATCCTCCAGTCCGCCCGCCTTTGGCGCATCGGCGCCGGACACATCCTGATGATGGGCACTTCCGGCGCGTTCTTCGCCGTGTGCGTCGCCGCGCTGATCCAGGGTGGCCCGGCGCTGATGGCCAGTCTCGTCGTCGTGTCCGCCCTGTTCCAGTTCGCCCTCGCCGCCCGCCTCTCCGTGCTGCGCAGCATCTTCACTCCGGTGGTTTCCGGCACCGTGATCATGCTCATCGCCGCCACCATCATGCCCATCGTGTTCGACATGCTCAGCGACGCCCCGGAAGGCACCGCCTCCGTTGCCCCTCCCCTGGTGGCCGTGGTTACCATCCTGGTCGTCGTCGTCCTCGTCCTGCGCGCCCCGGCGGCCTGGCGGTTGTGGTCCCCCGTTGCCGGTATTATCGTCGGCTGCGCAGTATCGGCCCCCTTCGGCATGTATGACGTCCAGTACGTCAAGGAGGCCCCCTGGTTCGGCGTGCCCTTCGGCGCCTGGCCCGGCTTCGACTTCACTCCCGGCGTGGAGTTCTGGGCCCTGCTGCCCGCCTTCATCGTCGTCACTTTCGTCGGCGCCATCGAGACCATCGGCGACGGCGTCGCCATCCAGCGCGTCTCCCGCCGCCGTCCCGGAGCCACCGACTATCGCGTCGTCCAGGGCGCCCTTAACACCGACGGCGTGGGCAATTTCCTGTCCGGCCTGGCCGGCACCCTGCCCAACACTACCTACTCCACCAGCATTTCCCTCGCCGAGGTCACCGGAATCGCCGCCCGTCGCGTCGGCATTGTGGTCGGCGTCATCTTCATCGTCCTGGCTTTCTTCCCCAAGGCAACGGCCCTCCTCATTGCCATCCCGTCCCCCGTGGCCGCCGCCTACGTGGGCATCCTCATCGCCCTGCTCTTCGTCCAGGGTTTGCGCATCATCGTGCAGGACGGGCTCGACCACCGCAAGGCCACCGTCGCCGGCATCGCCTTCTGGGTGGGCGTCGGGTTCCAGAACGGCGTCATCTTCCCGGAACTCTTGGGCGAGGGTTTCATCGGCGTCCTGCTCGGCAACGGCATGACCTCCGGCGCCATCGTCGCTGTGGGGCTTACGGCCTTCGTCGAGCTCAGCAAGCCCCGTCGCCGTCGCCTGCGCGTGCCGCTGGATGACGACGCGCCTCAGCAGGTGGACGACTTCCTGCGCGCCTTCGCCTCCCGCATACGGTGGAACGATGAGGCGTCCAACCGCCTCGCCGCCGCCGGCGAGGAGACCCTGGTCATTCTCGCGCAAGACGACGACACCTACCGGGACGATTCCCCCCGGCGGCTCACCGTCAACGCCCGCCGCGAGGGCAACAACGTGGAGCTGGAGTTCGTCTCCGCCCTGGAGGGCGAGAACGTCGAGGACCGCCTCACCTACCTCAGCGCCCTCCCCGCCGTGCCCGACGACGGCGAGGTATCCCTGCGGCTTCTGCGCCACTACGCATCGTCAGTCCGCCACCAGAAGTACCACGGCCTCGACGTCGTAACCGTCAGCGTCGCCAGCGCGGCGTGACTTCCCTCCACGGTTTCTTCCAGACCGGCTGCCCGCAAAAGCAGCCGGTCATCTTTTTCCGCGACACGGCTAGCCAACTTGCATACTCCTGGCCTCGCTTGCAATAATGGAACCCATAAAAATGTGAATGTAATAACGTCAGTGAACATATACGCAATGATCAAAAACTGAACCCTAGATTTCCGATACACGACTTGGCAGGCATAACTCATGGCTGAAACATCCATAAACGAGAACGTCCGCTACGAACCCAACGAAAACCCGCCAAACTCGCTCCTGATCGGCGCCGGATTCCAGGGCGCGCTGGTCATGGTCGGCAGCATCGTCCTCACGGTGGTGATCGTCTTCCGCATCGCCGACCAGCCGGCCGAGTACATAGCCTGGGGCGTATTCGCCGCTCTGCTCATCAGCGGCGCCAACACCATCCTGCAGGCCGTCCGGTTCTGGCGATTCGGGGCCGGCCACGTCCTGGTGATGGGCACCTCCGGCACCTTCATCGCGGTCTGCATCGCAGCGCTGGTCGAAGCCGGCCCGGCCCTGATGGCGAGCCTGATCGTCGTTTCGTCCCTGGTCCAGTTCCTGCTCGCCGCCTGGCTGCCGGCGCTGCGCCGCGTCTTCACGCCCGTGGTCACCGGCACGGTGATCATGCTCATCGCCGCCACGGTTATGCCTATCGTGTTCGACATGCTGACCGAGATCCCGCAGGGCGTCTCCGGCATGGCCGCTCCCGTGGTCCTGGTCGTAACCTTGTTGACGATCCTCGCGCTGGTGCTCCGCGGACCCAAGCCTCTGCGGCTCTGGTCCCCGGTCATCGGCACCGCCGTCGGCTGCGTGGTCGCCGCCCCGCTGGGACTGTATGACTTCCAGTTGGTGCTGGACGCGCCCTGGTTCGGCGTTCCCGTTGGATCATGGCCGGGGCTGGACTTCACCCCCAGCCCCGAGTTCTGGGCCCTCCTGCCCGCCTTCATCGCCGTCACCATCGTCGGCGCGATTGAGACCATCGGCGACGGCGTCGCCATCCAGCGCGTCTCACGGCGTCGCCCCACGGCCACCGACTATCGCGTCGTGCAGGGCGCGCTCAACGCCGACGGCCTCGGCAATCTGCTGTCCGGCATCGCCGGAACCCTTCCCAACACCACCTACTCCGGTACGATTCCCCTGGTCGAGATCACCGGCATGGCGGCGCGTCGGGTTGGCATCGCCATCGGCGTCATCCTGCTGGTCCTGGCCTTCTTGCCCAAGGCCACCGCCCTGCTGATCGCCATCCCCAGCCCGGTGGCTGCCGCCTACATCGCTGTATTCTTCGCCCTGCTGTTCGTGCAGGGCATGCGCATCGTTTTCCGCGACGGCATCGACCACCGCAAGGCCGTGGTCGTCGGCATCTCCTTCTGGGTCGGCGTCGGTTTCCAGAACAGCGTCATCTTCCCCGAATTGATCGGCGACGGCTTCTGGGCCGTGCTGCTGGGCAACGCCATGACCGCCGGCGGCACCGCTGCGGTGCTCATGTCGGCCGCGCTCGAACTCACCAACCGCCGGGGACGCCGCCTCCGGCTCACCCTGGACGAGGAGGCGCCGCGGAAGCTGGACAACTTCCTGCGCGCGTTCACCGACCGCCTGGATTGCGACGATGCAGCCGCCAACCGGGTGACCGCGGCCGCCGAGGAGGCCCTGGCCATCGTGTCCCGGGCCGACGCGCCAGATGCCGGAGCGCCCAGCCGCCTCACCGTTCGCGCCCGCCACGACGCCGGCAACGTGGAGTTGGAATTCGTCTCAATCCTGCCCTGCGCCAACGTGGAGGACCGCATTGCCCGCCTCGCCGACCTGCCCCCCGATCCCAACGATGGCGAGGTCCCCTACCGCCTCCTGCGCCACTACGCCTCAGACGTCCGCCACCAGAAATACCACGGCCTCGATGTGCTGACCGTCAGCGTGGCCAGCGCTTGAGCAACGCCGGATTCGGCGGGCATCCCATCCATCCATGCAAAAATCCGTGACACCATACCCCTTGACCGATCCGAACGCATGTTCCTATACTGTATTCATCACGTGAAATCCAGTACAGTTCAAGCCAGAGGTCACCGCGGGTCGTTCACGGCCATCCGTCAGCATCCAAAATCGCAACCCGGTTCCGCCTGAGACCATCGTCCGCCCAATGATTCAGCGGCGCGGTCGCCAGCGGACCCAGCGACAGTCCACTCGCTGCGTGCCGGCCGGCCTGAAGCCGTCCGCACGATCCAAGTCGGGCAAAAACCTTGCGTAAATCCCCCGGCCGTGGGGCTGACACCGACCCAAATTCCTCTGGCAGACTGGCAAAAACCATCCGAAACCACCAACCAGGAGCGATACGAAGAAACAAAGCCAAACATCCTTGCACGGAGTAAACCTCCGCCGACACAGCCCATCACCTGTACCGCCATTGCCTCCGTGCCTGTTCCACGCTTCCGACGCCGAGGCCGAATCTGCTATCCTCGCTGCATATGTAGGGAGTCAGTGGGGGAACTCGCATGAACACGCCGGACGGACAAGAGCAGGTGCCACAAAACCTGACACCTGAGGGGCAGGCCATCGTTCAGCGTCTGGACGAGGTCATCGCCGCGCTGAGCTCTTTCAGCAAAGACCAAACTGAGGTCAACGAAGCGGTTTCCAACCGCCTCCAGCAGACCGACGAACGCCTCGCCAATCACGATGAGCTCGTCGCAGAGTCACGCGCCCGCTTCCAACAGGGCGAAGAACGCCTCGCCCAAGCGGCGATGTTGGTTTCGCCAGCCAACCGGATCACACTGATGGTCAGGTTGCGCAGGGCGGCCATGATCTGGGGCGCCGAGCCGGTGCGCACCTGGAACCGGTCCTCATCGAAGGTAACGTCCCTAACCCAGTGCACGCGGTTTTCGATGCCCCAGTGTCCCCGCCATAAGGCCAGGAGCCTTTGGGGGCTGGCTTGGGCGGGCGGCAGGCTGGTCACGGCGCAGGCCAACTCCCGTCGGGTCTTGCCCTTGGTACGGACGATGCGTTCCAGTCGGCAGACCTGAGCCAGATACGGCCAGTCGCTGTAGCCCACCAGCAACTGGGAAACCCAAAGCCGCCTTTGTTCGATGCGACCACCGTGCTGGTCGACTTGCGTCGCCTGGGCCGCTTCCGGTTCCCGGTCCCAGATGGCGGTGATGTCCTCCAGCAGGGTGGGCTGGTTGCCCTTCACGGCAAAGAAGTAGTGCCCCCTTGGGCTACCACCCGCTGACACACCTCCCGTTGGGTGAACTGGGCATCACCCGTTACCACTCGACCCTGCAGGTCCAACTGTCCCAACAGACCGGCGACGGCGTCCAGCTCGTTCTTCTTCTCCCCGACTGCCTGCTGTCCCACCACGACCCCAGCCTGATGGGCATACGCCGCCACCAGATGCACCCCGGGCAACTGATCACCGTGGATGCCCCGCAACGCCTTGCCGTCAATGGCCACCACCTCACCTTCAGACAGGCCCCGCTCCTGCAACCACCGCCCAAGCTCATCCTCAAAGGCCTCCCGATCCATCCTGCTGAACACCTGATGCAACGTGGACACGCACGGTGTCCGCTGCCGGGTGAAACCCACAGCCCCGGATACCTCCTCCCCCTGGTCTCGACCCTACTGGCTGATGGCGTACAGACTGCGTGCCCCGCACAACATGGCGCACACCGCCAATCCTAAAATCGCCCCCAAAGGATGTCGCCTCCCGTGCACGCTGCGCGGGTCCGGTACCCGACCCAACACCTCGATCAACGACAAACCGTCCCCTGACGCATCCTTTGATCCTTCCACTGACCCCATGATCACCCCCCAAACTGAGAATGACCCGACCCTACATCCCTTCCCCCTTTACTCCCAAGATTGCATCCGTCCCTGTTTCATCGATAATCGAAAGACCCTGACCTGGCGAGCCCAAGGCTTGAACACCCTCACCTCCTGCCGCCAACTGCTCGCTTCCCCCAATCCTGAACAGTTACCTTCAAGATCGGTCAGTCCCAGTCCATTCCGCTCGCACCAGGTGATGTCGTCCAGATACCCCACGAGCTCGCCAAGCAGTACGCCATTATGGTCATTGGGGAATTCCAGCTCGACAACGTCGGTCAGCATTTCCTCGGAATCCCAGTTGCTGCCGAAGTACTCCTTTTCCTCACTGTCCCGTGGGAGTTCATCCACGGCATCTCCATACTCCTGGCGGAGGCACCGGTTGATGTATTCGCCGACTTCTCCCAGTGGAGCAGCGATAGGTTCATCGCCGATGGCTTGGCAAAATGAGCAGCGGTGAACCTCCGCATTGGCAGATATAAATCCCCTGATCCCGTCATCATCGATGCAATCCCCGCAAACGAAATTAACCAACTTGATCACCTGCTACCTGTCCGGTAATTCCCCAACGGTCGCCAATGTTGACTATCAGGCCTGGAGGCCACTCCGATGTTCACGATCTTCAAATGCCTGTTGGACTACCCTGCGTCATCCACCACCTGAAGCGGGACATAAGCGGTAAAGAACCCCTCCGGAACTGCAAGCTCAATGTGAGCAACTCCCGCCGCACGTCCTCGGCAACCTCATCGACTTCCTTCGCTACGTGGGTAGCTTGACCGATGCCTTGTCGCAATGCCGTAACCAGGGGCAGCAGCAATGCGCCGGCCGGAGATGCTTCAATAATCTCAAGAGACCTGTGGGCTCCCGCTCTGACGGTGAATTGCAACAACGCCTTCATCGCAACCACATCGATCTCGCCTGTTTGCGCCAGGCATCTCAGCAGCGTCGATGCTTCCTCCTCGCTGATCGGTGTTCCTAAGACGGTTTCCTTGAGTTCCAGCGCTGTCGCCACCAGGCTGATCGAACCCCATTCCTCCAACGCTTCTTCCCTGGCCACCACCTCGTCGAATGCGGCCGCTGCCTCCGGTAACTGCCCGGCACGCATGAGGGCGATCCCTTTGGTAAGGAACGAGACGCCTTCTGCCACACCATCCAATCCGTCCAAAGGAGTTGTCATGCCACCGAGTTGAGCCAGCGACTGGTCCAACTGTGACACAGCTGTAGAGGTCTGGCCTGCATCGAGCATCGCCAAGGTCCTGAAGTTTCGAGCAACCGTGACGGCGAGAACGCATCGGACCTTCTCACTGGCGCCAAAGCGTGCGATCAAATCGTCGCAGATGGCCAAGGCCTCGGGGTCTCGACCGGACTCGTGCAACAACTGCATCTTCTCCATCAGCACCATGGCGACCCAGCCGCTGGTTGCGCATTCGTCGTCTGCGGACAGCCGTCGGATGATATCGTCATGAACCGCCAGAGCGTCGTCCGTTTGCCCCAGTTCCGCCAGATAGTCTGCCTCATCAAGCATCCCCTCCGCAAATAAATCTGCTAAACGCGGACGCAAAATACGGACATCAGGAATGTGCTGGATGGCGCCGCTGAAGGCGTCCCAAACCACCGCGGGCGAGTACAGACAGGCCATGAAATCTATCAGCGCCTTCACCACCTGGCTCTCTCCACTGCCCCGGCGCAGGAGGTAGTAGATGTTGTAGAGACGCTCGGTCAGATAGTATTGCCTTCGGCGCGGCGTCCCCCCATCGATGGTAACCGCGCCGCGCTCCACCAATCGCTTGAGCAGCGCGCTCGTCACATTGATGTCCATCCTCGCCTGTTCGGCAACTTCCCTGGCGGTGGCCGGCCTCCACAGCGTGGCCAGCGCCAGGTAAATTCGCCGTTCCTGAGACGGAAGCGACTCCAGATGGCTCTTGAAATACTCGGTGTGGTCATCAACCAGGTCCAGCAGACCGTCCATCAGATCATCGAGCGAACTCCCAGCGCCAAATCGGGCGATGATGGCGAGCAGTCGTGGATTGCCGCCGGTGAGAATCTGCAGAGGCCTGACCACACGTTCCTCAGCGTCCTGCCCGGATACGGTCCGCCACAACGACACGCATTCCCCGATATCAAGTGGATGCAGCGTGATCACGCGAAAGAGGTCATAAAGCGCATGGTCTGGGTGATCAATCTCGTCGAACCTGCTGGTGGCGCTGCCCAGCAGGACTATCCGCGGCTCAGTCTGTAGCGTGTGGCGTAACCGCCAGCCGGCTTCGGGATCAACCATATCAGCGAAGAGCATATTCAAGTTTTCCACCAACAGTACCATTCGCTTGCCATGGCGGTCGGCAAAGTCCAGGATGGCTCCCAGGCATCGATTGGCCAACTCCCGGTCGTCGCGAATGGTCCGCAGGTCGCCGTGAGATAGCCGCAGGTCGACCCGTTCCTCTTCCGCAGCCTGCTCCGCAAGGTGCTCCAGACACCCCAGCCAAAACTCTCCGATGGTGGAAACCTCGTAGCTCTCCTCGGCGAATACGACGGGGCAGAACCCTGATAGCGACTCATTGCGCCGGATCTCAGCCGCCACGCGTAACAGCAGATGGCTCTTGCCGCTGCCCCTGGGCCCAATGACCAAGGAGTGCGCGTTGGAATTGCCGGTGCTGGCGTGCAGGGATTCCAGGAGAGACTCGAATTCGGTGTTCCTTACGCAGAAGGACGCCACGATCTCGTCGTCGCTGAGAAAGCCCGGGTTGTATTTCTTGATGCCAGTCATCATGGCAGGAACCTCTCTTGCCTACTGCTGCTGGGTGATCGAGGTGAATTGCCGTCCATGCCTGGAGCGCCACCAGTCCTCCAGCAAACCGGATACAAAGCTATATCCGCCGTCACGCTCCTCCAGGTACCCGTCATGCTGCAGGACGTAGAGCACATCGGCCACGCCGTCCTCCTCGCGTTTATCGACCGCCTCATCACGGTAGAGCCTGACCACCGAGTGTGTCAGCAACCCATCATTCACCACAGCCTCGGACAGCAGGCTCAGAGCGTCGGTATAGCCATCGTCCCCCAGGACCATGCGCAGCCGCTCCTCGTAGTGAACCAGATCTCGCTGACCCCTGACGCTGAGCAAGTCCCGCTGATACACGAGCTCCACGTCGTCCAAGGTGGCCTCGTGGCGCTGATCCCTCACCAGGTGTTCGTAGAGGTGGTGGAAAACCGCTGCACATGATGGGGCACACAGCAGCGCAGACGCCGGCACATCTCGCCCCGTACTTCCTCAGGAAGCCTTATCCCGTGTCCCCTACCCAACGCTGCCAGGCACTCCGCCGCGACATCATGGTCCCAAGCTCTCAGGTCAAAAGGCTCATAGACATTCGCATGCGCGCTGAGCTTGGCCTGGCTCAGGACCGGCTCCAGACCGACGCTGCCCGAAATGATCAGGCAGACCCGTCCCTGGTGAGCTTGGCAGCACCTCCTCAACCAGCCCATGAAACTGTCGGTAACCGACAGACGTTCGGGGGTGATCTGGTACTCATGACCCTTCAACAGACGGTTGATCAGTATGGGCAACTCGTCGACGGCCAGCACCACCGGACGCTCGTTGGCAGCCAGAGCTTCAAACACCTGATCCCCGACCCGCTGCCAGTTGCCGGCGTCCATTCCACCTCGCAGTCTTACCCGAAATTCGGAAACACCCAACTCCTCAACGTTGTCGAGAACGCTCCGAAGACTGTTGCCCGCCCACGACATTATTCTGCCCCGAACGCCTTGGAGTGACCGGGCCTGGGCGGCCATCTCGGCGACGGCGTCCGCGGCATCCATGGCGCCCTCAAGATCCACGAACACCGTGGCGAACTCACCTGTCTCATCCAAGCGGCGCAACAGTTCACGCACCAAGCTCGTCTTTCCCATCCGGCGCTGGGCAGTCAACAACGTGTGGGTTCCGTTCACCACCCGCTCCTGTAGTAACCGAAGCTCCGCCTCGCGGTCGAAGAAACGGTCTCCATCAACCCAGTTGCTGCTCATCCGTAGTGTCGTCATTGCATCTCTAAACCGACCAATGCTCGGTGGTGTCATCAGAGTAATATACCAACAATATCGTTGCCAACCATATTGTTGGCTAATGTACGGGCAACCGACAATCCCTCTGATCGAATCCGTTCCCGGGTGGATTAAACCCCAATCCACTGAAAGGATGAGCGCGTCGGCGTTGTGAAGGGTGAGAAAGTGCTCCCAGCTTCGGGGAGAATGGTTTTTGACAAAGAAAACCAACGCGAAACGAAGAGCGCCCAGCGGATGTCACCGCCTGATCGCCCCGACCGCATCCAGATTGCCTTCGACGATCACCGACCGGTGGCCAATGCCGATTTGATCCTACCAGTCACTTTGGCCCATCAGCTGGGACTGGTTGAGTTGGTGGACCAGCACGTTGACCTGGGGGATGGGCCGGGTGTCCCGCGCCAAGCTGGAACCGGCGTGTCCGCTACCGCGATCCACCTGCTGATCTCGCCCATCGCCAGCCCTGCGGCAGGTCAAAATGCCTTTCACGTCGCCGACACACTCAGTACCCGTACCAATCCGTCGGGGTCAACACACTGCTGCTTGCCGCCATCTCTTCCCAACCTCTCGTAGCCTGCTCGCGCACTCCTCTTCGGTGGATGCGGGCTAAGTGCCACAACGACATTCTCCTGTCTCGCCTCCATCAGAGGTACTTTATCGCGGCAATTATAATGTTTGCCAGGACCAGCAATCCCGCCATCGACCAGCCGATCCAATTGATCATCCGATCCCTGTAAGCTCTCCGCAATTGATCCGGGGATCTGCTCTCCTTGGCACGCAGAAAGACTTGGTCCAAGTATCCTCCTTGCCTCCAAAATTCTGTATCCCATTCCGAGGTCGGATCCCTGTCTATTACAATCGTGTTTCCGGTTTGTACTGGAGGCCGGTTCAGTCGCTTGTGAGTGTAAACAGGCACGGGCGGTTGGAAAGGGGCGATCATATCGTGCTTGTTGCTGACCAGCCATTTACCGTCTCTTTCCGCTCGTTGGTTTTCCAACACGCCAAGGTCACGGGTGAAAAATGTTGTGTGGAAAAATTCACGTTTGGGGGGCCTGCCCACTACTTTGGGTGTAATTACTTTATCGTTTATGGTCTGCAAATGTTGCCAAACTATAGGAAGCTCACTCATGATCGAGCGTAGGGTCGCGCTCCTTGTAGCAATTTGCCCCTTTACTGAGGTGTAGTCAGTTCTTGGCGTACCTGTCTGGAGATCTCTGGCTATACTTCTCTGTGCATAAATCTCCAAGCGTTTTTGCTGAGCGTAAGTCTGAGCTACGGCACTCAGACTCTCGTATTGAACTCGGACCGCTTCGAGTTCCACCGGAGTTTCGGACGCGTCTAGGGATCGTCCCACGCCGTCAGCTGAAGCAATCTCTATTTCGCTGAGGCGGTCAGCCAGTACAGCCAACTCTCGCTGAGCGTCTTTTATCACGCCGCCCCGATTGTTGACATAGTGATTGTACTGCTTCAGTCCGATGTCGTACAGTAGTTGTGCTTGCCCTCTCGTTTTCGCGTCCATAGTGATCCCTTCCGTTAGTTGCTCCAACGTTGGGACACCGTTTGTTGCGTGGATAGTGGGGAATTCCGTGCCCGGGTAAACCACCAGATTTACAGCGATGCTAACCACCGCAGTGGGTCGATTCTTGGGCAGACGCCACGCAAGCACCTGCACGGCAAGAGCCGCTACCGCAACGCCTAGCATCACCAACATCAATGCTAGGGTTACCCATTGATATGTAGAGAAATCTAGCATCAGAGTGCGCTTGGCTGGAGTTTACGCAAAATTTAGGAGAAATATAAAGACAGGGTAAGCTGGCCTGACCCAAACGTCACTGAAGGTCTAGCCATGCCCACCCTGCCCGACGCCATTGTAGCCGTTCTGCCTCCCTTCTCAACGCTGTTCACCAACCCGACCTGGCGGAAGGCCCAACTCCTGCTGGTGGGCGCCATACTGGCGCCGGGCCAGCGCACCGTGGCCGCGGCGCTGCGCGTCATGGGACGGAGCGACCAGCGTGACTACGCTCACTACCATGAGGTGCTCAATCGGGCGGTGTGGTCGTCCCGTGCGGTGGCCCGAGTGCTGCTGGTGCTTTTGCTCCAGCACCTGGATCGGAGCGACGGTCCTCTGATTTTCGGCGCGTGATCATTGCCAATCGGGAAACCCTGGAACGGCGTCGCGGCGCCAAGATCAGGGCTCGGGGCATCTACCGGGACGCAGTGCGTTCCAGTCGTCATCAACTGGTCAAGGCCAGCGGCTTGCGCTGGATCTCCCTGATGTGGCTGGGCCACGTGCCGTGGGCGGGACGCCACTGGGCGCTGCCGGTGCTCACCGTGCTGGCGCCTTCATCTCGGTGCTACCAGCAGCAGGGACGCCGGCACAAGAAACTCACCGATTGGGCTCGGCAGATGGTCATGCAACTGCGTCGCTGGCTGCCCCATCGCCCGCTGGTCCTGGTGGGAGACAACGGCTACGCCGTGCTGGATTTGCTCCACTGCTGCCAGTCCCTGCGTGAACCCGTTACCCTCATCGCCAGATTGCGTCTGGACGCTGCCCTCTACGCCCCAGCGCCGCCTCGGCAGTTGGGTCAGAAAGGCCGGTCTGCCTTGAAAGGCTCCCGGCGACCCTCCCTGAAAACCATCCTGGACCAGGACCATGTGGCCTGGACCGTCGCCGCCGTGGCGTGGTACGACGGCACCACTCGCATCGTGGAACTGACTTCCCAGACTGCAGTGTGGTGCCGCTCGGGCAAGCCTGCCGTGACCATCCGCTGGGTGTTGGTACGAGACCCCGACGGCACCTTCGATCCCCAGGCCCTCCTCTGTACCGACCCGTCGGCAAACCCGTCCCAGATCCTCCAGTGGTTTGTCCTGCGCTGGCAACTTGAGGTCACCCCGTATCAAGTACGGGGCAGGCTCTTTCAGGAAGCGCGCACCCACCTGGGCATGGAGACCCAGCGCCAGTGGTCGGACTTGGCCATCGCCCGCACCACGCCGGCTCTGCTGGGCCTCTTCTCCTGGACCACCCTGGCCGCCCATTCGTTGCAAAAACATCACCCCATCACCCAGCGCACCGCCGCCTGGTACGACAAGCCGTCGCCGACCTTCGTGGACGCCATCGCCCTGGTGCGACGCCACCTGTGGCTGGCGTCGGAAGATTTTTCACTGTCGGCATGCAACTCCGACACGCAGCAATTCCCCGTCGCTCTGTATCACCGAATGGTGGATTCCCTCGCTTACGCAGCTTGAAATGCGGAAAGCCCAGCTTTGGGGAAACGTGCGGCGACCCACGATTTCGAACGGCCTCCTCTGACCAAGACCCTGCCGGTCTGCTGTACCGGTCTCCGCCACCGTACTCCCTCCGCCAACCTACAAGACCCTGGATCCGGTCGGGCCATCGTTTCCCAGAACTGCGCGGTCGGTTAGAATTGCCGGCGTAGGGCAGGCCTTTGCCAGGAGATGCAGACGATGACCACACCCGACGAGATGTCGCGGAGGGCTCACGAACTCGAGCCGTACCTGCCCGTCAACAGCGACATTCCATCCATATCGGCGGACTATTGGAATATCCAGGAACCGCTGATGTGGGGCGGGATCTGGCAAGGGCCGGGGCTGGACCTGAAGCTGCGGAGTTTCGCGACGATTTCGGCCCAGTGCGTCAACGGCTGGGACTTCGGGTTGAAGCACCAGATCCGGGTGGGGCTGACAATGGGGATGCCGCCGTGGCAGATCAAAGGGATATTCATTCAATTGCTGTTCTACGCTGGGATTCCCGCCACCGTCCACGGATTGCTGCAGGCGCAGACGGTCATCAACGAGCGCGAGGAATGGAAGGCGACGGACGTGCCGATTGAGGCGGACTGGCTGGAGACCCTGGAGGACAAGCTGGCGCGTGGCAGCGTGATCCGAACGAAACTCTGGGGCGAGGCGGCGAACCGGGAGGTTGAGGAGTCGCTGGCGCAGCGTCTGACGCCGGAAGCATCGGACATCGTGGACGGATACAATTATGGCGAGGTGTGGGCGCGGGACGACCTGGCTCCGAAAGAGAGGATGGTGTGCGTGCTGGCGGCGCTGATGGCGCGGGGGCACTGGAAACAACTGAGGCGGTACATCCGCTACGCGCTGAACATGGGGTTAGAGCAGCGGGAGATCTGCGAGGTGTTCGCGCAGGCGGGATGGTACCGGGGATGGCCCCACGTGGAGGACGCGCTGGAACAGGCGCGGGAAGTGTTCGAGGCAACGGGCGCCTGACGGCTGCTTCCCCAGGGTCAGGAGGGGTTCGAATGACGACGGTGCAGGAAATCCAGGAACGATCGGCGAAGCTGCGGCAGTTTTTCGATCAGTACTTGCCCTACGCAAGGCCCACGCCAGTGCTGGCCGATTTTGTTAGGGTGCAGCACGAGTTGATGTGGGGCGGCGTCTGGCTGGCAGATGGGCTGGATTTGAAACTACGCAGTTTCGCGACGATCACTGCCCAATGCGTGAACGGGTACGATTTCGGCGTGGAGCACCAGGTACGAACGGGACTAACCGTGGGGATCACAGCGCAGCAGATCAAGGGGATATTCATAGAGCTGATGTTTTATGCGGGGGTGCCGGCCACCGTATTCGGGTTACGGATCGCGCAGGAGATCATCAACGAGCGGGAGGAATGGAAGGACGGCGACGTACCGCTGGACACCGAGTGGCTGGACTCCATCGACGAGATGCTGGCGCAGGGCAAGGCTGTGCGGGTAAAGCATTGGGGTGAAAGTGCCGACACGGCGGTCGAGAATGCGCTGGCGCGGCGGTTCATACCGGAGTCGGCGGAGCTGGTGGACGCTTACCACTTTGGGGAGGTCTGGCGTCGAGCGGACCTGAACCCGCAAGAACGAATGGTTTGCGTCCTGGCGGCGCTGATGTGCCGCGGGCACATGAAGCAGCTGAAGCGACATGTTGGCTATGCGCTGGACGCCGGACTGGACGAAAGGCAGATCTGCGAGGTGTTTGCCCAGGCCGGCTGGTACCGGGGCTGGCCGTACGTTGAGGATGCGCTGGCGCAGGCCAACGAGGTTTTCGAGTTCCGGAGAGCCTGACCTCAGCCTCTCGGATCGTCCCTACAAATCGCAACATGGTGAGAAGTTGAAATGGACACCGCCGCTGACCTAGCGCGTAAAGCCGCCAACCTCCACGCGTTCATCGACCAGTACGTACCCCAGCGGCGCCTCACCGCTGCGCTGCCAGACGTCAGCACGGACTACGTGAAACTGCAGGAGGAGGTGATGTGGGGCGGCGTGTGGCAGGTGCCGGGCCTGGATGTGACGCTGCGCAGCATGGCGACGATCGCGGCGCAGTGCTGCAACGGCTGGGAGTTCGGGCTCCAGCACCAGATCAGGGTCGGCCTGTCGCTGGGGATGTCGCCGCAGAAGGTGAAAGGTATATTCCTGCAGCTGATCTTTTACGCGGGGATACCGGCGACCGTGTCGTCCTTGGCGCAGGCGCAAAGAGTGATCAACGAACAGCCCATGTGGGTGGCCGAGGACGTGGAGCCGCTCCAGGCGGACTGGCTGGCTACGGTGGAGGAAAAGCTGGAAAGGGGACGGGAAATACGGCGGGCAAACTGGGGCGACAACGCCGAGTTCGACCTGGAGAACACGCTCTCCCACGAGCTGACGCCCGAGACTGCCGCCCTGGTTGAGGCCTACAACTTCGGCGAGGTGTGGGCGCGGGGCGACCTCACGCCCAGGGAAAGGACCGTGTGCATCCTGGTGGCGCTGATGTGCCGGGGACACATGAGGCAACTGCGAGAGCACATCGACTACGCCCTGGAACTGGGTATGTCCAAGCGGGAGATATGCGAAGTGTTCTCGCAGGCCGGCTGGTATCGCGGGTGGCCTTACGTGGAGGAGGCTTTAGAGGAGGCCGACGCCGTGTTCACGGAGCGGGGGATTTAGGTTGTGTCGATCCACCAGAGGCGGACCGTCATTTCCGCGAAAGCGGGCATCCAGAGGGTGTGAAATGGGGGCAATCGTTCTTGCCGCAAGGGGTGGTCGCGGCCGATGCGATGCTGGACTTCCTCGAACTATTCCGGCTTGTCCCTTGGCTGATTTGCCTGACCACCGGTCTCACTAACGCTCCCCGATAGCGCCGCTACAGCCGCGGCGACTTTTTCAACGAGACCTCATCGCCTCTCTTTACACGTGACCCATGGTGAGATGTGGGGTCAGACCAGTTTTCCCGGCCTTTTCGCTTTTCTAGTCTTTGCACAAATCCCATTTAGGAGCCTGTCCCGAACACAATGGGACAGGCTCCAGTTCAATTGGCAGATCGACCACCACGAGGTCGGGGCGAATAACCATTCGCCCCGATACGCTCCACTGGCGGGGGTCTATCCCCGCCCGTTCCGCAGCAGGAGCCCAGGCATCGCGCCGGTAGGTTCGCCGTCCTCAAAGGTGACTTCGCCGTTCACCAGCGTCCAGCGGTAGCCCTTGGCCTTCTGGATGCGGCGCCACTCGCCGCCGGGCAGGTCCTCGGCCACCTCGGAGGGCAGCACTTCCAGCCTCTCCAGGTCATAGATGACCATGTCCGCCGGCGCGCCTTCGCGCAGCGCGCCCCGGTCCTGGAACCCGCCGAAGTGCGCCGGCAGGTACGACAGCTTGAAGTGGGCGTCCTCCAGCGTGATGACCTGTTCGTCTCGCACCAGCCAGGCCAACATGTCCGTCGGGTAGATGCCGGCGGTCAGGAACTTGACGTGTGCGCCGCCGTCGGAAACTCCCGCGACGACGTGGTTGGAGTCCAGCACTTCCGCCGTGTACTGCGCCACATCGCGACCTTGCGTGTCGGCATAGAACTCCGTGGCCAGGTCGTCCTCCACACACATGTCCAGCAGCGCGTCGATAACGTGCTTGCCCTGCTCGTCGGCGATTTGCTGGACGGTGAGGCCAGCCTGCGGGCTGGACGCCTCAGTCTCGTCCGGCGCCAGCGCAATCATGCGCCCATCGACGACGTTGACGACAAAGGACTTCAGGCGCAGGTCGCCGTTGGTGATGCACCGTCCGCCGTCGTGCTCGTACTCGTAGCCGTGGGTATCGCAGACGAACTTGTCCCCGTCGTCGTCCACGCAGCCACCCTGGTGGGGGCAGGTGACCGACAGCAACTTGTAGCCGTCGCGGGTGTTGACCAGGAAGTAGTCAGCTCCGTTGACATTGACCTTGGCCGGCATGCGGGTGAAGTCCGTTTCGGCGCCAATATCGATCTTCACCTTCCGGGTCATCACCTGGAGGCTGCCCACGGAGCCGGGGGTGACCTGGGTGGGACGCCGTCCCGAGTCCCATTCCTCCTTCAGTTTCCGGCGCATCTCCGGGTCGGACATCTTGGCTTTCCTGGTGGCCTTGTCGCCCAGGGTGACCTCGCGCCACATGGGGGTGTCGTCGAACAGGTTCCAGTCTTCGAAGGTGAGTTCAAAGCCGCCACGACGGGTATTGCCCTGTCCGTAAACCCGCAAACCACGCTCCGCGCAGCTCTCCAGCCAGCGGATGCGCTCGCGGTGCTGTTCAGGGTGTACGGAATTGGGAGATACCGTCTGGTAAAGTACCGGGCGGTTCGAGACCTCGGCTACCTTTTCAAAGAACAGACGAGCCCCTTCACCCAAAGGTCGTCCTTCTTCGCCGGTCTCCTGGTAAGCCAACTCGATGAAACCCTCGTCCCGGTCGGCCAGCACCTTGGCGAAGGTCAGCACCTCGTGCTCGGACAGCATATCGGTGATCATCGGGGTGCCATCGTAGTCACGCTGCACAGAGTTCACACCCAGCACCTGGGCTGACCAGCCACATGCGCCGGCGTCCATGGCCTCGTGGATGAGCCGTACCATTTCCTGCAGCTCGTCCTCCGTGGGACGGCGCGTCTTCGCCTCGTCCCAGCCCATGACCCAGGCGTACAGCGGCGTCAGCGGGACGTAGGTCAGGCAGTTCACCCCCTTGGGAGTGTTGCTGAGGCTTTCCATGAAGTCCGGGAACGTCACCCAGTTCCAGGGCATCCCTTCCTTCATGGCGTCGTAGGGAATGGCCTCGTTGCGGGTCATGCTGAGCATCGCCCGGCCCTGGTCCTCAACCCGCGACGGCGCAAAGCCGAACCCGCAGTTGCCCAGGGCCACGGACGTGACGCCGTGCCAGCCCGACAGAGTGCAGTAGGGGTCCCAGAAGATCTGGGCGTCGTAGTGCGTGTGCAGGTCAACGAACCCCGGCGCTACGATCAACCCTTCTGCGTCGATCACTCGGTCAGCGGTGCCGCCGTTCAACCCGCCAATCTTGGCGATCCTGCCGTCTTTGATGGCTATGTCGCTGACGTACCGCGGAGTCCGCGTTCCATCAACTATCGTGCCCTTTCTGACGATGATGTCGTAATCCGCCATTGGATCCTCCTTATTGGAATAGACACCGGAGATTTTGCCATGATATTACGACGAAATTCGTTGAGAATTCGCCCCGACGCCAGTCTAAATTGCCATCATGGCTGGTGTCAATAATTGTTATTCGCTCAAATAACCCATCCCAAAAACCGGCGGAAACCTTGCAGGAGTGGCAACCGGAGGAAAATCTGGAGTCGAAACAATCTGAACGTTGAAAAATCGGCATTCACACCGATTTCATTGCGGTATCGGGCTACAGTGCCGGCATGAGTGCTCAGCGAAAATGTCCCGTGTCCATGCCGGTGCCTCCGCGGAGACTCGACTCCATCGACATCTCGCAAATGGACAGCCCTCCAGCTTGGCCACCTCAATCGCGTCCCCTTGGGCGAGATGAAGAAACGCCGGCCTCTTGCGTCAAGTGGTCACCGTCACGAGGATTGGCGTCGTACCATGTTGGGAATAAAGGCTCTCGCGTGTTTCGGAACCCGGCATGAACACGGAACGGAGGACCAGCCCGACGCTAGCCCTGCGAGAGCGACACGTCCACCGCGGCGAGGCCCTCCACCGCGAGTCCGTATCCCAGCATGTCCTGCATTTGTCGCTTCAGTTGCAAGGTGAGAGCAACGCGGGTGTAGCGCAACGTCAGCGGCGGCCGTTCCGCCAACTGGCGGGCAACTTCCCAGGCCCGGGGCAGCAGTTCGTCCTTGGGGAGCACTTCAGCCACCACGCCCAGGTCCAAGGCTTCCCGTGCCGACAGGGTCCGACCGGTCAGCAGGAAGTGTCGGCCGCGGTTCTGTCCCAGAACCAGAGGCCAGATCACGTGAACACCGTCGCCGGGCACCACGCCGCGCGGAAAGTGCGGAGCGTCCTGGAAGGTGGCGGTCTCCGACGCCAGGACGATGTCTGACATCACCGGTATCTCGGCGTGGATGGTCGCTGGGCCGTTGACCGCGCCGATGACGGGCACTTCGATCTCCAGCAGGTTGGTCAACAGCCGCTTGCCCTCCCAGTAGGTCTTGTCCCAGTCCTGGGGCATTCGGCGGGTGGGGCGGTTGGGCTCGAAGTTAGCGCAATAATCGTCGCCGGTCCCGGTGAGGATGACCACCTTGTTGTCGGGGTCAGCTCCAATGTCGGCGAAGGCGTAACCCAGTTCCCGGTGCGACGCCTCACCCCAGAGCAGGCTCCCGTCCCCGGTGTGAAACGTCACCTGGAGGATCCCGTCCTCCCGTTGCACGCTAACCGTCTCGTATTTGTTGGCATAGTCCGCCAGCACTGTCATGGCTTTCCTCCTGTCGATTCGCCTTGTGATTTGCTTTGGACGACTCGGTCCAGGCCCAACTTTACACCAGCAGTTTGAAGACCATGATGATGGCCGGCCCCCTGACCGATGTGGCCCGACCACCGGCCAATGGCATCTCGAAACCTCACTGCAAAGGTCGGCTCTGTAGAAACAAACCAGGGTCAATGCCCCAGAGGCCGTCACGCGTACCCGGTTTGGTCGCGGTGAATGGTGATGAGGTTGTCGGGTGGGTCGGGATTGGCGAGAAAGTATTCGTAACCCAGGTTCAAGATGCCGATCTTGCCTCGGGAGCAGATCTGTCGTCGGAAAGTCGGCGATACCCGTAGGCCACTTAATATCAGCAGGCAGCAGGCCAGCAGCAGTCCCACGAGCAGCCGTTGCAGCCGGCGGTGGTGGTCACGGTGCTCCGGTTCAACCCGAAGCGTTGCTTGCCATCCCCGTGTCGCAGTGACCTGACCCCCGAAAACCGATCCTGGATCGATGTTAGGATCCTGGGCAACAAGGGGGATCCGATGTGCCGAAGAAGAAACACACGGCTGAGGAAATCATCAACAATCTCAGGGAGGCGGAGGTGATCATCGCCACCGGCAGCACGGTTGCCGAACCCACCCGGCTTATCGGGGTATCGGAGCAGACTTTCTACAGATAGCGCGCCGATTACGGCGGTCTTCGCGTCGACCAGGCCCGGCGCCTGAAGCAGTTGGAGACCGAAAACAGCCGGCTCAAGCGAACGGTGGCCGAACTCACCCTGGACAATCAGATCTCAAGGAGGCCGCTGAGGGAAACTTCTGAGCCCAGCCCGTCGCCGTGGCTGCGTGGAACACGTCCGGTCAGTGCTTGGTGTATCGGACGCCGGGCCTGTCGGGCGTTGGCACAGCCCCGCTCTACCCAGCGCCATGAGCCGTCAGTCAGGAATGACGAGCAGGCTTTGACCAACGACATTGTGGGATTGGCTTCGCGGCTCGGTCGGTACGGTTACCGACGGATCACCGCCGTGCGGAGACGCGCTGGGTGGAAGGTGAACCACAAGAGGGTGGAGCGGATCTGGCGGCGGGAGGGGCTGAAGATGCCAGCCCGGCAGCCCAGGAGATGTCGGCTGTGGCTGGCGGAGGGGACAGTCTCAGCGGACGCTGATCTACGGGGCAAGTGGGTGCTGAAAGGCGCACCAGCGCTGGTGGATTCCACCAGTCCGCGCCGAGGTGAGAAGGTCAGCAACTACTCGGCGGTGTGCCTGGAAACCGGCGAGGTGGCGGTGATGGAACTGGAGGGCAACAGCAACGCCGGGACCTCCACTGCCTTCCTGCGGCAACTGCGGGGTCAACACCCCGAACCGCTGATCGTGATTTGGGACAACTCCCCCGCCCATCGGGGCGATGCTATCCGGGCTTATCTCACCACACCCAACCTGAACCTGCGCCTAGTGAACCCCGTATCAAGTACGGGGCAGGCTCTGCCCAGCTACAGTCCGGGCTTCAACGCTGACGAGGCTATTTGGGGCTGGGTGCGCCAGGAAGCAACCGCCAACCAGTGCCTGGGAACCCGTGCCGCAGTCCGGGAGAAAGTGGGCGGCTTTTTCACTGATCTGACCCAGCGACACGAAGAAGTCAAACGCCGCTGCCGAACCGTGCTGCAAGCTGGGCTTTCCGCATTTCAAGCGGCGTAAGCGAGGGAGTCCACCATTCGGTGATACAGAGCGACGGGGAATTGCTGCGTGTCGGAGTTGCATGCCGACAGTGAAAAATCTTCCGACGCCAGCCACAGGTGGCGTCGCACCAGGGCGATGGCGTCCACGAAGGTCGGCGACGGCTTGTCGTACCAGGCGGCGGTGCGCTGGGTGATGGGGTGATGTTTTTGCAACGAATGGGCGGCCAGGGTGGTCCAGGAGAAGAGGCCCAGCAGAGCCGGCGTGGTGCGGGCGATGGCCAAGTCCGACCACTGGCGCTGGGTCTCCATGCCCAGGTGGGTGCGCGCTTCCTGAAAGAGCCTGCCCCGTACTTGATACGGGGTGACCTCAAGTTGCCAGCGCAGGACAAACCACTGGAGGATCTGAGACGGGTTTGCCGACGGGTCGGTACAGAGGAGGGCCTGGGGATCGAAGGTGCCGTCGGGGTCTCGTACCAACACCCAGCGGATGGTCACGGCAGGCTTGCCCGAGCGGCACCACACTGCAGTCTGGGAAGTCAGTTCCACGATGCGAGTGGTGCCGTCGTACCACGCCACGGCGGCGACGGTCCAGGCCACATGGTCCTGGTCCAGGATGGTTTTCAGGGAGGGTCGCCGGGAGCCTTTCAAGGCAGACCGGCCTTTCTGACCCAACTGCCGAGGCGGCGCTGGGGCGTAGAGGGCAGCGTCCAGACGCAATCTGGCGATGAGGGTAACGGGTTCACGCAGGGACTGGCAGCAGTGGAGCAAATCCAGCACGGCGTAGCCGTTGTCTCCCACCAGGACCAGCGGGCGATGGGGCAGCCAGCGACGCAGTTGCATGACCATCTGCCGAGCCCAATCGGTGAGTTTCTTGTGCCGGCGTCCCTGCTGCTGGTAGCACCGAGATGAAGGCGCCAGCACGGTGAGCACCGGCAGCGCCCAGTGGCGTCCCGTCCACGGCACGTGGCCCAGCCACATCAGGGAGATCCAGCGCAAGCCGCTGGCCTTGACCAGTTGATGACGACTGGAACGCACCGCGTCCCGGTAGATGCCCCGAGCCCTGATCTTGGCGCCGCGACGCCGTTCCAGGGTTTCCCGATTGGCAATGATCACGCGCCGAAAATCAGAGGACCGTCGCTCCGATCCAGGTGCTGGAGCAAAAGCACCAGCAGCACTCGGGCCACCGCACGGGACGACCACACCGCCCGATTGAGCACCTCATGGTAGCGGGCGTAGTCACGCTGGTCGCTCCGTCCCATGACGCGCAGCGCCGCGGCCACGGTGCGCTGGCCCGGCGCCAGTATGGCGCCCACCAGCAGGAGTTGGGCCTTCCGCCAGGTCGGGTTGGTGAACAGCGTTGAGAAGGGAAGCAGAACGGCTACAATGGCGTCGGGCAGGGTGGGCATGGCTGGACCTTCAGTGACGTTTGGGTCAGGCCAGCTTACCCTGTCTTTATATTTCTCCTAAATTTTGCGTAAACTCCAGCTCAGGTTCCGGTGCAGGTCATCGAACACGCCTACATCGCCCGCACCTGTCCCGGCTGCCGACGCCGCTGCGTGCCGTCAGCGCAACTGGACGGCGTGGTGATGGGCCAGCAGCGCCTGGGGATCAACCTGCTCAGCCTGATCGCCCCGCTCCGGGAAGAAGCCCGGCTGCCTTTCCGCACCATCCAGTGGTACCTGGACACGGTGCATGGGCTGCGTCTCAGCGTGGGGGCCATCGCAGCCGCCACCCAGAGGGTGGCCCAAAAGGCCCAGACGCTGCTGACCGACATTGTGGAACGGATCCGAGGCAGTCCGGTGGTCTGTGCCGATGAAACGGGCTGGCGGGAGGATGGGCACAACGGCTGCGTATGGACCCTCAGCACTCCCGATCTGCGCTACTTGCTGCGGCGGGGCCGCAGCAAGGCGGTGGTGGATGAAGCGCTGGGCGAGGAGTTTGCGGGGGTGCTGGTCAGCGACTTCTACGCCGCCTACCACCATTACGATGGACCCAAGCAGCGCTGCTGGGCCCATCTGCTGCGGGACATCCACGACCAGCGGGCGCTTTACCCAGACGATCACCGACCGGGCCGGTGGGCCGACGCCGTAAATCTGCTCTACCGCCAGGCCAAAGCCTTCACCCACCCGTCAGAACCGCAACGCCGCTCCGCGGAACTGACTCTGGAACGCCGTCTGCTGGCCTGGTGCCGTCCTCACCTGGCCGACCCAACGGCAGCCCAAGCCAGGCTGTGCCAGCGCATAGAGAAGCGCATCAAGAGCCTGCCCCGTACTGGATACGGGGAACTCTTCGTCTTCGTGGCCCAACCGGAAGTGCCCTCGGACAACAACGCCGCCGAGCGCAGCCTGCGCCCGCTGGTGACCAGCCGGAAGATCAGCGGGGGAACCCGCTCCACCCCAGGGCACTGACACCAAGATGACCTTGGCGTCAATCTTCGGCACCTGGTGAGCGCAAGGCTTGAACACCCCCACCTCTTGCCGCCAACTGCTCGCTTCCCCCCAATCCTGAACAGTTACAATCGGAAGGCATGCTCGCTGAACTGAAGGAACTCAATGCAGAAGCCCGCGCCCGCTTCCAACAAAGCGAGGAACGCCTCTCTGACCACGACGAGCTCATCGCCGAGTCGCGTGCTCGCCTGCAAGAGGGCGCCGAACGTCTCGCCAAATCGGAACTGCATCTGGGCTATCTCCGCGGAGCCCACGCTTCCAACACGGCACGACGCGACGCCGATCTGATCGCGGATGATATGGGCTATCAACTCGTCGACCAACTGCCAAGGGGAATGCTTATCAGCTTCGCCAACATGGCGCGCGCTTCCGGCAAACCCGAAAACAACGTGCGCAGCTTCCGCGAAGCCGACCTGATCATGCTGGTCCGCGATGCCGATGGGCAACCGGCCTACGTCGCTGTGGAAGCGTCGTTCACGGTCGCGGCCAGAGATATCGAACGCGCCAAGCGAAACGCGGAGTATCTTCATGAGTTCACGGGCCTGAAAGCTATGGCCGCCGTTGCCGGTGTCGAAATCACCGGCGGACAGCACCGGAACGCAAGCGCTGCCGGAGTTCACTGTTACACGATCCCTGGGCGAGATCTGGAGGCCGACTGACCGCGCAGAAGATTCCATCGACAGGTCAGATATGGCCCTCTCTTGAAGGAAAACCGGGTTCGAACTCCCTTTCCGCGAACTCACCCATCCTTGACACCGCCAAATCCCCAAACCTACAATAGTAGGCCGTTTGGGAGATTACCGAAATGGATTATGCAATCGTTAAAACCGGCGGCAAGCAGTACCGCGTCTCCCCCGGCGACGTGCTGGACGTCGAGTTGCTGGAAGCCGAGGAGGGCAGCGCCACGGTGCTGGACCACGTTCTCGCCGTCTCCCGGGACGGCCAGATGCGCTTCGGCGCCCCCACGGTCGAAGGTGCCCGCGTCATCGCCGAGGTCCAGTCCCACTACAAGGACCGCAAGATCATCGTCTACAAGTACAAGGCCAAGACCCGGTATCGCCGCAAGAAGGGGCATCGGCAGAACTACACCCGCATCCGCATCCAGGACATCGACACCGGCAGCCCGGCTCCAGCAGACGAACCCCAAGCCGCAGCCGAGCCCGAGACAGGAGAATAGCGACATGGCCCACAAGAAGGCCGGCGGCAGCACCAACAACGGCCGCGACAGCAACGCCAAACGCCTTGGCGTCAAGAAATACGGTGGCGAGCGGGTCACCGGCGGCTCCATCATCGTCCGCCAGCGCGGCACCCGCATCCATCCCGGCACCAACGTCGGCGTGGGCAAGGACTACACGCTTTTCGCCAAGATCGACGGCCAGGTGACCTACGAATGGAAGTCCAAAGGCAAGCGCCGCGTCAGCGTCTACCCGGTCGCCGACGCCCTGGCCGCCGCGGCATAGAGGTGGGCAATGAAAGCAGAAATCCATCCCCAGTACTTCAAGTCAACCGTCACCTGCTCCTGCGGGAACGTCTTCGAGACCGGCGCTACCAAGCCCGCCCTCCGCGTCGAGATCTGCGGCAAGTGCCACCCCTTCTACACGGGGGAGCAGCGCATCGTCGACACCCAGGGTCGCATCGAGCGTTTCAGCCGTCGCTTCAACCTGGACGGCTAACGCAACACCCAACGATAACCCTTTGGCGGGAGCCGGTATCGGCTCCCGTTTTGCTATAACCACATCCCCGAACCGGAACGCTCCACTGCGCAAAAACGTCTCCGCGGCAATCTCGCTCACGCACACCCGCTTTCGTAAATCGTCAGAATCAGGATCTTCAAGATTGCGCGATTATCAGGATTGAAACCATCCGGTGTTGGGAATCTCCCAATCCTGCCTAATCATAAAATCCCGCAAATCCTGCTTCTGACGTTTCCTCATCGTGCCCGCGAAACCACCCGGAGATGCGCCCTGATGCCGCGCTACGTCCCTAAAACCGTCCGCGAGTACGGACGCATCTACCTGGCGGAACGGTTGGCCGAGCACGGCTGGCAGTGCTTCATCGCGCGCCGCAGCCCCAACGAGGACGAGGTAATCGCCGGCATCCCGGAGCAGCAGCGCGAAGTCCGCCTCAAGTTCCACTCCCAGGAACACAGCCAGGCCGTGCGTTTCTACGACGCCGAGGGCCTCGACTGGGACTGGGAATACCTGGTCATCAGCACCGAAATCCTGGCTGACCTGCCGGTAACCTACCTCCTCTCCCGGGACGACGTCCGCGAAGACGGCCGGCTGGACGAGGAGTTCGGCGGCGCCCTGTGGCTGCAGCCGGAGGCTTTCTCCGAAACGGCGTTCCGCGAAGCGTGGCACAAGCTGGATGGCTAGGTTGTGTTGACGTTTACCGTCATTCCCGCGAAAGCGGGAATCCAATAAGTCCAAAATGATGCCAACGCTCCTGTCGCAGAGGCTTTTCTGGGTTCCTGCTTTCGCAGGAACGACGGCATGATATTCAAAATGTCGACACAACCTGACCTTACAACAAACTCCCAAGCCACCCGACCGCTGTACGGCGGCCAGGCGGTGATCGAAGGAGTGATGATCCGCGGGGTCCGACACTACAGTCTGGCCGTGCGCCAGCCCGACGGCCACATCTTCTGCGACACCGAGCCTGTCAGCTCGCGCTTTTCCGGGGGCATCCGTCGCGTCCCGTTCGTCCGCGGCATCCTGGTCCTCGCCGAAACGCTGTGGTACGGCATGAAGTCGCTCCAGCGTTCCGCCATCATCGCCGCCGGTGAAGCTGACAGCGCTGACAGTGCCGACTCCTCCGCCAGCAAGTGGGTCATGGGAATAACCATGGCCGTCGCGCTGGCCCTGGGCATTGGCATATTCCTCGTCCTGCCCCTGCTGGCCGTCCGGTTGCTTGAAATATGGATCGAGTCGCGGTTGGCGAGCAACCTGATCGAGGGCGTCATCCGGTTGGTCATCCTGGTGGCCTACGTGGCCGGCATCTCCGCCATGAAGGACATCCGCCGCGTGTACGCCTATCACGGCGCCGAGCACATGGCCGTCCACGCCTATGAGGCCGGCCAGTCGCTCACCGTGGAAAACGTGCGCCGGCATCCCACACCGCACCCGCGTTGCGGCACGGCGTTCCTGATTACGGTGGCAATCGTGTCCGTGGCGGCCTTCGCCATTCTGGATGCCTTATTGTATTCGGGGCTGGGCTGGCGAGTATTGTCGCGCATCGTACCGATTCCCGTGGTGGCGGCGGTCAGCTACGAGATCATCCGGTTCGCCGGAGCCCACCGGCAGTCGTGGTTCGGCAAGGCATTGTCCTGGCCGGGTCTGGCGCTCCAGCGCATCACCACCCGCCAGCCCGATGAGGATCAGATCCAGGTCGCCATCACCGCCATGGAAGCCGCCCTGGCCGCCGACGCCGAACCCTCACCCGTGCCAGACCAGCGTAAAACTGCCGCATAAATTTGCTGCCATCCCGTACCGTCTCACCACCACCTCGTCATTCCTGCGCAAGCAGGAATCCAGGCCCCCAGCCTCGCAGCCGTCTCCCCGTTGCAGACCCGTCGGCACACGCCCCGACGTCAGCCCGCCGGCAACCTCGCAGTGTGATACATTGGCGCCGGCGATCCCGGACCATCAGGCCCGTACAGAAAGGTGCACCATGGCTGACGTCCCCGACATGCAGATGATCCCCTACCTCACGGCGACGGAGCCTCGCAACTTCGTCGAGCAGGGACTCCAGCGTTACAACGAGCTGCTGGAGCGCCTGGCCGACCAGATGGATGTATTGTTGCTCCGCTCCCAGCAGGGCCAGCCCATCGACGCCGACCTTGCCGAGCAGTTGACTTCACTGCGCGAAGCCCTGCGTCCCCGCCACGGCCTGTGCATCGACCGGGCCTGTTTCTCCTGCCGGGTCCACGAAGAGGCCATCAAGGAACACGTCCTGTTGTACGTCGACTGGAAACTCCCCGGCACCGTGCAGCAGTTGGAACGGCTGAAGAACCGCAACTGACCCCGACCGCCCTGCGGGAGCCTGACGCTTATGGTTACTCAACCCTTCATATTGGAAGATGACACTCCCCGCGTGCCGGAAGAAGACCCCAACATCTTCTATCCCTGCGAGGATGATGAACCCATGGCCGAAGACGACCCCCAACGCCGCGTCATGATCGACGTCAGCGAGTCCCTGATCCAGCACTACGCCGACCGTCCGGACGTGTACGTATCTGCGGATATATTCGTCTATTACGAAATGAACAACCCGCGTCGCAACGTGGCGCCGGATGTCCTGGTGTCTTTCGGAGTCAAAGATCGCGAGCGCCTTTCCTACTTCACCTGGCGCGAGGGCAAGCCGCCCGACTTCGTGCTCGAAATATCGTCTCCCAACAGTTGGCGCCGGGACGCCACCGTGAAACGCGACATCTACGCCGCCATCGGCGTCACCGAGTACTGGCGCTTCGACAACAACCGCGGCCAGGTGGCCCGGCGGGTGCTGGTCGCAGAGCGGCTGAACGCAGCCGGCGAGTACGAGCCCATCCCCATTTCAAATGCGGATGGGGCCCTGACTGCGTACAGCGACGTGTTGGGCCTGGACTTTTTTGCCCAGGACGGCGCGTTGAGAATGTATGACCCCGTCAGCCAAACCTGGCTGAGAAACTTCCGGGAAGAAATCGCAGCCCGACAGATCGCCGAAGACCGCGCTGAATTCGCTGAAGACCGTGCCCAGATCGCCGAAGCACATGCCGAATTCGCCGAAGAACGCGCCCAAGCCGCCGAAGAACGCGCCCTGTTGATGGATCGCCTGCTCCGCGAACACGGCATCACGCCACCCAACGGCGCCCACCCCGCCGGCTAACGCGCCACCGCCACGATGTGGAACATGTGGCGGAAGAGTTGCCAGGCCCCCCGCAGCAACGACTTGACGTCTCGGTTGGCGTCCGGCCGCACGTGCCGGAAAATGTCGGTCTCGGTGTAGTACACCTCCACCTCTGGCCTCTGATCTCCCAGCGCGTCGACCAGCCTACGCGACTCCCCTACGGGTATCAGCGGGTCGCCCACGTCGTGCATGACCCGCATCGCCGTGTCCGCGCTCCATTCCCCCACGTGGTGGGAAGGCGCTATGGAATCGACCTCGGCCCGGAAGTCCTCCGTTAGCTGCGCGTACCGCCATTTTGCCAGTCCGATGTAGTCCACGCCGGCCAGCAGGGCGAACGCCGCCTCCGTGGATAGGGGAACCCGCCCCTCGGGTTCATACGCCCCACCCTCGGCGATGGTCCGTGCCGCGTCCTGATGTGCTGGGTCGTCGATGGAATCGATCAGCATGTTGTTGTAGACCCGGCGCGTCAGCCGGTCCACCTCCCAATCCCGTTCTGCAGTACCGTCAATGGCTTTGCCCGCGGCGATCTGCACCACGAGATCGGCCGTATCGTAGTATCCGCCGAACGCGTTGACGAAGTCGATGTCATCGGCTATCCGCGGGTCGGCCGCCGCCACCAACGCAAAGGACGCTCCTACCGAGAAACCGGCCAGCCCAACCCGCTCCGGGTCAACGTAGTCTTCCTGACGCAGGTGCCGGAACGCCGCCACCAGGTTTGCGATCTCCCCGGCGTCGATCTGGGCCTGCTCTCCCATCGTCGGGGACCAGTAGTACATCACCGCAAAGCCGGTCCGCGCCAGCGCCTGCCCCAGGTTGATCACGTCCGGGTCGTCGGCGCCGGCCGCGTTGGCTCCCAGGAACACCAACACCGCGGCCCGCCGCCTCCCATCGTCGATCACGTAAACGTCGGCCTCGCCGACCGATCCGTCATCTCGCCGGAACGTTATTTCACGATGCTCCGGCTCCCGCGCCAGCCAGGGTTGAAACTTCACCGGAGAAGGCAGCACCTGGGCGGCGAAGGCGGCGGTGTGGATCGCGCTGGTCGCCGGCTTGAACAGTGCCAGCACAGCGACCAGCGCCACGCCGGCCACGATGGCGATCAGGTACCAGCGATATGCGATCCTTCCCAGGGTGCGCAACATGGTCGTTGCAGCTTGCCATGCTGCGCCAATCGTGACAACCGCCGTAAATCTAGACCCGCACCCGGCTGATCATCGCCGCCGAGATCAGGCGCGTCGCCGCCATGGCCAGGAACACTATCGGCCACGGGCTGCCCGTCATGTCCAGCAGCACGCTGAAGATCAGGGCCTGCGCACCCGCGTACAGGTAGCCGTGGGCGTCCAGCACACCGGCCCCGGTGGCCGCCATCTTGCGACCCGACAGGTCGACCGAGATGGTGGAGATCAGCGACACCCCCATGCTGATGCCTCCCCACAGCATCAGCGCCGCCCCGAGCCACGCGTTGGACGGTGGCGCGATGGCGATCACCACCAGGGCCGCCGCCGACAGGAAGCAGGACGCGATCACCAGCGGTCTTCGCCGGCTGCCCAGCAACCGGTCCGATATCAGGCCCGACAACGGCGGCGCGATCAGGTATCCCAACGGCAGCAGGAAGGTGATCAACACGGTCTGCGTGATGTGCAGTCCGCCGGCCTCGAAGTAGTACAGGGGAACCCACGTGGTCAGCCCATAGCGGGCCACGTTCTCCAGGCCCTTGACGTGGCAGGCCAACTGGAAGCGCGAGTTCGTCAGCAATACCTTGTAGGGCCCAAACCCTCTGAGCCTCGCGTCGTCCACCGCTTCCGGCGCCGCCGAAATCTCATCCTCCTCGATGTACTCGGGCAGTCCCACGTCGCGGGGTCGGTCCCGGGTCAGGAAGTAGAATGCCACCCCCAGCACCATGATGATCAGCGGCGGATAGCGGAAGGCCGCCCGCCAACCCCACTCTGCGGCTACCCAACTGCTCAGCCACCACATCAGCAGCATCGCCCCGCCGCTGACCGTTCCCACGAAGCCCATGGCGATACCGCGCTCCCGGCGGGGCCACCACTGGCTGATCATGCTGATGGCCGGCGACCAGCAGGCCGCATTGACAAATCCGGCCAACGCCCACGGCACGGCCATAGTGACCGCGGAGGTTCCGAATGAAGTCGCCCAGTTGAACACCGTGGTCAACACGGCGCCCATCGCTACCCACAGCCGCAGCCCGTAGGCCTCCGACATCCGCCCATGCACCAGGTCGCCCAGCATGAACCCCCACAGCAACATGGCGTTGATGATGCCGATCTCGATGTTGGTCAGCTGCAGGTCGTCCTTGATCAGGGGCGACGTGGGCCAGAAATTGAACCTCCCGGTGTAGACGAACAGGTAGAAGGCGCAGAAGGACACCAACACCTGCCACTTCCACCGATGATACCGGCGCGGCAGTTCGCCATACGCCACCGGACCGGAGGTGGCCTCGCCTTCACGGACCATATTTCGTCCACGACCCAATTTTCGTCAACCCTGCCGTTAGCCGTACAACCCGTCATTCATGCCATCTGGCATCGAACCCGTCATTCCTGCGAAAGCAGGAATCCATCGCGCCAATCGTCGCTTGCATCATCCAGCGAACCAACCGTCATTCCTGCGAAAGCAGGAATCCAACGATTCTGCGCACATCCAACTTCAGACGCACAACGACTGTGGACCTGCGGATTGCAATTTACGGCCGGTATGGCGCAATAGCGATCGAACATTTACGCATTGCCCGCATCAAGCCAGGTCATCGGACAAATCCCGCCATGCCGGATTGTCCTGTTGAATCAACTCAATCTTCCAGTCTCGCTTCCACCGTTTGACCGCCCTTTCACGTGTGATCGCGCTCTCCATCGTCTCGTGGATTTCATACCAAACCAGAGTATGCACTCGGTATTGCTTGGTGAATCCTGCGACCAAATCATTCTGGTGTTGCCAAACTCGTTGAAGCAAATTTGACGTCACGCCAACGTATAGAGTGCCGTTCCGCTTGCTGGCGCGTATGTAAACACAAGGTTGCTTCATATCGGGTTCCAATGGATGCCTGCTTTCGCAGGCATGACGGTACACGCCGAAAAGCCGTTTGAAAACGCGAAACCGCCGCTGCCGATGGCCCAGCAGCGGCGGCGATGTTTCGGGGTTATTTCGATTAGCGCTTGGTGTGCAGCAGTTCCTTGGCCTCGTCCAGCAACTCGTCATCGCTGCGGCTGAGGTCCAGCGGATCCCCGTGGGGCTGCGGGACCGGGAAGCCGGTCTTGTAGTACAGCTCGATGCGGTTGCCTTCCGGGTCGAAGAAGTACATCCCGAAGGCGTTGCCGTGGCTGACGATCCGGTCGATGGTCAGGTTCTCCTCGTCGATCCGCGCCTTGAATTCGCGCATGTCCTGGATGGACGGGACGGCGAAGGAGATCTGCTGGATGACCCTGGCGTCGTCAGAGGTGACGCGGCCCTGCATCAGCACGAACTCGTGGTGCTCGGCCACGGGGTCGGAGCTCATGAAGACCATGCCGCGCTGCTCCAGGTCCTCATCGGCGATCCGCAACCCCAGCACTCGGCTGTAGAAGTCGCGCATCTTCATCAAATCGGTGGCATAGATGCCTACGTGTCCAAGTCCGGCGATCTGGGCCATGGGGAAACCTCCTGGGCATTTCTGAATGTTGGCGCAACGTTAGAGCAGGCAGTGTCGAGTGTCAAGGCCGCGATCCCCTCACGCGCACCCTGTCATTGCGAGCGCAGCGTGGCAATCTCGTCAAGGCAACGAACGCCGCCACGGGAACGAGATCGCCACGTCGCTGCGCTCCTCGCGATGACAAACTGGGTACGCATGAGTGCGATCCTCTATCGCAACTGCACCACCGTAACCCCGGCGGCGCTGCCACCTTCTCCCGGCTCCGTGGCCGCCACCAGGGGATGGCCGGAAAGGTATTCCCGTATAGCGCGACGCAGCGCCCCGGTGCCCTTGCCGTGAACGATCTTCAGCGACGACATCCCCTCCAGGGCTGCGTCGTCCAACAGCGAATCGATCACATTCAACGCCTCGTCCACCCGGTACCCGTGCAGGTTCACCTCGGGGCTTATCGTCCGCTTGCTCTCGGGCCGCCGATAGACCACTCCGGCCTGTTCCGCCACCGGGTGCAGCCGGTCAGCCGGGCGGTCCAACTGGTACACCGGCAGCCGGGCCTTCATGCTCCCGATGAGCACTTCGATTTCCTGCTGCTGGTCGGGCGCGGTCACCACCTCGACCGGACGGGACACCCCGCGGATGTACACCCGGTCGCCCGCCCGCAGGTCGTGATACCACGGCGGACGCTCCACGGGTATCGGCGCCCAGTCCGGGGAGACCACCTCCCGTTGCGCCTCCGCCAGCCGCTCCCGCTCCACCCGCAGATCGACCTCGCGCGCCTGGGCGTCGGCGGCCACGGATGAACGCTCCAATGACCGTTCGGCGCGGCGGATCCGCCCTGCCAAATCGACGATCTGCTCGGCAAGTTCGCGGCGGGCGTCCTCCACCAGCTGCGCCTTGGTGTCCTCCACAGTTTCCAGTTCGCGGGCGATGTCCTGTTCGCGAGCCCGCGCCGAGTTCAAAGCCTGCTCGGCTTCCAACCGCAGCTCGGATACGGTCAGCCGCTCCTCCTGGAGCTCCTGCAGCAGTTGGTCAGTGCGGACGTGGCTCGGTTCCAGGTGTGACTGGGCTCCGGAGATCACCGCGTCCGGCAGGCCCAGCCGGGCGGCAATGGTCAGGGCGTAGCTGCGGCCGGGGATGCCGTGGGTCAGGCGGTAGGTGGGTTCCAGGGTGCGGGGGTTCAGGTCCACGCTGGCGTTCACCATTCCCGGCTCCTCCTGGGCCAAGCGCGCCACGTTACGGTGGTGGGTGGTGGCCACGACCATTGCCCCCAGGTCACGCAGGTGTGACAGCAGCGCGATCGCCAGCGCCGAGCCTTCCTCCGGATCGGTGGCCGAACCCAACTCGTCTATGAGGATCAGGGAGTCGGACGTTGCCACGGACATGATCCGCCGTATGTTGCTGATATGGCTGCTGAAGGTGGACAGGGATTCAAATATGCTCTGCTGGTCACCGATGTCGGCGTAAACGCCGTCCAGCAGCGGCATCACGGCATCGTCCGCCGGCACCTGGAGGCCGGCGTGGGCCATCATGGCCAGGAGGCCAACGGTTTTCAGGGCGACGGTCTTGCCTCCCGCGTTGGGGCCGGTGATGACCAGCACCGGATGCCCCTCGGCGATGCTGATCGTGGTGGGCACGACCTCGCCCGTCAGCAGGGGGTGCCGCCCGCCCACTATGTCCATGCGCCGCGTCTCGCCCGCGCCCAGCAGCATGGGAGGCACAGCACGCAGCGCCGCCGCGTAGCGCCCCTTGGCCGCGGCCAGGTCCAGCCGCGCCAGCAGACTCAGCATCAGGTTTATGTCATCCGAGTACCGGCCCACCATTTCCGACAACTGGCGCAGCACCCGCTCCTCTTCCCGCTGCTCCGCCAGGCGGGTCTCCCGCCAGCGGTTGCCCAGGTCGATGGCCGGCATGGGCTCGATGAACACCGTGGCCCCGCTGTCGGACACGTCGTGAACGATACCGGGAGCCTGCCCCTTGAACTCCGTCTTGATCAGCAGGACCATGCGCCCGTTGCGCTCGGTGACGATATCCTCCTGGACGACGCCGGAACGCTGGTACCGCCGCAGCGACCGCTGCATCACGTCGTTCAGGGAAGACCAGGACGAGCGCGATTCCCGCCGCAGTCGAGCCAACTCCGGCGATGCTTCATCCAGCACCTCGCCCCCTGGCCCGATGGCGCGATTGACCGCGCTCTCCAGATCAGGCAGTTCGGGCAGGTTCTGCGCGATTGCCGCCAATACGGGCAGGTCGTCGCGGCGGGCCAGAGAATTGCGATTCCAGCGGGCCGCCGCCGCCAGCGCGCCCACGTGACGCAGTTCCTCGCCGCGCAGCACGCCGCTCAACAGGGCGCGTTGTAATGCCGGCCTCAGATCCTCGGCCGGGCCCAGTTCCAAGGCGCCGGTAGTGTCCAGCAGGCGGCGGGCCTCGGCGGTCTCCTGCTGCCGCACGGCGATGTCGCGCGGGTCCGAGGAAGGCGTAAGTTCGGCGGCCAGCTCGCCGCCAGGAATGGTGCGGGTGGTCTCAGCCAGGCGGAGCCGAATTTGGTCAAATTCCAGCAGGCCAATTGCCCACTGGAAACCGTCGTCAGGTGGGATGGGCTGTTCGTCCGCCGAAGTCATGGCGGAATTATAGCACTGGCCAACGCATGATCGCGGTACCTTTCGGGAAGGGCCTCGTCCGCGGCCAGCAAGCGTGCCACCCGGTCGAGTTCAGCATCCAAAGTATCTCGATACTGCCCGCGTTTTTCACGTCTATAATCACGACGGAAAGGTCTGGTGCGTCTAACCGTCCTCATCGTCGTCATCTCTATTGAGTTCGGCAATGAGGTCATCGACACTGCCGATGGTTACCAGCTCTCCCCGTTCCGCCGCTTCCATCGCCGCTATCGTTTTCGGGCCGGGGATGATGCAGGAGAAGGGCAAATCGCCTTCGTCGGCTATGTTTTGCATCAGCAAGTAAAGCGCGTCGGAGATAGTGAGGTAGTGACACTCCAGCACCGCCTCCACTTTTTCCAGCGTCTCCTGGTCAATGCTGGCGGTGGCGCTGATTTTGACATCGCTCATATCTGCATCCTCCTGATTGTCTCGCTACCTGAGTACATCCAATATCATTCGTCCCAGCTCAGCGGGTACAGCCGGCACTGGTACAGCATGGCGGCCACCTCGTCCAGCGAGGCGCGGTTGGGTTCACGCACGTCCAGACGGCGGTCCAGGATGATCGGAGAAAGGCGGGACAACGTCTGGCTCTCCTTGAGGAAGCCGTTGACCGTCGCGGCTTCGCCGCCCAGCGCTACGTAGTCAAGCTTGTGCATCCAGGGCCGCCACTGTTTGTCCAGGATGCCGGAGGCCTCCGCGTACAGACGGTGGATCTGGTTCTCCCGGACGCGCTGGAACCGGCGCTGAGAGGTTCCGCCGGCGTGGTGCTTGCCTTTCACGTAACGGGTGTCGGTCTTGGACACTGCCAGACGTTGCCCCTCGTACACCGCGATGGCGTAGCGGCCCAGGCGCACCAGGGCCACGCCGATGGTCAGTTCCGCCGACAGCATCGTGCGCAACGGCCAGTCGTAGATGATGTCCCCCGTCCACATGTTGTTCAGGGGAAACGGGGGCAGGACGGCCAGGCCTGCATTACCGATGCGGAACGCGATGACGCCGGTGGGAGAGCGCAGGACCCGACTGCCGGCCCGCTCCAGGGTTGTGATCCAGGAGTCTGGGTTCCGGTCCTGCGACAGCGTGAACATGGCAGAGTCATCCCGCGCCGCCTCCCCGGGGAAATAGAGCGTCGCCGACAGATCGGCGGTCTCCGATCGCGCTCGGAGCTCGGTCAGCAACGCATCCATGCGCTGCACCGACGCCGTCTGCCCGGCGCGGATGTTCAAGTCAGTTAGCACACTCTCTCCGCGCATGGTTAATGATAACTGATTCCGCAACCTGAACTTGCCAAGGCATGTGCAATAATGCTACGCCACCCAAAATCACAGAGACTCGAAGGGGATTTGCGATGGTTTCCCATGACGTACCCACCGATGCCGGTTCAGCGTCCCTGTCCGCACACGAGCGTCAACTACGGGCGCTGCAACGACTGGACGATGGACACACCGCGCTCCTGGACGCCCTGGAGGGCCTGAGCGAAACCGAGGCGTTCCTCGGTTCGCGTTGGTCGGTCTGGGAGGTCATGCAGCACCTCCTCACCGAGAGTTTCGTGGAAGCGTTGGAGCAGATTGCATCGGGCGAGCAGGAGATGCTCCCCGCCTTCGACGCCCGCACCGACCGCATCGCCGCCGACGTGTCCAGGCTGGAAGCCAATTACCAGCGGTTCCGCCGGCTTATATCGGGACTAACTGAAGAGCAACTGGACCTGCCGGCAACGCCCTACAACCCCGAGAACAACTATCCCGCATTGTCCCTGCTCGACCTGATCGAACGGGTGTCGGGGCACGAGGGCAACCATGCCCGGCAGGTGGTGGAGACGCGCAAGTACGTGGCCGCGTTCCGGTCCGCGGAGCGGGCCGTGACCGTGGCGGGGTTGGGTCTCGGGAACCGTCAGGGAGTGCCCACCGCAACCCGTGAACTGCTGTCCAACGCTGATTATGTCATCGGATCCCAGCCGGCGCTCGCGGTCGCCCGACCGTGGATACGCGCCGTGGAGCTGGAGCTGCGTCCGGACAATCGCGACGAGCTGGTCAACCGGCTGGTACGCGACATTCGCGCCGGCCTGTGGTCCATGGTGGTGACGTTGGGAGACCCGGCGGAATCCGAGCCCGGCCTTGTTGCCCAACTGGAGCAGGCTGTGGGCAAGGTTTCGATGGTCTCAGCTCCCGGCTTCTACCGGCTGGCGCTGGACTTGGCCGGCATCTCGCCCCTGGACGCCGTCTGCACGTCCGTGGAGCGCATCGGCGAGGATGCGGGGATACCGGATGCCCACGGCCGGACGGCGGTGGTGCTGGGGGCGGGACACGCCGGACCGTGGCGGGAGGCTGCCGCTGCGATGATTGCCGCCGGCATCGATGCAACCCAATCCGTGCGGCACGTTGCGAACCTGTCGGGACAGGCCTCCATGACCGCCACGACCCTCCGGGATGTGTTGGAAACCGAAATAGGCGATGCTCACGCGGCAGTAGACTCCGCCCTGGTGTTGTACGGAGCGTGACCTCCCCGACCGTCGGTATGCGGCGGGTATAATACCTGGGCAATACTGGAAATCAACCGGGTCCGCCGCGCGGCGAACCCCGGATGGAGGAAGAGAAATGGCAGAGCGGATTGGATTCGTTGGGCTGGGGATCATGGGCAAGCCGATGGCGCGGAACCTGATGGCCGCCGGCTACGAGCTGACCGTGTACGACATCGTCGGCGAGCCGGTCGAAGAACTGGCCACGGAGGGAGCCGCCGCGGCATCCTCCCCAGCCGGCGCCGCCCAGGGCAGCGCCCGGACCATCACCATGCTGCCTGACTCGGCCGACTCCGAGCGGGCTATCCTGGGGCCGGAGGGCGTGCTGGAAGGCGCCGACCCTGGCTCGGTGATCATCGACATGAGCAGCATCGCCCCTTCCATGTCGCAGAAGATCGGGGCCGCCTGCGCCGACAGGGGCGTGGAGTTCCTGGACGCTCCGGTCAGCGGCGGCGAGCCGGGAGCCATCGCCGGCACGCTGGCGATCATGGTCGGCGGCGACGAAGGCATCTTCAACGCCTGCGAGCCGCTGCTGCAGGTGATGGGCGGCAACGTCGTGCTCACTGGCGACGTGGGCGCCGGCAACATCACCAAGCTTGCGAACCAGATCATCGTGGCCGCCAACATAGAGGCTCTCAGCGAGGCCCTGGTCCTCTCGCAGAAGGCCGGCGTCGACCCCGAGCGGGTATTCAACGCCATACGGGGCGGCCTGGCCGGCAGCGCCGTCATGGAAGCCAAGGGGCCCATGATGCTGGACCGGAACTTCCGCGCCGGCTTCCGCATCCGCCTGCACCAGAAGGACCTGCGCAACGTGCTTCAGACGGCCACCGAGCTGAACGTGCCCCTGCCGGTGACCGCGCTGGTGCAGCAGATGCTCGGTTCACTGGTGAACGACGGCGAGCAGGAAGCCGACCATTCGGCAATCCTGCACTTCATCGAGAAGATGGCCGATGTGGAGGTGAAGCGCGGCGGGTAATATATGCTCAATCGCATCCGGCAGCGCGTCCGGGATTTCGCCGTCGATTGGGCATGGCCGATTTTCTGGGGCCTCGCCGCCGCCGTAGTCATATGGACGGTTTGGCACTTTACCAAAGCGCCTTGCACGACGACGGCGGCCACGAACGGTCTATGCAACCCCAGCGTTATTGCCGGATTTATCGACGTCGAAATCCTGCTGAAATCCGGGGGCGCCGCGCTGGCCGTGGGCGCGCTCAAAGGAGGTTACGACAGGTACATGATGCGCAGAATGCTCAACGAGGAACGCGAACTGCGACTGCAGGCCGAGCAGCAGTTGGCGGACGAACGCCAGCGAGCGATGGAAGAACGCAAGCGGGTGGATGAAGCCATGCAGATGGTGGTAGATCTGGTTGGCGAATTCCGTGCCGATATCCAGCAAGCTGCCGAAGAACGCCGCCAAAATGCCGCCACTCAGCAGGCCATGCTCGATGCGGTCCTGCGTCTCGTCGAGAGAAACGGCTCAAATTCGCGAAACGGCGACTGATCAGTCCTCGAACCGCGCCCGGTTCCACGCCAAGGCGGCGCGCAGGCCCTGCTCGGCGCGGATGCGGGCAAACTCGGCGTGCTCGGGTGTGTCCGCCGTGTCGAACTGGGTCATCAGCTCCAGGTTGTGATTCAGCGCCGAGAGGAACCCGGCCGACTCCAGGGCGCGGTTCACGGAGATCTTGGTGGTTTTGATGCCGATGGCGGGAATGTTGCGGATCTTGTGGGCCACCCGTTCGCACTCCGCGATGAGATCATCGTGGGCCACGACCCGATTGACCATGCCCAGGCGGGCGGCCTCGTGGGCGTCAACGATGTCCCCGGTTAGCATCATCTCCTTGGCCATCGCCAGATTTATCGAGTACGGGGTGATCAGGAACGGCGCGCCGTAGCCCAGGCGGATTTCGGGCTCCCCCAACATGGCCTGATCGGAGGCGATCTTGACGTCGCAGACCTGCACCAACTCGCAGGCCCCGCCCAGGGCGTAGCCGTTCACCGCGGCGATGACGGGCTTGCTGAGGTTCCACACCATCAGGAAGGTCTCGATGTTGTACTTGAGGCGCGAGCGCCGGCCGTCAACCGAAAGCGGCTCGCCGTCGGGTCCGCCGACCTCGGACTCAATGTCGAAACCGGCGGAAAAGGCCCGCCCGGCGCCAGTCAGGATGATCACGCGGACGTCGGGGTTAGCCTCGATGCCCTCCAGCGCTTCCCGGAACTCGGCCATCAGGGTTTGGCTCAGGGCGTTGAGCTTGTCCGGGCGGTTGAGGGTCAGGTAGCCGATGCCGTCCTGCTCGTCGTAAAGCAGGGTCTCAAAAGCCATAGCGCGCTCCTCGCTGGCATTGCATCAGGTCGGCGTGCCCGCCAATCTCTTCGACGACACCGCACACGGAAACCTACGGCCCGACGATCTCCACCGACTGGATGGTCACCGGGTTCACGGGGGACGAGCCCTCGCCGCCAGACTGGGTAGGGGCGGTGGCAATGGTATCGATGGTCTCCAAGCCGGCCACGGTGTGCCCGAAGATGGTGTAGTTGGGCGGCAGCGGATAGTCGGCGTGCATCAGGAAAAACTGGCTCCCGTTGGTGTTCGGGCCCGCGTTGGCCATGGCCATGACGCCCCGGGTGTAGGAACGATTGACCGGCTCGTCGGCAAAGCGATAGCCGGGGCCGCCGCCGCCCGTGCCGGTGGGGTCACCGCCCTGGATCATGAACCCGGGTATGGTGCGGTGGAAGATAACGTTGTCGTAGAAGCCCTGGCGGGCCAGGAACACGAAATTGTTGACGGTGTTCGGCGCGTCGCTGGTCAACAACTCGACGGTGATCGGCCCCGCGGTCGTGTTCAGTACCGCGGTGTAGGACGCCCCGGTGTCAATGGACATGGCCGGCGGAGCGGACCATTGCTTGATGGAACGGCCCCCGGACACCACCACGGCGGGCGTGGGCGCGGCGGATGCGGCGTCGGTGGGGCTCGCGATGCGTGTGGCCGGCGGGATCTCCGTCGCCGGCATGGAACCGGAACCCGCCGGGGCAGCCGTGGGAGACGGCGGCGCTTCGGGCTGGCCCAGGGGCGGCGGGGTGATGAGGTTACAGGCGGCGAAAGCCAGGAGCGCAACGCCGGCAAGCAGCAGCACGGACAGGATTTTGGTTGGAGTTATCATGGCACCAGGTCAGTAGGGTCGTGTGATCTTGGCCACCTCTTTCAGGGCGTCCAGTGAAAAATCGGGCGACTGGCAGAGGCCGATGGTTTTTTGCTCGTAATCGGCGATGGTGCTGACCATATCAGGGATCCGGTCGGCAAGCTCGAAGGGGATATTGGTGACGCCGTGCTTGTCGCCGTGGAGCAGATCGCCGGTGTGCACCGTCAGGCCGCCCACTTCGATGGGAATGCCCATGTCCACCATGTGAACGTATGCGTGGGACACGGAGACTTCCTTGGCAAAGAACTGGAACCCCAGCTCACGCACTTCGTCCAGGTCCCGGACCGTGCCGTCGGTCGCCACACCCACGGCGCCCAAGGCCTTGTGGATGTTGGACTGCACTTCGCCCCAATAGGCGCCGATGGGCGGGTTGTCGATGTCGTGCAGCACGATGAACCTGGGTTCCGGCACCGAGACGATCAGGTCCCACCAGTCCTCGCGGGCAATGCTGTGACCTTCTGGCCGGTTGGCGGAGATGACGCCGGTGACCGCGTAGCCGACCAAAGGCGGGAACTCCTGGAAAACGGTCTTGATCTCCGGCATCATGAAGCCGGCGTTCTTGGGCCGGAAGTTGAACCCCTCGATGGCGTTGCAGATGCTGGGAGAGTCGATCTTCGACAGAGCCTGCAGGGTGGCATCGCTTACGGTTTGGTACAAAGCGGAACCTCCGGTGATGGCTGACAGAATACGCGCCGGCCCTCCGCCGGCGCGGGCACAGGATACCACAAATGTTTTCAACGATGACATCCGCCTCGCTCCGTCACTGTGGGCTACGTCAGGGCCGGTGTTATACTGGGAGCATAACTAACGGGATTGGATAAAACGGGTTGGCCGGGGGAAGGTTATGACCGTTCTGGTAACCGGGGCCACGGGGCTGTTGGGACGGCGGGTGGTCCATCAACTGCTGGAGACCAACCACGAAGTGCGCGTCATGGTGCGCCGTCCCGGCAGCGAGAGCGTGTTCGCCACGCCGCCCACGGACGTTTGCTACGGCGACGTGAGCGACCCCGACGCCCTGGTAGAGGCCTGCCGCGACGCAACCGCAGTGATCCACCTGGTGGCCGTGATCCGCGGCGGCCCCAGGCAGTTCGACGCCATCAACCGACAGGGCGCGGCCAACGTGGTCGAGGCGGCCAAAGCCGCCGGATCCGTAAAACGGTTCATCCACGTCAGCGCGCTGGGGGCCGACAATCGGCCCAGGCTCCAGTATCTGCACTCAAAATGGCAGGGAGAGCAGGCGGTGGTGGGCAGCGGGCTGCCTTACGTGATCCTGCGCCCGTCGCTGATTTTCGGGCCGGGCGACGAATTCACCACCGCGGTGGCGGCGCTGGTTCGCACCATGCCCATCGTGCCCGTGATCGGATCCGGAAACAACCGCCTGCAGCCCATCCACGTCGACGACGTGGCCCGGTGCATCGCCCTCTCTGTCAGCGGCAACATCCGTGGGAACCATACCATCGAAATCGGGGGACCTGAGCAACTGTCCTATAACGAGATCGTCGGCGGCGTCGCGCGGACGCTTGGCCGCAAAGCGCGCCGCGTGAATGTGCCGCTCTGGAAAATGCACCTGCCCGTAACCATCATGGAAAAGATGACGCCCCGGGCCCCGATCAATCGCGCCATGCTGCAACTGGTAACACTGCGTAACGTGGCTGAACCGAACTCTGTGGAGCGCGCCTTTGGGTTCCGGCCCCGGCCCCTCTGCGGAAACATCGACCACGTCCGGGACATCACGGCCGGCCAGGCCCTGCGCATCAACCTGGGCCTGGCCGCAGGTGGCTAGCAGGCATCGTGCCGGCAAGTTACGAGGATTCGGTCGCCCGGCTGCTGGGCCTGGTTGACCACGAGCGTTCGGTCCCAGCGCAGCCGCGGCAGAAGCGGATCTACGACCTGCGCAACGTGCAGCGACTGCTGGGGCGGATGGGAAACCCGCACCGTCGGCGCGGGGTGGTGCACGTGGCGGGCACCAAGGGCAAGGGCAGCACGGCGGCCATGGTGGAGTCCATCGCGCGGGCGGCCGGATATTCCACCGGATTCTATTCCTCGCCGCATCTGCACTCGTTTTGCGAGCGTATCCGGCGGGATGGGCAACCGGTCTCCCAGCAGCGGTTCGTTGAGCTGACCGACGCTGTATGGCTGCACCATCTGGACAACGCCGCTGATCCCGAGGCCGGGCCGGCGACGCTGTTCGAGTACCTGACGGCCATGGGTTTCCAGTGTTTCGCCCAGGACGGCGCCGACGTCAGCGTCATCGAGGTCGGACTGGGAGGACGCCTGGATGCCACCAACGTGGTGACTCCCGAGGTCAGCGTGATCACCCCCGTGAGCCTCGACCACATGGCCATCCTGGGCGACACCATCGGCGAGATCGCGGCGGACAAGGCCGGCATCATCAAGCCGGGAACACCGGTGGTGGTCGGGCCGCAGTTCCCCGAGGCCATGGAATCCATCCAACGGGCCGCCACCGAACAGTCGGCGCCGGTGATACGGGTGGGCGAAGCCATCACCTGGGATGTCGAGCACGCCTCGACAGACGGCCAGCTCCTGGAAATACGCGGCCGGCAGGATGCCTACCGATTGCGGCTGCCCCTGCTGGGGGATTTCCAGGGAGCCAACGCGGCCACTGCGGTGGGGGCGGTGGAGGTTCTGGCCGATGCCGGATACGCCGTCGACCGTCACGCGATCATCGCCGGGCTGGAAGCTGTCGAGTGGCCCGGACGCATGGAAGTCCTGGCCCGAGCGCCGACGCTGGTGGTGGACGGCGCGCACAACGACCACTCGGTGGCAACGCTGCTAGCGACTCTGGAGACCTACGTGCCACATCGGAACCTGGTAGTGGTGGCAGGATTCTCCCGGGACAAGCAGGTGGACGCGATGGTCGAACTGCTGGCGCACCGAGCGCACCGAGTGATCGTCACTCGCTCGCGGCATCCCCGCTCCATGCGGCCGGCGGAAATCGCTGAGCAGTTCCTTGACCAGCAGGTGCCGGCGGAACGCATCGAAGTCACCGCGCATACGGACGATGCGATAGCCAGGGCCGTGGCATCGGCGGACGTGGATGACCTGGTGCTGGTCACGGGATCCCTGTTCGTCGTCGCCGAGGCCCGCGAGGCGGTCCTGGGCATCGAACCGGAAACTTATCCCGACCTGCTCCCGCCCGATTTACGTTGACCTGAACCCGACTGCTACAATTGTCGCCATGATGCACACCGAAAACGGGCGGCGGCGGGTGGTGGTTACCGGCCTGGGCGCGATCACCCCGCTGGGCCTGAGCGCGGACAAATTCTGGCAGAACCTGGTGGCCGGCGTGTCGGGCATCGGGCCGATGACCCTGTGCGACCCGACGGACTATCCCTGCCGGATCGCCGGTCAGGCCGACGATTTCGACGCCACCGATTACATCGACCGGCGGGAAGCCCGCCGCATGGCCCGTTTCTCGCAGATGGCGGTGGCGGCCGCCTTGCAGGCCGTTACCAACGCCAAACTGGACATGGAGCAGGAAGACCCCTACCGCGTGGGCGTGCTGCTGGGCAATGGCAACGGCGGCTTCCCCACGCTGGAAGAGAACTGCCGCATCCTAGCCGACCGGGGCGGGATGCGCATGTCGCCGTTCTTCTTTCCCATGGTGCTGCCCAACATGGCGGCGGCCAACGTCAGCCAGTACGTCGGAGCCCGGGGCTACAACTCCACGGCCACCACCGCCTGCGCTGCGTCCAACAACGCCATCGGCGAGGCGCTCCAAGCGATACGGCACGGCGTGGCCGACGTCATGGTCACCGGCGGCGCCGAGGCCGGAATCAGCCAGCTCGGTTTGGCCGGCTTCGCCGTCATGCGCGCGCTCAGCACGCGAAACGACGAGCCACAGCGGGCCAGTCGGCCCTTCGACGCCGAACGGGACGGGTTCGTTCCGGCGGAGGGCGCCGGCATCCTGGTGCTGGAGGAGCTGGAGCGCGCCCGGGCGCGGGGAGCGAACATCCTGTGTGAGCTAGTCGGATTCGGGGCCACCTCAGACGCCGGCCACCTGGTGCAGCCACAGGAGACCGGGGAGAGCGCCGCGCGAGCCATGGCGGGAGCGCTGGCGGATGCGGGCCTGGACACCGCCAACGTCGACTACATCAACGCCCACGGCACGTCCACGCCGCTGAACGACGCGGTGGAAACCGTTGCCATCAAGCGCCTCTTCGGCGAGAAGGCTTACCGGGTTCCCATCAGCAGCACGAAAGGAATGATCGGCCACGCCCTGGGGGCGTCGGGCGCGCTGGAGGCGGTGGCCTGCGTCAAGACCATCACGGACCAGCGGATCCACCCCACGGTGAACCAGGAGTCGCCCGACCCCGACTGCGACCTGGACTACGTGCCCAACGAATCGCGGACGGCTGAAGTTGGCGTGGTACTGTCCAACGCCTTCGGGTTCGGCGGACAGAACGCCTGCCTGGTGTTCCGGCGCTGGGAGGAATGATCTCGCGCTCGACGCCGGAGCAAAAATCCGCCGGCGTGTTTGCGTGACGCCGGCGGCAAAAGTGTTCGGGATTTTGACGAAGCCGACCGGCTAGTCGGCGGCGGCCTCCGCGGTTTGTCCGGCGAGCATCTCGTCGAGCATTCGCTGCAAGGCCATTATGTGACTGCACACCCGTCGCGTCGCAAAGAAGGCGCATTCGCAGCGCCACTCCCCGTCACGGTAGGAGACCCGGTAGGTGTTGTGGTTGCCGATGAACGAAGCCTCAAAGGTGTGGATGTTCACCCGCTCCGGTTCCTCGGCGTACCTGCGTGCCTTGTCAACCTTGCCGATATAGCTCGAACTCATTTCAACCCCCGCAGTGTGATAGGACGGGGATAAAACCCCGCCCGTGCCTTAATGGTACGGGCAACGGCCCATACCGGTCAACCGGCGATAACAGCACGCAACAGCCACAACTGTAGATAGCTGATTTTCCGTCAGTCTTGCCCGGCGTACACCGAAAGTCCCCATTCGCCGGCCGAGCGTGACGCGGGGACTCTCAATTTATGCTACTGACCCCGGCGCAGCCGGAGCAGTTCCGCTTGCAATTCCCGCACCTGGGCTTCGGCGGCGTCAGCCCGGGCAGTTTGCTCTTCAGCGCGAGCCGCTTCGGCCTTGGCACGGGCTGCTTCGGCCTCGGCGCGGGCGGTTTCGCCGGGCAGCGTCGGGACGTGCTCCCCGGTGTCCGGGTTGTGCCAGCCCAAACGGCCATCCTCCACCCGCAAGATCAGGTTCAGCGCCGCGCTGTATCCCTCGAACACGCCGGGCCGTATCTCGAGCACCTCCATCTCCTTGTATCGGCCTCCCACCAGCTGATACCCCCGCAGGACGAACCCGTAGAACCGCCCGTCACTGTCAAACAGCCAGTACTCCCCCACCTCCAGCCGCTCGTAGTAGTCCTTCTTCACCCCCCGGTCAGCGTTGGCGGTGCGCTGCGACGCTACTTCCAGGATAAAGTCCGGCGGCTTGCCCATCTCGGATATGAGGTAGCCGTTGCGAGCTTCGTAGGCGGCGGGGTCAACGTCGAAGGCCACCAGCAGGTCGGGGTAGCGGCAGTCGTTAGGGTCGTAGTCCGGTCCTAGGATGACGTAGCGGTCGCCGGTGACCAGGGTGGTGTCGTGGTTGCCCAGGTATTGCGACAGGTAGTGCGTCTGGCCGGGTTCATGCAGGTGTTTTACGGAGGTCATGTCGTCAGGGAGGCGCTGCGGGATGTCGGGGAGGATGAAGAGCGGGTCCGACGGTTCGGTTGGTAGCGCGGCGGTTCGGGTAGTGGTCATGTTGAACCTCGACGGGCCGGGTTGGCGCAGGTCAGACGACAGTGCGCAACTGTACTCGTGGAACGGATCATAACACTGCGTCAGCGCGCCGGGCGGCTCATCATCAGACCCTTTGGCTGCCGATTGGATCACCCCGCCGCCCCGGGCTCTCCGCTCCGTCCTACTTCCTTCGCGCGGGGGGCAGCGCCAGGAACAGCACCGCCGCCACCGCGAACAGCGCGCCGATGTAGTAGATGGAAGCCTCGAACCCAATGCTTTCGTACAGCGCTCCTGCGATGAGCGGTGACGCCACCGCCATCAGGAAAGCGAACGATTGCACGACGCCCAGACCGGTGGACGCCACGTCCCGGCCCACCACGTCGAAAACCGTGGCGGTCAAAATCGGCTGGTCGGGGTAGAGGAACAGCCCCAGCAGCGCGATCACGATGGTGAGCGGAATCCCGGTGTCGAACACCGTCAGGGCCAGAGCCGCCAGGCACGACCAGACCAACCCCGGCACCAGCACTTGCTTGCGGCCAATACGGTCCGACAGCGCGCCTGCCGCCGGTTTGGCCACCAGCCCCACGGCGATCAGCAGCCCGATGTGGAACCCGCGGTTGGCGGGGCCCATGTCCAGGTCGTTCCCCAGGTACAACGGCAGGATGGTGACCAGCGCCACCAGCGCCATGCTCCGCAAACCGCGCACCACGGTCAGTACCCAGAGCGCCGGCGTCTTCAGCAAGCTCCCGGTCGCATCCACGCGTTCCGAAAACGTGACCACGGGTTCATCCCGGCCGCGTCCGATGTTGCGCAGTGACCAGACGGCGCACGCCGCCAGGAAGAACGGGACTATCGCGTACACGCTGAGCAATTCTCGCCAGCTCAAAAACGCCAGCAGCGCCCCGGTGGCCACCGGGCCAACCACGTCGCCCACGCTCCCGCCGACCCCGTGGGCGGACAGCGCGACCCCCCGTCGTTCAGGGAAATGGTGCGAAAGCGACGCCGACGCCGGCAGATGCCAGATGGAATGGGAGATCGCCACCACCGCCATGCCCACCAGCAGCAGCGGATACACCGGCGACACCCCCATTGCCAGGCAGCCCAGGGCGGAAACTCCAAGGCATGATGCCAGGAGAGGTCCCCAATACCGCCGCAGGATGTCCACCACCACGCCCGCGGGCAGGGCCACCAGCCCCGACGCCAGTTCCCGCGCCGACATTATGCCGCCAACGCCGACGGTGTTCAGCTGGAAGGTCTGCTGGATCTCGGGCAGCGCAACCACGAAGCTCTGCACGATCCAGTGGAACACCACATGGCCGGTGGCCAGTCCGGGGATTATGATCCGCCCCCCAAGAGCGGGGGTAGGTTCTGCCGGTGGGTGGGCTGTTTCTGGGTTCTGCATGATCGCAGTCAGTTATAGCCTCATGGCTTCGTTGGGCGGCGCGGCGCCGAGTGCGGACGGCGGTGGCTGCCCAGTATAGCAACCAATTCCGTGAGCGCGAGCGCCGCCGGGTGGGGATTGAACATCGACCGCACGATAGCCGCACTGCCTCCATCGCGGAGTTGGAGATGTATCGGATTCGACGCTTGCGGATCAACGCTTGTCGCAAATGAGACACCGCGCTGAGAGGGCATTTCTTGACTTTGACTAGGGCCAACACTAGGATATGGTCAGGGCAAAATATCCCGAGCCAACGCTCGGACGGATTGAGGAGGATCTATGCTAGAAGTCGTCCTTGCCGTCCTGGCGGCAGCAGGGCTAGCAACAGGGATAGCAGCGGTGGTTTGGCTGCTGCTGTCGACCAAGAAAGGCGGAAATCAACTCGAACGCAGCCGCGAGGAGGCTGCCGACACCATCACCCAGGCCGAAGAGGAAAAGCGCACCATCATACTGCAGGCGCAGGAAGAGGCGCTGAAAATCCGCGAGGCCGGTGACAAGGAAATTACGGAGCAACGGCGCGAACTCAACCGCATGGAGCGCCGTTACATCCAGCGAGAAGAACAGCTCGACCGCAAACTGGAATCCTTGGAGGAGCAAGAATCGGAACTGGAAAAGCGGGAATCGCACGCCAAGTCCGAGTTGCAGAAGGCCGAGGACCTGAAGCACCAGCACAACCGGGAGCTGGAACGGATCGCATCGTTGTCCATCGACGAAGCGCGAGGCATCGTGCTGAAGCGTGGCGAAGAGGAAGCATCTCACGAACTGGCTCGCCGCTACTATGAGTTGGAGAAGGAACACCAAACCCGGGCGGACGACAACGCCCGACGCATCCTCACCCTCGCCATAAACCGTCTTGCCACCGACGTAGTGTCGGAGAGCACGACTACTGTTGTTTCCCTGCCCAACGATGAGATGAAGGGTCGTCTCATCGGCCGCGAAGGACGTAACATACGGGCCCTCGAGGCCCACACCGGCGTGGACATCATCGTTGACGACACGCCTGGAATCGTAACGCTTTCCTGCTTCGACCCGGTGCGCCGGGAAATCGCCAGGCTGGCCATGACTCAACTGGTGAAGGACGGGCGTATCCAGCCCGCCCGCATCGAGGAGGCGGTCAACCGCGCCGAGCGTGACATCGAAGAGACGATGTGGCGCGCCGGCGAGGAGGCCACCTTCGAGGTTGGAGTGAGCGGGCTGGACCCCGAGCTCATCCGGCTGCTGGGGCGGCTCAAGTATCGCTACAGCTACGGCGAAAACGTGCTCACCCACTCCATCGAGGTGGGACTGCTGGCCGGAATGCTGGCTTCCGAGGTCGGCGCCAACGTGCAGACGGCCCGGGCCGGCGGCCTGCTCCACGACATCGGCAAGGCCCTGACCCACGAAATACCCGGGCCGCACGCGGAGATCGGCTACGACCTGACTACCCGCAATGGCGTCGGTTCGCTGGTCTGCAACTGCGTGCGGGAGCACCACGACGACGACCATTCCAGCATCGAGTCGTTCCTGGTGGCCGCCGCCGACGGGATCAGCGCCGCCCGCCCTGGCGCGCGCAAGGAATCCATCGAGCAGTACACCCGGCGCCTGCGGGAGCTGGAGGACACCGCCTACAGTTTCGACGGCGTGCAGCGAGCCTTCGCCATCCAGGCCGGACGCGAGGTTCGGGTGATGGTGAGCCCCAACGACGTGGATGACGTGGCCTGCGCCAGCCTGGCCCGGGACATCGCCGGCAAGGTATCCAAGGACTTGCAGTTCCCCGGCCAGATCAAGGTTACGGTGATCCGCGAAACCCGCGAGGAAAGCATCGCCAGGTAACCGCCGGTTGGAAACGACGACGCGATCACAAGGGGCGACCGTGCGTCGCCCCTTGCCGCGTAGCCCTTTTCGGATCATGTTATGCGTGTCTTGATGATTGGGGACATAATCGGCAAGCCGGGCCGGAGCGCTCTTTCCCGGTTGCTGCCTGAACTGCGCCGCGAACTGGACATCAACCTGGTCACCGCCAACGCCGAAAACACTGCCGGCGGGTTCGGCCTTACTCCCAAGACCGCCAACGCCCTGTTGCAGGCCGGCGTTGACGTGATGACCTCGGGCAACCACATCTGGGACAAGAAGGAAATCCTGCCCCACATGGAGGAGTTGCCCCTGCTGCGGCCGGCCAACTACTATGGCGCGCCGGGTCGCGGCTGGATGATGTTCGGCGACGTCATGGTGCTGAACCTCCAGGGACGGGTGTTCATGCCGCCCATAGACTGTCCCTTCCGCGAGGCCGACAAGCGGCTGGCCGAGGCGGAGAGCGAGCTGGGTTTCGCCCCGAAAACCGTGGTGGTGGACTTCCACGCCGAGGCCACGTCCGAAAAGCAGGGGATGGCCTGGTACCTGGACGGCCGAGTCAGCGCCGTAGTCGGTACGCACACCCACGTGGCCACGGCCGACGCGCGCATCATGCCGGGAGGCACCGCCTACGTCAGCGACCTGGGCATGACCGGCCCGCAGGACTCGGTCATCGGCACGGAGGTCGCACCGGTGCTGGAACGGTTCCGCACGGGCCTGCCCCAGCGGTTCGAGCCGGCCAAGGGCGCGTGCATACTGAACTCCGTCCTGATCGATATCGACGATGACACCGGACACGCCACGGACATCGTGCGCATCGACCGCCGGATTGACGTATAACTAGAACAGCGCCCACCTATATCGGGAGACCTGATGGCAATTTCTGTTGACCTGCACCTGCACACCACTGCGTCGGACGGACGGCTGACGCCGACCGAGCTGGTGGAACTCACCGCGTCCAAGGGACTGCGGACCATCTCGGTGAGCGACCACGACACCACGGCGGGCCTGGAAGAAGCCCAGCGGGCGGTGAACCGGGTCCCCGGCATGCGTCTGATCCCCGGCATCGAACTCAGCTGCGACGTGCCGGGCGGCGAAGTGCACATGCTCGGCTACTTCATGGACATCGAGGACGCCGGGTTCCAGGAGATGCTGGCCGGGTTCCGCGAAGGTCGCCTCGCCCGGGGCGAGGGCATGGTGCGCAAGCTGGCCGAGTTCGGCATGGAAATCGAGTGGGAGCGCGTGCTGGAGATCGCCGGCGACGCCTCCGTGGGGAGGCCGCACATCGCGCAGGCTCTGGTGGAAAAGGGTTACTTCCCCGAACCGTCGGAAGCCTTCCGGGAATACCTGGGACGAAACGGAAAAGCATACGTGGAACGCTCGAAGCTCACGCCGCCGGACGCCGTGAAGCTGCTGAACGACGTGGGCGGCGTCGCGGTCTTCGCGCACCCGTGGTTCGAGCGGCGGGGCAACGAACCCGAGCCGGAGCAATCGCTGATCGAAACCGTTGAAGAACTCAAGGCCGCCGGCCTGCACGGCATGGAAGTCCATTACGCCATGTACGACGAGGCGACGGTGGACTGGCTGGCCGACGTGGCCCGGGCCTACGACCTGATCCCCTGCGGCGGCAGCGATTATCACCACAGCGGGAACTCCCGCGAGCCTCTGCCCGGCGTCAACGGGCCGCCCATGGAAACGGTGGAGCGGCTGGAGGAATACGCCCAGCAGCTGGCGTCACGCCGGTAACGCGCGACCGCATCAGGACCGGGCAACGGTGGGGTTGCCGACATGTCGGGGGACGCGGCAACGCTGATCGGACTGTGGGTGGTTGCCTATCTCATCGGGGCGCTTCCGGTCTCGTACCTGCTGGGTCGTGCCCTGGGCGGGATCGACCTGCGGCAGCACGGCAGCGGCAACGTGGGCGCCAGCAATTTCGCCAGCCAGATGGGCCGGAAGTGGTGGCTGCCCATCGCAGCAATCGACATGGGTCGAGGCGCCGGGCCGATTGTGGTCGGACACTACGCGCTGGGCCTGTCGGACATGGCCTGGTGGCTGATGCTGACCCCGCTGTTCACCATTTTGGGCAACAACTGGTCGCCCTTCCTGCGCTTCACCGGGGGCCGGAGCGTCGGCGCGTGGGCCGGCGGCATATTGGGGATGTCCCCAATCTTTTTTGCGGCCGGTCTGGCCCTGTACATATTGGGATGGCGCGTGACGCGGCGGTCGGCCGAGTGGCTGCTGGTAGTCATGATCGCGCTGCCGGTAATGGCGGTGGCCTGGCCGGAGCGGTTGCTGCTGGTCGGAGGGAACGAGCAACTGGCCGTGTATTCCGCGGCGGGGGCGGTCCTGATCTTGGTGAAACGCCTGGCATCCAACGGACGGCCGGCGCCGGAGGACTTGTCGAGGAGCACGGTACTGCTCAACCGGCTCCTCCGGGATCGAGACATCGCCGACCGCGAGGAGTGGCTCGCGCGCACCGCCGAGTCCCGGAACGATGCGAGGTAACTAGGGTATGGCGGAACAGCACACCGATTCTCATGCGATGACCTGCCACTGGCACCCGGCGGTGCCCACGGGCCTGTCGTGCAGCCAGTGCCGGCGGCCCATATGCACCGACTGCCTGGTGCAAGCGCCGGTAGGGATTCGTTGCCGGGAGTGCGGGAGGCCGGTGCCGCTGCCGACCTTCGACGTGCGGCCGGCAAACTATGCCAAGGCGTCAGTCGTGGCCGCGGTGATCGGCGTGCTCGGCGTGATCCTGTGGCTGACGCTCATGTTCTTCACCGGCACACGCCTGATTTCGCTCGTGGTTACGCCCGTGGTCGTGGGTTACGCGGCGGGCGAGATCATCAGCCGGGTGGTCAACCTGAAGCGCAGCAAGGGGCTCATGTACATCGCCGGCGGAACGGTGGTGCTCAGCTCGCTGGTCGCCATGATCCTGACCGGAGGCCTGGTGTTGAGCCTGTGGGGCATTCTCGCCCTCATACTGGGCGTGCTGATCGCCATCGCGCGGGTCCGTCTATAGGTAATCGGCCCCGGATGGGTCGCATGATACGCTCATCCTGAGCTTGTCGAAGGATGGCTGGACTGGAGCGAGCATGGTTCTACAGGCTCACCATGAGCGGATACAAAGGACTTTGCAACGGATATAGAGGACTTGCAATCGTCCTGCTTTACCAGCCGGGGGAGTTTTCCGCCCAGAGCCGCCGCACGGTGTCCCGGGTCACACCGGACCGGAAGCCGCGACGCTGTAGGTAGTCCCACATCTTGCGGTGGAAGTCCGCGTAGGGCATTGGGCCGCGGGCGAGCAGACGCCGGGCCCGCCTCTCCCCTGCGCGATAGGCGGCATCAACCTCGTCCAGGCCGGCCAGCGCGTCGTCGATGATGGGTTCGGCGATGCCCTTAGCACGCAGTTCCCGGCGGATGAGCGAGGAGCCGCGCGGCTTGCGCCGGTCGCGGCTCTTGCGCCATTGGCTGGCGTACTCGACGTCATCCAGGTAGCCGTAGCGCTTGAGGGAGGTCAGCGTCTGCTCAACCACGGGCTGCTCGAAGTCTCGGCCCACGCGCCGCCGGACCTCGGCCACCGTCCTCGGCTTGAAGCTCACATAGCGCAGGGCAACCTGTAGAGCATCCGGATAGGAAGCCGATTTCTCAGGGATCTCCACGACTCACCCCAAGCTGCGCTGGCCGCCGGCCCCGCCAACTAACACGTACCCACTTGCTTGGCCCAATCTGTCATTGCGAGCGCAGCGTGGCAATCTCGTCGGGCTATCGGTCGTCGCTGCGGCAACGAGGTCGCCCCGTCGCTGCGCTCCTCGCGATGACAAAATGGGTACGTATGAGGCGCTAGTTCAGGCTGACGGAATTGGGGTTGGCGATGTACGCGGCGGCATCGGCAGCGGAGCCGTCCAAGTGGCCATTGCCGTCTGGCAGGTCTTCCTCGGGCAACTCGTCACCCCGGATCAGGGCCTCGATCTCGTCGGCGATTTCGCTGTGCTCCAGGAGAAAGTTCTTGGAGTTTTCACGTCCCTGTCCCAGACGGGTTTCGCCGTAGGAATAGAAAGCGCCGGCCTTCCTGATGATGTTCTGGTTCACGCCGATGTCCAGCAGGTCGCCCATCTTGCTGATGCCCTGGTTGAACATGATGTCGAACTCGGCCACGCGGAAGGGCGCCGCGACCTTGTTCTTTACGATACGGGCGCGGACCCGGCTGCCGATGATCTCCGACCCCTGCTTCAGCGACTCGCTGCGTCGCAGGTCGATTCGGACGGAACTGTAGAACTTGAGGGCGCGGCCGCCGGGAGTGACCTCGGGACTGCCGTAGCTGATGCCGATCTTCTCGCGGATCTGGTTGATGAAGACGACCGCAGTGCGGGAGCGGTTGATGGTGGCGGTCAGCTTGCGCAGGGCCTGGGACATCAGACGGGCCTGCATACCCACGTGCACGTCGCCCATGTCGCCCTCGATCTCCGCCTGGGGAACCAGGGCGGCAACGCTGTCTATGACCACGGCGTCAACGGCGCCGCTGCTGACCAGCTTCTCGGTGATGTCCAGCGCCTGCTCCGCGGAGTCAGGCTGGGAGATGAGCAGGTCGTTCAGGTCCAGGCCGCAGTTGGTGGCGTACTGCGGGTCCAGGGCGTGCTCGGCGTCGATGTAGGCCGCCAGGCCACCCATGCGCTGGGTCTCGGTCATGATGTGGATGGCAAGGGTGGACTTGCCGGCCGACTCCCCGCCGTAGATCTCGGTAACGCGACCGCGGGGCAGTCCGCCGACGCCCAGGGCCAGGTCCAGGGACAGCGAGCCGGTGGGGATCACGTTGGTGATGAGGTGGGCGACCTGCTCGTCGCCGCGCATCACCGCGCCCTTGCCGTGGTCCTTTTCGATGCGGCCCAGGGCGACTTCAAGAGCGGCCAGCTTGTTCTTGTCGAGATTCAGGGTTTCGGGGTTGATTGCCATCGTTAGCCTCCCGCACGGCTGGTTTGCACTTACGGGAAGTTTAGCACGTGCGTTCCATTCATGCAATGGGGCAATGTCGTTATTTTAGCGGGATTTGCGGGGCGCACGGCCCCGGGGCTAGAAGTCTCAATACCCGCCGTCGAAACCGATGGTCACGACGCCGTTCTCGACGATGATCGGGGTGATCCGCTCGCCGCCGGACAGTTCCAGGAGCGCCGGCACCTGGTCGGGCTGCTTCGACACGTCGATCTCGGTGTAGGACACGCGCTGGCGCCGGTAGTGCATCTTGGCCTGCGCGGAGAAGGGACAGTCGGGATGGGTGTAGAGAATGATTTCGGTGTCGTTGGTGGTAGTCAATTTGCTCTCCTGCTGTTGCTGATGCAAAGTCTTGAGACTGCGATGTGCTTCCCGGTGGGAATTGTACGTAGGGACCGGGTATAACGCAATGAAAGAATGGAAAAGTACGAACTCGGTCGGTGCGCCGCCCAACCGAGGACAGTTCAGATTTCGGATACGGTCAATTTTGACAAACGAAATCCTTCTACATACGATTTAACTTCAACCAATCCAGAACCGGATCAAAGGAGACTCCGCATGGTGTCCGCCGCAGCGATCACTTTGCCGTTCGTTCGCATACCAGTTGACCACCCGAAATCGCCCGGGATAGGCCAGCCGTGCCGAGTCGGCACCACCGTAGCTATACGGGTTTACGATCCCCTGTACGAGCGACTTCTGCTGCGGAACCAGTCGCGAAACCCATCGCAAAACGCGGCCGGGTTGGACTATATCTACGGCAATGGCGAGGTGCCGGTATCGTTCCAGCACACCACGTGGAAAGTTCGCGTTCGCAATCTGAGTGGCCAACCGGCGACTCCTGGTGAAATTGTTCACTATTTCGACGACCTGGGAGAAGATTCGACAAACTGTGCGGTCTGGCCGGGCAGAGAAGGCCTCGCGCCGAATGCGACCACCGGGTTGCTTCTCGAACACATAGGACCTCGCAGCACTGCGGACGTATTGGTCCTCATGCAATATGCGCGGCGTGATTGGCATTGGCTGTCCTGCCCTATGGTGGAACGCACGCCGGGACTGAGGAACGGAGAGTGGGTATTTCGCGGTACCAGGCTGCCGGTCGCCATGTTGTTTGAATGCCTTCAAGAAGGCGGTACCATCGATGATTTCCTGGAGGATCACGATAGCGTATCCCGAGAGCAACTGGTTGCGGTGCTGCAGCACACCGCCAGCGATCTGGCCAACTATGCGGATCCGGGCCAAACTTCGCCCTACCCCACGCCGGAAGCAGCTCCGAAAGCATGAGAGTGATCTTCGACCACTGCACTCCGGCGAGCCTCAGACACCACCTGCCCGATCACGATGTCAGTACTGCGCGACAAATGGGTTGGCAAACCTTCCAGAACGGAGCCCTCGTCGCTGCGGCAATCGCCGAGAGCTTTGACGCCTTCGTAACCGCCGACCAAAACATCCCAAACCAGCTGAACGTAGCGATTCTGGAGATCGCCGTCATAGTCCTCACGAGCAATCACCGCCCGAGCGTAGTGGCAAGCACGGCTGTCATAAACAGGACGATCTCCGAGACGCCGCAAGGCCAAGCGCGCTACGTGTCAGTCCCGGATCTGAGAAGGACGTAAGGGCATCTCTTCTGATGGTTGCCGAACATCTTGCGGACGGTCAGTTGCCCGGCCCTACACGCTCAGACCGGCACCGTCTGGGCTTCCAGGACTTCGTTGACCACTGATTCCTGGCTGCGTTCTCGCAGGCGGGCCATGCTCTTGAGGATGATGCGGTGGGCCAGCGTGGGGGTGGCCAGCGTCTTGATGTCGTCGGGCGTGACGTATTCCTGCCCGCGGATGCCGGCCAGGGCCTGGGCGCAGCGGTAGAGGCCCAGGGTGGCGCGGGGACTGGCCCCCAGCTCGACGTCGGGATGCTCGCGGGTGGCGCGGATCACCTGCACCAGGTAGTTGCGCAACACCGGGTCGATGTACACCTGCCGGACCAGCGCCTGGATGCGCAATACGTCGTCAGCGGATGCCACGGGCCCAAGGGAACCCAGCGGGTCGGCGTCCTCGAAGCGCTCCAGCATGGCGGTCTCGTCGTCTTCCGAGGGGTAGCCCAGGCGCAGCCGTAGCAGGAAGCGGTCGATCTGGGCCTCGGGCAGCGGGAAGGTGCCCTCCAGCTCGATGGGGTTCTGGGTCGCCAGGACGAGGAACGGCGCGGGCAACTGCACGGTATCCTGGTCGACGGTGACCTGCCGTTCGGCCATGGCTTCCAGCAGCGCGGATTGGGTCCGGGGCGTGGCGCGGTTGATCTCGTCGGCCAGGACAACCTGGGAGATCACCGGGCCGGGGCGGAACTCGAACTGCCCATTGTGCTGGTTGTAGTAGTGGATGCCGGTTATGTCCGAGGGCATCAGGTCGGGGGTGAACTGGATGCGGCGGAACTCGCAGTCCAGGGAGTAGGCCAGCGAGCGGGCGAGGGTGGTCTTGCCGATCCCCGGGACATCCTCAACCAGGATGTGGCCGGCGCTGAAAAGGGCGGCCAGGGTGTACTCGATCACCTCGTCCTTGCCGACAATGGCCAGCTGGACGTTGTCGCGGATCCTGGCAGCGGTGTCCGCGATCTGCTGTGCCTGGGCTGCGGTGATCACTGCGCCGCCTCGGACGGGCCAGAAATCAGGGAAGACAGGTGCTCTTCAGCTTCCCGCAGATCCTTGAGGGAGTCGACGCTGCGCCAGAAGGCCCCAGTGGACACGGCGGACATGCGACCCTCCGCGGCCAGGGCGGGGAAGGTACTCGTCTCGTGGTCGCCCAACTCGGGCAGCAGGTCGCGGATGCCGGGATGGAGAACGTAGACCCCTCCGTTGATGGCGTAGGGAAGCACCGCCTTTTCACGGAATTGGTCCACGAGGCCGTCGGCGCCAGTGTCCACGATACCGTAGGGGCTGGTCATGGGCGCGGTGAGGATGGTGGCGCAGTGGGCTGGGTTCAGGCGGCGACGGGCATGGTAGTCGGCGATAAGCTCGGCCAGCGAAGCATCGGTGATGACGTCGCCGTTGGTGGCGATGACCGGGCGGTCGTCACCGGGCAGCAAGTCCAGGCCTTGCCGGAGAGCGCCGCCCCTTCCGAGTGGAGCGTCCTCCCGGCTGTAGTGCGCGCGGACCCCGTACTCGCTGCCGTCGCCGAAATAGTCTCCCACCGCGTCGGCCAGGTGGCCCACCAGGAAGACAACATCGGTTACGCCGGCCTCGCGCAGCCACCGGACCTGGTGCCAGAGGATGGGGCGACCGCACAAATTGATCATGGGCTTGGGCACGGTGTCGGTCAGGGGCCGCAACCTTTCACCCTTGCCGCCGGCGAGAATCAGAGCGTACATGGCAGACGGTATGCTAATGCGGCGAATGGAACGGGTCAATGGGAAATGTGGTTGCGTGGATCACAACAGTTCGCGGAACTCTTCAACCGTCAGCCCAGCCCGCCTTACGATACTGCCCATGGTTCCCGCGGCTACGGGATTATGCCGAGGAATGGAAACTTTAATTCCATCTTTGACCATTACGGTGTGCTTGGTCTCCCTTTCCACTACGAATCCGACCTTCTCCAACGCTCTGACCGCCCGACGGTAGCTGATACCGGGAATCCTGGGCATGGTTTAAAGGTCCACCTCTTCCCCTTCGGCAACCTCGATAATCTCGACATCCGGCTCACCCAACAGTAGCACCTCCTGGATGGAGATGAGCCACTCGCGGATAGCGATTTGGATGTTTGCCAACGCCTCCTCGAAAGTGTCACCCTGGGAGAAACAACCGGGCAACATAGGGCAGGATACCGCGTAGCCTTCGCAATCCTTGATCATCCGTATCTGGTAGCGCATCGTCGTTTCCCGTACCGGGTCAACTTCAACGTCCACCGCTTTGATGTTGTCGCTCCCCAGGACGTCTCCCCAGCGCAAGTCTTCGCGCACGGCGAGGTGGTCCTGTAGCGCGCCGCGGACAGTTTCCAATGCGTCCTCAGCCGTGGAACTCTGTGCGTTGCAGGTTGGGAAGTTGGGGCTGACGGCAAAATAGCCTTCTTCCGATTTGTGCAGCAGAACCCGGTATTTCATAGCATCACCTCGTCCCGGCCCGTAGTCGAACCGGGCGCGCAATGTGTCAGCGCCCCTGCCCCCAGCGGCGGCAGAGGCGCTTCCTGCATTATACGGCAAGGCAGCGGTCGGGCAGGCTACTCGTAGGCCCTGGGCCGGAACTCCGACGCGCAGTAGCGGACATTCTCCCAGAACCCGGCGGCGTCCCGTTCCACGTTGATCGCCTGCAGGAAGTCTCTGCTTGGGTCGTCGTAGATGACGCACGGCGCCCATAACGCGATATCCGGGAAGGCGAACAAAAGTGCTATCACCAGAGCCATACAGCCCATGAACGGCAAGACTCCAATGTACACGTCCGTGATCGTGCTTTCTCGTAAAGCCTCCTGTGCCGCGGCGGTCTGTTCCGCCATCTGAGCGTCAACGTCCTGTCTGACGCCGTGGAGAATGTACAGGTTGATGCCTTCCGGTGGGCTGATCAGCGCCGCCTCCACCAGGATCACCATGATGATGCCGAACCACACCAGGTCCACACCTACCGCTTCCAGCGAGGGCGTGAGAATCGGAATGGTGGTCACCAGCATGGCGAAGCTTTCCATGAAGGTGCCCAGCAGCAGGTAGAAGAACACCAGGATGATCACGAACTGCAAGGCGTTGAGGTTCAGGCCGGTGATCCACTCCGAGATGTCCTGGGATATGCCTAGACGGGCGAAGGCGAAGCTGAGCGTGAATGCCGCCATCACGATGAGCATGATCATCGACGAGGTGCGGACGGTGGAAATGATGGCGTCCAGGAGCATGATCCTGATGCCGCGCATGGATTGGTTCCAGTCCGCGTAGACGCCCTGGGGCTTCTTGTACAGTTCGTTGGCTATGGCTACCACCAGCGCGCCAAACACCCCCAGGGCAGCCGCCTCGGTGGGCGTGGCCCAGCCGGTGTAGATGGAACCCAGTACCACGAAGATGATGATCAGCACCGGGATGATGGCCACCAGGCCGACGGTCGCTTCCTTGACCATGCGCAGCCATTCGGAGACAGCCTCCGGATACGACAGGGTGGATCGGCCGCGGCGGTAGGCGGCGCGGTCAGCGGGATCGGTCAGGCCGGCCTCGGTGGCCTGCTCCTGGCGCATGACGTTCATCTGCTCATCGGTATAGCGCCGAACCGCGATTCCGTGGAACCAGGCGCGATACAGGCGGCGCACTTCCTCGTCCATGGGAGCAGTCCGCGGGAATATCACGGAAGTGACTATCATCATGAGGATCATGGTGAACGCCAGCAGGAAGCCGGGCAGGAAGCCTCCCATGTAGAGGCGGCCGATGGACTCCTCCACCAGCACGCCGTAGATGATGAGCCCGATGCTGGGCGGGATCAGGATGCCGAGAGTTCCTCCGGCAGCCAGGGAGCCGATGACCAGGCGCTCGCTGTAGCCCCGCTGACGGAAGGACGGCAGGGAAACCCGGCTGATGGTGGCGGAGGTGGCGACGCTGGAGCCGGAGCACGCCGCGAAGACCGCGCAGGAGGCGATGTTGGTGTGCAGCAAACCGCCCGGCAGGAAGACCAGCCACCGGGACAACGCGCCGTACATGCGCTCGCCCATGCCGGAGCGAAGCATCAGCTCGCCCATGAGCAGGAACAGCGGCACCGCTACCAGGATGAAGTTGGTATTGCTCTCCCACGCCTTGTTACCCAGGATGTTCCACAGCGGGGCGTCCGAGAACATCTGCATCATCACCAGGGACAGCACTCCAAGCGCCCCGGCGACGTACAACCCGATGATGAAGAAAACCCCCATCATGCTGAAAGCAGCGATGATTGCCATATTTCAGATTCCTCGGTGTGGCGGCAGCCGCCGGTTCTGTGGCTGCCCTGGGTCGGAAAAGTCGGTTGGAACGGGCCGGACGGCTACACGCCGGACGCCGCTTCCTGCATGACCTCGGCTTCGGGAGCAAGTTCGGCCACGTCGCCGCCCGAGCTCTTGTGCCAGATCTCAAGGAGGCCGCGCGCGATCATGCTCAGCATCCACTGGAACGAAGTGAATGCGAGCATGGTGAAGCCGACGGCCACGATCATCTGGAACATCCACAGCTCGGGCAGAAAGTTTCCAATGAGATAGGTGTTCGCCAGGGCGGGCTCGCACATGCCCTCGGCGTTGGTGCGGATGCACTTGGACTCGGCGACTTCCTCCCAGCTCTTGATGGCGGTGATGAGGCCGAAGAAGCCCACGGACCCCAGGGCCATCCAGTCGGCCGCCGAGCGCACGTAGGGGTGGATCCGTGAAAAGAGGGGCAGCAGCACGTCAATGCGGACGTGGGAGCCGGTGCGCAGGGAATAGGAAAACGCCCAGGTTCCGGCGAAAGCCAGGATGTAACCGCCCACCAACTCCTGATTGCCCAGGATGGGGCCGCCCAGCTTCCGCATTATCACCTGGTAGGTGATGTAGATGCCCAGAATGAGCAAAAGAGACCCGCAGACGTATCCGAAGATCCGGTAAACCCAGTCCAGGCCGCTGTCGATCTTATGAATGAAACGGGTCAGGAAAACCGGCGTGGGTGTTGCCGCAGATGGTGTAGTCAACCGATCCCTCCGGTAAGCCGGGCAAGCGTGTTCATAATGCGCCGGCAGATCATCGAATGCTGTAAAAGCAGAGTGGTAAGGGGGCAAAAATCCCCGGATATGACACGCAAGTTGGGACTATATTGGCCGGTCTGATAAAAGTCAACCAGCGCGAAATTCGTCGCGATCCGGTGGGTCTTTCATCAGTCCGGCCTAGATGCCAGGAGGCCCGGAAACGAACCGCCCGCTACTTGATGTCCTCCGCCTGCCCGTCAGCGCCGACGCGGACGCCGATGATGGGCGCGGCCTTCTCGTTGTAGATCTGCACCGCCTCGCTGTTGGGGCCGCCCGTGCGCTCCACCCACTTGGGCAGCACGTTGTTGCGCCCGGCCTGGAACAGCGCGTCCCGCACTTCCTGGTTGAACTCGATGTACTCCATGCCGCCCTCGGTGTTCTCGCTGATGCCCTCCTCGGTCCACACGGTCTCAACCCACTCGCGGGAGGTGCGCTGGTGCCGCTCGCCCTCCTCCTTGATGATGGCCTGGAGGTCCGGCGGAATGGAGTCCCACACGTCCTTGTTCATGGTGATCCACGTCACGCCGATGGCTACGATGGGGCCGACCAGGTAGTCGGTCACCTCGTACCAGCGAACGCCCGAGCCGCAGGTCCCGCAGGACACGGCGGCGTCCAGCACCCCGCGCTCCAGGGCGGTGTACACGTCGGCAAAGGCCATGAACTGCGGATCTGCGCCCATGCCGCCCAGCAGGTCGCTGAGCACCGTGCTGTGGCTGCGCGTCTTCAGCCCTTCAAAGTCTGAAAGGGAGTTCAGCGGGCGCGACGAGAAGTAGTAGTTGCTCTCGTAGTAGTTCTCCATCACCACGATGCCGTTGGATTGCTCCTCGATGATGCTGTGGATGTCATCCCGTGTGGCGTCGATGACGGCGAAGTTGGTTTCAGGGTCGGGATAGAGTCCCCACAGGTTGGCCATGTCGATGATCGGCAGGTCCCCGCCGATGTAGCCGGAGTAGATCTCGGCCAGCTCCATGGTGCGGTCCTCGATCAGCCGCAGCGAGTCGGGCCCGGCCAGGCCCAATTCGGGGAACGAGCTGATCTGGAAATCGACCTGCCCCTCGGTGCGGTCGTAGACGCGCTTGATGAAGCCGCCGATGCCGTGTTCCGCCTCGGTGGAGTAAATGAGGGTGCAGGGGTTGCCGGTGCGGTTGATGCACACCAGCTGGATGTCGATATCCTCGCCCTGGGAGACCAGCTCGGCCTTCTCCATGCTGCCCGACATCATGGCGCCGTCGAGTTCCTTTGCGGAGCCGTCGGGACTGATCGCGACACCCAGGATGGGAGCAACCTTATCGTTGTAGAGGCGCGCAGCATCACTGTCGGGGCCACCGGTGCGCTCGACCCAGTTGGGGAGGATGACGTTCAAGGCCACTTCCCGCATCTTGGTCTGGACTTCGTCGCTGAAGGGCCGGTGAATCATGCCGGACTCCACGTTGGCCTCAACGCTGTACACGTTCCATTCTTCAATGAGGGTTTTGCGGGCGAGTTTTTCGTGTTCTTCGCCCACGTCCAGGATGATCTGCTGAATATCGGGAGGCAGTTGGCTCCACGAATCACTGCCCATGGTGAAGTAGGCCACGGCGACGGAGCCGATGATGGGACCGTACAGGTAATCCGTGACCTCGTACCAGCGCTGGCTGTGTCCGGGTTCGCCGCCGGTAACACCGGCGTCGAGGACGCCGCGCTCGAGGGCAGTGTAAACGTCGGCAAAGGCCACGAACTGACCCTCGGCGCCCAGGCCGGCCAGCAGGTCGCCCAGGATGGTGCTGTGCTGGCGGATCTGCTTGCCCTCAAACTGCGAAAGCGAGTCCAACTCGTCCCGGCTGAAGATGAACTGGTTGGGATAGTAGTGGCGCATGATGGGCTGCCCGCCCGTGGTCTCCTTGAGCACCCTGACCAGATCCTCGTGGATGGCGTCGGATAGCTCCAGGTGGGCCTCCTCGCTGGGGGACAAGCCCCACAGGTTTCCGATGTCCAGCAACGGGAGGTCTCCACCGACGTATCCGCTGTACACCTCCGCCACTTCCAGCGTATTGTCCTCGACCAGCCGAAGGGTATCACCGCCCGCGATTCCCAGTTCCGGGAATGAGGATATGACGAACTGTACCTGACCGTCGGTGCGCTCGGCCACTTCGGGAACAAAGAAGCTGTTGACCAGCTCGCACGCCGCCACGCTGCGGTTGATGCAGACCAGTTGGAATTCGAAGCTCTGACCCTGGGTTTCCAGCTGGGTTCCGCTGCCGCTGCTGCCGCCGGTGGCCGGCGCGGCCGCCATGGCCGTCGGTTCGGGAGCAGCGCTGCCGCCACCGGAGTCGGTGGTCGATGCTGCGGGGGCTTCACCGCCGCCCCCGCAGGCCAGCAGGGCAACTACCACCGCCGACAGCAGGAAAGGCAAAAGAAACCTCGGCGTAACGGTTCGGAATCCGTGATTGATGCTGTCCTTCATATTCCCTCCTTGCGAAGTCCTGCCGTTGCAAGCAGCGAACCATCAAATAACATGTTGACCGTGCGGCAGTGTATGCCAGCGAAAAAGTGCTGTCAAAGCACAATTTTCAATAATAATTGGCTGTAATTATTAGGTAATTATGTGTGCCCGCTTTTGTGAATTGTCAGAAGCAGGATTTACGGGATTCTATGATTTGGCAGGATTGGGTAATCTCCACCAAGGAACGGTCCTAATCCTGATAATCCCTGAATCTTGGAAATCCTGCTTCTGACGTTTCGCCGCCGCAAACTGGTTACACATAAGTTAGCGGAGCGGGTGTGAAACCCGCTCCGCCGTTGACGAGATATGTCACCCCGTACCTTACTCGGTGGCGGATGCCGTGCCGTCGGGGTTGATCTTCACCTTGACGATGGGGGCCACGATGTCATTGAAGATGACCGCCGCCTCGGAAGTGGGACCACCGACGCGCTCAACCCAACCCGGAACGACGTTCTCGATAGCCGATTGCCGCTGCGCGGCTTTCATCTCCGGCGTGAACGTCACCTCCTGCATGCCCTGCTCCACGTTCTGCGCGATGGCGTTGGGAGCGAAGTGCTCGAAGAGCAACTGGCGGTTCAGGTATGCGTGGCGCGCGCCTTCCTCCAGAACGATGTTCTGCAGGTCCTGGGGCATCTGATTCCAGCGGTCGGCGTTGACCGCGAACCAGCTGTGACCCACCGACACGATGGGGCCGACGAGATAGTCGGACACCTCGTACCAGCGCAGGCCGTGTCCGCAGGAACCGCAGGAGATGGCGCCGTCGATGACGCCGCGCTCCAGGGCCGTGTACACGTCCGCGAAGGCGATGAACTGCGGGTCGGCGCCCATGCCGGAAAGCAGGTCGCTGAGCACCGTGCTGTGGCTGCGCACCTTGAGACCCTGCAAGTCCTCCAGGCCGTCAACCTGGGGCTTGGCGAAGATGTAGTTGTGGGCCGTCATCATGTACGCGATCTGGATGCCGCCGTTCTCAGCGGTGACCTCGGCCATCTTGGGCTGGATGGCGTCAATGACGTCCAGCTGATCCTGCTGGGTGGCGAAGAGGCCCCAGAGGTTGCTCATGTCCATGATGGGGAAGTCGCCGCCGACGTAGCCGGAGTAGATCTGGGCGGAGTCCAGCGTGCCGTCCTCAATGAGGCGCAGGGAGTCAGGGCCGGCGATGCCCAGCTCGGGGAAGGACGAGATCTCGAAATTGACCTGGCCGTTGGTGCGGCGCTTGACCCGCTCCACGAAGCCGATGTCCTCGGTCTCGGAGTAGTTGCCGATGGCGAGGCCGCAGTCCACCAGGGTGCGGTTGATGCAGGCCATCTGGAACTCGAAGCTCTCCCCGGAGGAGGTCAGCGGGGTCAGGTTGAAGTTGATCCCGCTCTCCACTCCGCAGGACCATCCCGCCGGGCTGCCGCCGCCGTGGGTGCCGGGCACGCTGGCGGCGGTTTCGCCGTCGCACTGCGTGGAGGCCATGGCTTCCTTCTCGCCGGTGGGCGAGTCGACGATGCTGATGCAGACTTCGCCGACGCTGCGGTCACTGCCGCAATCGATGCCGCCGGACATCGCCGGCATCATGGCCTCGGTCTCGCTGGCGGTGCCGTCGGGGTTGATGACCACGCCGACGATGGGGCCGACCTTGTCGTTGAATATCTGCACGCCCTCGGAGCTGGGCCCGCCGGCGCGCTCCACCCAGTTGGGAATGATGAGGTCCAGGGCGGTCTCGCGCATCCTGGCCTTCACGTCGTCCGGGAAGTCGGAGTATTCCATGCCCCCTTCGACGTTGAGGCTGATGCCGGCCGGGTCCCAGTCCGCCTTGAGCAGGCTCAGGTTTTCGGCCTCGTACTCCTTGCCCACTTCCTTGAGGACGGCCTGGTTTGCAGCGCTGAGGGCTCCCCATTTCTCGCTGTTGACGGTGACGTAGGTCACGCCGATGGAGCCGACGATGGGGCCGTAGAGGTAGTCGGTAACCTCGTACCAGCGCTGGCCGTAGCCGGGGGTACCGCCGGTGATGCCGGCGTCGAGGACGCCGCGCTCCAGGGCGGTGTACACGTCGGCGAAGGCCACGAACTGGCCCTCGGCTCCCAGACCGGAAAGCAGATCACCCAGGATGGTGCTGTGCTGGCGGATGTTCTTGTCCTTGTAGGAGGCCAGGTCGGGCAGAGGCTCGCGGCTGAAGACGTACTGGTTGGGATAGTAAGCCCGGAAGATGGGCTCGCCGCCGGTGGCCTCCCGCAGGATGCGGGTCATGTCATCCTCAATGGCGTCGGTGAGCGCGAAGTGGGCGTCGTTGCTGGGGGAAAGACCCCAGAGGTTGCCCACGTCGATGATGGGCAGGTCACCGCCCACGTAGCCGGAGTAGATCTCGGCGAACTCCAGCGTCTGGTCGTTAACCAGCCGGATAGTGTCGGGGCCGGCGAGACCGAGTTCCGGGTACGACGAAATTTCTATCGTGACCTCGCCGTTGGTGCGCTCACTGACCTTGGGAGCGTAGAAATCACGGATCAGCTCGCAGGGACGAAGGGTGCGGTTGATGCACACCACCTGCAGAGTGATCGCTTCCTGGGTAGCCGCGGCCGGAGCGGCCGGCGCCGCGGTGGTTGGTTGCTCGCCGCCGGCTGGAGCCGCGGCGGGAGCGGCCGGCTCCGGCGTCCCGCCTCCGCAGGCGGCAACCACTGTCATCAGCAGGGCTACGGTCGCCGCGGCGAAGATCGCTCGCCAGGGCAGGGAAGCGGCGGTAAACCGACGCAATCTGCGTGAACTGTGCATAGAATCTCCCTCATATTTGCGATTTGCGCAGCCGGTGTCAGTACGGTATGGGCCGGCGCCGGCCACGCCTCACAGTTTGCCGCAACAAACTACCAGCAGGCCGGCACAGTGTCAACGATTGGAGATGCGCTCACAGTAGCGTTCCGTTTCAGGTGGTTGCATTGCACGGATGGACAGATGGGTGGGAAGGGATTGATCGGCGGGGGTGGGGGTAACCGTCGGACGGGGATGGTGTCGGGGAATACGGCGAGGTTTTTATTTCCGCACTATTTTCACCTCGCGGGGCGGCGTGACCAGCTGTTCGGGGTAGTCCAGATCAAATACTCCCTGCACCAAGTAGACGCCGAGCGGCGCCGGTTCTCCCCGGTTGTCCACCTGTTCCCACTCGCCGGTGAACTCCAGCGTCTGGCCGGGATCGAGGGTTTCGGTTATCAACGGCGCCGGGAAAATCTTGGCGCATTTCCAATGCCATACCTGTTCGCCGTCGGGCGTCGTGACCACGATGTTATGAGGAGATACTCCGGTGTGAAAACTTACTGGTTCTTCGCTGGCATTCTCCAACGTCAGCGTCATGCGGATCGTCTCCCCGTAAGGGGCTTCGGGCGGCACCTCCAGAGAGTAGTTGATGGCTTGGAGGAACGCTTCTGACGGCGTGGACCGGGAGCCGGGCGGCCATTGGGGGATGCCTTCGCAGCCCACTTCGACGACAACGGCCGGTCGCGGCACATCGACAGATGCTATGGCGGCCTCCATCTCATCCCGGCCGCCCCGCCTTGGCTCCATGTGGATGGCGATGCGGTTGGCCTTTTCGTCAAGGTCAGTCATCATTACGCCGGGAACCTGCCAGATGACATCGCCCAACTTCCGGTACCAGGCGTCCAGGTGGGTCATGCTGTAGTCGCCCTGGAGGACCCGGACTTCCCGGTTTTCCAGGAGATCCGAGCCAAATACATCCGCCAGAACGCGCTCCGCCCTTTCCTGCATGGCGGCATCCTGGAGGTAGACGTACACCACGCCCTGATCTCGGTCCAGAAAGACGCCGCCGAACCCGGGCACTCGTTCCGCAATCCGAACCATCGGGTCCTGGTGGGCACCCCGGGCCGCCGGTTCCACTGGCGTCGGGGCCGGGCTGGGCGGGACCGTGGTAGTAGGTGTTGCGGTTGGTTCGGAGGGGACATCGCCCGTGGCTGCAGGAGCGTTTACGGATTGCATATCGCTGAGGCATGCGAACGCTGGAACCGTCAAGAGAACCAGCAGGCCCCAGACGGCGCATAAGGCCGCCGCGCTCCTTTGTTTTCTCATCCTGGCCTCCTCATGACCTGTCACGTACCCATTACGCAAACCGTCAGAAGCAGGATTTGCGGAATTTTATGATTGGGCAGGGGAGATATCCATCACAGAACAGTTCCTATCCTGATAATCTCCAAATCTCGAAAATCCTGATCCTGACGTTCCCATCCATCCTGTCCATCCATGCCAATTCGCCCCCGCCAACCCCAATCTGAACAGCTGTCGCCTCCAGGGCTATCGCATATGAACTGTTTAATCACCGTCATTCCGGCGAAAGCCGGAATCCAGTGGCCTAAATCGCCAGTTTGGTTGCGGAAATGAAACCTCTGACGGTATCTGGACTCCGGCTTTCGCCGGAGTGACGAGTTTGAAACTTCATATGCGATAGCCCTGCTGCCGCCTCGGTTTTTCGTTGACACCCTTTGGGGGCGGGTGATAGCATATCCGCCAGTTAAATCGCGGTGATGGGGAGTAGTAGGCTGGGAAGGCCGCATAGAGAACCGACGGTCGGTGGAAGTCGGGGGCCGGAAATGCTGAACTCGCCCCGGAGCGTCTCGGCTGAAGCAACGTCACCCCGTGCTTGATACGGGGGCGACAGCGTGAGTAGGGCGAGCGGGTCGGCTCCGATAACGGCTGTGTACAGAGAGTTTCGCGTGGAGCGCTCGATCCCATGAGCGGGGCGCGGAAAAGAAGGGTGGTACCGCGGGAATTGCAACCCGTCCCTTCGGGGTCGGGATTTTTTATGTCTCGACCACATTGGAGAACAGGCCACATCGGAAACCGCAGAGATCACAGGAGAATAGCCGTACTATGGAAATGACAGGCGCGGAGATCATTTGCGAAAGCCTGCTGCGCGAAGGCGTGGACACGATTTTCGGACTGCCCGGCGGCGCTGTACTGCCGTTCTACGGTGCGCTGTCCGGCTATCCCAAGCTGCGCCACATCCTGGTACGGCACGAACAGGCCGCCGCCATGGCCGCCGACGGTTACGCCCGCTCTACCGGCAAGGTTGGGGTCTGCTCCGCCACCTCCGGGCCCGGCGCCACCAACCTGGTTACCGGCCTGATGGCGGCGCAGATGGACTCGGTGCCCATCGTGTGCATCACCGGCCAGGTGCCCCGGGCCGCCATCGGACGCGACGCCTTCCAGGAAACCGACATCACCGGCATTACCCTGCCGGTGACCAAGCACAACTACCTGGTCATGGACGTGCGCGACGTTGCGCCCGCCATCAAGGAAGCCTTTTACATCGCCCGCACCGGCCGGCCCGGCCCCGTCCTCATCGACGTGCCGAAGGATGTCCTCGCCGGCGAGAAGATCGAGTTCGAATGGCCGGACGAGGTGGACCTGCCCGGCTACGTCCCGCCCGGCGCGCCGGACCCGCGGCAGGCGCGCGCCGCCGCCGACCTGATCAACCGCGCCGAGCGGCCGGTGATCCTGGCCGGCCACGGCGTGCTCATCTCGCGGGCGTGGGACGAGTTGCGGGAGTTGGCGGAGAAAGCCCAGATCCCGGTCATCACCACGCTTCTGGGCATCGGCGCGATGTCCACCGAGCACGTGCTGAACCTGGGTATGCCCGGGATGCACGGCATGGCCTATGCCAGCCTCGCCATCGACCGTTCCGACCTGGTCATCTGCCTGGGAGCGCGGTTCGACGACCGGGTGACCGGACGGCTCAGCGACTTCGCGCCCGGAGCCAAGATAGTTCACGTTGACGTCGACCCCACCGAATTCAACAAAAACGTGGTGGCCGACGCCCCGGTGCTGGGCGACCTGAAAGCCAGCCTGCGCACGCTGATACCCATGGTGGAATCCAACGTGCACCTGGACTGGATCAAGGAAACCGACACCCTGCGGGCGGAGCATCCGTCGCTGTTCATCCGCAAGTCGGACGTACTTCTCCCCCAGCAGGTGATGAAGCAAATTTCCGACGAGACCAACGGCGAGGCCATCATCGTGACCGGCGTGGGCCAGCACCAGATGTGGGCCGCGCAGCACTACGGCTACAAGGAACCGAACTCCCTGATCACCTCCGGCGGCAGCGGCGCCATGGGGTACGAAGTGCCGGCGGCGCTGGGCGCCAAGGTGGGCCGGCCCGAGAAGACGGTGTGGTCCATCGCCGGCGACGGCGGGTTCCAGATGACCCTGTGCGACCTGGCCACCGCCGTTGAGAACAACATCGACGTCAAGTACGCCATCCTTAATAACGGGTCGCTGGGCATGGTGAGGCAGTGGCAGGACTTCTTCTACGACAAGGACTTCTTCGCCACCATCTACAGCGGCAACCCCGACTTCGTGAAGCTGGCCGAAGCCTACGGCATCCGAGGCATCCGCGTGACGAAGCAGGAAGAAGTATCCGGCGCGATCCAGGAGGCCATGGAAACGCCGGGCCCGGTGGTCGTGGACTTCGTGGTGAAGGAAGACGAATTCGTGTACCCGATGATCCCCGCCGGGGAGTCGGTGCACGAGATGCTGGAAGAGCCGGAGGCCGAGGGGGTGGGCTTTGAGCGCATCTAACGCCGAACAACACACCATCATCGCGCTGGTGCAGGACCGGCCCGGTGTCCTGACCCGGGTGGCCGGCCTGTTCCGGCGGCGCGGGTTCAACATCGCCAGCCTGGCCGTAGGCGCCAGCGAGCAGAAGGGCCTGTCGCGCCTGACCTTCGTCGTCACCGGCGACCAGTACACCGTGGAGCAGGCCACCCGCCACCTGGAAAAGCTGATCGACGTGGTGAAGGTGTCCAACATCTCCGAGGAAGACGTGGTGGCGCGGGAGCTGGCCCTGATCAAGGTGCGGGCCACGCCCTCCAGTCGCAGCGAGATCCTCGAGATGGTGAACCTCTTCCGCGCCAAGGTGGTCGACGTGGGCGCCCGTTCGCTGGTGGTGGAGACCACCGGCGAGGAGGACAAGATCGACGCCCTGTACGACCTGCTCCAGCCCTTCGGCATCCTGGAACTCATGCGCACGGGCCGCGTGGCCATGGTGCGCGGCAAGTCCGGCGGCCGGGTCAGCGACGACGTGGGCGCCGACGCCATCATCGTGGGAAGAAACGGAGCCGTGGCGGCCCAAACAGTGGGTTCCACGCCGGGGCACTACGAGGGAGTCTAACCCGCATCGAATCGTCAGAAGCAGGATTTTCGAGATTATTGGGATTGACAGGATTTAGCTAACGTAATCCTGAAAATCTTGAAATCCGGCAAATCCTGCTTCTGACAAATTGCATGGTAACGACGGAAAGGCAACAAGGACAAAACAGCATGGCAGTGAACATTTACACCGACAAAGACGCCGACATGTCCTTCCTGGAGGGCAAGACCGTTGGCATGATCGGCTACGGCAGCCAGGGACACGCCCACGCTTTGAACCTGCACGACAGCGGGATCAAGGTCATGGTCGGCCTGTACGAAGGCAGCGCCAGCCGGCAGGTCGCCCGCGACGCCGGCCTGGCGGTCGGCAGCGTGGCCGAGGTCGCCAAGGAAGCCGACGTGATGATGGTGGCCATCCCCGACCACGTGCAGAAGGACGTGTACCGCGACGAGATCGAGCCCAACCTGGGGCCGGGCAAGGCCCTGATGTTCGCCCACGGGTTCACCATCCACTACCAGTTCGTGGTGCCGCCGCCGACGGTGGACGTGATGATGGTCGCGCCCAAGGCGCCGGGCCACCGGATGCGCGAGCACTTCGTGGAGCAGGGCATCGGCGTGCCGTGCCTGCTGGCCATTCACCAGGACGCCACGGGCAACGCCAAGAACATCGGGTTGGCCTACGCGTCGGGCATCGGCTGCGCCCGCGCCGGCGTGCTGGAGACCACCTTCAAGGACGAGACCGAGAGCGACCTGTTCGGCGAGCAGTCGGTCCTGTGCGGCGGCGTGACCGCGCTGATCAACCTGGCCTTCGAGACGCTGGTCGAGCGGGGCTATCCGCCCGAGATCGCCTACTTCGAGTGCCTCCACGAGCTGAAGATGATCGTTGACCTGATCCAGCAGGGCGGGTTCAACTACATGCGCTACTCCGTCAGCGACACCGCCGAATACGGTGACCTCACCCGGGGCACCCGCGTGGTGGACGACCACGTCCGCGAGAACATGCACCGGGTGCTGGACGACATCCAGAGCGGGTCCTTCGCCCAGGAATGGATGGCCGAGTGCGACGAGGGTCGGCACAACTTCCTGCGCCTGCGCCAGGAAGCGCGCACCAGCCGCATCCACGAGGTGGGCCGCGGCCTGCGCGAGATGATGCCGTGGATGAACCCCCGGGAAATTGAGTGATAATCCAACCAACTGTCATTACGGGAATTTCGTCAGAAGCAAGATTTTCAAGATTATAGGATCGACAGGATTGCAGGACCGTAATCCTGAAAAATCTTAAAATCCGGCAAATCCTGTTTCTGACGAATGCCAAGAGACAGCAGGAGGTGACACATGGGCATGGAGGTACTGTGTAGAGCAGTTCACCATCGCAGTCTGGTCTTGGCGGGGCTGGCTGCGGTGGACTGCGTGTGCCTGCCCAGCCTTTCCCCATCCGGCAAGTAGCAACGCTCAACTCACCAGCGCCCCAACCGGCGCTCACCCCATGGAGGGAAAGGAACCAATGGCTGCACAAGTAAAGTTTTTGGATACGACGCTGCGCGATGGCGAGCAGTCGGCCGGCATCGGCATGACGGTCGACGAAAAGATCCAGATCGCCCGGCAGTTGGCCCGGCTCAAGGTGGACATCATCGAGGCCGGCTTCGCCGCCAGTTCGCCCGGTGATTTCCAGGCTGTCCAGCGCATCGCCGAGGACGTGCACGGTCCCATCATCTGCTCGCTGTCCCGCGCCGTGCCCGGCGACGTGGACGCCGCCTGGGGCGCCATCAAGAGCGCGCAGAAGCCGCGCATCCATGTCTTCCTGTCTTCCTCGGAGATCCACCAGATGCACCAGCTGCGGAAGGACCGGGAAGACGTCATGACCATGGCCGTGGAAATGGTCTCCCGGGCCAAGTCCTACTGCGAGGACGTTGAGTTCTCGCCCATGGACGCCACGCGCACCAACCCCGACTACCTGTACCGGATGCTGGAAGAAGTGATCCGGATGGGCGCGACCACGATCAACATCGCGGACACCGTGGGTTACGCCATTCCGTCGGACTTCCAGACCATGCTGCGGGACATCCAGCAGAACGTCCGTGGCATCGAGGACGTGACCCTGTCGGTGCACTGCCACAACGACCTGGGCCTGGCCGTGTCCAACAGCCTGGCCGCGATCGAAGTGGGCGCACGTCAGGTTGAGGGCTGCATCAACGGCATCGGCGAACGCGCCGGCAATGCTTCGCTGGAAGAGATCATCATGGCGCTGGACACCCGCAAGGACCTGTTCGGCGTTGAGCTGAACGTGGACACCACGCAGATCTACCCCAGCAGCCGCCTGGTCAGCCGCATCACCGGCATGAACGTGCAGGCCAACAAGGCCATCGTCGGCGAGAACGCCTTCCGCCACGCCTCCGGCATCCACCAGGACGGCGTGCTCAAGGACCGCTCCACCTACGAGGTCATGCAGCCGGAGCGGGTGGGACTGCCGCCGGACGTGCAACTGGTCCTGGGCAAGCTGAGCGGCCGGGCCGGCCTGCAGGCACGCCTCGAAGCGTTGGGCTACTCGCTGACCCGCGAGGAAGTGACCGGCGTGTACGAGCGGTTCGTCGAACTGGCGGACAAGAAGAACGAGGTGACCGACCGTGACCTGGAGATCCTCATGGACGAGGAGAACCGGACGGCGTCGGAGCCCACCAGCTACTCCATCGAGACGGTGCACTTCACCAGCGGCGACAAGGACATCCCCACCGCGACGGTGCGGCTCATCGGCCCCGACGGCAACGCCAAGACCGACGCCTCCACCGGCAACGGCCCGGTGGACGCCGTGTGCCGCGCCATCGACCGGGTGATTGGCACCACCGCCCGGATCTCCGACTTCCAGGTGCAGGCCGTGTCGGAAGGCCGGGACTCGGTGGGCTCGGTGTCGATCCGCATCGAGAACAACGGCCGGGTTTTCTCCGGCCGCGGGGCCAACACCGACATCATCGTCGCCAGCGCGCAAGCCTACCTGAGCGCGATGAACCGGATGCTGGCCGCCGACGAGGAGGCGGAGCTGCCGGCCGTGGGCACCACGCCGGACTAGGCTGCTGAAACGACCACAGCAAAAATGGTGCCCCTTACCATTCGGCGAGGGGCACTTGTTTTGGTTAAGTTCATTCTCGCAGTATAATTTCGCAACACGGCTGTGTTTGTTACCGGCAAGTCAAGTGAACCAGTGAGGAGCCTTGATGATCCGCCCGACTAGCGTAAAACCGCTCTCGAAATATCGGATTTGGCTCGAATTCGACGATGGGGTGAGCGGGGAGGTTGATCTTTCAGACGTGGCCGGCAGTGGCGTTTTCAAGGTCTGGGACGAACCAGGTTACTTTGAGAAGGTTCACATAGCGCCCCACCGCGCGATCGCTTGGGACGATGAGGTCGAACTGTGCCCCGATTCGCTGCATTGGGAGCTGACGAGCAAAGCCGACGAAGCGACTACGCCGGCTGAGCGTTTGGCATAGCAGGATGCCTGAAGTCTGCCGTTTCGACGGCATCACAATCCGACTATATTTCAGAGAGCACGGCCCACCGCATTTCCACGCTGTGTACGGCGAATCGGAAGCGCAGATCAACATCAACGATCTTTCAGTTTTGCACGGGGATCTCCCGGCACGTCGCCTGCGGGACGTGATCGATTGGGCCAGGGCTCGGCGAACCGAGTTGCAAATAGCGTGGAACAGGGCGCAAGCCAGAGAGTCGCCCGGAAGGATCGACCCACCACCGTAAAGCGCTCTCACGGGGTTACGCCGGCCTGTCTTGACGCGGCTAACGCTGACGCAAAGTAGCGCCCCCGCCATGCGGCGAAGGGCGTTTGCTATGACTGGGCCACAAGATCCGCGGGGAATTCGTCCCAAGTCCTGCCATCGAGGACGCGGCCGTGGCGCTTCTTGAAGACGCCGCCCCATTGCTTGAAGTGGAAGGCAACGCCGGCGTCCTGGCACTGGTCGCGGATATCGCGAGCCCAATCGGGTTCCATGGGACGTGCCCCTGGGCCGGATTCGCCGCCGACAATAACCCAATCTATGCCGTCCAGGTCCAAGTTGGGCAGAGGGCCAAGCAATGGCTCCAGCGAGAGGAATTTGACGGCTGCATCGGTCTCCCGCAGCCGGTCGATGCGGTGCACGTAATCCTGTGACTCTACGCTGGCGCCCATCCAAACCTGCGCGGGCCAGGCCAATTGCGAGTTCATGTTCGCTACCCGTTCGGGTCGCTTGGTCAGTACCTGGTATCGATGCCAGTGGGCGCGAGTCATCACGTCAAAAACCTGCTCAATGAACTCCGCGGGAACCTCGTCATGAAAAAGGTCACTCATCGAGTTGACGAAGATGGAGCGAGGCTTGCGCCAGCGCAGCGGGATATCCAGGGTCTCGGGGTGCAACGTCACGGCAAAGCCGTTCCGGTACTTCTCCATACCGGTAGCCTTGAGACGCTTCGAAAGGCGCTCGGCGTAGCAGTTCTTGCAACCTGGGCTGATCTTGTTGCAGCCGGTGACCGGGTTCCAGGTGGCGTCGGTCCACTCGATTTTTGATGCTGCCATGGGTTACCAGTTTCTCAACAGATGATCCGCGATCCTCACCGCGATGGGCGCGCCAACAGGATTCGAAGCCGCAAACATAAACGCAAATTGCGGAGAGTTCCGGGAGTTCGAAAACCACTGGGGCTTAGGCGCAACCGCCTCGAACACAGTTCTGAGTTTGGAAAGATAGGCGTCCACGATCGCTTGCTGGTCACTGCGTACTGTCAGAGTTTGATCTTCACCAAATAAAGTGGGCTGGACTCGCGTTGTATAGAATGCCTGGCGCCATTCTGAGCCTCCAAAGACCCTGTCCAAGACAGCGGCCCATTCCTCGTCGGGCTGCCGCTCCGTTGGCAATATTCTGGTCAGAGCGGAAAGTGGGAACAGAATCCACAGGTCCACCGATTTCGTTTCAGCTATGGACTGCACAGTTTGCCAGTCCACTTCCGTGGCGAATGGGTCAAGAAAAATCACAGCTCGTTGGCGGCGCCAAGGCACGCCTAGTCGACGATTGAGGCTTGAACACCACTCGGGCAAAAACACATTCGCATCCGCCGTTTGGACGTTAATCTCCCGGTTCGGAAATTCTACCCGCAAGTTCCGCAATTCGGCAGCATAGGCCTGATTGTGCTCCACGAATACGAAACGGTCGAACGGACGGTCGTCAACTTCAAGGGCCAACCGAGTGGATCCTTGGAGAATACCGGCCGTATCGTCATCCATTTGTGCCACCAGGAACGGCGCGTCTTGCCGATGATCTGGCGATCCGGTGTCAACGTATCCGGTGCCAGCAAACGCGTCAACGTATACGAGAGTGAAACGCTGCTCCTTCATCACCGTAGTGTAGCGTTCAAGATACTCCCTCAAGATTCGCAATTTGCGCTCAGTCCAATCGCCGCCAAATTGGTTTGTTCGACTGCCGGTCACCTTTTATGCCTCATTAGAATACATGATCTAATTGAGAAAATAACAGGTACCGGCGGATTATGCAATAGGATGCTTGATGCTGCGGGGAAAGACACTGCGCTTGACTGGTCGATGTGTGCTTGACGCTTCCCCGCGCCATCAGGTACATTGCGATCATAATTCCGTCGTCGCCGGCGAAGAAGGATTACATATGGCTACCTTGCAAGACCGCACCACTGTCGAGATGGAACAGGCGCTGCAGAACGGCTTCAGCCTGTCGTGGCTCCAGCAGATCAAGGACCAGGTTCCCGGCGCCGATGAAGAACTGGCGCACGATCCCACCCTGGCGCAATACACCCCTGACCTGATGGACGAGTCGCCCAACCAGACCCAGCGCACCCGCGGGGCGATCCCCCGGGAAGGCGTGCCGCAGTTCTCGGCCTACACCTTCCGCGACAAGAAGGAAGTCTGGGGCTTCAACCTGACCAAGCTGTACCAGGAAGCCGTCTCGCGCCAGTGGTCCTCGGCCACCGACATTCCGTGGGATACGCTGCGCCCGCTGCCCGATGACATCGAGGCCGCGCAGTGCCAGCTGGCCACCTTCTTCGCGCAGGTCGAGTTCGTGGCCGCCGACGTGCCGGGCCGGTTCATCGCGCAGATGTCGCCGGACTACCACGAGGTGCGGATGTTCCTGCTGACCCAGGTGATGGATGAGTCGCGCCACATGGAAGTGTTCCGCAAGCGGGCGCTGGCCAACGGCGGCGGCCTGATGCGGATGATCGACTCCGTCAGCGACGTGACCGGCGGCAGCACCGACAATGCCCGCGAGTTCACCGAGCTTTCCAGCCGGCTGCACATCGTAGGTGAGGGCAACGTGCTGACCCTGTTCCGCCTGGGTGAGCTGATGGCGTACAACGACGCCGAGAAGGCCATCTACCGGCGAGCGGCCCAGGATGAGGCGCGTCATGTGGCCTTCGGCGTCCTGCACGCGCGTTACATGAGCGAGTGCGTGCCGGAGCGGCGCGAAGAGGTCCACGCCTACCTGGACGAGGCCGAGGACCGGCAGGCCACCGGCAACGGCGGCGAGAACCCCGCGGCCCGCAGCGCGAACCTGACCGCCGAGTCGCTGGCCATCCTGCTGGGCGGCGGCGCGGACAAGGCCGACGAAGGCCAGAAGATCCTGGCCGCCATCCGCCAGCGGCAGGTGAAGGAATACTTCCAGCGGTTGAAGTCCTGCGGCTTCGACGACCGCATCGAGAACGGGCGGGTGAACCCGGCACTGCTGGAGGTCTACCAGGCAGCAGCGTAACTTGCCACACATCGGCACTGGAATGCCGACGGCCCGTCGTCTTGAGGTCGGCGGGCCGTTGTCTATTGCATCAGCCGGGAATAGGCAGTTGTTTGCTGGTTCCGGTACGCTGCAAATTGCAGGCAATCGATGGAAGTAATTTTCCGTACCCGGCAGTTACAGCGGAACTATGAAAACCGTGCGCGAGCCACCATAGATTGGGGGCCTGAGGTTGGTCAGCGATACATCGATCGCGTGAACTATCTCTATGAAGCGAGGGATTTCAGCCAACTGTACAATGCCAGACGGCTGCGTTTACATCCCTTGCGCGGTTCACGAACCGGCGAAATGTCCATCTACTTAACAGGTCGGTGGCGTCTCATTGTGACGAGAGGTGACACGGCGCAAAGCATCGTCCTTGAGGAGGTCAGCAACCACTATGACGACTAGCAACGAGCCGCTCTATTCCGATCTGGCGATACCACCCGGCGAAGGTTTGCTGGAAGAGATTGAGTTCCGTGGCATATCGCCACAGGAACTCGCGGCATCGCTGAGCTTACGGGTGGAAGACGTGAACGAACTCATCGTCGGCGACCGCGCTATCACTCCCGACATCGCCGCCAGATTGGAGATCACTTTGGGCATATCGGCCCAGCTCTGGCTCAATCTCGAGGCCAGATACCGGACTACACTGGCCCGGAATTGGGAAAAGACGGGCGGCAGGAAAGAGGAATGGACGGATTGGTGCTTTGGCCGCCTGCTCCGCAAATACCAGCAAGAGGATGCGGCCGACCGCGCGGCGGTATGATTGAGCCAGCCCATTACGCAAGCGAGGCATTATGACCACTCAGAATGATCCGCAGAACGGCACCAGCCCGGCCGAGCCCGTCGACGACAGCAATCCCACCGGGCACTACCGGTCGTCCGCCGCCGAGCGCGTCCAGCAGGATGTGGCTGAAAACACGGCGGCCGAGCCCGAAAGCGTCGAGACCGCAGAGACGGTCGTCGAACCCGAGGCACCACAGTCTCCATCCGACCGGTTCCCCTGGATGAAGGACACCCGGCAGTGGGGCACCCGCGCCGCACCCACCGCCCACGGGCTGACCATCGACGGAATCAACGTCGGCCTGTACGGCGAAATTCCCGAGGAGAGCCGGGAGATGACCCGGATGCCCCGCGGCTCCTTTGCCACGCCGGGAATGCCTCGGCTGGACAACTACTCGGTGAACCGCAAGGACGAGCTGTGGTCAGACAACGCGGCGTGGCTGTACGAGGAAGCCATCCAGCGCCGCTGGAACGCCATGCAGGACATCCCGTGGGACGACATCCCCGACCAGCCGGAGATCCTGGAACTCGCCTGGTGTCAGCTGTGCACGGAGTTGGGACAGCACGCCACCGCCGAGATCGACACCATCGGCCTGTGGCTCCACCGGATGAACTATGCTTTCATCGAGCCCAAGATGTTCCTGGCCACCCAGGAGTTCGACTCGGCCCGGCACTTCGAGGCGATGCGACATCGCGCCCTGTGCAACGGCGGCGCGCTGGGGCTGGAAACTCCCGGCATGATGAGCCGGCGCATGGTGGAAACCCGGGCCGGCTGGCCGGAGGTCTCCGTGTCGCTGTACATCGCCCGCGGCACGCTGACGATGTTGCTGTATCGGTTCGGCGCGCACTTCGCCACCAACCCGGTCGACCGCAAGCTGTTCGGCCTGTGCCTGCAGGACAAGGCGCGGCACATGGCCTATGGGATGGCGATGCTGAAGCTCACGGTAGCGGTGAAGGGCGTCGAATTCGGCGTGTCCCTGCGCCGGATCCTCGGCTCTATCGAGAAGGACATGGCGGGGGAGATGAAAGACCCGGTGCTGTGGGAGGCCATGGCGATCATCGCCGGAGGGTCGGTTGCGGGCATGGCCGAGGGTATGTCGGCAGTCAACCGTCTGCGCGCGGACTACGTGCGACAGTACCTGACCCGCCTGCACTACGCCGGCATCCAGAAACAGGAGAGCGCCCTGCATCCCGACCTGGCGGCCGTGCTGCAATAGAGGTATTAGGAACCATGCCGCCGCGAATCCGACGCCCGGAAACCCCGGCCCGGCGCGATGCCCGCATTGCCAAGCATTTGGAGCAGGCGCGCGATTACTGGGCCAAATGGCCGGCCCATCTTGTCGAGGGAGACTACTGCCAGGCTGGCGAAAAAGGCTGGGGCACGGTAGCTCAGTTGGCCAAGGCCGTAGCAACCCTCCGCAGCTGGGAGCATTACGATCACGAAGCCATACGGGACGCGATCACAGGGTTGATGGCGGAGCTGCCGGAGCAGGCCCTGACAATTGACCGGGGCCTTCGCGCGGCGGAGGGTTTGCATGGCAATTTCTACGAAGTCTATATGAACGTGGAACGCGCCCGATACGCCTTGGAAGACGTGCGGCCGTTGCTGGACATCCTGTGGGGATTGTTGCCCGAGCAGTACACCGGCGGCGTGTCGTTTGACCGGTGGGCCGAGCAGGTCTGATCCAAGTTTGAATGATCCCATAACTCGCAGGCGGGTCTGCGGGCGTTGCGGCGGCGATGGCGTAAAATAGCCGCCGCTCATGCTGATATCGTCCGCGAACCTGCTGCCCGATGACATCGGGGCTTTCGTGCGTCTGGCGGTCCTTTGCGCCTTCTCCGGCGCCGTTGCCGTCTGGGTCAACGGGTGGTTCCAGGCGCTGGTGGCGACAGTGTTGGGAGACCCGGCCCCGCGAGCGCAGGGGCGGCTCTTCGGCAATCCGCTGCGCCACCTGGACATCGCCGGGATGATCCTGGCGACCGTCTCCGGCTTCGGCTGGGGCCGCCAGTTGCCGGGACCGCCGGGGCGGCAGGGGCGATGGCAGTCGGTCATGGTGTCGGCGGCCGGTCCGTTGGGTAACCTTACGGTTGCGTTTCTGTTGGCTTCGCCGGTGAAGGCGGGCCTGCTGGGTTGGACTTACCCCTCACCGGACGGTCTGAACCTGGTGATGACCGGCGGGTTGCGGTCCGGCATATCCGACGTGATCGGGTTGTTGATCATCTACAACCTGCTGCAAGCCGCATTCCAAGTATTGCCCCTGGCGCCTCTGGCGGGTTATCGGGCCCTGGGCGCGCTGCTGCCGGCCTCGTCCGCAGAGGGACACCAGCGGTTCCAGAGGTTTGCGCCGCTGCTGTTGGTGGCATTGATCGCATCGGACTTCGTGCTGCGGCCGGGCATCATTTGGTCCACCCTGCTCCCGGTGGCAAACTGGTTGGCCGGGCTAGCCACGGGCTACTGAGTCGGCCCAAAATGCTCAGTGCGGATGGTTGCCTCGTCGACCCCTAACGAGAGCAGGGCGTCAGCCGCGGCCTCTACGAACCCGGTTGGCCCGCAGGCGTAGGCTAAAGGAACCGCTTCGCCGCCGTGCATCTCCATGAGGTCGTCAATACATTCCCGCACCATGGCGGCATCGACTCGGCGGTCGTATCCAATCCAGCCGGGCGGCTGCCGCCTGGTGAGCGTACACCGCACGGCCACGCCGCCGTCGCGGCGACCCACGCCGTCGAGGAACTTACGGTAGATGATGTCCTCCGGGCCGCGCGTCGAATACAGCAGCAGGGCCGGCGTGTCCGGGGAAGCCAGGTTGCGGTGCATCAGGATGGATTTCAGGGGGACGATGCCGGAGCCACCGGCGAGCAGCAGCAGGGGGCCGGCCAGGTCGGGCGTCCAAGTGAAGGGACCGCCTATGGGCCCGCGCACTTCCAGGACGTCGCCCGGTTCCACCACCTCATGGAAATACGGGGAGACCTCGCCGTCGGGTATCAGCTCCACCGTCAGATCAATGCGGGCGAAATTATCGGGAGCGGAGGCCACCGAGTAGGACCGCTGCGCCTGGTAGCCATCCGGGGCGGTGAGACGCACATCGTAGTGCTGGCCAGCGCGAAAGGGGCGCGGCTCAGCGAGCCGAAGGGTGTAGGTCTTGGCGCGGTAGGTCTCGACAGTTACCCGCTCCACGGTGGCTGATTGCCACGGTACGGTTTCTCTACATCGATGCACAGGATATTCAGGATGCTTGGGACATCCTCTCTCATCAAGGGAGAAGGATTAATCGCCCCAGTACCGCTGTTCCTTCCAGGGATCCCCGTACATGTGGTAACCGTATTGCTCCCAGAAGCCGGGTTGATCGTGGGGCATGAATCGGATGCCGCGCAGCCACTTGGCGGATTTCCAGAAGTACAGGTGCGGCACCACCAGGCGAGCCGGCCCCCCGTGCTCGGCAGCGATGGGCTGGCCATCGAACTCGAAGGCGACCATGCCGCGACCCTCCAGCACATCCCACGTGGGCAGGTTGGTGGTGTAGCCTCCGTAGGAGAAAGCCATGAGGTAGGGCAGCGGATCAGAAACCCCGGCGGCGACCAGGAGGTCGTCGATGGTGACGCCCTTCCAGGTGGTGTCCAACTTGCTCCACTTGGTGACGCAGTGGATGTCGGTGTGGATTTCCGTCTCGGGCAAGGAGCGGAACTGCTCCCAGTTCCATTCACCGAGGGGCTCGCCCTCTGCGCCCACCAGCACGAAACTCCACTGATCCAGCGGCACCCGCTGGGTTGGACCTGCGGTCAGCACCGGGAAGCCCCGTTCCAGGTATTGACCGGGCGGGATGGGGCGAGGGGGCGTTTCGCGGCGTCGTCCGAAGAATCCACGGGTAACCATCTGCGCGCACTCCTGATGCTGGCGTTATTCGTCGAGGGTATAAAATCCCCGGAATCCTGTCAAACGCCGGGAGACAGAACGGTGTTCCCGGCGCGGGTGGTAACGTTAGCATTCGTAGTCATAGCCGTCGTACCGCTCGTCGTAGTACGGATCGTCATCGGGGCGGCGGCGGAGCTTCCCGTAGAGCCATTTACCCACGACCACCACAACCGCCAGCATCACCAAGCCACCGATGATCCAAATGTCCAGGTACGCCAGGAAAGACAGGTCAGCGGATCCACCGCCGGCCTGCAAGGAAACGGCAAGTACAATTAAGGGCATCATGTTCAAGTCTGTTGTCGTCGCTGTCAGTTGTATGGGATGCGCGGACGGACGCCACGTCAGCGGGTTCCGGAGGCCGCGAGTTTGTGGGCCAAATATGCAGCGGTGGCGTTGACTGCCGCATCGCCAATTGGCGAGGAACTGGTCTCCATACCGCTGGGTGTGGGTCTCGGCTTGGAACCGGCGCTGGTTGCCGTGGTGTCCATAGTGTTCAACACGCTGCCGGCGCTGGTGATATCGGCGCTGTTCCGTCGCGCGGAGCAAGGGACGGGGGTGTTGAGAGTAATGCTGCGCATGCGTCCCGAGCCGGTTCGGTTGGCGGTCCGATGGATGTTGCGACGTCGCAGCCAACGGCTGTTGCGGGCGCTGGACCGCTGGGGAGTGTGGGGAGTGTTGATCGTCACGCCGTGGGCCGGGGTGTATGTTACCACGCTGACTTTGGAGGTGGCCGGGATGCGCCGGAGCCGGTTGTTGGCGTCAATCACCGCAAGCTTGATTATCCACGCGGCGATTGTAACCGTGGCGTCGGTGGGAGTTTTCAGCCTCGTGTAACCGGAATTCGTCGAATCCCGCATCGTTCGCCGAATGACGCCTGCGGTTGGGATGTACCAGAATGACGCAACACGCCGCCACACCACCTGTCTGACGGGGAAGCAAGGCGGAGCCGGGCGAGATACACCAGCCCAATGGCGGAGATCATGAGGCAAACGGTAAATTCCTTCCTGCAACACCTGATCGTCGAGCGGGGCTTCTCCCAGAACACGCTGGACGCCTATAGCAACGACCTGAACCAGTTCCGCGAGTTCGTCGCGGACAGCCTCAACTCGGAGGACCAGGAAGTTTGGCGTTTGGTGGACATCAACCTCCTCAACGCGTACATCAGCGAGTTGAGAGACAACCGCAAGTACCGGGATACCACCACCGCCCGCAAGGTGGCGGCGGTACGGTCCTTTTTCGGATACCTCAGCGCCAACGGGCTGATCACCGAAGATCCCACGGAGAACCTGGGGTCGCCCCGGGTGGGACGCACGGTTCCCAAGTACATCTCCGAAGAGGATGTGAAGCGTCTGCTGGCCACGGCGTCGGATACCGGCACGCCGGAAGGGCGCCGGGACGCCAGCATCCTGGAGTTGCTGTATGCCACCGGGTTGCGGGTGAGCGAACTGGTTGCCCTGAACGTGCAGGACATTGATTTCGAGGAGGGTTTCATCCGCACCTGGGGCAAGGGCTCCAAGGAACGGATCGTCTACCTCTACCCCGACGCTCTGTCGAACCTGCGGGAATACATCGGCGGAGCGCGGGTCGAGTTGCTGGGCGACAAGCGCGGCGAGACGGCGCTGTACCTGAACCAGCGCGGAGAGCGTCTCACCCGGCAATGGGTGTGGAACATCCTGAAGACAGCCGCGAAAGCCGCCGACGTCGACCCGAAAATCACTCCGCACACGCTGCGGCACAGCTTCGCCACCCATCTGCTGCAGAACGGCGCGTCCCTGCGGCACGTGCAGGAGTTGCTGGGACACTCCAGCATCTCCACCACGCAGGTGTACACGCACCTGACCGACTCCCACGTCCGCGCCGAATACGAGCGGAGCCACCCGCGGGCGTAACCGAGAGGCGGACGGATCCGGAGCGGCTCAACGCCCCGCAGAGCCAATGACAAACGGTGAGGGTCCCGTTACCCTCGCCGTTGCAGATTCTTGATGGCCTCGTCGATGCGGCGCACCTGCTCCGTGTCTCCGGATGAGAGCCGGTAGCAGCGGTCGAGATACAATTGCGCCAACTGCACGCCATTCGGAGTGGTGTCGTTGGCGGCGTCGACCAGCGAGCCGATGCCAAACTCATCGGGCAGGTGCCGGCCCAGGGCGGTCATCTCGGCGATGATGTCGGCAATGGCGGCGGAATCGTTGCCTTCCTGGGCGAAGCGCAAGCGGCCCAGCAGGCGACCCATCTCGGCCAAGCGGTCCCCCTCGCTCATAAAGCTCCAGAGCACCTCATTGACGCCCAAGCTGTCGCCTTCGTCGGCATCCATGGCCCCGGCGAGGGGCGAGGACCCACCCAGCGGTATGGCGGCATCCTCAGCGGGAATGGCGGAGACACCCTCCTCGCCGCTGGCGCGAACCCAGGAGTCAGCGTATTCCTGGACAGCCTGGGCCACCGATTCCATCATTCGAGCCAGGTCATAGGAGAACATGCTGCCGCCGTAGACCAGATCGTCGTTCCGCACGTTGGCCAGGCGCACCAGTTGCTCGTAGCCGCCCTCCACCAGCTCGGACATCGGCGGCATGGCGAAGGCCGAGAAGTTGGCCAGGGGGCCGGAACCGGCGCTCCCCAGATGCGCGGCCAGGAAGGGAGGTACGTACTTGGTCAGGTCGGCGGTTATGGGCAGCGTGACGATATAGGTGCCGTACACGTGGTCCGGCTCGGTGTCCACGCGAAAATAGAGGATCGCGTGGCCGCGCGGTCGCTGCGGGTCGCCGATTTCAAACTGTAGGTCCATCGCCGCAAGTATAGATTAGGGCTGCGGCGATGGCAAAGGCATGGACACCCGAAATATTTGATGACAGCCACATATAGCGAACGTGCGTTCTTCAATGATAGTGTTCCGACGGACCGCCTGCGGGGCGGTGATCATATCAACCACGGAGGATCAGGTATGTTGGCAACTGCTCAGACTTGCGCCGTAATTGGATTGGACGGCCAGATAATTCAAGCGGAGACGGATATTTCGCCGGGACTGCCGGCGTTCCACATCGTCGGCCTGCCCGACACGGCGGTGCAGGAGGCCAAGGAGCGGGTGCGAGCGGCGCTGCGCAACAGCGGTTGCGAGTTTCCCATGCGACGCATCACCGTAAACCTGGCGCCGGCAGACCTGAAGAAGGCCGGGCCGGCCTACGACTTGCCCATCGCGGTGGGAATATTGTTCAGCACCGGACAGGCTCCACCCACCGCAGATCCGGCGATATTCCTCGGTGAGTTGTCGCTGGACGGCGGGCTGCGGCACACCGCCGGCATCCTGCCGATGGTTTCCGTAGCGCGGGATCAGGGGATAGCCTCGGTCTACGTGCCGGCAGTGGACGCACCGGAAGCGGCCCTGGTGGACGGAGTATCGGTGTATCCCGTGGAGACGCTGGCGCAACTGCTGTCCCATTTGCAGGGCGAGGCGACAATCACCCCATTCCCGCAAAACGGCGTCCACCTCAACGGCAACCGTGAACAACCCGGGAGCACCGATCTCTGCCACATCCGGGGGCAAGACCACGCTAAACGAGCCCTGGAGGTCGCCGCAGCGGGCTTCCACAATATCCTGCTGAGCGGGCCACCGGGTTCGGGCAAGACCCTGCTGGCTCGCGCCCTGCCCGGCATCCTGCCCTACCTGACCGCTGACGAAGCGCTGGACGTCACCAAGATCTACAGCGTGAGCGGCAATCTGCCGCCGGATAGCCCGCTGGTAGCACAGCGACCGTTCCGCGCCCCGCATTACACGATATCCAACGCCGGCCTGGTGGGCGGCGGCCGGATGCTGCGCCCCGGAGAGATAACGCTGAGCCACCGGGGAGTGCTTTTCCTGGACGAGCTGCCGGAGTTCGGACACGCCGCTTTGGAATCGCTGCGGCAGCCCCTAGAGGACAAAACGGTGACCATCACCCGTGTCAGCGGCACGGTGACCTACCCGGCAAGTTTCATGCTGGTGGGAGCGATGAACCCGTGTCCATGCGGCTATGCCTCGCATCCGCGCAAGGAGTGCGTGTGCAGTCCGTCAGCGCGTGCCCGGTACCAGAGACGCATCAGCGGGCCGCTGCTGGAACGCATTGACATCTTCGTAGAGGTGCCGCCGGTGGAGTACGACAACCTGTTGGGCCGAGCGGAAGCTGAGGAATCGGCAGCGGTACGGGAACGCGTGGTATCGGCGCGGGCCATGCAGGAGGCGCGGTTCGCGGAGAGCCCAGAATCTCGCGGGCTGTCCAACGCGGAAATGTCCGGCTCGACCATCTGGGAGCACTGCCACCTGCAGGATGACGCGCAGGCGCTGTTGCAGCGGGCATCGCAGCAGCTGGATCTCTCGGCTCGGGCGCTGCATCGGGTGGTCAAGGTGGCGCGCACGGTTGCCGATCTCGCCAGAGCGGAACAGATCGGACCGGCGCATCTTGCGGAGGCATTGCAGTATCGCGCCCGCGAGTTGAGCTGACCGTGATCGATCAAACCGGACCTTGATGGACAACGCTTACAGGATTTAGGATGTGAACAACACAGCCAACTATGATGACGATGCGGAACGAGCGTCCATCTTCACCGTGCCGGTGAGACGCATCAGGCCCCACTTCTGGACGTTCAGCGTCTTTTTCATTATCACCACTCTTTTCTATGTCTACGTTCACGCGATAGACGCTGCCATTTCATCGTGGCAAGACACGCCATCGGCTATCATGGGCGATGTGGTGTATGCCGCCGGGTTCTGGATCATATTCAGTCCCATCCTGGTCGAAGGAGTCGCCATGGTTTTCGCCGCAATTTTCCGACAGAAGACACGACAAGAAGGGCGAGAGCAAGGTCGTGAAGAAGGACGCGAAGAGGGACTGGCCGCAGGCCTTGAAGAAGCCGACACGGCCTGGCGTGAGTGGAACCAGCGACGGTTGCAAGCTATGGCTGACGGGGTCCTGTTCGACGAACCTGCTCCCGACCCACCGAACGGGACAAGCGACGTCAGGAAATAACGTACCGCCAGCCCTATCGGTCGGCAACACCGGGTCCGTTGCTGAGTTCCGGGATAGTGTTCAGCCTGTCCCGGTCATCTGAACAGTCTGGCTAGGCAAAGAGGTGACGGAGCACGAAGGTGATGGCCTGGCGCAGCCTGGTGTGTTGGACGACCCGCACGGTGATGTAGATGTGCCCGCTGGCTCCACCGTCCAACCCGGCGTTGCCCTGCCCACGGAGACGGAGGCGGCGGCCATCAGCGACGCCGGCGGGTATGGTGGCGCTGAGCCACAGCTCCCGTCGCAGCCGCTGTTCTCCGGCGCACCGCCAGCACTGGCCGGCCTCCAGGGTCTCCTCCGGCTCGAATCCGGTCCCCCGGCAACGCTGGCAGGTTTCCGTGCGCGTAACCGGGAAAACCTTGCGCATTCCCTGTCTCGCCTCCCGGCCTGTAACTAAAAGGGCGGCTTCAATATCCTCACCACGCTGGGGAGATGACGGAGAATAGGTACGAGGACGCGAGGGACGAGTTGCGTTGGGGCGCGCAGCATTGCGCGGACTGCGGCGGCTCGGCTGGGCGGCGGGCGGCTCGCTCACCCCGTAGATATCGTAGTGGCGGCGGCGCTGCGGATCAGACAGGGTGGCGTACGCCTGATTGATCTCCTTCATGCGGGCTTCAGCTTCGGGCCCGGCGTTGAGGTCCGGATGATACTGCCGGGCCAGCCTGCGGTAGGCGGCGCGGATTTCTTCCGTCGTGGCTGCCGCCGGGACCCCGAGGATGCTGTAGCAATCGCCGTTCATGATGTCGCCGCGATGTGCCGTAATCCTAGCAGGTAATACTCTGAATAATCACTGTCGATACCAGCAAGTTTGCCAATTGTCAGCGCGGATGATACCCTGAATGTGTCGGGGCGGGGCGTAGCGCAGCCCGGTAGCGCACCTGCATGGGGTGCAGGGGGTCGCCAGTTCGAATCTGGCCGCCCCGACCATTTCGACTAACCCTCAACGGCCAGGGCGTCCCTCGGGGCGCCTTTTGCGTTACATGGCAGTGCGCCCGCCGTCCACGACCACCTCGCTTCCGGTGACGAACGATGCTTCATCGGATGCCAGGTAGACCACAGCGTAGGCAATATCCTCAGGCCGGCCGATGCGGCCCAGGGGCACGCGACGGCGCTGTTCCTCATCGCTGAGTCCGCTGCCGCGATTGGCGCGGGATTCCTGTAGCATGGGCGTGTCGATGGGGCCGGGATGCACGGAGTTGCAGCGGATGCCCTCGCTGGCGTGCTGTATCGCGGTGGATTTGGTGAACAGCCGCACGGCTCCCTTGGTGCTGCTGTAGCCGGCCAGGTTGTAATCATTACCCACCAGGCCAGCGGTGGAAGATATGTTCACGATGCTGCCGCCGCCAGCCGCTCGCAAGGCCGGCAGGGAGGTCTTGGTGCCCAGGAACACACCCTTGGCGTTGACGTCGAAGAGGCGGTCCCATTCCTCGACGGTCATTTCCTCGATGCTGCGCCCCAGCACGATGCCGGCGTTGTTCACCAGCACGTTGAGCTTGCCGTACTCGGAAACGGCGGCATCGACCGCACCCTGCCAGTCGGATTCGCTGGTCACGTCCAGATGGACGTAAGTAGCCTGACCGCCAAGTTCCCGGATCTCGGCCTCTACACGGCGCCCCTCGTCGTCGAGGATGTCACCGAACACCACGCACGCGCCCTCGGCGGCGAACATCCTGGCCTCCACCGCGCCCTGACCGCGCGCGCCGCCGCTGATGAGAGCGACCTTACCGTCTAGCCTGCCCATAGTTGTCTCCTTGTGCCGAATGAAAATGGTTGCGGTCATCCGTCAGAATCAGGATTTTCGAGATCATTAGATTGACAGGATTGGTGAAGTGTAATCCCGAAAATCCTGGAATCCAGTAAATCCTGATTCTGACGAAACCGCCCTGTGGCGGTTACTCGTGCCCGAACATCAGCCGCCCCACCTCAAACATGAAACCCGGCAGAACATCCTCCCCATCCAACACTGCCGGATCCTCCAGTATTTCCATCTCACGCCCGGGGCGAAAGATATAGACGCGACGGTCAATAGCGTCCAGCATCCAGCCGAGACGGGAGCCGGCTTCCATCCACTCCGCCATTTTCGCCAGGAGAGGCGGCAGCCGGTCGCTGCGGGAGCGGACTTCCACCACGAAATCGGGCGCGCCGTTGATGGTGCCATACAACTCTCGCTCAGTGAGATTGTCGAACCGTTCCTGGGTAATCCAGGCCGCGTCGGGCATCAACTGCGCGCCGCTGGGCAATTGGAACCCGATGGTCTGGGAGAAGCACATTCCGGGATGCTGCCGGTTATACATTTCTAGGTCAGCATTGATTACGGTCTCGTCGCGGTTGCTCAAAGTGCCTGACGGGGCCATTACGATAAGCTCTCCCTGGGCGGAAAACTGGAAGTCATAGGGTTCGTTGTCCTGGGTAAGCTGGACAAGACGCTCGCCGAAATCGGGCGCGCTGCCGTCCACGCCCAGGGCTTTCAGGTTCAGGCGCAGTTCGCTCCCAAATGCCATGGGCATATCGGGTTCGTAATGGGGGGCGTCGGGAGCCTCGATGGTCGGCTCTTTCGGCGTGGTCGTAACCATCTTTCAAACCTTTGCGACAGCGACATTCTGGATTCCCGCTTTCGCGGGAATGACGTAAGGGGTCGGGAATGACGGGTTTGGGTAGACGCCGGTCGTTAGCCGGTAATAACTTCCTTGAACTCGCGAATGGCGTTGATGTGGGCGTCAGCCCCGGTCAGGTTGGCCGACATGGTGTTCACCGAGAAGTGCGATGCGCCCATGCCGCGCCATTCCTCGGCCCTGGCTTGCCAGAACTCAGGGTCGCCGTCGGAGTAGTTGACCCGGGGCTCCATGCCGATGGCGTCGGGATCGCGGCCGGCAGAGGTCGCGGCCTCGCGCACCTTGGCGATGGCAGTCGCCGCCTGCGGATCATCGGACTGGAACTGCGGGAACCAGCCGTCCGCGCAGCGCCCCACCCGGCTGAGGACGCGGTCGGTGGGGATCGGCCCACGGGCGCGGCTGCCGGCGCCCATCCACAGGGGGATCGGCCGCTGCACCGGCAGTGGGTTGATGCCGGCGTTGGTGATGTTGTGGTAACGGCCGTGGAAGTCGACGACCTCTTCCGTCCAAAGACGGCGCAGCAGTTCCATCTGCTCTTCGGCGCGTCGGCCGCGGGTGGTGAAATCCTCGCCCAGGGCTTCGTACTCCACGGGGTTCCAGCCGATACCGACCCCAAGGCGCAACCTTCCTCCGCTGAGCACGTCCACTTCCGCTGCCTGCTTGGCGACCAGCGCGGTCTGGCGCTGGCCGAGGATGACGATCGCCGAGACCAGTTCCACGTTGGTGGTCAGGGCCGCCATATAGCCGAACGCCACGAAGATCTCATGGAACATGCTGTCCTTGGTGTAGCTGCCGGTCCACGGCTGGTGGTACGCGGTGTCCGCGCCCAGCACGTGGTCGTAGGCGATGATGTGGGCGTAACCCAATTCCTCGGCCGCCTGCACGTAATCGCGCACGGCGATGGGGTCGGAGCCAATCTCCGTCTGGGGAAAAACGACCCCTATCTGCATCTGTCGGTCAGGCATGGCTGCGCTCCTGGTAACGAAGGATAGGTTGAGACTCCGGCGATTTTATATCGCGCGGCGTCGGCTGGGCAAACGGATCGCCGCGTGAGCGTCGGCCTTTACCGCTTGTGTGCCGGCCGCAGGCAGGCCCGTGGTGTCAGGGAGTAGCCCACACCAGGTTCCAGATCAGAAAGAAGGCGATCACGGCCACCCAACCGGTGACGAAGGCAATCCGGTAAATGCGCGTGAACCACGGATGCTCCCAGAATGGCAGACGCCTTTCTCGAGCCCAATGGGATTCGTCACTGCCGCCGGCCCAGATCCAGCGGCCTAATTTCCTCGCCAGTTCCATTGTGGAAGCCTTCGTTCTCGACGGGATTGCCGCCCCAGCATCAAGTGCGGGGTCGCAATGACAACCAGACTAAAGGATCTGCGAAAGGAAGTGCTTGACGCGCTCGTGACGCGGGTTGTTGAAGAACTCGTCCGGAGGCAGGTCTTCGACGATCTGACCCTCGTCGAACATCACGATGCGGTCCGCCACTTCGCGGGCGAAACCAAGCTCGTGGGAGACCGCCAGGATCGTCATTTGAGATTCGGCCAGTTCGCGCATCACTTCCAGCACTTCCTTGATCATCTCAGGGTCGAGGGCGGACGTGGGCTCGTCAAAGAGCATGATGTTGGGCTGCATGGCCAGGGCCCGGGCGATGGCGACGCGCTGCTGCTGGCCTCCCGACAATTGAGCGGGATACTTGTCGGCCTGCTCGGGAATGCCGACCCGCTCCAGCAGCTCCATGGCAACGCCCTCCGCCTCGCGGGACGGCATCTTGCGGACCTTGGTGGGCGCGAGAGTGATGTTCCGCAGTACCGTCAGGTGGGGGAACAGGTTGAAGGACTGAAATACCATGCCCACATCACGGCGAATGGCGTCGATGTTGCGGATGTCGTTGGTCAACTCGATGCCGTCGACTATGATATCGCCGCGCTGGTGCTGCTCCAGGCGGTTGATGGTGCGAATGAAGGTGGACTTGCCGGAACCGGAGGGGCCGATGATCACCACGACCTCTCCCTTTTGGACGGCGGTGTTAACTCCCCGCAGCGCGTGGAAGTTGCCGTACCACTTGTGCACGTCGCGGCAGACGATGATGTCTTCGTCGGTAACGGTGTGTCCGTTGGTGGTCATGATAGGCTCCGTTGCATTGGTGGCATCGGGATTTATTGGTCGTTGTTGCGGAGACGGCGGCGGGAACGGCGATGGCGCTGCCGAGATGACTGCTCGGTTTCCAAACGCTGGATGCGAGCGCGCAATTCGTCGATTTGCCGGTCGCGCTCGGCCAGTTTGGCCTGAGCCTCATCCCGTTCTTGCTCGGTGGCTTCGAGGCGTTGTTCGGCGGCGATGCGTCGCCCTGATTCCTGCCAGTAAAGCATGATGTCCGGCCCTCCTACAATTGCGCTGACCAGTGTCATGGCAGTCAATATGCGAATGGCTAACTGCCCGGGAGCCAAGTCGGCTTCGTCAATGCTGATGATATAGATTATCGCGCCGGTGACCGCGTCCAGAACGACGTAAAACAGCAGGCGCAGAAACCATGTAAAGGGCCGCTTCTTCATTCGTCCTGGCCGCCGCCCGAGCCCATTCTAGCAGACGGATGCAGGCCGGCCGGGAACACGCCTACCGCTCTCCCACCCCCAGGTGACGTTCGATGCGGCCGCTGACGTAGGACATGCCAAAGCAGAAAATCCAGAACACCACCGCCAGAAAGATGAACACCTCGTGCACGTCGTCCAGGTACGGCAGCATGCCGTTTTCAACGTAGGTGGTGGCGAACTTGCGGCTGAGCTCCACGATGTCCAGCATCCCGATGATGTACACGAGGCTGGTGTCCTTGAACAGGGCGATGAACTGGCCCACGATGGCGGGGATGACGTTGCGGATAGCCTGCGGCAGTGAGATCAGCAGGGTAGTCTGCCAGCCGGGAAGGCCCAGGGCGCGGGCGGCCTCGGCCTGGCCGGGGTGCAGGGCTTGCAATCCGCCGCGAATGTTTTCCGCCATGTAGGCCGCGCTGAACAGGGTGATAATGATGGCGGCGCGCAGCAGGGAGTTGAGCGGAAAGTTTTCAGGGAAGGCCAGAGGCACCAAGACCTGTGACATGAACAGCAGCGTGATCAGAGGAACGCCGCGAAAGACCTCGATGAACACAACGCACAGCAGCTTGACCACGGGAAGCCGGCTGCGCCGCCCCAGGGCCAGCGCGATTCCGATGGGGAAGCTGACGACGATGCCGGCCACCGCCAGCAAGAGGTTCAGCATCAGCCCGCCCCAGTGCAGTACGGAGACCGGCTGCAAACCGGGAACTCCGGGAAGTCCGCGGAGGAGTACCAGAATCAACAGAAAAGCGGCAACGGCAAGGATGGAAACCCAGCGCCAGGTGCCCAATGCCGTGTAGCGGGCCAGGGCCCAGCCCAGCAATAATGCCGGCACGTTGGCCAACAGCAGCAACCGCACGTCCCACCCCATGCGCTCCAGGCTGTAGGGCAGGAACGCAAACAGAGCGATCACCACGGCGACAGTGATGGCGATGCGCTTGGTCAGACCGCTGCCGGCGATAGCCCAGGACATTCCCAGCAGAATGGTGACCAGCAGCAGGGCGGCCTGTGGTCTCCAGAAACAGTTCTGCCCCGGGCAGGAAAGGTCGGTGTTGTACTGGCCGATGAGCAGCAGGCCCCCCAGGGTGGACACGACCGTGAAGTCGGCATCGACCAGGAGCCAGCGCAAAGCGAACCATAGAGCCCAAACAGCGAGCGCCCCGACTGCCACCGTGAGAACGGTGTTGAACCAGGAGCTGAACAGGTTGGCGCGAAGCCATCCCACCAGCCCGGTCTCGGAACGCGGCGGCGGCAAGCGGATGGTAGCGGGTTCCGTAACGGTGGACACCGGTCAGACTCAAGCGATGCGGATGTGGCGGTTGTACAGGTTGCCAATCAGCGAGTAGGTCAGGCTCATGGCGAGATACGCCGCCATAATGAGGATGAAGATGCTGATAGCAGGGGCGGTCTGCGTCATCGTCTTGGCGACGTTGGTGAGATCGGCGAAACCGATGGCGCCGGCCAGGCTGCTGTTCTTGGTGAGGTTGAGGAACTGGCTGATCAGCGGAGGAATGATAACCCGCAGGGCCTGGGGGAAAGTAACCTGGCGCAGGGTGCTCATGGGAGAGAGGCCCAGGGCGCGGGCGGCTTCGATCTGCCCCCGGCCCACGGACTGGATGCCGGCCCGCACGATTTCGGCGATGAACGATGAGGTGTACATCACCAGCCCAATCAGCAGCGCCATCAGGCCGCCCGACACGGTAAAGCCGCCCGCTATTCGCCCGAACGTGCCCTGGGGCGCCGGCTGAGACACGACGAGGGGGGCGCCAGCGACAAAGCCGATGACCAGCCACGCCACGGCTCCGACGGCGATGGCGGTGGCAAACCCGCCAATCAGCGGATAGGACGACTGGCCGGTAGCGACCTCGCGTTGGGTCAGGCCGCGATGGACGGCGGTCCCGGCGATTATGCCGGCCACCGCCAGGACGATCCATAAAAGCGCAGCGGTCGCTCCATCGGGGAACGGAAAGGGCATCGAAACGCCGGCGTTGTTGATGTACACCCGGTTGGCAATGACATAGCCTTCACGGACCGGAGGCAGCGACAGCACGATGTAGAACCAGAAGTAAAGCTGGATGAGCAGGGGGACGTTGCGGAAGAACTCGATGTAGACCAGGGCCACCTTGGCCACCAGCCAGTTGGTAGACAGCCGGCACACGCCGACGAATATTCCCAGCAGCGTGGCCAGGATGACGCCGACGATGGAGACCACGATGGTATTCACCGCGGCCACGCCGAAGGCGTACAGGAACGTGTCCGACGTCTCGTAGTCGATGAAGTGATACCCGATCGGCGTCTGGTAGGCGCGCTCCAGGAAGCTGAACCCGTAGGGTATTTCCCGCTCGTTGATGGCGTTGGCGATATTGAAGAAGAACCAGGTGACCAGGAAGACCACCAGGAAGCCGGACACAATCTGTGCCGTCCACTGGATAATCTGGGCGTGGCGCCAGATCGGGATGCCCTGGTAGGTAAGATTTTGGAGTATCGCAGCCATTGCGCGGGCTCTGACGGTGTAACGTATCGGATATTCAGGTGGAGCCGATTTTAGCGCAAAACTCTGGGGAACGCCCGGCGTAATCTACAGGTAAAACGAGGGGTGACCGGCTTCAGTCGGCCACCCCTCAACTGCGTCAGGAACGCAGCGGTTCGCCTTTAGCGCAAGGGAGCGGCGTAGATCTGGCCGCCCTTGGGGCAGTCGCTGCAGGCCGCGTCGGCCCACAGGGCGTTGCGCCCGTTTTCACGGGGCAGGTTGATGCCGCTGGGGCCAAGGTTGCGGTCGTAGATTTCGCCGTAGTTTCCGACGGCGCGGATCACGTTCTGCGCGGCCATCTGGTCGAGGCCCAGGCTCTCCTGTCCCCAGGAGCCTTCAAAGCCCAGCAACCGGTCCTTCTTGGTTTCACCGGTGGCGGCGGAGGGCATGTTGGAGGAGCTGATGTCGTAGGCTTCAGCGTAGATCAGGACGGACATAACGGTCTTCACGATGTCGAACCACTGGTCGTCGCCATGGGGAACCACCGGGCCCAGCGGCTCCTCGGAAATGGTCTCCGGCAGGATGACGTGGGCGTCGCGGTCGGCCAGGGAGGTGCCCAGCGCGGCCAACTGGGAGCGGTCGTTGGTGAAGGCGTCGCACTGGCCGCTCTCGTAGGCGGCGACAACCGCGGCGGTGTCCTCGAAGGTCAGCGCCTCGATGTGCAGATCGTTCTGGTTGGAGAAGTCAGCCAGGTTCAACTCGGTGGTGGTGCCCTGGGTCACGCAGACCGAGGCGTCATGGAGTTCCAGCGCGCTGCTGATGCCCAGGTCCTTGTTCACCATGAAGCCCTGGCCGTCGTAGAACATGGTCTGCGCGTAGTTGCCCCACTGGGCATCACGGGAGGTGGTCCAGGTGACGGTGCGGACCAGCATGTCGACTTCGCCGGACTGGATGGTGGGCCCGCGCTCAGCGGCGGTGATCAGCCGGATCTCGATGGCATTAGGGTCATTCAGGACGGCGGCAGCAAGGGCGCGGCACAGGTCAATGTCGAAGCCGACGTTGTTACCGGAGGCGTCCAGGAATCCGTAGCCGGGAACGTCGTTGCGACTGGCGCAGATGACGTGGCCGCGGTCCATCACGGTCTGGAGACGGTTGCCAGCCTGAACGTTCTGGTCTTCGGTAGGAGTGGGAACAGCCTCCGTGGGCGGCGCGGGCATGGCAGTGGCGGCAGCTGGAGCCGTGGGTTCCGTTACGGGAGCAGGAGCGGTGGGCTCCTCTCCGGTACAGGCCATCATGGCCACAATGCCGGCCATCACCATTGCGCCGGCGACGTACTTAATATATCGTTTCATTACCGTTTTCCTCCTGGGTTTCTATTCCACACTTTGGTGGCGCAAAATTCGTTCCAATGATAGGACAGCGCACTCCGTTTTGACAATCACAATGGCAACCCAAATAAGCGGATATGCGGGTCTGTTATGTGAACGACCATAGCGATAGGGCGGTCCCACCAAATATCTTCGCAAGGTCATCCTGGGGGCACCATTCCTCCATCTGCCGCCAGGTGTGTCGCAACGAGTTGCGGTAGCCTTCGCGGTTGGTCACCCGCGGCCAGTCCGACCCCCAGATCATGTGGTCCGGGCCGAAGGCATCGTAGGCCATGCGCACGTAGGGCGGTGTGTTCCGGTAGGGAAAGGGCGGGTCGCTGATCTCGCCCATGCCGTGGATCTTCATGATGGTATTGGGGAAGCGCGCCAGGGTCAGCGACTGCCGGAACACGTCGTCGGGCGGCATTTCCGGCGCGCCGATGGCGTGGATGCCCATACCCGCGAGGTGCTCGATGATGACGGTGAGATCCGGCAACTCCTCCACCAGCCTGGCGAATTCGTCGGACGCGAAACCCTCAGCCGGGCCGCCCACGCTGACGGACACGCCCAACCTGGCGGCGGCGCGCCAGATGGCCAGCGGGTCGTTGCCCGGCGAACGGTGGAAGTTGCGGATGCGCAGAGTCTCGGCGCCGGCGTCGCGCAGACCCTCCAGGGTGTCGGGCGCCGCGGGGTCGTCCACGTCCACGCGGCAGACCACGGCCAGCCGTCCCGGGAAACGCTGCCGACACTCCAGCACGTAGGAGTTGTCCAGGGTTGCGGTGGATTGCACCAGCACGGTTTTGGCGACGCCGTTCAGCTCCATCTGGGCCAGCAGCATCTCCACCGGCTCGTAATGGTCGCGGCCGATGTGGACGTGGGTGTCAACGATGGTCATGGCTTGGGTCCCCACTTTTCGGGTGATGGCAACACGCCCGCCCGGAGTGCTTTCGGATTGCAGAGCATAGCAAATCGACTCATTTGCTGCTACTCTGGCGGCCATCCAGAGGAGGTATGCCCTATGATTTCGCAAGCAGAGAATGTGACGCTCACGCAAGTCGGGCCCGGCACCCCCATGGGCGAACTGATGCGCCGCTACTGGATGCCCGCCCTGCTGTCCTGGGAACTGGCGGAGCCGGACGGAGAGCCGGTGCGGGTCAAGCTCCTGGGCGAGGAATTGGTGGCATTCCGCGACACTGACGGGCGCATCGGCCTGCTTGACGAGTTCTGCCCGCACCGCCTGGTGTCACTGTGGCTGGGCCGCAACGAAGACTGCGGCCTGCGCTGCGTGTACCACGGCTGGAAGTTCGACGTGAACGGGCAGTGCGTGGACATGATGAACGAGCCGGAGGACAGCGACTTCCCGTCCAAGATGACGACCACTTCCTACCCCACCGTCGAGCTGGGCGGCGTCATCTGGGCCTACATGGGGCCCAAGGAGCATATGCCGCCGCCACCCAAGTTCGAATGGGCCGCCGTGCCGGCAACCCACCGCCACGTCACCAAGAACATCCAGGAGTGCAACTGGCTGCAGGCCCTGGAGGGCGGGATCGACTCGGCCCACGCCACGATACTGCACCGCACGCTGCGGGTGGACACCACCCACGCCGGCCTGCGCGTCGACTCGCCCCACGTGCGGGGCAAGCCGCCGGAACTGGAGGTGGACATCACCGACTACGGCTATCGCTACGTGGGCATCCGATCGCTGGGCGACGAGGGCAACCACGTGCGGGCGTACCACTTCGTGATGCCCTTCCACCAGATCCGCGCCAGCCAGCGCGGCTATCGCGGCAAGGCCGGGCCCGTTGGTTTCCTGGCTTCCGGGCACATGTGGGTCCCGATGGACGACAACAACGTGATGGTCTGGAACTGGGACCTGTCCTACGACGACCCCATCGACGAGGAGGAGCGCATCGACATGGACCGCGGCTACGGGCGCGGGCCGGAGCACATGCTCACCGACTTCCGCACCCGGGTCAACCGGGACAACAACCGGATGATCGACCGGTCGGTCCAGAAGACGGAGACCTTCAGCGGTATCGACGGGGTGAATGCCCAGGACGTCGCCGTGCAGGAGAGCATGGGCTACATCGTGGACCGCTCGAAGGAGAACCTCTCGCGCACCGACATGGCCATCATCTACGCCCGCCGGCAGCTGCTGCAGGCGGCCCGAACCGTGGCCGAGGGCGGCGCTCCCCCCGGCGTCGGCGACAACTACTACATGCTGCGGCCGTCGCAGGCGATCCTGCCGGTGGGCGTGGACTGGCGCGACGCCTTGTGGGACGAGCTGTATCCGGACGGCTCGCAGGCGCGGAACGGGAAGTAGTGCTGCGCGAGTTGCGATTTTCGCCGGCGGCAGCATTTATAACCGCCGGCGAAAATGCTTTGGCCATGAGTGTTAGCATTAAAAAGATGCCCGTTTTGAGGATGCGATCCAATGGCCGACATCAACGATTTCAATGACATTCTGCTTGCAATGGAGCAGAACCCGGATCTTCTTCAAGCGATGCGGGATCATGTGCTTGGAGAAGAACTCCAGCAACTGCCAGCCGTAGTTCACCAGCAAGGGGAGTTGCTCGTCCAGGTTCGGGACCGGTTGATGGAGTTGGCGACGGCACTCAGGGATACCACCGAGCAAATCGCCGGCTATGCGCTGGTCAGCAGCCGCGTTATCACTACCACCGTAGAGCGCCAGAACCGAATTGAGGCTGACATTGCCGAGTTGAAGGCGTCTCAAGAGCGGCTGGAAGCGAACGTACAGGAAATGCGGGAAGTGCAAGCACGCATGGAAACCGATATCGCGGAGCTGAAAACCGGTGTGGCCGAATTGAAAACCGATGTGGCCGACCTGAAAACTGAACAAACTACAACCAACCGCCGGCTGAACCGCATTGAAGGCCAACTCGGCAATCTCAACGGCTGGCGGCTGGAAAGCGACGTGCATAAGAACATTTCCAGCATCGTGCACCGCTACCTGACGCTCCAGGGCACTTACGTTCTAAAGAGCGGGATCCTGCCACAAGCCAACGAATTGGACAACATCCTGCGCCAATCTCGCGCTGATGGACGCATCACCCGCGATCAAGTACAGGAAGTTTTGGACGCCGACATTGTCGTCACAGCAGAGGACGATGATGACCGGAAGCACGTTATCGTTGCCGAAGTGGCGTACACGCTGGACGACAGCGACATCACCCGCGCCGCCCAGCGTGCTAGGATCATGGCCGACGCGATGGCAATCCCCGGCATCGCGGTTGCCATCGCTCCGAGGATTGCCCCGCAGCAGCGGGAACTCGCCACGTCAGAAGGGGTTGCCATAGTGCAAATACCCGACGCGGACGCCGCGCCACAGCGCCCAAACAACCCGGCGATAACGGAATGAGCTCCACGCGCATGAAAGAGAAAACAAGCGCGCTCCGGCGGGGTCTTTCGCCGGGGCGTTGTTGTCAGAGTATTCGGTCGTCCAAGCCAAGGTCCCGCCTCACCTCAGCGGACGAGTAGACGACTTCCTCGCCGCTGCGGATGCGTTCGAGAACATCTATGGACAGATAGTAGTCCTTGATATCCTCCATCCCGCGTTCGACGATCTCGCACAACAACAACTTGGACCGGCCGGTTTTGGACGCGAGGAAGTCAGTCGTACCTTGATATCGTGGGCAAGTATGATCGTGGTAGCCATTTCCTGTTCCTGTCCTATCGCCAAAAAAGTCTCTGAATCGCAACTTCAACTCGCCATCTTGCTCAGTAATTCCCTGGCTCTGGCCGCGATCCTTCCGTAGTTTGGAATACGGTCCGACTGGATCACGTTCCGCAGCGCGTCTTCCGCCCTGCCGGATCTTATAATCCGGCGCGCTTGGCTGACGCGGGTTCGGCTGCCGTTTTCAGCGTAGCCTTCCCGACGCATCAGCATCTCGATTACGTGGCTGTTGGACAATGTCTGGTCAGCAAATTGACAAAAATACTCAACAAAGCATCCCTTTCCAATGCTTCGCAAGCTTCTTTCCAACTGGTCATCGTTCATTTTCTTCGGCTCCCAAAGCCACAAAAAACCCGAGGATCGCCGAAGCAATCCCCGGGTTTTCGCTTGCTATGTCAGTGAGGTCTACCCTTCCTTCAGCGCCGGTATCACCTTCGTACCCAGGAGCTCCACGGAGCGCATGACGTCCTCGTGGGCCATGTGACCCTCGTTGCCGTAGATGAGAATGTAGCCGGGATCGAGGTCCTTGCGGATGTGGCGCAGCTTCTCGGTCACGGTCTCGGGGCTGCCGACGATGATGTTGTAGGCGTCCTGCAGGTCCTCATAGGTCATGCGGCGACCCATGGTGCCGGTGCCGATCAGCGGCCGCGACATCTTGATGCGCAGGGCCTCGCGGGACTGGTAGCCGGGCGGGTCGTTGAATTCCATCGGCCCGCGGTTGCGGTGGTTCTCGGTCCACAGGAAGGTGCGGCCGATCTCCTGGGCCTTCTCGTCGGTGTCGGCGACGAGGCAGCGGATCAGGTAGCCGAAGTGCTCGGGGCCAGCCTCGTAGCCTTCCTCGGCGGCGGTCTCGTGGTAGATGCCCTTGAGCTGCTTGGTGAGGTCCAGCAGGGAGCCGAGGTTCATGTACGGGTAGCGGTGCTTGGCGGCCCAGATCACGGACTCGGGGCTGCCGGTGCCGGGGAACCAGACGGGCGGGTGCGGCTTCTGGATCGGCACGACCCAGGGGTTGACCATGCGGTGGGGCCAGTATTCGCCCTCCCAGCGGAAGGGGCCGGGCTGGGTCCAGCACTTGACGATGAGGTCGTGGGCCTCCTCGAAGCGCGGGCGGTTCTCGGTGGGCGGGTAACCGGCGTGGAGGGTCTCCACGGCGGTGCCGCGGACGAAGCCGGAGATGACGCGACCGCCGCTGATGCAGTCGAGCATGGCGATCTCTTCGGCCATCTTGACCGGGTCGTTGACGGCGATGACGTTGCCCAGCATGGCGATCTTCGCCTTCCTGGTGCGCTGGGTGATGACGGCGGCGTCCACGTTGACGGAGGGCTTCATGCACCAGTAGGAGCTGTGGTGCTCGTTGGACATGATGCCGTCGAAATTGACCTCATCGGCCAGTTGGTACTGGTCGTGGTAGTTGGTGTAGAGAACGTGGGCCTTTTCGGGGTCGAAATAGGTGTTGGGGAAGTGCATCCGCCCCGATTCCCACCCCTCCAGGTCATCCTCGGTGACGTGGCCGTAGGGCTGTTCGGAGAACCAGAATACTTCGAGTTCGTGAGCCATGATGTTTGCTCCTTTGGGGAAATTTGCATGGATGTACAGGATTTACAGGATTGAATACATTTACGGAATCCTTATCCCGTTCATCCTGCTCATCCATGCAAATTGTTCCCGTGTCCAAAAGTGGGTGCGCGCTGGGGGTCAAAGTTACAGGCTGTTCAGGAAGCCGGTGACGGCGGCGACGAACTCACCGCGCTTTTCCACGGCCGGTGAGTGTCCGCAGTTATCGATGATGCGGAGCTGGCTGCCCTGGATGGCCTGCTGGAACAGGTGGCCGCACTCAACGGGTATGATCGCGTCCTCCCGGCCCCAGACGATCAGGGTGGGGGTACTCACCCGCGACAGGAAGTGCGGCAGGCTGGGGTTGTGCAGGTAGGGTTTCCAGCAAAGCTGGGATGCCGTAATCGCGTTGGAGTGGACCACCAGCTGCTCTTCGGGCGTCAACTCGCGGGCATAATGCTCGTAGTTTTCCACCTGGCTGGGGTCGTGGAAGCGCTGCTGGAGGCGCGTGTCGGCGGACACCATGAAGATCTCGGCGATCTCGCCCTCCCGGGGCTTGATGCCGGCCGGGTCCACCAGCACCAGGGCGTCGATGTTGTGATCGTCCATGGCGGCCATTTCGGCGGAGACCCAGCCGCCCATGGAGGAGCCCATCAGCACGATGTCCTGCAGGCCCAGGGCGTCGATGAACATGTGATTGAAGTGGGCGACGTCGTTGATGGTCTTGAGCCAGTCAGGCGCCTCGGTGCCGTTGAATCCCGGCTGGCTGGGGACGTAGACGGTGTACTCGGCGGCGAGGTCTTCGTGCCAGGCTTGCCATCCGTTGGAACCACCAGCGCCATGGAAGAACACCAGCGGTGGGCCGCTGCCGCCGGAGTACATTTCGACGGCAGTGCCGTTGACATTTACGGTAGTGCGGGAACCACTCTGAACTGTTGTCATACTCTCGTTCCTGTGCGGGGTGAAGATGGCGTTATTCTGTTACAGGGGTACAGGGATGTCAAGGCGACGGCTCATTGCCAGTGAATCACATTGGATGCTGAAACCGGCCGTCATTCCGAATGCTTTGTTAACGCTTGTCATGCTTCGCGGCGCAGTGAGTCCAAATACTCGTTGGACGCCTCAGCCAATCGTTCCGCTCGGGCGCGTAGCCATTCCTGGTACTGCTCCGGCTCCACAAAGGTAGGGTCCGGAATCGCTTGCTGGTCCAGCAGGCCCCGCGCCGCAAGATTGAGTTCAGCGATGTAGCATTTGGGGGCTTTCGCCGCAATTTTGCGGTTCGCCGCTCCGCTGATCACGGCCATATTGGCCACGGAATCGATGAGCTTTCTATCGATTCCCGATACGTTGTCCCTGAGCCATTTGCGTGGGAAGATGTGATGCCACTCCGGTTCGTAGCTGCCTACTGCCTCTGCTCTAATTCTGTATCCGTCGGTATTCCAGTCTTGAGCGTCATTCTTGAACGCGAGTAGATAGATCATCAGCCTCTGCACGGAGTTTCGCCCGCTTCCGGTCTCGATGAATTCTTCCGGGGTGAATTTCGGAGGGTTGTTTAGCAAAGTATCCAGACTGTGTAGGGCTTCGTCTTTGGAATTGGCGTTCTGTACTGCAGCTATGATTCGATCCAGCTTCGTTTCCGTCGGTCCGCCAAAAAAACCTTCTTTGACCGCGTTAAGCATCCATGACAAAAAGGGGCTGAAGGGGCCTTGCGAGAATTGTGCGCGATATACAGCCGCCGCGACAATTGCGTTGGAGCTCAGTGCCAGATCGGAATTGATGATACCGTACTGTCGGAGTCCTTGGCACACCGACTGCAAGGCCTTCTGGGTTGTATTCCACGCTGGGTTATCGCCAAGGTTCTCCCAAAAGCTTTGCTCAATGTCGCGGAACCGACTTTTACCGACACCAATTCCGGTAAACGACCGAAACAGGAAGGCGGGTTCAATTTCGAAGCCCTGATCATCAAGATCATCAATAAACTTGATGAAATTTTGATTCACCCAGCCGGGGTTTCGAGATGCCACCACCCCAAGATAAATGTCCGCCTGCTGTACCCGCGTGCCAGTTGAGTTGAGCCTTTTGAATATTTCGGCTACCTCGGTCAGTTCAATGGTATCGTCAATCTCCACCGTAGGCAGAATCGCCTGCTTGATCCTGGTCACTTCTTGCAGATGCCTTGCCAATGTTCCCACGCTGTCGGTAAAGGCGTGTCCTCCTTCGACAAGATTCTCAGCGAAGGCGTACAAATCTTCGGACGCCAGAATTTCCCTGACCGGAACGTAACGTTGAGATGGAGACTTGCGCGTTGCGAAGGTTAGTTCTGCTACCCCGATGTCGAGCCTTATGTCATAGGCGCTCATGTGATCGGCCCAGGTGCCGCTCCGGTTGTTGTCCCACCACTCAGGACGCCGGTCGAAAAGAGTACATAGAGCGGTAGTCCGTTGCTGGCCGTCAATGATCCATGATTTTTGTCGTGGTTGGCCACTGTCACCGCGTTGTATCGCCGTGTCTGATTTCCACGTCAAAATGCTGCCCACGGGATAACTCCGCGTAAGGGAATCGGCAAGATCTCGAACCTGTGCGACTGTCCACACGAACCCCCGCTGGAATTCCGGTACGGCGTATTCGCCCTGGTTAGCTGCCCGGACAATCGACTCAGCAGTTGGCTGCCTATGCTCCATGTTTATCTTCCTCGTGGTCCTGCATCTCCGTCTCGTTACGTCTACTATGCCACTCGCCATAGCCTCACTGCGGGAGCAAGGGGGACAGGGAGGCAAGCGAAAAGCACCCGATGGTCTCAATTGGGGCTTTGGTTCTGGAAACGGGATTGGAGTTCGTTTTCCGGCGGCGATTTCAACTCTTCAATCACCAATTGGCAAATCTGCATACCGGGAGTCAGACGACATACGAAAGGACCGACATTGGCAATTTCCAGGCGGATGTTGCCGTGAAACCCGGCGTGTATGGTCGGCGCCGTCTGGTGGACTGACAAACCCCAGCGAGCGACAGAACTTTTACCCTCCACCCTGGCCGCCAGGGTCAGCGGCAGTTCTACACGTTCCACAGTATAGGCCAGTGCGAAGGCATTCGGTTTCAGCTCGATGTATGAGTCTGACGGAACGCTGACCACTCTGCCAAACTGTTGGACCGCTTCTTCTGGATCAGCCTGGGCCACCATTACCGCGATTTCGACGCCCGGTGTCGGAGGGTCAAAGACGGTGAAAGCGTCCCCCAGAAGCAAGTCCACGGAAGAGGTAGCATACGCGGCGAGGACGGGCCGTGGCTCGATGACCAATTCCCCTTCTTCCAGTGCGCGCCTGATGTCCTGATCGCTGTAGATCATCACCACCAGCCTTTGAGGATGTCCTCCTGGTATGCCTCAGGCACGAAAATATTGCGACCGGACACGCGAGTCTCGTCCGGGAGTTGAACCAACCATCTGCCATCGTCGAAATCGGCGATAACGAAGGCTTTGAGCCATTTCTCCTGTTCGTTGACTGCGTATTCAGGCATCCAGCCACCGTAAGCCTTGTCGCCAATTTCGAACTTGACGTACTTCTCGTCCGGCATCATTCCCGGCCCAACGTAGCTGAGCTGGATTTTAACTCCCTCGGGCTGCTCACGCTTGTGTCCCCAATCGAATTTGGCTCCTGCCATCTCGGACCTCGCAATTTCTATAGTGCGCGCAATATTAATCCGCGCCCGCTTCACCGTCAACGCGCAGTTGTCGCTCGCGTGTAGCAAGTTTCCACAAACCCGTCATTGCGAGGCGCGAAGCGATCTGTCAATCTCTTCAACCCAGCGGTGGCCCTGTCCCTGCCCGGGTGGACGTGGTGATCGGCAACCCGCCGTGGATCAACTACAACCAGACGGCGGACATCCTGCGGGACGAATTGCAGAACCTGAGCCGGAACCGATACGGCATCTGGGCTGGGGGCCACTACGCCACCCACCAGGACGTGGCCGGCCTGTTCTTCGCCCGCAGCGTGGACCTGTACCTGAAAGACGAGGGCGTCATCGGGTTCGTGCTGCCCCACAGCGCGTTGCAGGCGGGGCAGCATTCCAAGTGGCGCAGCGGCGTCTGGCGGGCCGGCCGGAGGGGGCCGGCCATCAACGTGGACTTCACCCACAAGCCGGCGTGGGACCTGGAGCGGCTGGAGCCCAACACCTTCTTCCCGGTGCCGGCCTCGGTGGTGTTCGCGCGCAAGCGCCCAACCGACGCCGGCGGCAAGCCACTGGCCGGCGCGGTGGAGCAGTGGCTGGGCCGGGCCGGGTCCGATGATGTGCGGCGGGTGTCGTCGGGGATTACCGACACTGGCGTCGTGGGGGATTCACCCTACGCCAACTGGTCGCGGCAAGGAGCGATTATTGCCCCACGTTCTCTGTTCTTCGTGAACGAAACGGAAAATACCGCCGTCGTCCAAGCGGCGCAGACGGTAACAGTTAATCCTCGACGGGGAAGCCAAGACAAGGCGCCGTGGAAGAACCTGGATCTGACCGCCATAACCGGCCAGACGGTGGAGCGCCGGCACCTGTTCGACGTGCACCTGGGGGAGACCGTCGCTCCCTATGTAACCCTGGAACCGTTGCAGGCCCTGCTTCCGTTGAAGCAAGGCGATGGTGCCATCCCGACCGACAACCACGACATTGGCGGTGTGAGGTTGGCTGATCTGGATCGACGGATGCGGACTCGTTGGCGTACCGTGAGCACGTTGTGGGAAACGAACAAAGCACCGGCCAACAAGCTGAACCTGCTAGGACAACTGGACTACATGGGCAAGTTGTCGTCGCAATTGGAGTGGCAAGGCAATGGGAACTATACGCCCCAGTAGAATTAGAACTTGAGCCCTATTTTAACCAGAACTTTAGCCCTAGAACACCTGACCCAGACCGTCCCGAGAATCCTATACGAACAATCCATAATCCAAGCAAGGAGATAAACCATACCATGACTATAAACGAAACATTAGAAATCACTCACCGCGGCCGGCCTTATAGACGCTATCGCACACTCGCTGAGATTATTAAGCTATTTGAGCGCGAGGGATTAGATATCATTGATTACGCCGAAGCCGATAGAGGACATAAACCTTACACCACGCATAGCATCGAATTTGAAGGCGGATACCACGACGCTATGCGGGCTGCTTTGATTGCCGCTAATCACAGTTTGCACATTAGCAGTTTGCATCAGAATTGGAAGTTTACCGATAATGTGGTAAGCAAACCTACTTGGCAAATTATGATCTTTGCTAGTCGGGCCGCAGAGTAGGGTCGCAGATGCCGTCCGTTATGCGCTGGCAGCAAATCTCGCACAGCTCCCTGAACGGTTCCTCACCCTCCCATTCGACTGGGTTGATGATCTTGTTTAGCTCAGGGCAATTCCAGCAGAGATGAAACACTGGCTTGGGTTCGTAGTTGGTGGTGATTACAGCAACCAGAGGATCGTACGACATTTTTGGACTCCCCTATACAGTTGACAACCCCAAATTAGAACCTATGACCCAGAACAACCAGAACATCCGGCCAGGTCATCAGTCCTACCAGCCCTAGAACACCTGACCCAGACCGTCCCGAGCAACTCATAACCCAAGCCCCAAATAACCCAGGAGATAAACCCTATGACCCAACAAGCAACCCCAATTAAATCCATGGACGCCATTGCTGATATTCTACGCAAACATAAATCAGAGATAATTAATCAATCCGATAATGAAATTAGTTTTTATGGTATTGGTGGTGTTGGTGCTGCAAACGAAATTAGTCACCGCGGCTACCCACTTACCGATCTTTACCGCCATTGGTCCTACTCTACCAGAGGCCGGCCAAAATGGTTAATGATTTTTAACTGGTCGGAATCAGCAGAATAGCGCCCTTCCAGTCTTTGAGTAAGGATTCGCAGTTCTGACACAGCAAATCCCGCTTTTTGGTGTCGGGATTTTCGTAGAGCAGTTCATTCACGATTTGATGCTCCGTCCCAGCCACCAGATTTTCAGGCAGAATGTCGTCGTTGTAATGGCAATTCTGGCAGAGGTGGTAGACATCTCGTTGTTCCTCAGAATACCACGCTACCCGGACGTTTGGCATGATCAACCTCTCCATCGTTTCCGTAGTGCCGGTCCTAGAGGCCAAGCGCAGAAGCTTTGCTTTGAGCGTGTCGTCCAGGTGCCAGCGGTAGGCGTCGGTAGCTAGGAGCATTTGTACGATCTCTATTCTGTCGGCGTCAAGTGCTAGCTGTAGGGGCGTTTGTCCGTTCTGATTTTCTGCGACGGGATCAGCACCTGCAGCCAAGAGTTCTTTCACCCTTTCCAGATCGCCAGCCTCGGATGCCAAATGTAGCGGCGTCCTCTGGGGGTTTTCACTCTCTGCCGCCATCGTGAACCTCCTGACGGGAATTAGGCTCCGCTCTTGTAGGCTTCCATAGCGCGCTGGGCAACGTTGGCAAAATGAGCCACGCCTTCCACGTATTCCAGTTCGATTCGGGTTCCACTGGCCAGGCTGATTACGGCGGTTCCTGAGCTGGTTTGCCCCATGCCGGATTGAAACTCAGGGTAGATTCCGGTCACTCCGTTGTAACCAAGGTGCAGTAAACGGTTCTGCTGACCCCAGTTCTGTACGATGATGCGTTTGTTTGTCACTAGGCACCGTGAATCCCGATGTTGTCGCTTCTGGTGACGCCAATACAGGAACCCGAACAGCGTGGGGATCAGGAACAGGAACACGCCGAAAATCATCACCACACATCCACCCCAGGCCACGTTGCGCGGTTCCGTCTCAAAGAGCACGGTTTCATCGGGTTCTAAGGTGATGTTCTTTGGTAATGTGGTCACTGTTCGGCTCCTTTTCAGAGGCGGTGTTATCGGACTACCGTTACACCTTCGCAGTAACCGGTCTTGGCGACCTCAATTACGTTGGCTCTATAATCTTTGCTGAGAGCTGTCAATGCTTCTATAAGCCCTTCTATCAACAGGAGGTAACCTAGTGTTTGTCTATTTTCCTGGGAAGCGTATCTTTTCAAATCCGCAATACTTCCTTCGACTTGGTCCGTATTATAAATTAAATTATTAGCTAATTTCTCAGACCTTTGATCCACATCACCGGCACCTTCGGGAGCGTTCAGATCTAGTATGTCAATAGCCACTTCCTCCATATCATCCATTATAGAGTCAGTCTTATTTATCCCTTTTAAATCATTGGTAGAAATAGGTCCACCAGAAAAAGCACCATATAGTGCAGTGACCTCATCCCACGACTGAAATATAGTCTCCAAATTCTCTTTTAAATCTTCGCAATATTCAGCCTGCGTTGACGGTCCGGCTACGGCTTGCTTTTCTGGCGTCGGGGTAGACTGGGCACTCGCGGCTTGGGCTTCGGGATTGGCCACAGCACTATCCCCTGAACCGGCGACCCCTGCGATGATGCCGATGACCCCGAAAACCGCACCGACGTACAGGAGCCACATATACCAGCGGGTCCAGCGATTTTTGACCTGGCCCTGCTCGTTCTCCGTCGCCATCTGGGAACCTCCTGACGCTGTGCGGGAATAGGCTTCCTGCCACAGTTGCCGTGGTTCCGTTGCACGCTAAACGCCAGGAGGCAAGCGAATGCCTGTTCTGGCGCACAAATGAGCGTGCAAGTGCGGCTCCGAAAAACCGCAAGGTGGCAGCGGATAAACCCACTGCAACTGTGGCAAGAGGGAGACTAGCCAAACTTTAGAGGGATGTCAAGTCAGGGGGTTGGGGTTAGGCAGCTGGGTGCATCGTCAAACCGGACCACCCGTCTTACTCCACCAGATCCCGATACTGCAAGCGCCTACCCAGCATCCCTACGGTCAAGACCTCGGAGTTTGGGGCGCTCAGTTCCTAGCCGATATTGTATTCGTCGGCCACTTTCGATAAATGCGCCACGCCGGGCTCCGCGCTAGTACCTAGATAATCGTACATCTTGAGGACACCGGGTAACAGCGAAAAAGCAACGATACCCGACCACGCTAGATCATATTTAAATCTGTTCATTGCTTTGATGATAGATTTGATGTACAATACGTGCTCTCTTAGTTCCAATACCTTAGCCACTTGTAGGCATACTTCAGTAAGATACAGCAAAACATTATCATGGATATCGTACAAGAACATACGAGTGTTTTGTAGTTCCATCGTGTCGTCTAGAGTTTTATTTTGTACTTTGATCCTAAACATCGTGACCTAATTTACGTAAACCTTCAAGTGCTTTATTTATTTTCTCCCCATAAAATTTTTCTTTACGCTTCATTTCCTTCCACCACTCCTGAAGATGCGGTGGAATTTCGATTTCTTGTTGTTTTTTGGTAGTCATTTTTATATCTCCTTTAGGTTATGCTGGGAATTATAACTCAAAATAGCAAAACTAAATTAAGTTATAACGCTTTCGCTTTCAGGTTGCTCGGCTTTAATGTTAAAACCAAGCGTTCTGATTCTACCTTCACCCAGGCCAGTTTCACTAGGAGCTTTAATACTTCTAGCCAGAGCTTTCCTGTCCGGCAGCGTAACTTCGGGGCTATCCGACCCTAGGGTAAAATTACCAGTTATCTTAATTCTTTCTGAGTTGTTTAATGCATACTGCTCTAGATTTAAAGCAGCATTAATATTACGATCGTGTGATTTATTGCAACTAGAGCAAGTCCAGTTAAGTTCCCTTTTAAGCTCTTTATTCTTAATACCACAACTAGAGCAGAGCTTAGAACTAGGATAAAACTGATCAGCTAAAACTACTTCGTTATTGTACCACTCAGCTTTGTATTTAATCTTAGTAAGTAAACCACCGATGGCTGCATCCTTGATCGCTTTGGCTTGGAATCTAAGTTTATCCATTCCTTTGACGTTCAGGGTTTCTATACCTATCACATCGTATTTCTTGTTTATCGAATTACTAATCTGATGATGCAAGTTGTTTCTTAAGCCTGTGATTTTACGATTAAGTTTATTAAGTTTAAATTGAGCTGACCACCAACCCCTAGAGTGTTTAATTCTACGGTCCTGTATTCTTTGCCACTTAGCTAGATCTTTTAAAGCTTGGTAATAAGGTTTAAGATTAATAGTCTCAGTACAGTCTGATTCTGCAACTAAAGGCTGAATACCCACATCAATACCTGCTACCTTGGGAACTTGGTTATCGTTCTTTTGGTAGTGGCTGATGTCCTTCCAGCAGGCTAGACTTAGAATCCATTGACCGTTTCTATATAGTATTTGGGCTTCGTAAGGAATTAAATCTTTCGGAATAGTCCTGGACATTCTAGTGGACCCAAGGTAAGGCAATTTAATTCTGTAACCACCTAGGTATTTAACGTGATCTACACCACTACCAGCTAAGAAAGATCCTGATTTAGTTAGTTTCTTTTTCTTATAAGCAGGCCACCAGGATATATGATTGTAGGCTCGATCTAAGGCTATACCAAAGTTCCTACAAGCTCCGGTCAATACAAACGAGGACACTTCTTGAATCCAGGGATAGTATTCAGATTTAACTTTGGCTATTTCTTTCCTAAGTTCCATCCAACTAGAAAATTTAAGTTTATTTCTATGTTGAAACCTCTGAGTACTAACACAAAGATTATATATAAACCTAGTGGCGTCAATAGCTTTAAAACAATAATGCTCTTGCTTTTTAGTTAACTCCAGGGGTATGTTTAACCTAGACGGGACATAACCTTCTGGACAACTAGATTTTCTTTGTTTCTTAGTTATAGCGGTCATTAAAATAACAAACTTGATTCCTTGATTTAATATATTCTAATTATATCATAGATTTGCTACTTTGGGTTATAATTCCCGCTTATAGTATAGCATATTGTTGGGAAATCAACCAGCTCTGGCTTTTGACTGACCCAAGGGATCGGCATATCTCTAATCCCCGTCAATGAGGTCTTGATACCGGAGCCGCTTGCCGTACATCCCCAGCACAATCAGCCGCATCTGATCCACCGTGTCCAGATCTCGTAGGTTAAGGCGAGTGGCGAATTCCGTTGCGTACCTGGGGCTATGCTTGCGGCTCATCGAGTGGTAGACGCCGTGGTAGCCCCGTTTCAGCACGGCCCACAAGCTCTCAATATCGTTGGTGGTAACGTCTTCATCAACGTACTGACCGGCACCGTGCTTTACCGTGTGGTGGTCATAGTCAGTGAGACCTCGGTAGCCTAAGTGTTCATCCGTGTATACTGTGGCACCTGGCTTGACGTGATCCCTGATAAGTTGATGTAGGGTCTGCTGCCTTACATCTGGAATCTGAACCATTACCACTTGCCGGGTTTTCAGGTCGATTATGCCTGCTATCGGAGTCTTACCTACCGTACCCCTCCCAGCGTTCAACCTCTTGTTCCGGTGTTTGTTCTTTTCAAGCCCACCGAGAAAGGTTTCGTCAATTGCCACCGGACCTTCCATCAACTCGGTCTCTACCTTCATTGCCTCTCGGATCCGGTGCCCCAGAAACCACGCCGTCCCTTGCCTTACTCCTAGATAATCACCCAATTTCAAACTGCTGATGCCCTTGCTGTTGGTGACTATCAAGTACGCCAGATTGACCCATTTTCGGTACGACAGATTAGTGCCCTCCATTACCGTGTCAATCCTCACCGAGAAATACTTGTGACAGTCAGAGCACCAATAGGGCATAGTCGGGTGGGATGCCGGTTTCGTTCTCTCACTATCGCAACGCGGACAGTAGCGATTACCATTCGGCCAGAAAGTTTCCTCGAACCATTCCCGTGCGCTGGCTTCGTCGGGAACCATATCGTGCAGATCTTCCAGACTCATTACCTGACGTTTTGATTTGCCTGATTCACTCTTGCCTTTATGCTCACTGTAAGTTGCCATATAAAGTTGACGCCCCTATAAGTTGTGTATAGTAGTATAACACTTGCTTACTTGCCAGTCAACACTTTAAGGGCACACTTTAGAGACTGTTAGGTTGCCAGCTAGTGTAGACTTGACTTTGTAGAGATATTATATTATGCTTGATCTGAGAGTTATTTTGTGTATTTAAGGAGATTTTAAAATGCCGACCGAATTTGATACCCCACAGAACTTCCAGATCTCGGGTTTGCCTGAATTGCCCGACGACGTGACCCTAGCAGAAATGAACGCGCTGATGCTTGGCCATCCCATTATGCGGGGTGGGGTTGTCGTGGTGGATAAACTGGATATATCGGAACAGCAGATAAATGATATTCTCGTCCAGGCTGGTATTGACCTCGGCGATGCGGATGACATTTATGGGGATGATGAATAGACCGTTACCTCCTGCGCGTCGAGTTACTGTATCAATGGTAGGGGATGCGCCGCGCAAAGGTCAACGGTTAACTTTATTTTGGAAAAGTTGTCACGTCGTCGTTACCCGGGTCACGTCTGCGCTAGGAATTTGAGTGCGGGTAGCGGTATAATTGGATAGTGGAGCCGCGCAAGGGAATTGAACCCATGCCCCGAGGTACTAGGCCCGGTATGCTACGATTACACCAACGCGGCGAAGCACCCCCAGGGAGGCTCGAACTCCCAACCAATCCCGTGGTAGGAGATTGCTCTATCCAATTGAGCTATGGGGGTATGCAGCGGGCGTCAACTGCTATGGGCGTCCGCTATCTTAATTTTCAAGCGTAACAGGTGGTCCGCAAAAATAACAAACGCAACGTTAATGGATATAAAGCTGCGCGGAGTTTAACAAAAAACCCGGCCATACCAATAATGACCGGGCGCGGGGTGTACAATTATCGGCGGGAGCAGGCAACAGGGATGGCTCCTTGTTCGGGGGTTAGCACCTCGGGAATGCCAGGAAGAGCTGGTGTTGCGGTTCGATTCCGACTGTTCCCGCCTGATTGACTCCGCCGCAACCTGTGTCCAATTATACCACACCCTAGGCGGTTTTGCTATGCTATTTGCGGTCTGGCATCTAACGAGTGAGCCGATGCGAACGACCTGGGTCATAGGTTCTAGGGTTGATAGGACTGATGACCTGGCCGTATGTTCGCATTTGGGCGGGTATCCTACTGGGGCGTATAGTTCCCAAGGCAATCATGAAGGCCGTCCGGTCAGGTTAGTTTATACGACCTCCGGACAACCAACAGCGAGTGTCCTGAATGACGACACGTTGTTGGTGGAGAGTGTTTTGTATTGGGTGGCTTGCAAGGATATTAATGAAGCCAACTATCTGATGGCGATCATCAACAGCGATGCGTTGTATGAGTCAGTGCAGTCGCTAATGCCAAAAGGGCAGTTCGGCGCTCGTCACCTGCACAAGCACCTGTGGAAGTTGCCCATCCCGGAGTTTGACCCTGAGCAGAAGTTGCACTCGGCTATCGCTGAGGCCGGGGCGGCAGCGGCAGCCGGCGCGGCCAAGCAACTTGAGGCTCTGCGGGCCGAACGGGGCGAGCGGCTAACGGTGACCATCGCGCGGCGAGAGCCGCGGGCCTGGCTGCGCGGCAGCCCGGAGGGGGCGGCGGTGGAGGGGTTAGTGGGGCGGCTGCTGGGGGAGGGTAGTACCTGCGTTTGGTACAATCAGATAAGCGCTCTGCCTTAATTGCTGTACCGTCCGTAACCGGGGCTAACTATGCTGATTGAAAGATTGCAGGTCAAAGGGCTGCTCTCATTTGGCCCCGAGGGAATCGACCTTCCACTAGAACCGCTGAACGTCATCATCGGGCCGAACGGCAGCGGCAAGTCGAACTTGCTGCAAGTTTTGGCGCTGTTGAGGGGAACGGGCAGCCGCCATTACAATTTCCTTTCCGGCTCCGGGGAGTGGAAAGACTTGTTCTGGGAAGGGCCACCAGACGTAGATCGCAATGCACAAGCCGCAGCAACTGTCGTCGCCGTTGCCACACCAAGACAATTAGAGGAGCCCGTGGCATATTCGCTAGAAATTGGGCCACCTGGAGCAGATAGCAAGACACCAAGAGAGACAGTCAAACGGGTTTTCAAATCCGGAGAGATTGGCATCTTGCCGTATGACGGTATCCAATTAAGCTACTTTCATCGGCAATTTGGACGTATGCGTCTGTACCGAGATTGGACGTTTGGCGCGCTTGCGCCCATGCGCGACGGACAGGGCCCGGCCCAACCGCTCCCGCTGGATGGCGAAGAAATACTTTTTTCCACGCGCGATAGACAAGGAGCTGGACTTACCGAGAATGCCGATAATCTGGCCAGCGTGATTTCGCAATTTTCAATCAGTCGGCGGGACCGATTGGCTAAATGCTTGAGCAGGTTTTACGAGGGGGTGGAAGGTATCCACACGCCGTTTTACGATGGCAAGCTGTGGGTATCTATTGAGGAACGTGGCGGGCGACAGGTTTCTGCGGCGAGGTTGTCCGACGGAACGTTGCGTTATTTGTGCCTGCTCACCATTTTGCTGGACCCGCAACCGCCGCCGCTGATTGGCATTGAGGAGCCGGAGCTGGGGCTGCATCCCGACATCGTCTTTGATCTGGCGCCGCTGCTGGTGGAAGCCTCGGAGCACACCCAGTTGATAGTGACCACTCACTCGCCGACGTTGATTGACGCGCTTACCGATTATCCTTCCAGCGTGGTGGTCTGCGACAAGTACAACGGACAAACTCGGTTCAAGAGGCTCGATCCTGAAGCGTTGGAGGCGTGGAAAGATGAACCGGGTTTGGGGGACGTGTGGTGTGCGGGTGGTATCGGAGGCAACCCGTGGTAAGGGTCAGGCTGGTTATCGAAGGTGGCAGTGAAGGCAGACGGCAATCCGGTACTTTTCGCGCCGCTTGGAGGAATTTCTTCCAGTCGGCGGGCCTGAACATCAACCGACTCATCGTCGTGAGAGGAGGCAGTCGCAATCAAACCTTTGACCGATTTCTGTCGGCGTTGAGAAACGCGGAAGCGGACGAACTGCCCATTTTGCTGGTGGACAGTGAGGGTCCGGTTGCATCCGGGCGCTCGGCTTGGGAGCACCTGCTAGCCAACGACAGGTGGGTGCGTCCGCCGGGAGTCAGAGACGAACAAGCTTTTCTGATGGTGCAGACCATGGAAACCTGGCTGCTGGCCGACCGCGCCGCGCTGCGAGATTACTTTGGCCCATCGTTCCGCGAAAACAGGCTGCCGTCACAATACAATCTTGAAGACATTGCCAAAGAAACGGTTATGCAATCACTGGAACGCGCTACTGTCGACTGCAACAAACAGTATGCCAAAGGTGCAGTCTCGTTTGAGATTTTGGGGCAGATCAATCCCGATGCCGTCTCGGAGAGATGCCCTCGTGCCAAGGCGCTGTTCGATTGCCTGCGGGCACTTTGACGGAAAGGGAACCCCACCGCAGGCCACATCGGTTGCCATGACCTACGGGTGCAACCGGGCGCGCGTGAGCGTGCCGCCTGGTTTGACTCCCTAAAACGGGGGCGCATACACTCCGGCCATTCGGCCGGGGCATATCCGGCCGCGACGCTGCACGGAGGACACAGCCGTATGACCACCGCCCACACCCATGACCATGACCATCCCCACACGCACCCCCACGCAGCCTCAGAGATGCGCGGGGCCGCGTTGGCCCTGCTGAACAGCCTGGACGCCGCGCAGAAGGCCGCGATCAGCTATAGCTACCACGACGGCGAGCGGATCTTCTGGTACTACCCGCCGCTGAACCGGCACGGCCTGATGCTGCGTGACATGACCGAGGAGCAGCGGGGACTGGCCTACGCGCTGATGGCTACCGGCCTCACCGAGGACTCCAACCGTCAAGCCCAGCTGATCATCGAGCACGAGGACGTGCTGGGTCCGCTGGAGCAAGAAGCGGGCCGCGTGACGTTCCTCCGGGACACCCTGTGGTATGCGTGGACCATCTTCGGGGACCCCGCCAGCGACGCCGAGCCGTGGGGCTGGCGGGTAGAGGGACACCACGTGTCGCTGCACTACAGCATCTGGGGAGATCGTGTTCTGTCCGTCACGCCGTTCTTCTTCGGCGCCAATCCGGCCGAGGTGCGCAAGGGACCCAAGGAGGGCCTGCGCATCCTGGGCGCCAGCCAGGACATCGCCCTGGAACTGATGGAGAGCCTGAACGCCGGACAGAAGGGCCGGGCCATAATCTACGACGAGGCTCCGGCGGACATCATCACCTTCAACTCCTCCAAGGCATCGCTGCCCAAGGAAGAGGGCCTGCCGGCCACCGCCATGTCGGGCACGCAGCGGGAGATGCTGATGGCCCTGGCCAGCGAGTACGTGAGCCGGGTCCGCGCTGACCTGGCCGAGGAGAAACTGAACGCACTGCGCGAAGGCGGGCTGGAGAAAATCCACCTGGCCTGGGGCGGCCCCATCGACCGCGGGCAGCCGCACTACTACCGGCTGCACGGCGGCGATTTCGTGGTGGAGTATGACAACCGGCAGGACGGCGCCAACCATATCCACTCGGTGCTGCGGGACGTGAACAACGACTTCGCCGCCGACGTGTTGCGAGACCACCTGCTGCTGTACCACGTGCTGTAAGCCGGTGGAAATCCCAGCCACCGACACGAATGCCCGGTAGCGACAAGAACTGTCGAGAGCAGGATATTGCGCGACAGGGCCTTTTCAAAGTCATCGTCAGAATCAGGATTCACCGGATTATTGGACTTTCAGGATTGCGGTCGTACTCAGTGCCTCCTACTCAATCTTGATAATCCCTGAATCCGGCAAATCCTGATTCTGACGATTGATTGCCGTCCGCAAGGACTTTGAAAAGCGCGCAACTCGGCGCGCCGGCATGACACATCCTATAGTCTATGGACACCGGGCATATACTGTGAGCGGGAGCACGTAAACGCGCGAAACTATCCCCAGCCGGGAGGTGACATGTCCGGCAAACTACACTGGCGCGTCGCAACGGCCACCGCCGCAGGAGCCTCCCACCTCAGAGACAATATCCCCAACCAGGACGCGGTGGCCCACCGGGTGATCGATATCGGCCTCGGGGCAGTAGCGGTGATTGCCGTCGCCGACGGGGCCGGATCGGCCACGCGCTCCGACGAGGGCTCCAGGGTCGCAGCCAATACCGCGGTTGCATCGGTCGTGGAAGAGATCAACCGGCGGCCGGCGGCGGCTTTCGCCGAGAGCATGGCGGCGTCAACGGTTCGCGAGGCTATCAAGCGAGCCAAAATCGAGGTGGAGCGCTACGGCCGGCGGCACAACGTTCCGGCCCGGGAGCTTGCGTCCACCCTCATCGTCGCCTTCGCCAGCGATTCGCTGATGACAGCGGCGCAGGTGGGCGACGGAGCGGTGATCGCCTTCAACATCGGTGGCGGCGACGCAATTACTTTATGCGCGGCTCACACCGGAGAGTACGCCAACGAGACGACCTTCATCACGTCTCGCTCCAAACCCCACGAGATCGCCTCCGTGGGCCATGCTTCCGGCCACGATTATGACAGCCTGGCGTTGATTACCGATGGGTTGCAAAACCTCGCCCTGAAGATGCCGGAGCGGGAGGCGTTCCTGGGGTTTTGGAATCCGATCCTGAATGACCTGGCCCAGACCGACGAACCGGAAGCCGTCCCCGGAAGGCTCCATGCCTTCATCAGCGGCGAGCGCGTACAGTCCCGCACCACCGACGACGTGACCATCGCCATCGCCGTCCGCAACCGCGGAAGCGCAGAGGAGGTCTCGCAGTGAGAATCCGGGACACCATAGGCGTGTACGACGAGATGGAGTTTGCCGACAACCCGGAGGCGCGATGTTCCATCGTGCTGATACTGGACGTCTCCGGCTCCATGGCCGGGGCCAAGATTGACACCGTGAACCGTGCCCTGGTCAAGTTCCGTGACATCATCCGAGAAGACTCCGTTACCGCCCTGCGGGCCGACGTGGCTGTCATCGCCTTCGACCACGAAGCCCGGGTGGTTCGGGATTTCACCAACGGCACGGACTTTGAGGCTCCGATGCTCGAGGTTTCGGGCGGCACGAACTACTCCAATGCGGTCAACATGGCGCTGGACCTCATCGAGGCCCGCAAGCAGAGCTACCGGGAGAGCGGCATCGCGTACTACCGCAGTCTGGCCTATTTCCTCACTGACGGCATCCCGATACACGATGATCTCGACGATTTGGCCCAAGCCGCCACTCGTCTGGTCGCCGCGGAGGAAAATCGCAGCGTAGCCTTCTTCTCTTTTCTGGTCAGTCACGGCGACATTGATGAGGGGTTTGTTGATCTGGGAAGGCTCGCCACACTGATCGGCGTCAGCATAGAAGATATCTACCGAGTCGCCGCCGTCGGCGCGACGGGCAGCGGCGCGGACAGCATGACGCATCTCGATTGGGAGAAGGTCGCCGCGCTAGCCGGAATGAGCTATGCAGATCTTGTAGAGCGGGTCAACCAAGAAATCGTCCGAACCCCATTGGGAGAGCTCACCAAACTGTCCCCCCGCACGCCGGTGGAACTGACCAACATGGAACAGCTGGATGGCTCCATTCAGTGGCTTTCCCGCTCCGTGGCCGCCGTGTCCCAGTCCCAGCCTGGCGAGAATATCCGCCTGCCGGAGCAAGACTACCTGAATTTCTAAGGAGGATCGCGATGAGCATTCAAGACACGGTAGGCGTGTACGACCAGGCGGAATTCGCCGAGAACCCGGAGCAGCGCTGCCCCATCATTCTGATTCTGGACGTGTCCGGCTCCATGGGCGGCCAAAAAATCCAGACGGTGAACCAGGCCCTGGTCAAGTTCAGCGAGATCATCAAGGAGGACTCCGTAACCGCCCTGCGGGCCGACGTGGCCGTCGTCGAGTTCGACCACGAGGCCCGGGTGGTGCAGGATTTCACCAACGGCACGGATTTCGAGCCGCCGGTTCTCGAGGTCAAGGGCGGCACCAATTATTCCAAGGCCGTCAACCTGGCCCTGGACATCAGCGAAGCCCGCAAGCAGAGTTACCGGGACGGCGGCATCGCCTACTACCGCAGCCTGGCCTACTTCCTCAGCGACGGGTATCCGGAGCACGATGACGACGGCGCTCGAGCCCAGGCCGCGGCCCGCCTGAAGGAGATGGAAGACAACCGCAGCATCGCCTTCTTCTGCTTCGGTGTCGGATCGCCGGACCTGCCGGTCAATATGTCGGCGCTCAACGAGCTGGCCCCCAGAGCGGCCATTGAGCTGACCAACATGGAACAGCTGGACGGCTCCATCCAGTGGCTTTCCCGCTCCGTGGCCGCCGTCTCCCAGTCCCAGCCCGGGGAGGCCATCCGCCTGCCGGAGCCGGATTACCTGGATTTCTAGGTTGTTTGTCAGAATCAGGATTTTCAAGATTATTAGATTCACAGGATTGGACAAATCCTGAAAATCCCCAAATCCGGCAAATCCTGATTCCGATAATTGCGTAAAGAGCCGAAAGATCCCAATAAAGGGGCTGATCATCTTCCTGTATTACGTGGTTTTCACCCTCGTCGGTACCATTGCCATCATCGCCTCCACCGCGATTGGCGTGGCTGAAGGCGCCATCTACTTCAGAAATCCCGACAGCGCGTTTCAGAACGAATACGTGGCCAGCCGGAGGCTGTGGTTCTGATGACTACCGGATCCAATCCCCTGGCTGGACGCCGCTTCGTGGACGAAGGCGGCAGCTCCGTCATCCCGGGCGAATATATCAACGAGGGCGGCGAGGGCTGGATTTACACGGTGGACGACGACCCGGACGCGGTGGTGAAAGTCTGGAAGCCGGGCCGGACGCCGGATGACGCCGACGCCAAACTGCGGTATCTGGTAGCAAACCCGGTTACGCCCGAACTGGGGGCCAACTGGCGCATCACCTGGCCGCAGCACATAATCCTGGAGAACGGGGCCATCGCCGGCTACGTCATGCCCAAGCTGGACTACACGCTGCCCTGGATTCCCATCGTTGAGTACTACAACCGGAGCGCGGCCCGGGGCACCGGGGCCGACCAGTCCCGGGCGATCCAGATTGACGACCGGGTGCGCATCGCGAGTAACCTGGCCCTGGGCTACCGGGCGGTTCACGAGGCTGGCTACGTCATCGGGGACATCAACGAAAAGAACGCCGAGGCGAACCGGCAGAACGACGTGGCCCTGATGGACTGCGACTCCTACGGGTTCACCGACGTCGCCACCGGACGCAGCTTCTCCAATAACATGGGCCGTCCCGAGTTCCAGGCCCCGGAGGCGCAGAACAACTACGCTAACCGCACCCAGGAGCAGGACCGCTTCGCCTTGGCCGTCCTCATCTTCCAGCTGCTCACCGGCTACCATCCCTACACCATCACCGGCCAACATGCTCAGGATTACCCTCTGCCCGGCGAGCGGATCAGCGCGTGGCTGTTTCCGCCGGCCGGCCGGGGCGTCATCGCCCCCGACCCCTACAACGAAGCGTGGGAAACGCTGACCGACAAGCAGAAGGAGATGTTCCTGCGCTGTTTCGACGAGCAGCATAAAGGGCGGCCCCGGCCCACGCCGGAGGAGTGGGTGGAGGCGCTGATGGAGTTGCCCGACGCGCCGCCCGTCCAGCCGCAGCAACAGCCCCAACCTCAGCCGCAACCTCGACCACAGCCACAACCTCGACCGCAACCTCGGCCCCAACCGCAACCCCAGCCTCGGCCGCAGCCACAACCTCAACCAGCCTCCGGTCTTTCCATCACGACCGCAGACTGGCCCTTGTGGGCGCTGGCAGTGGCCGGCTACGGGGCATTGTTGCCCCTCACCATCTTCAGCCAGTTCCGGCCCTGGTGGTGGCTGGCGCTGATCCTGGTAGCGGGGGCCTTCTTCTATCTTCCGGTTCGGAGGCTGCTCCAACCTCCCATCACCCCGACACGCTGGGTCTTGATTGGTGTCGCATCGTTGGTCAGCGTCTGGTTCTTGCTGGCATTGATCGGAGCAGCCATGTCAGTCTGGCCCTGGTGGTTATGGCTGGGATTAGGTCTGGGGACGGTGTTTATCCTCCTGGTTCCGGCCAGAGGGCGATTGCTTGGGTCGCTGCGCAGCCCCAACGCCAGGCAACGCTGGGTTGCCATTGGCGGGGTGTCTCTGCTGGCCCTCTTCATCCTGGCCGGCATGGGTTCAGCGGTCTTCCGGGAGTTCGAGGATTGGCGCTGGCGGCGATCACTGGAGGCGAACAGCAGCGCTGCCGCTCCGGTCGTCGCTCCTGAAACTTGCGGCTCGCCGACCAACTTTGCGGTATGGGAAACTCCCGGAGAGCGCGAGTTCAATTACTCCTGGGATGCGCCGGCCGGGGGCCTGACCGTGACCGGATACGTGACGGAAGCCCGCAAGGAGGAGTATGACGGAAACCTCGGCTCTTGGATGCGGGACGAGCAGCAGTTGGGCGTAACGGAAAACGCCGGTTCCAGTTCATACTCGTCCGGCAACGATGGACAAACCATACAGTTCCGGGTCTATACGCTGTGCGATGACGAGATCTCGGAGCCATCGGACGTCGTGGAGTTTGTCTTCCCGGTTGTTTCTCCCGGCGCGGCGGAACCGGCGGCAGCCGCTGCCGAGCCGGTGTGCGGCCAGCCCACCAACTTCCGCGCCGGCGCCCTCAATACCAATGACCGGTCCCTCATCTATAGCTGGGACGCGCCGGCCAGCAGCGATTTGACCGTCACCGGATACCGGACCGAATCACGCGAAGCGCTCGCCGACGGAACCTACACGGATTGGCGCCCTCGGGACGCGCTGAGCGCCGGTGAAATCTATCAGGCTGTCGGCCCCTTTTCGAGCGACATCGACGGGAGAACCTTCCAGAACCGGGTCTACGCGCTGTGCGATTCGGTGTACTCGGAGCCATCGGATCACGTTCTGTTCACCTATCCCGCCGCGGTAGCCGCCGCTGTTCCCACCGATACGCCGGCACCTACCCCCACACCCGAGCCTGCGCCCGCGCCCACCGACACGCCAATCCCTACCGATACGCCATCGCCTACGGCTACGCCCCTTCCACCCTCGACTCCCACACCGGCGCCGCTTGCTACACGGACGCCCACGCAGTGGCTCGTCCAGCACCCGGCACACCCTAAAATCACGGGAGCTTCGCCGGGAACCCACCTGCTGCTGCAAGGCTGCTACCTGGGCGCACAGACATCCGCCCGCAGGTTCCGGCTGGCTTCGTGGGACACGTGGGATCCCAGCCGGTACGGCAATGAATTGAAGTTCGTCAAGATCATCACCAACACCGGAGCGCGTCTCACGCTGGAGCCGGGGAGTTGCTACGAGGCCACGGTGGTCAAGCAAACGGACAGCCATGAGGAATACATCTGCCTGGACCAGGGTTCCACCCACCCGCACCAGACACCATGCGCCAATCCCCGGGAGCACGAAATCGTTCCCACATTCATCCTGCACCCCAACAGCCCCGATGACCCGGACGACTACAGCGGCAACTTTTCCGTCCTCACGACACCCACGCTGCGTCCGCCGCGCTAGGAGCCGGCGACGCCAGGCTGATTTGTTATGATGTTAAAACGCTATCGAAATTCGAATAACCAATTCATAACGGGAGAACCTTGTATATGACCACACTGCTTGACCGCATTGACCCCGCCGTCGCCGTCGCCATTGAGAGCGAAAACCGCCGCCAGCGCGATTCCATCGTGCTGATCGCGTCAGAGAACTACGCGAGCAAGGCGGTGCTGGAAGCGCAGGCCCAGTTGATGAACAACAAGTACGCCGAGGGATACCCCGGCCGGCGATACTACGGCGGCTGCGAGTTCGTTGACGTGGTGGAAACCCTGGCCATCGACCGGGCCAAAGAACTGTTCGGCGCGGAGCACGCCAACGTGCAGGCCCACAGCGGCGCCCAGGCCAACATGGCCGCCTACTTCGCCGTCCTGGAGCCCGGGGATACCGTGCTGGGGATGCAGCTGGACATGGGCGGGCACCTGACCCACGGGGCCAACGTCAACTTTTCCGGCAAGCTGTACAACTTCATACCCTACGGCGTGGACCGGGAGACCGAGACCATCGACTATGGCCAGGTAGATAGGCTGGCGCGGGAGCACAATCCCAAGCTGATCGTAGCCGGGTGCAGCAGCTATTCCCGGGTGCTGGACTTCCCGCGGTTCCGCGAGATTGCCGATTCGGTGGGAGCGATGCTGATGGTGGACATGGCGCACATCTCCGGCCTGATCGCCGGGGGCGCGCATCCGTCGCCGTTCCCGCACGCGCAGATCGTCACGTCGACCACCCAGAAGACCCTGCGCGGCCCGCGCGGCGGCATGATCCTGGCCGAAGAGGATCTGGGACGCAAGATCGACTTCGCGGTGTTTCCCTTCATGCAGGGCGGCCCCTTCATGCACGTTATCGCCGCCAAGGCGGTCTGCTTCGGCGAGGCGCTACAGCCCGACTTCTCGCGCTACGCTCACCAGGTGGTGGCCAATGCTCAGGTGATGGCGCAGGAGCTATCCGAGGCCGGCGTCCGCCTGGTGGCCGGCGGAACCGACAATCACCTGATGCTGGTGGACCTGACACCGCTGGGCATCACCGGCCGGCAGGCGGAGCGGGCGCTGGAATCGGTGAACATCGTGGCCAACAAGAACGCGATCCCCTACGACCAGCTGCCGCCGCGCACCGCGTCGGGCTTGCGCCTGGGCACTCCTGCCATCACCAGCCGGGGCATGGGCGAGGAGGACACGCGCCAGGTGGCCCGGCTCATCGTGCGGACGCTGGGCAGCATTGGGCCGGACTCCACGGTGGATCATGCGGCGATGTCTGCCATCGGCGACGAGGTGCGACACCTCAGCCGCCGGTTCCCGGTGCCCGGGCTGGACGACGAGTAGTCGCTGCGCCGCCGGCCTACCAGGTGAGGCGGCGCCGGTGGACCAGCAGCGCCACTCCGATGACGGCGATCAAGAACCCTACCAAAATCGTGAGGCCGGGCAGCGCCGGCACACCGGCGTAGGACCAGGAGTTGATGTAGCTGCGTGGGGTGGGCGCCGGAGTCAACCTCAGTTCCTCGGCATCGGGCACCCTCAGGTCGGTGGTCACCGCGCCCGCGCTTCCGCCCGATGACGCAAGGCCGCGCGACGGCACCGGCAGCTTGTGGAAGCTGAGGTGCAGCTCGCGGGTCTGGCCGTCGCCAGTGAACAGCCATGACTGGACGGCGGATACGCGGTCGTTGTGCCCCACCAGCCAGAAGGTGATGACGTCGGCGTCGGGCAGGGCGCTGCGGTTGGCCGCGCCGGGCTCGACCTTCAGGCTGCTGTAGCGCCCGTCCTGGCCGATAGCCACGGGCTCGCTGACGTAGCCTTCGTCGCAGCCGCCGAGGCAGGCCACCAGGGAGACCCCGGTGGGCACGATCCTGCTGTCGGCGAAGGCGTGTCCCTCGAACGCCTGCCACCGGCCACCCGTGTTGGACGCCGTGGCGTTGGCGGTGTCGTCGGGGCCCGCGCCCAGGGCGGCCAGCATCGACCCCACCAGCAGCGCAGCCGCGGCCAGGGCCAGCATCGCTCGCCGGGGCATCATTCGCCCGGCGATCCGGGGGCGTAGCAGGTGGTTGCGTTTCATGTCCGTGCTCCCGTTGGTCTGCATCAGTTATCCGCCGTGTATCGGCTCTTCGCCAGTCTCGTATGAGGCCAGGCTAATGCTAGCCGGCCCGGTGGGGAGTCGGCATCGGCGCGGGCGCGCGTTTTTGAACAATTTTTGGATAACGCAAAGGCCCCCGCCGTTGCCGACGGGGGCCGCTTTTCGGATCGTCGGTCGCCGCAGGGGCAACCCTGATCCGGGGGTTACGCGGTGGTGCGCCGTCCCATGACCACGGCCACGATCGCGATTATCACGGCCACGATGGCCACGATCAGCGCGATGATGCCCATGGAACCACCGGAACCGGCCGGGCCGATCTCACCGGGAGGGCCCGAAGGACCCGGAGGGCCCGGAGGCCCGGCGATGCCCTGCTCGCCCTGGGGACCAGGGCCACCGGCTGCGCCGGCGGCGCCGTCACGGCCGTCCCGGCCGTCGGCTCCGTCGGCTCCGTCAGCGCCGGCAGGTCCGGGGACGCCCGGAGGGCCCGCCGCGCCGGAGGGGCCGGCCGGACCCATGGCGCCTGCGCCCTGGCTGGCCAGGTCGGCGGACAGGTCCATGATCATCCGGTCGCCGCTCATCCAGGTGTACTCGTAGTCCACCATGCGCTCACCGATCATGAACGTCACCATGGCGGCGGAGTCCATGGGCTGCATCAGCTGCAACTCGTAGTGGCCCCCCATCATGGTGGTGGTGGAACCGATCTTCTCGTCGCCGGCCATCGCGGTGACCATGGTCCCCTCGGGTACGGGGAGACCGTCGGCCATGGCGTAGCCGAATATGAAGGCGGGAGGCACGTTGGCCCGCGGCGCATCTCCCTGGGCCGCAACCAGGCCCAGGGGCAATGCGATCAGCAGGGCAATCAACGCCACCGCCGCCATCGCTCCAATTCTCTTCATCTCATTTGCTCCTGCTTGGGGTGGTTTCCCCGCCCCCGCAGCGTGAGCCACGGGAGCGGGGGCGCTTTACTGGACACTCATTCAGTCGGTTGACTGTCGCTCCCCTGCGGGGACGACGGCCTACCAGACCTCCAGGTTCCAGCAGTCGTCGCCACGGCAGGTGAGACTGCGGACCTTGTTGTTCAGGACCACGTCTTCCACGGTCTCGCTGACCAGGATCCAGTAGGCCTCGCCGCCGAACATTTCGGACAGGGTGTTGAGGTCGCTGAACTCGGGGCGCGGGTCGTAGAAGGACCACTCCTTGCCCACGTCGTCGAAGTAGAAGATGGCAACCAGGCTGTCGCCCAGGGCTTCCACGGCGCCGGGCAGCGCGGCAGCCGCGCCGACCGCGGCCGACTCAGCCAGCACGTTCAGCTCGCCGATGGCGATGGTGTCTTCCACGTCCAGCAGCACGCTGTAGGTGCCGGGATCCAGGCCGGGGATCAGCACGCCGTCCACGGTCACGTCGCCGTTGGAGTCGGTGCTGAAGTTGCCCACGGGCATCACGCTGCGGCCGCCGATCTCCACCCGGTCAACCTGCTGGTACACGGGCATGCCGTCAACGGACAGGCTGATGTGGTCACCAGGCTGGCCCTCGGCGGGCTCGATGGTGATAATGGCGGCAGGAACTTCAAAGTTGCCCACCTTCACGATGTCGGTGGCCATTTCCGCGCGCACCATGTTGGTGGACGGGATGGCCACGTCGGAGGCGACCCGGTGCTCGATGGTGAAGCGGCCGGCGCTGTCAGCGAAGGCGCTGTACCGGCGAGTGCGGGCGCCGTCGGAAATCTTGATGTCCACGGCGGGAGGAGCGGCGCCGTCAACGTTGTCGATGGGCCAGTTCTCGCCGGTGATGGTGATGATGTCCCGGGGGCCGGCCACCGAGGGGGTGACGCTGATGGACGCATCAGGGATGGAGATGATGGCGGAGCCGGAGAACCCGGCGTCGTCCTCCACCCTGATGGTGTGGGTGCCCGCGATGAGGGACGGGTTGCTGCCGCTGACCGATTGAGGCCACAGCACCACGGAGGCGACGAACTGGCCGGCGTTGGAAACGTCAACCACGGTCATGCCGTCCATGCGGTGGCTGGAGTCGCTGTCAACCATCAGGGGAGCGCCGTCGATGGTGATCTTCCTGACGTCGATGTAGTCCCCGCCGAAGCCGTCGCCGGAGATGGTGATCAGCTCGTTGGCCAGGGCCTCGCCCTTGCTCAGGGAGAGCTGGGAGCCGGTGATGGTGATCTTGGTGTCTTCACCGTCGCCGCCCCACGAGGCATCGATGCGAACGGTGCCCTCCAGGGCGCTGTCGTTCAGTTCGCCGGGCAGGTCGAAGGTAACGGTGGCGGAACCATCGCGGCCGATGTTGGTAGCGACGATGCCTTCGATATAGTTCGGGTTGTCAACTTCCTGGCCGTTTACAGTGATTTTCTCACTGAGCACGTCCTGGCTGGCTATCATCAGCCCGTCGAAGGTGCCGCCGGGATAGTCCTGGGCGAACACGGTAACGGTGTCGCCGGCAGCGGCCGAGGCGGGCACGATGCGGATGGAGGGCTGCAGCTCGAACTGCTCAACGTCGTCGGAGGACGCGCGGCCTTCGCCGTCCACCATGCAGATGTAGTTGCCGTCGCCGGCCTGGAATGTCGGCACGGTCACCTCGAAGGTAACGGCGACCTTGTCGTCGCTGCCCACGGTGGCGATGCCGGCCCGGGTGCCCATCTGGAGAACCTGAGAGCAGGAGGGCTCCTCGGACACGCCGCTGAGCACGTGAACGGCGGCGGAGGTCCCGTTGTTGAAACCGGAGCCGGTTACGGTCAGCTCGTAGCCCCGATCGTTGTCCTCGTCGGACAGCGAAATCTTGGCCTTGACGATGAGGTCGTCTTCCGTGTTGTCGGCGGGCGCGTCAGGGACGCTGACGCCGGGATCCAGAACCTCATAGCTCCACTTGTAGCCGGCGGCGTAGTCGTTCTTGTTGTCGTGGGCTTCGCTGGGGTTGTTGATGCCGGCGGCCTTGGTGATGACCATTTGCAGGGGCTCGCCCATCATCGGGGCCTGGAACCCTGCTGCGTCGTCAACGTCCCGGGTGTCGAAGTCAGGCACGAAGACTTGGATGTCCCAGTCGTCGTCGCCGCCGAAGTGGTCGTCGTCGCTGATCTCCACGGCGTAGGTGGCGAAGACGCGACCACCGTTGTTGGTGCGCTGATTGCGCGAACCGGGAACGATGAAGTACACGTCGTCCGCGTCAATGCTGTCCGGCACCTTGTAGTCATCCTCCAGGTAGAGGACGATGGAACTGCCGTCCGACAGGTTCCTCGGCAAGCTGACTATGTCGAGCGTCAGCTTCACGTTGGCGCTGGCCGAGGTGCTGCTGGACGCGATCATGTCCTCCGCCTCCGGGTCGGGACGCGGCGGGACGGGGGCATCCGGGTTCCCGCTGCCATCGGCGCAGGTGTGCGGATGATTGGGGTCCATCGCCCAGTCTTCGTCGTGCTGGTCAATGCCAGCCTGTTGGAAAGGTCCACCGTGGCTGGCCAGGTCATCACAGTGGTTCGTCACCGAGCCGCCGTGGGCCGCAGTGGACCCAGGGTTGTTCGCCAGCACAACGAATGCGGCCAACGCGCCGATGATGGCTATTGACATCACCAGCGACATCGACCAGATGCGCTTTCTCGTTTTGTTACTCATTTGACTGAATCTCCTTTGAGATTGTCTTTGCTTCGCATCGCGGGGTGGGTGGGGGTTCCCCTGGGAAGGCCAGTGCGGGAACCCCCTGATTGCAGCCGCTTAGTTGCTGACCGCAACGACCGCAACCACGTTGGACCCCTTGGACATGCCTACTGTTGGCGCATCCGGATGATAGGTTGCCACGACGAACACGTATTCGCCGTCAGGCAAGTCATCAAACTTGTGCGTGCCCCCAGTGGCGTCGTTGACGACCCGGTCAACCAGGAGCGTGCTGAAGTCACGGGTGAAGATGCCGATGGCTACCTTGTACCCCTCAGGGCCGGAGCCACCCGTCCAGGTGACTATGACGTCATCCATGCGAGCATCATCCGGGTCAAGCATCGCCGTGACCGTGTCCGGCGCGCTCAGTTCGATGACTGCTTCCGCCTCGGTCATCGCCATGGCCGTGTTCGACCACATGCCGGCGTACATGCCGTGGGCGGCGCGGATGCGATACGAGTACTCGGTGTTGGGCATCAGGCCGGTGTCCTCGTGGGACATCGCCGTGGCGTCGGTGATGACCTCGTAGCGCTTGTTGAAGTACTCTTCGATCTTCATGTCCACGTCACTGTCGGCCGCAATCAGCTTTTCAGCCGGGAAAGTCATGTCGGCAGTGGGACCACTCATGGCATAGTGCTTGCAGTACATCGCCTTGTCGTCGCTGTCCATGTCGGGGTCAGCGTCGCTGCCCACGGCATTGAGCATTCCCGCGCAGTTCAGGGTCTCCCACCATTCCATGTGGTCGGAGAAAGCGTAGTCGGGATGCGCAACACCATCGTCAGCGTCCAGGAACATCACGTCCCCGTAGGCCCGCTCGATGATGTAGCCGGTGACGGTGGCGTCGGCCATATCGGGCGCGGTCCACGTCAGGTTGATCTGCGACGTGGGCATGTCCGCGTCCTTCGTGGCGGACAGCATCGTCGGCGCGTCAGGAACCATCATCAGGTCGGTGGGGAAGCGAACTGTGGCCCACTCGCCTGTCAATCGGGTCTTGCTGACGGCGGCGACCCGGTAATAGCGAACCTCGCCCTCGTCCAGTTTGGGCTCATCCTTGTCGGTATCGGTGGTGCGGATACCGTCGGTCGTCATTAAGGGTTTGAAGTCATCGTCCTTGCCCATCACCTTCCGCTCGATCTTGTACATTTCGACCTCGGACCCGGCCGGGCCCATCGGCATGTTCCAGATCAGGAGCACGCCCCGGTCGCCCGGAGCGGTCAGGCTCGAATCCCTGGCGTCTTCCGCCACCAAGCCAATGGGCATATCGGGCTTGCCTGCCTCGGGAGTCGTCGCGGTCACCCATTCGGAGTATTCGCTGGCTGCCGGATCAGTGGTCCGTCCATCTTCCACCGCCGCCACGCGATAGAGCCAGGTTTGGCTTTCGCTCAGCTTCTTGTGGACGTAGGTCGTGACCGAGCCCGACTCTGTCTTCTCGAACTCGGTAAGGGCAGGATCGGCGGTGCCCAGCATCTTCTGCTGGACGTTGTACCGCTCGATATCGTCGGCGCTGGTGTCCGCGGGAACGTCCCAGGTGACGGTGATTTGGGTGGGGTTATCCGCCATTGCCCGCACGTTTCTGACCTTGGCCAGAGCGCCGGCCTCATCGGTGGTAGCGTTCTGGGGACCAGCCGCAGAGCTGATCGCCTGGGCCGAGCCGATGGCGAAGACGCGGTAATAGACCCTGGTCTCCGGCTTCAGGGACTGGTGCGTGAACTGGGTTCTGGTGAAGCCAGTGTTGCCCCACAGCGGCTTCCACTTCAACAGATCATTGGCAGGGGTTTCGTCCGTCCCAAGCGCGTAGTCAATGCGGTAACCGGACGCGGCATAAGGGACAGTAGCACCCGCATCGGGATCGTCGTTGGGGTCGTCGTACAATCCGGCCTTCCACGTCAATCCGATTTCGCCCTTTCCTCCGTCAGCGCCGGTGTCATCATCAGTAGCACTATCAGTGAAGAGCGGCGTGGTCGGGTTGGAGGCCGTGTTGGAGAGGCCGTCGTTCACGACAATGGAGACGACATTGCTAGGGCTGCTCCGCAGCACATCGTTGTTAGCGGCTGTACCTGTCTCGGTGAAAACGCGATAGTACAACCTCTTGTTGGTCACCGCTTCAGGGACGGCGTGAGTATGGGTCGCTTGTGCCGTTGCCGATACGGTTTGAGCAGCTGCCGCTGTAACCGGCGTCAACACGCCGTCATCATGCTCGGCGGGGGTTGTGCCCACGGCATTAGTAACGGAGGTGCCGTCGAACGCATTAGCATCCGCACCGGTATCCGTATCGGACGGATTCGGCCAACTGTTTGGGTTTGTGGTCACTTCGACCCGAAAGTTCGAGACGTCCATGCCACCGTTACTGGCCGGCCAGTACCAGTAAAGAATGACATCCGTCCTACCAACGTTCTCCGCCGCCCGCACGGTTCCCGGCGGCATCGGATTCTCGCGGTGAGCGGTTATGGCGCTGGCGACGTTGGAAGGCATCCCGGATACGGCCCGCCCGTCTGTACCGTCGACAATCGCGCCGGTGAGCGCAAACACCCGGTAGAAACGCCGCTCTCCCGCGTCAAGACCTTCGTCTGTGTGCGTGGTCATCGTGTCACCGGTGAGAGTGATACCGACAGTGCCAGCGGCGACGCCGTCGGCGCTAGCAACAAATGGCACGTCAGCGCTCGGTATCGTAGCAGCACGGCACCCGGCAGCAGCAGCTGGCCAGGGTGTGGGATCGTCCACGGTCTCGATGCAGTACCCGGTTATCTTCTTCCCACCGCCGTATGGTTCGGTCCAGCTCAGGTTGATCTCACTCCACTTTTCGGGGGTGGTGGCAGCGCGGGCTGCCGTCAAGCCTATGACATCGTCGGGCTTACCCGCCGGGCCATTGGTGGAATTCGAGTACGTCTCGGAGACCAGGCCGGTGCCGGCGTTGTTGATGGCGAACACCCGGTAGACGTACATCTTGCCGGAATCCAAGCCGGTATGCGTGTACGTAGTCGCCGTGCTGCCAGAGTTAGGCACCAACTCCTTGTATTCCACGTTGTCCGTAGAATAGTCGATGCGGTAGCCGGTGACCGTGCTGTTTTCCGGCGCTTTCCAGGTCAGCACCAGCGTGGTCCGCCCCGCGTTGCCTTCCGCTGGCTCAACCGACAGGTCGGTCGGTGGGCCGGGCAGCATTTCGTGGGTCGCCTGGGCCAGGTTGGGCCCAAGCGCCGCAAAGATGGCCAGGGCGCCGGCAATGGCGAGTACCGCCACCAGGGGCGCTGACCATATCAGCTTTCTCGTTTTTCTACTCATTTGACAAAATCTCCCTTTCGAGATTGTCCTCTGGGTAATTTGAGTTTCTCGGTGCGCCCTCGGCCCGTTGTGTCCGGGGCCTGTCCCCCGCCGTGGATTCCTGCTTTCGCAGGAATGACGATGGAGTTGATTGATTGCCCGCGGGCGGGCGTGGGGCGGCTTTTGACAGGTAGTTGGGCTCACACCTCCTTGCAGTGAGGCCGTCTTTGGGGCTGGCGCTGGATTCCTGTCCCGTATCAAGTACGGGATGACGTTCTTTCGCAGGAATGACGGTTAGGTCGGCCGGCCGGGGGCGACGGCTAGATAGATTTCCAGACTTGCCTGGCAATTGTAGCGGGATCAATATTACGGGAGTATTACAGAAAGGGCCAGATTTGGGCGATTTTTAGTTTTTCGCCGGGCCGGACGGGGCGCGGGGGATGGTGGGCCCGGCGGCAGTATAATGTAGTGGCGAACTGTGGGCGACGCGACGCAGCAATGGGAGGCGAGGTTATGGATATGGCGATTGGAGCGCTGCTGCTGGTGGTAGCGATTATCGGACTGGCGCTGCTGCTGGGCAGTTTCGGCGTGCTCATGTACGCACTGTACAAGCGCAGTCAGGGAAGCGAGGGCCGCGCTGCGGCGCCGGCTGGGGAAGGACGGGAATCTGGGCAGTAATGAAAGGCAATGTAATACCCCTCACCATTATAGGAATGCTGTTCGCCCTCGTGCTGCTGGGGAGCGTTGGCATAGCGTGGCAAGCGTGGGTGTCCGGCCCGGAGTTGACGCCGGCGCAGCGGCAGCTCATCGAGCTGGCCGACTGGATAGTGAAAGGCGCGGTGGGGGCGTTGCTGGGGTTCGCCGGGGGGATTGGGCTGACGCGGCGGAACGGACGGTGACGGGTCATCGCAATCCGGCCGGGGCCCCGGCAAAATGACCTTATGCTTGGGCGGCGGGCATTCTTGCCATGCGCCCGGCAGAATGCCAGAATGGCTTTGCCCAGGAATGGCGGATAATCAACATGACGGTCACAATTGACCCGGTCACTATCACTACGCTGGTGGCCCTGATACTGGCCGCCATCGGCGGGTTCATCTGGTTTGGCAAGTTGAGCAGCCGGGTGGACCGCCTAGAAGCGGACGTTGCGGCTTTGAAGCAGGGACAAGAGAGGATACTGGAACTGCTCAACCAGCATATCGGGTACCACCAGGGGCTAGCCGAAGGAACCGCGCCGCCAACCCCGGCGCCCTGACGGCATTCCCATCGGGCGGAGTAGAACAGAGAGTGCAGTGAAATGGGCGACATTACCGAGAGCGCCTATATCCTCTGCGCCTTCATGGGGTTCATGGGCCTGCTGCAGCTTGCCATCCTGGGCGCATTGTTCCGCCTGCTCTTTGTGGTGGGCCGGATACAGGGAGACATCAACGGCCTGCGCGGGGAGATCAACCGGATATGGGAAGCCATCGCCGGCCTGCTGCAAGAGATAGCCGACCTGCGTTCGCAGATAGCCGACCTGCGGGAACAGGTGGCGGGGAATCGCGGACTGCTGCGGGCGCTGCACGAGCGGGTCGACCTGGTGATGCGTCACCGCCACGACGAGCAGACGGGCGGCGTCATCCTGACTCCCACCGAGCCGGCGCCCGACCCGGCGGCGGACTAGGCGCGAGGATGGTTTCAAGACGATTGCAAAACTCCCTCTCCCCTGGCGGGAGAGGGAGCTTTGCAATCGTCTTTTTGCTGACACGGGCCGGTTGACGTATGGAACGTTAGTTCTATACAGTAGTGGAGCGTGGCCTGGCCAATCCGCAATTTCCGGCCACGAGAAAGAGGTGAACAGTGTTGTTCTGTCGTCGTTGCAACTCCGACCGACTGCTGGAACTGGCCCGACTGGACGGGGAAGACCATACGGTGTATCGCTGCCTGGACTGCGGCTTCCTGTTCAGCCCGCCGGACGGGCACGGCGGAGGCGCAAACGTGCAGCCGGCCGCGGCGCCGATCAACCCCGAGGAGGCGCGGCGCCGGCTGGCATCGGTAGCCGCGGTGCGCCGCCGGCCGGGCTCGGGCCGCCCGGCTCCGTCGCGCTAGGTGGGGCGGGATGGGACGGACGTTGCTATAGCCGTCTCAAAATCGTCTGAAGCAGGATTTGCCGGATTTGAGGATTGCCAGGATTTTTGCCAATCCGGTAAGTCCCGTAATCTCGAAAATCCTGCTTCAGACAAAGGTCCGGTCCGGTTCGCGTCGGACACCCTGGGCGTGAGGCTGTGGGAAAAGCAGGAGGAGGTGCTGCGGGCGGTGGAAAGCCAGCGTCGGGTGGCGGTGAAGTCGGGCAACGGCCTGGGCAAGGACTTCACCGCCGCCGTGGCCGTGCTGTGGTACGTCCACGCCCACGACCCGGCCATCGTCCTCAGCACCGCGCCGACGTTCCGGCAGGTGCGCCACGTCCTGTGGCGGCAGATCCACCGGCTCTACCGCAACGCCGCCGACACGCTGGGCGGCACCATGCTGGACACCCGGTGGGAGGTGGCCGAGGACCGCTACGCCATGGGCCTGTCCGCCAGCGACGCCGACCAGTTCCAGGGGTTCCACTGCGAGAACATGTTCGTGGTGGTGGACGAGGCCGAGGGCGTCGCCGAGCCCATCTACGAGGCGGTGGAGGCGGTGATGACCTCGGCGCACCCGACGCTGCTGCTCATCGGCAACCCGACGACCACCTCGGGCGGGCTCCACCGGGCCTTTCACCGGGAGCTGGGGATCTACGAGACCATCACCATGTCGGCCCTGGAGTCGCCCAACGTGGTGGCCAACAGCATCAAGATACCCGGCCTGACCACGCCGGCGTGGGTGGAGGAGCGGCGGGCGATGTGGGGCGAGAACAGCGAGATGTTCCGGGCGCGGGTGATGGGCGAGTTCCCCGACCGCGGCGAGGACAACCTGATCGCCATCTCCGACATCGACGACGCGACGTATCCGCCGGGCGAGGTTCCGACGTCGACGGGCGGTTACGAGCCGGTGGTGCTCGGCGTGGACGTGGCCCGCTACGGCGTCGACCGCAGCGTGATCATGGTGCGGCGTGGGGACGTGGTGGTGGACGTGCAGGTGTACCACGGGTTCCCCACCGATGCGACCACCGGGCAGGTCGTGGCGACGGCGCGAGAGCATCATCCGCAGCAGGTGAACGTGGACGAGACGGGGATGGGCGCCGGCGTGGTGGACCCACTGCGGGCGCAGGGGTTCACCGTGTACGGGTTCAACGGGTCCGCCGCGCCCTTTGAGGAGGAGAGCGTCTGCGCCAACCTGCGGGCGGAGGGCTACTGGACGCTGGCGCGCCGGTTCCGCGACCACCGGATCCGCATCCCCCGGGACGCGGAGCTGATCGCCGAGCTGGCGTCGTTGCGGTACCGGTACAACAGCCGGGGCAAGGTGCTGATGGAGAGCAAGGACAGCATGAAGAGCCGCGGCCTGCCGTCGCCGGACAAGGCCGACGCCCTGATGCTGGCCTTCCTGGATACCGGCCCCATGGTCGAACACCCGCGCTGGATGCGGGACCTGTTCCTTTAATAAGGATCGTCTGAAGCAGGATTATCGGGATTTTAGGATTCGCAGGATTGCAGCAACTCCGCCACCGGACAACTCAATCCTGAAAATCCGCAAATCCGGTCAATCCTGCTTCTGACAGTATTAAGGAGAAAGCAAACATGGTGAAACTGGGCAAGATGCTGCGCTCCGTGCGGGTCGGCCGGCGCGAGTCGGCAGATACCGGGGTGGTGCAGCGGGCCAGGATCGGCAAGGGCTCGCGCGCCGCGCTGGCGGACCGGCTGCCGGCGGATGAGCGGCTGGCCGGCCTGGCGACCGACGCCGGCGGCGGCTGGGCAAGGCCGGAGTACGGGCGGTACATGGCGACGTCGCCTTCGGTGTACGCGGCCATCAAGCTGCGGGCGGACGCCCTGACCCGGCCGCCCCTGCGGGTGTACCGCACCGGAGAGACCGGCGGGCGCAGGACGGCGGTGGAACCGTCCCATCCGGTGGCGCGTCTGCTGGACCGCGTGAACCCGTGGCACACCCGCGCCGACCTGTGGCGCGCCACGGAGACGCACCTGTGCCTGTGGGGCGCGGCCTTCTGGGCCATCGAGCGGGACGAGAACGGCCAGGAAGAACTGTGGCCCCTGCGTCCCGACCGGGTCGCCGTGCTGCCGGACCGGCAGCGCTACGTGCGCGGGTTCGTGTACCGTGGGGTCGCCGAGCCGGTGGCTTACACGCCCGACGAGATCGTGTGGCTGCGCTACTTCAACCCGCTGGAGGAGCTGGCCGGCCTGTCGCCGCTGGCGCCGGCGCGGCTGTCCGCCGACATGGGCCACGAGGGCCTGCGCTTCAACCGGCACCTGCTGCGCAACTCGGCGCGGCCCGACTTTCTGCTGCTGACCAACGAGGAGATGAGCGAGGCGGAGCTGGAGGAGTTCTACACCCGCTGGGAGATGCGCCACCAGGGGTCGGTCAACGCCAACCGGCCGGCGGTGGCGTCGGCGGTGCGCGACGTGAAGACGCTGGGCCTGTCCCACCGGGACATCGACTTCATCCAGGGACTCCGCTGGAGCCTGGAGGAGGTGAGCCGCACCTACGGCGTGCCCAAGCTGCTGCTGGGCGACTTCGAGCGCGCCACCTACGCCAACGTGCAGGCCTCGGAGCGCATGTTCTGGCGCAACACCGTGGTGCCGGAGGTGCGGTTCCTGGAGGAGCAGCTGAACCGGATGCTGCTGCCCCGCTTGGGCTATCCGCAGCTGTCGGTGGAGTTCGACCTGTCAACCATCGAGGCGTTGCAGGAGGACGAGAACAACCGGGTGCAGCGGGAGTCGGCGCTGCTGGATCGGGGCGTGCTCACCATCAACGAGGTGCGCCGGGAGCGCAACCTGCCGGAGGTGCCCTGGGGCGACCGACCGGCGTCAGATGGTGGGTCCCTTTGACGCTAACCGCGCTTACTCACGTCTCGTTATCGCCAGTCGTCGCCAGGCATGATGCGCAGCATAAATTCGTCGAACATGGGAACGGTGAACGCAGTATCGCCGTGGCTGGGGCTCCAAATCATGCCTTTGTTGATCAATTGGTTGCGAGTTGGAGCCAGGGACCGCACCGAGCGGTTCAGTTCGTTGGCGATATTGCCGGACCGATGCGGGCCGGCCCCCAATTGAGCCATGGCGCGTACGTAGCGTCTTTCCGAAGGCGTGAGCCTGTCGAATCGGACTGAAAAGAAGCTTTGGTCCAAGGTAGCAATTGCCTGTTGGGATGCAGCGTGGACATTGCCAAGCGTGATGGGAGATTCCTCAGCCACATCCCAAAGGTGTTTGCCCCATTCCTGGAGGAAATAGGGGTAGCATTGCGTTTGAGTGATGACAGCATCTAGAACCGGACCATCAATATCCACACCTTCGTCCTGCGCAGGTTTAGCGATAGCGATACGCGCATCTTCGGGCGTCAATGCGCCTATCTCAGGGAAGTCGAAAAGCCGTTCGGCGTACGACTTGGCTTGCCCCATCCGCCCCCTGACCTGAGGAAGACCGGCGCCGAGCATGACGATAGGGAGACGGCGTTGGGACGTCCGGTGCAATGCTGTGATCAGCGCCGCCAGTTCGTCCTCCCTCACATATTGCAGTTCGTCGATGAAAATTGCTACGCATGTGTTGTCGGCAGCGGCGGCGGCAGCAACGACTTCAAACAACGCCTGCAGGTCGATCTCCAGGTCACCATTGTCCGCCAAACCGGGCTCGGGGAGAAAGTCCAACCCCACTTCGATGTCTTGGTACTTCAATTTCAGTGCGCCAACCAGGCCGGCCAGGCCACGAAGGGCGCGTTGGGCCAGTTCCCTGGCCGCTTCCTTTCCCGAGAGTTTCAGCAAAGCGACGCGCAGCGCGGGAGCGAGCAAGGCCGGCAACGACCGATTTTCTGGCGATTCGATAATGAGGGTATAGATGCCGACGGCCTCCGCGTCTTGTCGGATGCGTTCCAGCAGCACCGTCTTTCCAACACCCCGTAATCCCACCATCAACAGGCTTTTGCTCGGCCTCCCGATGCGAGTGCGTTCCAACGCCACATGAGCAGCGTCACGAATGGCGTCGCGTCCAGCCAACTCGGGTGGCGGCGTGCCTGCGCCTGGGGCATAAGGGTTACGAATCGGATCCATGCCGACTGTATATAGCAAAATTAGCCAAATTACAAATTAACGCTAACTTTACTAATTTCCCTATACATCCTGGCTAAGCCAGCGACGAGCGCCGCGATACGCCCTGGCCCCGGTGCGGCCGCGAACGCAACCTGCCCGAGGTGCCCTGGGACCACGGGTCGGGCAGCCGGCGCCAACGGGGTCCACCGGCGGGTTGAATATCCGCAGTATGGGGATGATAATGCCACCGGCTCTCATACTTTGCTACACGGGGGCTCGATACTTTTATGATTGCAGTGCTTGGCGGCATCCTGGGCGGCGTTGGGCTGCTGTTCTTCGGGATGTGGCTCCTCTCCGAGAACCTCAAGACGGTGGTGGGGCCGCGCCTCCGGATCCTGGCCAGCCGCCTGGCCGATAACCGCTTCGCCGCCTTCGGCTGGGGCACCCTGGCCGGCGCCATCACCCAGTCGTCGCCGGCGGTCACGTTCATCACCATCAGCATGCTGCGGTCGGGCCTGATCTCGGCCAAGCAGGGCTACCCCATCGCCCTGGGCGCGCAGATGGGCGTCGGCCTGATCCTCTTCATCGTGACGGTGGACATACGCATCGCCGCGCTCTACGGCATCGGCGTGGGCGGCGTCATCATCACCCGTTTGAACCGGGGCAACTACCGGGAGGCCGGCGCCATGCTCTTCGGGGTGGCGGCCCTGCTGTTCGGGCTGGTGCTGATCAAGGAGTCAGCGGCGCCCCTGGCGGAGCAGCCCTGGTTCCGCGCCGGCCTGGAGCTTTCCGCCGGATCCATTCTGCTTTCCTTCATCGTCGGCGCGCTGCTGACCTTCATCGTGCAGGCGCTGGTTCCCGTGGTTGCCTTCGGCATCGGGCTGGCCGCGGCCCAGTTGGTGGGAGTGGAGCAGGTGCTGATGTACATCTACGGCTCCTACGTGGGGCTGGCCATCAGCGTCATCGTGGTGTCATCGGGACTGAGCGGCACCGCCCGGCAGCTGGGCATGTTCTGGGCGTTCCAGGTCTTCTTCTCGGCGATCATCCTGGTGATACTCCTATACATAGAGGTGTACGCGCAGGTGCCGCTGGTCAAGGCGCTGGTGACCTGGCCAGACATCGACCTCGGCCCGCAGATGGCGCTGGCCGTGATCGTCTTCGGTATGCCGTCGCGCATCGTGGTGCTGTCGGCGCCCGACTGGACCATGCGGCTGTTCGCCCGCATCTGGCCGGCCAGCGCCGAGGAGGAGCGGTCCCGGCCCCAGTTCATCCACGACCAGGCCATCTCGGACGTGACCACGGCCCTGGACCTGGCCCACTTGGAGCAGAAGCGGGTCCTGGGCCGGTTCTCCGAGTACCTGGAGCAGGCCCGCATGGGGCTGCCGTTGGGAGCCGTCCGGCAGTCCACCCTGGAGGTCAGCTCTCGCATCGACGAGTTCCTGGCCGAGCTGGGTCAGCGCAACCCGGGGCAGGACAGTGAACGGCGCAACGCCGTGCTGGGCCGCCAGAAGCTGATCACCTGGCTGGAGGAACAGTTCTCAGCCCTACCCCCCTTGTTGCGGGACCTGCCCGAGGACGACATGCTGGAGATGTTCCAGATCAGCGTCGTCGAGGGCACCGACGCCGCCCTGCTCATCTTCCTGGATGCCCTGGAGGAGGACGACCCCGACTCCTGGGCCTTCGTCCAGCAGGTGATGGGCGACCGCCGCAGCCTGATGCAGGACGTCCGCGCCCGCTACCTCGCCATGGCTCCCGAGGAAGACGACGGCCGCCAGCGGGTCATCGTCGAAGCCACCAACGCCGTGGAGAACATCTTCTTCCTGCTGGCCCAGCTAACGCGGGACTTCCAGGGAGAGCGGCGGGAAGCGCCGCTTGGGGTGTAAAGGAACCGGCTACGCCTCGTTGCTGACCCCCAGCGCCAGCCATTATCCTTCAATCTGGTGGTCTCCCGTACGCGCGGGTGGTAACCACCCCGCCCCTTGCCCTACCCGCCGCCCTGTGGCAAACTTGCGCTTGGCAGTCGATGCCAAGCGGCTGCCCACTGAGCGGGCGTAACTCAGCGGTAGAGTGTTTGCTTCCCAAGCAAAAAGTCGTGGGTTCGAATCCCATCGCCCGCTCCATATCGTCACCTGATCCCGCACCGCCGGCGCGAAGGGCATCGCAAGATTGTGCGCCCCGCAACCCGCGCCCAGAGGACTAGTCAAACCATGACCACAACCGCCCAATCCTGGACTTCCAGCATCACCGAGGTATCCGGCTCCAACGTGGAGCTTGTCACCGGCGGGTCCGGCAACCCGCTGGTCATTCTGCACGACGAGCTGGGACATCCCGGCTGGCTGCGCTACCACGAGGCCCTGGCCCAGAACCACACGATCCACATCCCTTCGCATCCCGGCTACGGGCAGTCCGACCAGCTGGACTGGTCCATGAAGATGCACGACATGGCCATCTGGTACCTGGGCGCGCTGGACAAGCTGGGCCTGGAGGGCGCCGACCTGATGGGCTTCTCCCTGGGCGGCTGGCTGGCCGCCGAGCTGGCCACCATGTGCCCGCAGCAGTTCCGCCGCCTCATCCTGGTGGGCGCCGGCGGCATCCGCCCGCCGGGGGGCGAGATCTACGACATCTTCGAGGTCACGCCGCCCATGTACATCCGCGACTCCCTGCTGGACCCGGACGGCACGCCCGAGTACCGAACCGTCTGTCCCGCCGAGCCGGAGGAAGATGTCCTGGAGCGCTGGGAAAACGCCATGGAAGGCACCTGCCGCGTCTCGTGGCGGCCTTACATGCACGATCCCGGCCTGGTGCACCAGGTGTACCGCCTGGAGCGGGTGCCGACGCTGCTCATCTGGGGGCAGCAGGACGCCATCATCCCGGTCAGCGCCGGCGAGGAATACCAGCGTCGCATCCCCGGCAGCCGCCTGGAAGTCATCGACAACTGCGGCCACCACCCGGAGCTGGAAGCCACCGATCGCTTCGTTGAGCTGGTGGAGGGTTTCCTGGCGTAGAAGGGCACGTTGCCAGGGAGGTGACCACTATGAGCGCACAGCAACCGCCGGCCCAGCCGCATGACGATGGCAGTCAAGAAGAATGGCCCGCGCCTGACCCCGAAGAACTCCGCCTTTTGGAAGAGCATCTCGATCAGCTCGAAAAGGAAGGCGTCCTGATGCGGGGGGATGGCATACGCGGAAGTTTGAAGACCGTGGCGTACATACCCGGCGCGGTGGAACGTTTCTTTGCGGCGCGCGGCACTAAGCCCAAGCCACGGGATCAATGGTAGCGCTACCGCTGATGGCTTACGTGGACCCATCGGCGTTGACTCCCACAATCTTCGGTGAGCTACCTGAAGAGACCCGCATCCGGCTGGAGCGGTTTCCAATTCTGGTGTCCTCAACCCTGCTGGATGCAGAGTTGCGCGCCACGTTTCAGGACGAGCAGCAAACGTACAGTCCGTCCCTCGCCTCGTTAATAGGCCGGTGGGTGCTGCCCAATCGCCGGCTGGAAGAGGAATTGGCTGCTGTATCGGAGATTGTATCGCTGCCGGCTCTCCCTTTGTGGCATCTGGCAAGCGCAATGTATCTTCAGCAAAGGCAATCACTGACCGGCCGGCAATATCGGCTGGCTTTCATCACGCTGGACGAACAGCAGGAAACGGCGGCGCGCGAGTTGGGTTTCTTCATCCCATAAGGCAAATAACTATCCATAAGGGGAATAACTATGCCACCCTGTCTTTCAAGGGCAAGCGACATATTCGCGCGCACCTGGCACAGTCATAGGAGGCAGTATTATGAGCAATGAGCATCGGGAAGAATTTGACGAAGGCGCAATGGAGCGGGTCGAGCCCGAGCCTGACGAAATGCGTCGCCTGGCAGAGCGGGTTGAAGAATTACGCGCTGAAGGGATTTTGTCCGGAGCCGCCGGGCCGCGCAAGCCAATGCCGCCGGTCGCGCACATCCCCGGAGCGCTGAAAAGATTTCAAGATAGGAGAGGCTAGGGGACGATGACGCCATCAAGCCTGGCCATAGCGTACCTCGATCCAACCGCGCTGATCCCAGTCGTATTTGGCGAGGGGCCGATTGGTACTGTTACTCAGGAGCACCTCAATCGTTTCCCGATTTTGGTATTCTCGAACCTCCTTGAGGCAGAGTTGCGCGTTGAGTTCGAGCTCCAGGGGCAAATCTTCGACCCCGACTGGTTATCAGGTATCGAGTGGGTTCAGCCGAGAGGCAGCCTCAGCTCTGAAATGGCGAGAATACAGGCGTTTGCCAGTCTGTCTCCGGTTCTTTTGTGGCACCTTGCCAACGCAATGTATTTGGCAAGCCGGCTATCTCTTACCAGCAGACGCGCCGGTTTGGCCTTCGTCACGCTGGACGAACAGCAGGAAACGGCGGCGCGCGAGTTGGGGTTCTTCATCCCGTGAGGGGAATAACTAATATGAGCGATCAAGATACGCCCGTCGGACAGCAGTTTAACGACGAACCAGAAGAATGGCCCGCGCCTGACCCCGACGAACTGCGTCAGCTATTCAAAAAACTGGCGGAGCTGCGCGCCAAAGGAATCATCTCCGGCGGCGAAGGGCCGCGTGATAGCCTGAAGCCAACGGCGCACGTGCCGGGCGCATTGGCCCGATTCCTTGCCGACGGACGGTAGGTAGCGATAAGTGCTCGCAACTCTGCCGTTCCCGCTGGTGGCGTATGTTGATGCGTCCGCCGCAGTGTCCGTAGCCCTTGAAGAACCAGGCTGGGAACAGACTGCGCGCCGGCTAACGTCATTCCCCATGCTGCTGTCCGCCAATCTGCTGGAAGCGGAAGTCCGTTCTGTGTACGCCAGAGAGGGACTACAATACGATCCGAGCGTAATCTCCAGTATCGGATTGGTACATCCGAACCGGTCGCTGGGGCCGGAACTTGCGCAAGCCCTGGAAATTGGCGGCTACCTGAAAGGGGCCGACCTGTGGCATATCGCCACAGCCCTGTACGTTGACGAAACTATAATCGGCAGAATGGCGTTCGTCACGCTGGACAATCGACAACGGACTGTGGCGGGCAACTTGGGATTCGCAACCTGAACGCCGCAGAGTTATTTGCCGAGAGTCGCCGCCCGAAACCACGGTTCCCACGTTACGTCCTGCTCAAGACGCGCTTCTTCCAGCGACGCCGCCACGCTCAGCACCAGGCGGCCCCCGGGTCGGCCTTCCCAATTCTCCGCCCATACCCGCCCGTCCTGCGGCGGGTTGCCGATGAGCCGGTGCATCAACAGTTCAATCACTGCCCAATCCAGCGAGCTGCGCAGCCATTCCCGTAGCTCCCGCCGCGCTATGGTCACCGTCAGCCGGTCGCCACGCTGATCCCGCAACTCCGCCAGCCGTTCCGCTACGCCGGCTGCGACCCGCTCTCCCGCTACTGCCAGGCTCGCGTGCAGCACGTTGCCGGCGTCAAACTCCGGTATCGGCAGCTTCCACAGGTGCTTGTGCAAATCCCGCGCCCCAAACTGCCCCTTGTTCATCAACGGAGTTGCCGCGTCATAAAGCGTATCGCTGTTGATGATTGCCAGCAGATAGTACGCTTCTTGCACATCCTTGCAGGGAACCCAAAATAGTACGTTTTCAACGAAGGCTTCATTGTCATGAAGCATCGCAGCCGTTGGTTGTCCGGCTTTGGTGTATATCACCCGAAGCGGCCTACCTCCATTATTTCGTTGCCAATCTAACTGTGATGACAATTTGCGTTGGTAATCCAGATTACCCATGAGGCTAAGTTTGCTTCCGATGCTCTTGTTGTCCTCCCACAGCCGGCTTACCGTCTGCCAGCGTTCCCGCATCCGCCGTTCCAGCCCGCCCAACCGCACGCCACCCGGCCCTTTTTCATCGGTTGGAATCTGATACTCGCCACGCTGTACCGGCAATACTGCCTTGAGTGGTTCCAGCGTCGCGTAAGGAACCACTGTCTCCCCTAGATGTACGTCATATACGTGTGATGTGTCGATAGTTTGCCCGGTGATTTCCGGCAACGGCAGGTCTTTCCACGGCGCTTTGTCTTGCGAACCGCGTCGAGGATTCACCGTGATGGTATGACCGGCCTGTATGGTAGTTGTTGACCTCGTTTCCTGAACGAAGAACAGACAGCGCGGGAAGATAGTCGCGCCATTGCGCGCGTACCCTGTGTAGGGCGATTCACCCGCTACTGACGTGTCGGTAATTCCGGCAGCGACTCGCTGAACGTGGTCGCTGTCTGTCTGGCCAATCCATCGTTCCACGATCTCTGCCAGTGGGGTAGCCTCGGCATTCTCGCCCGTGCGCTCAGCAAACACCACGCACGATGCTATCGGAAAGAAGTCATTGGGTTCCAACGGCTCCAAATCCCACGCTAACTTGTAGTCAAAGTTCACCGCCAGCGTCCGCTCCACTCTCTTGCTCAGGTTGCCCTTGGGCGTCAGGCCGTGCTGCTCCCATTTGCCAGTGCGCCATTTGGCGTAATGCCCCGACTGCAACGCGCTGTGCGGCATCACCATGCCGATCAATCCGCCATCCTTCAGGTACAGGTCAACGGCGCGAGCATAGAACAGGCCGGCTACGTCCTGGTGGGTGGCGTAATTCCCGCCCGCCCAGATGCCATAGGTCTGTTTGCTCTGCGTCTCCAACTCGTGCCGCAGTATGTTGGCAGTCTGGTTGTAGTTAATCCACGGGGGGTTGCTGATAATCAGGTCAACCTTGTTGCGGCTCAATACCACCGGACGCACCATGTTGCGGGTGTAGTAGGCCCAGATGTGGTTTTTCCCTTCCCGGTGCAGCATTTGCATCGTGGCGATGGCCGCTTCCGTCATCGCCCGCTCCGAGGGGTCCGTGACGTGGTTGTCGTCCAGCGCCAGCGTCGGGTCGTTGTCCCGCTCGATGGCGTCGGCGATGTCCGACATCAGCGCGTCGAAGGTTCCGGCCCGCTCCACCAGGGACATGGGGAACGTCAGCGTCGGGTTGCCCAGGTCGCTTTCCCTGGTTTCAATGGTGACCGTATGCTCGGCGAACAGGTCCCCGGTGCGGTAGCGCAGTTGCAGGGCGTCGCCCAGGTAGATGGGGGCGGATATCTCGGTGTTGTAATCTGCCGCCGCGCTGATCGCTTCCCGCGCCGCCAGCGCCCAGGACGCCCGGGCAAGATGCACCGCCGCCGGATGCACGTCGATGCCGGTAACCGCCGCCCGCAGACGGGCGAGAATTTCCTGCGGCTCCAGGTTGGACTCCCGCGCCGCTGCCATGAACCGCTCCACCGCCGCGACGATGAAGGTTCCGGAACCGCAGGCCGGGTCCAGGACCCGCTGGCGCAACGGGTCGTCCACCAGTTCGCTCACCATGGCGTCGGCCAGCCACCTGGGGGTGTAGTATTCGCCCAGCTGCCGCCGCTCGTCGGCCGGGATGACGATTTCGTACAGCGTCGGCGCGATGTCCGCCGGCGGGTCATGCCAGTCGAACCGCGCCACCCGGTCGGCCATTTGCCGGATGAACTGCGCGCCGCCGGCGACTTCCGTGGGCCATGCGAAGAAGTCCGACTCCAGGATGCCGCTGAGCCCGGTGGCGTTGCGCAGCCGCCGTCCCAGCAGCAGGTCCGCCGGTTCCTGCGCCGAAACGTCGCGGATGTCGATGCCGAAGGCGGCCTGCACCGCCATGCCGATCACCGCGCTCAGGTAGGTGTGTCGGATGAAAAGCTCGTCCAGATCGGCGGGCGCGCTGGCGATTTCGCCCAGGGCGGCGCGGAGCAGGTCCTCCCAGAGACGGCGTTTCACCTGCACCGTCTCCCGCTGGCCCTCCCTTTCGTACAGTATGCGCAGGGTGGCAAAGTCCTGGTTGGTGTGGTGGCTCGCGTCGCCGAACTCGCGCACCAGGTTGTCCTGCGTCGGGGCAATGTCAGCCGCCCGTTCCTCAAACACCCGGTCGTGCAGCCATTCGCGGAGCCGCAGGCCGGCGGCGGCCGCTTCCAGCGTCCACATTGGCGGGCTGACCGCGTCCACCTGGCCGTCCCCGGTGCGGCGCAGCAGCCAGCGCCGGCCGTCGGTCAGAACGCCGACGCGGATGCCCCGGCCGGCGGTGAGAGCGTCGGTCAGGTAATCGTCCAGCTGCGTAATGTACTCGGGCGCTATGTGCGCGCCGCTGTACAGGTTGCGCTTGAACTCAAAGAAGGCATCCCGCGCCACCAGGTCAACCCGTCCGGATGCTGCCTCGGTTGGGGATTCCTCCTGCGTGACCTCGCTGGCAGTCACCAACCCGCTCTGGATTATGAAGTCCCGGACCGCGCTGCGGATGTCCGCCTCGGAGTCGCCCTGGTTGTGCCGGCGCAAGATTTCCGCCGCCAGCGGGGCGTAAACATCTACACCCTCCGGCTCGGCAGTTTCGTGCTCTTGGCTAATCATTGCCAAATATCATCCTATTGATGAGCAGAGTGTAGCAGATTGTCAGGGTTGCCGATTTTGACGGCTTTCACGCCTACCCCATATACCATCCCATTCATCCTGTTTATCCTGTTCATCCATGTGAATTGTCCCTCTTCGGTAAAATGATCGCGCATGAGGAATGACAGCAGTTGCTTATTCCTGCGTGACGTGTTAGTCTGTTTTGCGAAAGATAGAAGAGACCCAAAAAGAGAAGGTACGAAACCCGTAATGTTGGACGCCGACGTCAAGCAAAGGATCATCGAGGAATATCGAGCGCACGAGTCGGACACCGGCTCTACAGAACTCCAGGTCGCCATGCTCACCGAGCGCATTCGGCAGGTGACCGACCATCTCCGCACCCACCGCAAGGACGTGCATTCCCGGCGAGGCTTGGTAACGATGGTTTCCAAGCGCCGCCGCCTCCTCAATTATCTCAGCCGCGAGGATGTAGGCCGCTACCAGAGCCTCATCGGCCGGCTCGGGTTGCGCCGGTAATCCGGCGTCAAGCGCCGAAACGCGGCGTCCGCCCACCCCCTCCGCAGCCGGCCGGAATGACAACCCGCCGGTGTCCCCGTCTGCCTGCCGCCCTTTTGGTTGCCATCGGGGAAACGTCAGAACACTGCGGCCGCCGTATTTGCAATCAAAAACCACGATGGAAGAAGAGGTAGAGAGAACTGCTGTTATGACAACTATAGACGCCGCCCAAGAATTGATGAACCCCTTCTCCATTGACGGCGAGATCGGCGGGCATTCCATAACCCTGGAGACCGGTCGACTGGCCCAGCAGGCCCACGGCGCCGTAACCATCACCTGCGGAGAGACCATCCTGCTGGCCACCGCCGTGATGTCCGACCAGGCCCGCGAGGGGATCGACTTTCTGCCCCTGACCGTGGAGTTTGAAGAGCGGCTCTACGCCGTCGGCAAGATCCCCGGCAGCTTCTTCCGACGCGAGGGCCGCCCCGGGACCGAGGCCATCCTGTCCGCCCGCCTCACCGACCGCAGCATCCGCCCCCTGTTTCCCAAGGGGCTGCACAACGAGGTGCAGGTCATCATCACCGTGCTGTCGGTGGACGAAGACCATCCGCCCGAAACCCTGGGCATGGTTGCCGCCTCGGCCGCGCTGTCCATCAGCCAGATTCCGTTCGAAGGGCCCATCGGGGCCTGCCGCGTCACCTGGGACGGCAGCAACTATGCCATCAACCCCAGCTTCCAGCGCAGCAACTCCGCCGATCTCAACATGGTGGTGGCCAGCAATCGCGACGCCATCATGATGGTTGAGTCGGGCTCCGTCGAAGTGTCCGAAGAGGTCATCCTGGAGGGCATCCGGCTGGCCCACGAAAGCAACGTCCAGACCATCGAGATGATCGACAAGCTGGTAGCGGAACGAGGAGCCGACAAGACCGAGGTCCACTTCGACTACACCGCCACCGAGGAGCGCCAGAAGAAAGTCGACGCGCTGGTCAACGGCCGCATCTCCGAGGTGCTGGAGCGCAACTCCTTCAAGAGCGAACGGGATTCCAGCCTGGACGCCATCGAGTCGGATGTCGCCGCGCAACTGGCCGACGACTATTCCGGAGGTGATATCGCCGAAGCCTTCAAGAACCTGGTCAAGAAGGAAGTACGCGGCCGCATCCTCAACCAGAATGTTCGCCCGGACGGACGCCAGACCGACGGTATCCGTCCCATCACCTGCAGCGTTGGCGAACTGCCCCGCGCCCACGGCAGCGGCCTGTTCACCCGCGGCCAGACCCAGGTGCTCTCCATTGCCACCCTGGCGTCGCTGTCCATGAAGCAGACTCTCGACACCGTGGGGCCCGATAACACCAAGCAGTTCATGCACCATTACAACTTCCCGCCCTACAGCGTCGGCGAGGCCCGGCGGGTGGGTTCCCCGGGCCGGCGTGAAATCGGGCACGGGGCGCTCGCCGAGCGGGCGATCCTGGCCGCCATGCCCTCCGAGGAGGACTTCCCCTACACCGTGCGCGTGGTCAGCGAGGTGCTGGCCTCCAACGGCTCCACCTCCATGGGCAGCGTCTGCGGCTCCTCCATGGCCCTCATGGACGCCGGCGTTCCTCTGCGGGCTCCCGTGGCCGGCATCGCCATGGGCCTGATTACCGACGCCGACAGCGACCGCTACGCCATCCTCAGCGACATCCAGGGCATCGAGGACTTCCTCGGCGACATGGACTTCAAGGTCGCCGGAACCGAAAAGGGCATCAACGCCCTGCAGATGGACGTCAAGATCGACGGCTTGACCCAGGAGCTCCTGAGCGAGGCCCTGGAACAGGCCCGCGCCGGCCGCCTGCACATCCTGGACCGGATGTCCGAGGCCATCACCGAGCCGCGGGCCCAGATGAGCCGGTACGCTCCCAAGCTGGTCAAGATGCAGATCCCCGTCGAGAAGATCGGCGCGCTCATCGGCCCGGGCGGGCGCGTCATCCGCGCCATCCAGGAAGAGACCGGCTGCGGCATCGACGTTTCCGACGACGGCGGCGTCATCATCTCCTCCAACGACCAGACCATGATCGAACTGGCCCGCAGCCGCGTGGACGGCCTGACCCGCGACCCCGAGGTGGGCGACATCATCACGGGCAAGATCACCCGGACCACCAACTTCGGCGTCTTCGTGGAGTTGACCCCCGGCGGAAAGGACGGCCTGGTGCGCAACGAAGACCTGGGCGACCTCGCTTACGAAAACGTGGACATCGGCCAGGAAATCACCGTGATGATCCACGAGATCGACCACATGGGCCGCATCAACCTGTCCCGGCGCGCCCTGATGGGCGACACCGAACCACCGGCTCCCCGTCCCGAACGGGGAGGGTTCGACGACCGCGGTGATCGCGATCGCGGACCGCGCGGCGGCTTCGGTGGAGACCGCGGCGGACGCGGCGGTGGCTACGGGGGCGGCGGAGATCGTGGTGGACGCGGCGGCTTCGGTGGAGACCGCGGCGGACGCGGCGGTGGCTACGCCGGTGGTGGTGGAGATCGCGGCGGACGCGGCGGCTACGGCGGCGGTGGCCGCGGCGGCGATCGTTCCGGACCGGGACGCGGCGGCCCCGGTGGCGACCGCGACCGTGGCGGACGCGGCGGTGGCTACGGCGGCGGAGACCGCGATCGCAGCGGCCCCAGCCGCGGCCGGGAACGCGGGAGTATGCTGGGCAGCGAACCCGGCGACCGCGGGCAGGGACAGGGGCCGCGCCGCTACCCCGGGCGCCCACAAGGCGGAAGCCGCAATCCGTCCGACCGCCGGTTCCTGGGCGGCGGTGGAGCGCGCCGCTAGTCCGGAAGCAGCCGGATAATTCGATTCGACAGGGGCAGGTTTCGTACCTGCCCCTCATCTTGTATCGCGGGGATGGGCTCCGTTGAGCCGTGCGGTCGCCGGTGGTTCAGCGACTCGCTCAACGGCTATGTTATCCTGTAACTGGCGCTCATGATGCCGGCACAATACGCCCTGCGGTTACGAGGGATTGGGAGGCGATGACATGCCCGTAATTACCATCAACGGCCCTATCGGGGCCGGCTCCATCGCCGTCGGGCAACAGGTTGCCCATGACCTGCATCTCAACTACGTGGACCGCATGGTCTTCGCCGAGGCGGCCAGGATCATCGGCTCCCCGGTATCCAACCTGATCGCCAAGGAACAACGGGTGGAGCGGTTCGGTGACCGGGTCACCGCCCTGCTGGGCCGGGTCCTGGAACGAGCTGCCGTATCCGGTGACTATGACCTGGGCGTCGGCATCGAGACCCTGCCGGAGACTTACCACGAACTGGCCGGCGAACCCTCGTCACGGATGCAGCGCGTAAACGACCAGGTCTTCATCGACACTACCCGCGAAGTCGTGCGCAACCTGGCCCAGGCGGGTCACGTGGTGATCATCGGCCGCGGAGCCAACATCATTCTCGGCGACACGCCGGGGGTGCTGCACGTTGGCATGTTGGCTCCCATGTCGCGCCGGGTGTCCACCATCATGGAGCGCGAGCACCTCGATGAATCCGCGGCCCGTTCCTACCTGGAAGGCCTGGAGGAAGCGCGGGTCAAATTCTTCCAGAAGTTCTTCAAAGTGTCGCCCCTCGACCCGACGCTGTACCACATGATGCTGGACATGGGTCACATGAGCGACGCCACCGCCGCCAAGATCATTGCCCACGCCGCCGGCGACCTGGAGCACTGAACTACGCCGACAATGCCGGCCGCTGATTGGCCGGCCCAACGCCAAGGAGGATACACCGATATGTTCATCAGGATGGTCTGGGGCAAGCTTCGCGCGGGTTCCTGGGAGGAATTCGAGCGGCACTACCACGAGCGAGTTGCCACCGGCACGCCCCCCAAGGGATTGAAAGAGCGGCAATTGATCCGCAGCACGGAAGACCCCGACGAAGGAATCAGCGTCAGCGTCTGGGACACACTGGGCGACCTGCGCGCCTACGAGACCGGCGAGTTCCGCGCCAACATCGCCCGCGAAGTCGAACACCTCTACCGGGGCGAGTACTGGGTGAAGCACTTCGAGGTTGCGTCCACCGACTGACGCGGTATGGCACGCAGTGCGCACCAGACGGCCCCGCTCCGTTTGGAGCGGGGCCTCGCTTTGTGGCCGCCGTGGGGGATATGGCTAGCGGCTGGCGCTGGCTCCGGACAGGCGACCAATTCCGGCCCGCGAGCAGTCCTCGTCCTCCTGGGCCGTGCCGCCGCTTCCGCCAACCGCTCCGATCAGCTCCCCGTTCATGTAGATGGGGAGCGCGCCCTGTCCCGGCACGAACTCGCCGCGTTCCACTTCCATCACCGCCCGCATGATGGGCGTGGTGGAACGCTCGGTGAGGTCGCCGCTGGGCTCGCCGAAGCAGGCCGACGCCCGAGCCTTGCCACGCGACACGTATGGCGTCCGCCACGCGGAACCGTCCATCTTGCACATCGTGATCAGGTCGCCGCGAGCGTCCACCACCGAGAAACTGAACGCTTTGCCGAGTTCCAGGGCGGCGGCTTTTGCCCCTGACAGTACCGCTTCCGCCTGGTCGAGGGTGATGTTAGGCATGATTGTATTCTCCTTGTGAGTGAATCGTGTTGTGCTGAACTGTCCCGGCAGCGAGCGATCGCTAGCCGTTTTGTGCATCGCCATTTTCGAGCAGCGGAGGCGGCTCGTCAAAGGGTTCGTTGCGTGCGGCGGCGTCCAGCCGGCGCTGGTTCCACTCGCTGACCAGCTGGCGGAACTCGGCCTCAGCTTGCTCCCGGCCTTCCGCCCGGCCTTCCGCAAGACCTTGCTCCCGGCCCTCCGCCCGGCCTTCCGCAAGACCTTGCTCCCGGCCCTCCGCCCGCTGCTTCTCCTGCAACGGCCGGACGTACTTGTTCATCAGGTAATCGTAAGTGACCATAAGACGCTGAATAACCTCCATCAGGGTGAACGTAGCGGGAATTCCCAATGCCGTGACGGCAGGAATATGCGCCATCGCCGCTTCCACCACCTCTCCCCTGCTGTAGTTCGGGTGGAGCCAATTGAGAAACTCCACAACCCCGTACATCGCCAGGAACCATTGTACCCAATACAGTGCGATGTAGGGCAACCTCCAGCGCGGCGGAATGGCCCAAATGGATTCTCTGCTTTGACCCGTTCTCAGTCCGGGTGCGACGCTGCGGTCAGGTTGTGTGATGGTTCCGCTCCACACGGCTCCGGTTGAGTGAATTCAACGGGCTGCGCTATTATAGCAAGGCAGCCGGCCAAACCACCGCGCTAAGTGGGCACCCCGCCGGTTCACGGGACACGCTCCACATGTTCGGTTTCTTCGATTCGTTCAAGAAGGGCTGCGGATGCGCCCTTGGCGTGATGACCGGCCTGGTCATCGCCATGATTATCATCTGGCTGATCTTCGGCAACTGCGAGATCAACGGTCTGTAAACAACCTTCCCGGCATCGCTTCACCCTGGAGATAGTATGCAGTTCGGATTCTACCTGCCTAATCACGGCCCCAACGCCCAGCCTGGTCCCCTGGCCCGGATCGCCCAAACCGGCGACCGCCTCGGGTTCTACTGCATGGTGGCCGGCGACCACGTACTGGTGCCCAGCCAGATCGACTCGCCCTATCCGTATACCGTGGGCGGCGAGTTCCCCACGGGCGAAAGCGGGGAGTATTTCGAGCAGCTGACCCTGCTCACCTTCCTGGCCGGCGTCACTGAGAATATCCGAATGGTTCCCAGCGTGATGATCGTGCCTTATCGCCCGCCCATCCTGGCCGCCAAGATCCTCGCCACGCTGGACGTGCTGTCCCAGGGCCGACTCATCCTGGGGGTCGGCGTGGGATGGATGGAAGAGGAGTTCGAAGCCCTGGGCACGCCGCCCTTCGCCGAGCGGGGCGCGGTAACCGATGAGTACCTGCACGCCTACAAGGAGCTGTGGACCAGCCCCAACCCTGAGTTCGACGGCAAGTACGTCCAGTTCTCAGGCATACAGTTCCTACCCAAGCCGGTCCAGAAGCCCCACCCGCCCATCTGGGTCGGTGGCCAGAGCCGTCCCGCCATCCGCCGCGCCGCCACCATCGGCGACGGCTGGCATCCGGTGGGCACGATACCGGCAGCGACCCTGGAGCCGGAGGAATTGGCCGGAGACCTGGTGACCCTCAATCGCTTCGCGGAGCAGGCCGGCCGGGACCCCGCCGAGATCGAGGTGTCGATGAAGGCTCCGCTGTACGATCCGCAAACCATTCAGTCCGGCCCGCGCCGCCGGTTCTCCGGTTCCACCGACGCCATCCTGGAGGACGTGCACACCTACTCCGAGGTGGGCGTCTCCCACATCATTTTTGACATCCGCGGCAGTGACCTCAACCAGGCCCTGGAGCGATTGGACTGGTTCGCCGGCGACGTGATGCGGCAAGTTGACTGACCCGTCCCAAGCGGGGGCAAACCGCCCCTATGCTATAATCCCAACACTTGACGGTCTGCGTCTGCGCCGCAGTTCCATCATTGCCTCCACTTCAAGATAGCTGCTTTTCGCGAGGAGGAATACAGCCTTGACTTCCCTTAATGACCGCTACGAAGCCGGCCAGGATATGCGCGGCCAGATGGCCAGCGGCGACGTCACTCACTACGCTCTGCCCGGCGTCGATCAGTTGGCGCCCGACCTCAAGCGCATCATCGACGAAGCTCTTTTCGGGACCATCTGGCGCCGCCCCGGGCTGGACCTGAAGCAGCGCTGCATGGCCACCATAGCAGCCCTCGTTACCCAGGGAGAGATGAACCTGATGCGCCGCCATATCGTGCGCGGCTTGAATGTCGGCCTCACGCCGCAGCAGGTAGTCGAGGTTTTCGTTCAGTCTACCTTTTACATCGGGGTCCCCGCCGTGGAATCGGCTTTGCGGCTGACCAAGGACATCTTCGAAGAGCTGGGCATCGAATGCGAGCCGGCGCTGGAATACGACGTCAATCAGCATCCCGACCAGCTGTACGCCCTGGGCCAGGAATTGCACCGGCATCACATGGGCAATACTCCAACCGGTTTCGGAGAGGATTCGCCGGAGGGACAGCTGGAGCGGATCGTAGACGAGTACAACTGGGGGGCGATTTACAGCCGCTCGTTGCTGAACGATAAAGAGCGAGCCATCGTCTCCCTGTCGGCGCTCACCAGCATGGGCGTGTACGACAACCAGATGCGACGCCGCATTCGTGGCGCGGTAGGCGTGGGGATGACCCCCACCGAACTGATGGAAATTTTCATCCACCTGTCCATGTATGGCGGGTACATCAACGCGCGCACCGCCATGCGCATCGCCCGCTCCGTTTTCAACGAGCTCGAAATCGAGTAGCGCCGGCAGCGCGCCGAACGACGATCAGTATCGACACGCGGGGTAGTCGCCTCGCGCTCGTCGGTTGGGACGAATCCAGCACCAGACAGCACGGAGGTCAGCAGGAACACGATGAAACTGCGCTTGGACGACGGCTGCGAGCTGTTCTACACCATCGACGACTTCACGGACCCTTGGACTGAACCAGAAACCGTGGTCATGCACCACGGCATGGCCAAGAACCACAAGCTCTGGTTCGGTTGGGTGCCCATCGTGGCGCGCCATTACCGTGTCATCCGGTTCGATATGCGGGGCATGGGGCAATCCGACGTCCCTGAGCCGGGTTACCCGTGGTCGGTGGACAACTTTGCCAAAGACCTGGCGGAGTTCTCCGACAAGCTGGGCCTGGAAAAGTTCCACCTTATCGGTGAAACTGTGGGCGGCAGCATCTCCATGCGCTACGCCACCATGCACCAGGAGCGGCTGCTCTCCCTGACCGCCTGCACCTCACCCACCAGCTTCAACGACGCCCATCATGCCGAATCGGCCATCCAAATCGAGAACGAGGGAATCGGCGCCTGGGTCGAGGGCAGTATCGGCCGCCGTTTGGATCCGCAGATCGTGGATCCGGCCTACACCCGCTGGTACGCCGAGCAAATGAAGGCGACCACGCCCCACGTAGTCGCCGGTTTCCAGGCCCAGGCGTCTGGCGACCTGCGGCCACTGCTGAAAGACGTGCAGACCCCGGTGCTGATCATCGCCGCAGCCGCGCTCCGCGAGGAAGTCCTCGGCGACTTCCGCGGCGCCGCCGACGTGTTCCCCAACGGGCGCGCCGTAGTATTCCCCGGCGTCTCCGGTTTCGTCCAACACATCCTGCCCGTGCCCTGCGCCCGGGTCTGGCTGGACTTCGCCCGCAGCCTCGAATAACACCGCCAACCCATGGCAAACCGCGCCGGGTCGGAATCCGGTGACATCGCGGGCGGTGAGGCGTCAAGGAGGAGAAGGAGAGCGCACGCTCAGGCACGCCGTCGCGCCCGAGTGCGCCGCGCACGCAATACGACCGGGTTCATGGATCGCCTCCTTACCCGTGGCGAGTTGCAGTTGATGCCCCGGCGGATCAGCCGTCGCTTCCATCTGCCTCTGTTCATCGAGCTGTACAACGTACAGTTCTTCCGGCTCAAAACCCGCTACCTGTGGCAGTCGGCCCTGGCCGCGGTGGTGATGCTCATCGTCATGCTGATGGTGGATTCCGTGGCCGACGCCGTCCTGGCCGCCGGTTTGGGCTCCAGCGCGGTGATCGTATTCGTGCACCCCAACTCCAGCAGCGCCGCGCTGCGGCACCTGGTGGGAGGGCACGTCCTGGGGTTGACGGTGGGCGCGTTGACGTCCTTTGCGTTATTCCATGCCGGCTGGGTCCCGGTACCCGATAGCTCGCATCACTGGGCTGCCGATATCGCCGCCGCGATGACGCTGGGCGTGGTGATCCTGCTGATGTCAATAACGGACACCGAACACCCGCCGGCCGCGGCGACCGGATTGGGTTTCGCCCTGCAAAGCCTGGAATTCACGCTGGTAATGCTGTTCATCGCCGCCGTCCTGACGCTGGCCGCCGGCAAGGTCATCTTCCGCGCCTACATCCGCGACCTGGACTGACGTTCCAATCGCGTGGGTCTCGTCGGCAGCGGCGGACGGCTGTGCTACCATGTTTGCAATCTACGAGGGTCAACTATTGCCATTCCCGTCTCGCAAGGCCGACTATGGACACGTTCAAGACCACCGCCAAAATCGCCAAAAATGGCACAATTACGCTTCAGCATCTGCCTTTCGAGGAAGGGATTGAGGTTGAGATTACCGTTCAGGTTTGCGCCGCCCGGCTCGAATTGGACCCGAATGATTTGAGCCGCCCGGCACTGCACAACCCACTCAAGGGCACCGTCTTAAAATATGACCGACCATTTGACTCGGCATTTACGGACGAAGAACTGGACATGCTGGACAACGGCATACCGTTTTAGCGCGTAGTTTCGTCGGGGATTCAGTGTTGCAGGAACCGACAGCGTGATAGTTCTGGATACCCACGTCGGAATATGATGGTCTGACGAAATCAGCCGGCTCACTGTATCCCAGATCTCTGCTATTGCTCGGGAGCGCCGGATTCAGGGCAGTATCGGCATCAGCGCAATCACTTGTTGGGAGATAGCCATGCTGGTCGAAAGACAGCGCGTCACGTTGCAATTGGATGCCCTGTCTTGGCTGCGCCGCCTGCTGAACTATCCCGCCGTTGAACTCTTGCCCATCACCCCGGAGATCGCCGTCCGCGCTTACAGCCTCCCGGAACCCTTCCACCGCGATCCCGCTGACCGCATCCTGGTTGCCACCGCTCTGGAGTACTCCTGCCCGCTGGTCACCTCGGACGGTCGCATCCTGGATTATCCTCACGTTAACACCATCGGATAAAAGGAACTCACCCCATGCCCGACTCCCTCTCCCGCGAGCTCGCCCGCTGGGCCGTCAACCTGGACGTCGACGACCTGCCACCGGCCGTGGTCGACAAAATGCAGACCTCCCTGCTCCACGCCACTGTGGTGGCAATCATCGGCGCCGAAACCCACCACGGCAAGGCCGCAGTGGACCTGGCCCTGGCGGAAGAGGCCTCCGCCCACGGCGCGAGCATCCTGGCCTCGGGCGGCCGCGCCACCCGCTGCGGAGCGGCCTTCGCCAACAGCAAGCTGATGCACGCCACCAACCAGGCGGATTCCTACCGGATGCTGACCCACCCGGGCCCGTGCGTCATTCCCGCTGCCCTGGCCTCCGCGCAACTGAGTGGCGCCACCGGGGCCCAGCTTATCACCGCCATGGCCGCCGGATACGAGGTGGAATCGCGCATCGCCGGCGACTTCATCGCCTCTACCCAGGCCCGTGGCTTTCGCTCCAGCCCCATCTACGGAACGCTGGGCGCCGCCGTCGCCACGGGCAAGTTGCTCGGGCTGACCGAAGACCAGATGGTCACCGCCATCGCCCTGGCCTGCACATTCACGGCCGGGACCAACGAGGGGCCGCGCTCCGGCGGTCGCGAGATGATGTTCCACGAGCCCCAGTCTACGCGCAGCGGCATCATGGCGGCCCTGCTGGCCCGCGAGGACGTCCGTGGGTCGGAGGAAGCCTTGGAAGGGCCGGCCGGTTTCTACAACGCCTTTACGGGCAATAACCGGGGCGAGCTCTCCTACGTGTTCACCGGCCCTCAGCAGGTATCCTTTGAGCCGGTGACGGAAGGGCTGGGAACCCGCTGGGAATTACTGCACACCGTGCTCAAAATGTACCCCACGGCCGGCTACAACTGCCCCGTGATCGACCTGATGACGGACATCCGGAGCTCCCACCAGCTGGCCATCGACGAGATCGAGCGCATCACCATTGACCTGAACTGGTTGGAGACCCTCTACCCGTCGCCGGCCTTCCCCAATCCGTCGCGGGGTCAGGCCATCGTTGGCAGCACCCACTACTTCGCTGCCTATGTCGCCGTGAACGGAAGTTATCCGCCGCTGCGCACTCGCATCGATCCCGGTGACGACGCCGACGCCGCATCCGCCGAAAACCACGACGCCGTGCTGGCCCTGATGCACAAGGTTCAGACCGTGGGACACAAGGACCGACCGGCGTTTGCCCCGCGCATCACCATCGACATGGCCGGGGGCAACGTGTACCGGGGCGAATACCAGGGCAACGAACTGGAATGGGACCTGGACACCGAGATGGACCGCCTGCAACCGCTGTTCCCGCAGATCAACTGGCCCGCTGAAAAGCTGGCGGCCACGGTCGCCGCGGCGCGGGACATCCCCACCGCCGCCAATATTGAAGAGCTGTTGACCGCTGCTACGCCGTGATCAGCCGCATCCGGCAACGCAGCGTCGATGCGCTGGGCATCTGGCGAACGCCGCTGTTGTACGGCACGGCCACTGCCGTCGTTTTCTGGTGCGTCTGGTACTTTACCAAAATCCCCTGCACACTCCATAATGCGGCTACTGGTCTGTGCAACCCTGGTTGGCTCGCCCGGTTCATTAACGTCGAAATCCTGGCTCTTGCCGTGGGCGCCGGCATCGCCGTCGGCAGCGTCAAAGGAGGCTACGATTACTATATGCTGAAAAATATGATCAACCAGGAGCGGGAAGCCCGCCTGAAGACGGAGCAGGAACTACAGGAAGTGAAAGAATTCATTGCCGAGATACGCAATGAACTGCATGAGGAGCGCCAGCGGGCCGCTGAAGAACGGCAGCGGGCCACAGCAGAGCGCTTTCGGGCAGATGAAGAGCGCCGTCAGGACATCGTAGAACGCCGCCAGTTTGAGGAGGAACGCCGCCAGGCCGAAGCGGAGGAGCGACGGCTGTCAGCGGAAGAACGCCGCCAGTCCATCGCCATCCAGCAGGCCATGCTGGATACCATCGTTCGCCTGGCCGAACGGCGAAATGGCAACGGCAACGGCCATCGCGGCTCCGACTAGCTGAACGACTTACCCAAAATCAGGAGTGAAACATGCTGCCAGGACTGGAAGGCAAGGCCGCGCTGGTAACCGGAGGGAGCAAGGGCATCGGCAAAGCCATTGCGTACGCCCTGGCCAGGGACGGCTGTGCCGTTGCCATCTGCGCCCGTGGGGAGGACGACCTGCGGGCCGCCGCCGCCGAAATTGGTGACGCCACCGGCACACGCGTCATACCCATCCGCGCCGACATGACCGTGCCCGACGACATCGTCAACCTGGTGCGTGAGACCGTGAACGGCTTGGGCCGCCTCGACATCCTGGTCAACAACGCGGTGAACAGCACCAGCGACCGCGCCAGCCAGATCCCTGACGACGTCATCCTGAACCACATCACCACCAAGGTGATGGGCTACATTCGCTGCGCCCGGGAGTGCGTGCCTCACATGATCACGTCCGGCGGCGGTAGGATCATCAATATCGGAGGCATGGCAGCGAGGAACTCCAGCCCGACCAACCCGGGTTCCGGCGTCACCAACTCGGCGATGTCCAACTACTCCAAGGCCCTGTCAGACGACGTGGCGGCTGACGGCATCCTGGTCAACTGCATCCACCCGGGCAGCACCCGCACGGAGCGCTACATGGGCCTGGTCGCCGAGCGCGCCGCGCGGAACAACACCACATCCCAAGCAGAGCTGGAAGAATCAGTCGCCGAGATCCCCATTGGCCGGATGATCGAACCGGATGACATTGCCAACCTTACCGCTTTCCTGTGCTCGGATCTGGCATCCGCCATCACCGGCCAGACCATAGCGGTAGACGGCGGGGCTGGGCGGGGCGTCCACTTCTAATCCACCTGCTTCCGCTCTTGGTGAGCCCGTCGAACCATGAGCCGCTCCGTCCACACCATCCTTCGACGAGCTCAGGATGAGCGGGATCAGGGCATTCGTCCACTTTGCAATCGTCCTGGCCGTTCACCGGGCCGCAGCCGCATCTCCTGCGGCGATATAACCCCCAGGGCCTTCAGTTCATGCCCAGTTCGCGCAACGCGTTGGCAAAGTTGGAATCCAGGATGTAGGCATCTTCGGCGCGGTCGTAAATCAGAGGCCGAGGCAGGTCCACGTTTCCCCTGCGGCGCTTCAATCGGTTCAGGCTGTGTCCCTGGCTCGACAGTGAGCCGGACAGTTCGCGCTGTGAGAGCCGCAGGGTGTGCATCAACTGGGCGCGCTTCTGCGTGTGATTGGGAGAGCGGGAAACCCGCAACATGGCCTGTCGCGCGGTGTCTGAAAGATTCCGCCAGAACGTTGTGACGTAACTTGCGTTCCAGGCAGCTCCCGGCGTCTCAGCCGTCGTTTCGGTGGAGTCTCCCTCTTCTGTTCCAGCTTCGGGCAACACGGCAACGGCCGCCGATTCACCGGCCGTTTCGACCGCTTCCCCAGTCGGCGCGACCGCGGTCGAGTCGATAGCCCCACCGGCCATTCCTCTCAGCGTCGCCACCACTTCCTCCACGTCACCCTCAATCGTTATTGTGACATTGGCCAAAGCTTTGCTCCTGGTTGCCTGAATTTTACGCTGTGTCGCCAGTGTTCCGTATAATCTAACATAAGTATTGCTCAATACACCATACCATTCAATAACCGAATTAATCTCACCGATCAATCGCGGCCAGTAACGCCGCTTCCAATACCTGCGGCGGTACATATTGCTCAAACCGATCAGTGATCCGGCCATCGCTGCCCACGACGAACGTCCAGGGCTCAGACACGAGGCCCCATTCGTCTACTGCGGGAACCAGCTCGCGGGCCGGGTCCGCCGGGTTGATCCGGTGCGGGTCCCGGTACACCTCAACGTGAACGAAATTGGCCTGGCCTTGATACCGCTCGGCCAGGACCGAAAGGTCCGATACTTGCGGCCCGCACGTTGCCGTCACGCAAAAGGCCGGCGTGGCGAAGGTGATCACCGCCGGCTTGCCGGCCCGCACCGCCTGTGCCACCGATAGCCTGTACAGCACCGGATCCGGTTCGGGGCTGCTGCTGATGGTTCCAAGGTCCGTAACCGTGGTCACCGTCGGCGTGTCGGACATTGGCGCCGCATCACCGATGAACGGCGCGCGGTGCGTTGGAGCCACAGACACCACCGAGCCGATGGTCAGCGGTTCCACCGCTTCCGAGGGCGACTGGGCATAGTCGAACGTGGCGTGCAACTCCCAAATTCCCATCGTGTCGCCGGTGGCGGTTCCAGCCTGGTCAAAGGACACGTTGGCGATGAATACGCCGCGACGTCCCTCCGGCGGCCATGGCAGGAATTGCGCTTCGGTCCGGTGTCGCACCTGGCCCGTCGCGGCGCCCGGCTCGTAATACACCGCGCGCAACGCCACGGTGTCCGGACGAACCGGCATGTAGTCCCGATCGACCAATCCGAAGGACACCCGGTTGTCTCCCACGGCGAGGTCGCTGTTGCTTACCACCAGGCTCACCGGCGGGCCTCCGGGCGGCTGCGACAACAGGTCGCCGGGGGCCGCTCCCGTTGAACATGCCAGGGCCGCCAGGAAAATCGGCATGAGCACCGCCACCACATTCCGTGGCAACACCAGGCAACCGGTCTTCCACTCACGGGCCGTATTGATGAGACTGGGGCAAAGGCGGGTCAATGCGAACCTTCCGGGTCGGCCTTGCATTGGCTGTCCAGCTCCCTCTACTTCAACGAAGGTTCGCGTTCGGTCATCTGCCGCTGGCCGAGTGCCGCCTGTTCTGGGTCGCTCAGCAATTGTGCGACGGCAGCCTCGATTTGCTGCGCGGTCGCGCTGTCGGGTTGCCACTCGTGGCGCAGCAGGCGGTGGGCGCGGGATTGGGCTTCGCCCGCTGGTTTCGACATGATGCCGCTCTGGGCAATCAGTTCACGGCATTCCTGCTCCGCGGTCGCGCCCAGTCTGCTGATCTGGACGTGGAGCCGGTCGTCGGCATCGTAGCGGGGTATGGGGAGCTTCCAGCCGTGCTTTTCAAAGTCCCGGGCGCCATACAGTCCTTTCGTCATGAACGTTTCCGCGGCTGTAGTGAGCGCGCCACTGTTAATTATGGCAAGCACGTAACGCGCTTCGTTTTTTGACCGACAAGTCGTCTGAAACAATTTGTGGTCGAGGACGGCATGGTTGTCACCGATGATTGCTGCCGTAGGTTCGCCTTGGGTCGTGTACGCTACCCGTATCTTCGTAGGATCGTGGATGGCGGTTTGCGCGTACTCCAGCTGGCTGATCATCTTGTTGAGGTGGTTCATGTTACTGTACAGGTCTTTGATGGCCTGATTTTTGTGGGCGTCACGGAACATCTGCGCGGCGTTGTTCCAGCGTCTCTGCATTGTTGGATGCAATTCTGCTACTTCCAGGCAGTAGGCGTCGTGGCCGTGCAGGTCCGACTGTTCAGCGAGGATGCGTCCCTTGAGCAGGGCATCCGGCCTTGTTGCGGCATAGTGGGCCACGTCGCCCAGCAGTTGCTGCTGCATGATGACGGCGATCAGGCTGGTGATGTAGGTGTGCCGGATGAACAGCCAGTCGCTTTCATCCCCCGCCGTGGCCGCGTCCTTGCCGAGAGCGACCCGCAGGAGATCCTGCCAGAGCCGCCGTTTCACCGCCGCGGTTGGGGCGTCGCGGTGTGCTTCATAGGCTTCCTTCAGCAGCAGGTTGCCGGTCCGAAAGGTGTCTGAAGCGATGCCGAAGTGGCGTTCCAGGTTCGCTGCCGGGGGGCTGACGTTCTCGGGTGGCGCGGAGATGATGCGGTGCCGGTACTCGCGGACGTTTGCCGCCTGTTGGGGATGGTCGCAGGTTTCGAGTGTGCCGCAGGTCAGCAAGGGCAGATCGTCGTCGCCGATGCGTCGCAGGAAGTAGTGGACGCCGTCGGTCAGGATGCCGTTGCGTACGCCGGCTCCCGCCATGAGCAGGTTGCGGATGCACCCGTCGAGTTGCTCTGCGAAATCGGGGTCCGGGACGCCGGCCTTGAGGATGTTGGGTTTGAACTCAATGCAGGTGTTGTGGACATACAGGTCCATCCTCCCGGGGTTGCCCACTCCCGGAGGCCCTTCGGTGGACATCTCGCTGGCCGCGGCTGCGCCGGCGGCTTCCATGAAGCGCTGGAACGCGAACCTGATGTCGTTTTCGGACGCGCCACTGTGCTGGCGTTCGATGACGAAGCTGAACGCTTCCTGCTCGTTGCTGGTGGTCACTGTCATGCTGCTCGAGTTCCGCTTGGAGGTTTTCTCCAAACCGGATTGTAGCACTGGCCGTTGCGATTCGGCTGGGGCGCCGGCGACGCAACCTGCCCCCGGCGGAGCCTGCGGTCAATCCGGCCGAATGGAGGAGTCGTAACAACGGGTAGCGGCGCCGCGGCATGGCCGGGATAACGGTCCCCGCGACGCCCAGGGTCGCCCGACCTCCCTGCGGTCTCCGCCGAAAGCTCGGCAGCCCCATACTCGCCGCCGCCGGCGTCGGGGCCGGGAAACGGGCGACCCACCACGCATCCCATGCCGCACCATAAGCGGGCTGGGAGACAACGCACGGTTGGGCCGCATCGGCCGGGGAGGTGCCCATATGGCGCCGCGTCTGATGGTGAGTGACGAGCAGAGGCGTCTGCTCCGGATAACCGGGTTGATGCCTCTGGCCAGCGTTTCAAACCTGCTTCCCATCCTGAGGATGAGTGAGAGGAACATCCGGCGGACGCTGCACCGGCTGCGCCGGGACGGCTGGGTGTGGTCGGTGCGCCGGGGGATGACGGAGCGGCGGCAGGAGCGGTGGTTTCTGACCCGGCGGGCCCTCGATCTGCTCTACGCCAGCGACCACGAGCATCCGGCGCCCCGGGAGGCGGCCCGGGCTGCCCTGCCTGCCGGCTACGGCGCGTCGCCACCGGCGGACTTTGACCGCCGCTTCGCCCAGGATCACGAGCACCGGCCCCACCTGGAGCACCTGACCAACTCGCCCTTCTCCCCTGGGTCCACCAGCGACAACGCTGGGGATGACCCTCCCGACGCCGCCTGGCACGAGCATCCGCCGTGGACGGCCACCAGCCGGGGCGTGGAGCTGTCCCTGCGCCGCCTGGCCATCCTGGAGCCCATGTACCGCCTGGCCCCCGAGTTGCTCGCCTCCGGACACCTGCGCTGGCCCGCAGGCGCGCCGCCTCCGGAACACGACCTCCGGCTGACCGACTTCCGCCTGCTGCGCCACGGCGGCTTCCACCACGCCGTGGCCCGCTACGGACCCGACGTGTGGACACCCTTCATCTACGCCGGTCTCCACGCCACCGAGCGCGCGCTCCGCCGCAAGGAGCAGCACCAACTGTGGGGCGTCGACGCCTACCTCCACGACGAGGACCGCTACCTCCGCATCGCCAACCGGGTGTTCTACGAGGACCCGGACCAGGCGGTGCAACCCTCGGCCAGGGTGGTGGTGGCCGTCGATACCTGGGCGGCCGAACTGGCCCGGCAGACCCTCACCGGCTCCACTCCCACCCTGTTCTGGACCGCCGACGCCGGCTATGGAGGCAACCCATGGTGGAGCTGAGGCCCTCCCGGGACCTGGTGGCGGACCCGCCGGGTCATCCCGCCCCGGGCCGGCCCGAGAACGTCAACCGCTGGCTGGCCCGCAACCACGACCTGATCGCCCTGGACGGTCCTCGGGCCTACCGGGTGTTCATGACCATTGCCCAGTTCCCCGCCATGCGGCCGTCCTGCCTCCGGTCCATCGTGGGCGGCTCATCGGCCCAGGTCGCCACGATACTGGATGACTTCGTCAGCGCCGGACTGGCGGCGGAGTTCGACGGGCGCTACTACCTGGCGGAACTGGGGATGCGGCGGGCCGCCACCCTGAGCCGAGTGTCGCCGGCGGCGGTGCGCCGCCGCCACGGGGCCTACCTCGAAAGCAGACACCGCCAACGCGAGGCGATCCACGACGACGGGCTGAACCGCCTGGTGGCGCGCTTTGCCCAGGAGGCCGTGGCGGTGGTGGCCGGCTGGCGCGGCGAGGTGAACGTCCCCGACGTGACCCAGGTCCGGCCCGACCTGCTGGCGCCCGTGGTGGCCGGACCGTACGGTGGCGGATACCACTCCCTAGAGTACGAACGGTACACCGGATCGCGGCGCCGGGAAAACAAGCTGCGGCCCTACCGGCGGATGATGGCGTTGGGCCGGCCGCTCCCCATGCTCATGGTGTGCGACAGCCAGCAGGCGGTGGAGGACTTCCTGTCGCGGGCCGGCGACCTGCCCATGCTGGCGGCCAGCATGGAGCGGGCGCTGCAGGGACCCCTCACCGGCGCACACACCGTCTGGCGCAGTCCCACCGGCGCGACGGCGGAACTGCACTGCCTGCGGCGCAACCGGCGCTGACGCCCCGGAGCGCCATCGGGGAGCCGGCCAGGCAAGTTTGCGGGGGCGGCAACCACTGGTGTTCGGTCTTTGTGATGCTCCGCCATAGAGGTTGGCATTCGCCCGCCGGGTTCCGGAATGCAAGAGGGCCGGCGCTGCAACGGCGCCGGCCCCGTGGCGTCGAACTGACCTCCGACCCGGCCCTATGGACCGCTGACGGTCAACTCGCTGCGGTTGGACAGCATCCGCCCGTCTCCGGCGCAGATGGCCCCCGTCGCCTCGCAGTCGGTGGTCTCCGGCAGGATGATGCTCACCGCGCCGTCGCCGTCCGGCCGGACGTGGATGCGCCAGCCGATGTTGCTGCCCCGCTCCAGACGCTTGGCACGGGTCACGTCCCCGCCGCTGGCAATGAAGGCGTCATCCCGCAGGCGCTTGTAGCTCACGCTGAACTCCTCGCTGAAGTGCAGCTCGAAGGTGAAGACGTTCTCCCCGTCGTGGGACGGCGGCCCGTTGGATAAGCTGGCGGTCAGCGGTTCCGGCGGCGGGCCAGCCACAGCCGCCGTCGCCGCGCTGCTCAACGACTCTGCGTTGCCGGCATCGTCGGTGAAGGACACTTGCACGCTGATTGCCCTGCCTTCGTCGGCGTCGGTCAGCGCATAGCTGGAGGCCGTCGCGCCGGCGATGTCGGAGCCGTCGGCCCGCCACTGGTAGCTGAACGTCGCGTTGGTCAACCCGTCGTCATCCGAGATGCCCGACGTGTACGCCACCAGAGTCTCGCCCACCTGCGCCGTTCCGCTGATGGTCGGCAGACCCGTCGCCGGAGTGTTGGGCTTGGGTGCAACCGCGTTGGTGGCCGCGCTGGTCAGACTCTCCGCGTTGCCGGCGTCGTCAGTAAAGGAGACCGTTACCGTGATGGCTTGGCCTTCCTCCGCGTCCGCTAGGGTATAGGTGTCACCGGTGGCACCGGCGATGTCCGCACCGTCGGCCTGCCACTGGTAGCTGTACGAAACGTCGGCCAACCCGTCCTCGTCGGCGATGCCCGAGGTGTCCGCCGTCAGCGTCTGGCCCACCTGCGCGGTTCCGCTGATGGTAGGTTGCCCGGTGGCGGGACTGTTGGCCTGCTGCTGGGAGGTGGCGGATACCGCCTCCGTCGCCGCGCTGGTCAACGACTCCGCGTTGCCCCGGTCGTCGGTGAAGCTCACCCGCACGCTGATGGTCTTCTCCGCCTCGGCGAAGGTCAGGGTGTAGGTAGAGGACATCGCTCCGGCGATGTCGGCGTCCGAACTGCCGTCGTTGGCTACCCACTGATAGCTGAACGTCGCGTTGGTCAGCCCGTCCGCGTCGGCGATGCCGGAGGTGTCCGCCGTCAGCGTCTCGCTCACCTGGGCGGTCCCGCTGATGGTCGGCAGACCCGTAGCCGGGCTGTTGGGCTTGGGCAACACCGCAGTTGTCGCCGCGCTGGTCAGGGTTTCCTCGTTACCCGCGTCGTCGGTGAAGGACACCGCTACGCTGATCGTCTTGCCTTGCTCCGCGTCCGTCAGGACGTAGGCAGCGTTCGTCGCCCCGGCGATGTCGGAGCCGTCGGCCTGCCACTGGTAGCTGAACACAGCGTCGTCCAGCCCGTCCTCGTCGGCGATGCCGGACACGTCCGCCGTCAGGGTCTCCGCCACCTGGGCCGTGCCGCTGATGGTCGGCAGACCCGTCGCCGGAGTGTTGGGCCTGGCGGCCACCGCAGCCGTCGCCGCGCTGGTGAGGGACTCGGCGTTGCCGCCGTCGTCGGTGAAGGACACCGTTACGCTGACGGTCTTGCCCTGATCCGCGTCAACCAGCGTGTAGGCGGCGTTCGTCGCCCCGGCAATGTCGGAGCCGCCGGCCTGCCACTGGTAGCTGAATCTGGCGTTGTCCAACCCGTCGTCATCCGAGATGCCCGAGGTGTCCGCCGTCAGCGTCTCGCCCACCTGGGCGGTCCCGCTGATGGTGGGCAGGCCGGTGGCCGGACTGTTGGCGGTCGGGGCCTCCGCTTCTCCTCCATCCACGATAATGTCCGAGTTCGGGGCTTTAGCCACATATCCCAAATACAGAGCCGCGTTCCCCGCTTCGTCACGGATGGCTCCCGCATCGGCGCTCATGACACCCGCCGGGATGGCGATGCCATCAACGTCGCGGTCCCCTGGCTGCACGACGTAGGAAAGGCCCTTCCACCACACCCCACAGGACCAAGTGGCCGTCTTCTCCACTCCGTCAAAATCGAGTTGGATGGATGGAGTGCCGCTGATGAGGACTTTTTCAGAGAACATCGCCTTGAAGAATATCTCGTCGCCCTCTTCATACACGCCGTCTGGCCCACCACTTGCCACCCAACGCAGTGACGACAACCAGGGTCGGACGCCATCTACTCGGTGTCCGTATTGCGCCGGCTGGCCGGCCATGCTGATGTCCGCATTGTTGCCAGCCGCATCTTTGATGCCACCGCCCTGTAGGACGATGGCATTCGTCGGTATCACGATCCCATCCATATCCAGGTCGTACTCGGCAACTTGATACGCGAATACGACATCCTTGCCTTCAACAGCCTTAAGCCCGGCCAGTTTGGTGCCTCCCATCGTCAACCGGAACTGCGGGTCGCCTGAGATCACCACCGGCTCATCAAACGAGACCGTCACTTCAATATCGTCTCCGATACCGTATTTGCCGGACGGCTGGATGTGCCACATCCAGCCGCTCACATGACAGTATGGGTCGCCCTCATGGACCGGTTCGCTGCTGATCCGCACCGACTTGATGACTGGGCCATCCAAATCCCTGGAAAACGCCGCCTCCGACGGTGATGAGGATACGATGGTCGCCCCGATGACAATCAGGGCTATCAGAGGAACAATCGTCGCAATCCGCCCGAATTTACTTGTCATTTGGTTCACCTTTAGACTGAGGTCAATGTGTCTTGAGGCTCGTGGATGCCCAACCCGGTCAGGAATCCTTAAGGCTCTGCGGAGTACGGGATCCGTTCCACGCCACCTTTAAAAACCAACCGATTGTCCGAAAAGTGTCTGCACAGCGTATCGGAGCCCCACGCGCATATCCGGTATTGATAAACGTACAAACCCGGAACGTCGTTGGGAGCGTCGTGCCAAACCGGGGAGGGGTCATCATCGCCCACGGACCGCATCCAGAACCCTTGATGATGCTTATAGTGCAGCAGGCTGTCTGGGGGGTGAGGCCCAGGTGCAACTCATAGTTGGGTCTTTGCAACGCACACGGTCTATCCGGTGGCGATAAGTCACCGCGCGCTTAACCCAAAAGTCCTGGGGGTCAAACGTCTCGCAGGGCCGAGGGTGCATCCCGCTTAGTCCTTTTAGTCCCAACTCAAATGCGTACCATTTGGTCGCTGGCGCACCATGAATCGGGTCGACGCTAATGGCCTTCACATCGCTCTCCTCACCATTGTCAAGAGTGCATTTCGGGGTGTCGAACGGCGGAGTGACGATGCTGACGGGCAGTCCCGTGGCCGGGGTGTTCTCTTCCGGCTCAGGCGTCGGCGTCGGCACCGGACCGGGGATGGTGATGCTGACGCTGTGGGACAGGGGCTTGTTCGAGCTGGTGCAAACGGCATCTGGGGCCGTGCAGTCGGTGGTTTCCGACAGGGTCAATTGCACAGCGGCGTCGGAGGAAGGACTGACGTGAATCTCCCACAGGGAGCTGCGGCGGTTCACCCGCTTGAACTTGCGGGCCGTGCCGCCATCCACAGCCAGCGCATGATCCCGCAGCGTCTTGTAGCCGGTCGCGATGTCCTCGCTGAACTCGATGCGGATCGTGAAGACCTGACCGTCACCCTCGTGGTTCGACGGCCCGGTGTCCGAGAGGAAGCGGGCGGTCAGCGGCTCATCGCCGCTCTGGGCGCTGCCCGGGGCCGGGAAGAGGAACAGGAAGGCGGCGGCGGCCAGCGCCGCCAGGAGGAGGAAGGGCGGGGCGCGGAAGGCCCGTCTGCGGAGGGCGGGGAGGCGGCGGCCGTTCATGACGCCGCCCCCGGAAGGGTCAAAGTCGGGGGGGGGGGGGTGCTAGACGGAATTCGCGCGTGGTCATTGTGCTCTACACCTCTCGTCTGTATCCATGGCGCCCGGCAAGGCAGCAGCGGGCGGAGTCCCACTGCCCGGACTGTGTTAGCGCACGGGTTGAGTGCTCGGTGAAAATCCCCCGTCCACTGGGCAGTCAACCAAATAATATATCAGAATCGTATGTGGTTACTGTGTTATTTCGGCGTATTTAGCGTGTAATCTTATGGAACACGCCGCCGGCTCGGTCGTCCGCTGCCGGGCCGGACTTCACGCCGGCCCCGCCTCTCCACCTCACAGGGTCTTTCAGTTTTCCGAAAATCCCCTCTCCCTTGACGGGAGAGGGTCAGGGTGAGGGTGAACGCTTGGAGCAGAGGGCTTTTGTTGCAGCGAAATACCCCTCACCCCGGCCCTCTCCCACAAGGGGAGAGGGAGAATCGAAAGACCCTGTCCGCCTCATGCGGCTGAACGCTAACCCGGACATTTTGGTCTATAATTTCTCATCCCCATCTCGATATTCCCCGTGAGGCAGATATGCGCTTTGGCTCCTTCGTTTTTCCCGTCAGCCACCACCCCGAGCAGGATTCAGCCGTCATCGACAGCACCCTGGACGAGATCGTCCTGGCCGAAAAGATCGGCATGCACTCGGTCTGGCTAACCGAGCACCATTTCGACGGCGCCGCCGCCCACGCGGACCCGCTGGTGCTGGGCGCCGCCGTGGCCTCCCGGACCACCCACCTGAAGATCGGATTCGCCGTTGTGGAACTGGCCTTCCATCATCCGGTTCGCCTGGCGGTGCAGACGTCGCTGCTGGACAACCTGAGCCACGGCCGGCTCATTGTCGGCACGGGCCGCGGCTCCGCCTACAACCACTACGAGTACATCGGGTTTGGCATCACCATGGAAGACGGCCTGGCGCGCCTGGACGAAGCCGAAGAGCTGCTGGTAAAAGCGTGGACCGGCGAGCCCCTGCACCACGAAGGCGCCCACTGGGACGTGGAGTTCCCGCTGCTGCGGCCCCGTCCCTATCAGCAGCCCCATCCGCCGCTGATCCGCGCCTGCATCAGCGAGGCATCCACGATCCGGATGGCTGAGATCGGCCGCCCGGTGATGATCGGCATCCAGACGCTGGAGAATCTGCAGTCACGGCTGGAGCGCTACCGGGCCACCATGCTGGATTCGGGCTTCACCGAAGAGCAGGCCGAGGCCACGTTGGACCAGTGCTGGGCCTCCCGTGACCTCTTCGTCGCCGACAGCTATGACGAGGCTCACGAGATCGCGGCCGCCGGCTTCGAACGGGAGCGCACTCACTTCCGTCAGGCCCGCGAACTCTACAACCCCGGCGGGTTCCCGCCGCCTGACCCCAACCGCCCCGTCCCCGCGGGCGAGAGCCTGGAGCACTCGTTCATCATGGGCACGCCGTCCCAGGTGGCCGAGCAAGTCGCGGCCATGCGTGACATCGGCGTGCGCAACCTGATGCTCAAGCTGAACGTCGGCGAAATGGACACCCACAAGGTGCAGAAATCCATGCGCCTGCTCGGCGAGAAGGTGATGCCGCACTTTGCCTAGTGGTTGTGTACCGGGACAGTTTCCGGCGATTGCGCTCCGCGACTACGACCGGCCGCCTGGAAGTATCGCTGCAATCGGTATCTCAACGTCCTCGAAGCAACCCGGCCGCAGCACGTCGCCCGCTCGGAACCGTCGCGTTACCCGATAGCCGTTGTCAGTGGGCTCCGTGTGGGACTCCACTACGTCCTCCGGCAGCAGGGTGAGCCATACCTCAGGTATCCCGGCACGAGCGTATCGGGGCAGTTTCTCATTTCGGTCGTAGCCCACGGAACTGTCTGCAACCTCGATGAGCAGCAGCACGTCCTGGGGACCGGCATGTCCCGATGCGTAGAGGTCGGCCCGTTCCCGCAGCAGCGCCAGATCCGGCTGTGGTTCGGTTCCATCATCCAATCGAATTGGGCTTTGCACCTGGACCACCGCGCGCCGCCCCACAGCCTCAGTGAGCGCTCGAGTGAAACCATTCACGACGCCAACATGCCGGCTGCCGACTGGGGCCATTTCAACTATAACTCCGTCAATGAGTTCCACCCGGTCATCCTCGGTCAGGATGCCGGCCTCCGCCATGGCGTAGTATTCGGCCACGGTGAACCGGCGCACGGGTAGATTCAACGCGCTTGACGATTTTGGCGGCGGTTTGGTCTGTGTCGTCATGGCCCCGTCCTCTCTCTAGCCGGGCAGGATATCGTCCACGGACAGGGCGATATCGGGAAAGCAAGCGGGGGAGATGGTGTCGCCGGGGCGGAAGGTGCGCATTTGGGTATATCTCCCACCGGCGGGTTCGGTGTGCGCCTCCACAATCCCCTCGGGAATGACAGCAATCCACACTTCCGGTATGCCGGCCTCGGCGTACCGGGGCAGCTTTACGTTGCGGTCGTAGTTCGCCGAACTGTCCGACACTTCAATCAACAGCAGTATGTCCTGCGGCCCCGCGCGTTGCGAGGCGTAAAAGTCCTCCCGCTCTCGCAGCAGAACCAGGTCCGGCTGCGGCATGGAACGGTCGCTCAGCGCTATTGATCCCTGCGTGCGCACAATGCCCCGAGTTCCAACGGAGATGACCAGGTTGCGGTTGGACTTATCCACGCTGGCGTTGTGCGGGTTTCCGATGGGTGGCATAGTGATAACCACTCCGTCAATCAGTTCGACGCGCTCTTCCGGGCCAAGTATTCCCGCCTCGGCCATGGCAAAGTACTCGTCGATGGTGAAGAGGCGCGGTTGGGGCTGGACACTGGCCTCCGGGCCGGTCTCCGATTTGGTGCGGAACCTGGTCTGCGTAACCATAGCGCTACCTCCCGTATAAGTACGATTATTGTCCGGGCAAGATCTCGTCCACTGACAAGGCGATGTCGGGGAAGCAAGCGGGGGAGATGGTGTCGCCGGGGGCAAAAATGCGCGTATGGGTGTACCTGCCGCCGGAGGGCTCAGTGTGCGTTTCGATTATGCCCTCGGGCAGGACGGTTATCCAAATCTCTGGAATGCCAGCCTGGGCGTACCGGGGCAGCTTTTCGTTCCGGTCGTAGTCAACCGAACTGTCGGCCACTTCGACGAGCAGGAGCACATCCTCGGGAGCAGGCGGTCTCGACCGATAATAGTCCGCCCGCCGGCGCAGCAGCATCAGATCGGGATAAAGCCTGGAGCGTTCATCCAATGCCAACGGTCCTTGCACCCGCAGCAGCGTCCCCTGATCAACTCCCGATGGCAACATCTCGGTGTATACGTCAACCGTACCCGCATGGGGGTCGCCAATCGGAGCCATCTCAATTATCACTCCATCCAGAAGTTCTACTCTGTCACTTGAAGTGAGTATCCCCACTTCTACCAACGCCAAGAATTCTGCCGGCGTGAACCGCCGCACGTCGAACTCCATCGCGGACCGGGGTTTGGCTTCTGTGGTCATGATGCCCTCCGATCTCCACGGCGATGCTCACAGCGCCCGCACCATGGCGTCCAGGCTCTCCAGGGCCTTGCTGATGTTCTCCTGGCTGTTGGCGTAGGACAGGCGCACGTAGCCCTCGCCGAACTCGCCGAATGCCGCGCCGGACAGCAGCGCGACGCCGGCCTCCTGCATGGCCCGCTCCTCGAACTCGGCGCTGGTCAGGCCGGTGTCCTTGATGCTGGGGAAAGCGTAGAACGCGCCTTCCGGCTCGGGGCAGTTGATGCCGGGGATGGACTGCAACCCGTCGGCGATGAGCCGGCGACGGCGGGCGAACTCCGCGGCCATCTCCTGCACGGCGTCCTGTGGGCCGTCCAGCGCGGCCACGCCGGCCATCTGGCTGAACGACGCGGCGCAGGACACGCTGTTGGTCGCCAGCCGGGAAACGTGTGGGACCAGTTCCTCCGGCATGATCCCGTATCCCAACCGCCAGCCGGTCATGGCGTAGCTCTTGGAGAATCCGTCCAGGATGATCGTGCGGTCGGCCATGCCGGGCAGCGCGGCGATGCTGTGGTGCTCGCCGGAGTACAGGATGTCCTTGTAGATCTCGTCGGACATCACGTACATGTCGGGGTGGCTGCGCACCACGTCGGCGATGGTTTCCAGCTCCTCCAGGGTGAAGGCGGACCCGCAGGGGTTCTCCGGGGAGTTGATGATGAGCAGCCGGGTGCGCTCGTTGACCATGTCCAGCAGGCGGCTCAGGTCGGGATGGTACGCCTTGTCCTCCAGCAGTTGCATCGGCACGGCCGTGGCCCCGCTGAATTCGATCATGGACTCGTAGATGGGGAAGCCGGGGTTGGGATAAATGACCTCCGCGCCGGCCTCGGCGATGGCCAGCAGGACGTAGAACATGATGGGCTTAGCCCCCGGCGTGACCACCACCTGCTCCCAGTCGGTGTCGATTCCGCGCACCTCCCGGCTGTTGCGGGCCACGGCCTGGCGGAGTTCCGGCAGCCCCGGCGTAGGGCCATAGTGGGTATAGCCGTCCTGCAGCGCCTTGATGCCCGCCTGTACGATGTGCTCCGGCGTCTCGAAGTCGGGCTCGCCGATTTCCAGATGGACGATCTCGCGTCCCTGGGCTTCCAGCGCGCGCGCCCTGGCCAGCACCTCGAAGGCGGATTCGGTTCCCAGGCGGCTCATTCGAGTGGCAATAGTCATGGCTAGGCATCCCTCAAATCAGTTTTTCGGCAATGTGTCTTTAGCCTGCCGGCAGGTTATCACATCCCTTGAACCTTTGAGTCCAGCGGCGGATGGCGGAGCCGCATTCCGCTGGCTGGATGCCGTGATTGTATCGGATTTTTCCGGCCTTCCCACGCGGTGGTATGATGACCATACATACATCAAGGGGGCGGATACCAATGACGATCACGATTGACCCTATAACCGTCACGACGCTCATTGCCGTGGTGCTGGCGGCGGCGGGAGGCTTTATCTGGTTCGGCAAAATAGGCAAACGGGTCGATAACCTGGAAACGGATGTCAAAGAACTTAAAACGGACGTCAGGGAACTGCGGCAGAGCGTCCAGGACGTTCTGATTCTGCTTCATAGCCACATGGGATACCACCAGGCCCTGGGGCGTTCCGAGAGCGATGCCATGCCGGGTGAACGTCCGTTGCCACAAGGGTGAGCGACAACAGTGGAGGCAATCGTGGTGGTAGGCTTGATGGCAGCCGAATATCTCAACAACCGGGAGAAGCGCTCGAACGAGAAATTCGTCCGCTCGATGCTAGACTCCGCACAGAACGCGGCGGAACGACGTTTCGCCTTGCGCTGGGCGGATGACCACGGTGTGGATGTCGAAAATCTGCGCGACGCTGAAGGTCAACGCTACCTAAGGCGGGGACGGCGGCGATTTCGCAGATAGTCCGCGTAAGTTGGAATGCCGCATCAGAAGAAGAGGGCCGGGAGCAATGCACCCGGCCCTGCGCCTTGTCCCCTGATGCGCCCTCCAAAACGGCTGGCGCTACAGCTTCCAGAACGTGCCCACCTGGCAGACGATGTCCACCTTGTTGATGGACTCGGCGGGCCAGCCCACCATGTTCAGCCAGTCCTCGAAGTGGGACTGCTCCACCGCCTCGCACTCGGAGATGAGCTTGCCATTCTCCAGGTCGCCGTAGACCTTGAGGATGGTGGTGCGCCGGTCGGGCCGCCACTTGCGGACGGCGTCCAGCTTGTCCCGGAAGTCAGCCTCAGTGATGCCGGGGACGTTGTGAACGGCAATGAAACGTGCCATCGTATCAAACTCCAAATATTCAGCCCGTCACTCCCGCGTTAATTCGTCATTCCGGCGAAAGCCGGAATCCAGAGAGTAACCGGAATGACGGCAGGGGTCAGTCGGCGGGCGGTACGAAGGGATACGGTATCGGCGGGCCGTCCCGCAGCGGCAGCACCACCGTCGCCGTTCCCGGCATACTCTCGATGCCGTCCTGGGTTTTCATGCCGATTTCCAGCTCGATGAAGCCCATCTGGTTCTTCTCGTACTTGCTGGTGATCCGGCCCCACATGATCAGCACGTCGCCGGGAACCAGCATCGCCCGGTGCTCAAAGCGCGCCTTCCACGGCCAGCCGTTGGGCAGCGTCCAGTCCTTCAGGTACTGCGGCACCACGCTCTGCTTCCACGAGCCATGCACCAGGATGCTGGGGTTGCGGTCGTGGTTCAGGCCAAAGTCCAGATCGTAATGGATCCGGTGGAAGTTCTCGATGGCCGCGCTCCATCGGAAGAGATGGGTCGGCGTGGGCTTGTAGATGTACTTGGGCAGTTCGTCGCCCTCGTTCACGTCCTCGTAGTAGATCTGCTCCTTGGCGCGCAGGCCGTCGGCGTCCGGACGCTCGTTGAGCTTCCAGATCTCCTCGGCCTCCAGGTTGAGCAGGTCGTCCAGCAGGGTGGTCATTTTGAAGACTCCTGGATCAAGTTACTTGCATGGATACACAGGATGAACGGGGATCTTGACTGATTTAGTCAATACAATCCTGTTTATCCTGTATATCCATGCAAATTTTTAGCGGCGGATGGTGGAAGCGCGGGTGATGCACAGCGTCACATCGGCCTGGTTCCAGAAGCGCGTCTCGCGGGTGATGATCAGGAACGGCGTGCCGTCCCGCCCCAGTCGCTCGCGGATGTCCGAGTAGCGGTTCTGGAAGAATATCGTGTCGCCGATGCTGGGGTAGGCGTACAGCTCGATCTCGTTGCCGGCGTTGAGTACCCGCACCAAGTTGGTGGGCACCGGCGGCAGTTCGCCGGGGCGCTCCACCGAGCCGATGCCGTCCGATTCAGGGTTTTCCTCGAAGGCCGCGGTGATGGGATCGCCCTGGTCTGGCCGGATGCGGCTGGCCAGATAGCTCACCATAATCGGCGGCGTGATGATCTCGCCGTAGCGGGTGGACTTGGCGAACTCGTCATCCCAGTAGCGCGGGTCGGGGTCCATCAACGCCTGGGTGAACCGGCGCATGTACTCGGCGTCCACCACGCCCCAGGATTCGACGACGTCGCCGCTGACGCCCACCATGGCCTGCACTTCCGGCGTCAGCGCGGTGGGAGGGGCTTGTTGAGTCATAGGGAAATGCTCCGTAACAATGGAGATTTAATGCACGCGCAAGCGTAGCGCAGGCCGCCCGGTTCGTCAATCGGCGGTCACGCTTGCGCCGCCGGCCCGTCAATGGCGCAGCGTTCGGTACAGGCGCCGCTCAGTCGCTCACGCTGGCGCGACGATTCTAGCGCTTCGCCGTCTCCGCCCAAACCAGGCTGGCTGCGCCCACCATTCCCTGGCTGTCGCCGAAGGTCGCCGGAGCCAGCCGGAACGCGCGGTGCCCGGAGCTCATTGCCCGCCGCCGTGTGCCCTCCTCGATCTCGCCCAGCAGGCCCAGCTCCTGCAAGCCCAGCGTCACGCCGCCTCCCATCACCACCACGTCGGGATTGAAGATGTTGAGCACGTTGCCCAGCCCGACGATGATCGCGCCGACCGCCGCCTCGATCACCTCCAGGGCCACGTTGTCCCCGCGAGCCGCGGCGGAGAACACGGCCTCGCCGGTCAACGACGTGTTGGCCTCGTAGGCCCGCTGCAGCGGCGATCCCGGGGTGGCGCCCCCCAATCGGGCTTGAGCCGCACGGGCGATGGCGGTGCCGGACGCCAGGGCTTCGAGGCAGCCGCTGCTGCCGCAGGCACACGCCGGCGCGTCGGCCCGCAGGTCGATGGTCATGTGTCCGACCTCGCCGGCCGCGCCCACCGCGCCGGTGAACACCTCTCCCCGGTCGACGATGCCTGCTCCCACGCCGGTGCTGAAGGTTATGAAAACCAGCGTGCGGGACGCTGTGTCCTGCGGTCGGACCGGCCGCCCGGCGCCGTAGTAGTACTCGCCGAGGGCCGCCAGGTTGGCGTCGTTGCCCACCCAGACCGGCGCGCCCAGCATCGGCTCCCAGAGCGCGGGCAGCGTGACCCCGTTCAGGGCCGGCAGGTTGGGCGATGACAGCAGCATGTTGCTCGCTGCGTCAATCGAACCAGCCAGGGCGATTCCCGCGCCGGCAACAGTGCGTCCCTCGGCCCAATCCTTCGCGGTTTGCAACAGCCCGCCAGCCTCGTGCACCAGTTGGTCCTGCAGGGCCCCGGGCTCATTGGCGACCCGATCCTGCCACAGGATCGTTCCCTGCCGGTCGATGACTGCGGCGCGAGCCCACGTCCCGCCCCAGTCCATTGCCAGCGCCACCGGCGATGTGGCGTCGGAGTCGGAAAGCACTGTACTTCCCTTTGGTCAGCCGCCCCAGCCCAGAGATAGCCATTCGGCAGGCAACAGTTGTTCGCCAGCGGGGTCAACCACCAGATTGAAAACTTCCAAGGTGGATGCGCCCAGCAGATAGTTGCCATCCGGCCCGAATATGACAGGGCAAGAGCGTTGATAGTCGCCAATGCTGAATCGGGCCATGCCATAGCCGTACCTTACTCGGCTGCCGTCGGCAAGAATGAAACCCAACTGCTGTTCGAGTTCAATGCGGAGTTGCATCATCAGGGATGCCGGCAGCATAGAGTGGGCTGCGCCCGTATCAACAACGGGATGAACCGGAGCCAGATCGCCGCCGTCCGGATGGCCGACGCCTACGGGTACCTTGAACATCGACATTGCTGAAGCCCCCTCCGCTTTCGGCGTGGCAATTGTAGCACGGCGGATGTTGCAATGACCGACAGATAGCGGTTACCCCCGTCATCTCAATGAGCCTCCGCCAGCAACTCGTCCAACGCACCACGCAGCACGTCCTCCGGCATTGGGCCAACGTACTTGCGCCGGACCACACCGTCGGCGTCGATGAAGAACTTCTCCGGTATACCCCGCACGCCGTACTCCAGCGCGATCGCCCCATTTCCATCAATGCCCGTGGGATAGGCGACGCCGAACTCGACCAGGAACACCTCCGCCGCATCCGGCGTGTCCCACACGTTGACGCCCACAAACTCCACCGGCGAGGCCGAATAGGTTGCGTAGATGCGGTTCAGCGTCGCCGCCTCCTGTCGACACGGTCCGCACCACGACGCCCAGAAATCTACCATCACCACCTTGCCCCTCAGATCCGACAACCGGAGCGTGTCGCCATCGGCCAATTCCAGCGCAAAATCCGCCGCGCTCGCCTCCGAGACGCGCACCTCTCCGAACTGGGCATTGATGCCCGCGCCGGTCGGCGCTCCCTGCTGCCGCACCGCCGCCCACGCCAGCAGGGCGAACAGCGGGATCAGGACGACCGCCGTTCCCAGCATGATCCAGCCGCGCCGGGACATCAGCCTGCGCTCGCCGCCGGACGCCGCCAGATGCCCCAGGCCAGCAGTCCCGCCAGCGCTATGCCTACCATGATGGGCAGGGCACCGAACCAGAACCGCGCTTCCGACAACGGGTTGCCCACCCGGTTAATCCAGGTGGGCTCCGGCAGTCCGGACAGCGTGATGCTGACCCCATCCCCGGGCGCAAGGCCTTCCATGCCCCAGGCTTGGTACGTTACTTCGCCCACTGAGAACCCGTCGCTGGGGGCCAACCCCCCAACTCCGATGTTACCGAACTCCGCCGGGATCAGCAGGTTAAGCGATTCCGCTCCTTGCAGGGTGTTGTCCCGCCACGCTGCCTCGTTTCCCTCGTAGGGCAGCGTGAAGGTGAAGCTCACCTGGTGCCGGCCCGGCGGCACGGGTGCGGTGATGGCGAACCCGGTGCCCACCGGGATCACCTCGCCGCCTACCAGGTTGGTGGAAACGTCCAGGTCGGTGGCCGACGGCGGCAGTGAGAACCGCAGGAAGCTGAACTGCCCGATCATGGGCGGCGCCGAGAGGTCCGGCACCAGCGTGGTGTCGCTGCGGTTTTCCAGAGTGAACAGCTGCACCGCCGCCATCCGTCGGGTCGCCGAGTCGATCCCCGCTACGATGATGGACTGCTCCGTGGTGGTTACCACGCCCACGTCGCGGGTGAATTCGTAGACCGTCAGCACCACCGGGTCGGCAATCTCAGACCGCGAAAGCACCTCGGTATAGCGGGTCTCACCGTAGTCGACGGCCAGCGCGAGGCTGTCGCCGTCCGACACCGCCGGCACCCGGTCAAACCGGAAAGCCCCGTCGGCATCGGTAATCTCCTCGAAGGTATCCACCGAGCCGGAACCCGCGCCGAAGCGATGGAGCAGCACGGTGACGCCGGCCAGCGCGTCGCCCTCTTGCGTGCCGTTCACCACCGTGCCGGTCACGGACAGCGTATCCGGGGACTGCGCGTACAACGCTGTCGGAGCGATTACCAGCAGCACCACCGCCACCGCCGCGATGAGGATGGCCGGTTTCAGGAGCAATGACTGACCCAAAGGATAAACGGCAGGTTGTTCAGGTTAGCGCCGGCAGCGTCGGATTAATGCCTGTTTTGCGTGTCGCCGTTGCGCTGTTGCGCTAGGTCCGCTGCCCATGCAGTGATTTCACCTAGCGCGGCCATGAACGCTTGCTGGCTTGCTACGGACTGCCGGCGCTCTTCGGCAAGCATCGCCATAAAGGCCTCGTGTTCCTGCCGGCGTTGTTCCTCAGATTGCAGGCGTTGTTCCTCAATCCGCTCCCGCTCCTGCCGGCGCTCTTCATCCCGAAGCCGACGTTCTTCTTCGGCCTGCAGGCGATACTCGGCCAGCTGTTTCTCGGCCTCGTCGGCCCGATTTCTCTCCGCGGCGATAACCGCGCGCATCTTGGTAAACATATCGTAGTTCCAAACTCCTCCCACGCCCGCAAGTATCGCCGAATAGGTCAGCACCTTACCGTAAATATCGACGTTGATGTACCTGGCGATAATCGCGGGGTTGCAGCCGGTCAGCGTTTCCGCCTCCAGCGTGCAGGGGGCAGTTGTATAGTACCAGATCAGCCACGTGATCACTGCCGTGACCACGCCGAACAACGCCGGCAGCCTGACCAGCTCCCAGATGTCCCGGGCGTTGGCCCTTTCGATTTCCCGCGGCATCGCTGCCGGTTGGTTAGCCATCCCTTGTTTCTTCCCCCCGGTCCATCTCCCGCAGGATAACGGCAGCCTGCGTCCGGTATTGGTTCAGTTGCCGGCGGAAATCATCGTCTTCGACGCGGCCCAGGCTGTGTTCCATCTGCAGGATGCGTATCGCCTCGTACACATCCTCCAACGCGGCGGCACCCGTGGTCGCGCCCTCGTCCGCTGCCTGCTCATCCGGCGCGCTGCCCGGCGTCCGCCATCGCCCCGACAAGAACGGCCACGCCACCGCGCCCACGATGAGCAGCGCCACCGCTATCGCCAACCCCAGCTGCATCCGGCCACCCGTCCTGTTGCAGGTACGCTAGTCGGCCGCGCCGGCGGCCGGAGACGCAACCGTGACCGAGCGACGCGCCGGCGCCCGCGATGGCCACAGGGCAATCACCGTGCCGAATATCATCACCGGGCCGGCCACCCACATCCACCACACCAGCGGGTTGACCAGAATGCGGAAGCCCACCGCCCCGTCCTCGCGGTTTTCGCTGGGCACCACGTAGAAGTCCTCCACGGGCGTGGAGCGTATCGCCGCCCGTGTCGAGGCCATGTTGAACGCGGGATGGAAGGTGCGATGCGGGTGCATCGTCTCCAGCAGTTCGCCGTCCCGGTACACCTCGACCGTGGTGCGGAACTCGGTGCGGTCGGCGAAGGACAGCGCGGTGGTGTCCACGTACTCCAGCGTATAGCCCTGCACGGTCACCGACTCGCCCGGCATAAGCGCCACGTCCCGCTGCACGCCGTAGAACGACTGGCCCACCACACCCAGTGCCACCATCACCACGGCCAGGTGCACGACGTAGCCGCCGTAGCGCGGCCGGTTGGCCAGGATCAGCCGCACGAACCCAACGGCGGGATTGTCTCCCACACTGCGTCTTCTCGCGGCGGTTCCCCGCACCCACTCCGAGACGATGCTGGTCGTCACCAGGGCGCACAGTCCGAAACCGACCACCGCGTAAGGCTGTCGGACGCCAGAAATCAGCAGCACCGCCACGGCTGCCAGCGCGGCTATGCCCGGTACCAGCAGCGCGCGCTGCAACGAGCGCAGGTTCGCCCTACGCCAGGGCAGCAGCGGCCCGACGCCCATCAGCAGCACCAGCCCCAGCATCAGCGGGCCGTTCACCTGGTCGTAGAAGGGTCGGGCCACCGTGATCTCCTGCTCGGCGAACAGCCGAGACAGCAGCGGGTACACCGTGCCCCACAGCGTGGCGAAGGCGATCCCCAGCAGCAGCAGGTTGTTCACCAGGAACGCCGACTCGCGGGAGAGCATCGAATCCAGGCTCTGGGCGCTCTTCATCCGCTCGTAGCGCCAGAAGAAGATCGCCAGCGGCACGATCACGCCAAAGGCCAGGAACAGCAGGAAGACCCAACCCAGGGTGGACGCGCCGAAGGAGTGCACCGATGGCACCGGCCCGCCCCGGTTCATGAACATGCCGTAGAGCGCCAGCCCGAAGGCAACGTCGATCAGCACGATGTTCCACATGCGAAACATGCCGCGCCGCTTCTGCACCATTATCGAGTGCACGAAGGCCGTCAGCGCGATCCAGGGCATGAACGCGGCGTTCTCCACCGGGTCCCAGAACCAGAAGCCGCCCCAGCCCAGGATGGTGTAGGCCCACCAGGAGCCCAGCAGCAGTCCGGCGGCCAGCAGCGCCCAGATTCCCACGCCCCAGGCGCGGCCGGCGTCAATCCACTCGTCGCCGCCCCTGCCTCCAATGAGACTGCCCAGGGAGAATGCCATGGGGATGCTGATGCCTACCAGGCCGGCCATCAGGGCCGGCGGGTGGAAGAACATCCCGAAGTGGGTCAGCAGCGGGTTGATGCCCTGCCCGTCGGGGACGGGAAAAGGCAGCTTGGCGAAGGGGTTCGCCATGAATCCCATCACCGCCAGGAAGAACACCAGGATCAGCATCAGTATGGCCGTCGTCCACGGCAGCGTGGGACGGGTTGACGCCGGAGCCAGCCAGATCGCCAGCGCGGACATCACCGACAGAGCGAAGGCGATGTAGAGCAGCGATCCCTCGTTGCCGGCGTAGAAGGCGACCCAGGTGAAGATGTTGGGCATCGCCAGGTTGCTGTGCTCGGCCACATACTGCAGCGAGAAATCCCGCGCGATGAACGATTGCACCAGCGACAGGGTGGACACCAGCAGGACCACCACCAGCACGTAGGACGCCTTGCGTCCGCTGTCCACCAGCGCCGGCGAACCGCGCAGTTGCCCGCCGATTGACGCGAAGAAGGAGTAAGTCGCCAGCGCCAGCCCCATCCAGAGGCAGGCTGCGCCCAGATCAGCCATGCTCAGGCTTCCTCGGACGCATCCCGGCCGTCCAGCGCCAGGTCGCGGTCTACCGCGGCCAGGTACGGCTGCAGCCCGTCGGCGTCACTCGTGATGGGATCCTCGGCTGCATTGCCACGCCGACCGCGCATCGCCCGCAACGTGAGGAATCCGCCGGCCAGCGCCGCAACGACCACCACTCCGGGGACAATCCATGCGATCAGGTAGAAACCGGAGCGGGGCGGTTCCGCCAGCACGCTGGGCCCGTACCGCTCCGGCGCGGAGAACCAGGCAAGCACTTCCTCGCGGGTCGCTCCCGACGCCAGCAGATCCCTCACCTGTGCACGCATCTGCTTCGCCAGCGGCACCTCGGTCTGGTCGATAGTCTGCGCCGGGCACACCGGGCACATCAGCATCCGGTCGATCTCCTGCGCCTTCGCCTCATCGTACGGCGCGCCCGTCTCGCCGGATTGGGCCGACGCGACGCTGGCGGTGTGTACGCACATCGCCAGCATAATGATAATCATGGTTATGACCAACCGGCGGTGGGCATGGTAGTTGCCCGCGGTCTCGATTGCGGTTCGTTTCGCCAATTCTCTAACGAGCATTTCGCGCCGCGCGGATTTCTTCCGGCCATTGGCTCTCGATGTACGCCAACACCGCCCAAATGTCATTGTCGTCCAGGGTATTCGAGAATCCCGGCATATCGCTCTTGTAATTGTTGCCGATCACCGCCTCGGAGCCCCACTTGGTGATCGCAAACAGCATATCATCGGGATGGTGCCAAGTGTGCCCCGTGGCGTCGTGCGGAGGCGCGCGGAGCCTACCGCTAGCGTTCCTCTGCATCCAGTTGGGCTGACCCTCCAGGTTGGCGCCATGACAGGAAGCGCAGTTCTGCTGATAGATCGCGGCGCCTTGCGTAATCACCTCTTGGTCAGACAAATAGGCGTCCGTTGGTTTGGGCTGCGCGGAGGGTGAACACGCAACGATCGCGGCCGCGATCATCACAAACATGGTTGCGACCGGGAGGGCATTTCGGAAGCGGATTATAAACACGAGTATGCCTTCCGCAACAATAGGGATTGGCTGACGCCGCGCTAAGATACAGAATCTGCCAACCATCGGATTGCTTCCCCCGACGGTTGAGGCGACCGTCTCAGCCGCTATTCGTGTAAAGCGCTCTCAGATGCAAAACGCCCCGGTACACCAGGGCGTCATTCGTCGAGTATGGATTGCAGTATCTCCGGCGGCTACTGGCAAGCAGCGGCGTTGCCGTCCTGGATGCAACCTTCCACGTAATCGAGCACCAGCTCGATCTGATCGGGGGTCAGCAGCTTTCGGAACGGGGGCATGACGTTCACACCGCCTTCGATCACGCCCCGCAGCCCGTCGCGGTCCAGACTCCGGGCCGCCTCTGACGTGAGGTTGGGGTTCTGTGTGGCCAGGTCCAGTGGTTGGTAGCCGTAATCGACGATCATTCGCGCCAGCACCGGGCCGTTGCCCAAGCCCTCGGCACCGTGGCACATCACGCAGTTAGCCTCAAAGATGTGCTTGCCAGACCCGGCGAACGAGGTGGACTCCGGCGGCGTCGAGCCGTACCACGGCACCGCCGACGCCGGCACGCTGAGCCGCGGCGGCTCGTGGACCTTGTATGACGGCTGGTAGTGCATCTCGTAGAAGATATCCAGCGGGTAGGACCCCTGCGAGCAGCCGGCCGCCACTATCCCCACCGTCGCCAACGCCGCAAACAACAGCGGCAGTCGGAACCTGCCGGGGATAGCGCTAATCCGTGTCATCAAGTTTCTCATTGCAACTTTCAGCTTCGGTTGTCCAGCGGTCGGACCAAATCAGCCGCGATTGGTCGTGACGTCCAATGCGCCCGCATCGTTCAATATTTCGGTGACCTGTGGCGCCTGTGCCGCGCCCGCGTTCACCAGGACGCCGATCAATCCGGTGGCGATCCGGTCGTCCGTGTGCGGAGATCCCAGCCTCGCTCGCATGGACACCGCAATGCCAATCACGGTGAACAGGATCGCGCCCAGCATCGCTCCGGCGTAGCAGATCACCGCCAGCGGCGGCAGGGCGAGTATGGGCTTGGTCTCGCCAGCGGTCATGGGCACCGCCAGCGGGGTCATTCCGGCGACGATCAGTGCCAGGACGATGCCCAGCGCTCCGCCAATCAGCGGCCATACGAACAGGCTATGCCTTTCCATTGGTTCACCGAAGGCCCCTTCGGGATAGGGAATGTCGGTGAGGAAGTGGTAGTCCGACTCGGCGATGCCCGATGCCTTCAGCGCGTCTCCCGCGTCGGCGGCCGCTGAGGCGTCGTCGAACAGACCCAGTATTCCTTGCGTTGCCATGGTGATGGTTCCGGTCCTTGCTACTGGTCCGTCTTCACGTCTACGGCGCCGGCGGCGTTCATTATCTGCACCACCTCTCGGCTCTGCTCCGGTTCCGCCTTGACGCGGAGACCGAGGAACCCCTGGGTGATGCGGTTGTCGTAGAGGCCCAGGTCAAACTTGGGCAGGCGCGACTCGAAGATGATGCCGATCACGGTGAACAGGATCGCGCCCAGCATGGTCCCCTCGTAGCAGACGATGGCCATAGGCGGCAGGGACAGCACGGGCTTGCCGCCGGTAACCAGCGGGTACGCCACCTGCGTCATCGCAGTGATCATGATGCCGGAGGAGAGCCCCAGCAGCGCGCCGATGAACGGGTACAGGTAAATGCGGTGCGGCTCATCCCGCTCACCCAGAGACCCAATGGGGTAAGGTGCGTCGGTCAGGAAGTCGTAGTCGGTGTCGGGGATGCCGGCGGACTTGAGCTCGTCGCCGGCGGTGGCCGCGGACTCAGCGTCCGAGAATACTCCCAGTATGGCCTGCTTGCTACTGGGCGGAGACATCGTGTTTCGCAACTGCTGCAAAAATCCTGGCATGGCCATGGCTATTAACCTAGTCCTCTCGGAACGTCGCCGGCACGGTGCGGCGGCCAATCTGCATTTCGGTCTTCAGAATGTCGCCTTCCTTGATGTCGTACAGCGGCACCAGCGGGAACACCCGGCTGAACAGCAGCATCAGCATCGACACGAAGGCGAAGGTCGCGCCGACAATCAGGGCTTCCGGCCACTGCGGCAGGTAGTCGTTCCACGTGAAGGTCTGGAACTGCTTGTTGGCCTGGCCGGGCACGAACAGCAGGTAGCGCTCCAGCCACATGCCCACGTTCACGGAGATACACGCCGCGGACATGATCCACAGGTTGCGCCGCCACGCCTTGGGCAGCCACAGGATGACCGGCAAGAAGTAGGTGATGCCGACGAATATTATCATCCAGACGTTGTAGGCCACGCCGTGGTCGCCGGGCAGGAATTGCAGGGCACGGACGGCAAGTTCATCGCCTTCCAGGCCGTAGATGCCGAAGATGATCTCCATGACCAGGAAGTAGAACCATCCGGTGGCGACGACGATCAGCAGGCGGCCCAGCGCGTCGATGTGCTCGTGGCGGATGTAGTCCTGCCAGCCGTAGGCCCAGCGCAGCAGGATCATGGCGAAAACCACCGCGGACACGCCGGAGTGAACCGCTCCGACCACGAAGTAGGGCGCGAAAACCGTGCTGTGCCACGACTTGATGGCCACCGCCATGCCGAAGTCCCAGGACACGATGGAGTGCACGGACACGAACACGGGCAGGATCAGGGCGGACAGCAGGACGCCGGCTATGATCTGCAACTTCCACTGGCGGGGGTTGCCCTCCCAGCCCATGGCCAGCATCGTGTAGACGATCTTGGGCCAGCCGGTGGTGCGGTCACGCAGCACCGCGAAGTCCGGCACCAGCGCGATGATTACGAACAGAGTCGAGGAGGTCAAATAGGTAAGGATGGCGGAGGGGTCCCACACCAGCGGGGTGCGGATGTTGGGCCAAACGCCGCGGGCGAAGTCGTAGGGGAACGCCCAGTAGAGAATGCGCCACGGCCGTCCGGTGTGGATGATCGGCATGATCATCGCCGTCATCAGCGAGAAGATGGTCAATACCTCGGCCGCGCGGGTCGCCGGGCGGCGCCATTCGGCCTTGGCCAGGCGGAGGATGGCAGAGAGCATCACGCCGGCGTGGCTGATACCAATCCAGAACACGAAGTTGGTGATGAAGAAGCCCCAGACCACCTTGTAGTTCAAGCCGGTGATGCCGAGACCCCGGTCAACCATGATGCCGATGGTCACGGCGGCCGCCAGCACGACCATACCGAGCAGCGACACCACTGGCCAGAACCAGCGTGGCGTCTCCAGTATGGACCGCAGCAGGTCCCGGTTTACTTGCGCTGCGGGTAGGACTTTGCCTTCCTGCATTTTGACTACTCTTACCTGTGGCGTCTCGGTTAGTGTCGGCTAGTTTTCAATGGTGTCACTACGAGCGTAGCGCGGCAATCTCGTTCCTGGTAACGCTTTTCTATTCCGGCTTGGCGAGCACTAGGTAGCGGCCCCGAATGAGCGTGTCGACCCGCTGGTACATCGACCCTTCCTTCATTTCCCACATGGACAGCGGCGGCAGGATCATGAGGCCCACGCGCAGCAGGAAGAGGACTATGCCAACACCGCCCAGGATCATGAAGATGTCCCAGAGGTCGGGGAACGTCGCGCCGGGCGGCGGCAACAGCAGCGCTGGGAACGAGAAGGCGTCCGAAGGCAGGTAATACAGCCCGTGCAGGTCGGCCGGCGCGGCCGCGAAAGCCGCGGAGAAGATCCGGATGTGGAAGAGCAGCAGGCCGATCAGGATGAAAACGGCCGCCAACGGGGCTCCCCAACCTTCCCTGCGGGCGTGGTTTGACACCAGGATCGGGAACGGGATGAAGAAGGTGAAGAACAGCTGCGCCCAGAAGATGCCGATGTAAGACTTGAACATCAGGTAGTTCAGGATCGCCTGCTCGACCTCCAGCCGGCCGTACCAGTAGGTTATGAAGAACGCGAACAGGTGGTAGGTGTGCAGCAGCGTCAGGCCCAGCAGCACCTTACTGGCCGCCCAGAAGGGAGCCTGACCGATGTAGTCGCGGTAGCCGCCCCAGCGACGCAGTGCGTAGGCCGTCAGCAGGATCGCCGCCAGGCCGCCCTGGAAGCTGATCACCGTGTAGAAGGGCGGGAGGATCGAGTCCTTCCAGCCCGGTATCATCGCCATGGCGAAGTCGCTGACAATCAGGAACTGGACGAACACCACCAGCATGAAGTAGAGACCGCCCAGGATGGCCAGGCCACCCTTCTGGATCTGCCACTGCCGCTTGGTTCCGTACCAGCCGCCGGCCAGCCTCGCGTACAAGGACGCGCGGAACCCGGTAACCATGGAGCGGCTCTGCGCCATGTCCGGCAGGGCCGAGAGCCAAAGGATCGACAACGAGCAGAACACCAGCCCGATCATGGAGGCCATGAGCCATCCCGACGGGTTGCTCAACTCCTGGAACCAGATGGAACGGCGCACCATCTGCTCGCCGCTTTCCGTCATCACACCGATGTCAGGCAGGGCGATCAGCGCGGGGATGAACAGCAGGATGTTGACGATGCTCACCACCGAGAACACCTCGGCGATGCGCGTCAACGGCCGCCGCCAGTGACTCTTGGTGAACCGGAAGGCGCAGGCGGCCAGCGGGGCCGAGGCAGACAGCGTGAAAACGAACGCGAACGCCGCGACGTAAAATCCCCAATCACGGTGGTCGGAGAACCCGAACGTAACCAGCTTGAGCACAAAGCCCACGATGCCCAGGATCGTCAGCAGGCCGCCGACGATGAAAACCCAGCGCAGCAGGCCGGAGCTCGCTTGCTGCCGCTCGACGACGCCGGACACCAACCCCGAGCGTTCGGGGATCACCCACATTTCCGGCCCGAAATGGCCGTGCTCGTGAGCATCGTGCCCAGAGGCATCATGCCCGTGGGCGTCGTGTCCCGGTTCGGGATGGGCTTGTGCTTCGCTTGCCATCAGTGTCCGCCCTTAAGGGGGTACTGGTCAATCTTCTTCAGGTAGATGACGCTGGGACGAGTGTTCATCTCTTCCAGCAGCCGGTAGCCTCGGGTCTGGCGGTCGTGCTCGCCGTGCCCTGGGTGCGCGTTCACGTCGTCGAAGTACGGCTTGATCGCCGCGCCCTGATCCTCCAGGTCGCCGAACATCAGGGCGTTGGTGGGGCAGGCCTGCACGCACGCCGGGTCGTAGTTGCCTCCGGCCATGCGCTCGTCGTTCAGCCGCTGCCCGCCTCGGGCCTCGACCTCGATCTCACCGCGGCGCAGACGCTGCACGCAGAAGGTGCACTTCTCGGTGATGCCTCGCGTTCGCACCGTGACGTCGGGATTCAGCTGGTTTTCCAGCCGGGCCGGCCAGTTGGGGTGCCAGTAGTTGAACATCCGCACCTGGTACGGGCAGTTGTTGATGCAATAGCGGGTCCCGACGCAGCGGTTGTACACCTGCACGTTCAGGCCCTCTTCGTTGTGGTAGGTGGCGTAAACCGGACAGACCGGCTCGCACGGGGCGTTCTCGCAGTGCTGGCACAGCACCGGCATGAACCGCGCCTTGACGTTCGGGTACTCGCCTTCCCAGTAGCGCTCGATGCGGATCCACTCGTAGGCGCGCCGCTGGAGGAAGTAGTCCTTGGTATTGATGGGGATGTTGTTCTCGGCCTGGCAAGCCACCACACAGGCCTGGCAGCCCGTGCACTTGTCCAGGTCAACGACCATTCCCCATTTGTGCGGAAATTCGGCGTTAGGCATTTCTCACTTGTCCCCAGGTCACGGCGGGCGCGTCGGCCGGCCTAGTGACCATGACCTCCTTCCGCGCTGATGCTCTTGAAAACCTGCTCAGCCGGATGTTCGCCGACCTCGCGGCTGGTGTAGTCGCCCTCCATCTTGGAGACCGCCATGCTGTCGCCCGTGGGCGTTATCGAGCAGCGGGTGGAACCCCAGGCCAGTCCGCCGGCGCCATCCACCGCTAGCAGCTCCAGAATGGATACCACGTTCCCGCTCTCCCGTGCATCTCGATCCGTGGCGTAGCTGGACCCGTGCGTGCGGCCGCCTCCCATGGGCACCGCCGCGACACCCGGGGGACTCCCGGGGTTGAGGTATACCAGCGCCCGGATGCTGCCGGCGCCGGTGGTGACGTTCACCACGTCGCCCTCGCGCAGGCCCATCTGCTTCCCTTGCGCTTCGTTGATGTCCACCCAGGTCTGCCAGGTGACAGTGGTCAGCGGGTCCGGCGTGTTCTGCGCCCACGGCAGGTGAGCGTTGCGCCCGTCCCGCAGGGTGTGGTGCTCGTAGGGCTGCAGGTGGAAGTTGCCGCTGCCCACAAGGTTGGCCGGAGACGCACCGTTCGCGATTCGGGCCAGCGTGCCGGCCGGCGGGGTCGCGGCTCGGCCGGTGGCGTTCTCGTCCCACCAACCGCCATACATCAGCGTGTCGGTGAAGTCCGCCCCCAGCGTATCTTCGATGTTGGACCGGATCATCGCTTCGTAGCTCTCCGCCGGCATGCCGTCGCCGCGTCCCAGCATCGTCGCCGCGTTCAGCAGCACGTCGGGGAAGCTCTTCGGGTCCACGTCTGGCAGGGGGTTGACCACGGGCTGCTGCACAGCGTACACGTGATAGCCCGGCATCGGGTCGGGCAGGTCGTCGCCCCAGTCTTCCAGCGGGGCCCGGTCCGGTATCAGCAGGTCGGCCATCGTCGACGTTTCGTCCAGGAACTGGCTGGCGCTGATGACCACCACGCCCTCGTTGCCCAGCGCCCCACCCAAGCCGATGCTGGGCGGCAGGCCGTACACGGGGTTGGCGTTGTGGATGATGACCAGGGGAGCAGCGCCGCTGCCGATGTCGCCGGCGATCCGCTGCCAATCGGCCAGGGACGCCACCGGAGCCCCCGTTGGGCTGTTTGAGATGGGGCTCCCGGGATCGGGCAACAGACCGCCCTTGTGTCCCACGTTGCCAATTATGTAGTTCAGGATCAGGACGGCCGAGGCGTTGAATTGGCCGTTGCTGTAGGCGCCGGCCTCGCCGCCGCCGCCTATGGCCAGTCCACCGTGGGCCATGTAGTCGTGGGCTAACCCCTCAAAGAACTCCCGGACCGAATAGCCATCCAGAACTTCGGCCGGTATACCCAGCACGTCCACCAAGGCATCGGGGTTGAATTCGCGCAACGGCCCCGGTCCGGCCTCGCCGGTGATCTGCGCCACCGCCGAGGATTCCAGATGCGTCGAAGCGACCGCCCATGCCAGCGCCAGGGCGGCGTAGCCTTCGGATCCGGGATTAATGGGTATCCACTTATCGGCGTTGGCCGCCGTCATCGAGTAGCGGGAACCGAAGTGATAATGCCGGCCTCGGTCTTCGACATGCGGGCGAGAGCGGAACTTGCCGTACGCCACCGAATAGGCGGTGGGGCTGCCCCAAGTTGAAAGGAAGTCGGAGCCGAAACTGGCCAGCGAATATGCGCTGGCGATGTCGTGGAAGGGCAGGCTGTCGGTGCCCATCACGTCCTTGACTGCCGCCCGGTATGCCGAGTCGTCCGCCGCGCCGCCGAAGGCCACGTGCCGGCCGCCGAAGGCATCGGCGAAAGCGCCGCAGATCTTGGCGAAGCTGCACTTGCGGTCCTCGGTGATCAGCAACATGCCCTGGCCACGGTCGTCCACCGCGGCGTTGAAGCGGTTCAGCGCCTCTTCCCAGCTGATGGGCCGGTAGCGCCCGGAGCCCCTCGGCCCGTTGCGCAGCATAGGCCCGTCGATCCGGTCGGGATGGTACAGCGATTGCAGCATCGCATCGGCGGTTGCCGATTGCTTGCCCTGGTTGGTGGGGAATCGTGGGTTGCCGCGCACCTTCTTGGCGCGCCCTTCCATCACCCGCACCAGCACGCCCTCACCGCCGGGAACCGACCCGTCGTAGGTGGCGTACCAGTTGTCCCGGCCTTTGACCAGGTCCTCAGGAATCAGCGCCGGGCTCTGCACCCGCAGCTCATCGTCAAACAGGTCGCAGGCGATCGCTCCCGTTGCAGCGATGCCGGCCCAGGCGAGGAAGTTGCGGCGCGTAAGTTTCATTGGTCTAAGATTCCGCTATCAGCGTGCAGCCCACTCGTGGCAGCCTACTTATGACAAATCGTGCAGTCGGTGCTGACGTCGTTTTCCCGGTGGCAGTCCAGGCACGTGCCCATCTTCAGCGACTGGCCCGGCTGCGGTTGCACTTCTTCCATGTGGGCCACGTCGCCGTGGCATACCGAACAGGCTTCGGGCACCGTCACCGGCAGATTCATTGGCTTTTCGTCGCCCACCGGGAGCGTCACCTGGCGTGGCTCACCCTGGGTCAGGAACCGGATGTGGGCTTCGTGCACGAACCGCACGTGGTCCGGCATCCGGTGAACCCGTTCCCAGTCAATGGGCCGCTGTTCCGCGTGCTTGTCCAGCACCCGCTGGATGTTGATCAGCGTTTCCGGCTCCACCGCGTCGGTAGTCACGTTGTTGCCGTTGACCTGCTTGTGGCAGATCACACAGACCTCCACCGCCGGCACCGTGGCAGCGGCTCCCGAGGTCACGTTGCGGTGGCAGAACTCACACTGGATGGCATGGCCGCCTTCTTCGACGGAACCCGCGTGCACCGTGTGCGGGAAGGGGATGGGTTGGGCTGGCGCGTCTCCCCAACCGAAGGGCGGGTTGGAGAACCAGGATATGAACAGCACCACCAAGATGAACGCGACGATGGCCGTTACAACGAGACCGGCAATCGCCATCGGGATTAGCAGTCGGGGAGGTGGGAGGGGCGGCATGGATATCGTCAGGTCTGTGGGCGGCAGGGCCGGTTGCGTCAGGCAGCAGGCATGGAGACGGGTCAGCCAAGCGCCCGGCGCGCTATACGAAAAGGCGTCCCCAAACGTTCTGCAGCGTCATCGGTGACTGCATGATGGTCAGAATCATCATGACCACGGCTCCCGCCAAGGCGGCAACGCCGATCACAGTGAGGGGTAATCTCAAACGCGAGAAGAACGGCGGGTAGGTGCCGGTCTGCACACCCGACGGGATGAGGCCGTGAGCGATCAGCATGCTGAACGCAAAGACAATGATCAGGGGGAAATAAATCCACAGGTACGTCAGCCAAAGGCTGACATCGGCCCAGAGAGCCGCGTTCATCGCGTTGGGGTCGGTTTGCGGCATGTGGCTGGTGAACCTGCGCTCGAACGTATGATGCTGGGCTCTCTGCCCGGGATCGACTACGCAAAGCGGTTGAAATTACGTAGCCCGTTTTTGGCTGGTGAAAATTATCACATTCAATTTGGCCTGTCAACAAGATTCACGTACACCTCAAGGCCCTTTCACGGCATGTTGTCGCTGCATTGCCGAACGTGCCGGGAGCGCCATCCGGTGGCAACCAGACTGTGCCAGCCCAGGACCGGCGCGGGGGTAAATAGACCGTTCGCTAACGGCCCTCGCGCAGCCGATGCAACTCCGCCGCCAGCTCCTGAGCCAGAGCCTCGGCGGCTTCAGCCCGAGCCTCGGCGGCATCGGCCCGTGCGGTTTCGGCGGGCAGCGTCGGGACATGCTCCCCGGTGGACGGGTCGTACCATCCCAGGTAGCGGTTCCCTGCCCTCAAGTCCAGGTTCAGCGCGGCGCTGTGCCCCTGGAACACCCCGGGCGCAATCTCGTCGATCTCGATGGCCTCGTATTTCCCGTCCACCAATCGATAACCCCGCAGGATGAACCCGTAGAACCGCCCGTCCCTATCGAACAGCCAGTACTCCCCCACGCCCATCCGCTCGTAGTAGTCCATCTTCCCCGACAGGTCATCGCTGGCGGTGCGCCGCGACGCCACCTCCAGGATGAAGTCCGGCGGCTTGCTCTGCTCGGAAACGATATAGCCGTTGCTGGCTTCGTAGGCGGCCGGGTCAACGCCAAATGCCACCAGCAGGTCGGGGTATCGGCTTTCGCCAGCCACGTAGGCCGGGCCGGGGACGACGTAGTGCTCGGCGCTGACGATGGTGGTATCGGGGTCGCCCAGGCGCTGGACGATATTGGCAATGGCGCCGTACTGGTGCAGGCTGTCAACGCTGGTCATGTCGTCAGGATGCTTCTCCGGTATGTCGGGAAGTCGGAAGGGCGTGGCCGGAGCGGACGGGGCCGGCGGCTTGGCGGGCCGGGCAGTTGTCATGCTGAACCTCGATGGACAAGTCAGTGGTGTAGCTGGGCGCCGGTGAGCGCATCATACCACTGCGGCGGTTGGATCAAGGCGAAGTGAGGCGCGAGGATCGCTTCGCTGGAGCGTGACCAGCCGCGCTGCCACCACTTTCGTTGACGCCCCAAATGCCGCCCCATATAATGCCGGCTGGACTTAAATGTACCGCCAGCGCGCCTTTCCCGGCGCATTTTTCAAGGAGTCTCCCGAATGACCACCGAAGTCTACGAATCCGTTCTGCATCCGCAATCCCTGGTTGCGGAGCTGAAGAAGAACAGCGTCTCGCACGTCGTGTGGCTGCCCGACAGCGAGACCAATTTCCTCTACAACATGATGATGGAAGAGCCCACCCTGGACCTGATTCCGGTGTGCCGCGAAGGCGAGACCATGGCCGTCGCCGCCGGCCTCTGGGTCGGGGGCGCCAACCCCGTGGTGCTCATCCAGAACACCGGCGTCTTCGAGGCTGGCGACTCCATTCGCGGCCTGTGCCTGGACCTCAACCAGCCCCTGGTCATGCTGGTCGGCTATCGCGGCTGGACCCGCCGCGGTCCCACCCCCGACTCCGCCGGCCGTTTCATCGAGCACATCCTCCACGCCTGGGGCATCAACTACTACCTCGTGGAAACCGATGACGACGCCGACCGCATCAGCATCGCGTTCGAAGAATCCCAGCGTCTCAGCCGCCCCGTAGCCGTTCTCATCGGCACTGAGTTTGGCGCCTAGAGCCTTTTGACAACTGAGTTTCCAGGAGTACCCCATCATGATCAACAACACCGATGCCGTGCGACTGATTGACAGCAACCGCGAAGACGCCGTCGTCGTACCCACGATGAACGCGGGCAACGTCCGGTTCGGCCTGCCCTCCGTCACCACCAACCAGAACCTGGACCTGCCGATCTCCGGCGCCATGGGCAAGGCCAGCAACGTCGGCCTGGGCATCGCCCTGGCCCAGCCCGGGCGCAAGGTCATGGTGCTGGACGGCGACGGCAGCCTGCTGATGAACCTGGGCGCGCTGGTCACCACCTCCACCAAGGCGCCGAAGAACTTCTACCACTTCCTCTTCAACAACGGCGTTTACGCGGTCACCGGCGGCCAGCCCATTCCCGGCTCCGAGGGCGTCACCAACTGGGAGGAACTGGCCCGAGGCGCCGGCTATGCGGCCGTGTTCTCCTTCGACAACTTGGAAGACTTCACCACCGGGATCAGAGAAGTGCTGGCCGCCGAGGGCCCGGTATTCATCTACCTTGCCGTGGAGCCCGAGATCGAGAACACTCCGGTGCAGTTCCGCACCCGCGCCTCCCGCACCGCGCAGCAGGCCTACGAGGAGGTCACCGCAGCCCTCTCCGGCGACAACTAGCGCTTGTCAACCCGCCCGCCCATGGGTCCCGGCTGCGCTTTGGACGCCCAGCGCAGATTGCCGGAGACCATCACGGCGGGCGGCGTCACCCGATGGCTGACCCGGCACTTGCGCGAAACTCCGCGCGACGAGGTTACCGTCGCCAGAATTCAGCACGTTCTGGAAAATTGGGCAGCCCGCGGCATATGCACAGACGACAAGGGCAGTGTAACCATGACCTATTGGGGATTCGTTCCCGGCCGAGACATGATGCTGCGGGTCACCGTGTCGCTGGATGACGCCGAAATCGTATCGGCTCACTTTGACCAGTGGGCGTCCATGCGGATTGTCGAAGCGGGCCGCCCCTGGTTCCAGCAGCGTTGCCGATACTTGGAGGTGCGGGATGCAGGTTAAGTACTATTCCGAAGACGATGCGCTAATCATAATCGCTGACCCACATGGACGCAGCGGCGGCACTTTGCGAGATGACTTCAGAGTTATACTCGACTTTGCGGACGCGGGTATCGAGGACGTTACGCGGATCGACATACTCGATTTGAGCCGGTTCCTCCCTTTGAGCGCGGGGCGGGGCTACGACGCCGACACTGACACGCTGACGCTGGGCGACAAGCCAGACGAGGACGCCGATTACCGCGTGGTGGACAACGGCGACTTCGTGAGCTACCGGCAGTGGTTTGACGACGGGAGCGGCTGGGACATCGTGGCGGTGGACCTGCGGCAGGCGTCCAAACATCTGGCGCCGGCGCTGGCCTCGCTGGCACAGCCTGAGACCGTCAGCACCTGACGACCCAGCCCGGGCCGGCCCATGCCCAAGTTTCGACCCTTCAGCATCGTCGGTCGCCTGCTCGCCTCGGCCGTGGTGGTGGCCGGCTTTTACCTGCTGTGGCTGGGTTTCGTGGAGGGCAACGCGCTCAAGGCCATCCCCGGCGCTGTCCTAATACCTGCCGGCCTGTACCTCATGGTGTCCCAACGCCGCGCCGAGGCCCGACGGGAGACCGACCGCTCCGCAGACTCTGACGAATAACCGACCACATCCCTCCCGATAAACAGTCATCCTTTCAATCCTGTATATCCTTGCAAATAAACATGATCCCGTCCCGCGAGGTCGCCCGCGCCATCAACTACCACCGCCAGGACGCGCTGGTGGTATCCACCTCCGCCGCCCTGCGTGACTGGCACAACGTCTCCGAGCGGCGCGAGCTGGACATCGACCTCACCGATTGCATGGACCGCGCGCCCGCCGTCGGGCTCGGGCTGTCCCTGGCCCAGCCCAACCGCCGCATCCTGGTGCTGGACTGCGACGCCACCCTGCGCACCGACCTGGCCAGCCTGGCCACCATCGGCGAGGCCGCGCCGGCGAACTTCGTGCACTTCGTCCTAGAGGACGCTGACCACACCTCCACGGACGGGATGCCCATTCGCGGGCTGGACCGGGTGGATTTCGAGGGTATGGCCCGCAGCGCCGGCTACGCCCACGCTTGCCGGTTCGACAACCTGGAGGAGTTCCTGATCGGCCTGGAGGACATCATGGCCCGCGCCGGCCCGGTGCTGGTTGCCGTAAAGGTGCTGCCCGAGCCGGAACCGCCGGCGTTCCCGGAGCGCACCATGGCCGACGGCTGGGCCGAGGTGCGCCGCTCTCTCAGCAACGAAGTCTAGTCGTCGGCTTCCTCATCCCCGGCCGGCCGCACCACGATCTGCCGCGCCACATTGTAGCCGATGGAGATGCGGTCCACTTCCGTCTCCACCTGCATTACGCCCAGGTAGGGCATGCCCTCCAGGAGCGTGATCCGGCGTTCCGGCACCAATCGCGCCGCGCCCAGGAATTTCAGCAGCTCCGCATCCTCTTCCGGGACCCGATCCACCAGGTAGGCCGTGCCGCTGGTGGCGTTGTCAAGGGTGACCGCTCCCGGCGGCGGCGTTGTCGGCCCGCTGCCCGGTATCGGCCAGCCGAAGGGCGAATGGGTTGGGTTGCCCAATCGCTCCATGAGTTTGGCTTCCATGGCGTCGGACATACCGTGCTCCAGCTGGTGCGCCTCGATGTGGGCCTCGTGCAACTCCATCCCCAGCAGGCTCACCACGAGCCACTCTGCCAGCCGGTGCCGGCGCGCGATGTTCTCACCTTCCTTCTTGCCGCGCGTTGTCATCCGAATGCGCTTGTCGTTGCCGATGTCAACCAGGCCCTGCTTCTGCATCCGGCGCAGCATTCCAGCAACCGATGGGACGGAGGTCCCCAAGCCTTCCGTGGGCGGCAACTGCCTCAACGCCTCCGTCAGCTGGGTCAGCGTGGGAATCTCCGAGTCCTCCCACATCTTGTACAGCGACAGCAGGTAGTTCTCGGTAACCGGCGACAATCGGTCCGGCGTATCATGCCCTTCCGTCTGGGTCCTGGTTTCGGTGGCGGTTCTACGTGGTCGCGGCACGACCCCTTCCTCCGGGGATGGATCAAGATGTGCCGCGATTATACCGCATACCCCGTCACGGACGGTTCGACGGGCGCGCCCCGAGCGTGCGACGATGACGGCAACGCTACAGGATGTCCAGCAGTTCCCGCAGGTCGCTGATCTCGTGGTCCGGCGCGACGCCGGAGGCGTTGGTGGCGCCGTCCATGTTGAGCCACACGCTGCGGATGCCGCACCCGTTGGCGCCCAGAACGTCGCTCTCCAGAGAGTCGCCAACGTGGACCACCTGCGCCGCGCTGCGGCCGCATTTGTTCAGGGCCAGCTGGAAGATGCGCGGATCCGGCTTGGCGATGCCGCAATCCTGGGCCAGGATCACAAAGCTGAAAATGCCGCCGAGACCCACCCGACCCGGGTAGGTGTTCCCGTTGGACACCACGCCCAGCTGGTAGCGGCCCCTGAGGTCGTTCAGCAGGTCGGGAACGCCGGCAAAGGGCCGGGTGGCCGCGAACCGGGCCGCGTTGTACACCTCGAACAGTCGCTGAGCGTCGTCCTCGCTGGGGTGTCCGACCTCGGCCAGCGTTCGGGCCAGGGACACGCGGCGGATGGTTTCCACCAGGGTCGTGCTTTCGCTCATCTCAGCGGCGACGGCCTCCCGTATCTCCACCATGCGCTCAACGGTAAGCGCGTCGGCCGCCGCGTTGTCCACTATGCGGCGCAACACTACCAGCGTCTCCCCCAGCGCGGCCCGCATGGCGTCGCGGAAGTTCCACAGGGTATCGTCCCCGTCGAAGAAAATGGCTCTTGTGTGGTTCACGTCAAATCTCCGACGGCGCGAACTTGGATCAGTGCTCTATATGGACGTCAAGTACGGTCAACACCGGTCCGTTCGCGCGGTGATCGCATTGACCGCTATGGTGCGCCTTCCATTATAGGCCAGGCGAATCGGGAGGCTCACGTGTGCTCAGTTTGCGGCGGTAAAGCGTCAGAATCAGGATTTTCAAGATTCAGGGATTATCGGGATTGGAATCGTTCCTTGATGGAAATCCCCCAATCATGCCAATTTACAATATGAGGAGGGCGACGAACTCCGTCGGCGCATCGCCGAACGGGCGGGAGGCAATCTCGACTGTTCTTCACGGTATGTGCGCGAAGACCGGGAGCGCAAATTGAAAATGCCGCCCCATCCGGGCGGCATCGCCAATCCGCGGGCGGTAGCTGTTTCTACGCGGGCGCGCCGTCCAATTCTGACGCGTAGGCCGGGGCGTCGAAGAAAGCCCGGCCGTCGACGAAGGGCAGGAGCTTGTGGCCTTCCCGGAGGAGGATCCGGACGCGGGAACTCGGCTCGACGTGCTCAACGTGGGACTTCATTACCTGAACCCGCTGTCCCGACGGCAACTCCACGGCGTACATGTGAAAGGCCCCCATGAACTCGCGGCCGGTCACAACGCTGTCGCCCGTGTCGTCCGCAACGATGTCCAGGCAGTCGGGGCGCACCATCACCTGCAAGACCTTGTGCTCCGGCCATGGCGAGGGCCAGAAAGACGGCCATGGAGTGGCGCCAACCTCACAGGCCAGGACATCACCCTCTTGCCATGCCGGCAGGAAGTCGGCGGCGCCGAAGAACTCGGCGGTGAAGCGGTTGTCCGGGTTGTGAAATATCGACTCGGGTGAACCCAGCTGTTCGATCCTTCCCGCGTTCATCACCACGACGCGGTCGCCCAGCTGCATGGCTTCTTCCTGGTCGTGGGTCACGCATACCACGGTGGCGCCGCGCTCGCGCAATATGGCCCGCACCTCGGTGCGCAACTGTTCCCGAAGGCCGCGGTCCAGGCTGGAGAAGGGCTCGTCCATGAGGATCAGGTCCGGCTCGGGTGCGAGGGCCCGGGCCAGCGCCACGCGCTGCTGCTGTCCGCCCGACAGCTGGTGCGGGTACCGTTCGTCGTAGCCTTGCAGGTCAACCATCCGCAACGCTGCAGCCACCTGCTCCTTGCGATGCCGCGTGCGACCCAGCCCGAAGGCGATGTTCTGCGCAACGGTGAGGTGAGGGAACAGCGCGCCTTCCTGAAACACCATGCCGACGCGGCGCTTCTCCGGGCTCTCGTTCACGCCCGGCCCGTACACGGTGCGCCCGCCGATCTGTATGGTCCCGGCGTCAGGCGCGTCAAACCCGGCGATAAGGCGCAGCGTGGTGGTCTTTCCGCACCCGCTGGGGCCCAGCAGGCAAAGGATCTCTCCGGATTCAACGTCAAGGTCGACGTTGGCGACGGCTTGGGTTTCCCGAAAGGATTTCCACAAGCCCGACAACCGCAGGGCCTTGTGCCCGGTAACAGCTTTGCTGACTGCTGCCTGCGTGCGATGTTTAGATTGGGCGAAGAACATTTTCAGGCTGTATCGCGTCTACTAATGAAGGCGAATTGAATGCAGGCATCAGTGTATCTGCGCGTTAACGCCCTGTCAACATCTCTGGCAGGCTCGCGCGTACCCAGTTTGGGGATCGTCAGAAGCAGGATTTACCGGATTTGGAGGATCAGCAGGATTGGAGCCGTTCGACGGCAGGCACCCATCCAATCCGGTAAATCCAATCCATCCAGTGAATCCTGCTTCTGACAATTTACGAAAGCGGGTACGCATGAGTAGCAGAAGGGGGAAGAATTCGCGCCTCAACCGGGCAAGCGATGTTGGTTGATTTATCACGTAATCCAGGACTTGACACAAAAATAAGTATGCACTAATTTATGATCGCGTTCGGCCTGAACCAGATGATAACGTGCCGTTAGGACAGCATTTTCGACATTGCGTATCGGAAGTTGACGGGCATCGAACCGAGCAATTTCGGAGACCGTCGCGGAGGAAGCCATGATGTACGAACAGATGAAAACAGGCGGGCGCAGCCTCCACTGGCTGCTGATAGCGGCCGCGCTGGCCCTCATCCCGCTGCTGGCAGCCTGCGGATCCCCCGCCGCTCAGCCGGCTCCGGTTCCGGTGGAGGTGACCCGCGTGGTGGAGGTGACACGGGAAGTGCCGGTAGAGGTCACGCGGGTCGTGTCCGAGCCGTCCAGCACTGATGACCCAGGAAAGCTGGTCATATACTCGGGCCGCAGCGAGTCGCTGGTGGCTCCGATCATCCAGCAGTTCAAGGGCACCACCGGCATCGACGTCCAGGTCAAGTACGCCGGAACCAGCGCTTTGGCCGCCACGCTCCTTGAAGAAGGCGGCAACTCGCCGGCCGACGTGTTCTACGCCCAGGATCCCGGGGGTCTCGCCGCCGTTTCCGAAATGATGGTGGCGCTGCCGGAGGACGTCATCGTGATGACCCCGGAGTGGGCGCGATCCACTGACGGCAGCTGGGTGGGCATCACCGGGCGCGCCCGGGTGGTGGTGTACGGCACCGAGGCGTTCACCGAGGCCGATCTGCCCGACGACCTGTGGGGTTTCACCGAGCCGGGCTGGAAGGGACGGGTAGGCTGGGCGCCGACCAACGGTTCCTTTCAGGCGATGGTGACCGCTCTGCGCGTGGGATGGGGCGAAGAACGCACCGAGCAATGGCTGCGCGCCATGCTGGACAACGACGTCCAGAACTATCCCAAGAACACCCCGCAGGTTGCGGCGGCGGCGGCCGGGGAAATCGACGTTGGCCTGGTGAACCACTACTACCTGTACCGCTTCATCGCTGAAGAGGGCGAGGACTTTCCGGCGCGGAATGCCCACCTGCGCGCCGCCGGCCCCGGTGCCATCGTGCTGGTGTCCGGCGTCAGCATCCTGGAGACTGCGGACAACCCGGAGAACGCGGAGGCGTTTGTCCGCTTTCTGCTGAGCAAGGTGGCCCAGCAGTACTTTGCCGGTTCGACCTTCGAGTACCCCTTGGTCGAAGAGGTCCGCCCGTCAGTGCTGCTGACGCCGCTGGAAGAGATTGGCCAGCCCGACATCACCCTGGCCGATCTGGGCGACCTGGCCGGCACGCAGGCAATGCTGCAAAAAGTCGGGGCGCTGCCTTAGCGGCGGCAGCGTCCCGTCTCCTGCCCCTTCTTCGGGCGTCTGGCCCGGTCGGATCCCTCCTCCCGGCCGGGCCGGTTCAGCATCTTCCATCTACTGGGCCTTCACGCGTACCCAGTTTCACTCAAACCGTCATTGCGAGCGCAGCGCGGCAATCTCGCCGGGGCAATGACGTCTCTTTCAGCAACGAGATCGCCACGTCGCTGCGCTCCTCGCGATGACAAAATGAGTAAGCGTTAGCTACTGGGCCTGCCTGGCGTATTCCAGGTGGCCGAAGACGCCGGTGATGCTGCCGAAAATGTACTCGTCCACTTCCTCCGGATTCACCACCAGCGTTGACCGAATGTTGACGATGGGGATGGTGCGGTAGGTGTCGTAGATATCGTCGCCCATCACCCGGGCCACCCGGTTGCGCTCCTCGGGGTCGGTTTCCACCAGCAGACGGTCATAGGTGTCGTCGTATAGCTGGCTTTCCATGTAGATAGCGCCTCCTGTGGGCAGACCTGTCGTCTCGCTGAATCGGCCGCCGCCAGCGTAGTAGTAGATGCGGGTGTTGGCGGTGATGGGGCGGAGGGTCTGGCGCACGGGAAGGATGAAGTGGGCGTCGTGCCGATCGCGCATGGCGTCGATGGCCCGGGCGAATTCCACCTCCACCAGCTTTACGTCGATGCCGATGTCCTCAAAGGACTGGGCCACCGTCTGGGAAACCTCGATGGTTTCGGGCAGGCCGGGGAGGCTGCTCTGCCAGACCTCCAGGCTGAAGCGGTTCTGGCCGTTGTCGCCGGGGTAGCCGGCCTGGTCCAGAAGCTGCCGGGCCAGCTCGGGGTCGTAGCCGTACTTCTCGTCGAACTCTTCGGACCAGCGGGGGTTCCAGCCCTCCAGCGACGGGTGGAAGATGGTGTTGTGCATAGGCTCGCCGCGGCCCTTGAACAGCTCGTTGATGATCTGGTCCCGGTCGATGGCCCGGTTCATGGCCTGGCGCACCAGGACGCCGGATTCGCCGGGAGCGTTCCAGGGTTCGGTGTCGGGGTTCCAGTTGACCTGGGTGACGTAGTACTGTCCCAAAGGCAGGATGGTGAGGCCAACGGTGGGCAGTGGGCTTTCGATAACCTCCATGCCCGCGTCGATGGCCTGCTGGTGCAGGACCTTGGGCACGTCCACCATGTTGGCTTCGCCAGTCAGCAGCATGGCCAAGCGGGTCAGGTCTTCCGGGGTAGTGCTGATGCGCAGGCGCTTGAACTCGGGGTTGACCCGCCAGTGGTCGTAGGGCACGGCCTCGAATTCGGCGTATTCCTTGAGCTCGCGTTCCACGAACTGGTAGGCGCCGGTGCCGGCCGGGCCGTTCTCGAACATGGCGTCGCCTTCGGCGGCGTGCTGGGCAGAGCTGCGGACGGCCATGCAGCCGATCTGCAGGATGCTGAAGTACCAGGACGCCACGTCCACCTGGGGCTGGGCCAGGTTCATCTTGAAGGTATAGTCGTCGATGATCTCCATGTCGCCGTTATCGATCATCTCGGTCATGGAGTCAGCGCCCATGAACCTGCTGAGATGGGCCTTGCAACCGGCCAGGGGGTCGGACATCTGCTGGTCAGCGGTGAGGACCACGTCCTTGACGGTAAACTCGCCGTGGCCGAAGTGGAACGGGACGCCCTCCTGGAGGCGGAAGGTGTACTGGCTGGCGTCGGGGCTGACTTCCCATTCGCGAGCCAACTGGGGATAGACGTCAGAGACGCCGGTTTTGGGGTCGACGGTGGTCAGGTTCTCCCACATGGGGCGGAAGACCAGGTGGCCGCTGCTGGTGGCGAGCCAGGGATAGAAGGTGTCCTGGGGGAGCGGGGTCACGGCCAGGTGGAGCATGGCCCCGCTTTCGGACATGGATGGCGCGCGGGTGGGCGCCGGAACCGCGGTGGACGCAGAACTGGCGGCCTCGGCGCCGACGGGGATTGGGGCGGCGATTTCCTCCTGAGGGGCGGCCGCCTGGCCACAGGCCGCAAGGGCGAGCAGGGAGAGAAAGGTTGATAACGTGATGGAGAGGCGGAGCAGTCTGGAGAGGCTAGGATTAACCATAACGTCACCTCCGTTATCCGGGAGTCGATTTCAACTTGGTCCTCCGTCGGCGGTCGGCTGATTGCTGGGCGTTGTTGTGGTCTACGGCGTTTCGCAGGCGCAAATAGTAATATTATTTATTATTATACATGATACATGAGGACTGCGCCGCTGTCAACCGAGGCGCCCCGGTCGCACCATCGCCGTCAATCAGATAGGGGCGGTGTCTAACCGCCCCCATGCGTTGGGTCGTCGAGTGTCGCGGTGCGGCTACTGGGCGCGCTTGGCGTACTCCAGGTGGCCGAAGACGCCGGTGATACTGCCGAAGATGTACTCGGCCACCTCTTCGGGATCCACCACCAGGGTTGAACGGATGTTGACGACGGGGATGGTGCGGTACTCGTCGTAGATGTCGTCACCCATCGTCTGGGCCAGCTGTTCCCGTGTTGGTTGATCCGTTTCCTCCAGCAGGCGGTGATAGGTGTCGTCATAAAGTTGGTCTTCGATATATGCCACGCCGCCGCCAGGGATGCCGGTTTCCGGATTGGTATCACCGGTGTAGTAGTAGATTCGCGCGTTAGCGGTGATGGGACGCAGGGTCTGGCGCACCGGCAGGATGAAGTGGGCGTCATGGCGGTCGCGGAAGGCGTCGATGGCGCGGGCGAATTCCACCTCAACCAGCTTCACGTCGATGCCGATGTCCTCGAAGGACTGGGCCACCGTCTGGGAAACCTCGATGGTTTCGGGCAGGCCGGGGAGGCTGCTCTGCCAGACCTCTAGGCTGAAACGGTTCTGGCCGTTGTCGCCGGGGTAGCCGGCCTGATCCAGAAGCTGCCGGGCCAGTTCGGGATCGTAGCCGTACTTCTCATCGAATTCTTCGGCCCAGCGCGGGTTCCAGCCTTCCAGAGACTCATGGAATATGGTGTTGTACATCGGCTCGCCGCGACCCTTGAACAGCTCGTTGATGATCTGCTCCCGGTCGATGGCCCGGTTCATGGCCTCCCGCACCAGGTTGCCGGTTTCGCCCGGAGCGGTCCACGGCTCGGTTTCGGGGTTCCAGTTGACCTCGCTGACGTAGTACTGGCCGAACGGGATGATGGTCAGGCCGACGGTGGGCAGCGGGCTTTCGAATATCTCCATGCCCTCGTCCAGGGCCTGCTGGTGCAGCACCTTGGGCACATCCACCATGTTGGCCTCACCAGTGAGGAGGAGGGCCAATCGGGTCAGATCCTCAGGCGTGGTGGTGATGCGCATGTGCTTGAACTCTGGGTTAACCCGCCAGTGGTCATAGGGCACCGCTTCGTACTGGGTGTACTCCTTCAGCTTGCGTTCCGCGAACTGGTAGGCGCCGGTGCCGGCGGGGCCGCTCTCGAACATCGCTTCGCCTTCCGCGGCGAACTGGGCCGAGCTGCGCACCGCCATGCAGCCGATCTGCAGGATGTTGAAATACCAGGAGGCCACGTCAACCTGGGGGCGAGCCAGGGTCATCTTGAAGGTGTAATCGTCGATGATCTCCAGGTCGCCGTTTTCCATCATGCCGGTCATGGAGTCAGCGCCCATGAATCTGCTGAGCGTCGCCTTGCAGCCGGCCAGCGGGTCGGACATCTGCTGGTCCGCGGTGAAGATAACGTCCTTCACCGTGAACTCGCCCTGACCGAAGTGGAACTGCACGCCCTCCTGGAGATAGAAAGTGTACTGGCTGGCGTCGGCGCTGATCTCCCAGTCCCGGGCCAATTGGGGATAGATCTCGGACACTCCGGTTGTGGGGGACATGGTGGTCAGGTTCTCCCACATGGGACGGAAGACCAGGTGGCCGCTGCTGGTGGCGAGCCAGGGAAAGAACGTGTCCTGGGGCAGCGGGGTCACGGCCAGGTGGAGCATGGCCTCGCTTTCGGCCATGGCGGGAACTGCGGTTGCTTCCGGGACGGCGGTGGCGGCGACGCTGGCGGGCGCGGAAGTGGCCGGGGCAACGGCAGCACTCTCCTCGGGGGCTGGGGCTGATTCACCGCAGGCCCACACCGCAAGCAGGGCCAGTGATAACAGGAACAGTGAAATGGTACGAAACGGTTTAGCCATGCGATGAACGGACATCGTCACACCTCCATCGTTTGTCGCCTGATCGCGCAGTACGCGATCTCCATTGTTCCGCAAAACGTTATCAAATCTCATTTATAGTGTCAATAATCGTTATCATCAAATATGTTTGTGAAATAAAGCACAACAAAAATGGGACGGAATTACGAATTCCGTCCCGCAAGGGTCGTTGAGTGTCGCGGTGCGGCTACTGGGCGCGCTTGGCGTACTCCAGGTGGCCGAAGACGCCGGTGAGGCTGCCGAACTTGTACTCGGCCACCTCGTCGGGGTTCACCACGAGGGTGGAGCGGATGTTGACGATGGGGATGGTGCGGTAGGTGTCGTAGATGTCGTCACCCATCTTCATGATGATCTCGTTGCGCACCTGCGGGTCGGTCTCGATCAGGAGCTGCTCGTAGGTGTCGTCGTAGAGCTGGTCTTCCATATAGAGCACGCCGCCGTTGGGGAGGCCAGTCTCCGGGTTGGTCTCGCCGGTGTAGTAGTAGATGCGGGCGTTGGCGTTGATCTGCCGGATGGTCTGGCGCACGGGGAGGATGAAGTGGGCGTCGTGGCGGTCGCGGAAGGCGTCCAGCGCGCGGGCGAACTCCACCTCGACCAGCTTGGCGTCGATGCCGATGTCCTGGAAGGACTGGGCCACTGTCTGCGAAACCTCGATGGTCTCCGGCAGGCCGGGCAGGCTGGACTGGTAGACCTCCATGGCGAAGCGGTTCTGGCCGTTGTCGCCGGGGAAGCCGGCCTGGTCGAGCAGTTCCTTGGCCCGTTCCGGGTCGTAGCCGTACTTCTCGTCGAACTCTTCGGCCCAACGGGGGTTCCAGCCTTCGAGGGAGTCGTGGAAGATGGTGTTGTACATGGGCTCGCCGCGACCCTTGAACAGCTCGTTGATGATCTGTTCCCGGTTGATGGCGCGGTTCAGCGCCTCGCGGACCAGAGAGCCGGTCTCACCCGGGGCGTTCCACGGCTCGGTGTCCGGGTTCCAGTTGACCTCGCTCTTGTAATACTGTCCCAGGGGCAGGATGGTCAGTCCCACCGAAGGCAGCGGGCTCTCGAACACCTCCATGCCCTCGTCGATGGCCTGCTGGTGCAGCACCTTGGGGATGTCGACCATGTTGGCCTCGCCGGTGAGGAGCATGGCCAGGCGGGTCAGGTCCTCGGGGGCGGTGGTGATGCGCAGGCGCTTGAACTCGGGGTTGACGCGCCAGTGGTCGTAAGGCACGGCCTCGTACTCGGTGTACTCCTTGAGCTCGCGATCGACGAACTGGTAGCCGCCGGTGCCGGAGGGGGCGGTCTCGAACATGGCGTCGCCCTCGGCTTCATACTGAGCGGCGCTGCGGACGGCGGCGCAGGGAACGACCAGGATGTTGAACCACCAGTCGGCGACGTCCACCTGGGGCTGGGCCAGGGTCATCTTGAAGGTGTAGTCGTCGATGATCTCGGCGCCGCCGTTTTCGATCATCTCGGTCATGGAGTCGGTGCCCATGAACCGCTTGAGGGGCGACTTGCAGCCGGCCAGCGGGTCGGACATCTGCTGGTCGATGGTGAGAACGACGTCCTTGACGGTGAACTCGCCCCAGCCGTTGTGCATCTGGACCCCTTCCTGGAGGCGGAAGGTGTACTCGCTGGCGTCGGGGCTGACGTCCCATTCCCGGGCCAGCTGGGGCAGGATGGTGGAGACGCCGGTCTCGGGGGAGATGGTGGTCAGGTTTTCCCACATGGGCCGGAAGGGGAGGTGACCGCTGCTGGTGGCCAGCCAGGGGAAGAAGGTGTCCTGGGGCAGCGGGGTGACGGCCAGGTGGAGATAGCTGTCCTCGTCGGCCATGGCCGGCATGGCGGTGGGTTCGGGTGCGGCGGTGGCGGCGGCTTGCGCGGGCGCGGCCGGCGCTGCGGTTGCAGCCGGCGCGGGCGCCTGTTGTGCCGGGGCTTCGGATCCTCCACAGGCCCAGATGGCTACCAGGGATAAGAGCAGCGCCAAAGCAACAAGGATTCTCGGCAAGCGAGCCGGACGATAAAATGCCATAGGGTTACCTCCTGCCGTTTCGGTTGGAAATGGCCTCCCTTAAAATTGAGGCCGTTTCATTTCCCGGCAGACAGTATCACTGGCAATTTACGATGTCAATTATCACTTTATTGGATACTTCTTCGTTAGTAACATCCCATTACGTTTACATGATATTAGATCAGTGAGCATTTCTAATATCATGCGGTACACAATGTTTTATTGACGAATTCATTCAGTAATTGCCCCAACAGCGATCGAAAACTATCGGGGCGCCGGTCCACCGACGCCCCGTTATGTCGCAGGTGCGGCGTATTTCGGGATCGGCTACCGGGCCCGTTTGGCGTACTCCAAATGGCCGAAGACGCCGGTGAGGCTGCCGAACTTGTACTCTGCCACCTCCTCCGGATTGGCCACCAACGTTGAGCGGATGTTCACGACGGGGATGGTACGGTAGGTGTCGTAAATGTCGTCGCCCATTTTCTGGATGAGCTCGTGGCGGACCTGGGGATCGGTTTCCACCAGCAACTTTTCGTAGGTGTCGTCGTACAGCTGGCCCTCCATGTACAGGACGCCTCCGGTGGGCCGCCCCAGTTCGGGGTCGGTGGGCCCGGTGTAGTAGTAGATGCGCGTGTTGGCGTTGATCTGGCGGATGGTCTGCCGCGCGGGCAGGATGAAGTGGGCGTCATGCTGGTCGCGGAAGGCGTCCAGGGCCCGGGCGAATTCCACTTCCACCAGCTTCACCTGGATGCCGATGTCCTCAAAGGATTGGGCCACGGTCTGCGCCACCTCGATGGTCTCCGGCAGGCCGGGCAAGCTGGTCTGGTACACCTCCATGTAGAAGCGGTTCTGCCCGTTATCGCCGGGGTAGCCGGCCTCGTCCAGCAGTTCCTTGGCCCGCTCCAGATCGTAGCCATACCTCTCGTCGAACTCCTCTTCCCAGCGGGGATTCCAGCCCTCAAGGGACTGGTGAAAGATAGTGTTGTACATGGGTTCGCCGCGGCCCTTGAACAGCTCGTTGATGATCTGTTCGCGGTTGATGGCGCGGTTCAGCGCCTCCCTGACCTTGTTGCCCGTTTCTCCGGGAGCGTTCCACGGCTCGGTGTCGGGGTTCCAGTTGACCTGGCTGACGTAGTACTGACCCAGCGGGAAGAGGGAAAGGCCGACGGAGGGCAGCGGGCTCTCGAAGATCTCCATGCCCTCGTCGACGGCCTGCTGGTGCAGCACCTTGGGCACGTCCACCATGTTGGCCTCGCCGGTGAGCAGCATGGCCAGACGGGTCAGGTCCTCGGGGGTGGTGCTGATCCGCAGCCGGTCGAACTCGGGGTTCACGCGCCAGTGGTCGTAGGGCACCGCCTCGTACTCGGTGTACTCCTTGAGTTCGCGGTTCACGAACTGGAAGGCGCCGGTGCCGGCCGGGCCGGTCTCGAACATGGCGTCGCCTTCTTCGGCGTGCTGGGCGGAGCTGCGCACGGCGGCACAGGGGATCACCAGGATGTTGAACCACCAGTCGGCGACGTCCACCTGGGGCTGGGCGAGGTCCATCCGGAAGGTGTAGTCGTCAATGATTTCCATCTTGCCGGCATCGACCATCTCGGTCATGGAGTCGAAGCCCATGAACCGCGACAGGGGACCCTTGCAACCGGCCAGGGGATCGGACATCTGCTGGTCGATGGTGAGAACGACGTCCTTGACCGTGAACTCGCCCCAACCGTGGTGCATCTCAACGCCTTCCTGGAGGTAGAAGGTGTACTGGCTGGCGTCGGGGCTCATCTCCCACTCCCGGGCCAGCTGGGGCAGTATGGTGGAGACGCCGGTTTCGGGGGAGATGGTGGTGATGTTCTCCCACATGGGCCGGAAGACGAGTTGGCCGCTGCTGGTGGCCAGCCAGGGGAAGAAGGTGTCCTGCGGCAGCGGGGTGACGGCCAGGTGGAGATAGCTGGCCTCGTCGGCCATGGCCGGCATGGCGGTGGGCTCAGGGGCCGCGGTGGCGGCCTGCGCAGGGGCAGCCGGGGCCTGGGTGGCCGCAGGGGCGGCGGCCGGCTGTTGTGGTTCGGCGGCGCTACCGCCGCAAGCCCAGACGGCGACGAGAGCCAGCGCCAGCGGTATCAATATTGCGAAACGCGCCAATCGGGACCTTTTGTGTTCTGACATTTGATTACTCCCGGCCAATATTTTACGAATTACTGCGCAATTTCGGCGCGTTAACTCGTTTCCAGGCCAGAAATTACCATCGGTAATTTGCGATGTCAATTATCATATTGGCTGATATTATTGCGGCGTGAAAATCCTGACGCTCGGGGAATTGTCAGAAGCAGGCCCCGTATCAAGTACGGGGTGACGTTATTTTCGGGATTTAAGGATTATCAGGATTGGAGCCGTTCGGTGATGGAGGTCTCGTTGCCTGAAGAATGGCGCCTCCAGCAACGAGATTGCCACGCTGCGCTCGCAATGACAGTTGGAGCCAGCGTCAAGTGCGGGGCCGCAATGACGCTTCAGCAACGAGCGATACCCCTCACCCAACCCTCTCCCGCAAGGGGAGAGGGCTTTTACAGGTGGACGGGGATGGTGTCGGGGAATTTGACGTGGAAGGTGTGTTCCAGGGCGCGTTTCCAGAGGGGCGAAAGCTCGATGGAGGAGGGGTTGCCGCGGAGGGTCAGGTCGGCCGGGTGACAGGGACAGGGACCGGGAGTGAGGCCGCGGGCGTAGAAGTTGTGGTGATCAGGGAGACGGGCCAGCGGTGACCGGGACAGGTCGGAGGTCCGGGCGATCTCGTTGAAGTTGGGCAGAGCCATAATCTCGCTCACGGACCGGGGCAGAGGACGCGACGGAGGTCGCGGGGGACGGCGAGCGCGGCCGGTGACCGGCCGGCCGGCGATGGCGCCCTCAATGGAGCGGATCAACGCGGACACGCGGTTCCGGGCCTGTCGGCACAGGCGGCGGGCCTCATCGGGGTCGGCTGCGGCCAAGCGGCGGGGGAGATGGTAGATGTTGCGGAAGGTTTTCACCCCGCCATTCGAGATCCGGCCCTCTGCCGCCATGCGGAAGAGGTAGTTGGTCAGCCGGCGGCGGGTGTAACGGTTAATCCAGATCCACTCCACCGCGGCGGCGGTGGCGGCGTGGGACGCGGCCCGGGCCAGGGCGTTGGCGGCGCGGGCGCAGTCGCCGGCGTTGAGGTCGGATCGGGCCAGGGACAGAAAGCGCCGGGCCTGGGTCTGATGGTGCAGGACACTGCCCATGATGATTGCCTCCGATGGGTTTGGGTGCGTCCCGGTTTTGCATGGATGCCCAGGATGGACGGGATGGATTCCGGACCCGTATCAAGTACGGGGTGACGTTCTTTCGCCGGAATGACGGTCTCGTGAGATTGGATTTTTGCAGGCGATTGGGGATTGGTTGTTGCAGGTGACAGGTGATTTGTGGAATGGTTGTTGATGACCAGGTTCCGGGAAGTGATCAGCCCTACGGCCGGAGGATTTGCGCTAGGTTTTTCGCTCTCATTTTCCATGAACACCGGGCAGGGGCTCGGGCATGGCGCGTTGTGGCGGACGCGGTGGCCGAGGGGACTGCTCCGATTAGTCTGATCGGGGACAGTCTCCTGCGAATGCCGGTAGCGACTTGGATGCTGATGGGGTTGGCCGTGTATTCTCGGAACCTGGTCGTAAAGGGACAATCACCTGCGAGATGCATGATAGTACAGGAGTTCTATAGCGGGCAAGGGGTGAATTGGCATAGATGGACAGGATAGACGGGATTTATTTGATTACCGGAAGATGTCTGAATTAGGATTTGCGGGATTTCAGGATTGGGCAGTCTCCATCACGGAACGGTTCAAATCCTGATAATCCCCAAATCTTGAAAATCCTGATTCTGACGTCTCCCAGCCGTAAACTAGGTACGCGTCAGGGTGGATTCCGGCTTTCGCCGGAATGACGGGAGAGGGCAAGGATGGCGGGTTGGGGCGACGGGATTGCCGCGCTGCGCTCGCAATGACAGAAGGGAGGAGGGGCAATGACAGGGTGGAGGAGGTGGCGGGTCAGAACTCGGCGTTGCGGGGGGTGCGGGGGAAGGCGATGATGTCGCGGATGTTCTGCATGCCGGTGGCGAACTGGACGGTGCGCTCGAAGCCGAGGCCGAAGCCGGCGTGGGGCGCGGTGCCGTAGCGGCGGAGGTCGAGGTACCACCAATAGGGGGCGTCGTCGAGGCCGGCCTCGGCCATGCGGCGCTGGAGGACGTCTAGGCGCTCCTCGCGCTGGCTGCCGCCGATGATCTCGCCGATGCGGGGGACCAGCACGTCCATGGCGCGGACGGTCTCGCCCGGGTCGCCGGGGCCGGGCGTGTTGAGGCGCATGTAGAAGGCTTTGATGGCGCTGGGGTAGTCGGTGACGATGACGGGCCGGCCGACCTTCTGCTCGGTCAGGTAGCGCTCGTGCTCGGACTGGAGGTCGGCGCCCCACTGCACGGGGTACTCGAAGGACTCGCCGGAGGACTGGAGGGCGGCGACGGCCTCGGTGTAGGTCATGCGCTCGAAGTCGGAGTTGGCGATGTCCTCCAGGGTCTGGATGAGTTCCTGGTCGTAGAAGCGGTTGAAGAAGGCCATGTCCTCGGGGCAGGTCTCCAACACGTGGGAGAAGATGCTGCGCAGGAAGTCCTCGGCCAGCTGGGCCAGGCCGTCCAGATCGCAGAAGGCGACCTCGGGTTCGACCATCCAGAACTCGGCCAGGTGGCGGGAGGTGTTGGAGTTTTCGGCGCGGAAGGTGGGGCCGAAGGTGTAGACGTCGGACATGGACTGGGCGAAGATCTCCGCCTCCAGCTGGCCACTGACGGTGAGGAAGGCGGGGCGACCGAAGAAGTCGGCGTCGTTGTCGACCTGGCCCTGGGCCAGGGGCAGGTTGTTGAGGTCCAGGGTGGTGGCGCGGAACATGGCGCCGGCGCCCTCGGCGTCGCTGGCGGTGATGATGGGGGTCTGGACGTAGAGGAAGCCGCGCTCCTGGAAGAACTTGTGGATGCCGAAAGCCATGGCGTTGCGGACGCGAGCCACGGCGCCGAAGGTGTTGGTGCGGGGGCGCAGGTGGGCGAGCTCGCGGAGGAACTCCAGGGTGTGGCGCTTTTTCTGGAGGGGGTATTCCTCCGGGTCCGCGCCGCCGAGGAGTTCGAGGCCGGTTGCGGAGATCTCGTACTTCTGGCCGCGGCCGGGGGAGTCCTGGAGGCTGCCGTCGGCGCTGACGCTGCAGCCGGTGGTCAGCGCGTTGACCAGGGAATAGTCGGGGCAGTTGGCGTCGACGACAATCTGGAGGTCGGCCAAGGTGGAGCCGTCGTTGATCTGCACGAAGGCGACGCCGCCGGAGGAGCGGACGGTCTTCACCCAGCCCTTGACGTTGATCGGGCCGGTGATGTCGCCGGAGCTTTCGGCGGATAGGAGGTCTTTGATGCGGGTGCGATGGGCAGGCATGGCGGGCCTCCGGGGGAGGGGGGTGGTTATGGGGCGGATTTTAGCATAGGGGAGGCGTTAGTCTTGCGTTGGGCACCAGTGGGTATAATGATCACAGGCAAGGGAAGGAGCGTAGCCCTGATGATATCCGCTGAGATTGCCCACCTCGTCGCACAGGGAGAATCCGAAACGCTGGAGTTCAAAAAGACCACCGGCGAACGGGTCGAGGCCGCCAAAACTATCTGCGCCATGCTGAATCATCGCGGGGGCGTCGCGCTGATTGGCGTTGCCGAGGACGGAACCGTCGTCGCCAGGATGTGGGCGACGGCACGATTGAGCGAGTGGCGGCGGAGTTGCAAAATATTGACCCGCCCGTTTTCCCCACCATAGACCCAGTTCCCCTGGGAGATGGCAAAACGGTGCTGATGATACGAGTCAGCCGTGGAGCAATGCGGCCTTACGCCCACAAAAACATCCCTTACCGCAGAGTCGGCAATACCACCCGGCGTATGACGCAGGAAGAGTATAGCCAAACTTTGCTTGAACGGATGCACAACGAGGAGCGTTGGGAAAACCAACCGGCCGTCGGCTGGTCAATTGACGATCTGGACCTTGACGAGCTCCGTCGTACAGTCGTCGAATCGATCAGGATGAGCAGAGGCGATCCCGGGACTACCGACCCTGAGGATTTACTGTTGGGCATGGGCCTAATCAAGGACGGCGCATTGCTGCGGGCCGCCGTCGCGTTGTTTGGGAACAACCGGCGCGTCGCAGCCGAGTGGACGCAGTGTCTATTGAGAGTTGCCCGTTTCCAAGGTATTGACCGTACGGAGTTTCTGGACAACCGGCAATTCCGCGGCAACGCCTTTACGCTGCTAACCCAAGCGGAACGTTTTATACAGGAGCATCTGCCCATAGCGGGGCGCATTGTGCAATCTTCTTTCGTGCGTCAGGACGAGCCTTTGTACCCACCGTTGGCGCTGCGCGAAGCTTTAGCCAACGCCTTTTGCCACCGCGATTACACGAGCGGCGGTGGATCGGTGGGCGTTGGCATTTACGACGACCGCCTAGAAATTACCTCAATCGGCACACTGCACTTCGGTCTGACGCCGGAATTGCTTTTCCTATCCCACGAATCGCGGCCTTGGAATCCGCTGATTGCCAATGCGTTCTACCGGCGTGGGATCATTGAACAGTGGGGACGGGGAACGATTAAGATGGCGCAGCTAACCACCGCCGCCGGCCTGCCCCACCCGGAAATTGAAGACGGCTTCGACTCCGTTACCGTCCGCTTCCGCCCCAGTCGCTATGTGCCACCACTTCGGGTGGAGCATGACCTTACCGAGCGGCAGAGAGGCATACTTGCGTTGCTGAACGAATCCAGCACAGGGTTGGCGTTGCGGGAGATACTCGCTTATCTTGAGAAGGACGCTACACGACGGCAAGTACAACGCGACCTGTCAACTTTAAAAGAGTTAAACCTTGTAACCACATCCGGCCAAGGCCGTGCTTTCAGATGGCAGCTGGCCTGAATCGCCATTTATGGTGCAATTGCGGTGCAATTGCGGTGCAATTAATGTCGCATTTGTCGCAATTACGGTGCAATTAACATTCCAAGCAGGGACCACCGGCCCCGGTGGGGGATGGCCGGCCGCGCGACGTTAGACCTCCGGACGCTCCCGGTGCCACTGCGTTGCCTGTTGGTAAGTGTGGGCGATGTTGAGGAGGCAGCCCTCCGCCAGGTGGGGGCCGATCAGCTGGAGGCCCACCGGCAATCCCTGATCGGAATTAGAACGCGCGAAGCCGCAGGGGACGGACATGGCGGGGAGGCCGGCCATGTTGACGGGAAGGGTGTAGACGTCGACGAGGTACATGCGGACGGGGTCGTCGGCGCGCTCGCCGATGGGGAAGGCCACCACTGGCGAGACGGGAGCGGCCAGGGCGTCGACCTCCTGGAAGACGCGGGCGAAGTCCTGCCGGATGAGGGTGCGCACCTGCTGGGCCTTGTGGTAGTAGGCGTCGTAGTAGCCGGACGAGAGGGCGAAGGCGCCCAGCATGATGCGGCGCTTGACCTCGGGGCCGAAGCCGTGCTGTCGGGTGCGCTCCATGGCCTCCCACATGTCGCCGTCGTCCCGACCGTCCCCTTGATAAGAGTAGCCGTACTTGACGCCGTCGTAGCGGGCGAGGTTGGCGGAGCACTCGGAGGGGGCGATGATGTAGTAGCAGGCCAGGGCGTACTCGGTGGTGGGCAGGGAGACCTCGCGGATCTCGGCGCCCAGGGCGGCAAGCCGGTCGATGGCGGCGGTGACGGCGGCACGGACGCCACCATCCATTCCATCTGACCCCGGGCCCTCGGCGAAGTACTCGCTGGGCACGCCGAGGCGCAGGCCGGAGATGTCGCCGGTGAGCGCGGCCGAGTAGTCGGGGACGGGATCGGGCAGCGAGGTGGCGTCGCGGGGGTCGTGGCCGGCGATGGTCTGCAGGACCAGGGCACAGTCAGCGGCGTCGCGGGCGAGGGGGCCGACCTGGTCCAGCGAGGATGCGTAGGCCACGAGGCCGTAGCGGCTCACACGGCCGTAGGTGGGCTTGAGGCCGGTGACGCCGCAGAAGGACGCCGGCTGGCGGATGCTGCCGCCGGTATCGGTGCCCAGGGCGAATGGAGCGGCGCCGGCCGCCACCGCCGCCGCCGAGCCGCCGCTGCTTCCGCCGGGAACGCGCCCGGTGTCCCACGGGTTGCGGGTTGGAAAGAAGGCGGAGTTCTCGGTGGAGGAGCCCATGCCGAACTCGTCCATATTGCCCTTGCCCAGCAGGACGGCGCCCTGCTCGCGGAGACGGGCCACGGCGGTGGCGTCGTAGACGGGGATGTATCCGGCCAGCATCTCGGAGGCGCAGGTGGTGGGAATGCCGTTGGTGCAGAGCAGGTCCTTGATCTGCATGGGGATGCCGGTCAGAGGGTCGGCGTCTCCGGAGGCGATGCGGCGGTCGGCGTCGGCGGCCTGCTGGCGGGCGAGGTCGGCGGTAACGGTGATGTAGGCGGATATCCGGTCGTCCACCGCCTCGATGCGTTGCAGGCAGGCGTCGGTGAGCTCGACGCTGTTGATCTCGCGCTGGGCGAGGAGGCGGGATGCCTCGGCGACGGAGAGTTGCCAGAGTTCGCTGGAAGTTGAAGTGCTCACGGCATCACTCCTCCAGGACGGCGCGGACCTGGAAAAAGTCACCGCGCCGGCGGGGGGCGTTGCGCAGGGTGTCCTCGGCGCCCAGGCTGTCGGCGGGCTCGTCATCACGGAGCACGGTATCGAGGCCGGCGACGTGGGCGGTGGGTTCGACACCCGTGGTGTCCAGGGATTGCAGGACCTCGAACTGGTCGAGGATGTCGGAGAGCTGACGGGCGAAGGCTTCCTTCTCGGCGTCGGTGAGGGCGATGCGGGCCAGGGCGGCGATGTGTTCTACCTGGCTGGGGTCGATGGGCATGGTTTGTGGGCCTTTGATATTTGCCAGCGGAGGCCGGACGTGTATTGAGGACGTCAATCCATATTGCCCAGCACTTGTACTACGATGTAGCCGGCTACAGCGAGCATAGCCCATTGGGCTGTGAGGAAAATGACGCGTGGGACGCTGAACTGTCGGTTTGCCTGTTTCCAACTATCCTTGATTTCTGCAAACAGGCTTGCCAAAAAAGCACATACCGTTACCAACACGATATTGCCAGTAGCCAGTGGGAAGATCGAAACTGCCAATATCACCAGCCATACGATGAACGCTGCGGCAGAGAACGGCACGAAAACATCCCTGAAATCAGCGCTCCGGATGCCGCTGCGCCTAGCGAAAAACCATATCCAACCCAGACCCAGAACCACGCCAACGCCAACGAAAACGGCTTCGGGCAGGGAGAGATTGAGCATCGGCGGGTTTCCAAGTTAAGGCTATTCAGCGTTTGACAGTCACGAACAGGTATACGAGCAAGCCGGCCGATATTGTGAACATGAGCGTTCGAGCCATCGCAACCGCATACCATTCCCACGTATCAGGCCACGGCACGAATAAACCGGCCAAAAGAAAAATGACGCCGACTATGATGGTAGCCAAGGTGTCGCTTGTCGTCATTTTCGCTGCCTATCCTTTTGACCAGTCCAACCCAGCCTGCGTCTAGATTTTGCCGAAGTGCTGACCCGGGGGCTCCGGCAGTAGGAAGAACGGCAGCCTGACTATCCAAGTAACCATGTTTCCCATTATCGGCATTCTCCACGGCAATGGCAAATGTCGACCGGCTAGCTCATTTCGGAGCCGCCGGAGACGCTGATGCTGAGGCCGGTCATGTAGTCGGACTCGGCGGAGGAGAGGAAGGCGGCCATGCGGGCGATGTCGTCGCCCTGCGCGATGCGGCCCAGGGGCACGCGCAACTCGCGCTCGCGGACCATGAGGGCGCGGTGCTCCTCGCCCGACGTGCCCTCGGGAGCGAGGGCGGCGGCGATGAAGTCCACGCGCTCGGTGTCAACCAGGCCGGGGCAGATGGCGTTGACGTTGACGTGGTAGGGGGCCATCTCGTGGGCCAGGGACTGGGTGAAGCCGATGACGGCGAACTTGCTGGCGCAGTAGGCCCCGTAGCGGGCGATGCCCCGCTTGCCGGCGCCGGAGGAGATGTTGATGATCTTGCCCGGGCCGCCGCGATCGATCATGTGGCGGCTGACGGCCCGGCTGACCAGGTAGGTGCCGCGGACGTTGACGCGCATGACTTCGTCGAAGGCGTCCTCCTCCAGCTCCACGATGAGAACGCGGTCGCGGCCGGGGCGGGAACCGGCGTTGTTGACCAAGATGTCGATCTTGCCGAACTCGCCGAGGGTGTCGGACACCATGGCGTCGACCTGGGCGCTGTCGGCGACGTCATAGTACAGCCCGGCGCTGCGGCGGCCCATGGCTTGTATCTCCTGGACGACGCTGGGGAGGCCCTGCCAGCCGTCGAGCCGGTCCTCGGTGCGGATGGCGTCCAGGGATGCCTCGACGTCGGTTACCACGACATCGGCGCCTTCGGAGGCGAGGCGGGTGGCGATGGCGCGGCCGATGCCGTGGCGGCCGCCGGCGCCGGTGACGAGGGCGGTCTTGCCGTTGAGGTCGTACATGGGGAAAGCTCCTTGAAGGCGGTGCAGTTGGGAATAGTGAGCAGTCTTAACTCCAGAATTGAAGCAATATAAGCCAAATAAATATCAGCGCAATGGGGCCCGCAATGGGGCCGACAACGACACCAATAATGCCACCGGTAAGAGCGCCGCGTGGCTTTCTTCCAGAAGCAGAGCAGACCGCCCCGATGAGGGTCCCGAGGCCGGCGCCGGCGCAAGCCAAGAGAAGCAGCCCAATGATGAGAGCTTCTGCGAGACCGGAGGTGTTAAAGCAGTCGCCGCCCATGCACATAGGTTCTTTTCCTTGCCGGATTGGGCCTATTCGCGGCCCGGACAACTCACCGTGCGATTATGGCGGGATGACCGTCAGTCCGGTCGAAGATCGCCCATGGGAATTGAGTACCAGAATATGCCCTCGGCGGCTACGGAGTCTTCGACGTGATGGTCCAGGACAACTCCGGAGACGGCGGGGGTGGCCGGAACGCCGGTGATCCGGGCCAGGTATCCGGCGTTGCGGACGGCTCGCGCAGTGTCGTACCCGTTCACGGTGTAGGAGATTTCAACGACGATGTAATGGAGTTCTCCATCTGGGTTGTTGGCTGCAATAACCAGATCGGCGCGCTGGAAGCTCTGGAGTGCCTGGGGCAGCATCCAGCTGACGTCGTTGGCCTGGGTAAGCCGTTGCAGATCGCCCCGGTGGAGGATAGCGGAGAACTGAAAACCCATACTGCCGGCCAGCAGCGGAGCTTCATCGCGAACGATGTCATAGACGATACGGCCCCGGATGTCGCCCATCTGGTTTCTCAGAGTGCGCATGTCGGTTTCCAGCGCGGTCAGCCGCTGGTTGGTGGCGGCCACAAATTGACGCACTTCCTCGGTGAGTTGCGCCAAGCCAGTCTCCAGCGCGGTCAGGCGCTGGTTGGTCGTTTCGGCGTGGGCTTCCAGCCGGTCCAGGCGCTGGTTTGATATTTCGGTTGCCCGGCGCACCTCGGCGGCGAACCGGGCGAACTCTTCCGGCAGGTCGAGCAGGGCCCTGGGGAGCAGCCGGGAGCGGACCGCTTCGAGCCACTCCGGGTGATCGTCCAGGACGCGAATGAAGTCTTCGATGTTGTTGATGGTGGTCATTGGAGCGCGTCGCGGTGAGGTATATGGGGGTTATTGTAGCATCGGGAGCTCCGGCGACGCGGGCGGTCCCGGCTCATGGGCATCCGGTTTTGCAAACCTTCAGAAGCAGGCCCCGTATCAAGTACGGGGTGACGTTATTTTCGAGATTTGGGGATTATCAGGATTGGGGCCGCAAACCGGGCGCGCGTGAGCGGTGTTGGAGCTATGGTGGATGGCAACGGCCGGCGGTGAATTTTACCGGGATAAACAAGATGAACGGGATGGACAGGATACGGTTGGGTTGGGTTGCGTCCGCGGATCGTTTGCATTTGGCCGTATGGACTCCGGCTTTCGCCGGAGTGACGGCGGTGTAGTTTATGACGCAGGTGGCGCCGCGCTCCATCTGCGGCGGACGAAGCGGAAGGCAACCACGGTCAACACCACGTCGACCGCTGCTCTGACGATCATGGGCACCAGTCCGAAAACCACGACTGAGACGGAGCTCGGCACGAAGCCGTGGACCAGGGCAGCAGGCACAAGAACAAACGACATGATGGAACTGATGACAGTGTTGGCGAGGCTGAGAATTACTCCGAATACAACTCCGACGATGATGCACCGGCGCACGACCGGTACCGACCGCGCCTCCAGCAGACCCACTGCCAGGGCAACAAAGAATGCCGCCACGACGCTCAGGAGAATGCGCGCGAAGAATGAGTCGAGACGGTCAAGTGGGGCTGGCAACGGAGAGTCCAGGAAGAAAGTTACCAAGCCGACAATGCTGAGTAGAACGCCGATTATGATCCCGAACGCCGCTCCGACGAGCGCGCCAACCAGCCCGCGCTTCCAGTGGCTCGTGCGGCTGCCGGCCGCCGCACCGGCAACAATGGCCACCAGGACGCAGAGGAAAACCCAAACCAGCGTGATGGGCAGGAAAGCTGCGAGAGGCATAGTCTGCCCGTTCTCACGCGTACCAGTTTGTCATCGCGATGAGCGGAGCTATGCGGCGATCTCGTTCCCGGAGCACACCCGTTACCTCAACGAGATTGCCGCGCTTGCGCTCGCAAAGACATAGGAGTTACGCACTTGAAATCCCACGCCCGTCACTCCGGCAAAAGCCGGAGCCCAAAAGTCGCAGTGTGAAATAATCGGAACAATGATTAACGACTTCGGTCATTGGATTCTGGCTTTCGCCGGAATGACGATCGCAACTGTGTAACTCCTGTGACAGTTCGGGCGAAACCAGGTACGCATGAGCCCAAGCCCCGGATTGCGACCCTACTGGCGGCCGGGCCAGTTGACCGGGTGGTCGTGGTGGTGGAGGGCGTAGGCGCCGCCGGTGGAGTGGACGACCAACTGGTGGCCGAAGGCCTCGGCCAGGACGGACTCCAGGAGCACTTCCTCCGGGGGGCCGTAGGCGATCAGGCGACCGTTGACCAATGCAACGTCGCTGGCGCGGGCCGACACGCAGGTGAGGTCGTGGGTGCACATGATCACGGTGACGTCCCGCTCGCGCAGGTGGTCGATGATGTCCAGGAAGCGATGCTGGGCGGTGGGGTCCAGTCCGTTCATGGGCTCATCGAGGAGGAGGACGGAGGGGCTGGCGGCGATGGCGCGGGCGAGGAGAGCGCGCCGGCGCTGGCCTCCGGACAGCTCGCCGATGCCACGCTTGCGCAGGTCGATCAAGCCCACGGTGGACAGAGCCTCGGCAGCGGCCTCGCGGTTGGCCCGGCTGTGCGTGCGGAACAGGCCGCGCTGGGGCGTGAGGCCCATCATGGCCACGTCCCAGACGGTGACGGGAAAGTCCCAGTCCACCTGCTCCAGCTGGGGCACGAATCCGATGTGCTTGCGCATGTCGGAACTTCGCCGGCCCTGGACGAGAATCTGGCCGGTGTCGAGTTGGACGAGGCCGACCACGGCCTTGAGCAGGGACGACTTACCGCCGCCGTTGGGTCCCACCACTCCGGACAAGCTGCCGCATTCCACGGAGAAGGACACGCTGTCCAGGGCCAGGATCGTTCCGTAGCTGACGCTGACCTGCTCGAAGCAGACCACCTGGGGAGTGGCGCCGGCGTGGGTGTGGGTCTGCCCGTCGCGGGAGTGGGTATGGCTGTGCTCGGCGTGGTTGTGGGTGTCGCCCGCCGGCGTGTGGAGATGGTCGTGTGGGGATGTCTGCCGCATGGGTCTAGGCTAGGCGCGGAACCAGTCGTCGCCGGCGGGAGGCCAGGGGTTTTCGGCGTTCAGGACCTGGGACAGCTGGGTGAACGCGCCCTTGAAGGTGGCGGGGTGCAGCCAGATGCTGTTGAAACCGAGGTTGACGTAGTTGTCAGTGCGGCGGGAGGTGGTGAACCGGATGTCCTGGGTTTGGAGGTAGGCGTCGGTGGCCAGGGAGTCGGCGATCTCGTAGATGGTGAGGTAGAGGCCCTCGCCGTAGCGCGCCAAGAAGCGACCAGAGGGGGAGTCGGCGCTGGTGGGCTGGGCCAACTCGATGAAGGTGTCGCCGCCGGTGAGGGGCAGCACTGCGATTTCCAGGTCGGTGAAGCTGATCTCGAAGCGACGGGTGGGCTGGATGTCGAACATCCGGCTCCAGTGGGCGATGGCGGCGTCCAGGTCGTTGACGATGACGGCCATCTGGCGCAACTGCAGGGTGCCGGGCTGGTGGGAAGAAGATTGCCAGTCGGGTCCGGCGGCGGGCCAGGGGTTGGCCGGGTCGGTGACCTCGATGATCTCCAGGAAGGCGCCATTGCAGGAGGAAGGATGCAGGAAGGCGGAACGGCTTTGATTGCCATGGGGTCCGGCATGCTCCGTCTCGCCGGTGATGCGGACGCCCAGGTCGCGCAGGTGGGGGATGAGCCGGTCGTACTGATCGGTCTCGAAGATCATGAGGTACGGGGCCTCGCCGCGGCGCTGGAGGAAGCGGGCGCCGGCGGAGGAATCGTCGGTGGGCGCGAGCAGTTCCACGAAGGTGCCGTTGCCGGCGGGGAGCACGGCGTTGTCCAGGCCGAACTGCGGCAGCGCGCCGGTGCGGCAGGGCTCCATGCCCAGGATGCGGCCGTACAGGTCGATGCCCTCGGGCAGGTCGTTGACCATCATGGCGATCTGGCGGAGCTTGGTGAGCATGGCGTTGGGTGTCCGTTAGCGGAGGGCGCGGCGGCGTCGGCGGGGAGCGTTGGCCTGTTCCAGTTGGGTTTTCAGGATTTGCAGCTCAGCTTCGGCTTCCTGGCGGGCCTTTTCATGTTCTCGACGGGCCTCTTCATGTTCCCGTGTTTCCTTTTCAATTTTCTGGATCCGGCGGGCGTAGAAGTAGGCGGTGAACAAGATTACCGTTCCCTCCGGGAAGGGCCATTGCGGAGCCGGCGGCGGTTGCGGCGGCGTGGCGCAGCGGTTGCCTGTTCCAACTGGGCTTTGAGGGTCTGCACCTGGGCCTCGGCTTCCCGGCGGAGACGAGCCTCTTCTTGCAGTTGCTGCTCGGTTTCCTGGCGTTGCTGCTCGGCTTCCTGCTCGCGCCTTTCGGCTTCCTGAGTCCGGCGGGAGTAGAAATAGGTGGATAGCACTGTTACAGCACCTCCGGGTACGGTTACGGTGGGGCCTACTATCTTGAATATCCCCAGCCAGTTCCAATTTGTTGCGTCCCTGCTGATGGCGTCGTCAAGCAGGGGGACGCCGAAGTAGATGGCAATGACCAGCCCAACCGCCACCAAGTGGAACAGCGTAAAATCTACCACAGCCAGAAGGGCGGCGGCAAAGTGTATCACCGGCAGCGGCCGATGACTGCGACCGCTCGGCCGGCTCCCTTCGGCGCGCTGGGATGTCATTCCGGCGGGGCGTGGTCAGTCGCGGGAGGGCAGGTTCAGGCGGGCGGTGCCTATGACGTAGGGGCGGTCCGGCACGGGGCCGGTCATGGTGATGTCGCACTGGACGTGGTTGCCGGTTTCGTCCTGCTCGGTATCGCTGATCTGGATGGCGACGTACAGGGGCTGGTTATGGGGCACGGTGCCGCGGAACACCAGGTCGAGGTCGGCCACGGTTCCGGCGCCGGCCCAGTCGGTGATGACGCGGGACACCAGGGCCATGGTCATGATGCCGGGGACGATGGGACCGTCGAGGCCGATCTTCTCGGCCTCGGCCTGATCGGTGAAGCGGTTGGGCACGGGATTGCCCCACAGGGAGCAGAAGTCCACCACCTGGTCGTCGGCGACGGAGATGATGGCGGGGCCGATCTCGTCGCCGAGATCGACGTCTTCGAAGTAGAGTTTGGCTGCCTGGCTCATCGTTGCATCACTCCCGGACCACCTGGGAGCGCTGGACGTCGGCGACGACCACGCCGTCCTGGTTGCTGAAGGTGGTCTCCCAGACGACGTGGACCATGGTGCCGGAGCGGCCGGTCTTGGTGTAGACGTCCTTCAGATGGGACGATGCGGTGAGGCGGTCACCGACGACGATGGGAGCGCGGGGCTCGACGCGCTGCCCGCCGTGGAACTGGCGGCGGCCGAACTGGAGATTGATGTCGGGAAGCTCGCCGCGCTCGAAGAGGGCGCACAGGGTGGGCGGCGCGACCTGGTCGGCGTAGCCGGCGGCGCGAGCGGCCTCAGCGTCGGTGAAGATGGGGTTAGCATCGCCGATGCTGCGGGTGTAGACGTCGACAATCTCCCTGGTGACGTCGAAGGGGCCGGACTCGTGCTCCACGCCGTAGAGGGAGTGGTCGTATTCGTAGTCGATCTGGGTGGGCATATTTGATGCTCCTGATGGGTGCTCCCTAGGTAACGTTCTGTTCCAGGTGGTTTCTTTGCATGGATGTACAGGATGGACGGGATATTTTAGACGCAAGGATTCCTGGATTCCGGCTTTCGCCGGAATGACGAGGTGAAGCCGGAATCACGGCATTTGTCAACAGATCCCAGGAATAGATGGCAGGATCAGGCGACGGGGGCGGCGGCGGTTTCCTGGATGTAGACGGGGCGGAACTCGCCGGAGATGAGGGCGTCGACCAGTTCGGGCTCGTTGCGGATGTCGGCCTTGAACTCGGTGACGGCGCGGGCGATGTGGCTGGCCAGATGGGCGTCGCTGCCGGCGGTGCCCAGGTAGCCGGTACGTTGGCAGAGCTCCTCGGCGCGCTCGTTCTCTTCGGGCTTGCTGCCGGCGTTGACCCGCTCGACAATGGACACGTCCTCGAAGACCTCGCCCTGCTCCATGTACTCGACGAGGCCGATGCCGAAGCGGCCGGGGTGGGCGGGGACGACGAACCCGCCGTGGTGTCGGGCGGCCTTGATGAGCTCGCGGCCGTCCATCTTGACGTCGCCGAAGTCGATGTCCTTCCCGAGGCCGGGGGTGATGTTGTAGACCAGCATGTGGCCGAAGCAGGTGTCGAGCTCGGCGCCCTTGAGGACGAGGACGCCATACTGGTCGGCGAGCTGGGAATAGTCGATATCGAAGTCGAACTTGCGGTGCTCGGTGAGGACGATGCCGTCGATGGTGTAGCCCTTCTTGCGGTGCACCTGGATGAACTTGAGGTACTGTTCGACGGTGGCGCGGGAGTCGTCGGACGCGACGGAGTGGCAATGCAGGTCAAGATAGGTCAAGGGAAAGCCTCCGGCGGCCCGATGCGATGATGTGCCCCTCCGCGACCGCCAACTGGCGATTATAGGGCGCGGAGGATGGGGGATGCAACTTCGGGGAAGTGGCTCACGGAGATGTCCGCCGGCGGGCCGGGGGCAATTTGCATGGATGCACAGGATGGACAAGATTTGATTGATTGCGGGAAACGCCCCCGCATCCGGGACGACTCAAGCGCCAACGGGACTACCGCGCTGCGGTCGCAATGACCGGGCGGGTGAAATGAGCAGGGCACCTTATTGGCGTCGTCGGTGAATGTTATGCCGTAAATCACAAGGACAGTCCGTGCCGTCGCGCTACTTCTTCCAATGGAATAGTGTGCCGCTCGCCGGCCGCCCGGTCTGCGCTCGCCTGGTCCAGTCGTGACTGGGCCCAGTCACTCAGTTCCAACCCTTCGTCCGGGTCACCAACCAAATCGGTAATCGCCTCTGCCACCACTCCCCAGATCAACTTCCGCAGTTCCGCTACGGTCATATCGGCTACCCGTTGCTCGGTTTCGGTTTGCGCCGTCTGCGTGGTCATTGCATCCTCCGTAAATCCGACTCTCTTCGGGGGGTGTCTGTCGCCCGCCTATCCGCATCCACCCTTATCGGTACGCCTCGCTGCGGTGCTCGACGCGGAGTACAGTGACGCGGCGGTTGGCCCGGTCAAGCTCGTAGATTGCCCGGTAGTCGCCCATCCGCAGGCGGAACCGGCCGCGATGGTGGGGGCCGGTCAACGCGCGATGGCGCACCGCATCGACATTCTCCGCCATGCGGGCCAGGGCAATGCGTACTTGTTGCGCTGGCCTTGCGTCCAACCTGGACAAGTCCCTTTCGGCGGTTTCCGTAAATTCCAGGGAGTACGGCACTAGTCCAGTCCCAGCCGCCGAAACACTTCCTCCGCAGGGATAGTATTGCCGGCTGCCGCTTCCGCTATGGACTGGTCCAACCCCGCCAAAAATTCCTCGGTGAACTCCAGCCCCTCATCCGGGTCGCCAATCAGGTCTTCTCCCACTTCTCCGACGATGTAATGCACCCACCACTGAAAGTCAGCTACCGGAAGATCGGACACTTTTTGCGCCATTTTGGGTGATACGCCGGTTCCATCAGTGTCTGCCGGCAAATGCGAAACGGCCAGCGGATGGACGAGTTCGGAATCATCCGCCCCGGCCTTCGGATCGGTTTCCGAGCCTGATCCCTGGCATGGTTCCTGCTGATCAGACGTGCAACCCACTATCTCGGCCAGAGATTCGGCAACGGTTTTGCGGAGCAGCGCCACCAACTCCGCGATGGTCAAGTCGGCTACCGTTTGCGCCGCTTCTGTTGTCATAGCGCCTTTGTCCTTAAGGTTGATTGCCTCAGTACACGTCGCTGCGGTGGCCGATTGTTTCCACCACTATTTGGCGGTTCTCCCTCCCGGTCGATGGTGTACAAAGCTCGGTAATCGCCAACGCGCAGCCGGAACTTTCCAGCGTGCGGGCCGGTGAGGGCGTAATGGTTAAACGAGTCGCAGTGCTCGGCCAGCCGGACCAGTCGGTTGTTGACCCGCCTCGCCACACCCCGATCCAGTCGCGATAGGTCATCATCAGCGCGGTCAGTCAGCACTATGCGGTACATCACTCGGACAACCCAAGGCGTCGGGCCACTTCTTCCAGAGGGATGGTCTTCAGTGTGCCCGCTGCCCGGTCGGCGTCTGACTGGGCCAACTGTTCCTGCGCCCAGGCGCTCAACTCCAGACCCGCGTCCGGGTCGCCGATCAACTCTTCCCCCACTTCATCGACGATGTAATAGACCCACCATTCCAGATCGTCAACCGACAGGTCGCTCACCTTGCGCGCCATTTTTGCTGCAACTGCGGCTTCATCGTCCACGATCCGAACCCGCGAACCGGTCGCAGGATGGGCCGCCTTGGAGCCATCCGCTCCGGCCTCCGGCTCCGCAGCTGCGCCCGCGTCCGGGCGCGGCTCCAGCTGGGCATCGGGGTAGCCTACGATCCCGCCCAGGGCTTCGGCAACGGTTTCACGGAGCAGTGTCAGCAGTTCCGCCAACGTCAATTCGCCCGTGGTTTTCGGTGTCGGCGTGGTTTCAGCGGTCATAATGCCCCTCGCTTTGCTATAGCACATTGTCCAGCGCGCCTATTGTAGCGGGAATGACGCCGGACGGAATCAGAACAGCGCCTTCACCGCGGCCAGGATTTCCGCGGTTTTGGCGTCGGTGAGACGGGCGACGGTATTGCCGAATCTGCTTTCGACAAAGGTAGCCAGCCGGTCCGGGCGTACCTTGCTGTCCGGGTCCAAACTTCCGGCCACCAAATCAGCTGCGCTGATGGGTATCGCTCTGCGGTGCGGTATCGGGCTTCAGGGCTTGTGCGAAGTCATTGTCGGAAGCAGGATTTGCCGGATTTTGAGATTGTCAGGATGTTCACAAATCCCGAAAATCCTCTAATCATGGTAATCCTGCTTCTGACAATTCCCGCCGGGATAGACTTTGCAATGACGATATCGCCAACCATGGTTATTCTCTCTGCTCACGAATGTCGGGCAACGAGGCTAACCAAGCCTGGTATTCAGGATCATTATCGGATTCGCCATAGTAGGAGTTGAAGGCTTCCAGTGCCATGGTCTCCCATTCGTTCTCGTCGCGGTCGTCGAACAGTATCGGGTGGCCATATTCCCAAGGGAATTGCCCGGGCCGCTGCCCGAACTCACCGGGCGCAACCCGGTCGAAATCCATGCCCTGCATAATCGCTTCTCCAATGAAAGCGGCACCTTTACGCCGGCGCTTGCCGTCACCGGTACGCCTCGCTGCGGTGCTGGACTCGTCGAATGGTTATTCGTCAGAAGCAGGATTTTCAAGATTTGAGGATTATCAGGATTGAAACCGTTCCATGATGGAGCTCTCCAAATCCTGCCAAATCATAAAATCCCGCAAATCCTGATTCTGATGATTTACGAAAATGGGTAGAGGCCATACCCTTTGACGGTTTCCTCCAGATTGGCGAAATCTTCATCGGGCATCCTGGCGCGGCCGGCCGCTCTGTCTCTACGTTCGTCTTGCAGCATCTCTACCAAAAACTCAGGCCGCAACTCAAGCCCCTCGTCCGGGTCAATCTCCGTCCACCTATCCAGCTCGTAATCCGTAATCCGATACGTCTTCACGCTGACGGTGCACACCCGCCGCAGCAGGTCGATGACGCGCTCCTTGTGGTCGGCGAAGCGGTAGGTGTTGAACCGTTCCCGTATCGTGGGGTCGCGGGGCTTGCGCTCCCGGTACTGGTCGAGGACCCACTCCAGGGCGGAGCGACTGCCCAGTTCGTACCACCACGCCTCATTGGGGACGCCGGCCAGCGTGGTCTCTTCGTCCAGCCGGATGATGCCCCGCTCCTTGTCGGAGCGGAGGATAGGTTTGGGCGTCGTTGCGGCGGGTAGGGGCGACCGGCCGGTCGCCCCTACATCGTTGCGGTGCAGGGGATAGGGCTCCGCCGTCTCAAAGCCCAGGTGCAGATCCAGCAGTTCCCGACCCTTGCCGGCCCACCAGGCGAAATCCGGCTGGAAATAGACCCGGGGAAACTCCCGCCGCAGGTCGATCTCGAACCGCTGGCGGTAGGCCGGGTCGTGGAGCATGGCGTACACGTAGGCGAATACGTCCTCGGCGGTGATGCCGTCGTCGCCGTAATGCTCGCGGAACCGGCTTAGGCCCCACTGGGTGATGTTGCTGACCCGCTCGCCGTCGGGGGTGTAGCGGTATAGGGGGAGGCATTGGTTGTCACCAACGAAATGCAGGTCAACCAGTTTGTTTGATGCCAAGGCGTAGAAAGACCGATGCCGCGCAGCGAAATTGATTGTAGGGTTATCAGCAATTTGCTGGTGCGGGAAAATTTGGGGCATTTGATACCGTCGATGAGTAACGATAGGCGCATAGTAACAATGTTTGGCAACGAACGGGCGGTACATGGCACGGGTCATATCTGCGGTTGAAAAATGCACCGAATCGCCCTTCGCAAGATGGCTTTCCAGTTCGGAGGTCCATTTTATTGATCTGTTGACCCAATCGCTCAAATCAGCGGTATCAGGTCTTTCTTTTTCGTACCGTTCCCTTTCTTCCCGGAAAACATTTGAGAAGAACAACACTTTGTTCGCTAGCGTGTCGAAATCGAAATCGTAAGTCCATTCGTCACGATTAGTAGCAATGCCGAGTGAGAACAGCCCGAACACCGCCTCCTCGTCAGCAACCGTTTTGGCGAGCTTGGTCTCGCGGTTGGCCAAGGGCAGCAACTGCGCAAAAGCGCCGTCGGACTGGTTGAGCCACTGCCCATTGGCATCAGGCGTAATCTCGGTGAAGGCAAAGTTGGTCAGGGTTTTGGCCTTGACGTAATCGACCTTGTCAGGCGCTTTGAGGTAGGGCCGGACATCGTTGTAAAACACCTTGAACCCGTCCAGACCCTTGCGGCGCACCAGGAAATAGACGGCAACCCCGACGCGGATTTTGTCGTCAAAGACGTTGCCACCCTCTTGCCGACGCCTTTCGCCGCTGGTGCGGGCGTTGCCTTTCAGGTCGATGGCCCAAAGTTCGTTGAACTCCTCGGCAATCACCTTGCGGAAGCCGTCGTCCTGGCGAGCATCGAGGAACGCGCTGTTGCTGACGAAACCGATAATGCCATCATCCGCCAGCCGGTCCGACGCCCAGCGGATGAACCGCTTGTACATGTCGTACTGCTTGGTTTTCTGGGCGGTGCTGGCGGCGATGTAGGTCTCGCTGATGCGGCGGTCGATGGCGGGGTACTCGCGGTTCTTGTTGTTGTCGTTCTCGTTCTGCTGGTTGGCGTTGTAGGGCGGGTTGCCGATGATGACGCTGATGCTCTTTTCGTTCTGCTCCTGGACGCGGATCCAGTTCTCCTCGGAGACGCCGCCGAGGTTGAACGCGCCCTGGCGGGTGACGGCGCCGCCGCTGGCCCCCTGCCAGTCCATGTTGTCCAGGGTGTCGACGAAGCAGAGGTTGGGGAACTCCAGGTAGCGGCCGGTGCGCTCCTTGTAGGTGTACTCGATGTTGAGGTTGGCGATGTAGTAGGGGAGGATGGCCACCTCGTTGGCGTGGATCTCGTTGCGGTACTTGTACTCCAGGCGGTCGGCCGGCAGATGGTTGATGAGGCCGGTGATGAAGGTGCCCGTGCCCGTGGCTGGATCGAGGATCTGCACGTTGTCATCGGCCAAGGTGCGCCCGAAGTGCTTTTGCAGCAGGTGGTCGGCGCCGCGGATGATGAAGTCGACGACCTCGTTGGGGGTGTAGACGACGCCGAGGCGGTCGGCGGCGGCGGGGTTGTAGGCCTGGTAGAAGTCCTCGTAGATTGCCTTGAGGAACTGCTGTTTTTCGGCGTAGTCGGCGATCTCGTCGGCGGCGCGGCCGATGGCGCCGTAGTAGAGGCGGAGGCGGTCGATGGCCTCGCGGCGGGCGTCGCCGGTGAAGAAGGTGCTTTCCAGGGCGTCGAGCTGGCGGGCGACGTTGTTCTCGCGGTGGAACTGGTCCTCGGCGAAGACGCGGAGGAAGATGTCGCGGGTGAGGATGTGCTGGAGGAGCATCTCGCGGACGTCGGCGTCGGAGACGTCGGGGCTGATGGTCTGGCGGCAGAGGTTCAGGAAGAGGGCGGCGGCGTCCTGGTAGTCGGGGTTACCGGCCTCGGCGTCGGCGACGGCCTCGCGCAGGCTCTCGAGGACGGCGGGGAGGTCGGCCTTGAACTGCTGGCGGGCCTGGCGGAACTCCTCGATCTCCGGCAGCTCGTAGTCCAGGAAGCGGCGGATGAGGCGATGGAGCTCGCCCGGGCGGGCCATGTCGACGCGCATGGCCTCGTTGCCGTTCTGGAAGAGGACGGCGGTTTGGGAGTCCTCGAAGAGGATGTTGTCCCGGGGGTAGCCGCGGTTGAACTTGGCCTGGATCTCGGCGTCGAGGTCGTCGTGGGTGTCCTTGGCCTCCCAGTAGCCGCGGGCCATGCGGAGGGAGTCCTTGACGGTGCCGTCGGGACGGTTACGGGAGGAACCCCCGGCGTCGAGTTCGTCGACGAGGGCGAGCTTCTCGCGGTGGTCGCGGCAGTAGGAGTCGAGGCAGACGGCGAAGGCGCGGCGGATGCTCTGCTCGTTATCGGAGCCGCCGAAGTCGAGGAAGCGCTGGAGGTCAGCGTGGTAGCGGTGGATGTGGGGGTAGGAGGGCATGGCGGGAGTGATTGTCAGAAGCAGGATTTGCCGGATTTTGGGATTTATCAGGATTGAGTGGATGGCGCTGAGTATGACCACGATAGCGAGATTGCCGCGCTACGCTCGCAATGACAGATTCGAGCGATACGCATAGTACACTATGACTGCTGAACCATTAGATCCGGCACGCTGGAGGCAGTCATGTCGACCGACCGCAGAATCCCGGGCATCGAAATTCCCTACGCCGAGCAGGAACGGCGCGCCCACGTGATTTACGAGGCCAGGATCCGCCCCAAGATGACGCCGGCCGACGAGGACAAATACGTGCTGATTGACATCCTCACCGGCGATTATGAAATCGGTGAAAACGAGGCTGTCCTGACGCGCCTACTGCGGGAGCGACGGCCAGAGGCGGTTATGCACTGCATTCACCGGCATCATTCACGGTTCGGGCGCGTTCGCAGTCCCCGCCGCCTTCGCAAGGAGGAGGAAAGTCGCTGATGCACTATGGCATCGTCAACGAGTACCGGATTGCGGTGGGGAAGTTGTCAGAATCAGGATTTTCAAGATTTACGGATTGTCAGGATTGGGACCGTTTTGTGATGGAGCTCTCCATATCCTGCCAAATTATAAAATCCCGCGAATTCTGATTCTGACGTTTACCCGCCGCAATCCGGATACGCGCGAGCGCCTCTCACCCTCTGGCCGCAGGGTCTTTTCAAAATCGCTGTGGCAACCTTTACGCGATCAGATCGTCATTCCTGCGAAAGCAGGAATCCAGGGTCCGCTGTGAATGGCGACTTCTGGGTTCCCGCTTTCGCGGGAACGACGGATTGACTTTGAAAAGGCCCCGCTCTGGCCGGCGTGGGTGGCGGCGCGCATTTTGTATAATGGTCGGCAGGTGACGATGATGACCCAGCCCAGCGCCAGCAGCTTGCGGGATATGATGAACGCCGTTGAGCAGAGCCCTGATTTGCAGGAGGAACTGCGCCAATGGGTGCTCCGGCTCATCCGGGGCAGCGACGGTCTGCGCGAGGAGCTGCGCCGGGATATCCTCACCGAGGAGCTGTTGAAGCTCCCAGCCCGCTTCACCCGGGTGGAGCAGGACGTGTCCGATCTCAAGGACGGGCAGGCTCGGATCGAGCAGGACGTGGACGATCTCCGGACCGGGCTGGCCCAGGTGTCCGGCCATATCGGCAGGCTCAGCGGCTATGAATACCAGGCATGTGCCATAGACCGTTCGCGACGACTGATACGACGGCTGCATCGCATGGAGATGGGCACGGTACTCCACTCCGGCAGACCGCCGTCGCCGACCTTTGACGCCGAAATCCTGATCCCGGCCATCCGGAGCGGACGGATCACCCGCGATGAAGCCGACGACCTGGAAGACGCCGACTGCATCCTGCGCCTGGAAGATCCGGAAAAGGAAACCATCTACGCCGTCGTCGAGATCTCGATCACGGTCCAGGAAACCGACCGGGTGCGGGCAGCCCGCCGCGCCGAAATATTCAGTCGCGCCATAGAAATGGAGGCATTGCCCTACGTGGTGGGAGAGCAGGAAGAACCACCGGGCGAGGCCAGCCCCCGGGTGACCTTCGTTGAATATCCGGCCGAGTTTCCGCCGGTGTTGTAGCGGTTCGCCCTGAATTGCCAGAAGCAGGCCCCGTATCAAGTACGGGGTGACGTTATTTTCGGGATTTGGGGATCATCAGGATTGGAGCCGTTCCGTCGCGGGAGATCTAAATGGAACTGTACCAGTTGGATTGCGTCATGCACGAACCCTGCGCAGACCAGGGGTGGCTTTACATGGCTGAGACGCCCGACCTGCCCGGGTGCCGAGCGTGGGGAGAGACCGCCTCCAGCGCCCTGTCTGAGCTTGCCACGGTGGCCGAGCAATTCATTCTGTCCTACAAAGAGCGAGGCAAACCGTTGCCCGAGGGGATAGTCCGGTCCCAATCTGGCAAGGGACGCATCTCCATAGCCGTATGACCTACCGGGAACTGACCAGGAAACTGAGAAGATTGGGATGCTCTTTTCACCGTCAGGCTGGGGGAGCGCACGAAATCTGGATCAACCCGGCCAATGACCGGGAAACCACGGTTCCAAGACACGGCAATCGGGATCTTGCCACGGGAACCATCCACGGGATCCGCAGGGACCTGGGCATCAGCAGACAGGAGTTTGACCGGGCGTAAAGCCGAGTTCGCAGGGGAAAAAATTTTTCTCCCCTACCCGCATCGGGCACAGCGTTTGCCAGATCAAACCACCTGGAACGGAACCCGGCCTAACGTACACCGACTGTTTACACTTCTCGCAGAAGCGCCCGGAACCCGGCCTGCGCAAAATCACGGTCGTGAGCGAGAACATCGGTGATGCCCCGTTCCTCCATTATCAAAAAGCTGGCACAGTCGGTGACACTCCAGCGCTGGTCCAGCCGGTCGGCGTAGCGTTGCACGGCTGTAGCCAACTGTGTGCTGGACTGTTTGACAACCTCTATGTTCGGGTTGTTGTACAGACCTCGTGCCGTGATAACGGCTTGGCTGCGAGATTGTGCGCCGTATCGAGCGACGCCGTTCAAAAATTCAACGATGACCATTTCGCTGGTTACAATCCTGCGGCCCCGCGTCTGTTGGGTGGCTCGAACTGCGGCCGCGTTCCATTGGTCATGGCGATTCAGCATGGCTATCCAATAGCCGGAGTCAGCATATACTTCGTTCACTCTTCCGCTTCCTTGGGCCAGCCGTACAGATAATGCTTGAGGTTCGCTGACAAATCTGTTGGGAGCGCGTCCAGCGCGCCTTCCGGCATTGACCGGTGGATTTCATCAAACATCTCCAGAATGGATTGCCCCGCGTTGCCAGGCGACGGTTCGCCGGGCGACGGTTCTGCGTTGGGGAGTTGCTTGATTTTCTGAGGGTCTTCCGTGCCGGGAAGGGACTTGCCGTCGTGGGGCACGAACGGGTCGGCAGCACCCCCTTCGATGTTGAGCACGACGATTGCGCCTTCCGGGAAGGCGACGGGTTCGAGCGGCGTGAAGACCCCGTTGGCGAACCTGGCATTTATCGTTTTGCTCATGGCGCGACTCCTGGGACAGGCGTATCAGGGAGCGTAGTATCTAGCGACGGTTTCAGTCTAGCATGGATATGGCAGCGCCCATCCCCCGCTTGCATCGCTGTATAATGGGCCGTGCGCCGCGAGGACTGGCGGCGTTTACCGACACACTCACAGGGAGCGGATTTGTCATGCCCAGCAACGCTGAATACATTGCCATCGAGCAGAAGTACTATGCCCAGACCGTGCGCCGTCGGCCGGTGGTCATCGTGCGGGGCGAGGGCTCTCGAGTGTGGGACGCCGACGGCAAGGAGTACATCGACTTCGTGGCCGGCTGGGCCGTGGACAACCTGGGGCATTGCCCGCCGGTGGTGGTCGACGCCATCGCCCAGCAGGCGGCGACGCTGATCCAGACGTCCAACCAGTTCTACACGCTGCCGCAGCTGGACATCGCCGCGATGCTCATCGACAACTCGTGCATGGACCGGGTGTTCTTCTGCAACAGCGGCGCCGAGGCCGTGGAAGGCGCGCTCAAGCTGGCCCGCCGCTACGGCAAGCTGCACAAGAACGGCGCCTTTGAGGTCATCACCGCGTTCAACTCCTTCCACGGGCGGACGATGAACGCCGTGGCCGCCACGGGGCAGCCCCACTACCACGAGCTGTTCGAGCCCATCCCCGAGGGGTTCACCTACGTTGACTTCAACGACGTGGAGGCGGTGATGAACGCCACCACCGAGAACACCGTCGCCGTGATGGTCGAGCCGGTGCAGGGCGAGGGCGGGGTGAACATCCCCGACGACGACTACTTCCAGCGGCTGCGGGCCTGGTGCGACCAGAACGACATCCTGCTGATCCTGGACGAGGTGCAGACGGGCATGGGCCGCCTGGGCAGCCTGTTCGGGCACCAGGAGTACGACGTGGAGCCGGACGTGATGATACTGGCCAAGGGGCTGGGCTACGGGGTGCCCATCGGGGCGTTCCTGTCCAAGGAGAACGCCATGGCATTGACCTACGGCGACCACGGCAGCACCTTCGGCGGCAACGCGCTGACCACGGCGGCAGCGGCGGCCGGCACGCGCTACCTGCTGGACAACGACGTGCTGGGCAACGTGAAGCGGATGGAGGTCGTGCTGAATGACAGGCTGAACGGGCTGAAGGCGCGGTACGGGTTCGTCGAGGAGATCCGCTGCAAGGGCCTGCTGGCGGCGGTGCAGTTCGACAGCGACATCATGCCGGCGGTGATGGACGCGGCGGAGGCGGCGGGCGTGCTGCTGAACGGTGTCAGGCCCAACGCGGTGCGGATCATGCCGGCGCTGAACATCACCGAGGACGAGATCGACGAGGGCGTGAACCGGCTGAGCGAGGCGCTGGGGAACGTGTAGGCTTCCTCGGGATTACGATGCGCGCCAGCGGTGTTCCTGATGGGGGTGCCGCCGGCGCCCGCATAGGACATCCCTATCATCAAGGACGGCCCATCATGGCTTTTCTGCCCAGAGCAACCGAACCGAAAGCCCGCATCGAAGAGTACGCCACCGAAGTCGCCCGGCGTCTGGGCTACAAAGGCGAGCAGGCCCGCAACCAGGCGGTGCTGAAGGCCTTGCAAACCTTGATCGACGTTCTCCCGCCGCCCCCGCTGACCGCAGCAGAGCAAGCCGAGGCAGAGGCGCGGCGGGCAGCCGTTAGGGAGTTTGGACGCAAGTACCGTGAAAAGCATCCTTACGACCCGGCCAACCCTGAGTCACGAGTATGGCAGGAAGAACTTTATAACGAGCGCGGGTTGCCAAAATGATGGCGGCGGACACTTCGGCGCTGATCGCAGTATTAACCCGTGAAGAGGGATACGAGATTTTCACCAATGCGATGAAGAGCAATGGATCGGTCTTGGTATCCACTGCTACCGCGGTGGAATTTTTGATTGTCGCGCTGGGCAGAGGGGAGGACGCTTATCAGGCTGCGATCAATATGCTGGCAGACCCGGATATTCGGGTTGTCCCGCTGGACTACGATCAAGCGCTGATGGCCGGCGAAGCCAACCAGCGCTACGGCAAGGGACGGCATCCCGCCGGGCTGAACTTTGGCGACACGTTTGCCTACGCGCTGGCGTCGGTCCGCAATCTGCCGTTGCTGTTCAAGGGCAACGATTTCGCGCGGACGGACCTTACGCCGGCGGTGTGATCCGTCGGCAACGTGCAACAGCACCGGGTGGCGGGCATTGGTGTGGCGACGAGATTGCCGCGCTGCGCTCGCAATGACATAGGACTTACGCAGTTGAGGACCTTTACCATCGTCATTCCCGCGAAAGCGGGAATCCAGTGGCCGAAACCGTAAGCATTGTTGCAGATTCGTTCACCGCAAAGTCAATGGGTTCCTGCTTTCGCAGGAACGACGGGTTTGTGATTTCAAGTGCGTAACTCCTATGACAATTTGGGCACGCATGAGAGCCTGAGCGGCACTATGGGCGAGGTTATGAGATGAAACTGGATGGTCGGGTTGCGGTGATTACGGGCGCGGGGCGCGGCATCGGGCGGGCGATTGCGCTGGCCTACGCTCGGGAAGGAGCGAAGGTGGCGCTGGCCGCGCGGAGCGAGGCGGAGCTGAAGGATGCGGTCGGCGCCGTGTCGGAGCTGGGTGCCGAGGCGATTGCCGTGCCGACTGACGTGACCAGCCAGGAAGATACCGAGCGGTTGGCCCGCACGGTCGTGGATCGGTTCGGGCGCATCGACGTGCTGGTGAACAACGCGGGGATCTCCGGTCCGGTGGGCCCGCTGCAGGGCAACGACATCGCCGACTGGGTGAACACCATCACCGTCAACGTCACGGGGACGTTCCTGGTGTGCCGGGCCGTCATCCCCGTGATGCTGGAACGGGCGGGCGGGAAAATCATCAACCTTTCGGGGGCGGGCGCGACCAATGCGTGGAGCAACATGTCGGCCTATTGCTCCAGCAAGGCGGCGGTGGTGCGGCTCACCGAGGTGCTGGCGCAAGAACTGGACGGCCAGGGGATTACGGTGAACGCCCTGGGGCCGGGCTCGGTGCACACCAGCATGTGGGACCGGATGACCGAGCAGGCCGCCGAGGCCGGCGCGGACTTCATTCACCAGCTGGGGCTGCGGGTGACCTCGGGCGGCGGCGCGTCGATTGACGAGTGCGCGGAGTTGGCGGTGTGGCTGGCGTCGGATGACAGCGGGGCGCTGACCGGCCGGCTCATCTCGGCGTCGACCGACGATTTTCGCGGCCTGCCGCCCCGCATCCCCGAGATCATGGCCGGCGAGGCGTACACGCTGCGGCGGGTTGGGCTGGAGTAGCGGGAGCGTTAGCCCATCGTAAATCGTCAGAAGCAGGCCCCGTATCAAGTACGGGGTGACGTTATTTACGGGATTTTATGATTTTGCAGGATTGGGAGCGCTACATCACAGAACGGTTCCCATCCTGGTAATCCTCAAATCTTGAAAATCCCGATTTTGATATTTCCTCGCCGCAATCTGGGTACGCATGGGCATAAAGGCCGCGTTGACGTTTTCACCGTCATTCCCGCTTTCGCGGGAATACAGTACAGTAATCTGCGGCTACAGTTGAGGGATCATATAGCCTAAGAGCCTCTGGATTCCGGCTTTCGCCGGAATGACGGGCAATATCGGGAGTGACGGATAATATCGATGCCGGCTAGTCGCCCTGCTGGCGGCGCTGGGTGCGGACGGGGAGGCCGTAGATGTCGATGAAGCCCTTGGCGGCGGTGTGGTCGAACTCGTCGGCGCGGTCGTAGGTGGCCAGGCCGTAATTGTATAGCGGGCGGTCGGCGGTGCGGCCGACGACCACGCAAGACCCCTTGTGCAGGCGGACGCGCACGTCGCCGGTCACATGGCGCTGGGTGCTGTCCACGTAGGCGTCCAGGTCGCGGCGGTGGGCGGTGTACCACAGGCCGTTGTAGACCAACTCGGAGTATTCCTGGGCGATGCGCTCCTTGAAGCGGCTCTGCTCACGGGACAGAGTCATGGTCTCCAGGGCGCGGTGAGCGTCGTGCAGCAGCACGGCGGCCGGCGACTCGTAGACCTCGCGGCTCTTGATGCCCACCAGCCGGTTCTCCACGTGGTCGATGCGGCCGATGCCGTGGGCGCCGGCCAGGGTGTTGAGGTGGCTGATCATGGCGACGCCGGCCATGGTCTCGCCATCGACGGCGGTGGGTATGCCCTCCTCGAAGCGGATCTCGACGTAGGCCGGCTCGTCGGGCGCGGCAGCGGGGCTGACGGTCCACTCGTAGGCGTCCTCGGGCGGCTCGACCCAGGGGTCCTCCAGCTCGCCGGCCTCGGCGCTGCGGCCCCACAGGTTCTCGTCGGTGCTGTACTTGCTGTTGGAGGGGGCGATGGGCAGGTTGCGATCGCGGGCGTAAAGCACCTCGTCCTCGCGGTTCATGCCCCACTCGCGGATGGGCGCGATGAGCTCCACGCCGGGGGCGAGGGCAGAGACGCCGACCTCGATGCGGACCTGGTCGTTGCCCTTGCCGGTGCAGCCGTGGGCCACGGCGTCGGCGTCGTGTTCGCGGGCCACCTCGGCCAGGTAGCGGGCGATGAGCGGGCGGCCCAGGGCGGTGGCCAGGGGATATTGACCCTCGTAGATAGCGCCGGCACGGAGGGCCGGCCAGAGGAACTCCTCCACCAGCGTCTCCCGGCCGTCGACGGTGACGGCCTGGGATGCGCCCACAGCGTAGGCGCGCTGGCGGATGGTCTCCAGGTCCACCATGCCCAGGTCGATGGTGCAGGTGATGACTTCGGCGTCGTAGTTCTCCTTGAGCCAGGGCACGGCGACGGAGGTATCCAAGCCGCCGGAGTAGGCGAGAACGATTTTCTTGCTGGGCATTGGTGCGTTTGGGCTCCTGTGTTGACTGGTCAATGGGCGGGCGCATAGATTCGCCGCAGACCGCTACCTGGGGCGGGCGGCCTTGTCGGTAAGGGTGACGCAGAACACTGACTCGCGCTCGGCCAGGTTGGCGATGCCGGGCGGTATCTCCGTGCCGATGACTACGGCTTTGGACGGAAGGCCGGTAAATTGCGTCATATAGGCCGCGTTGCGCTTAGCCCGGGCAACGTCGTTGGAGGCGACGGTAGCAGAGCATTCAATTACGATGTACTGCTGTTGCCCGGTAGGGCTGGTTCTGTCTATTCCACGCATAACCAGGTCAATGGCGCGGAAACTTTCCAGCTCGTTGGGCGGCACGCCGCTGGTGTCGGCATCGTCGGCAAGGTCGATGATTTCGTGCTCCTCCAACCAGCGGGGGCGGCGGCATTGGGTAACGTCTGCGATTCTGCCGATCATGCGCCGGGCGGTGATGGGGGTGATCTGCCCTTTGATGTTGCTCGCGTCTGATTCAACCCGAGTAAGTCTCGTATCCAGTCTGGCACTGACGGCTTTCAGATCGATTACGTCCGACTTCAGCTCCTTCACGTCGGACTTGACCTCCACCATGTCCGACTCCAACCGCGCCATCCTTTCGGAGTGGGCGGCCAACATGGTGTTGGTACTCTCCATGAAACGGTTCAACGTGTCGTTGAGTTGGTCCATGCCAGCCTGGAGCTTTGCTGTTATCTCGGCCTGCTGCTGGATGAATTGCTCGAGCAGTTCCTGGTTTCGCCTGACGATGGTCGGCAACTGTTTCAGCTCTTCGTCGAGGATATAGTTCCGCAGCGCCGCGCGGAGCTGGGGGTTCTGCTCAAGAACGGCCAGGATGTCTTCGAATGTGGTTATGGTAGACATGGAGACACGCCGGTTGGATGCAAGGTTGCGCGTTCTCGAAACAGGTTCCCGGCCATTATAAAGCATCGAAGGCCGGCGCCGGCTTTATGGCAACGGTCAGTGTGCCACCGGTCTTATCCGGAGTCGGCGCCTTTGTTGGCAGAGACGATGCAGTGCACCGACACTTGCTCGGCCAGATTGACGATGGCCGGGGGAATTTCGATTCCGATGACCACGGCCTTTGAGGCAACGCCGGTGAACTGGGCCAAGTAGTCGGCGTTACGGCGGGCCCGGGTCACGTCGGCGGCGGTTACGACAGTGACACATTCTACGATGACGTACTGCGTATCGCCGGCGGCGCTGGTCTTGTCGATTCCGCACAGCGCCAAGTCGATGGCGCGGAAGTCCTCCAACGCGCCAGCGGACATGTCGGCGGTGTCTGCGTCATCGGCGATATCGATAATTTGGTAATCTTCCAGCCAACGCGGGCGGCGGGTTTGTGTGACATCAGCAATCTTTCCGATCATGCGCCGCGCGGTGATGGGCAGGAAGAGGCTTGCAAATGTGATGGTGGTGGTCATGAGCCGATGCCGGCGGGCGTCGATGCAGTTGCGCTCAGGACAAGGCGGGCAATTCGGTGATGGTCAGCAGGCCGCCGGGGATGGCGTCAACGCTGAGGTTGCTGCCCTGGAGGAGACCCATGCCGACGAGGGGGTCTGGGCTGATGTCCACCACCTCAACCTCGCGCAGTTGCCCATGCCACAGAACATGAGCATAGTAAAGGCTCAACGGTCTGGTCGTACCATCAGCCAGAATTGCAACGACAGGCTCTTCCTCCTGGATCATAGGCAGGTTGAGTCGCGCAATAATTTCGTGTGGAAGGCTCAGGTCGCCAGTGTCTCCGGTATCGATTACGAAAATGATGTCTTCCGAGTCGCCGTCAGGGCCTTGAACGGTCAACGCAACCGTTGCCTCGCTGGCGTTGACGTTGACTGTACCGTAGTGTGTCATTGCTGCGCCTTGCTGACACGAACGATACGGCCAGGGCTCCGCAACTTTATAACCCGAGGGCGGTGCCCCTGGATGGTGCTGATGACGCCACCGGGCCGCCGGGTGCGCAATATGCGCCCGGCGGTAGCCGAATTTTCGCCGATTTCGTAGTCACCCGAAAGAACGTCAATTTTGACGTATTTACTTTCATCTCCGGGTCCCATCAGGGGACGGATTTTGGATTCGTATATTTCCAGGGCGCGGCGTTCCCGTTCCTCGAAAGACATTTTGCCGGGTGTGGTCATCTCATAGCCTCCGAAACGGGGATTAGCCCGGCAAACAGGGTAGCATACCGGGACCGCGGTTCGGCTTCACGCCACTTGTTCCAGGCGTTCGCGGAGGTACTCGTTGCTGCGGGCGCCCTTGGTGCGGTTGCACCAGCCGCAGAGGAGTTGCAGGTTGGGATCGATATCCGGGCCGCCTTTGGACCGGGGGATGATGTGGTCCAGTTCCAGCAGGCGGGCCGGCAGGGCTATTTCACAGCCGGCGCATTGGCCGTTCTGGATCCCGTAGAGCAGTTCCTTGATGTTGGGCGACCGGCGGGGCGCGTCGGCGTCGGTGCGTTTGGGGACGTCGGTGCGGTGCGTTACCGTGCCGAAGAGGGCGGGCAAGTCTTCATCGCCCAGGCTGACCTCTCGGCGCATGCGGTCTATGACCAGTTCGTAGGCTTTCTCGGAGATGTCGATGCCGATCCACTGGCGGCCGAGGCGCTCGGCGGCGATGCAGGCGGTGGCGCAGCCGCAGAAGGGGTCGAGGATCAGGTCGCCCTCGTTGGATGACGCCTTGATGATTCGCTCCAGCAGGGCCAGGGGCTTCTGCGTGGGATAGCCGGTGCGCTCTTTGGCCTGGGAGTTGACGGGCGCGATGTCGGTCCAGATGGTGTCCTGGATGCGCCCTGGCATCTCGTTCAGGTAGCGTTTGAGCTGCGGGCGTCTTTGCTTGGAATCGGGATACCAAATGCGGCCTTCACTGTCCAATTCCGCCATTCTTTCCTGCGAGTAACGCCAACCTTTAGGCGGTGAGGTGTGACCCCGCCATTCGTACATCATGTTGGGGCGGGGATTGGGGCTGGTCATATTGTCGAGTCTGTATCGGCCCCTGCCGTCGTTGTCGTCGTAACGGTATTTCGTGCTGATATATTGCTGGTCGTACTCTCCATATTGAGGATTCCAGAGATATATTGCGCTATTGGCATAGTAAAATATGATGTCGTTGACCGCGGCCCAGTTCTTGGTGTCGCTGTGGGTGGTAGTGCGCTTCCAAGTGATTTCGCTGCGGAAGTTTTCCGCGCCGAAAACGGCGTCCATGGCCGCTTTCAGATAATGGCTGGCCGTGGGATCGCAGTGCAGGTAGATGCTGCCGGTGGGTTTGAGCAGTCGCTGCATCTCCATGAGGCGCACGGTCATCCACGTGAGGTACGCCTGCATTCCCTCGGAATGAGCCTTGCCGGCGGCGGTGATGATGTGGGCCAGTGCAGGGTGCTCGTCCTCGATCTGGGTGACCCATTCTTCTTTCACGTCGTCCAGGGTCCAGGCGTCCTTGAAGGAAGCGCCGGCGGCCTGGCTGCCGATGGGGGCCTCGAACATCCGCTTGGAGTTGAAGGGCGGGTCGAGGTAGATGAGGTCGACGGCGGCGGAGTTGACGCCGCGCATGACCTCGAGGTTGTCGCGGATGAAGATGGTGCGGTTGGCGACGTTGGACATGGCGACGGTCCGGCGCAGTTGATTCACAACTTGAGAAACTGCGTCAGCAGGTATCCGGCTGCGCCGATGAAAGCCCACGAAGCGGTGCGGTAGAACGATTTATACAGCACACGAATACTGTGTACCAAAACTTTTCATCAGGGTTTGCACCCGATTTCGGCATACTGTTAGCCAACTCGGAGTACACAGCACCACAATACGCCAGAAAGAGCATAAAGATTACGAAGTAAATTTGGTCCGTCATCTAGCGAGCCCACGATTTTTTGCCGTCCGCTTTTTACCGACCACGTGATCGACTGCCTTGAACGCCAAGGTCAGCACCAATATAGCCACTACAACGACCGCTACGGGCAGAAGAACTTCGTAATGCTCGGCCCAAAAACAGTGGTTGTCCGGCGGACTATTGCAGAGTTGGTTGACAATGAAATCCTTCATCACGCCGTCCTCCGTCCCAATCGTCGGATCTCGTTCCAATGTATCACACGCAAAACTGTTCAAGACGCGGTGTCGAATTTTCCGCTTCCGTAAATCGTCAGAAGCAGGATTTACGGGATTTTATGATTGGGCAGGATTGGGAGATCTCCATACAGAACGGTTCCAATCCTGATAATTCCCTAATCTTGAAAATCCTGATTCTGACGCTTCTCCACCGCAAGCTGGGTGCGCATGACGAGTCAATTAGCGCCTCATCGACTAACTCCGGTCATTCCGGCGGGTCGGTGCGCAGCTGGTTGACGTAGTTGACCAGGGCGAAGACGCCGGAAGCCTGCTTTACCAGGAACTCGGAGCCCATGAGCCCGCCCAGGCGGCTGAACACGTCCAGGCGGATGCGGCGGCCGTTGCTGACGACGGACCGGTCCCAGTGGGCCTTGACACCGTCGATGGTGGACATGGGGACGCGGGCGGAATCGGCGGAAACGGACTTGCCCAAGTAGACGAAATCGCGGTCGGCCCACATCATGCCGCGGCGGCACTCAAAGGGTCCGACCATCTCGGGCGCTTCGCCGGCGGTTTCGCCCAGCTCGGTGGTCTGCTCTTCGGTGTAGACGTGGTGGAGGTGAGCGGTGAGGCTGATCATGCCCCAATACTGCAGGGGGCCGAAGCTGGCGCGGACGAGGCCAGCGGGGCCCTGGACCATGATCCTGGTCTCGGCGCGGGTGGGGTTCTCCTTGAAGAAGTCCCAGTCGGCAACGATGTCCGACACGTCGGTCAGGGGCAGGCGGAAGGACTGGCTGGTGTCCATGCCCGACTTGTGCAGGCAGCCGTCCTCGATCCACACCAGCCCGTCCAGGCAGGGTATCGGACTGAACTGCTCAGGAGCGCGGATTTTGCCGTTGCGCCCCGGCGTCGTGCTGTCTGACTCTCTACGGCGCCGCCGGAAAATGCTAATCATGCCGCCTCCTGCTCTCCATGGCCCTGGCCGCCAGCGAAAATCATTCTACCAGCAATCCGGAGCGCACTTACCAACTGTTCCAGTGGACGATGTCCTCCAGCGACTCGCGGTGGGCGGGGCGGAAACGGTTGCCGATGGTGTAGGCCAGTGGGATGAGGCCGGCCTGCATGATCCGGCGGTACGGAATGTCCAGCACGGCGGCGGCGGCCTCCTCGTGCATCAAGTGGATGCAGGTGAACACGGAGCCGATGCCCCGAGCGCGGGCGGCCAGCATCAGGCTCCAGGCGGCGGGCATGATGGTGCCCCATTGAGCGCTCTGGGAAATGGTCGGGGCGCCGTCGGTGCGGCCGGCGATGCAGGGGATGACCATGACGGGAGCGCGGTGCAGGTTGTCGGCAAGGTACTGGGCGGAGGCGCCCACCCGTTCCTGGACAGCGGCTCGAACCGGGTCATCGTAGGTCAGGTTGGTGGCGGCGGTGGGCGATTGGGTGTATTGGTTCCACCCCTGGCGGTAGAGGTCGGCGAGAGCCTGTCGCTTGTCAGGGTCGGTGACGACCATGAAGTGCCAGTTCTGGCGGTTGCTGGCGGTGGGAGCCTGCTGGGCCACGGCCAGGCATTCGCGGATGATCTCGTCGGGGATGGGGCGGTCGAAATCCAGCCGCTTGCGGACGGCGCGGGTGGTGGTGAGCAGGGCATCGGGGGAGAGGTCGTGGGTGACGGGCATGGGTGGGGCTCCTGGCGGATCGCTAGAATTAAAAACCCATTCAGGTAGGGACACGCGCATGAAAAATGGGCAGGAACGAGAGGTCTCCTCTCGCTCTCACCCACTAGCCGCGCACGGAACGGTTATATCACGAGCGACGGGAGATCTATTCAGATCTTTTCAGTGCTTCGTCAATATCGGTCGGGGGGAACCTGACAACAGGGCCGGAAACACTGAGCACGGTTTCTAGTGATGTGAACCAAACCGTGAATGCGCCCTCTATCGTCACGATCAAATTGAGGCATCAGATTATCGAACTGGCCAGAGTAACCACTTTCGTAACGGCCATACACAGTATTAGCGACGAGGTCAGCTATTTGCAGTAGGCGATTATGTTTCGCCAGGGTGAAAACCGGTATATCCAGTACGTCCCGTAAGGCTCTCCAACGCGTACCTTCAGTGACGAGTTGACGAGCAACCACTTCCAATCTCTCTCTGTAGCTCGAATCAGCCACGACTACGATGCCTTTGTTACGATTACCGCTCTCATGGTAGAGACGGTTAAGGTACAGATCGAACCGTGATAGTATCTCTTCCAGGGCTCGTTCGTATGGATCCTCTCCCTGATATAGATGGGCTTTTTCTACCACTACAGCGAAAAATCTACCATAAATGTCCTGCGCTACCTTGTACAAGGAATCCAGCAACTGATGTCTGGTAGCCGGGCTTAATTGATCGAAAGGTTCTTCGACCTTGTGTTGCGGATTCCCGCGCAAAGGAGAGGCATGAAACTGGACGCTTCCCTGCACATCGGGAAAGAATTACCGCTGGAGCGTATCGAGGGCATTAGTGGCCCACTGTACGCTGGTTTCATGGACTGCAATTCCCGCAACAACAAAATTTTGGGAATTAGGGCTCCCTGATTCGTCTAGATACAGGAGGTACATACCTACTTCCCATGCTGCGTTGGGAGCGAGAGCGAGGCCGGGGGGAGGCTACCTCGCGGCAAACGCCTCCCTGCGAACCAAAGGCCTTGGGGTCCTCCCAGCCAACTCCATGCTATCGGGGTACTGTCCAACTGTCAACTATGCAAGCGTCCAGGGCATGGGCAGTCCGCCACAAGACCACCGAGCGCCATGCTGCCTACATCGAACCCGCTCCGTTCTTGGAAGACAAAGTATTCGCCTGCCCAAGCACCGGTTAGGAGTTGGCGCCCACGCGGGTCATGGCGTCAAGCTGGGCGGCCAGGACCGGGAGCAACCTTTCCAGCTGGCCGCGGTGGGTGTCGCCCATGAGGCAGATCTGCAGCCAGTTGCGGCGGCGCAGGTAGCCGCTGGCGTAGGAGGTGTAGAAGCCGTGGGACTCCAGGTTGCGGCCCATCTGCTGGGCTTCGAGCGCAGGCTCGGTCGCAGAGGGCGGCGGGAGGGCGATGGTGGTTACCGCGCCGGCGCTCTCCTCCTCGGCTGCGACCAGGGTGAAACCCAGGTCGCGCAGCTGGCGGCGGAGCCAGCGGCCCTCGCGGTCGACGCGGGACAGCAGGGCCTCGGATTGGCGGGCCAGTCCCGCGTCCAGGGCAGCCAGCAGGTTGGACGACAGGGTGAAAGGCACCGCGCCGCTATCCTCGCCGGCGCAGTGGAGTCCCAGGTCCAGGTAACGGGGCAGCGATTCGTCGGGCTGGGGCCGGTAGCTGGAGAAGACCAGGCCCAGGCCCGGGTAGGCCGCCAGGGCCTTGCCGCTGGCTCCGCTGGCCAGCCACACGTCGCTGAGGTCCACGGGCGTCGCGCCGATGCTGCTGATGCAATCCAGCGCGAGGCGGGCGCCGTGCTGCCGGCACAACGCTTTCAGACGGGGCAGGTCGGCGAGGGCTCCGGTGGAGGTCTCGCAGTGAGTCGTCCAGAGCCAGCCGGCGGGCTGACCGTGCACGGCTTCGGACAACGCCCGCTCGATGCGGTCGTAGTCCAGGGGAGCGCCCCACTCGTGTCGCACGGCGGCGTAGCGCAGGCCCATGCGGTTGGCGTGATCCAGCAGTCGCTCGCCAAACTCGCCGGCGGTAACCACGACACCCGGCGCGTCCAGGAGGGCAAGCTGGGCCGCCACCACGTCGTTGGCCAGCGTGCCGGAGCCGACCATCACGGCGCAGTGGCTGGCGTTGGTGAGGGCGAGCAACCGGCGGCGGACGCTCTGCATCAGGGCGGCGAACTCGGGGGAACGATGAGAGAGGGGCGGCCGGCTGAAGGCGCGCACCACCGAGTCGGGCATGGCCACGGGGCCGGGCGTCAGGATCACCGGCTCGCCGGGAGGTGCGTCGACGGCGTTGTGGAACAGGCCAGCGAACTCGGCGCCCACGTTGCCCACGGGCCGGTACATGGGCTGGTAGGGCGCGTCGTCGTCGCCGACTACGGGGCCAAAGGGGATGAAGCCGATGTGCCGGTAGAGGGCCTGCTGGGACACGCGGCCGGACATGACCACGTAGTCGTAGCCGCCTTCCTGGCAATAGCGGGCCATCATGGTCAGCAGGCCGGTGAGGACGCGGGTGCGGCGCATGTCGGGGCGCACCGTGAGCAGGCGGACCTCGCAGACGCGGGCACCCTCGGCCTGGGGCAGGTACTCCTCCAGGCTGCCCAGCTTTTCGTCCAGGGAGAAGGGCCGGCGGTCGCGGACGCAGATCATGCCGACGAGGTCATGATCCCGCCGACAGATGAAGTAGGTGTTCTCGTCGTGGAAGCGGTCAACGAGGACGCCGGCGTCGTTGGATGGATGCTGGGGGACCTCCTCGACGAAGGAGGCATAGTTCAGCTGGAAGATTTCTTCGAACTCCCAGGGCTCGTCGGCCTGCTTGAATTCCAGCTGGGGAGCATTTTCGTTACTGCCGTTCGTGGAGGGCTCATCCACGGGCAGCGACCCCGATTCCGCGACGTTGTGTTGCGTCATATCCATCACATGCGGTTGGGCCGAGAACCTCGCTGGCAGTGCGACATTATACTAGGCACATTCAATCAATTATTCGAAGGATATCAAGGGCCGTTTTACCATAAATTGCGGCAATGCACACCATCGCGGGTTGGGATATAATGCGGGAAAAGACGCAATCCAATCCACCAAGGAGGGAGGTTACGATATGGCCCACACCCCGAAGCAGCTTGGTCACCTGGTCATCAAGGTCAGGGACATTGAGCGCAGCGTTGATTTTTACACGAACGTCCTGGGCCTGACCGTGATGACCGGGCGGCCGGGCGGGATGACGTTCCTGTCCGCCGACACGACGATGTCCCACGAGTTGGCCCTGATTCCGCTGGGTCCGGACGCGCCCGGTCCCGAGGACGGACGAGTGGGCATGGCTCACATGGCGTGGCAGATGAACTCCTTCCGCGACCTGAAGGAGCTGTACCAGCGGTGCAAGGATTACGGCGTGAAGTTCAAGAGGCTGGGCGACCACGGCATCTCCATGGGCGTGTACATCTTCGATCCCGACGACAACGAGATCGAGATCTACTACGAGTCGCCGGAGAGCGAGTGGGGCAACAAGGACGGGTTCCTGTTCGAGGGGAACTTCCCGTGGCAGTTGGATCCCATCGAGGAGCGGGAGCCGGCAGCGGTGGGCGACGACGACTAAACCGTCCCCAACCTCGCCGAACCACCGTAGGGGCGACGGATGCGTCGCCCCTACTGGTATTGCCACGTCACAGAGGTATGATGACTTCCCTGCCGCCGCCGGACGAGCCAGACATTTACGAATCGCTTATCAACGCGCTGGTAGCAGCCAGCACGGCGTTTCGCGAGTCGTCACCGTACTTCGAGACCGCATTGCCGCGCATCCGTCGCGCTTTCGAGTTGCATCAAGAAGTGCAGATTGCCATTGACGCCGCCTATCCGGCATCCGCTGAAACCACTGCCTTGCTGCTGGAGGCCGTGGCCTTGATACAAGCCGACCCACGAGGCAATGCCGAGCGTGCGCTGGCGCTCTCGGCGCAGGCAACCGCCGAACTCCACCGCGCCCGCGCCGCAGCTCCGCAAATATCCCCTTTGCTGCAACAGGCATCTATCGAGATGCTGGAAGGCATGGAAATCTGGCATCAGGGATCGGAAGCGCTGCGGGTTGGGCTGGAACGCGCCACCACATTATTGCAGGCAGTCCGGCGGCCTCAAACCAACGGCGACGCACCGGATGCGTTGACGACGTAGCGTCAACCAGTTCTGGATTCCGGCTTGCGCCGGAATGACGGGCTTGAGCCAAAGCATCGATTACGACTACATCATCATTGGCAGCGGGATCGCCGGGCTGAACACCGCGCTGCTGGCGGCGGAGCACGGCAGCGTGCTGGTGGTGACCAAGGGACGCATCGACGACTGCAACAGCCGGTACGCCCAGGGCGGCATTGCAGCGGCCATCGGCCCGGGCGATTCGGCGACGCTGCACGAGCGGGATACGCTGGACGCCGGCGGCGGCCTGTGCGATCCCGCGGCGGTGAGAGCGCTCACCGGACAGGGGCCGGACAGCATCGCCGGCCTGATCCGGTGGGGTGTGCCGTTCGACACCATCCACGGGCAGATCGCGCTGGGGCGGGAAGGCGCGCACAGCATGCCGCGCATCCTGCACGCCGGCGGCGACGCGACGGGGCAGCACATCGAGAACACGCTGGCGGACCGGGTGCGGGCGTCAGAGCGGATCACGGTGCTGGAGTACACCCACGCCATCGGCATCTGCGTGGAGGACGGGAGGGTGACGGGCGTGGAGGTGATGGAGGAGCATATAGCCCTCACCCCAACCCTCTCCCACCAGGGGAGAGGGAGTAACAGCGAGCGGCGGGTAATCAATGGCGGCGCGGTGGTGGTGAGCACCGGGGGCGCGGGACGGCTGTATCGCTACACGACCAATCCGGAGGTGGCCACAGGGGACGGCGTGGCGCTGGCGCACCTGGCCGGCGCGGAGGTGATGGATATGGAGTTCTACCAGTTCCATCCCACAGCCTTGTGGCTGGAGTCTGCGCCCACGTTCCTGCTGTCGGAGGCGATGCGCGGCGAGGGGGCGATCCTGCGCAACGCCGACGGCGAACCCTTCATGTCCGAATACCACCCGATGGCGGACCTGGCGCCCCGGGACGTGGTGTCGCGGGCCATCGCGGCGGAGATGGAGCGAGCCGACGGCCGGCCGGCGATGCTGGACATATCGCACCTGCCGGCGGCCACGGTGACCAGCCGGTTCCCGACGATCTACGCCGAGTGCCGCCGCTACGGGCTGGACATCACCCGCGAGCCGATACCAGTCGCCCCGGCGGCGCACTACATGATGGGCGGCGTGCGCATCGACACCTGGGGGCGCACCAACATCCCCGGCCTTTACGCCTGCGGCGAGGCGGCCTGCGCGGCGGTGCACGGGGCCAACCGCCTGGCCAGCAATTCGCTGCTGGACACGCTGGTGTTCTCCCGGCGTCTGGTGGAGGCGACGCTGGGCAACGCGCCGGAGTACGTCCAGCCGACTGATGACGACGGCAACCTGCGCATCGGGCTGACGAACCGCGCCATAGTGTGCGCCACGGTGCCGGAGCGCGGCAAGGAGAACCTGCAAGACCTGATGTGGCGCAACGTGGGCATCGCGCGGAACGGAACGCGGCTGCTGCTGTCGGCACGGATCCTAAACCTGTGGCAGCGGACCATGTCACCCCCCGAAACCGCGGCAGACTTCGAGCTGCGCAACATGCTGGTGGTGGCGCGGCTCATCGTGGAGGCGGCGCTACAGCGGCGGGAGAGCCGGGGGGCGCACAATCGGGAGGACTTTGCGGAGGCATCGGAGGAGTGGCGGCGGCACATCGTGCTGAGGGGTTAGGAAGGCAGGCCACCGACTGCGGCAAGGAGGAAACAAGGTGGGCTGGCACCGGATATGCGGCATAGCCGCGATGGCTGCGATAGCCCTGGCGATGCTGGCGTGCGGTGGTGACGATCCCGCCGCGCCAGCCATCAATTCCACTCCGACGGCTACGGCAATCGCGATACTACCATCCGCGGCGACCGAAGCCGCGCCCACGGACACGCCGGCGCCAACGGCGACCCCAACCGTGCCAGCGCCAACCGCAACGGCAATGCCGGAACCGACGGCGACGCCAGCGCCAACGTCCACAGCTACGCCGGCTCCTGCGGCCACAGCCACGCCGGAGCCAACGGCGACACCTCGCCCCACTTTTACGCCGCGTCCGACGGCGACGCGCCGTCCCACTTCCACTCCGCGGCCGACCGCGACGCCCACGCCGGAGCCAACACCCACACCCACGCCGCGTCCGACGGTGGGGCCGGGGACGGAGCAACGAAACGTCCAACTGCCGTTGTCGGGCGAGATGCAACTGACCATACAGCGGAGCAAGCCGGGGGCGGCCCGCAGCATGGACATCCTCGAACACTCAGTGCGGACCATCGAGGAATTCATGGGGGAGCCGTTCCCGGTGCGGTACGTGGGGATACTGTTCAAGGACGCGGTGCACGCCCCCGAAGGTTCGGCGGGAACCAACTTCGGGCACGTGATCGCGCAGCGGGCCAAGTACGACGTGGACGACGGCAGCCGGGAAGCCACGCGGTTGCCCAGTCTGACCGCTCACGAGATCGCCCACTACTACTGGAGAGGGGACGAGAGATGGATCAACGAAGGGGCAGCGACGTTCATGGAGTTCATCGTAGGGAACGCGCGCACCGGCGCACCGCTGGCAGCGGACCATCGTCCATGCGCCTATTATGACAACCTGGGCGAGCTGGACCGGGCGAACCCGGGCAATCCGGGCGGCAGCTACTGGGCGGAGTTCGGCTGCAACTACTCGCTGGGAGAGCGGCTGTTCCTGGACCTGTACCGGACGCTGGGACGGGATCAGTTCCAGGCGGGGTTCCGCAACCTGTACCGGGCGATAAAGGGCCGGAGTATCTACGGCGGCATCACCGAAGTGGCGGCGGCGTTCAAGAAGGACGCAGGGCCGGAGATGGTCGCGGCGGTGGATACGGTGATCAACCGCTGGTACCACGGGACGGAGCCATACGACCTGAGCCACCTGGATGACGGATCGGTTGACTATATCCTTCCCAGCACCAAGGGACGGATCGAGGACGCTTTCATATCACTGGACCAAGAATGGCCGGTGGCACTGAGCTCTCGGGCAAGCCGGCTGACCCTTGCCGAGCTGGAAGAGATTGACGGATGGGCTTACCTGTACTTGAAGTTCGGGCTGTCGATCACGGAGGCTGACAAGGTGATTCTCCTGACTTACGTGCAGTACTATGAGGACGGGATGCTCTTCCACAGACGGGTGGTCACCCACACGTTCAAAGGGTCGCGTACTAGCGGGTGGTGGAGGGTCAGTATCGGATACAGCCCGGGGCGGAAATGGGCCGCGGGCAGATACGGGGTGATGGTGTACGACGGGGACCGGAAGGTGGCGCAGGTGGAGTACGAGGTGACGCCGTGAGGGGTCCGGGCGCGCGGCGGAGGAGTGGCGGCGACACATTGTGCTGCGGGGGTAGGGAAGCTAACGATTATTGAGCGTCCAGCAGGGCTTGCAGGCCGGCCCTGCCGATGCCGGTCTGTTTGGGTCCAAGGATGGCAGCCAGGGTTCCGTTGGGCAGAGGCGCAGACTTGTCGGGAATGACGGTGAAACGCGGCCGGCGTTCCCCGGCTAACTGCTTGGAGAAGAACACCCCGTGATTAGTGCGCCGCCCACGGGTCCACCCGTCGCCTTCCAGAAGGCGCATCAGGTCACGTCCCGATATATTCAAGGCGACTGCCGGCGGCGACGGCAAACCCTGCCGATTCGCGTTGATCCACTGGGAACACGGTCACTTCGCATTCGGCCAGGTAGTCGCGTACATCGGTGAGACGCTCAACCTCGTTGAGTTGGAGCTGGACGGCCTCCTGCAGCTCAGCGCGCGCCTGCTCAATGGTGTCGGCAAAGGCCGACGTGCCAAGTTCAGCACACACGCCGACCCATTGGGCCGCTTCGAGCATGTAGGTGCACGTCAAAGCGATGGAGTAATCAGTGACACCCTGGGCGTCAATGTGGAACACGTGGATGGATTCCCGAGCGGCGTCCGGCATGATCCGGCCTCGAAAGAGTCAAGTGCCATCATTGTAACGCAGGTGGAGTACGAGGTGGCGCCGTGAGGGGTCCGGCTTGAGCCATAACCAGATTGCCACGGCACTCGCGTCCCACAATGACAGGGGGACGGCGGCGGCAGCCGAGCCAGCAAATGTTACCAGAGTTCGCTGGAGGCCAGGCGCGCGCCCTCGGCCATGGCGGCCAGCTTGGCCCAGGCGATGTTGGTCTCGACCTTGCGGCCCCAGGCGGAGGTGCCGAACCCGCAGTCGCTGCCGGCGATGACGTTTTCGCGGCCCACCACGTTGGCGTAGTTCAGGATGCGCTGGGCGATGAACTCGGGGTGCTCGATGAAGTTGGTGGTGGTGTCCAGCACGCCGGGGATGAGCACCTTGCCGTCGGGCAGGGCGATGTCCTGCCAGACCTTCCACTCGTGGCCGTGGCGGGGATTTGCGCCCTCGATGGAGAGGCCCAATGGACGCGCCCGGAGCACGATGTCCACGATTTCCCGCAGGGGCACGTCGTGGTGGTGCGGCCCCTCGGTGTTGCCCCAGCAGACGTGTAGGCGCATACGCTCCGGGTCGATGCCCTGCAGGGCGTAGTTGATGACCTCGACGTGCATCTCGACGATCTTGGTGAACTCGTCGACGGAGAGGTGGGAGAACTGGGAGACGCGGGTCATGGCCAGGTCGGGACAGTCCAGTTGCAGGATGAGGCCGGCGTCGGCGATGGCGTTGTACTCGTCCTTCATGACCTCGGCCAGGGCGTAGAGGTACTCCTCCTCGGTGGGGTAGTGCTCGTTGGGCAGGAAGTTGGCGATGACGCCCGGGGAGGCGGCGGTCATGAAGACTTCTTCCACGTCCCGGCCGGCGGCCATCTCCCGCAGGTTGGCGATGTCGCGCTCCACGGCCGGCCAGTCCTTCCAGGCGATAGGGCCGGTGCAGGCCGGCTGGGGCATGTTCCGCGAGGACATGTGGGTCTGCGTGGCGGCGAACTCGGGGAAATCGGCGTCGTCCAGGCGGGTGTGGGAGCGCACGGCGCGCTCGCCCTCAAAGCCGGTGAGCCGCTCCTTGACGTAAGTGGCGTACTGGGAACGGCCCTGCTCACCGTCGTTGACCACATCGATGCCGGCGTTCTGCTGGCGGTCGAGGATGTCGCCCACGGCGTCGCGGACGCCGGCGTGGAACACGGTCTCGTCGAAGTCCTGTTGGTCTTCGCGCAGACGCAGCAGGTCCTGGAGCTCGGGCGACCGGGGCAGGCTGCCGGTGTGGGTAGTGAGAATCCTGGACTCGCTGCGTTTCATGGTCCCTCCGTAAACGCGGTGATGATAGGTGCAATTGTAGACGATGGGAGGGCGATGTCAGGGGCGGGAGGTGGTTTTTACAGGATACACAGGATGAACGGGATGGACAGGATTTTCCGGCGAGGGAACGGGTACGCGTGGGTGAGTTTCGCGTGGCGGCGAGATTGCCGCGCTGCGCTCGCAATGACAAGAGGCGGCGTGGGTCAGCGCCGGTCGAACATCGACTGTGCTACCAGGAGTCTTCGTTCCTCTAGGGATAGCCGGGCGAAGTTCCTGATGGCAGTTTCGGCCTCGGCAATGACGTTGGCGGTGTCTGAAGGGGAGATCGCGAAGTTGGGGTCATAATCGGCTTCCTGGCGGAGGTTCTGCAAGTTGATAAAGGTACGGGCAAAGTATTCTCCGCCTGGGGAAAGGAGGTTCAGGATGGACCGTAGGTTGTTCCGGGCCCTGCCGTGGTCCAAGCGGCGATAGACCCGTTCCCACGCATAGGCCGAAACGCTAGATTGCGGTTGGCCGGCAATCAGCTCGGCGTTGGACGCTGCCAAGGTGTGGAATACGGCATAGTAAGCCGTGCTGACCGCGCGGCGCAGATCCGCCTGGGAAGGCGGTGGGGTTGCCGTCGCCGGAACCAGTTTGCGGCAGGTGTCGATGAGTTCTTGTGGGTCGATCATGACGCCGGCGCTGACGGAGTGGGCGACTTGCGGCATAGCGGCCAGGCGGGATCATTGATATCGGTGTAGGTGACCAAGGCGTACGTGGTGATTCCGGCGGCGCGGATGGGCTCGTCGGTGACCCGGAACAAGGTGCCCATCAGGTAACCGTCGAGCACGGGGCTTGGGGCGGAGTACAGGAGTCGCACGTGGAAGAACTCCTCCTCGTCAGCGTTCAGGAGGACAGCGACCTCGGCGTCGTGGAACTGGACAGAAGGCGGGAAGTGGGTTCTCGCCCCGTCGAGAATTATTCTCTTGATGGTGTCTATTTCCTGTTGGGTGATGGGCATCTGGGGCCTCGCGTGGTGATGGTCTCGGTTTTGATGCTATGGGGCGAAGTCTCGGCAGTCAATGTCTGGGGGAACCTCATGTGTAACCGCCTTCGCAAACTGTCAGAAGCATGATTTTCGGGATTTTATGATTGGCAGGATTGGGAGAGCACCATCATAGAGCGGTTTCATCCTGACAGTCGCTAAATCTTGAAGATCCCATTGTGATTACTTGCGAAACTGGGTACGCATGAGGTCTGACACGGCGTTGACGACGGCCGCCGCGTTGGGCTATGGTGATTGCATCCGATGTCATTGACATCATCAATGAATCACCACGCCCCGAGGTGCTGAAAATGGCGCAGATCACCGCCCGCGTACCCGATGAAGTGGCCGAGGCCCTGGACAATGCGGCGGCGGCGCTCAATCGCAGCCGCGCCGAGGTGATACGCCAGGCTCTGGAAAGCTACCTGGAAGACTTCGACGACCTGACCGTTGCCCTGGAGCGGCTCCGGGATCCCGCAGACCCGGTGCTGGACTGGGATGAGGTCAGGCGTGAGCTACTCGATACGGATTAAGGGCAGCGCCCGGCGGGAGATCGCGCAGCTGCCCCGGGACGCCAGGGAACGGGTCATTGCGGCCATCGATGCGTTGGGGGAACAACCGTTGGCCGGCAGCCCGTTGAAAGGCGGGTTGCGGGGGCTGCGACGCCAGCGGGTGGGCGATTACCGCATCCTGTACGAGCTGCTGGACGACGAGCTGGTCATCCTGGTGGTTCGGGTGGCCCATCGTCGCGAGTCGTATCGTCGCCGGTAGCGCGCCGTGAACATCCACGACGAGACCACTATCCCCGTAAATTGTCAGAATCAGGATTTACGGGATTTTATGATTTAGCAGGATTAGGAGATCTCCATCACGGAACGGATGCAATCCTGATGATCCTCAAATCTTGAAAATCCTGCTTCTGACGATCTCCTGCTGCAAACTGGTATACGTGGGCAAGCATCGCGTGGCGGCGAGATTGCCGCCCCCGCATCAAGTGCGGGGTCGCAATGACAGAAGGGGATCAGCTCGCAATGACAAAAGTATGACGCCGATGATGCCCACCATATCGCCGCCGGAGTTTGTCGCGCGCTGGCGGGACGCCGGGTTTGGCGAGCGGCAGGGGGCGCAGTCGTTCTTCAACGACCTGTGCGGGCTGGTGGGCCACGCGACGCCGGCGGGGTATGGCGATCCGGAGGCGTTCACCTTCGAGAAGGCCGTGCCGGGCGGGTTCGCCGATGCCTACTACGAGGAGCATTTCGGCTGGGAGTTCAAGGGGCGGGACGCGCAGCTGGACGGGGCCTTCGACCAGTTACTGCGCTACCAGGTGCACCTGAAGACGCCGCCGCTGCTGATCGTGTCGTCCTTCGAGACGATACGGATCCAGACCAACTTCCCGGGGATGGAGACGGCGCGGTACGACGTCGGCATCGGGGAGTTCGAGCAGCCGGCGCGGCTGGAGCTGCTGCGGGACGTGTTCTTCGCGCCGGCCCGGTTCCGCGAGCGGCTGCGCTCGGTGGACGCGGTGACGCGGGAGACGGCGGCGGTGTTCCAGTCCATCGTGGTGGACATGGAGGCGCGGAATGAGGACCCCGAGCGGCTGGCGCGTTATCTGAACCAACTGGTGTTCTGCCTGTACGCGGAGGACGCCGGGCTGCTGCCGGAAGGGTTGTTCACGCGCATCGTGGCGCAGCACTACCGCAGTCCGGCGACCTTTGACCGGGCGATACGGAGCCTGTTCACGCAGATGGCCACGGGCGGGTTCTCGGGGGCCGACGAGATCGCCCACTTCAACGGCGACCTGTTCAAATCGATTGAACCGGGGCAGGCGGACACCGTGGAGCTGAGCACCACCGCCCTGCAACGGCTGGGCGAGGCCTGCGAGCGCAACTGGCGGGACATCGAGCCGTCGATATTCGGGACGCTGTTTGAGCGGGCGCTGGACGCATCGAAGCGGGCGCAGACGGGGGCGCACTACACCGGCGCGGAGGACATCGAGCTGGTGGTGGAGCCGGTGGTGATGACGCCGCTGCGCCGGGAGTGGGAGACGGCGCGGGGGGAGATTGAATCGTCAGAAGCAGGATTTTCGGGATTGGAGGATTTTCAGGATTATGGGCGGCAATCCGGATCGTCTGAAGCAGGATTTTCGGGATTAGAGGATTTTCAGGATGGCGTCGCCGATGCGTCAATCACCCAATCCCGTCAATCCCGAAATCCGGTGAATCCTGCTTCTGACGATTCACCGGCGCGCGCCCGGCTGGAGGCGTTTCGGGAGCGATTGGCGTCGGTGCGGGTGCTGGACCCGGCGTGCGGGAGCGGGAACTTCCTGTACATCGCGCTGCGGTCGCTTTTGGACCTGGAGAAGGAGGTCATTGACTACGCGGCGGCGCAGGGGTGGCTGGGGCTGACGCCCCGGGTGCAGCCGGACCAGATGCTGGGGCTGGAGATCAACCACTACGCGGCGGAACTGGCGCGGACGGCGCTGTGGATCGGTTACATCCAGTGGCACCAGGCCAACGGGTTCCCGTACACGCAGCGTCCGATCCTGACGCCGCTGGACACGATACGGCAGACGGACGCGATACTGGACCTGAGCGACCCCGACAATCCGGCGGAACCGGAGTGGCCGGCGGCGGAGTTCATCGTGGGCAACCCGCCGTTTTTGGGCGGCAAGCTGCTCCGCACCGGACTGAGTGATGAATACGTGGATACGCTATTCAAGCAGTACGATAGCAGGGTGCCGGCCGAAGCGGACCTGGTTTGCTACTGGTTCGATAAAGCACAGCAGGCGATTGCATCGAAGACGGTCAAACGGGCGGGTCTGCTGGCGACGCAGGGCATACGGGGCGGCGCCAACCGCAGGGTTTTGCAGCGCATCAAGGAAACCGGCGACATTTTCATGGCGTGGTCGGATCGTCCGTGGGTTCTCGAAGGTGCTGCAGTGCGCATTTCGATTGTAGGATTCGACGATGGCTCCGAGACTGAGCGCGAACTTGATGGGCAGCTTACTCCGGCGATAAACGCGAGTCTCACAGTGGGTGTCGATCTGACGGCGGCCAAAAGCTTGAGCCCCAATCTTGGAATCGCATTCATGGGCGATACCAAGGGCGGGCCGTTCGACATATCCGACGAACTCGCTCGCACGATGCTCAGCAGCCCGAATCCACACGGGAAACCGAACACGGACGTAGTTCACCGATGGGTGAACGGCCGTGACATAACTGGCCGTTCAAGGGATATGTGGATAATCGACTTCGCCGATATGCCTATAGAACAAGCCATGCTGTATGAAGCACCGTTCGAATACGTTAATACACATGTGAAGCCTATGAGGGTCAACAACAGGCGAGCCTTGTACGCCAATAACTGGTGGTGGCACATGGAGCCACGGCCAGGCATGAGACGCGCACTTGATGGTTTAGAACGCTATATCGCTACCCCAACGGCATCCAAACACCGTTTGTTCGTTTGGATGTCTTCTACGGTCTTGCCAGATCATCAGCTAATCGCCATCGCTTTCGATGATGATTACTCCTTGGGCGTATTGCACTCAAAATTCCACGAATCTTGGTCGTTAATCAGAGGCACTCACTTGGGTGTCACTCCCCGCTACACACCGACCACATGCTTTGAGACGTTCCCGTTTCCGCGTCCGACGGAGGCGCAGCGGGAGGCCATCGGCGCGGCGGCGGAGTTGAACCGGCTGCGGGAGGGCTGGCTGAATCCGGAGGGGGTCAGCGCGGGTGAGTTGCGGAGGCGGACGCTGACGAACCTGTACAACCAGCGGCCGACGTGGCTGGACAACGTCCACGCTCGGCTCGACGTGGCGGTGGCCGACGCCTACGGCTGGCCGGCGGACCTGTCGGACGGGGAGATACTGGAGCGGCTGCTGGCGCTGAACCTGGAGCGGGCGGGGTAGGGGTAAGTAGTGATTGGTACTGAAGTTAACGCACCGTTTCTGGTTGATTATATGTTCGCAATTCGGTTGACAACAAAATAACGGTAAGCTTATGCTGGTGCAATGGAAATCTGTCCCGCATTCGTTGACGAAACCGGCATTCTCTCCGGTCTCCGTAAGCAGCAGCCGGTTTACGGCATCGGCGTCTTGGTCATACCCGATACCAAGGCTATAACCAATAGCCTGTATCGTTTGCACTTCAATTTCTCTTCAGACCGGATGGCGGAGCGTGGTCGAATACGCAAGGAGATTGGGTCTCGAGACGAGACGCCGACCTTGCGGGAAGTTGACCGCCTGATGCATTCCACCCGTCACCATGAGTACAAATTCAGCGAAGTCACACGTTTCAACCTCCAGCAGTATATCGACTTGTTAAACCTGTACTTCTCTTTCCCAGAACCACAGTTTCACGCCTTGATAATGGACCGACTTGACCAGGGATACAACCTGTCCCGCTGGGATGGAGATACCTGGCGAGCATACTCTGATTTGGCTCGGGAACTGCTGGAACGGCAGATTGACCGAGACATATTCGCCATTGTGGATTTGCAGGACAAACCGGACCACTCTTCTGTGTATATTGAGGATACTCTTTGCTCCGTGCCTGCTGTGAAAGGCTGCTTACGCGCTACTTCAGATATGTCTGTGTATTTGCAGATTGTGGACGTACTGCTAGGCTGTGTACAGTTTGATTGGAAGGACGCTAACGGTTATTATGGAACAACATCACAACGCGCCAGAGAAAAGCGGGAGCTGGTCGAGTTCGTAAAAAGTCGGTTGGGTCTGCCCCCGGGAGCGCGGCTTCTGGAAAAAGCAAACCCATCCCAAAGTTGGGAATCGCCGTCCACGTTCACGGTGTGTCGGGGCAATTGGTGAGTTAGCCTGACAGCGCGAAAAGCATAAGCGCGGCTATGTCCGGCGCCTGTCCCTTAGGCGGGACGGCGTGCTCCGACCACTCCGCGCTTATGGCAATGATGCCCTATATGCGCTGGGGATGTCAAGACTTTTTCAAGACGCGGCAGGGCGATCGCTTATGAAATTGCGACTCGGTCACTCCGGCTTTCGCCGGAGTCCATGCCGAAACCAGCCTAGCGTTTTTCCTGGTTGGCTATCAGCAGCGAATTGACGCCATTGCTTCCGACGACGAAGTTTCAAGAAGGAGCGAACACAATGGTGAGCAAGATACGTGAAGCCATGTCGAACGATGATTTCAGGGAGTACGCTTTAGCGTATCTGCCTATTGCTGGCATCATAATACTGGCGATCGCCTTTGTGACGATTTCACTGGTCAGGGGCGGCGTCGGCCAGTAACGAGCGAGAAGCGATGACACGCTGGTTTGGGGTTGCGTACCTGATCTTTGTCGCAGCGCTGGTAGGCTGGTTGCTCACAGCGGTCAGCTACGGACTGGCGCCGTACTGCGTCGGCGGTGCAGAATGGGCTCGGGCGACCTGCTTCTTCCTGCCGCTGTGGCGGGTGTTTGCGTGACCCCAAAGCCGGCAGGTCAGCATGTGGGTTAGCAAAATCAGGGCCGTCATTTCGGACGAGAATTTTGGCGAATACGTCTGGGCGGCGGTACCCATCATCGCCATCATAATGGGAGCATTCGCGTTCCTCGCAATATCCTTGGTCAAGGCCGGCTAAAACCGCTTGGCTCGACGAGGCGGTGGCCGACGCCTACGGGTGGCCGGCGGACCTGGCGGAGGGGGAGATATTGGAGCGGCTGCTGGCGCTGAACCTGGAGCGGGCGGGTCTGACAGGGGTATGCAACGCCTGAAATGTGGAACAAGACCCGGCGTACCGACCCAACCTGCGTCTTCCGACACTGGCTGGTGCTGTCGGTGGCCACCCTGCGGGCCCTGGCCTACGGCACCAGAGTGGAAGACGCCCATGACCTCAACTACCTACCCCTTTCAGATACAGGACGAGCTCCTCGCCGGCCAGTTCGTGTCCTACCCTCGCGGCGGCAGAGCAGCCCGGTCCAGCACGCGAAAAGACAATCGGGGCGACCGATTGGTCGCCCCGGAATTCCGGATTGGGGTGTTATTCCCGCGCTCTACCGCACGTCCTCCGTGAAGGAGTAGTAGCGCACGCCAGCCATGGGGATTCCGTAGCCGAAGCTGAAGACCCGGGCCGCGCGCTTTTCCGCCGCGGCGGCGGAGCCGAACTCGTTGAGCGTCTCGGCCATGTCCTGTTCCACCTGCTCGCGCAGCAATCCGGGCTGACGGCGGGCTTCTTCCGCAATCAGGCGTTCGTTGACAGCAACCATCGTTTTGTTCCTCCTTGCGCCAGTATCGTCCAAAGACTTGATATGGCTCGTATCATACCCGTTTATTCCTATTTTGTCAAATTGCGGCGGAGGAACGTCAGAAGCAGGATTTGCCGGATTTATGGATTATCAGGATTGGAGCCGTTCCCTGATGGAAATCTCCCAATCCTGCCCAATCATAAAATCCCGTAAATCCTGATTCTGACAATTTACGAAAGGCGGGTGCGCGTGGTGTGGGTAGCAATTAACTTATTTGGGGCGGCCGGTTGGCCGCCCCGAGCGCATCATCGCGCCTTCTCGCCCGCCGCCTTACGTCTCCGGCGCGTAGCTGTAGTACCGCACTCCGGCCATCGGTATGCCGTACACCAGGGTCGGCGGGGACATGCGGCAGGCGCGCTCCGGCGCGATCTCTTCCTTGTGGGCTCCAAACTCGGTCAGCGCTTCAGCCAGATCCCGTTCCACTCTCTCGGTCAATCGCCCGGCAGGTTGTTCTTGATCCACGGTGACTAGACGTTCTTTGACGGTAACCATCGCTCCTAGCCTCCTGTATCGGTGTCGCCTCCACATTACAAACCGCAATTTTGGTTATCATAATCAGCGATAACGAGGATGTCAACCCTTGAAGTCATTGTCAGAAGCAGGATTTTCGGGATTATCGGATTTTCAGGATTGCGGTCTCACTCAGCGCCATCTACTCAATCTTGATAATCCATAAATCCGGCAAATCCTGATTCTGACGTTTCCCGCCGTCACTCCATGCGCCGTATCCGCGGCGCGCCCAGCGTCGCGGCGACGTTGATGGCCACCAGCGCCGCGCCGTTGATGAGCAGGGCCCGCGGGGCGCCGACGAATCCGGCCAAAGCTCCTATTCCAACGTGTCCCACCGGGGCGAACCCGACGCTGAGCACCCAGGACCCCATGGCCCGGCCGCGCTCCTCGTCCGGCACCAGGTCCTGCATCAGGGTCTTGTACAGGGTGTCCACGGCCATGGCGCAGGCGTTGACGAACAGGAGCACCGCCATGAAGGTGTAGATGTTCACCGACAGCGAGAACGCCATCAGGCCACCGCCGAACCCCAGGGCCGTTGCGAGGGTCATGAGTCCCTTCTTCCGCGCCGTCCCCAGCCCGGCCAGGATCCACAGGCCCAGCAGCCCTCCCGCTTGCCGCCCGGCGGTCATCACTCCCAGTCCCGTCGGCCCCACGTGCAGCACGTCCTTGGCGAATACCGGGAACAGCGTCATGTGGGTGAAGCCCAACACCTCGGTCGTTGCCGTGAGGAACATTAGCATCAGCAAGATCGGATACTGGCGCACCAGCCGTGCGTAACTGGTCAAGTTGGACAGGACCGATTCCGAAGACGCGCGCAGCGAACGCCCCTCGTTGTCGATCAACAGGGTGGCGCCGGCGGAGACCGCGTAGAACGCGGCGGACGCGATGAACTGCCAGCCCGGGCCAACCAGGTCGATCATCGCCCCAGACACCAGGGACCCGATGATTCCGCCGCCCTGCATCGCCATGGCGGCCAGGGCCAGGCCGTTGAGCGCCAGTCCGGAGCCCACGATGTCGTAGGTGAACGCCTGCCGGATGGTGATGGTGAAGGCCAGCATGCTGCCCAGGGCGGTCACCAGGGCGATCAGCGCCCAGGCGTTGACGATGCCCTGGAGCAGCATCAGCCCCATCAGCAGCGCGACTGCCGAGGCCGCCAGGGTGCCGACGCGCAGCAGGGCCCGACGCGACCACCGGTCGGCGATAGCCCCGGACAACATGCCCAGCACGAAGAAGGGCAGCATCCGGGCGGCTGCGGCTACCCCCACCATGAACTCCGATCCGGTGAGTTCGTAGATGAGCCAGCCCACGGAGACCTGCTCCATCCCCGTGGCCAGGGAGTAGAAGGCCGTCGATGCCCAGAGCAGGCGGAAGTCTTTGATGCGGAGGGAGGCCGCCCAGTTCCACATGGAGTTCACTGGCCTGGGATGATACACGCGCCAACCCGTTGCCCCCAATCACACGGGCTTCCGGTTTACGCCGAGGCTGGGTCGGTCGTTTTACCCGCCCCGGCGGATGTTGTACACTTACCGCAACCTTCTCGAGGCAGATCAGCTCGTGGCGCAAGTTACCGTAATCGGCACCGGACTCATCGGCACCTCTCTGGGCCTGGCCCTCCGCGCATCCAGCCTGCGCAACCTCACCGTGGTCGGAACCGACGCCGACAGCGCGGCCCGTTCCGGCGCCCAGCGAAAAGACGCCTTCGACCGCGTGGAAGGCCGCCTGGGCAACGCCATCGCCGAGGCGGACATCATTGTCCTGGCCACGCCGGTGCTGGCAATGCGCGAGCTTCTCGAAGGCATGGCCGACTACCTGCCCGAGGGCTGCGTCGTCACCGACGTGGGCAGCACCAAGACCCAAGTGCTCCAGTGGGCCGACGAGTTCCTGCCCGACTCGGTGGACTTCGTGGGCGGGCATCCCATGGCCGGCCGCGAAACGCCCGGCCCCGATAACGCCGACGGGACGATGTTCTCCGGCAAGCCCTACTGCGTCATTCCCAGCCCCCGGGCCAGCGAGCGCGCCGTGGGCGAAATATCCACCCTGGCCGAGGCCGTGGGCGGCGTGCCCTACTTCATCAGCGTCGACGAGCACGACAGCTTCGTCGCCGCGGTGAGCCATCTCCCCTTCGTCCTGTCCACCGCCCTGGTGGGCTGCACCAGCAAGTCCGCCAACTGGTCCGACATCGGCCAGCTGGCCTCCTCCGGCTACCGGGACATCACGCGCCTGGCGTCGGGCGACCCAATCATGCACCGGGACATCTGCATCAGCAACGCCGAGCCCATCGTGGCCTGGATCGACGCGTTTATACGGGAGCTTTACGAATACCGCAAGCTCCTGGCTACCGACGGCGAACCACCCGACACCGACGCCGTCGGCACTGTTTTTGAGGACGCGATGCTGGCCCGCAACAAGTGGTTGGCCGGAGAGGTGAACCCGCGCTCCCGGGAACTGGAGAACACTCCCGAGTACCCGACGTTCAGCCAGTCCATGGGCCAGATGTTCCTGGGCGGCTGGGCCGACCGGGCCCGTCGCATGATGACCGGCGACGTGCCCAACCCACGACGGGGCAACGACCGCGACTCCGGCAACCGGCGCTGACCCGGCCGCCTTTCGATCCCGGTTTCGCCCGACCGTTATTCCTGCTCTCGCCGGAACCAACGGTCACCGGGTCGGCAACATCCTGTAAATCCTGTCCATCGATGTAAGAAAAACCGGAGGAACGCAGGTGGAACAGATCATTCGCAGCCCCGAACGCCTGGCCGGTTCCCTGGCCGTGCCCGGCGATAAGTCGGTGTCCCACCGCTCGCTGATCCTCAACGCCATCGCCAACGGGACTGCGACGGTGACCGGTATTTCCGATGGCGCCGACGTGCGTTCCACCGCCGCCTGCCTTCGCGCCATGGGCGTGTCCATCGACTCCCTGGACGAGCCCGGCAGCTTTCGGGTCGCCGGGCCGGGACCCAACCTGGCCGAGCCGGCCGACCTGCTGGACGCCGGCAACAGCGGCACCTCCATGCGGCTGCTCTCGGGCCTGCTCGCCAGCCAGGACTTTCTGTCGGTGCTGTCGGGCGACGGGTCGTTGCGCTCCCGGCCCATGGGCCGCATCGTGCAGCCGCTTCAGCAGATGGGGGCGTCCATCATGGGCCGCAACGGGAACACCCTGGCCCCGCTGGCGATACGCGGCGGCACCCTGCGCTCCATCGAGTACGAAATGCCCGTGGCCAGCGCCCAAGTAAAGAGTTGCCTGATGCTGGCCGGCCTGGCGGCGTCCGGTCCCACCGTGCTGCACCAGCCGGCGCTTTCCCGCGATCACACCGAGCGCATGATGTCGGCCATGGGCGCTAGGGTCGAGACCGACGGCCTGGCCCTGACGCTGCATCCGGCGGAGTTGCAGGCCGTGGACGTGGCGGTTCCCGGCGACATATCCTCGGCGGCCTTCTGGATGGTTGCGGGTTTGATTCACCCCAACGCCCGGGTGACCATCACCGGCGTCGGCCTGAACCCCAGCCGCGCCGGCATCATCGACGCCCTGCAGATGATGGGCGCCGGCGATTCCCTGCGCCTGGAGAACGAGCGGGTTGAGGGGGGCGAACCCGTCGCCGACGTGGTGGCGTCTTCGGCCAGCCTTCAGGGCATCGACCTGGGCGGCGAGATCATTCCCATCATGATCGATGAGCTGCCGGTGCTGGCCGTTGCCGCGTGCTTCGCGGAAGGCGACACCATCATCCGCGACGCAGCGGAACTGCGCGTCAAGGAGTCGGACCGCATCGCCACCACGGTGTCGGAGTTGACCCGCCTGGGCGGGAACCTGGAACCGCGGGAGGACGGCATGGTAATCCACGGCGTGGGCGGCCTCACCGGCGCGGACGTGGAAAGCCACGGCGACCACCGGCTGGCGATGTCCATGGCCGTGGCCGGCCTTGCCGCCTCTGGGGAGACCACCATCCACGGGGCAGAGGACGCGTCGGTGTCCTACCCGATCTTCTGGGAGCATCTCGCCGGCCTGGTCGGCGATGGCGAATAGACCGGCGATGGTTGGCTCGCCCGAGCTGCCCCAGGCCAGTCCGGCTCCGCCGCTGCTGGTGGTGATCTCCGGACCGTCCGGGGCCGGCAAGGGCTCGGTGCTGGCCGAGCTCAAGCGACTGGAGCGCCCCTGGCATCACGTGGTGACCGCGACCACACGGCCCATGCGCGCCGGCGAGGTGGATGGACAGGACTACATTTTCCTGGACGTGGACACCTTCCTGCACATGCGGGAGCGGGATGAGCTGCTGGAGTCGGCGCAAGTGTACGACCGCTGGTACGGGGTTCCCCGTCAGCAGGTTCGCGACCCGCTCATCGCCGGCCGGGACGTTATACTGGAGATAGACGTCCAGGGCGCGGCAACCATCCGAAACATCGCGCCGGAGGCTCTGACCATCTTCGTGATGCCACCCAGCATGAACGAACTACGCAGTCGCCTGGCCGGTCGCGGCACCGAGGACGCGGCGGAGATGGAGCGCCGTCTGCATGAGGCATCCGTCGAGTTGGGCCGCATGCACGAGTTCGACTACCGCGTGGTCAACCGCAACGGGAAATTGGACGACGCCGTGCGCGAAATCGACGCCATCATCACCGCCGAAAAATGCCGGGTGAACCCGCGGTTGGTTCAGTTCCTCTAATTACTTCCGTCATTCCGGCGAAAGCCGGAATCCAGGAGTCGACATGACTACCACCGAAACCCCACTGCGTCCGCGTCTGCCCGACTGGCTCAAGGTTCGGATGCCCGGCGGCCCGCGCTACATCGAACTCAAACAGCTGATGCGGGACAGCCAGCTGCACACCGTGTGCGAGGAAGCCCATTGCCCGAACATCGGCGAGTGCTGGGAGCGGTCTGCCGCCACCTTCATGATCCTGGGCGACATCTGCACCCGCGCCTGCGCCTACTGCGCCGTCACCACCGGCCGGCCCGGAACGCTGGACCTGGGGGAGCCGTTCCGCCTGGCGTCCACGGTCAAGCGCATGGGCCTGAAGTACTGCGTCATCACCTCGGTCAACCGCGATGACCTGCCCGACGGCGGCGCCGGGATCTTCTCCGCCTGCATCAAGCAGGTTCGGGCGGCCGTGCCCGGCTGCCGGGTGGAGGTGTTGATACCCGATTTCGACGGCAATTGGGATGCGCTGGCAAAGGTGGTTGCCGCGCAGCCCCAGGTGCTTAACCACAACATCGAGTCGGTGGAGCGCGTATTCCGCAGGGTGCGCCCCAGGGGCGATTATCGACAGTCGCTGGAACTGCTGCGCCGGGTCAAGGATCTCGATCCTGAAATGCCCACCAAGTCGGGCATCATCGTGGGCATGGGCGAGACCGTCGACGAGGTGAAGCAGACCATGGCCGACCTGCGCGCCGCGGACTGCGACCTGCTCACCATCGGCCAGTACCTGCGCCCATCCATCAAGCACATCCGCATCGACCGCTTCTACACCCCCGCCGAGTTTGAGGAACTGCGGGTGGCCGGCGAGGCCATGGGCTTCAAGCACGTGGCATCCGGCCCGCTGGTCCGCTCCTCCTACCACGCCGACGAGCAGCACGACGCCGCTACAGTGCCGACAGTCCCAAAAATCTAGTTCGCAGCCGACGTGCGGATCATTGCAAGACGTACGCTAAGGGAATTCTGGCAGCGGCACCCAAATGCCCAGGAGGCGCTTGAGGCCTGGTATGCGGAGGTACGTAAAGCCGACTGGCCCAGCCCAGCTCACGTGATCCGTCGGTTTCCTCAAGCGAGTATCGTAGGGTCCACCCGCGTAGTATTTCGGATAAAGGGCAATGACTATCGCCTAGTGGTTGATATTTTCTACCCCGGACGTGAGATTTACATCCGCTTCATCGGCACTCATGCAGAATACGACCGCATCAATGCTGCGGAGGTATGACCATGGCCAATATCCCCCACATAGCCAACGAAGAGGATTACAACCTCGCGCTGGCACGCATGGACGAGATATTTCACGCCACTATCGGCACGCGCGAGGGTGATGAGCGCGATCTCCTGTTTGATCTGATCGAAGCATACGAGGAGCAGTACTATCCTGTTGGACTGCCCAGCATTCCCGCGGCGATAGAGTTCTACATGGAGCAGCTTGGCCTTACGCCTGGGGACCTGGCTCCCCTGGTGGGAAGTCAGAAAGCGGCAACGGCAGTGCTATCGGGCAAAATGGACATCACGATCGCCATGGCCCGCGCCCTGCACAAGTATTGGGGGATACCCGCTGAGGTCTTGTTGCAGGAACCATCGCCTACCCCCGTCCCCAACCCACGGGTATGACCTCGCGGAACTGGCGCATGGCGTCGATGTGCTGATCCACCGAGCTCAGCGGCCCGCGGCGAGCTTCCGCCATCACGTGCGTGCCGCCCAGGGACTGCCAGCCTTCCACCTCGGCCAGCCATTCCTCGGGCGACTTGCCGGGCATCCGGATGCGGCCGGCCAGACCAACATCGGAAGGTTGCCGACCGGCTTCGGCGATGTAGGTCTGCATCTTGTCCAAAACGCCGCGGGCGGTGTCGTCGGGGCCGAAACTGGGGAACCACCCGTCTCCCATGCGGGCGATGCGGCGCAGAACCACGTCTCGGGGCACAGGACCGGCCGAACCGCCGGCGCCGAACCACACCGGGATGGGTCGTTGAATCGGCAGTGGCTTGATCCCGGCGGAGCGTACCGAGTGCCAGCGGCCATCGAAGTCGACCACCTCCTGCGTCCACAGAGCCCGCATCAGGTCGATCTGCTCCTCGGAGCGGACGCCCCGGTTGGTGAAGTCCTCGCCCAGGGCCTCGAACTCCACGTGGTTCCAGCCAACGCCGATGCCCAGAGTGAGCCTGCCCCCGCTTAACACGTCGATCTCGGCGCCCTGCTTGGCCACCAGCGCCGTCTGACGCTGGGGCAGGATAAGGATTCCGGTAATCAGACGGATGCGCGTGGTCAGGGCCGCGATGAACGCCAGCGTCGTCAGCGACTCGTGGATCACGCTGTGGTGGGTGTAGTAGCTACCCCGCACGTGCTCGTGGTGATCCGGGTCGGCGCCCAGCACGTGGTCGGCGATGAAAAGGTAGTCGAACTCCATGCCCTCCACCGCCTCCACGTAGTCGCGGATGGCGGCCGGATCGGGGCCGATTTCGGTTTGCGGGAAGATTGCGCCGATTTGCATTGGAACCTCTTTGAGTATTACATCGATGGACAGGATGAACAGGATTTTTGATTAGCGGCGGTATTCGTCGCCGCAGTCACCGATGATCCGGTGTAGGTCACGGGCGTCCGCCAACGGGGTTTCGATGGCTTGGTTATCGTCGTCGTCCAGGGCAAAGCTGAATAGCCGGGAGTTTTCTGCGATGTGCTCGGCCACTCCCAACCGCGCCCCGATGATCACGCCGGCCACGGCAGGCTTTTCCAGGATGTAACGCTCCGCCACGTTGGCGATGCTGACCTCGTGCTTGTCGGCGATGCGTCGCAATACTGAAAGCAGTTGCTGGAAAAGCCGCCAGCCGCCCCAGGCGTCGATCATCTGCTTGTACTTGCGCAGGCTGGCGGTGTTCAACTCGGCCGGGCCGGGTTCGGGCTGACCCAGGTAGCGGTCCGAGAGCAACCCGCCGCAGAGGACGCCGTAGGGCAGCAGCCACACCCGCTGCTCCTCGCACACCTGGGACATCTGCACTTCCGGCCGGCGGTCAATCAGCGAGTACTGCACCTGGTTGGACACCACGCGAACCCCGTGATCGGCGATCTCACGCAGGCGTTCGGTGTCGAAGTTGGTCAGGGCCACGCGGTGGATCTTGCCTTCGTCGCGCAGCGCCGCCAGTTGTTCCAGGGCGTCCAGGTAACGCTTGTCTCGGTACTCCCACCAGTGGAATTGCAGCAGGTCCAAACGCTCGACCCCCATGCGTCGCAGAGAGATGTCCACGTTGTTCTCGACGATTTGGCGGGTCATCGGCCCCGGGCGCGGCACCCACTTGGTGAATGCCTGGATCTCGGACAGGGCGGCGTCACCCCGTTCTGCCGACAGCCGCCGGCGGAACTCCCCGATGAAGTCCTCGGCCGGGCCGTAGTGGTCGGCCAGATCCCAGGTCGTGAAACCGGCGTCGTGGTAGGCCAGCATCGCATCCAGGGCAGCGGCGGGATCGATGCGACCGTGGGCGCCCGACACCTGCCACATGCCGTTGAGGATGCGGCAGATGGGCAGGCCTTCTACGAAGCGGAGACGGGATTCGGTAGGGAGGGACATGATCAGGTTTTGTTGCGGCTTTTGCTACGATATTGGAGATGCTTCGGTTGCGATTTCGGCGATCATATCCAGAACAGACGTGACCTCAGGATCTATTTGCTCGGGTTCGATATGATCCACCAAGAAATGGTAATCCGCCTTGGCTTGTATGCTCGACATGCCGGTTTTCGAATAGAACGACCTGAATAGCGGTCCCAAGAAATCGTCTGAGACCTTGGTATTGTCGTCCCATGGCGACCCTCTGTCGAGAAGCTGCATCGCATTTTCCGTTTCTGCAATTGACGCGGCCATACTTTCGCGAAAGAGTGGCCATTCTGAGCCTGCCCACTCCATCAGGACATTATAAGCGCAGAAATAGTTTTCGATCTCCCGCTTGCGCCAGCTATGTTCAAGCAGTGCGTCACTGCCGCCACCTGGCAGATTGAGGTTATCGTACAGGGCGAAACCGCGCAGAACTGGACATGCCTCGCGCAAGCCCCAGAAGTGCTCCCGAGCTATCATGGGTTGGTTACCCACATCACGGACAAACGGGCGCTGGAGTGAATACTGCGCGGGGTGGTTCAGGCACCGAGCGAATGCCTGAAGGATGGACAGATCTGTTGACCCCTCAACGTACAATACCCAGCCGGTGAGCTCGGCCAACAGGTACTGTTCGTAGCCAATATCGGACAGCGCTTTAAGGACTTGTCCCCGACCGCTACGGCTGTCGATGCGATGCGGAGAGCCGACAAATGCGGTTACCTGGTGCCGTTGACCGGCTTCGTTCATCACGATCTCGGAGTGAGTCGCGATGACCAACTGGCTGCCTTGCTGCTCTGCGGTTGCAGAGATGGCCTGATAGATCTGCCGTTGGCGCAGTATTTCCAAATGAGCGTCCGGCTCGTCAAGCAAGATGACCGAATCAGGATGCAGAAGCATGTAAGCCGTGAGCATTAACGTTTGCTGGAAACCACGTCCGGACGATGACAGGTCCAACTCCAGGTTTTGCATATACGCGTCTTGGTAACGGAGCGTAATTTCGCCCCGTTCGGGGTTGTATTGCGGCTCTAATATCGTTGCGCCGAAAACATTGCGGATGCTGGGTATCAGGATGGCATCCCATTGATCCCGGTGATCCAGGTATACCTCGTAGCATAGATTGCGGAGCACCTCGGCCGTTCTGCCTTGTCCCAACAATACATTGACCGTCCCGGGTTGCAGCATGGCTTCCGATGATGCTAACCCGGACATAGGAGGCAGGAAAGCAATTTGCTCACGGAAAGCTTCCTCCGGGATCAGCATTCTCCGTTTGCCGTCAGCAGACATCCTCAAGGGCCGACAGTAGAAGGATTCCGGGTTAGCGTAGTCAAACTCCAACCCGCAAGTCCATTCTTTCCCGCTGGGAGACACGCCGTCAACGATAATCTCAATGCGGACATTAGCCGTACCGCCTTCCTGTCGGTTGGCTTCCCGTGTTCTCAGCCCGCGCCACAGAAGGTTAGCGTGGCCGACTGGTACTGACAACAAATCCAATCGGTTGATGGACACGCCAGGGCGCTGCAAATCATCCGTGGGCACCATGCCCCATCGCTCTCGCCACCGACGCAAGCCCAACTCCCACAGCGACAGCGCCTGTAACGCGGTCGTTTTGCCGGAGTCATTAGGGCCTACGAACACCACGACGTTGTCCAGTTCGACGGTGACGTCCTCGAACTGCTTGAAATTGCGGACTGTCAGCTTGGTCAGCATCGTTGCTGGCTTCCCAATGGGTGGGCATGGCGATTGTACCATCCCCCTCGTTTCGATACCTGAACCGTGTGTTAGGATGCCCGCAATCACCCCCTGCAGACCCACCCCTACTCGACCACCCCAGGAGGCTTTCCCATGACCACGCAACAGCCCATCCGCATCGGACTGATCGGCGCCAACATCCACCAGGGATGGTCGCCTCGGGCGCACCTGCCTGCCCTGGCCGCGCACCCCGACTTTGACCTGTCCGCCGTGTGCACCACGCGGGAGGAATCGGCGAATGAAGCCAAGGTAGCCTATAACGCCGGCAGCGCGTGGGATGACTTCAACCGGATGCTGGCCGACGCCGATATCGAGGCCGCCACCATCTCGCTGCGCGTGCCCAGCCACTACGAACCGACGACTGCCGCGCTGAGGGCCGGCAAGCACACCTTCACCGAGTGGCCGCTGGGGCGCACCACCGCCGAAGCTATCGAAATGGCCGACCTGGCCCGAGAGCAGGGCGTCAAAACCATCGTGGGCCTCCAGGCGCGGGCCAATCCCGCCATCATGCACCTGCGCAACCTGGTGGCCGACGGCTACGTGGGGCGGGTTATGACCTGTCACGTGCGGCTGATGCGCGAGGGCGTGCTTTCACGGGATTCGGGACGCACCTGGCAGCGGGACAACGAGTTAGGTGCGCACACCCTGACTATCGCCTGCGGGCACACCATCGACGCGCTGTGCAGCGTGGTGGGCGAGTTCGCCGACGTGGCCACCGTGGTCAGCACCCAGGCCACCGCCTGGCACGAATCAGACACGGGCCAGGACCTGCCGGTGACGTCGCCGGACAACATCCTGGTGAGCGGGAACCTGCAAGGCGGCGGCGTGGCGTCGGTGCAGATCGGCAGCACGCCGTGGGCCGGCAGCGGCTACCGCATGGAGATCTACGGCGAGGAGGGCACGCTGGTGGCGGTCTCTGTCGACTCGCCCCAGTTGCAGCAGGTGAGCATCCGCGGCGCCCGCGGAGGCAGCAATGAGTTGCAGGACCTGACGCCGGCGGAGGAGTTGCACCTGGCGCCCGAGATACCCGCCGGCTCTCCTTACAACGTGGGCCAGCTGTACAGCCAGTTCGCCGCGTCGATCCGGGGCACGGCCAACGGGGATGAGGTACCCGACTTCGACCACGCGGTGGGCCTGCACAAGTTCATCGACGCCATCCGCCAGTCCAGCGACGAAGGGCAACGGATCGCCGTGGCGTGATGATGCCGACGCGTTGCTAAAATACGGCCCCAATCGACCTAACCAAGCAGGCGGTTGCCATGACCACCAGAACTACTGTCCGAGCGGGGATGCGACTGACCCTGGACGAGTTTTTCGAGCTGCCCGAAACGGTGCTTCCGCGTTATGAACTTCACGAAGGGAAACTGCATATCGTGGCTGAGCCAACGCTTGACCATCAACATTTGACAAAATTGCTCATCCGCAACCTGTCTGAACAGATCGAGGACACCGGCGCCGGATACGTTTTCCCGCCGGTTGATGTGGTATTGTCGGACAACACCACAGTTGCTCCTGATATTGTCGTTGTCCGCGCTGAAAAAGCCGGCATCTTGCACCCGCTGCGCATATACGGCGTGCCAGACATTGTAGTGGAGGCGTTGTCCACGAATCGAGGAGATGACTTGGTGCGCAAGCGCCAACTGTACGCGGCCGCCGGCGTGCCGGAGTACTGGATTCTGGACGGTGATGCCGACACGCTCACGGCGCTGGAATTGGGCGACGACGGCCGCTACCGGGAACGTGTCGTGCTGACCGCCGCCGACACGCTGACGAGGCCGCTCTTCCCGGAGTTCAGCCTACCTTTGGCGCAACTGTTTGAGCATCCGGCGCGCATACGCCGGTAGGGGTTGGCCGGGAAACGCTGAACGCTGCCAGCGCGTCGGAATGAGGAGATCTGCGATGACGACTCAACTTGACATCAGGATGGGCGCACGGATGACTCTGGCGGAGTTCCTGGACTTGCCCGAAATGGCGCAACGTTGCGAACTTGTGGACGGAGTGGTCGTTGTGGCTACATTTCCCGTTCCAGACCGTGCATTTCTGGTAACGGCGTTGGGCGCCCACTTGTCGCAGAGCGTAATGCTGACTGGAGCAGGCATCGTCATGGCGGCCGCCGGAGTCGTCATATCGGACAACAGCGCTGTAGGGCCGGACATCGTCGTCATCCGCGCCGAGCGAGCGGCCATTATCGGAGCCACGACCGTCAACGGCGCACCGGACATCGTGGTGGAAGTGCTGTCGTCCGCCCGGAACCGAGACCTGGTGCGCAAGCGTCAGCTGTACGAACAGGCCGGCGTGCCGGAGTACTGGATCCTGGACGGCGATGCCGACACGCTCACGGCGCTGGAGTTAGCCGAAGATGGCACCTATAGCGAACGCGCCGTCCTCACCTCTGCGGACGCTCTGACCACGCCGCTCTTCCCGGAGTTCAGCCTGCCCCTGGCGCAGCTGTTCGAGCATCCAGCTCGGATACGACCCCAGGTATAGGCCGACACGCCAACACAAATACCGAGGGGCGGGTGTGCAACCCGCCCCTCTTGCCTGGTGCGATGTCTCCGGGGTCAGTCGGCGGTGGTGGTCGCCGTCTCCGCGGCGGTGGCGGAGTCGACGATGGGCTGGTTGGTGCGGGGGTCCACCTCGAAGGGGGAGTAGAGCTCCAGCTCCTTGCCCATCTCGCGGACGGCGGGGATGACTTCCTCGCCCATGAGGCGGAGGCTGCGCATCTGGTCATCGTGGGTCATGGCGCCGTCGCCGTCCCAGAAGAAGACGCTGCCCGGGCGCAGGTACTCCAGCACCTCGCGGATCTTGGGGATCACCGTCTTGGGCGTGCCGGTGATGATGGTGCTGTCGGCCACCTGGTCCTCGAAGGGCCGGCGGTTGGTGCCGAAGCGCCCGGCGGGGCCGAAGGCGGCGGCGGACAGGCGACGCGACGTGCGCGACGTGTGACCCGGCAGGTTCATGATGGCAGGGTTGATGCCGCCCTCGTTGCCCGCCAGGAAGGGGTTGCTGACGCCGGACAGGTACTTGCGCCCGACTTCCTCGGCCAGCTCCTCGGTCTCGTCGACGTGCACCTTCCACAGGTAGGCGACGTTCTGCGTGCCGGACTCGTAGCCATGCTCGGCGGCGGTGTCGTGGTAGAGCTGGAAGGCCTCGCGGGTGGGCTCCAGGCGGGTGGCCAGGAGGACCAGCGGGTAGCGGTGCTCGGCGCACCACCGCACCGTCTCCACGGACACGGTGGACGGGATCCAGATCTGCGGGTGGGGCTGCTGCAGCGGCCGGGCCCACGGGTTGACGTAGCGGTAGTGGAAGTGCTTGCCCTCCCAGCGCCAGGGGCCGTCCTCGGTCCACGCCTTGAGGATCAGGTCGTGGGCCTCCTCGAACCGCTCGCGGTTGAAGTTGGGCGGCGAGTTGTGGGACCAGCTCTCGCGGCCGCCGCCCCGCACGAAGCCGGACACCAGGCGGCCGTGGGAGATCATGTCGATCATGGCCAGCTGCTCGGCCAGCCACAGGGGGTCGTCCCAGATGGGCAGGACGTTGCCCAGGATGATGATCTTCACCTTCTCGGTGATGCGGGCCAGGATGGACGCGCCGACGTTGGTGACGCCCTGCATGCAGAAGGGCGTGGAGTGGTGCTCGTTGAGCATCACGGCGTCGAAGCCCATCTGCTCGGCGTAGACCTTCTCGTCCAGGTAGCGGTTGTAGAGCTGGGCGCCGATGTCGGGTCGGTAGTGGCTGTTGGAGATGCCCAGGTCGGTGCTCTGGGTGCCCATCAGGCCGGAGTTTTCATCCTGCCAGGGCTGCTCGGTAAAATGGCCAATCAGCATAACGGCCTCTCCTTAGCGGGGTCGCAGTACGGGCGTGTCAATAATGGCCGCAGTTTAGCAGGCGGCGGGGGAGGGGGCAAGGTTGAGGGCATCGAGCGCTTCAGCCTTGAAAGACATGCTCCCGATGGAAGGCGAGAAAATCCTCGTTCGGTGCGAATTTCTCAGGTAGGGTGATCGGGGCACCAGCATACCGACCGATGCTGCGATTGAAAAATTCATCGCCTCTGTTGGCGTATGACTGCGACACGAGAACTGTCATATCATCGCTTACCGTGATGACACCGGCGTCGAACGCCTTATGGTGCAATACAGTAAGCGCCAACCCGTTTTGAGGGTTAGTCCTGTTCGCCGTATCACGCGACCACGGAATTATGTGGGCCGCCTCGAGAAATTGGGGTATCGCGAGCCCCGTGATACAGCATCTCTCCCTGTAGGCGCTCAACACCGCTCCTCTGAAAAAATCCTGGCCGATGCGTTGGGTCGTGGTAACCACCCGATCTTCCCCGGCAGGATTCAACGCATATTCATGAGGCGTTTCTGCAATCTGAGCTTCAGGGTGTTCGATCTGCATCAACGCACGGTGTGCCGTCATTGCAAACCTGTCCCAATCGTCGTTCATTTCAGCCCACATAGCCCGATCATGGGCAGAAGCTGCCCGCAGACCACGACGACCTGTAGACGTGATCGCGGGGTCAAGGCTGGCGATGTTGCCCATCTTCATAGACAGGGCAGCCGGTGTCCGGCCTATGGCGTGCGCCGCGCGAATGATGTCGGGATGCCGGGAACTGATTTGGCCGAACGGCATCCGGCAGTAGAGGGCGAACGCTACCAAAAGTTGCTGGCGGGTCCAGTTGTTTCTTGAGATCATGGTCGGCGACTAGATTTATTGGTTGACAATCGCGTACGTGCTATTCGCAGAGTGCTGCCGCGAGCTAACCGACGTTTCCCGCAATATTTCTCGACGAGCCGCACGGGGAAGGAGCTCGACCGACAGCGTTGGGTGACCCGATGGCTATGAGGCGTTATTGAAGGAGAAGACATTCGTCAGTAGTGAAATCGAATGTGGACAATGGGGCCGATGGGGGGGTCTGGCTGTAGTTCATACTTCCTCAAACTCAACTCTGCTAGTTCGACAGGAGAGTTTCCTTCTCCTACGTTTATAACTCCAAAAAACTCGATGCTGGCCTGTCCCGACACGTGATCAGGCTCTGTTGCGTCATCGGCGCCAAGGTTGTTTGGATCCACTGGCGTACATGAAATGTCTAGCGTCACCTCTGTTTTTACCGTCGCTATAACCAAATCGTCATAAAAGAGTTTGAAAGCACTGATATCCCCTACTTTAACTTGCTTGATCTCACTGTTTAACAACCATTTGTTGTCTATGTCGAAATCGTCGAAATTGACCGCATTGGCGAACAACTCGTCGACCAACAACGTATCTTCCAATAACGTTGCGATTCCAGGGATTTCGGGCGCTTCTATTTCCAAGGCGAACCACGCAAACAGGTCTTCGGTGGACTTTAGGATCGTTACGTTGGGGACTGCCCGAGCCGGAATGTCGAAGTCATCATCCCTCGCGACCACTATGATGCGATCTCCTTCAGCCGTATCGTCAACCAGAGCAGCAAAAACGAACGCGTCGGCAAACTGGTTCGGCTTGTTTTTCGGATCAAAGAAGCCGGAACTATTGATGTAATCATCGAATACCTTAGACGGAATCACGTGGTCTAGGGTTATCCTTTTCGCGTTCAATTGGCCAAACATGTTTGCGACGCCTTCTTGATAGGTATCCCGCAGGAACTGCCGCCACTCTGCATTTCGCTTGCGGGGCAGTTCGACATCTAGCAAATCGGAAACCAGATTACGGAAATGCCGAAATTCATGGGTCCTCAATGGTTCCAACGATTTATACGCGTCGGTCACGTGATTTTTGACGATTTGGCCGATTGTCACGTCGGTGGTGAGAATGGAGATCACCCCCACGTTGACGAGATCTACCAACCGATGGAACATCCAATTCCCAGGCGGTTTGCCTAAGCCCGAATCCACCGAGGGGGTGTGGTGAAGCTGATCGGACCGGCGATGGGCGGCGGGGGAGGCAGACCATATGGTCCTGATCCCGATGTTGCGGAGCGGTTGGGGTGTCCGGCAGCTGGATTGATGGTTAGTTGACGGCACCAATGGTCGGTTTTGCCCCGGATATCCAGGTCAGATGGCAGCAGGAGACACGCGGGCATTGACCTGGTGGGGTTTTGCCAGGCGATTGGGCAGTGCCAGGAAGTGTCAGATGCCGATGGCGAGGTCAGGAAGGCGCTGGCAGGGCGCGCAGTCGGGACAGGGCGCTACTGAAATGGTTTTGCCAGGGCCAGCGCTGGGGGAGACGCAGGGTGAGACGGCGGGCCTTGCAGGTGAGCCGTCCGGCCAGGGAGAAGTATCGTCGCCGCAGGGTCTTGGTGGTGGCCACCGGCTCGCCCAGCCCGATGCGGCTGGTCCAGCGGGCCAGGTTGTGAGCCATGACTTGGACCGCCAGCCAGGCGGCGTTGGCGGGGAAACGACCGGAGGGCAGGTGGTTGAGGCCCACGCCGTACTTGAGATCGCGAATGGCGTTCTCGATCTCGGCGTGGCGACGATGATCGGCCTCCAGCGCCACGGTGTCCCCATCTCTATCGGTGATGAAGGCGTGGTAACTGTAGTTGGCAAAGAGCGCCAATTGGGAGCCGGGCGTGGGTTTCACCCGCCGTACGATGAGCCGCACCGGGAGGGCGCCAGGTTTGCTCTTGAAGGGAGTGTATTGGGTTTCGGCCACGTCGGCGGCGGCCTCCAACCAGTAGGGTATGGATGTCCAGGCATCCTCGGGGATGGCCTCGATCAGGTTGCGTAGACTGGGGTTCTGGCGCACGGTGATGGAGTAGCGTACCTTCAGCTTGCGGCAGGCGGCGACGATGGGATGGGTGTAGAAGCCGCTGTCAGCCCGCACGGTGAGGGGTCCGGTGGCACCAGCGTGGCGGACCCGGCTCACCGTCTCCCCCAGGAAGTGGCCGGCGCCCCGCGCCGTGTTGGCTCTACCCTTGCGCAGTCGGGCCATCAGCACATCTCCGGTGTCCGCAGCCACGGCGAACAGCGGGTGATAGCCCCGCTGGCCAGCGTAGTTGTGGCGCTGGGCTCCCTCCTTGCACAAGCCGTAGGTCTCGCAGACGGTGGAATCAAGGTCGATGGTCAACGGATCATCTCCCGGTCCCGCCCCAAGGTCCCAGGCTCGGGCCATCACCTCTCGGCTCACGCGATCCAGCTGCCGTACGTGGCCCCACCGGAAACTGCGCAGAAAGGTTCCCAGCGTGGACGGCGCCTTGACCACGCAACCCAGCACCCGTTCGGTGCTGCCAGCACGCAGCGCGTCAGCGTCGTCGATGCAATCACCACCGGCCAACGCCGACGCCACCAACGTCAGCATCTTATCTCCACCATTGGCTCGACCCGGCGCATCTCCCAGGTCAACGTTCTGGTCCACCAGATCGCCCAGTCCCAGATGGTGAGCCAGGGTAACCGGCAAAATCAGTCCGGCATTGGCCACCAGACGGTGTTCGTCAAAGGCGATTTGGATGCGATCAGGATCGTTGCGTGGTAGCATCCTTTGGGTGCTCCTCCTTCAGGGCTGGTTTTGTCGCTCCAAAACCATTATCCCCGAAGCCGGGAGCACTTTCTAATCACTTCAAGACGCCGACCGCTTCACCTTTTCGGTGGATTGGGGCTAAGTCAATGAAGACGTCGGCGTCCATGAAGACCCGGGACCTAAGTTCCTTCAAAATGGTTTCGTTCATCATAGCCTCGGGTGCGATGTCGGCTAACGTGTGGATGCTGAAGTTGGCTGCCGGCAACAGCGCCTGGACTTCGGAGATTATCATGCGTCATCGAGCACGTAAATCTGAGTATGGTATAACACTTCCAAAGATCTTCGACATCGTGATTCTACGAGGTTCAAAAATGAGCATCGACGTTGCAACTTCCACTGCCCGCATCCTCAAGCAGGATGGGCTGGAGTGGGATGGCGCGTCTCGCGGGCGTTAGGAGCGTTCCCATGCTGACCCGTGAGGAGTTGCAAACCGCCCAGGACTTGCTCGCCACCGCTGAGCGGGAGTTTGCGTTGGGTAACCCGGAGGCCGGGTCCGAACTCATCGGGGATGCCGCCGTTTCCGCGGTAAAGGCGGTTGCAAAACGCCGGGGCTGGTCTTGCGAGGACGGTCGTGCATTGCGCGAAGTCGCAAAGCGCCTGGACGCCGAGTCCGGCGACGACAGCATGAGCATACGTCTGGGGCTCGCCGGAGCGTTGGCTGGAGCCAGCCGCGTCAGGCACGGTCTGATGGAACCCGAGGATGCCTGGGCCGATATGATGTCGGTCCGCCATTTCATCGGTGTGCTGCAACAGTTGGCCGACTGACCGTGACCGAACCGATTTGGATCCCCGCTACGCCGTAGCCCTGACCGACGCCGGCGGGTAGGTGGTTCAGTGCCCGATGATTGTTACTGGTTCTCCTGTGGAGGCAGCAGGTCGGCCAGGGGGATGTTCCTTTCTTCGGCTACTTTGGCCAGCCATTTTTCGTAGCGCTGCGCCGTTTCCGCCTGGCCTTCGGCTCGGCCTTCTGCCCGCAGTTTTCTCTGGGCTTGGGCTTGAGCTTCGACTCGCGCCTGGATTTCGGCTTCCAGTTCGGCGCGGTTTCTTTCGCGCCGCTTTTTTCGCTCTTCAAGGGCCCAGAATATCATTGTGCATCCTCACGCGGCGGGGGCATCAGCTCTGCGAGAGGGATGTCCTTCTCTGCGGCCACTTTGGCCAGCCAGTTTTCGAAGCGTTGGGCCTCCTCGGCCTGGGCATCCGCACGCATTTTCGCGCGCCATTTTCGTCTTTGGTCCAATGCCCAAAACATAAACTTTACTCCTCGCTCGAACAGGACGGCAGTCATGGCGTACACCACCGTGCCTAAGTCAACTTGTTCCGACGCCAAGCCCCAGCCTGCGCGTCCAAGCCGTTGCCACTGCTCCAGCCAGCAGGTTATCAGCAGCGTGGTCGCAAAGATCCCGAAAGGGGCGGCCATGGCGTGACGGCGCAGCCACCGCCTTTCTTCCCACCACTCATCCATATTTTCACCAGTCTAGCATAGTCACCGCAGCATCCCGCCGGCGGCGTGATACGGCAGCGATGGTAGCAGCGCCGGCGCGCCGCCGTCAGTGGCGGGGTGTCATCAAATTACGGCTCCATTGCCCGCGTCCTCAAGCAGGTGGGTGCGGAGGGGGGTTCCACCTTCCCCGCCTGCCGGGCGAACAACGCCCCGGGCGCTGCACATGACGATTTCGTGCGCGGCGCATGTATAATCGCACTAAACCGGTGAGCCGAATCCCGAATCTCAGGCCGGTTCACGCATCACGACGGGAGGGATGAAGAAATGACGACACAGATGCACGCGCAGATGGGAGGAAGCACCGGCGGAGGCGAGGAGCTCATCGACGCCGGCGCAGTCACCTTCGGGCTGGTGTACCGCACCGACGTGGGCGCCATGAGCGACGAGGGGATCTGCATCCACGTTTACGGCAACGACATCGAGGGCGACGACAAGGAACTGCTGCGGTTCGACTGCTTCCGCATCGGCCCGCACTACCACTACCGCAACGGCCCCATCGGCCAGAACGACCGGCTGGAACTGGACTTCACCGCCGAGGGCGACCCGCTGTCCTGGACGCTGGACAAGATCCGCACGCGTCTGCCGATCATGCTGATGCGCTGCCAGGCCGATTCCACGGCGCGCAGCGTTGACCAGCGCGACGTTGACGCAGCGATCCCGCACATCGTGGCCTGGGCGGAGACCAAGACGCACAACCGCGGGTAAGCTTTTCAAGCCCGAACCAATCGGGCACAGAACACAGGGGCTCGGCGTCTCGATTGCCGAGCCCTTCGTCTTTACCTCCGACAATCCTGGTGTGGCCTAAAGACGATTGCAAACTCCCTCTCCCCTGGCGGGAGAGGGCTGGGGTGAGGGGGTTGCAGCGGCCTTCACCCTCACACTGACCCTCTCCCATCAAGGGAGAGGGAACTTTCGGAGTTTCGCAATTGTCTCGTGGCCTGAGCGACTCTGGACGGCCAAGCGCCGGCAGAGTATCTTGCAGGCTGCTATCCCCACCCGTATCGAGGTGTCGGCAACATGAGCCAGAGCAACGACTTGGAACGGATCTACCAGGAGCTGCGCCGGAGAGCGGTCGCCGAGTTCGGCGAGGATCGCGCGGTGGAGCTGGAATCGTACCTGCGGACCGCGGCCGAGCAGGTCTTCGACGTTGACAATGCCAAGGTCCACCCGGATCTGGAGCCATTGAACCAGGAATAGTCGGGGCGCTCTCCGGCGTCACGGACGCGAACGGTGATCCAATCGCGGCGAGCTTGCCGCCCTCAGCGAGGTTGAATCATGCCTGAACTCCACGAGCTTTCGGTGGCGGAAGCCGCCGCGCAGATTCGCGAAGGAACCCTGTCGCCGGTGGCGCTGGCGGAGTCGCTGCTGGCGCGCATCGACGCGCTGGACGGCGACCTGAAGGCGTGGGTCACCATCGACCGCGACGCGGTGCTGTCGGCAGCACAACAACGCGAGGCGGAAGTGCAGCGCGGCGATCCGCTGGGCCTGATCCACGGCGTCCCCGTGGGACTGAAGGACATTTTCTACACCGAAGGTATGCTCACGGCCTGCGGATCGAAGGTGTACGCCGACTTCGTGCCGGAATTCGACGCAACATCGGTGGCCAACATCAAGGCGGCCGGCGGGATCATCCTGGGCAAGGCGGTCACCACCGAGTTTGCGACGTCCGACCCCTCGCCGACGCGCAATCCCTGGAACCTGGAGCACACCCCCGGCGGGTCCAGCAGCGGGTCGTCAGCGGCGGTGGCGGCGCGCATGGTTCCGGCCGCTCTCGGTTCCCAGACGGGTGGGTCCACCTGCCGGCCGGCGGCCTACAACGGGATCGTCGGCGTGAAGCCCACCTACGGGCGCATCTCCCGGTACGGCGTGGCTCCGGTAAGCTGGTCGCTGGACCACGTGGGCATCCTGACCCGCACGGTGGCCGACGCCGCGCTGATGCTGACCGTGCTCAGCGGAGCGGACGACAACGACCCCGGCAGCCTGCGCGAACCGGTGCCCGACTTCACCGCGCAGATGACCGAGCACGACCGGCCCCCGCGCATCGGCCTGGTGCGGCAGTACTACCAGGATTACGCCACGCCGGAGATGTGGGCGCATACGGAGGCAATCGCCAACCAACTGGCGGAAGCCGGGGCGGAGGTCGAGGAGATACCCTTGCCCGACAGCTTCGCTCACGTGCACAGCTTCCAGCGCATCGTGATGAACGTGGAGTGCGCGGGGTTCCACGAGGTCAACCACCGCACCCGCGCCGCTGACTACGGCCCGCGCATCCGCGCCGGCATGGAAATGGGCATGATCGTGCCGACGTGGGCGTACCTGAAGGCCCAGCGATTGCGGCGGCAGTTCCGCGCCGATTTCAGTGAGATGGTCGCCAATGTGGACGTCGTGATGACGCCGGCGATACCCGCGCCGGCTCCGCGCGACCTGAACACCACCGGCGATGCGGCGTTCCAGGTTCCGTGGACGGCCGCCGGGTTGCCCACGGTGGTGGTCTCGACGGGTCTGAGCGAACTGGGGATGCCGATGGCAGTGCAGTTCGGAGGACCGTGGGCGCAGGAGGGCAGGGTCCTGGGCGCGGCGCAGTGGTGCGAGCGGATCGTCGGGCTGAACCAGGTGCCGCCGGTGTAACTTTTGAGAAGGGAAACGTCAGAAGCAGGATTTTCAAGATTTAGGGATTTACAGGATTGGAACCGTTACGTGATGGAGATCTCCCAATCCTGGCCAATCATAAAATCCCGTAAATCCTGCTTCTGACAATTTGCGAAAGCGGGTACACATGGAATACGGGCCCCGGTTGCGCCTGGGCGGTGGCGCTGATAATCTTGCGCCGCTATGTTTTCGATCTTCAAGCGGAACCGGGGTGAGGTCAACCGCCAGCAGACCGACGCCGGCGTGAAGCGGAGTCGGGACAGCTGGTTCGGGCGCATCCGCAACCTGTTCGCGTCGCGCGAGTTGGACGATTCGGTGTGGGACGAGATCGAGGAGATCCTGATCTCGGCGGACGTTGGGGTGGACACCACGCTGGCGGTGCTGGACGAACTGCGGGCCGAGGTCCGGTCGGGGCGCGTCGCGGACGGCGAAGGGGCGTTTGAGCGGCTCAAGGAGCTGATCGCGGCGGAACTGTCGGCGTCAGACGACCCGGACGCTTGGCTGGACGACGACAGCGTCGCGTCGCCATACGTGATACTGGTGTGCGGCGTCAACGGGGTGGGCAAGACCACCAGCATCGCCAAGCTGGCGCACCACTTCACCGGGGCGGGCAAGAAGGTCATCCTGGGGGCCGCCGATACCTTCCGCGCCGCCGCCGAAGAGCAGCTGGAAATCCTGGGCGAACGGGTGGGCGTGGACGTGATCAGCCACCAACACGGCGCTGATCCCGGCGCGGTGGCCTACGACGCCTGGCAGGCGGCACGAGCGCGAGGAGCAGACATTCTGATCGTGGACACGGCGGGCCGGCTGCACACTCGTCAGAACCTGATGGACGAGTTGCGCAAGGTTCGGCGCGTCATCAACGGGCTGGACGAGGCTGCCCCGCACCAGGTGCTGCTCACACTGGACGCCACCACCGGCCACAACGGGCTGACGCAGGCTCAGGCGTTCACCGAGGCCGTGGGCTGCACGGGGATCTTCCTCGCCAAGCTGGACGGCACCGCGCGGGGAGGGATCGTGCTGTCGGTGCGACGGGAGCTAGGCGTGCCGATCCTGTTCATCGGCACCGGCGAAGGGCTGGACGATATCGCGCCCTTTGATTCCCGCGAGTTCGTGGAAGCCATGCTATCGCCGGCCGCCTGACGGCCGCGCTGATCCATAGCCGTGCAGGACGTTCTCGCCTGGCTCGTCGCCCTGTGGGCCCTGTCGCTGGTCGGGTTCCCCATCGCATCCACGGTATGCGGATTGGGCCGGTTGGCCGACCGCGGGTGGGCGGTCTCTCGAGTTCTCGCGTTGCTGGCGCTGGCCTGGGTGACATGGATCGGCGGCACGCTGGGCATCATTCCCAATTCGGCGGCGGGGATTGCCGCCGTACTGGCGGTCATGGGTTTGGCAGCAGTGTGGCTGGCCTACCGGCAGCGCGTGGAGCTAGCGGACTTCTTTCGTCGGCGTTGGGCCGTGGTGGGGGTCACCGAGCTGACGTTTCTGGCCATTTTCGCCTTCTGGGCGTTGGTGATCAGCGAGGTTCCGGCGATCAACCACACCGAAAAGCCGATGGACTTCGGCATCCTGAACGCAGTAGCCAACGCGGATCGTTTCCCGCCGGAAGACCAGTGGCTGTCGGGGCACAGTATCGCCTACTACTACGGCGGGCACTACGTGGCGGCCATGCTGTCGACCCTGACCGGCGTGGCGACGGACAAGGCGTACAACCTGGCCGTGGCCACCATACCGGCGTTGCTGGCCGCCGGAATACTGGGGCTGGTATACAACGTGCTGCGGCTGGCCGGAGCGCGGGCGTTTCCGGCGCTGGGAGCAGGACTGCTTACGGCGGTGGGCGTGACCATGCTGGGCAATCTGTCCGGCGTGCTGGAGCTGGCCTACGTGCGAGGTGTCGGCGCAGACTGGTTCTGGGAGTGGGTTGCGGTAAAGGGCCTGGAGCCGCCGGCCGGCGGCGACGGTTGGCTGCCCGACGGGTTCTGGTGGTGGTGGCGGGGAACCCGGGTGATCGACACGCTGACGGAAACGGGAACGTCGCTCGATTACACCATCACCGAGGTTCCCTTCTTCAGCTTCCTGCTGGGCGACCTGCACGCGCACGTGTCCGCGCTGCCCTTCGTGACGCTGGCGCTCACCCTGGCGCTGGCGCTGGTGGTGTCGCCAATCGCGCCCGGCCTGCACTGGCTGCGGCGACGCCCGGGCGAGGCGGTGGCGCTGGCCCTGACCCTGGGGTCGCTGGCGTTCATCAACGCCTGGGACTTCCCGCTGTACGTCGTGATTACAGCCATGGCGGCGGTGGCCGGCTGGTCAGCGTGGCGAATCAACAGGTCTGAAGACGGCACGGACAGCAACACGGCGGCATCCACCGCCACGCTGGCGCGGGCGACGGGCCGCGCGGCACTGCTGGCCGTCGGGCTAGTGGCGGCGGGAGTCGCCCTGTTTCTGCCTTTTTACCAATCCTTCGACAGCCAGGCGGGCGGTATCCTGCCCGTCACCGGGCCGGCGACGCGACCGTTCCTGTTTCTGGTGGTGATGGGCGTCCCCGCGTTCCTGGCCGGAGCTCTGGTGGGCAGGTCGCCGCTGGCGCTGGGATCACCCACATCGGGGAAGCGGGAACTGGTGGCGCCGGTGGCGGCATTCAGCGCCGCGCCGTTCTTCATCTGGCTGCTCGCGGTGGCGTTGCTGGTTTCCCTGCGGCCGGAGGAGACCACGCTGGCGGACGGGTTGGTCTGGCATCGGTTGGCGCTGGCGGTGCCGCTGCTGGGCATGGGCGGGCTGGCCGCCTACTGTGCGCTGGTTCTCGCGGCGAACCGGCGTCCGATGCAGTGGTTGGTGTTCGCGCTGATCCTAGCGGCGGCGGGGTTCTACCTGCTGGCCGGCGCCGAGCTATTCCGGATCGTGGACCTCTTCGGCAACCGGATGAATACCGTCTTCAAGATCTATTACCAGGCCTGGATCCTGCTTGGGATTGCCGGCGGAGTGGGCATCTATTACATTGTCGCCGGGCCGTACCGCCTGCGGCCGTCGGATTATCGGGCCCCCCTGTTCAAGGCCCTTGGGATCACTTGGGCCGGCCTGGCGGCGGGACTCATTATGGCTTCGGCCTACTATCCCGTGGGCGCTGTGCTGGAGCGAACGGAGTGGTTCCGCGACGGCGGCGGTTTCGGAGACAACACCCTGGCCGGACTGGACTTCCTGCGACGCGGCGAACCCGGGGAGTATGATGCCATCGTGTGGCTCAATGACGAAGCCGGGCCGGGTCGCATCGTCGAGGCGGTGGGCGACGGCTACAGCAACTATGGACGCATCTCCGGCGCAACCGGTCGGGCCACGGTGCTCGGCTGGGAAGGACACCAACAGCAGTGGCGGGGCGACGACCGCGCCTTCGCCGGCCGCAGCCACGACGTGGAGATGATTTACACGGGCACGGATGGAACGGAAACTAGTCGTCTGCTGGCAGTCTACGGGGTCCGCTGGCTGATCGTAGGCCCCCGGGAACGGGACGCCTATGGAGACGAGGTGGACGAACGTATGGAAGAATGGGTCGATGAGGGTTGGCTGACACCGGCCTTCTCGTCCGATGATGTGGCAATCTACGAAGTGATCGGCAAGTGAAACTGCAACACTGGAGGCAATCATGGAATTCAGCGACGTGCGCAACTTTTTCAGCAGCAACCACCGGGGGGTAATCAACACCTTCCGCCGGGACGGGTCGGCCCAGACCAGCATCGTGGTGTCCGGGGCGTCGCCCTTCGAAGGGGATGACGGGCCGGTGTTCGTCATCGTGCGGGGCACCTCCGCCAAGGCCCGCAACCTGTGGCGGGACAACCGGTGCAACGTGATGGCCGTGGCCGACGACTGGCGGCAGTTCGCCGTGGTGGAAGGCACGGCCACGCTGCACGACTACCAGAACACCGACGCCGAGGAGATGCGGCAGATGCTGCGCACGGCGTTCCGAGCGTGCGGCGACCACGAGCACCCCGACTGGGAGGAATACGACCGGGCGATGGTGCAGCAGGACGCGGTCATCGTGCGGATCCAGCCGCAGCGGGTCTACGGCCTGATACGGTAGCGCAATGTCGAACTGACCGGGGTGGCTGGGCTGTTATCGGCGCCGCCCCGGTTGATTTTGTTGCGCTATCCTGGAGCCTGTGGACAAATCGATTGCGGGTCCGCAGAGTGGATTTGGCGCGGGGACTTTCGAGGTGCCCGGTACGCTCAATAGCGGAGCAGGTGCGTGGGAATGAGGCGGTCGTTCACCGGGTCGACGGCGAGACCGGCCTCTTCGAGGGTTACGACACCAAGGAGGTTTGGCTCATCCTCCCCGGCGAATATGACCGGTGTGTAGAATTCAATTCCCTCGAGTCTCACGATGGTCTGGCCGATGTCCACTGGGACGATCCTCCCGTCTGCGGTTTGTGATGGCATTGACCGTTGGACGGGTACTCCCAATCGTTGGAGCAGGGCCCCGGGTACTGCCGTGTAGGTGGAGCCGGTGTCGACGATCATGTCGAGCTCTTCGAATTCGTGGCCCTGAAGGTCGCCGACTTGAATGGTTACGGTTACGGTTCCCAAGATTTTCTCCAGTGGCTTGGCGCGGTCTGCCCAGCTTCAGTTTTCATGCTAGTGGTCAGGCGGATCATTTGTCCACAAACCCTAGTCCGACGCGATGGTTGCGCCGCGTTCCTCCCGAACGAATGGCGATGGCTACGGCTTGGTTCCCACGGCGCAGTGGAACGGGGTGGAGATGAAGAAGGTACCGTCGGACTGGGCCTGCTCCGCCGCCGCCCGCCACTCCGCGGCCTCTTCGGCGTTCAGGGTGGGCAGGATGCCGCCCTGCATGAATTGGAGCCGGTCCGGCTCTGCAAAGGTGCTGATGAAGGGGAACATCCGGGCGTTCTGCAACCCCAGCCGGGCGAAGCGCTGGTAGAGCGACGAGTCGTCACAGCCCTGGGGATGGCCGGGGTCGTCGACCCATGGGGGCGACTCGATCCGCGTCTTGAGGTCCTGACGCAGCGGCAGGTTCACCCAGCGGTTCATGTCGTGGGCGTGGCCCAACACCGCGATCCGGCCGCCGGGCTTCACGACCCGCACCAGCTCCGGCAGCATCAGGTCCGCGTTCACCCGCTGGATCACGGTGCTGGAGAATACGACGTCGAAGCTGTCGTCATCGAAGGGTAACGCCTCGGCGCTGCCCTCGTGGAAGCTGACCAGGTCTTCGATGCCCTCGCGGCGGGCGATGTCCGCCGCTTCGCGCAGGAAGTAGGTGTTGACGTCCACCCCGTCCACCGGGTTCTGGCGGTTCATGCGGCGGGCCACCCAGCGGCAGAGCACGCCGGTGCCGCAACCGGCTTCCAGCACCCTTTCGCCGGGCTGAATCTGCGCCGCGTCGATGAGGCTGCCCACGGCGGACAGGTAGCCGGGAGTGCGGCCTCGGCCCTCCAGGCTGCCCACCATGCCCAGCACCGGGCCGGTGAGGGTGATGACGCAGTAGCGCTCGGTGAACGCGCTGAGGACGGGGTCCCATTGAGCCGGGGCCGCGCCCAGCGGCAGCAGGACTAACGGCGGCCCGGATCCCTGGACGCGGAAGTAGATGTCGTCGACCTCGCCTTCCTGCGCCGAAGGGGATGCGTCGGGCAGGCCGTTGGCGGCGTCCGCGCCGGCCAGGAAGTCAAGCATGGCCGGGGTCATGCCCTCGCCCTGCTCGACCCCGATGTCGGCGTAGTTGTTGGGGTAGCCGTAATCCGCGAGGGTGACCTTTGCGGCCGACGGGAGGCCGGCCAGGTTGCGGTCGATGGTCTCCGTGGCACCGCCCCGGTCCGCGTTGAATACCAGCAGACGGTCGTCCAGGGGGGCCAATGCCTGGGAATCGAAGCCCAGCGGACAGACCAGCGTCATCGAAGCAATGGCGTCGGGATGATTGACCGTCAATCCGCGCCAGTCGCCCAGGTTTCGGGACGCGAAGTGGGCCCGCTGGATGCCCAGTTGCCGCAGTACGCCAAGGATCCTCTCGTCAACGGGAGCTTCTGCCTGTGTCGTCATCATGTCCTCCCGGCCGGAACGGCCACACCGTTTGGAATTTCTTCGCTTCTGGCTCCCCCTTCGGAACTCTACCTTTTGATTTGCGTTGTCACAACGATAGCGATCCCTGCTGGTCCTCATCATCCCCGGTATCGGCCGACGCCCTGACGAGGCTGGCGGGGTCGTCCAGCAGGGCCAGCAGCGCGTCTTCGTCGAGGATGGGGACGCCCAGGCGCTCGGCAGAGGCCAGCTTGCTGCCGGCGGATTCGCCGGCCACCAGCCAGTTGGTCTTGCGGCTGACCGACGAGGTGGTGGAGCCTCCCAGTGCCTTGACCCGGCCCTCGGCTTCGCGGCGGGTCATGGATGAGAGCGTGCCGGTGATCACGAAGGTTTGTCCCTTCCACGGCTGTGCAGTCTCGTCGACAGGGGCCAGTTCCTGCCAGAGCTGGACGCCGGCGTCGCGGAGGCCAGCGATGGTGGCTTGGTTGCTCTGGGTAGCGAAGTAGCTGACGATGCTCTCGGCGATGCGGGGGCCGATGCCTTCGATCTCGGTGAGTTCGTCAACGGTGGCATCGCCAATCTCGTCCAGGCTGGCATAGCGGGCGGCCAGCAGTTCGGCCACCTCCGCGCCGACGTGGAGGATGCCGAGGGCAAAGAGGACCCGGGCCAGCGGGCGATGCTTGCTGGTCTGCACGTTGTCGAGAATGCGGGTGGCCAGCTTCTCGCCCATCCGGTCCAGCTCGGTGAGCTGCTCCATTTTCAGCCCGTACACGTGGGACACGTCGGAGACGAGGCCGCGGTCGATGAGGATGCGGCACCAGCGTTCCCCGAGGCCGTCGATGTCCATGGCGCTGCGGCTGACAAAGTGCTTGAGGGACTCGAAGAACTGGGCGGGGCAGGCCGAGTTGGGGCAGCGGTGCATGGCATCGCCCGCTTCCTTGACGACGGTAGTGTCGCACTCGGGGCAATGCTCGGGCATCCGGAACTCCGGCCCGCGCTCCTCACCGTCGACCGGCACGTGGCCCAGCACATGGGGAATGACGTCGCCGGCGCGCTCGATTTCCACCAGGTCGCCGATGCGGATGTCCTTGCGGTGAATGTCCTCCTCGTTGTGCAGGGAAGCGTGCTGGACCGTGGCGCCGCTGACGACGACGGGTTCCAGGATGGCCTGGGGGTTCAGGCTGCCGGTGCGGCCGACGTTGATTATGATGTCCAGCAGGCGGGTGTTGGCGCGCTCGGCGGGGAACTTGTAGGCGATGGCCCAGCGGGGTTCGCGGCCGGCAAAGCCGAGGGCGTTCTGCTGGGCAAGACTGTCCACCTTGACCACCAGGCCGTCCGCCTCATAGCCCCAATCGTGCCGCTGTTCCAGCATCCGGTCGTAGTAGTCGCAGACCTCATCCACAGTGTCAAAGATGCGGTTGGCCTCATTGACGCGGAAGCCGTAGGACCGCAGCTGCTCCAGGGCATCCCAGTGCCCCGCCGGCATGGGCGAGTCGCCGGTGTAATTGAGGCTGTAGGTCCAGATCTGCATGTTGCGGCTGCGGGTTACCTCCGGGTCAAGCTGACGGATGGTGCCGGCGCCGGTGTTGCGGGGGTTGGCGTACAACTGCTCTCCGCTCCGTTCCCGCTCCGCGTTCATGCGCTGGAAGCTGTCCAGGGGGAGGTATACCTCGCCGCGCACCTCCAGGTCGGCGGGGAAGTCGCCGCGCAAGATGCGGGGGATGCTGCGCACTTCCCGCAGGTTTGGAGTGACATCCTCGCCGGTCTGGCCATTGCCGCGGGTGGCGCCGAGGACGAAGGCTCCGTCGCGGTACACCAGGCGCACGGCCAGGCCGTCGATCTTCAGCTCGGCCACCATGCGGAAGGGCTGGCCGTCCAGCAAGTCGGTGACCCGGCGATGCCAGGTCTCCAGATCTTCCCGGCCGAAGGCGTTGGCGAGGCTCAGCATGGGAATGGGATGCTCAACCTGGGGGAAGCGGTCGGAGGCGCTGCCGCCGATGATCTGGGTGGGTGAGCCGGCGGACCGGAGCTCGGGATGGGCGGCTTCCAGATCCCGGAGTTCCTGCATCAGCGCGTCGTACTGCCCGTCGCTGATGATCGGGGCGTCGTCGTTGTAGTAACGCTCGTTGTGGAACCAGATCTGATCGCGCAGCCAACGGGCGCGTTCGGCGGGATCGCCAGGGTCAGGCAGCGGGGTAGAAGGAGTGCTCATCTGGGTCGTCCTGCTGTTGATGCCTCAGAGTTGCCGGTAGTATAGTCCCGGCGGTCGGGGCGATGCACCGCAACCGGGTGCGAGGCTCGCCCCGAACTGGCATTCTGCGGCGCAAAGCGGTGTCCGAGTTTGCAGGATGACACCCCACCGGGTACGATGACATCATGTGCACCATGATCGCTTGGTCTTCATGGCATGAGTAAATTTACAGTAAATGCCACTCGCATGCGGACCACTCGTCGCATGCTGGGTATGAGCCGCGAAAACCTCTCGGCCGTTACCGAAGGACGCGTTTCGGTGGGAGCGGTCGCCAAATTGGAGAGAGGCGATCCCATTGAGGATGATGGGACAGCGCTGTACTCCTTGGCCGCCGCGTTGCAGGTGCCCTCCGAGTTCTTGCTGAGCCAGCCCTCGAACGACGACTACCGCGAAACCCCATCCTGGCGTGCAGTCAAGAAGATCCCGAAATACGTAGCCGATGGCCTTTACGAGCGATTGGTCTATTTCACGGACAAGTATCGTGACTTGGAGGAATACGTAGAGCGTGCGCAAGTGAAGCGCTCCGATCTTTCGCCATCAATCATGAAACTCCGCAATCAGCATCAAGAAGGCGTTCCATTGGGCTCCGATACCATAGAGCAGTATGCAGAGCTGATGCGTGAGCACATTTGCATCAGCCAGGAAAGCAGTTTTGCGTGTCTGGAACGTATCGCGGAAACTATGGAATCTTTTGGGATCAAAGTCGCATCCTGGTCCCTTCCGATGGGAATATCAGGGGTATCGTTGGTTTTTGGTAAAGACAACGGTCAAGGTGCTCCGGCTGGTGCGGCCGTCCTGATTAACCATAGTCATCCCGTCGAACGGCGGCGGTTTAGCCTGGCCCATGAGTGGGGGCATTTAGTTCTGCCCTCCGCAGGCAATTGGCAGGCGGATGAAATGGCTTGCAACCGCTTTGCCGGAGCGCTGTTGATGCCCCGGAATGATTTGGCTGAAGAGGTCAGGTTTGTCCTGGGCGGCAACATCAGCGAAGTTGGTGACGCATTTAATCTGGAACTGCTGAACCTAAAGACCCGCTACGGCGTCAGTATGGCCGCGTTGATGCGTCGATGCTACGACATCGGATTGGTCTCCTCCCTCGAGCACTACACAATGATTTGCCGCCGGATGGGTCAGCGTGGCTGGTTTCGCACGGAACCGGAGCCCAGGTGGCAAAATGCAGAGGAGGCTCGCGGCTTTTTTGATCTAGTCGAGCACTTGGATGAAGAAGATCGCCAACGAGGGGTAGATCACGAGTTCCTCGACGACGTTCAGTTTCTGGACGCCGTGCAATGAGATTGCCATATACTGACATACACGATATTCAGAATGCCAAAGGCTGGATCATTGACACGAGCGCAGCGGTCTGTTTGCAGACCGCGCAATGGACGGAAGCGTTCCTTGAGTTGCCGGCAACTTCGCCTGATCACCCAGAATTCCGAGTGGCCCCGTCCGCCTTTGGGCGTGGTGAAGCCCGGAGTGAGTTCTCTGAGCAGCTGGATCCCCACAATTTGGAATTCTGGGAGTCGGCGGTAGACGTCTACCCCGCTATCATTCCCGAGCCGTTTTCCGGCAACTCCAGACAGATGGTTCAAGACATCGTTAGAGCATCACGACGTAGCGGACGTTCAATCAGCCGAGCCGACGCAGAAGGGATTTTCCTTGCCCAACAGCACCGCCTTGTGTTGGTAACCGGAGATAACCGTCAAGCGGAAATCGCCATCCAGAACAAGGTAATGGTTGCCCACAAAGGAACTATGCTCGAATACCTTGCCACCATCCGCCTATTGCCCATAACGACTTTGTGCTCCGGGTTATGCCAACTGATCTCGAAAAGTCTCCCCGGCCATCCCTGCGCTTTGCCGGTTTCGTATCGAACCCGGCTCGCGGCAATCCGCCAACAGCAATGCCCGGATGCAGAACTCTCCATTTGAACTTGCGACAACACTAGACCCTAGGAGGCGACCACCATGCCCGCTGCTGCCGACGGCCTGATTTCGGCCCTGGAGAACAACTTCACCACCGTCGACCTGGCGCTCAGGGACCTGGACGATGAAGAATTCGGGCGCATCCCGGCCGCCGACTGCAACTCGGTGGCGTGGATTCTGTGGCACCTGTCCCGGGTGATCGATTCCTTCATCCATACCCGGCTTCGGGATCTGCCTCAGCTATGGGACATCAACAACTGGGAGCAGCACTTCGGGATGCCGGAGGGCGGCGAGAATCGCGGCCTGGGCTGGACGCACCAGATGGTGTGCGACTGGCAACCGCCGTCCCGCAAGTTGCAGATGGAGTACTTCGAGCAGGTCCGTTCCGCCTTGCGCGAGTACCTGCCGGGCCTGACCGAAGCCCAGATGCAGCAGGCGAAGATCATCCCGCCGGTGTCGGAGCCGCGAACCGTGGCGGCGGCGCTGGGGCAGATGACGTGGGACTGCGTGTCCCACGGCGGACAGATCGCCTTCCTGCGCGGGATGTACAAGGGGATGGGCTGGCACCGGTAGGCCACCGCCCGTGATGATCCTGGAGGCTAGCCCCGCCGGGGGCGGCCGCGGTCGGCGCTGTCGACCATGATGGTGACCGGGCCGTCGTTTTGCAGGCTGACCTGCATGTAGGCCTGGAACTCGCCGGTGGCGACGGTGAGGCCGGTTTCCCGGAACATATCCACGGAGCGTTCGTAGAGCCGGTTGGCGGTTTCGGGATCCGCGGCGGCGGTGAAGTCGGGGCGGCGGCCGCGACGGGTGTCGGCGTGCAGCGTGAACTGGGACACCACCAGCAGCTCACCGCCCACGTCCAGAGCCGACAGGTTGAAGCGGCCCTGGGCATCGGCGAAGATGCGCATGTTGACGATCTTGTCCACCAGGTAACGGGCGTCTGTCTCCCCGTCACCCTCCGCAACGCCAAGGAGCACCACGAGGCCGGCGCCGATGCGTCCGACCTCGGCGTCATCAATGGTTACCGATGCGGACGTTACCCGCTGTATCAGGGCGCGCATGGTCTGGCGTGGCGCTTTGCGGACAATGGAAAGGCCGCACCCTGGAGCGCGGCCCGTTTGGTCGTATGGCTCAGCGGATCTATCAGGCTGAGTCTCCAGCCGCGGCTGCCGCCGGAGCGGGCGTGTCGGAGGAGGAACCAGAGTCGCCGGACGAACTGTCGCCGCTGCTGCCGTTGGAGGAACTGGTGGACTTGGACTCGGAGGCCGACTCCTTGCTCTCTTCCTTCTCGACGGGGCGCTTGGGCCGGCCGTAGTCGGTGGTGTAGAAGCCGCTGCCCTTGTAGATCACCGGCACCGCGTGAAAGACGCGCTGACCGGCGCCGCCGCACAATGGGCACTCTCCCTGCCCAGCCTCGCTGAATTTCTGAACCAACTCGAACTCGTTTGAGCACTCCGTACAGCGGTAATCGTAGCGCGGCAAAACTGCCCTCCCTGGTATGAAGAATGCCGCCGGGCGTGCCGACGCCCCGTGCGGCGCATTCCGTTTGTGACGCGGGCGGAGTCTAGCACTGCGCCCGCAACCGGTCAATTTGCTAAGGCCAACCGCGGGTCAGCCCCGAATGGCCTACCGCCGCTGCCGTCGGCGTCGCCGTGCCGCCCGCTGGGCCGCCAGACGCTCTTTCTGCGCCTTGGATCGGAAGAACCGGCGGTCCTTCAACTCCCGCAGGATGCCGGCGTGCTGTACCGATGCCCGGAACCGATTCACCAGGCTCTCAGGGGTTTCGCCATCTCGCGGCGTTACGTAAGCCATGCAATACTCCCGTTTACGTGTTCCAAAATACCTGCAAGTGGGCCTGAATATAACACGCCCGCACGGAACGCCGCAAACGCGGGCCTCCAAAGTACGAGGAAATTTCGCTACTCCATGATCCTCTAGGTCGCAAACTGAAACCGTCACGGCGACGACGTTTTCAGTCACACAGTTTTCAGGTGATATGCCTTACCGTCGGCGGGCCCAGTTTGACCTGACTAGATTGACCTGATCCATTTTCCTGGAGATCTTGAGCAACTCCTCAACCCATCCCATCGAATTTTCTATCACGACTTCCACAAGGGATTCTTCTATCCTGCATTTGGCCCAATCTGGCAGGCCATCGTACTCAGAGGGCCGAACGTAGGCGTTGCGACTTCGCCTGAGCGAATTGACCAACCAATTCACCATCGCTAGGTGATCTGACTGCGACGCCAACGCATCCTCTGTCGCCCTCTCCACTATGGATGCCATATGGCCTCCGATGGAAACCGGATGACTGATGAGAAGCCGGTGTTCGCGCCGTCCTACGTGTTCTGGCCATAGCGTAACTGCCGCGTGCTCAAAAACGCCTCCTCCTACGTCCTCAACGATGTAGTCGCTGAACGTCGCGGAAGCAGCAGTAACCAGCGGTATCAAATGGTGGGTTAGAGGGAGACCACACGAACCAAGCAGGCGGGCATCGTATTCGCTCTTTTGCAGTGCCACCGCATCATGCGCGCGTGCGACGTTGGGGATTTGAGCCTGCTGAATCTGAGCACGAACTCTGCTGCGGATGGGATTTCGTTCTTGTACCGGTATCGAGAGGGAGCTTCTCAAAGAGCCCAACAGGTCGTGGTGAAATAGCAGACTCCTGTAGGCCATTAGGAACAGGTGATGCCCTAAGCTGTCCGGCTTCTGTTCATCCCATTCTGAGAAGGATATTGCCTCCCTGTCGGGCGGAAGTGACAAACCAGGACTTTCAATCGCCTCAAACGTCGAGGAGTCGTGCGGGTTACAAGCAAACGGGCGAGTTGAAGCGCCGCGAGCGCGTACCCGATTAGGACGGATCCGGTCGACATTCCAGAGGAAATCATACCTCAGTGCCAATCGTTGCCAGTACTCGGGGTCCTTCGGAAATATTTCCAAAACTTCAAGGTTAGACCTGCATCCTGCCGAGGTGCCGGGATCGGAAATGGTCTCCAGCAGTGTGGCTTGTATGCCGTGACAGGCTTGAGTAGCCGGAGACGAGCAGTATTGGAGCTGCCCCGATCCGTCGAATCCCGTCGGGATTTTACATCCGGGATTCTGTTGACCAACGAGTGCCCTGTAAGTTGTCTGCCGCGCTTGCTCGATCACGCCTTGGATCTGACTGCGGTCCCGCTTGGTAACTCCGCCCATCTGCACCACTTCGTTCAAGCGGTTGCGCATGATCTGGTGTTGCTCATCCATGGTCCGCCTCGTAGCATCGTCAAACAAGGGCCTTTAGCGACCAATTCCATTGGTTGGAGGCGTCGCCTCTCCCATCAGCGCCCCCATCTGTTCCCAAGGAAGAGATAGGGCACTTTCCCGCCCAAGTTGGGAGTACCCACAAGCTTGATCCTCACGCCACCGCCTGCTCGGACCTTTCCTTGAGCCACGCAGGGTTGCCGCGCGCCGGCGTCATGCGCGGTCTGTTCCAGTAGGGGCTCTTGCATTTCGGGCAGTTCTTCGGCTCTGGCGCTCCCTGCTGCTTCGGTGCCCAGCGGTGCAGGCATCGCTCGCATAGGTAGCCGTCAATCTTGATGTACGCCATGATAATCCGCCTCGTTTCCGGGGTTCGCAGCCTATGTTATCACGCAGTAAATTGATTTTCCTAACCGGGACGCGATGTCGGCCGAACGGTGTTATCTGTATTAATTGGGAACTTTTTGAGTAGGCATTCCATAGTCGCATAAATGATCTAAAAAGGACAAAAATGCCTTGCGCTGATTGTACCTTCAGAGTACAATCCGGGCAGGTGAAAGACGGCCGCCCGGGCGACTCATTGACGTAGATTGCACAGCCCGGAAAGCGCAAGGGCCGAAGGTTTTCGCACCGCCTTCGGCCCCTGCTACCACCTAAGCGCCTCGCCTAAGGAGCTTTCCCAGTGGTCGCTTGCGATCATAACCGCAAAGCGGTCATACCGCAACATTTTCGCGGGAACCAACCAGGTGGCCGAAGCCAGACGCCGGCCTCTGGAACAACCTCGCCGAGAGGTGGCTACGGTTTCCTGCAAGCTGTGGTTGCTGGGGTACTCTCCCGCGGAGAAACACTGGTGGAACTGTTCGAAGAACCCCACCGGCATGGTGGCAACCCTGGTTACCCGGCGGACGCCATGCTCGCCGCCTACGTCATGCAGTTCGCTCTCAACGAGCGATACGCCAACGGCTTCCTGAACCGCTTGGGAAGCAATGACCGGCTGCTGAGTATCTGCGGGCTTGAATGCGCACCCAGCGAAGCCGCATATAGCCGGTTCAAGAAGAAACTAGCCGAGCGTCTGGAAGTCATTGAGGGCATCATCGCAGACGTGTTCCTTGCGTGCGGGGACGAGATAGAACGCCTCCGGGAAGCGGGTGAAATCCCCGAAGACAAGCCGCCACTTGGACATTCCTTGGTCGTCGACAGCACCGACGTTGAGGCATGGGCACGGCCCGGTCGAACCAGTCGCAAGACAGGCGAGGAAATCCCGTCGAAGGATCACGACGCCAAGTGGGGGCACCGAACCGCCAAGAGCGTCCGCTCGTCCAAACCCCGTTCTGGGAAACGCAGCAGGTCAAGAACGGCAAAGACGAAAGGCGATAGAAGCAGCGCCGCATCGAGACAAAAGGACACTAAGGACGAGCTCTACTTCGGCTACAAAGTAGACGTCATCACGGACGCCAACTACGGGTTACCGATATTCGCTGAAACCCGACCGGCAAACGCGAGCGATGTGGCGGTGATGGTTCAAGACCTGGACGACTGCCTGGCGTTGTACCCGAGGCTGAGCCCGCGGTACTTCCTGGGAGATAAGGGCTACGACAGTCTGGACAACATCCTGCACATCATCAGACTTGGCCTGATTCCCATTGTCGCTATCCGGCGCCCCGAGAAGGACAAGGAATCCGGGAAGCGCCTGCACGACGGGATCTACGATGAGACCGGCCGGCCGACCTGCATCGGCGGCAAATCCATGCAGTATGTTGAAACCCACCCGGAGAAAGGGCACCTGTTCCAGTGTCCCGCCGAGGGCTGTCCCCTCAAGGAAACCGTCCATTTCACGCGCTACTGCGACAGTCAGCACTACGAGAAGCCCGAGGGCAAGCTGCTCAGGATCGTGGGCCTGCTGCCCCGCTGCTCCGAGGCGTGGAAGGCCGAGTACAAAAAGCGGCCCATCATCGAGCGGTTCTTCGCCAGCGACAAGCATAGCCGGCTGCTGGGCACGCACCGCTACCTGAACATCGAGAAGATGTCGTTGCACGTCGCGATGTCGATGCTGGCCTACCTGGCGACTGCACTGGCGCATCTCCAAGCTGACGACTATGCCCACATGCGGCACATGAGGATCAAGTTGCCGGAGGCGAAGGGTGAGAGCCCAAACAGGCAGCGTTCGCCGACGCCGGCCTGCCACGACCCAGGATGCAGCTGTTGTACCCGGTGGCGCGAAGCTGCCTAGAGCCGTGCCAGTTGGACGTCAGAATAGTGGGACGACACGCTGCCGACCAGTTCACAGCGCGTTAGATGTTACGTCCACGACCGAGGCTGACACCATTTCCCATCGCCTTCGCACTGCTTCTTGTCCAGCGTCTGCGGCACATGAAGATTAGGCTGCCATCGGTCCAGAGCCCCATACGAAGCCGGCCAAGGCTCAGAGACTTGAACTGAGCAGGGTCGCGGCACCCGTGCTCCACGAACTCAACGCTGCCAAGCAAGTAGGATAGCTGAACCACCGTTCAAGCTTCGAAAACTGATGACGGGGACGAGCGGAATCACACCGTAAATCCCGAAAGCCAAGTGCTACAATCCGCATGGCAATGATCAGAGGAGCAACCACACGATGCTCAAATCCAGCATGGTGGCTCCACAAGATCGATCTGGTCCCATGAGCGATCCAGTTCGCCTGCGATGATACGGTCCAAGACATACGCACAGCGTCAAAGGGGGGTCTCATACCATTGATCGTAGATACGACGCCGCCCAATGCTCACCAAGCCACCTGGCAGTTCCCCTTGAACCAAGGAGGAGCTGAGTACGGCTTCGTGGATGCCGCCGCCGCTCATTTTCGCGCTGATCCGATGGCTCACTTGATCCGCGAAATGATCCAGAACGCCATGGATGCCAAGATGGACGGATTAGGCGAGCCAGTTCGGGTTTCGTTCACAGAAACCCAAATTCCCACCTGCCTCATCGGCAACGATAGCCTGCGTTCTCATGTGGCCGCTTGCTTAGAGGCGACCAAAGAGAAAGGACAAACGGAAGCCGCCACTGTGTATGCCAACGCATTGCAAGCCTTGGACCAACCCGCCATCGATTGCCTCAGTGTCGTCGACAGCGGCACTACTGGCCTGGTCGACGCCAATTGGGACGCATTGGTAGTCCAAGAAGGCGTAGTGCACAAAAACAGGCCCGCGTCAGGCGGATCGAACGGCATAGGCAAAAACGCCGTATTCAATGTGAGCGACCTCCAAACCGTGATGTACTCAACTCGATACTTGGCAAGACGCAAAGGCCGCGAGGAAAAGATGCAAGGCAAGTCACGCCTTGCCACTCACAAAAACCCTGTTGGCGGAGAAGCGCAGCTTCAACATATCGGCTTCTACCGGACTGAGGCAGCCCAACCCCTGCGCGGTAGGGAAATCCCAGACGCGTTCCGGCTTGCTGACACCGGCACCGGGATATTCGTCCTCGGTTTCAACGCCCACTGCACAAATTGGGCGAAGGCCGCTATGGCGGCCGTCCTCGAGAATTTCTTCTTCGCCATCCACCATCGACAGTTGGTCGTGGAAATCCGAGCGAATGAAGATCAACACGCCATTGTGCTCAACCATGAGACCATTGACCAGCATTTCGCAACCGTAGGACGGACAGCAAACTACGCCTATTATCGGGCAATTCGTGATTGCGGCGCCTACAACATCCAGATGGACAATCCACTGGGAGCCCTGCAAGTCCACATACTCAAAGGCGAAGGACCCAGGCGTACTGCTCACCTGAACCGCAACGGTATGCTCATCACCGACAGCAGGGAGCGAAAGCGGAATGCCCTCGCACCGCAAAACCGAAACTTCTGGCCGGACTACGCCGCCGTGCTCGTAGCTGCGACCCCACAAGGAGACGACTGGCTAAGAGCCATGGAGAATCCTGGTCACGACGCCATCACGCCTCAGCAAATCAGGGACGTTGTACAGCACCGGCAGGCAGAGTCCATCCTGAACCAAGCTCGAAAAGCCCTGCGTGAAGTCTACGACCGAGCCTTCAACTCTGCCCGATACCACGCCGGCAGCAACCTTTCCGAATTAGCATATGCACTCCCAGAACTGTCCTTGGGTGCTCCACAGGACATCCCACTGAAGACCACGGTCATAGACACCAGGCGCCAGCCCGTGCGACCGCAGTCGCCTGGGAAAACGTCATCAGGCGATCTAGCCCCCACCCTGCTAAACCAGCGGATAATCAGCACTGGTGGCAACGAAGCCATGATCGCGTTCGACGTTGAATATGCCGGCGCGGTTACCCTCAACCTACACCCAACTGGCGCAGAACGCATCAGCGAAACACGCATTGACATCACCGACGTGGAGGACCTGGACCTTCCAGGAACGCCCGCTGTTCTATCTGCTGGGTCTGCCACCATCAACGTCGAGGAAAACCGGCGTGTTAGGCTCAAGATTACAGCCGCGCGAGACATTGCTAATCTGGCATTTACGATCCAATGACCTCGGAGAATCACCATGTGGCACCAGAGACTTCTACCTTACCCGCTTCTTTCGAAGGCCACCGATGATTATCCCCTGTCCGGCTTCAACTGCCGTGTCCGCGACAGCGTCTTGAGCAACGGCGAGGCGATCAACCTGACTCTGGAATACCAGCTCAACTGCGAAACACTCCAATCGCTGATTGAGCGCGGTAACGCCGATTACGCGGTCCAGACAGCTTGCGTCCGAACTTTCCATCGAGAACTCCACACCGCGGGGCGGGACAACATCCAGTACCTCACCATGCCCGCCGCCGATTATGCACACGAGATCATCGCTACGCCGTACATCGTAGCGACCGAACCCCTCCGCGGATTCACCAGCACCGAGCACGCCGCCGAAATACGGGAATTCAAACCAGAAGGGTTTGACCTGCCCCGCGGCTCAATCCTTGCCGTAGCCGACTCAATCCGAATTACCATCGCTGACACTTCCCTCCACTCGGTAGTCGACCTCGTGGCGATCAATGACATCCCCCGAGGGCATTACGACCTTGACTTGGAAACAGACCACATCAAGATATGCGTCAATCCTGCGGACAAGCTCCTGCTGGAGAGGCTCAGAAGCCAGCGAACCGCTCAACTCGGCCACGCCACACTCGCGACCACCTTCTACCTGAACGCCATCACGCAAGCGCTACATCAGATGCACGCCCACCCAGATTCTGGGTGGGCACAAGCGATCAGGATTGCCCTCGAGCGCCACGATATTGACCACGACGACGAAACGATACGCCGCAACGCGTCCCGATATGCACAAATCATATTGGAAGCACCCTTGGGACGACTGCTGGTCAGCTTAAATGACCCGATAGATGCGGAGTGAAAACATGGACACCAGTGACCCCATCTTGAGATTCACGCCAGAGGCCTACGACCGCCTCCGTCTGCTGGCTACTCAAAATCCAGAAATCTACCTTGACCCCGACGTGGACTTTGCCTCAGTACTGGCGAAGAACGGAATCAAGCACTACGCTGAGCCTACCGGCATTACTGCCAGTCGACAAATTTGCCTACAGCCCGTTGGCTCCAGCAACCGCAACCAAGCTGACAGTCAAGCTATAGAATTTTACAATGCGCTGAAGGGCATGACCCCGGCCCGCGCGACCGACCCATTGATGTGGACCTGGCTGACACACTTCAGGCTGCACGAATACAGTCTGGAACGCTGGCGCCGCACCAAAACCACCAAATTGCCCGAGTACGTGAAAACCCACTGGTTCGCCGAGAACCAGAATTCAGCCATCTGGAACAGCAACACGGCAGCACGCACTTGGTGGATAGCACACACTGCCATCAAAGCCGCCAACGCCTCCGCTGGAGCATTCGCGCCGCAGGACGCCCTCGACCATTTCGCCACGTTCGCCGTTCATTACCATGTCCTGATCGGTTCTGCAGTCATGCGGTCTCCTATCCTACTGGCAGAGTTCGTCAGGGCATTGCTCAACGAAGGACAGGGAATCAAAGCCGAAGCTGGAGCAAGGGAATTGTTCCGACGTATCAACCTAGAAGCCGGAACTCAACTGCTGGAAGTCCTGCCTAGGGACGAGATCCGAGCGCTTATCCTTCGCCACCTCGATGACATCATGTCAAAACCAGACCTAGTCAGCGACCGTTCCAAACTGCGCAACCGCGAGCCCGCCATACGCTCGATCAGCTTGGGCGCTGGCGTACAGTCAACCGTGCTGGCATTGATGGCTCACCACGAACTACATGGCCTTCCAAAACCCGATGTGGCCGTGTTCGCCGACACCGGATGGGAACCTCCACACGTTTACGAACACCTAGATTGGCTGGAGTCGGTGCTATCATTCGAAGTCAAGCGAGTGAACAGCGGGAATCTCCGGGAGAACATCCTGAAAGGCGTAAGCGCAGAGGGCAGACCGTACCTGACCATACCTGCGTTTTTGGTAAACCCAGACGGTAGCAACGGGCTAGCTCGCCGCCAATGCACTAGCCAGTACAAAATCAAGCCAATCCACGACTACCTTCGCCAACGATTGGGCCTTGAATACGGGAAACGAGCACCCATGGGCGTCTTCGCTGAAGTCTGGATGGGTATCAGCTTCGACGAGGTTGCAAGGGCCAAACCCAGCAGAGAAGAATGGATTGAAAGCAAATTCCCCCTTGTGGAATTGGGCTTGACCCGGGGCTACCTTCTCAATTGGTTCCATGAGAACTACCCAGACCGTTACCTTCCCCGCAGCTCCTGTATAGGTTGCCCGTACCACACCAACGCCGAATGGAAATGGCTGAGCGACCACGACCCGGATTCATTCCAAGAGGCGGTCACCATCGACCATGCCCTGCGTCACAACCCTGTGGTAAAAAACGCCATCAGCAGAAAAGGGGACGCGTACCTGCACCGACTTCGGCGCCCATTGGCCGAAATCGACTTTTCCACTTCGCCAGATTACGACCAGTTGATGCTGGACGAATGCGAAGGCGTATGCGGCATTTGAACCATGACTCTGCTAAAACCGGTTTACGGCCTCCACGATTACCAGCAACAGGTCTTGGACGACATCCTGGTAGCGATAACGCCGGTACGAGATGCAGTAGTGCAACCACAGCGTCGCGTAGTGGCCCACCTTCCCACAGGTGCAGGTAAGACTAGGATAGCCTGCCATGCGGCTTGCAACATCCTCAGCCGATACGATTCCGTCGGTAAGTTAGTCGTCTGGCTCGCTTCGACCGAGGAGCTTTGCCAACAAGCATCGGACGACTTGGCTCACGCCTGGGAGCACCTAGGGAATCGACCGGTGAACCAGTACGAGCTATGGGGAAACCGGAACATGGACTCGGGCCTAATGCGAGATGGCATCTTGGTAGCCGGGCTCGCAAAACTCCGGCAGGTCGCCCGAAACGACTACAGGTTCATAAGCCATCTCGCCCAAGCAGCGGCGCTGGTCATATTCGACGAGGCACACCAAGCAATCGCCCCAACCTTCCGTTTCATCACCGAGCAACTGACCACTTACCAAATCCCGTTGCTGGGGCTCACCGCCACACCAGGACGAACAGCCCAGATAGGAAACGAAGATCAAGAGCTGGCCGATATGTTCAACGCTCGAAAGGTCACCATCCACCCGCGGGGCCACGGCAACCCGGTGACTTACCTGACGAGACAAGGGTTCCTAGCTGACCCCGAGTTTATTCCCATACGCATAGAGTCCCAACTCGACATCCACTCCCCACGCCAAAGCCAAGAATACACTGCCACAGACCTGCGCCGCATCGGCAACGACCCTCAGTGGCATCGTGCCATCATGGATGCCACTGAGAGGGCCATGCGATCCCACCACAGAGTGATCGTGTTCAACCCGTCCGTGGAAAGCGTAAAAAAGTGCGTTGACGAACTACGCGCAAAAGGACTTCAGGCCGATGGAGTGCTCGGGGCCACGCCTCCAGAGGAGAGACAGGAAGTAATCGGTCGGTACAGATCGCCCGACGGACCGGCAATGGCCGTCCTAAATTATGCCGTGCTTACGGCCGGGTTCGACGCGCCCAGAACCAGCTGCGTCGTAATCGGCAGACCCACCACGTCCTTGGTGCTATACTCCCAAATGGTAGGTCGCGCCATGCGAGGACCGGCATCCCGCGGCAACCGCACCTGCCAGATCTACACAGTGGCCGATACCAGCCTACCGGGCTTCCAGTCGGTCTCGACAGGGTTTCAGAACTGGGAGGAACTTTGGCGACAGGAATAACACAGCAACTACCCCTCGATAACAGCATGTTCGATCCGCAGACGTCTCTCCTAGCGATGCGCGACAGCAGATACCGACACCCGACCAACGCCATAGCTGAACTCATCGACAACTCCATTGACGCAAGGGCCAGGCGGGTGGATCTGCTGATCAGGGAAACCGAACAACTGATCAACACCCGCAGACGATGGCGGATCGACCAGATTGCCGTCTTCGACAACGGGCACGGAATGTCGAGCCAAACCCTGACGCAGGCGCTTCGCTTCGTTAAAAACCAGCCCACCCAATCCATCAGCCGAATCGGCAAATATGGCTTCGGGCTGCCCACATCCTCGGTTTCCCAGTGCCGGAGAGTTGACGTATGGACATGGCAAAGCGACATCGGCCAAGCCGTCCACTCTTACATAGATGTAGGCATGGTCGAAAGGGGTGAGCAAGATGCGATCCCGTACCCTGACCTGGCTCCGATTCCAGATGAATGGCTTACCATGGTGTCTCCCGACACGATGGATCAAAATCGCGGCACTCTCGTGGTCTGGAGTGTCATAGACCGCATTAAGATGCAAGCTGAGACGATTTTCCGCCAAGTCGAGGAGGAAATCGGGCGCATTTACCGCCACTTCATCAACGACAAAGAATTGAACATCCGCATGGCTTCCATCAAGCAGGGGCAACTCCAACCGTACATTGACCGAAACGTCAGACCCAACGATCCGCTGTACTTGATGCACGGTTCCTCCACTCCAGACCCATGGAGCCAAGAGCCGATGTTCGAGCCCAATGGCACAACGCCGTACAACATCACAATCGACGGACGCGAAGAGAAGGTTGAGGTCAGCTACTCAATTGCGAAACGTGCGGCGCTTGGTGAGTACCGAAGCGACCAACCAGGAAACCGCGATTACGGTAGGCACGCCCTCAAGAACATGGGGATTTCAGTTATCCGCGAGGGACGTGAAATTTCGCTGGAAAACTACTTCGTCCGGGAAGGCGGGGGAGGAGCGATTCCCGAAAACCGATGGTGGGGATGCGAAATCCGCTTCAACAGCGGTACAGACGACCTATTCGGTATAGACCACAACAAACAGATGGTGGCCAACCTTTCCAGGGCGTTCAAAGACCTGTACGAGGGAATGGACGACAGCTCCAACCCTGAAACCGTCTTGCAAGACATCGATGCCGAAGATGAAGCGATCTACCGAATTGCAGCCGACATACGCGGAACCATACGAAGCATGATGGGCGAAGTCCGTGAACGTTTCGCACAGAGGTTGCCACGACCTAGCACTACGGGCACAGATGAAGAACCCGCCACCATTGAAGAGACGACAATCGCAACCTTGACGGGCACGACCAGGCAAGGAGTGGAAACCCAAGAGGAACCACAGACCCCAACCGACATTGAGCGTCAGCAACTGGGAGAAGCCGAGCGCATCGAAGCCCTCACCCAAGAACTGGTGGAAGAAGGCCAGCCGAAGGAAATAGCGGAACAGATCGCCACGAACACCATCCAACGGGACCACTGGTACACGATTACGCCCAGCCAGGTGGACGGCTACCGAATGTTCAGCGTCAGAGGAGCCGGCGGTGTACTGAACGTACGTCTCAACATCAACAACAACATCTACGAATTGATCAACCAGATCGATCAAGAAGCCGAGGAAAACGAAAATGAGGTAGCGCGTAACGCTGCCATTGTCATTAGAGCCATGCTTCTGTCATGGGCGCGAATGGAAGAAGGAATTGAAGACAGAGAACGACGAATGGAGCTTCAGGGGCTATCAGAACGATGGGGCAGATCAGTACACTACGTCCTAGCAGAACTTCGGGAATCATCACGCGACACTAGCACTGAGTAGCCATCATGCAGTCGCCGTGGACGACACTGGTAACCCACTGCGTCGGAGCCCAAAGGGTTACCATCGCTGCCCCTTACATGAAGGTAGCGGTCCTTCAACAACTGCTGGAGCAGGTCGGCCCCGGGGCGCATCTCGAGTGCTTCACACGGTGGACACCTCACGACATCTTTGCAGGAACGACCGACACTGCTTGCAGAAGCCTTGTGCTTCGACAAGGTGGTAGGTTCTACCTGCACAACAGGCTCCACGCGAAATACTATCGATTCGATGACCAAATACTGATTGGCTCAGCGAACTGCACTGCTCCCGGTCTCAACTACCGGCAGGCGGGCAACCTAGAAATCCTGTGCCGACCAGACCAATCTTTCGACAGAGAAGAATTCGAAAACCAGCTTCGAGCAGAAGCCAACGAGGTCTCCGACGAGGAGATGGAATTTTGGTTGGCATGCCCAGTAAACACGACGCGCACGCCCATCCCAGGCGATGCCGTGACGAACACCCTCGAGGACTGGAAACCGCTCACCAGGTTCCCAGAATACCTCTGGTCCGTCTACACGAACCAAGCAGCCGAAGTAACAGACCCGACACAAAGGGAACGGGCAAAAGCCGATCTACAGGTGCTCAGGCCGCCGCCGCAGCTCTCCCGTGAGCAGTTTGACCTCTGGATGAAGTCGTGCTTGGTCTCAGCTCCATTTATCTCTTCGGTAGCGAAGGTAGAAGGAACAAGCCAAGAGTACGCGTGGGCGACACTTGCCAACGAGTGGGGACTAGAAACCAGCGCAGCAGCACGTGCCAGAAGCACGACGCAGAACTGGGTGCGGTACTTCAGAGTTACTCAGAACCCTTAACCGAAAGAGTCAAGCATCGGAAACAGATGATTGAACAGGGGAGGGACAGGAAGGTTTCATGAATGTCGGCCCGGCGCTAGTAGCGTACCCGCAGCCGGCGGAACTGCTGTAGCCATCCCTGGTTCCATCCCACCAAGCGGTGCACTCCCAACCCGCTGCCGTGTTCCGAGCCCCGCCGTGTCAGGGCCGGCGCGATGTGGTGCCTCAGCAATGCTTGGCGATGCCGCCGCGAGCATTGGGTCAGTCGGCGTACAGTCGCTAGGGCCGATGGCGGAGACGACCCGTTCGATCCTGCGCCGGCGGCATGGCCTCCACCAGAGCCAGCTTCCTGACAGGTAGTCCATCTCGGTTTCTGCCTGACTCCCGACATGCTCGTCGGTCAGGACTCTCAACCCGTTGCCGTTCATGTCCACGACGAGAACTGGACCGTTGAAGCTCATAGACGCGATCCGTCGTGCGGTTGATCACTTTCCGTCGCCACCGGCTCAGATTTCGAGTAGCGAAATTTCCTCTCCAAAGTACCGGCGATTGAGGTCAGGAGATCGGCGCGCCGTCAACAGCCTGGATGCGCCCGTCGGCCATCTGGAGGCGCCGGTCGGCCATGTCCGCCAGCATCAGGTCGTGGGTGGCGGTGACCACGGTGACGCCGCGACTGGCGCCGATGTCGCGCATGATGCCGCCGATGGTCTGTCCGGTTACGCTGTCGAGCTCGCCCGTGGGTTCGTCGGCGAAGAGCACCGATGGATCGGCGACCAGGGCACGGGCGATGGCGACGCGCTGCTGCTCGCCGCCGGACAGCTCGTAGGGCCGATGGCCGGAGCGTCCGGTGAGACCCACCAAATCCAGCGCCTCGTTGGCGCGGCGGCGGCGGTCACGCCAAGATACGCCGGCAATGTGCAGGGGAAGCTCCACGTTTTCGAAGGCCGACAGGAGGGGGATCAGGCCAAAGGATTGGAACACGAAGCCGATGCGTTCGCGGCGCAGCCCGACCAGTTCCCGCTCCGGCATCTGGGACAGCTCGCGTCCCTCGAACCACACCTTGCCGGAGCTGGGGCGGTCAAGTCCCGCCAGCAGATTGAGCAAGGTGGTCTTGCCCGAGCCGGACCGACCCACGAGGGCGACGAATTCGCCGGGCGCGATATTCACCGTGACCTCGTTGACCGCGCGGACGGCGCTGTCCCCCTCGCCGAACTCGCGGACGACCGATTCTGCGGCCAATGCCGCCGTCACCTCCGCCATCGAACTACCTCACCCCTTGTCCGGCGCGCCGTTGCCGTTGCGGTTGCCCAAACGCTCGGCAAGGTCCAGGAATCGTGTCATCAGCAAGTCCCCCCGTTCTCTTTCGGCCTGCAAAGTTGCCATAAACTGCTCACGCTCCTGACGACTCTGCTCACGCTCCCGACGGTTCTGTTCCCGTTCGGCGGTCAGCATCTCGATGATCCCCTGCTGAAAGGCGCGCTGGTCCGCTAATTCCTGGGCACGGGAGATGCGTTCAGCCTCCCGGGCCGCGCGCTCCGCCTCCCGGTTCTCGCGCTCGATTTCCTCCCGGCGCTGGCGTTCGATTTCCTCCCGGTGTTGGCGTTCTGCCTCCATCTGACGGTTTTGCATGATTGTCCATAGCGTCAAGAACATATCCAACCCCCCTAAAAACGCCAGCCACAGCAACGTCGCCGCGGTGGTATTCAGAACGGCTGCCGATATGGTATCAGAAAGCTCCTCTTCCGCCGCGCCGTAGGCCCACAGCGTCAACCATGGAACTCCGCCGCCAATCAGAACGGTGAGCGCCAGGTAGAATGCGACACCCGCGGCGAGCCAGACCAGATGGCGCCGAGCCAGCCGGCGTTCCTCCATAGCAGCGTCAGCGAACGAGCCGCAAGCCGGCGATGCGCCTAGTCGTCGGCAACGGTCTCCCACCGCTCCCGGCTGCGATGGGGAGCCGAGGCCGGGCGCAGGGTAATGGAGCCGGTGCCCTCGTCCATGCCGGCGGTGGCCAGTCCCTCCATCGACAGCTGCTCCACGTACTCCCGGGGCAGCTGCAGGCGGCCGGCGCGGTCGACCACCAGGTACTCCTCCTCCCGGCCCTCGTCGCCCCGGTAGGAGGACATGAGGTAGGACTCGGAGCCGATGCGACCATCGCGGATCCGGACCACGCGGTCCACCCAGCGGGCGATGCCGGCGTAGTGCGTGACGATGATGATGGTCACGCCAAACCGACGGTTGATGCGCTGGAGCATCCGGAAGACATCCTCAGCCATGTTGGTGTCCAGCTCGCCGGTGGGTTCGTCGGCCAGGAGCAGCGGCGGGTTGTTGGCCAGGGCAACGGCGATGGCCACGCGCTGTTGCTCGCCGCCGGACAGCTCCGACGGGTAACGGCGGGACTTGTCGGACATCTGGAGAGCTTCCAGCAATTCCTCGGCGCGTTCCCGGCGCTGACGCTTGCCGGTTCCGGCGATGGCCTGGGGCAGTTCGATGTTGTCGCGCACGCTCAGGTAGGGTACCAGGTTGCGTCCGGTGGCCTGCCAGACGAACCCGACCTCGCGACGGCGGTAGGCCACCAGGTCCTGGTCGGTGATGTCCAGCAGATCCCGTTCGCCCACGCGAATGCGTCCGGCGGAAGGACGCTCCAGGCCAGCGAGGATATTCAGCAGGGTGGTCTTGCCGGAACCGCTGGCGCCGACGATGCCGATGAGCTCGCCGGATCGGATCTCCAGATCGACGCCGCGCAGGGCGACCACTTCCAAGTCAGCCGGCTTGTAGATCTTGAAAAGGTCGTTGGCCTCTACGTACGCCGGCGCAGTCGCGTCTTCGTCGTCGGCGTCCTGCCACGGATCGGGCGCCGGGGCTGGCGCGGCCGGCCGGGCGCCGTTGTCGGATACCGGACGTGGAGGCGGCACGGCAGCGACCGGGGCCTCTTCAGGCGCGTCTGCAGATGCGCCATTGGTGACCACCGGAGCTTCGGCGGCTTCCTCGACGGTGTCCGGTGCGGCCGCAGGTGCGGCGTCTGCCACCGCAACGGTTTCCTCAACGGTGTCCGCCGCGGGTTGTTCGGCAGCCAATCGGGCGCGCCGTTCGGGCGGCATGAACTGGCGAGCGTAATCGTCTGCGGCGCTATTCTGCGGGGCTTCGGACATTCTGTACCATCCCAACGCACGTGTTGCGGCAAATCCACGGCATTATAACGCGCAATGCGGCGGTACGGCAGCGTGCCAACGAGAAAGGGCGAGCCAATAGGCCCGCCCCGTTACCGAGTTCCGACAGAATATCGACGGAATTACGCCGGCTTGCGGGCCGACACCTTGACGCTGGCGACGTTCAGGGGGGCATCGCCCTCGCCGAGACGGATCGACTCGTCGGTGGTCGCAATGTCGACGAATCCGGCGGTCTCCATGCGGCCCAGGTAGGTCCCGCGGTACTCGGCGCCGCCAATGCAGGAGGCCCAGGACTCAGCGTCGGTGAGGCGCGGACCGTCCTCCGTCAGGGCGAGCATGTCGGACACGTGGAGGCGTCCGCCGGGGGTCAGGACGCGAAATGCTTCCCGGAACACGGCGTCCTTGTCGGGGGACAGGCAGATGACGCAGTTGCTGATCACCACGTTTACACTGGCGTCGGGCAGGGGGATATCCTCGAGGTGTCCCTGCACGAACTCGACGTTGGAGAGGCCCATGCGGTCCCGGTTGGCGTTGGCGAGGGCGAGCATCTCGGGGGTCATGTCCAGCCCGAAGACCTTGCCGGAATCGCCCACCTGCTCGGCGGCGATGAAGCAGTCGATGCCTCCGCCGGAACCCAGGTCGAGCACCGTTTCGCCGGGCCGCAGGTCGGCCAGGGCGGTGGGGTTGCCGCAGCCGGCGGAGGCGGCCATCGCCTCCACGGGCAGGCCCTGGAGCTGGGCCTCGTTGTACAGCGCCATGGCGTGCTCGGTATCGCTGGGGCCGCAGCAGGCGACGGCGGTGGTATCGCCGCAACCGCAGGCCGCAGCGTCGTGTCCGCAATCGTCACCGCCGCAGGCGCCGTGGCCGCAGTTTTCCGCGCCGCAGCCCTCACCCTGGGGCGTGACATCGGTTAGCTCGATCACCCGCAGGGCGCGCTGTCCGTAGTGTTCCTGGACGGCCTGGCGGATATCGTCGGTATTGTTCGGTGCAGTCGTCATCAGCGCCTCCCGGGTATCTGGAAACAGCAGGTTGGATAAAAGCAATGCTACGCCGGCTGGGGGCGGGCGTCAAACGGGCGCGGGTGGTTCAGGTTATAATTGGCCGACGACACGGCATACTATCCTGGGAGTAGACCCTTATGAGAATTACCGGCGGCACCACGCGCGTTTTGCAGACACCGGCGGACAACCCGCTGGTGGTGGGCATCGACCAACCGGGCACCCGCGAGTTCGTCACCTTGGAGCTGAACACCGACGAGGGCATCACCGGCATCGGCCTGACCTTCTTTGGCGGGCCGCTGGTGCACGCGCTGCGGCGAGCGGTGGATGACCTGGTGGAACTGGCGGTGGGCGAGGATCCCATGAACCCCGAAGCCGTGTGGGGCAAGCTGATGGACGCCTGCTCGTCGGCCGGGCCAGAGGGCATCCTGTCGCTGGGCCTGGCGCCCATCGACATGGCGGTATGGGACATCAAGGCCAAGGCGCTGGACCAGACCGTGTGCAGCCTCATGGGCGGGTACCGGGACCGCGCGCCCACCTACGCCAGCGGCGCGCTGATGCGGCCCATGGGACTGGAGTACCTGTCCGAGGCCGGCCCGCGACTGGTGGAGCAGGGATTCCGCCAGATGAAGACGCAGATGGGCGCGGAGCCCACGGCCGCCCGGGAGGTGGCCCGCATCCGCACCCTGCGGGACGCCATCGGGCCCGATATCGACCTGATGTGCGACATCAACCAGCTTTGGAACGTGAACCAGGCCATCCAGATCGGCAGCATGGTGGAGGAGTATCACCTGTTCTGGCTGGAGGACGTGGTGGCACGGGACGACTACCAGGGGCTGGCGCGGGTCGCCGACGCGCTGACCACGCCCATCGCAGCCGGGGAGTACGTGTACGGCATCCGCCCCTTCCGCCACATGGTGGAGCAGCGGAGCATCGACATCGTGATGGTGGACCTGCTGCGGGCCGGCGGCATCACTCCCTTCCGCAAGATCGCCGGCATGGCGGAAGCGTTCAACCTGCCGGTGGTTTCTCACCTGATACCCGAGGTGCAGGTGCACACGATCGCGGCGATACCCAACGGGTTGACGGTGGAATATATGCCGTGGTCGCTGCGGCTCTTCGACGAGACGCCGGACATCGTGGACGGCGACCTCGTGGTGCCGGACCGACCCGGCCTGGGCCTGTCCTTCAGCCAGGACGCCATCGCACAGTACCAGGTCACCTGACCGTCCTACCATTTTGCATGGATGAACAGGATATTCAGGATAGAATAAATTATCTTGTTTATCCTGTTAATCCATGCAATAACATTTTTGCAGCACAATTACTTACGGAGGATAATCAATGGCTACTTACCAGTTGCGCATCTACACCATCAACCGCGGCATGATGGATTCCTGGCTCGGCGTGTTCAACGAGCACATCCGGCCGCTGCACGACCGCCTGGGGATCCCGGTGGTGTCCAGCTACGTGAACGCCGACCGGACGGAGTTCATCTGGGTGCGCCGGTTCGACAGCGCGGACCAGATCGCGGAGAAGGAAGCGGCCTACTTCGCGTCGCCGGAGCGATCAGCGCTGGGCGACCGGCCCACCAGCCACATTGCCAAGATGGAAGTGCGCGTGATGGACGGCGTGGAAGCCGCGGCGGCAGCGTAGCCCACGCCCTGATTACGCGGGGGCGATTTTCGATTCGCCCCTACGTGGTTTCCGTCGGCGCCGGCTCGGCCTGGCGGGCGTGCCAGCCGGCGTTGACGCCGGCCCAGTAGTCCTCCCAGTTGCGCCGGGTGTCGGCCTCGGTGGCGCCACCCCAGTAGCCGGGGGATACCAGCGGGAGGGCCTGCTCCACGCGGATCAGCACCACGGCGCGCACGCTGTCGGCCAGGCTGGTCACGTTGGACGGGCCGTTGCGCATCCGCTCTCTCACCGTGGCTTCCAGTTCGTCCCCGGAGTGGACGGCTACGGTGCCCTTGAAGCGGTAGCCCTTGCGGGCGAACTGGTCGACAACGTTGATCTCGATGGACGGGTTGTGGGCCAGGTTGCGCATGGTGCCCGGTGAGGCCAGGTCAGTGAACAGGATGTGATCGTCATCCCAGATCATGGTGGTGGCCTTGGGCGACAGGTTGGGGGTGCCGTCAGGGCAGACGGTAGCGGCGAATATCAGGCGCTGCTCGGTGAGGGCCCGTTTCATGTCATCGGTCAGAATTCCCATGTCTGGTGTCTCTCCGGTTGCTACAGTTCCTTGACCATCTCGCGGTGGGGGATGCCGGCCTCTTCGAAGATATCGCCGACTTCCCGGTAGCCGTGGCCGGCGTAGAAGGACTTGACGTACTCCTGGGCGTGAAGAGTGATCTGACGAAAACCGAGGGCGCGGCCCTGGTCTTCCAGAAAGGTCAGCACCATTCCACCGACGCCGGCGCGGCGCCGGTCCTGTTCCACCGCCATGCGTCCGATGTGCGGACCCTTGCCTTCCACGTCGGGCAGCAGGCGTCCGGTGCCGATTATGACACCCTCGCGCAGGGCAACGGCGTGGACGGTATCCGGCGCGGTGTCGAACTCGTCCAACTCGATCTCGGCGGGGACGCCCTGCTCGCCCACGAACACGCGGATGCGCAGGCTGAAAGCGCCCTCCAGCTCGGCGGGAGTTTCAACGACTTTAACGGTGATGTCTGTGGTGGAAGGCATTGTCTGCGCGTGGCAACCCAGAGATCAGGTATCGAAAATATCGCGGACAGCGCAACTGAAGCCGGCCAGGATTTCGCCGCAGTCCAGAATATCGTCCTCGATCAGCGTTGTCGCGGACCCTTCGGCCGGCAGGACAAGGATCGTGCGGGTGTTCGGATAGATGATCAAAACGAGGCGAACGCCGTAACGCAACCACATTTGCGCCTTGTCGTATATCGCCGTCGTATTATCGCTGGGCGAGGATACTTCCACCACCAGATCGGGTACCACTTCGGCGTATCCGCTAACCCGTTGGTCCAACGGAAGCCGCTTTGCTGAGATAAACGCAATGTCGGGTTCACGGACTGTATCGGGATCTCGTTCCAGCCGTATTCCGGCATCGGAACCCACCACGCGACCCAAACGGCGCGGCCGGACGAACGTCCGAAGCTCGGCGGCAAAGTTGATTACGATCTCGCCGTGTTCAATTCCGGCAGCCACTGTTTTGTACAGGACCCCCCTGATCAATTCGCCGCGCACACCCTGGCTATACAGTTCCAGGAGCTCGTCGGCAGTAAGCAGTTTTTCCGCTGTGGTAGTCATGGTGTGTTCCGTAGGAGCACGGAAAGTGCTGACGCTTTTAACCAGTCGAAGCGCGGGCCGTACTTGCTTCCCGCATCTACAGTAGACCGTCCAACTCCAAACGACGCCGGATAATAGACTTGACGAATAATGGCAGCTCTTCTCCAGCTTCTTGGGCTACGGCATTTATCTGGTCGTATTCTGCTGATTCCTCGCCGGACCAAATGATGTCTAACCTGCGAATATCACGCATGGCTATGTGCGTGTATTCTTCGGGAAATGCCCAGTAGCAGGATTGACAATTGTCAGAAATCTTCAACGACCAATTTTCGCAATGCTCACAACTCCAGGACTTCGCCCGATTTGCTGACGGGCACAACAACATGTAGTCGTCTACGTCAGTGGACAGTTCCTTGTCACCGGATATTTCGAAGGGCACTCTGTGATCAACCTGAAGATCCCTTTCGGGGAACGGTTCCAAGTATATGTTGCATTTGGGTCCATAGCGTTCGACCAAGGAATCCTTGATGCCCGACGATATGGCCGTTCGACCCGACAATACGGCCGACCTCTGCTTGGCGGGATCGCCGAACCGGTACGCGCCGATTGACCTGCCGTTAGAGTCGGTTACCCTGAAGGGTTCCAGCGGGATACCCAACTCTCTAACGTCACGGGCTCCTCTGGGAGGGTGATTATAACCGTAAAGGTCTCTCAGTTCTTCAGTCGTGACGAACCCGTGTTGCAGGATATGGTCGATTACCGTTTTTGGGCGTCTGGCCTGGACGCCACGCACCAAATCCAGGAATTCAGGGGGCAGATCTTGGTTTGTCATCTTGCTGTCTGCCCCTGTGCAAAAGATAACAAACCGCGTTCCGTATAGCCGTCCACACGCTCCATGAGCGCCGGGGACAAGTACAAAGATTCGACAGTATCTTGGTCCTGGCCCAGGAGCGTGGACTGGCTGGACTTCCCGGCGTGTATTTCCAAGCGAACCAGGCGGAGTTCTTCCGGCAGCGCCTTGCCGTGGGCTTTGTCTCCGGTGCGGCCGTCATAGCTGACCATGAACGAAATGCCCTTCAAGTTCATCAGCGACAGCACATCGGCGAGTTCGTTGTACGTGACGCCGCTGAAATAGCGGTGGTCACGTGAGAACGAAGTGCCTTGATACGGGGGATCCATGTAAACGACGTCTGCCGGGGTCGCATTCATCACCGCATCTCTGAAATCCACAGCTGACAGGTTCGTTCTACCGGCCAATAGGTTCGAAACGGCGTAGATTTGGCGCCTCATTTTCGAGGGCTGCATTCCGTTGCGACGCTTATCCAGACTCTGGTTGAACAAACCGTCAGAACTGTAACGCACGGCACCTTTGACAATGCGAGCTAACAGGTACAGCAAATGATGGGGTAAATGCGTTCTGTTGAATTCGGAGCGCACCCGGTAAAAGTGCTCGTGACTATCAGGGTATTGGTCGTTCCACAATTGCTCATATTGGAACGCCAACTCACCGGGATGATGCAGGATCTCATTCCAAAGGTCCATCAAAGTCGTGTTTACGTCGTTAAGCTCGAACTTTGATGCGACCCCGTGGAATGCAGCCGCGATTGAAACCGCAGCTGATCCGCAGAAAGGCTCGATCAGACGATCCGTGTCACTGGGCAGACGCGGCAAAATATGATGCGCTATGTTGCGCTTGCTACCCTGGTATGGAAATGGATGTGGGACCGATGCAGCCATGGTGTCGCCTTGACGGTGGAGGTTTCAATAAAGGCGAGTACGACGGCGCGGCGCTTGAGGCAACGGAGCGGGATTGAGTCTATCACTCGGCATTCGCGAACGGCAAACCCAGCAAACGCCGCCGGCAGTGCACCGGCGGCGCTGTTCAGCCTGACGGCCTCGGCTGGCGCTGTAGACTTACTGCACCAGGTTGGGCGTGACCTCGGCGGGGATGCCGCCGGATTCCATCTCGCGGCCGCGGGCCTCAACCTGCGGGATAACCGAGGCGAGGAGGTCCTCGTCAAGGTCGGCGGCGACGCCGGGGTAGCCGGCGCGCTCGAGCATGGCCTTGAGCTTGCCGGTCTTGAACTGGTCCAGACACCAGCCCAGCGGGTCGGGAACCAGCGTCTTGTCCCAGAAGATGCGGTGGTTCTTGTTGCGGGGGCCGTAGTGGTAGTGCGGCTCGTCCCGGAAGCAGTCGAAGGCCAGCAGCTCGGTCTCCTCGGTGAACACGCGGCCGGTGTTGCCGGCGAGATCACTGAGGACGTGAATGGCCAGGCCGCCGTCGCCCGATGCTTGCCGTCGCATCTCCAGGCCGAAGCGGATGTTGCCGGCCTCGATGATGTCGGTGCCGCGGTTGTGCTTGACGGTGTTGCGCTCGCCGGCGAACTTGACCCGGGCGGTGGCGTCCACTTCGTCCAGCGCCGCGTTGACGGCGTTCATTTCCAGGGATCCGGCGGCGTCGCCATAGCCGGCCCGGGTCAGCATGGCGCCCAGGTTGCTGCGCATGGTCCGCACCGACCAGCCGATGGGGTTGCCGTCGACGGTGTGGTCCATCCGGTACGGGACGCTGTCGCCGTCCGGCGCGTAGACATAGCTCTTCTCAATGTCGAAGCAGTTGAAGCGCAGGGCGGTCTCTCCGCCGACGTCGACCAGGATGACCACGCCCTGGTCGGAATGGTCCTGGATGTTGCCGTCCCACAGCTCGTGCTGGACGATGAAGGCCACGTTGCCGGCTTCAAACCGAACTCTTCCCCTCTGAGTTGTCATTGTTAGCTTCCTCCCTTTTTGAGAACGAAATTAGGCGAAATATAACCGGGCGGTTTCGTGGGTGTCAAACGTCGGCGAGCCTTACCGGCGCCACTGCGCCGCGCGCTGCATGAATACCGCCGGATCAGCGCGCCATTCAGCGTAGCCGATGCGCCGGTTGTCGGTCAGATAGTCGATGCGCTCGTTGAGCAGGGCCAGCAGGTCGGTATCGCCGGCGGCTACGGTGAAACCGCCGTACTCCACCGCGTCGTCCAGGGCGGCAACCACGAATGCGCCGCCCGATTCCTGCGCAGCGTCGGTGTTGCCGATTTCACCCCGGGCCAGGGCGTCGATGTCGCCGTTGGACAGGGCCTCCAGCAGCACGTGTTCGCCCAACTCGTCGCCAAGATAGACCACCTGCGGCATCGTGTCGGCAGGAGGGTGCAGATGGCGGCGTCCTGCCACGACCGGCGACGTCCCGGCGGCGGTGATGACGTAGTCCGGGCTACCGTCGGCGGTAACCTGGCCGGAGGCGGTTTCAAGCCGGGTTCCGGCGGCCAGGACGCCGCTGGCGTCGGCCAATCCGGTCAATTGCAGCAGGCGAGCCTCTCCAGTTGTGCCGGCCAGGGCCCCCACCTGATCCTCGCCGGAAAGAGCGCTGTGGTCTGCCAGTCGCCCGGCGTCATCGGCCCGTACCAGCAGTGATTGCCGGAAAGCGATGTGCCCATTGGTGAAGGCAACCAGAGTGTCACCGTCGTCGTTGCGGGTGCGGGAGTCCAGGATGGTGATGCCGCCGCCCATGATGTCGAACTCATCGCCGGCGGATTTGAGCCAGATGCCGGGCCATTCCGCAATGGCGCGACGGTTGAATGTCAGACCAGCCCCATTCATGGCTTCCAGGGCAGTGAGCAGATCGGCTTCATAGCCCCGGTGCGTATTGAATCCGGGAGAGCCGGGCGCACCGTCAGCGCTATGGCTCACCGGCGCGAAGTAGGCGTAGAAACCAACGTCAAGGGGATGCTCCCCGCTACCGCACGCCACCAGCAGCAGCGCTGCGACCAGTACGCACTGCCACGGAACCGTCGCCGCAACAATCGAGCGCATCACATGCCCAAGGCCTCGCGTATGACGCGGATTTGGTTCAGGTGCTCGCCCCAGTGGCGTTCCAGGCCGTCGATGAACGATTGCGCCGCGCGCTGCTCGTGGATGCCGCGGTGTGGCAGGTGCGCCAGGGCGGTTCGTCCCTCAAAATCGCCATCGCCGGCATTGGCAATGGCGTCCTCGGCGGTTTGCAGGATGGCCAGAGGTCCCGCCAGCGCATTGCCAATGTCCGCGGCCAGGCGCTCAGGCGTGACGATGCTGATGTCGGGCAGGATAGTGACCTCTTCAAGGCTGCCGTTCAGCACGCCGGCGATGACGCTGCCGATGCCACCCTCAGGCGTGTCGACGAGGTGATAGAGGACTTCGCGGGCGCACCAGCCGTCGCCGTCCTTCCAGTCCAGGCAGTAATCCATGCCGTCCAGCAGGCCGGTCAATTCTGTGCGGATGCGTTGAACGGTGGCGAGGTTATCAGCGCGGCTGGCCATATTCGTACTCTCCGGTTTCGTGTTGCGGGGCATCGTCGGTCAGGGTCTGCGGCGGCGACTTGAGCAGGCCGGCGGCCAGCCACAGTCCGCTGACGACGAGCCAGGCGAGGAAAGCGACGCCGGAGACCCGGTGCATCACGGTGGCAGCGTCGACCCAGATGAACAGCATGACGACGCCGATGATCACGTCGGCCACGGCGGACACTTTGAGCAGGCCGCCGGCGCGCCACTGCACCGGTCCGAGAGCGATCAGCCCCAGCCCGGCCAGGGTGAACCCCAGCTTGCCGGTAATCCAGCGGGCGGCGTCGAGGCGGCCGGCCGTTTCAAGCAGCCGCGCGTCATCGAATGCGATGGCGGAGGGGCCTATGGTGGCCAGCATGATGGCGCACACACCCGAAACAATCGTTACCACCCCGGACAATGACAGGGCCGTCATGGCCAGCCTGGCCGGCGCCGGACGGTAGGGGGTGGTCACCGACCGCATCAAACCGGCAGCCGCCAGCAGGAAAACTCCCGAAAAGATGCGCGCGATGGCGCTGCAGGTATAGGGCAGGGTGTTGGCGGAGATTGCTTCCAGTGTGAGCTTCAGGGTGGGCTGGTCCGCGTCGGCCATGAGGCGGGTGGGCACCATGACGGCGGTGGCCACGGCGGTGAGGAGAAGAAGCACGCCAGCGACTCGGGCACTACTGGCGAAATTGGTTACTGCGTACATATCAGTCTGGCGCCGGTCACGTGGTCAGCGGGAGGAGGCGGTTGATGAGGGCGCGGGTGGTATCAGCCGCGTCTCGAACTTGAACGTCCGTCATATTGCTCAGATAAAAATGGACGTGGAGCCGGTTCGCATCTTTGTAGTCTTCGACAATTACGGGGTCGTCAAGCTCGCCGATTATTTGGCGCATCATATGTCGACGATGTTGATGTTCCTGATACCGTTGTCCGCGCTGCATGGCTATGGCAATGATGACCTGCGACAAGGCGCCCCAGAGCAATTCGGCTCCTGCCATGTCGTCGCCATTGACAAAATGCTGCTCGGCGAGCAACGACAATTCATCAGTGGACGTCCGGAGCCGTTCTGTCGATGTCATGACACGTCGCGCACCGAGAAGCCCAACACGCGGTCAATGAACCCGGTGGAGATGTCCCAATCCTCTTCAACATCCTGAGCGGGTATGGCGAGGCCCATTCCGTTGGTTCGGGCCAAGTCGGCGCAGCCCAACGCGGACATGAAACCGCGCTGTTCAGGATGTGCCTTGGCGATGCGGCGGCCGGCGGCGTAAATCTCGTCAAAGGTTTGGCAGGGCCAACCGCGTTCCCGGGCAACGCACTTGATGGCGTGGGCAGTTGCCTCCCAGATGCGCTTGCAGAACAGCTCGTGGTCACGCTGAGCCATGGCCTGGTCGGCCAACCAGACCTTGTTTCGGACTTCCTGTATTTGCTCTTGGGACAGCATGGCCAATCTCCACGTTCCGATAAGCTGTAAATCATTATAGCCGGCTTGGCCGCAATCTCCGGGCCAACCTCCGCCGCGCGCCGGTCGGGGCGAAAGCGACGCGTAGTAGAACCAACCCCCTACATATCGGTTAGGCGGCCAATGGAAGGAGACGGTTGATGAGGGCGTAGGTTTGACCTACGGCGCTGCTCAGCAATTCCGTAGGCATATCGTTGTGGTAGAAATGGGTGTGCAATCGCTGGGCTTCACTGAAGTCACGCCGGATGGACTCATCGCCCGATTCACGCGCCAGATTGCGGACTGTTGCCCGGCGATGTTGATGGTCCTGTATCGGCTCTTGGCGCTTCATGGCGATGACTATGACTATTTGCGTCACCGCGCCCCACAGCATTTCCGCGCCGACCATGGAATTGCCAGCACCGAAAAATTGATCTGCAAGGGCGATGAATTCCCGCGCGGTGCTGATACGCTCCTCGGCGGTCATTCGATCTGACGCGCCGGGCGTCCGAGAATTCTTTCGATAAAGCCTGGAGCAAGATCCCAGTCTTCGATCACCTCGCGATCTTCAAATATCTTCCACTGGGCATTGGCCCGGTGACACTCAGCGTAGTTCAACTCCGATTCGGCGGAGGAGCCGTCAGCCTGCTCACGGGCGATCTTACGCCCGGCCGCGTAAACCTCCTCGAAGGTGGCGTGGGGCCATCCCCTTTCTTCGGCAACAAACTTGATGGCCAAAGCGGTCGCGTCCCACACCTTCTGACTGGCCACTTGAAAATCCCGCTGGCCCAAGGCCAAGTCTGCCTCCCAGAGTACGCATTGAACTTTTCGGGCTTGCCCTGGCGACAGCATCGGTGATCTCCCCATCCACATGGGATGGTGAACATTATAGCCGGCTTGGTCGCAGTCTCCGGTACAGCCCGCGCTGAACCTGTTCACGGCGAAATCGGCGCGTAGGAGAACCACCCACCCGGCGGCCAGGCGAGTGAGAGCAGCCATACCAGCAGGATTGCCACCACGAGCGCAAGGTAGAATGGCCAGACTGACGTTGAACGCAGGCTGACCAGCATCTGCCGGCCGACGGGCCGGCCGGGTTTCACCACGTACAGGTCGACCAGGGTCACCGCGTCCGCGTGCAGCTTTTCGACGAAGGAGTCGTACGAACGGCGAAAGGCCTGTTCCAGGGCCAGGTAGTAGGCGTCAAGGAACAGGCACAGCACGGCCGGGATCAGGGCCAGCAGGGCGTAGTCCGTCGTATCCGTGCGCGCCACCAGCACCAGGATGGCCGCCACCAGCACGACGCACCAGTTCTTGCAGGACGCGCTGTTTCCGGCCATGCGCCGGATGACGTCCTGCAGAATGGTCAGGTGTGTCCGAACCGCCTCAGAATTGGCGTCATATTCCGGCTGGGTAGACATGGCACTCGCTGCATCATCGATTGCGCTGTCTGATGGCGTATTCGTTCCATCCCGCTGTGCAGCCAAACGCTGCGAACCCATTTTAGCACCGGGCTACGCCGCCGTCGGTTCCCGTTCCCGACCGGGGATGGCCAGGGACGCGAGAAAGCCCACGCCGTAGATGCCGCCGGCGATGAAGAAGCCGTATTGCCAGCCCAGCCACTCGATGGGGCCGAATATGAACACGGCGGCGACAGCGCCAAAGAGAACGTTGTTGCCCCACATGAGGCCCAGGAAACTGGATTCCAGGCGGTAGCGGGCGGCGACGTCGGCCGCAGCCGCAGAGGTGAGGTTGATCACCGTGAAGTGCTGCAATCCGTACAGCGCGACGCACACGGTGACCCAGACGGAGTACTGCTGTCCGCCCATGGGAATGGCCAGGGTCAGGACCGTGGCGAAGGCCATCAGGAACACGATGAGCGACTTGCGCCCCACCCGGTCGGACAGCGCACCCAGCAACGGGGCGGTGACCATTGCCGGCCCCACCATCAGCGCCAGGTGGGCCGATGCCTGGAAGGTGTTGATGCCCAGCGCCTGGGTCAGGTACAGCGGCACCAGGAACAGCATGGACCCGTCGGCCATGCCGCGCACCGCCGCCACCGCGAAGATGGCCCACAAACGGGTTCCGCGGAAGGCGACTGAGGTTCCGTTCCACACGGACCGGAGCCGCTGTCCCAAGTCCACGTTCACCGGCGGCGCGTTGCCGGCGTGACGGAGCAGCCCATAGATCACGAAGGTCGCGACGAACATGATCGGCGCGCCGAACGCTAAAATCCAGCGCCAGCTTATGGGCTCCAGGCCCAACTCCAAGCCCACTACGAGTCCGTCGGAGGCCTCCCACTGCAATGCTCCCAGCAGGAGAATGCCGGCGATCATCGGCCCGACCACGTCGCCCACGCTGCCGGTGGAGCGGTGCATCGACAGGAACAGTCCCCGTCGGTTCGGGAAACGCTGGGCCAGCAGACCCAGGGCCGGCGGGTGCCACAGCGCCGCGCCGGAGGACGCCAGCGCCAGAGCCAGCAGGATCACGGCATAGGACGGCGAAATCGCGATCAGCAGCAGTCCCACCGCCGTCAGCAGGGCGCTGATGGACAGCACGTACGCGATCCGGTGGTGGAGCAGGTCGGAGAGGAACCCGCCGGTTACGCTGGTGATGCCCGCCGCCGCCGACCGCACCGCCACGATGGCCCCGACCTGCAACGCGCCCAGGCCCAGATCCACGGCCATCACCGTGGTCAGCAGCGGGATGCTGTTGGAGATCAGATGCTCGAAGCCGTGGGCTCCGATGAGGGTGGACGCCAGTACCCGATTGCCGGTGCGGCGTTCACCCGTCACCGGCGCGTCGGGAAGCGTCCCCTGCGCTGCGGCCAACCCGAATTTGCCTCGTGTCTAGGCTGGCATGGGGACGGCTTCGGGCTCGCGCGGCTTGCCGGGGATCAGCAGCGAGATGAGGAAGCCCGCGAAGTAGATGCCAGCGGCGATGAAGAAGCCGTACTGCCAGTCTAACCACTCCACCGGCCCGAAGATCATGAAAGCGGCGATGGCTCCGAACAGCGTGTTGTTGCCCCACATCAGGCCGAGGAAGCTGGACTCCAGCCGGCGGCCGGCGGCGATATCGGCGGCGGCGGCCTGGGTGAGGTTGTTCACCGAGAAGTTCATCATCCCGTAGATGGCGACGAAGACGGTGATCCACGCGGTGTAGCCCTCGCCGCTCACCATGATGATCGCGATGGTGAGCATCGTGGTGACGCCCATAATGAAGATGATCAGCGGGCGACGGCCGATGCGGTCGGACAGCGAGCCGATGATCGGACCGAAGAGGATGCCAGGGAGCACCATGAGCATGACGTGGACGGCGGCTTGGAACTCGCCAACGCCCAGGTGGATCAGGTACAGGGGAACCAGGAAGACCAGGGAGCGGTCGGCCATGCCCCGCACGGCGGAGACGGTGAAGATGGCCCACATGCCGGTGCCGCGGAAGGCGTCCTTCATGCCGGCCCAGTTGGTGCGGATGCGCGCTCCGATGTCCACGTTGACCGGGCGCTCGCTGCCGGCGTTGCGCAGCAGGATGAAGATCACCACCGTGGCAACGAACATGATCGGGGTGCTGAACCCGAGGATGTACCGCCAGTCCACGGTGCCCCAGGGGAGCGCATACGAGACGCCTACCTCGGCTCCGTCTGCACCGCCGCTCCAGGTGAGGGCGCCGGCGATGAGCGCGCCGGCAGCCAGCGGCCCGATGACGTCGCCGATGCTGCCGGTGGAGCGGTGCATGGATATGAACAGGCCCCGCCGCTCGGGGAAGCGCCGGGCCAGCAGGCCCAGGGCCGGCGGGTGCCACAACGCACTGCCCATGGAACCCAGGGCGATGGCGCACAGGATCAGGGCGTAGGACGGCGCGATGGACATGAGCAGGTAGCCCAGGCCGATCATGAACGTGCTGATGGACAGGACCCAGGCCACCCGGTGGTGGAACAGGTCAACCAGGAAGCCGCCGGCGGTGCTGGTGATGCCGCCGAAGATGGAGCGGATGGCCACCACCGCGCCGACGCTGAGCGCACCCAGCTCGAACTCGGTGATGATGGCAAGAATGATGACCGGGATGCTGTGGGCGTACAGGTGCTCGAAGGCGTGGGCGCCCACCAGGGTGGTAGCCATCACCGAGCCCTTGGTGCGGGGCGGCGCGTCCTGCGTCGCGGATTGAGAGGGGTTGACGCCGGCTGCCTGTGCCATGTATTGCGCTCCTCAAAAGGTGGCCGAGGGCGGGATTTGGCGCATTATACACGACGCCAACGTGTGCCATATTGGTTCGTTTCTGCGGCCAAGGCGCGAGCAAAATCGCGTGGCCCATACCGTTACGACAAAGACGGCTCCATGAGGGAAAACCCACGGTTTTCATGAATTTTGCAAATGGCGTGCAAATAGAAATCGAACGGACTATCCCGTAGGGAAAAGACGGCTCCATGAGGGAAACCCACGGTTTTCATGAATTTTGCAAATGGCGTGCAAATAGAAATCGAACGGACTATCCCGTAGGGAAAAGACGGCTCCATGAGGGAAAACCCACGGTTTTCATGAATTTTGCAAATGGCGTGCAAATAAAGTCATGCTGCCCAAAATGGCAGATATGTGCGGAACCTATTGCCAACGTCGGGGTCTCGGACGACGATCAGTCCATCTTCTACAGCCTCTCTAAGCAATCGGGACGCCCGGTCAACATGGTCACTCGCGATGCCAAACCGTTCCCTCAGTGACGTATTGTTCATCGGCTGGTTCAGCTTGTAATGCAGGCAGGCGTGCAAGTAGCAGGCGCGCACCCGTTCCACACGATCCATATCGGACAAATCCTTGTGCGCGAACAGCACGGCCCGTGTGAACCCCTCGTCCGATTCAAACAGCGGCGCCGGCAACAACTCTGCTTCCACCGCCAAAACCGCTTTCTCAATGCCACTGCCGCGCTCCTCGCATACGCCACTGCGACGCATCATTGACGCCAGCGTTTCGTTGCGCGATCTAGGCGGACTGCCGAGGAACCGCTGCGTGTCCACCAGCGGTGCCCCTGGGTTCGTAATCTCAACGCGGGCGTCGAAGATCTCAACCATAGGCCCGGCTCCCGTCACCGAAAAATCCTGGTGAATCAGCGCGTTGGCTACCAGTTCCCGGACCGCTAACTCAGGGACCATCGGCAATGTCCGGCGCAGCCCTTGCCCGATGGTTTCGTTGGATATTCTGTCGTTGATGTATTTGATCAAATTAGTAAAGCCGGCCGCGTAACCCCAAGAGCCCTGGCGTTCACCTACCGATTCGGCTCGGCTGGTTCCCTGGTACTGAATGACTCGTATGGATTTGCGCTCGAGTCGTCGAAAATCGCCAAGCTGATTGGCGAATAATATGGCACCAAGGTTGGTGATATTCCAACCTCCAGCAGCACAAGGCACAATCAGACGATCTTGCTCGAACTCGTATAGGATGGAGTCAAGACTCTCCGGTACTGGTTTTTGGAGTAGACTGAAGTACGCTCCATAATTCAGTTTGCCAATGATGTCGTCACCAATCAACCGCTCCGCGGCTACTCCATCTTCAAAACTTGCTCTTTCGGAAAGGTTCCACAGAGCACGTTCCTTTTCGGGATGGTTTCGAAGCTCCGTCTTGACGTCGCCAATACGGATATATTCCCTTCCCTGGATGGCAACGGGCTGTTGCGTTGTCGGCTCAATTCCAGCACCACTACCCGTTTCTCGTCGATCACAACTTCGTGGAAACGAAAATCTATTCGTGGCGTCAAGCCGCGACGCAACCAGCTTTCCAATGGTTCGTTGCCCTGCTTTGCAGTGGCCGGCTTGAATTCCGTGCCTACGATAGCGTGGCTGCCATCCTTGATGCCCCAGAGCATGTATGCAACTTCTTCCCCGTTGAGTGCGGCTCCGTTGGCCAGAGCCGATATGTACTCCCCAATCGTTGGCGCTTCGGTAGCCTGATTGACTTTGAACTCCACCCACTCAAGTTCTTGGGGCATCTGCCGCAGATTGTGAACCAGGTCGGTCAAGTATGTGGCGTCTCGTTCCACAATCATGTCGTCATCGCTCCGGGTTGCTTTGCGGGATTAATGGCGCATTATACCGGCTACCGGACATGGCATCATATCAAGTCAGAGAGGCAGGTAGCGTTCCAGTTTAGGTGGTTCGGTTGATAATTCTGCACTCCGGCTTTCGCCGGAGTGACGGTGGCGTAGTTTATGGCGCGATTGTCCCGTATCAAATACCGGCCGTTGTACATAATGAAGAACTCCCCGCGACCTGTTTAGCGTCGCGGGGAGTTGGCTTGGGCTAGGCCATTCCGTGTTCAGCACGTCATGGCGAGCTCGTGATGCTCGCTGCCGGCTTCAGTTGGCCGTCTGCCCCGATCACGGTCAGATGCACCTCATCAGACCCCTGGTTGTCGCCAGGTCCGAACTGGAGGGTGAGATCGTCTATGGTGACCGTTTGGGAACTGCCCAGAACTTTGAGGAAACATTCCCGGCTCAGATTGACGCCGCAAGCCTCGAGTCGCTCGATGGCCAGCCGTCCCGCGATGTAGCCCTCCAGGGAGATGAACCCGGGGGTCTCCTGGGGATAGTATGTGGTCAATGCGCTGGTGTAACTGTCCACAACCGTACTGCTGGTATCGGTGGGCAACGGCACCACTTGCGTCACGTAAACGCCTTCCCCATCCGAGCCGAGTTCGCCCGCCAACGCGTCGCTGCCCACGAAGGACACCGCCATGAAGGTCGGGTCCGGCTCCATCTTCATGCGCAGCTTCTCGATCAGCGCAGCTGCCGGCTGATAGCCGCCGATTATGATGACCGCATCCGGATTGGCTGCCGCGATACGGAACGCCGCCGAATTGATGGCTGTGGTGTTGCGCCGGTAGTACCAGGACGCTACGGGTTCCATGCCCCGGCTCGCCAGCGCGTTCTTCACGCCGGTGAGCCCGTCGTTGCCGTACGAGTCGTTCTGGTACAGTACCGCCACCTTGGTCTTGCCGGCCGCCACCAGCAGCTCCACCATCCTCTCGGTTTCCTGGTGATACGAGGCGCGGAAGTTCAGGACCTGGTTCAGGTCATCGTCGCGCAGGAGCTGAGCTCCGGTGAACGGGGCGATGAAGGGCACTTCCGCCTCCTCGGCCACCGGCAACGCCGCCCGGGAGGTCGGGGTACCAACGGCGCCGATCAGCGCGAACACCTGATCTTTTTCGATCAGATCCTGGGTGTTGTCAAACGCCGGGTCGGTTTCGTAGCTATCGTCCTTCGGTATCAGATTCAGCGTGCGGCCGTGCACTCCGCCGTCAGCATTGGCCTCTTTGAATGCCGCATCGATACCCATCATCATCCCCTGGCCGAGAGCCTTTGCAGGCCCGGTCAAAGCGGCCGACTGGCCGAACTTTACTTCTGTGTCGGTGAAGCCGGGGCTGACCGGATCTTCCGGTGACAGCTCTCCCGGATCCGGCTGACCCTGCGCGGCAGCCGCCAAACGATCGATTTCGTGCAGCAGATGGTCCAATATCTTCTCGTTTGTGGCGATACGTGCGTTTTCCTGTGCCACCAACTCGAGCCGGCTCGCCAGGCGATCAAAGTAATTGTTGTTTCCGCTGCCGGCAGCCACAAATTGCCGGGCGTGCGGAAGCACTTGTGATCCCAAGTTGGGACCACCGTGTTCTGCCAAGTACTCAATGTCTCGGCCGACGCGACTGTTGACCCCGTCGTAACTCTCCTGGATGCGTGCCACGAATGTGGGATCCTGCATGAGGCTGGCCACGAGCAGGAGCGTATGGCCCAACGTCACGTTTGCCCCGAGGCTGTCCATATGGGAGTAGCGAAGAATGTCCTCGTCGGAGAGATTTCCTGCACCGGCGGAGTCGCTGCCCACTTTCGTCATCAGGTCGTAGAACTGATTGTCCACGCTGGCGGCGGCAGCCGGAAACAGCGTGTCCCTGTTGGTTTGCGTCAAGGTTTCCCTGCTTCTTGTTTCTGCCACCACCGCGCGGAGCAACGCGGGCCTGTCCCTGCGGATCAGGTTCGTGTTGGCTTCGAGCCGGTTCACCAGGGTTTCGATTTGCCGGACCCTCGCTGCGTGGCCCTTGCCGGACAAGGATTGCACCTGTAGATTCAACGCTTCTACGTTGTCTGTTACCGTAGTCTCGTATCCGGGGAAGTCGGCCTGGCTGGTGGGCAGTGGTTCTCCCACCAATGCGTTCGCATGCTTGGAAATGGCCAGCGCAGCGGCGAGAATCTCAACAGCTGCTTCGAAATCCACTTCCACCGTCAACCGGAGAATCTCCCAGTCCGACCAACCGGAGACAGCGCCGTCGCGCTCGGTCCTGACTGCGAACCCGTGACCGTGGGTTGTGTTCGTTTTCAGGTTAGGGATGTTCAGACTGTGCCTGCCGTCTCCGGACGCTGTGACTGGCATGGACCGGATCAGACCGGTCCAGCTTTCGCCGGCGTCATAAGCCGCCCATGCCGCGTCCAGGTCCACCCAGCGGACGGTGTAACCCGTTGCGCCGTCCACCGCGTCCCACTACACCACGGCCTGCCCGATAGCGGACCCCTGAACCGCTCGCACGTTGGCAGGGGCAGGCAAATCCGTCTGCGCGTCCGCAACGTTGCCCAGTGCAAACCATCCGCCAGCGACGGCCAGGACGGCTGCGGCAACAATCCCGAAGACCGGGATCAGAATACGTCGTTTTTTCATGTCAGTTTCTCTCCGTTGGTAGTTATTTGGTGGGCGTATGTCGCCATTCTTGATCTATCGCTCGGCGCGAATTTTTCGATGGCGCACGGCGCGCGGTCTCGCCGGCGCGTCAGGAGGCGCTTATTGGGTTCATCTAGCCTCCTCGTTGACGCAGTTGTTCTTCAAGCTCGCGGATCCGGGCTTCGGCCGCGTCGGCGCGGGCTTCGGCGGCCCGTCGGGCTTCTCGCTCGCTGTGCAGGGACGCAATCGGCAGGCCCGTGGCCGGGTCGTAGAACGCCAACTCTCCGCGCTCCCACCGCAAGTACAGGTTCAGAACCGCGCTGTATCCCTGCAAACTGCCGTCCGGCAACTCCTCGATGTCGATGGCCTCGTATTCCCCGTTCACCAGCCGGTCCCCGGCCAGCCGCGCCCCGTGATACCGCCCCGTCTCCGTCTCGTCGAACCGCCAGTACTCCGTTATTAGCAGCGCCGCGTAGTCCCGCCGCTTCGGCCCGGTGTCCGTCCGCCCGCTGCTGCGCGAGGCTATCTCCAACACGAAGTCCGGCGGCTTCCTCTGCTCCGATATGACGTAGGCGTTGCTGGCGTAGTAGGCCGCCGGGTCCACGTCAAAGGCAACCAGCAGGTCGGGATAGCGCAGCCCGGCCATATCACGGGTGATCTCGGGGCTCATGTAGTGCTCCCCAGCCACCAGGGTGGTTTCCGGGTTGCCCAGATGGTCAGCCAGCAGATAGACGTTGCCGGTATAGGACATCTTGTTGAAGTTGGTCATCTTGTCTTCCCGGTCTTCCGGCGGATCCGGGAAGACGAAACGCGCGGGCTTTGCGCTGGTCGCCGCGGCGACCGGTTTGGCGGTGGTCATGGCGTGGGCATCCTCACCCGGGGAGACGTAATCCTGCGGCCGGCATTCTACACCACCGGGCGGCTTTCGCGTCCGCCGCGGCGATCACGTACCCCCGTCGGCCCCTCCGCCAGAACGAGGTTGAACCTTGATCACGGACGCGGAACGGCGAGCAGTTTAGTATTCGTAAAACATCTGCTGTAGCGCGTTCCTGTCCTGGCTGACGGTCAATCCCAGCATCAGCAGGATGCGCGCCTTCTGCGGCATCAGGTTGTCGGAGACGATGAAGCCCTGCTCCTCCTTGCGCGGGGTCATCACCACGCGGCCGGCTATGGAACGGCTGGCCAGAACGACGGGCATCCCGCCGGCGACGGCAGCCTCGGCGGCGGAGATCACCGCCGGCGGGAAAGTTCCCGCGCCGAAGCCGGCCAGGACGAGGCCCGCCGAGCCGTGGGCGCGCACCGCGTCAATGAGCATCCCGTCGGCGCCGGCGTAGGCGTGCACGATGTCCACCCGAGGCAGGTCGCTCATGCCGTCCACACGAAAGGGGGTCTGGGTGGTGTGATTGCGGATGGGGCGACGGTAGAAGACCACCCGGTGGTCGGAGTCGGCGTACCCCAGGAAGCCGAGCTCGTTGGCCTTGAAAGTCTCCACGCGCAGGGTGTTGGCCTTGTAGACCTCGCGGGCGCAGTGGATCTCGTTGTTGAGCACGGTGAGCACGCCCATGCCGACGGCCTCCGGCGTGGCGGCGATGCGCACGGCGTCCAGCAGGTTGAGGTCGGCGTCGGTGCTGATGGCCGTGGGCGGGCGCATGGCGCCGGTGATGACCACGGGCAGTTCCGTTTTGACGGTCAGGTGAAGGAAGTAGGCGGTCTCCTCCAGGGTTGCGGTCCCGTGGGTGATGACGATGCCGGCGGTGTCCGGCTCGTCGCGGTCGATGGCGTGGATGCGCTCGGCCAGAGCGATCCAGTTGGCCGGCCCGATGGCGGTGCTGCCGACGCTGACCATGTCCTCGGCGATGACGTTGAAGTTGTCGCCGATCTCCGGCACGCGGGCCAGGTTCTGCTCGATGGTCAGGTGGTCGCCGATCTCGGGGTACAGGGTGTAGTCCATGCGGTCGGGGCCGACGCCGGCGATGCTGCCGCCGGTGGCGATGATATGGACGGTGGGATTGGGCATGGTGCACTCCTAATGCTGGCGCGCGTCCGGCACGGCCAGGATGTCAGCCGGCTGTTCTGGCTCGGAGTCCGCGCTGGCCTGCAGCAACTTCCTGGCGGCGGCAATCAGCTCTCTGGCCCGTTCATCGTCAAAGTCAGGAACGTCGAATCCGTGGACGATGGCGTTGCGATAAGCCAGCATATCGGACAGATAAGCGTCGTCGTTTCTTGAAATTGCGCCGTGATAGACCGCTTGGCCCAGGATGTAGCCGGAATGAGTGGCGCGCCTGATTTCCACACCTTCCGCGGCCGCCAACGCTCTAACGGCTGCTTCGCAGGCTGACCAGGCCAGCAGAAAGGCGGCCTCGGCGAATCCCATGGCTAAAACTTTTTCCGCCTGGTTGATGCGTCGGCCTATGTGGCTCTCCGTGAAAGGCTGCGCGCTTTCCGGCGCGTCCAGACGCTCCGGTTCACCAACCAGCAGCAGGTCGAAACTCCAACCGGGCCTGGCGCTGATGGCTTCTGCCAGTTCCGTCATTTGCGGAGTGACGGCAAGCGACGTTCTGGTTTTTACCTCAATCACTCTGGTTTCGCCGTCTTTGCGAACCACCAAATCGGCAATGAATCCGGGCATAAAGTCCAAGGGGATTTCCTGGAACACTTCATAGCCCCGGCTGCGGTACTCAGCCGCCTTCTTGGCGACGAATTGCCTTTCGCTGATAGCTATGTCTTCCATCAGAAATTGACCTCCCGTAGCGGCGCGTCGTCGATAAGCACATGCACGAACTCAGCGTTGCGGTTCAGGGATTGGCGCAGGATGGGCGAAGCATTGGATATTTGGGGATCGTCTTTAAGATTGCGTTTGCGGCAAGTCAGGTCGGTTACGGCGGCATCGTCGGAATAGACTAGCCCCTTCAACGCGTCCAGAATCGGTTTGGGCATATTGTCAACGTCCAGATCGGCGCGGTCAAAGAGGTGGGTAATCGACACCGCCAGCGCGCCGTCAACGGCAGGCTGCCCACGCCAGAGCCCGGCGGCGGCGTTACGCACTTCTTGTGTCCATTGCCTGACCAACTCCCGACGGCGGGCCTGCTGCGACACGGGAGAACGGTAAATTACGAACTCGAAGGGCAACATCGCTATCGTAGCAGCAACAGCGCGGCGGCCAAACTCAGAGCCAGGGTCATGCTACCGTGCGCCCCTTGCGGCAATTTGCGGAGCTCATTTACCAAACCGATCAAATATTCATTATCTCGAGCAGCGACCATGGTTCAAGTACCTTGTGCACGTTGCTTATGCACACTCTGAGAGTTACGCGAATTATACCAATTCGACCGATGCGACTACGTGCTATGTATCAAGACGCGGGCAACGCCAGAGATCGCCGCCGGCGGTGGGGTATAATCGGCGGGACTTATCCACTCCACGACCATCAGGAGACACTCAATGCCCCCCCAGCAATACCAGAACCCGCCCGGTCTCGTCATCGAGGGCACCAAGCGCTACCACGCCATCATCAAGACCGACAAGGGCGACATGACCATCGAGCTGCTGTCGGAAGTGGCTCCCCTCACCGTTAACAACTTCGTCTTCCTGGCTCGGGAGGGGTTCTACGAGGACAACCAGTTCCACCGGGTCATCAACGGGTTCATGATCCAGGGCGGATGCCCCCGGGGCGACGGCACCGGCGGGCCCGGCTACCGCTTCCGCGACGAGGAAGTAACCCGCTCCTACACCCGGGGCACGCTGGCCATGGCCAACGCCGGCCCCAACACCAACGGGAGCCAGTGGTTCATCGTCCACGGCGCCGACGTGGGCCTGCCGCCCAACTACACCATCTTCGGGACGCTGACCGAGGGCGACGACGTGCTCGACGCGCTGGCCACCTCGCCGGTCCGGCAGAGCCGCAGCGGCGAAAACTCCCAGCCCACGGAACGCCTGGCGATCCACAACATCGAGATCACCGAGACCGACCTGGGCTAGGAGGCAACGACACCAACCCGATACGCAAGAGGGCGGGTTTGGAACCCGCCCTCTTGCGTAAATCGTCAGAATCAGGATTTACAGGATTTTATGATTGAGCAGGATTGGGAGAGCCCCATCACAGAACGGTTCCAATCCTGATAATCCTTGAATCTTGAAAATCCTGCTTCTGACAACATGACCAGCGGGTGCCTTACGAATCGCCGCCTGCCGGAGCCGGGGCGGGGACGCGGGGCGAGGCAGCGGGCGCGGTCGGGATCTGGGGGCGCTTGGCGAACAGGAAGCAGATGCCGCCCAGGAAGTTGAAACCCGACAGCACCAGGAATGCCACGGTGTAGGACTCCTGCCAGTCGTACATGTATCCGGCGAAGGGGCTGGCCGCCAGCAGCAGAATGTTCATCGGGATGGTGCTGATGCCCAGGATCTTGCCGAAATTGCCCCGGCCGAAGTATTCGCCCCGGATGGAGGTGGTCAGTGGGTTCCGGCCGCCGAATCCGAAGCCGAAAGTCACGGCGAAAGCATAGAACATCCAGAGGTGGGTGCTGAAGGTCAACAGGACCACCGCGCCGGCCTGGATGGTGGTGAAAATGAAGATGCTGACGCGCTTGGGGAACCGGTCGCCGACGTAGCCGCCGATGAGCTGCGCCCACATGGCCACAAAGGTGTAGGTGGTCACCACCCACGCGGTGTGCCCGCCGAATCCGGCGTCGTGCAAAAACAGGCCCAAGTGGGTCATGATGGCCAGGATTATCATGCTGGTCAGGCCGTGACCCACGGCGATGAGCCAGAATGCCGAGGTGCGCACGGCCTGCTGGGCGGTCAAGCCCTGGGGCGCGGACGAACCGCGCTGACCACCCTGGGATCGGGACGTGGACGCGGCCTCCCCATCCACCTGGAGGCCCATGTCCTCCGGCTGATTGCGGATGAAATACGTCAGCGGGAAAGCGGAGACGAACACCACGATGGCGATAATCAGCGCCGTGCCCTGCCACCCGATGGCGCTGCCGATGCCAAGTCCGATGAGAGGCACGACAATCAAAGCGCCGCCCCGGCTGATCCAGTTGGCCCAGCCCATTGCCGAGGCCATGCGCCGGGAGAACCAGTTGTTGATGGTGGTCATCATGGGCACCCAGCTGCCCATGCCCTGGCCCAGCGCCATGATCATGAAGGCGAAGTAGAAGGTGTAAAGGGGCGAAACCGGCCAGAATTCGGCCCCGATCTGGGAGAAGGCCAGGAACCCGAAGCCCAGGATGATGAAGCCGATCAACACCATCTTGCGGCCACCCAGCTTGTCGGTGAGGTAGCCTTCTATGGGGCCCATCAGGCCCCCTTCGATCCGCGTGAGGGTCAGGGCCATGGACAGAGCACCGCGTTTCCAGCCGAACTGGGTTTCCAACGCCACCGCCCACAGGGTCATGGCGTGGAACATCGGCACCGTGGCGATGGTCATCACGAAGCCGGTGATGCCGACGATGTACCATCCGTAGTAAATGTTGGACGGCAGAATCCCGAAGCGGCGCCCGGCGGACGGTGCAGAGTTGCTGGACATGGCAATTAAGAAAAACGGCGCAACGCGACGATAGCCGTTGCGCAACGCCGCACATTTTACGCCTTTTGTGATTATGCGCACAAGGCATACAGAATGATGGCGATTATTATGAACCGCTATCGTGATCGGGAGCGCGGACCGTGCTGATATTCCGACCACGGGATTGCCACGCCGCGCCGGCGGTGCCAAACTTGTGGGCAGTCAACAGCGACACCAAACCGTCCCGACACTCCGCAGAGGTGCAACGTGAGCAGCGCGCGAATCAACGGAATTGACCTGCACTACCAGAGCTACGGCGAGGGCGACGCCATCGTGTTCGCCCACGGCGCCGGCGGCAACCTGCTGAGCTGGTGGCAGCAGATACCCTTCTTCTCCCAGCGGTACCGGTGCGTGACCTTCGACCACCGCGGGTTCGGCCATTCGTACGACGAGCCCAACGGTCCGGGGATGAACTCCTTCGTCGACGACCTGCGCGGACTGCTGGACCACCTGGGCATCGAGTCGGCACACCTGGTGGCACAGTCCATGGGCGGCCGGACGATGCTGGGATTTGCCGTGGCGCATCCCCACCGGGTCAAGAGCCTGGTGATGGCCGACACCGTGGGCGGCATGAACGTGCCGGAGGTGCTGGAGCAGCAACGCATCTGGGCCGAGAAACAGGCCAACAACCCGGCGGCCAGCGGCGATATCGGCTACCGGGCGGTGGCGCCGCTGTTCGTGCAGCGTCAGCCCAACCTGGCCAACCTGTACCTCCAGGTGTCGCGCACCAACCCGCCGCGCCATACGCCGCCGGGCGGCACGGCAACCGGGCCCAGCACGGAGCAACTGGCGAACCTCAAGGTTCCCACCCTGTTCTTCGTGGGCGAGGATGACCAGATCTCGCCGCCGCAGGTCATCGAGGCCGGCGTGCGGGCCGTCCCCGGAGCCAGGCTGCTGCGGGTGCCGGAGGCCGGCCACTCGGTCTACTTCGAGAAGCCGGACATCTTCAACTTCGAGGTCCTGCGGTTCATCGAGAGCGCGGTCGCAGCGGCCGCGCCGGAGCCGGTGGCGGCGGCTGCTGGGGCGAGCGACTAGGTCGTGTTGATATTTTGAAAATCACACCGTCGTTCCGGCGAAAGCAGGAGCCCAGGAAAACCGTTGCAATAGGCACGTTGCCCTTGTTGTACACTCTCTGGATTCTGGCTTTCGCCGGAATGACGGTAAATGTGAACAGGCTCTAACACCTGCCAAGGATCCCCATGACTCAATCAACTGTGAACCATCAAGAATCCCAACCTCTGGTGAAGTATTATCCAGAGACGGAGACGCTTTACGTCACCAACGGCAAGCCGTTGGGAGAAGGAGATAACGTCGCCAAAGACGTAGTGGTTTTTTACGACCAGGAAAACGAGTGCGAAGTAGTTGGGCTATACATAGAATGCACTGAGCTGGTGCTCAAGCCTTTCGTGGATGCAGTCCTGGCTAAACATAGGGTGTCAAAGGTTGGGACAAGTGGATAACTCGCGAGAGTTCGATTCGGCCACCGGAGTATCCGTCGCACAGCAGGACGGCATTGCCACCCTGTCCATACACGGTCGCACCCACCTGAACCTGCTGGGGCCGGAGGTGTTCCGGGAGCTGCGGGAGCGGGTCGAGGAGTGCGGCGGCGATACGTCGGTGCGGGCGATCGTGCTGCGCGGCGCCGGCGAGCGGGCGTTTTCAGCCGGCGTGGACCTGCGCGAGATGAAGGACCTCAACCCGCGGACGGCGGAGCAATTCATCCGCAGCCTGCACCGGGCGGCGCGCATCCTCGTGGACGTGCCCGTGCCGGTGGTGGCGGCGATACAGGGGCCGTGCCTGGGCGGCGCGCTGGAGTTAGCCCTGGCCGCCGACATCCGCATCGCATCCGCCGACGCGATCTTCGGTTTGCCGGAAGTGCGGGTGGGCCTGCCCTCGGTGATCGAGGCGTCGTTGCTGCCGCCGACGGTGGGCTTGGGCAGGGCGCGAAAGATGCTGCTCACCGGCGAGATCGTGGACGCCGCCGAGGCGCATCGCATCGGCCTGGTCGACCAGGTGGTTGGACACGAGCAAGTACACGAAAGGGCGCTGGCCACGGCGCGGGAGTTCCTGGGCATGGCCCGACCCGTGCTTGCATCACAGAAGGACATCGTAGCCAAGTGGCTGGAGCTGGGCGAGGCGGAGTCGGCGGAGTACACCATCAAGGCCTTTGCCCTGGGGTTCGCCACGCCGTACCCGCACGAGGCCATGAGCGCGTTCCTGGAAAAGCGACCACCGCAGTTTTAAAGCCCCTCTCCCCTTGCGGGAGAGGGGTTGGGGTGAGGGGGCAGCCTCTACTGATAACGTTTTCACCCTCACCCTAACCCTCTCCCATCAAGGGAGAGGGAACAAGGAGGTACATGCAATGACGGAATCCACCGAGCTTTTTCACATCATGCACACCACGCGGGCCATGCGCCGGCTCAAGCCGGACCCGGTACCCGACGAGCTGATACATCGCATCCTGCAGGCCGGGCAGTGGGCCGCCAACGGCGGGGCCAACCAGCGCTGGCGGTTCCTGGTCGTCAAGGACCGCAGCATCAAGGAGCAGGTGCAGAAGTGGTACCAGAAGGCCTTTGACGAGGTGGTCGGCCCGCGCTACCGGGGCAGCGAGCCGCCTCCCGGCTCCAGCCCGGGGCGGTACCGCCGGCAGCACGACGCCGTGGAGTACCTGACCGAGCACTACCATGAGGCGCCGGTGTGGATCGTGGCCTGCCAGGACGATGGGGCCGAGCCGCCGTCGAGATCAGCCGGCGCGTCCATCTACCCGGCGGTGCAGAACATGCTGCTGGCCGCTCGCGCCTTGGGCCTCGGCTCAACGCTGACCAGCCGGCACCTGCGCCACGAGAAGGAGGTGGAGGATATCCTGGGCCTGCCTCCCGGCGTCCACTCCTACGCCATCCTGCCCATCGGCTACCCCATGGGCAACTTCGGACCGGTGCGCCGGGGTCCGCTGTCCGACGTGGTGTACCTGGACAAGTGGGGGGAGAAGTTCCTCGACGAGTAGGTCAATTGGTGCGTCGGCACCTACTCCGGGTATAACGGTCATCGGTTCAGGAGGGAAAGCCAATGCCGGAAACATACCGAGCTGACCACGTGGGGAGCTTGCTGCGGCCGAATTCGGTCCATGAGGCTCGCCGCGCTTTCCAGGAGGCCCGGCTGGGCGCGGACGAACTGCGCACCGTGGAGGACGCGGCCATCCTCGATGCCATCGAGCGACAGCGGGCCGCCGGCGTCTCCGTGTACACCGACGGCGAGTTCCGCCGCACCGGGTTCCAGAACGACCTGATCGAGGCGGTGGACGGCTTCGTTATGCCGGAGCGGCCGGCCGTGGTGCGGGTCTGGCAGGGACCGGGCGGCGAGCCTACCGAGCAGGGCACCCGGCAGGTGGTGGGCGCGAAGCTGCGGCAGGTCCGCGGCCTCACCGAGAACCAGCGGGGATTTTTACAGGAGCACGCGCCGGGCCCGGTGAAAATGACGCTGCCCAGCCCCAGCCAGTTTCCGGCCATCAGCTACCAGCCCGGCGTGTCGGACCAGTTCTATCCCACGCGCTCAGACCTGCTGTGGGAGATCGCCGGCTTCATCAAGGCGGAGATTGGCGCGCTTTTGGACGCCGGAGTGGACTGCATCCAGATCGACGCGCCGCGCTACAGCTACTACGTCGATCCGCGCTGGCGTGAGCACCTGCGGGAGCTGGGCGAGGACCCGGACGCCATGTTCGAGGAGGCGGTGAACGCCGACAACTTCTGCCTGGAAGGGGCGCAGCGGCCCGGCGCGACGATTGCCATGCACATCTGCCGGGGCAACAACCAGAGCAAGTGGTACGCCGAGGGCGGCTACGAGGCCATCGCCGAGCGGCTGTTCGGCTCCCTGGCAGTGGACCGGTTCCTGCTGGAGTACGACACCGAACGCGCCGGCACCTTCGAGCCGCTGCGGTTCATGCCCGATGACAAGATGGTCGTGCTGGGCCTGGTCAGCAGCAAGGAAGCGGCGGTGGAGTCGCGGGACTACCTGCTGGAGCGCATCGAGGAGGCCAGCGGGTTCGTACCGCTGGATCGGCTGGCCCTGAGCCCACAGTGCGGCTTCGCGTCGACGGCGGCGGGCAACCTGCTCACCGAAGACGACCAGTGGCGCAAGCTGGAACTGGTGGCGGAGGTGGCGCGGGAGGTTTGGAGAGATTGACCCTTAAATCAGCGCCGGTAGAAAATGAGCAGGGGTATCCATCCGTCGATCGGGAATAGGCTCAAATGTTGAACATCCCTTCATATGGACTACCAGACGGCATACCTAAGCGCTCAACAAGCAGGGTACAGATTGACGCTTGGTACTGAAGGAATACCGGCCGCTTGCCCATATGAAAAAGTTCAAGAGTAATGTGGCTATCGAACCCGGGATCGATTTTGGGTGCGGTGAGGTGAACTCCGACTCCCATACGTGCCAGCCTGCTTCTTCCTTCCACCCTACCGGAGAGCAATCTGCTCAGGTGCACTCTCTCCAAGGTTTCGGTGATTACGAAATCCCCCGGCTGGAGAAGAAATCCGCCAGTGGCCACAATGTCGGTCTGCTGAGCGTAGTTCGCCATGTATTGGTGAAATCCGGCTTCGCTGAGATCGTTGATTGCACCGCTATTGGGGTCCCCATCCTCAGGCTCCCTTTGTGTCCAAATGGATCTGCCTAATCTCAGGTCGATTGAGGCGGCTTTAACTTGATCGCTGTCGTCTGCGAGAGGCGGGTCAATAATCAACTCCCCTCTGGCAATGGCGAGCTTTAGTTCCCCGTCTGACAAAAGCATTTGGACTCGCCCTCTGACGACAGCACCAAGACCGTGTCGGCTCGTTTGGTTTATGCCACCAAAATCTGTTGTACTGCTTCTTCTGGAACACGCCAAGTCGGTCTACCCTCATTGGCTGTGGGCAAATAGAACACAGCCTTGCCGGATATTCTTCCTGCGTACTGGGCAGGCACCCAGCTGTTGTTTTCGCCGAGGGTATGGGATGGAACCAAAGCCTCGAATGTGATGCCATTGATGGTTTTCACGAGCACCACGTCGTGCATATGTGGAATTTCTTTCACTTCCCCGGGCTCCAACCTAATTTTGACATAGCCGGGGCCTTCGTAGGACGGCCCGACGAACGGCGTTTCAGGTAGCATGGTGCTGAGCCTCCTGGTGTTATGCACTGTCTGGCTGCTGAATGGAAGTGGCGGCTATTGTATACACCAAAACGGCCGAGAATTGCAAACCTACGTTCTATTATGGGTGGGGTTTCTACAACAGTCCAACGCGGCCAATGAATACGGCTGATGACGCGGAAAACCCGAGGGCGTGAGAATAGGGGCGAATGATCATTCGCCCCTACCTAGTTCCGGTATGGCCGCGCCGCCTACAGGAAGGCGAACTGCTCGTAGTCGCCGTGGACGATGGGGATGGGGTCCAGCTCCAGCCAGCGGTTGAGGATGGTGGCGTAGGTGGAGCGGAAATCGTTGGTAAAGTGGAGGTCGCCTTCGGAATGGTCCTCGGGGCGCAGGGACGGGTACTCAGCGTACAGGCCGCCGTTGACCGAGCCGCCGATGACGAAAGCCACGCCGCCGGAACCGTGGTCGGTGCCGGTGCCGTTGTCCTTGATGCGCCGACCGAACTCGGAGAAGACCAGGATCAGCGTGTCGTCCAGCATCCCGTGCTCGTCCAGGTCGCTGGTGAAGTCGGATATGGCGGTGGACACGTCGGTCCACAGCTTGTGGTGGGCGGGAAGCTCGTTGCTGTGGGTGTCGAAACTGCCGTGCATCGTGTAGTAGATCCGGGTGCCCAGGTCGGCGGACATCACCTGCGCCATGTTCCGCAGCGACTGGCTGATGGGCGTGTCCGCGTATTCGACGGTGGACGAGTACAAGTCGGGCGCGCTGCGCAGCCGATCGGCGCCTTTGAGGGCGTTGGAGCCGGTCTCGGACAGCACCTGGGCGACGATGTCCTTGCTCTCGGTGGGGCCGTAGATGCGGCTGAAGGCTTCCAGCGCGTACTGGCGGGACTTCTCATCCTGGATGTCGGGCATCAGGCCGTAGGTCTCCAGGTTGGCAACGGAGGCCACGGGCACGCCCTTGCACACCATGGCCCGGGGAAGGCCGCGGCCGAAGTTCACGCCGGTGAGGACGTTCTCGCCCCGGGCGTCCAGGTCGCGGATGGTCGCGCCCAGCCAACCCTCGGCGCCGATCTTCTCCGACTCGGCGGTGTACCACACGTCCCGGGAGCGGAAGTGAGAGCGGTTGGGGTTGGGGTAGCCGATGCCGTTGATGATGCCGAGATTCCCCTGGTCCCAGAGGTGCTTCATGGGCGCCAGGCTGGGATTCAAGCCCACCTCGCCGTCCAAGTGCAGCACGTCGCCCTCGGGGATGCCGACGTTGCTGCGGAAGTCGTAGTAGAGGGGGTTGTTGTAGGGGATGACCGTGTTCAGGGCGTCGTTGCCGCCCTGGAGTTCGATCACCACTACCGACCTTTCCTTCTTGGTGGAAGTCATCGGGTTATCCTCCTGTTGGGGTTCGTCGGGGCCGGCTCAATTGCTGCGCGCGGCTAATGGCGGAAATATCTTTCATCCTGGCCGGATAGAGTTAGCGGCTGTCGGGGTGGTCGCCCCGCAGTATCTGGGCACGTCGCAGTTCAATCGCATCCTGCAACAGGTCAGACTCAAATCGCTCCAGAATGTCTATGTCCCGGCGCAGGATCGGATCGGATACCTTGACCTTGTTCTCTGCTTGTCGCAACTCCGTCAGGTCGCCGCCCGTGGCACGGTGGGTATTTCTCTGGCCGAACCGCAGCCAGAGCGCCACCGCCAGGGCAATGACAACGGCCACTCCGATAAGGTACGGCATTGCGTTAAGCTCCCAAGTCGGTTCAGCTTGTCGGCCACGTTAATTGGCGGCGCGGGCAGGCTGGTACACCTGGATGCGGTGCCGGTTGCTCTCGGTTACGTACACGTTGCCGTCACGGTCGAGCTTGATCGACACGGGCGACCAGAAATACTTTTCGATGTGGGATGACTCCTCGTGGGGTTCGTCCACGAAGTAGTCGATCTCAGGTTCCAAGTTGGCCCGGGAGCGGGCGTCGCCCTCCTCCACGTTGACGGACAGGAAGTTGGCGGCCCAGGCCGACAGAGTAGCCTCGCCACGCAGCATCTGAACGAAACCGCCGTCAGAGTCCAGGACCTGCACCCGCTCGTTGCCCCAGTCGGCCACGTAGATGTAGCCGGAGGGATCGACGGCAACACCGGAAGGACGGTGGAACTCCCCATCGCCGCGGCCGGACGTTCCGAAGGACGCCAGATGCTCGCCGTCGCCAGAGAACTTCTGGATGCGGTCGTTGCCCCAGTCGGCCACGTACACGTTGCCGTCGGCGCCGACGGTGAGGCCCCAGGGGAGTCGCAGTTGGTCGGCTCCGTCGCCCTCTCCGCCAAAGGCGAGCAGGAACCGGCCATCAGCGGTGAACTTCTGCACCCGGTGGTTGTAGGTATCGGCGACGTAGAGGTTGTCGCCGGCGTCGAAGGCGAGGCCCGACGGGGTGTCCAACTGCCCTTCGGCTGAGCCGTGTTCGCCCCAGACGGACAACAGCGCGCCCTCCCGGTCGAACACGGAGATGCGGTGCGTCGCCTCGTCGCTGACGTAAACGCGACCCTGGCTGTCAAGGGTGCAGGCGGAAGGCCAGATGAACTGGCCGGGAGACTGGCCGTAGGCGGCGAAGGTGCCGTAGTACTCGCTGTCAATGTCGCACATGGTGACGCGGACGCCACGGGTGACGTTCTCCAGCGAGCGGTTGGCGACGTACATCCGTCCATCATCGGCGATGGCGGTGTCCATGGGGTAGTAGAAACCGCGGCCCTCCATGGTCGTCATGCCCAGGGTCATGCGGTATTCGAGGAGCTTTATCTCCGGTATGTCTTGGACTGAGGTCATGGTTTGCACATCCTTGGGAATTGTCTGAAGCAGGATTTACCGGATTGAAGGATTTGCAGGATTGGGTTCCGTTTGATTTTGCGTGGCTGTAACTTGTGCTCCTCCGTCGCGACTATATCCACAGTCGCACGGGACGATCGTCATCTTGTTGCGCTTACAGGGTTGAACCTCGGTTATGCCTCATGTGTTCTTCTTGAGGACAACCGCTTGCATATATCCCTTGCGTCCACCTTTCCTCCCCTCCCAACGATACAAGTTGGGATTGCCGGACCGTGGGTAATAAATTTCTACCCGTTCGGGAATGACGGTATGACGGTAGTACTCAGGGTGTTCCGATGGCGGAGCCAGTCTTTGTACCGCCTCCGTATCCACCTGCGTCTGATACAAATCGGGCCAATCGCATTGTGGGGCAAACTCAATGACGGCGGGAATGTCAACAGCATATATGTCCGTTGGGGGGATTTCGGGAACCCACGTGTATCCCACACCGTCGTCTGTTACCTGTCGACGGCGCGGAGGGTCGATGCGGTTCTCGTGCATGGTTTTCCGGTAATACTTGATCCCCGCTTCTATTTTCTGATGTACAGCCTTTAAAGCCCGAGCTAGGCGCATATTGTCGCCGTGCTTGTCCGGAGCATCCCATTCCAGGATCGCAGTCTTGAGATTTTCGGCTACGTCTCCTCCTAGTGCGGTGGCGATAATATTCCAATCGTCCGCAGATATTCTTCTTGTTTGCGCCACCTTGCACCTCGAGGGTTCGTCACGTTTTCCTCTTTCTTGGGCTACCACGCAATTTCGAGCGGAACCCGGAACTCTAGGAATCCTGCGTCGAAGAACACTCAATCCTGCAAATCCTATAATCCCGAAAATCCCGCTTCTGACAATCCTTACGCGCGCTGGAACTCGTGGGTTGAGGCGACCATCTGCAGCACTTCGGCGATGCGGCCGCGGTCGGCGTCGTCGGGCGAGCCCACCACGGAGGCGAAGTCCACCAGCTCGCGGCGGGTGTCCTCGGACACCTGGATCGCCCCCACTTGGTCGAGGCAGGCGTCGACCAGCAACTCAGGCGAGACGGCCGAGGGCGTATCGGCGATGCGCTCGACCATGGCGCTGACGCCGGGCTTGCCGGTGTCGCCAAGCTGCTGGGAGGCGAAGTTGATGCGCTCCACCAGCGACCCGGTGTCGATCCAGTCGATGCCCTGGTGCCAGCCCTCGACGCTGGGCGGGTTGTTGAGGAACTGCCCCATGAATACCGACTGCTGGTAGCGATCGAGGATCTCCTTCCGGGGACGGTCGAACTCGCCGGTCAGGCGCAGCACGCCGGCCACTAGCTCGACGGGGCTCTTCACCTTGCGGTACCAGACGGCTTCATCCTTGAAGAACTCCGAGTTGAACAGAGCGCGGAGCATGGCGGCGATGTTGTAGCCGCTGTCGAAGTAGGCCTGGACCAGCAGGTCGATAGCCGCCGGGTCCTGGGGCTCGGTGTAGGGCCACTCGGGCACAGGCGGCTCGTCGGCCACGAAGAAGCTGTACATGTGGCGGGAGATGAACCGGGCGGTGGCCTCCTGCTGGCAGATGATGTCGACGATGTCCTCGCCGTTGAACTGCCCGCGCTGGCCCAGGAACTCCTTCTCGCCGAAGTCGTGGTCCTCCTCCTGGAACTCGAAGTGCCAGGAGATTCGGCCGTAGGGCCAGTCGGAGTCGCGCATGGAGCGCAGTTCCATGTACTCGCGGTTGCCCAGCGTCCAGCCGGTGAAGGCGCGGGCGCACTCCTGGACGTCCTGCTCGGAGTAGTTGCCGACGCCCATGGAGAAGAGCTCCAGCAGCTCCCGGCCGTAGTTCTCGTTGATGGCGTCCTTGTGATTGTCCTGGTTGTCCAGCCAGATGATCATGGCTGGGTCCCGGGAGAGTTCCACCAGCAGGTCGCGGAAACTGCCCATGCCCCGGTAGCGGAACATGCGGACCTGGTCGGACAGGGCCTTGCCGTGGATGACCTTGGGGTAGCCGGTGGCGAAGATGCCGTGCCAGAACAGGGCGACCTTCTCCCGCAGCGGCGTGGAGGTGCTGGCCATGCGGTACAGCCAGTTCTCGCCGGAGCCCAGGGTGCCCATCATGCCGGACAGTTCCGGGTGGAACCGCCGGATCAGGTCATCGCCCATGCGGCGCTCGTCGCTGTGGTCGAGGAGCCGGTCCACCGTGGTTTCGTAGCCTTGGGCGGCATAGGCCGCCAACTGCTCGCGGGTGGCGCCGAAGCCGGCCCGCCGCATCAGGTGGCCGATGAGTTCTACATCGCGGTTTGCCATGGGTTACCTCCCCCTAATTGCCCTGCAGCATGAGTTCGGATACTCGCTCGCCGATCATCATGGTGGTGACGTTGGTGTTGGCGCGGATGCAGTCGGGCATGATGGACGCGTCCACCACGCGCAGGTTCTGCACGCCCTTGACCCTACCCTGCTGGTCCACCACCGCCATGGGATCCGAGTCAGGTCCCATCTTGCAGGTGCAGGAGATGTGCTGGGCGGTGGAGACGTTGCTCCGAAGCCAGTGGTCCAGGGCCTCGTCGGTTTCGAGGTCGGAGTCAAGCGGTTCCGTGCGTTCCTGGATGATGTCGGCGAAGTCGCCGTGATTGCCCAATTCCACGGCGATGCGCACGCCGTCACGCAGCCGCTTGCGGTCAAACTCCTCGGTCAGGTAGTTGTAGTTCAGGTAAGGCTGGTCGTGCGGGTTCGTGGATTGGAGCCTCAATTCGCCGGCGCCCACGGCCAGGTAGATGGACACCGAGGCGCGGATGCCCAGCGGCTCCATGCGGTCGCCGCCGCGGATGACCTGCTCGGTGGCGAAGGACGAGAAGATCATGATCATGTCGTTGCGCAGGTCGGAGCCGTCGGCCGTATATTTCAGGCAGGTCTGCATGCGGGGGGCGTATCCGTCTAGTTCAAATCCCGGCCTGGTCCGCCAGGTGACGGGCACGATGGGATGGTCGCGCAGGTTCTGGCCGACCCCGGGGCTGTCGTGAACCACGGGGATGCCGAGGCTGCGCAGATGCTCCGCAGGTCCCACGCCGGAGAGCATGAGCAACTGTGGTGAGGCAATAGCGCCGCCGCTGAGGATTATCTCGTCCGCCTCCACGGTGAACACTTCGCCGCCGCTTTCCACCACCACGCCGGTGGCGCGATTCCCGTCAAACAGGACGCGGTGCACCGTGCAGTTGGGGCGCAGCGTGAAGTTCAGGCGGTGGCGCGCCAGGTCCAGGTAGCCCAGGGCGGTGCTCCAGCGGATGCCGTTGGGATTATTGAACGGCGTGGGTCCGACGCCGGTGGAGTCGGGGCTGTTGTGGTCGTCCGTGTGCGGAAAGCCGTAGGCGCGAGCGGCGTTGTAGAAGGCGTGCTGCGCCGGCAGCCATTCCTCTCGCTTGAAGCGCCGGGCGACGATGGGACCGTCGTTGCCATGGAAGTCGTCGGAGAAGTCGGTATCGGTCTCCAGGCGGCGGAAGCAGCCCAGCAGGTTCTGGAAGCTCCACTGGTCGTTGCCCATGGAGGCCCAAGTATCGTAGTCCTCGGGGACGCCGCGCAGGAACATCTGGCCGTTGATTGCGCTGGAACCGCCGGTGACCTTGCCGCGGGGCACCATGATCTCCGGGTTCTCGGCGGTGCCGTATCCGGTGAACTGCCAGTTGTGGTCGCTGGTCATGACGTCGGTGGCGGTGGCGTAGCCAAACTTCACCTCCTCGGGCAGATGCTCGAAGTTGGGGTAGTCCGGCCCGGCCTCCAGCAGCAGCACGGAGGTGTTGGGGTTCTCGCTCAGTCGCGTGGCCATGATGGAACCGGCAGAGCCGGCGCCTATGACGATGTAGTCGTACTTCAAGGCTATCCTCCTTGCGTCAGGAGTGTTCGGTTTCAGGAGAATGCGGGTGCAGTGTGGCGGATTTGAGCAATGATACTTGAAAAGGCGGGGCAGTTCCAGATTGTCGGCGCGTCCGAACCGGGAGCCATGCGCTCTGTATAATGGAGCAATCGCAGCCACGGCGCCGGAGGACAGCATGGAGAAGGTAAACCTGTACGCAGATCGTCGCCTGGTGGACGCCGTGCGGTGCCGGGCGCTGGAAGAAAAGACTGGCTTGAACGAGCTGTTTCGCCAATGGATGGTGGATTATCTGGGCGGCGAAGAGGCGGCCAAGCAGGCAATTGCTGATACTCCGGCGCTGCACAAAGCGCAGGTGGAGCGGGCGATGGCCGCGGTCGAGGAATTGCAAAAATTCATCGATACCAGTGGCCCCAAACCCACGCGAGACGAGATGAATGCCCGCTGAGAACTTCGTAGACAGCAATATATTCGTCTACATGTTGGACAGGTCTGCTCCCGCCAAGCGACAACGCGCGAGGGAGTTGGTGTACGGTCTCTTAGGAGACAGGACTGGTTGCATCAGTTATCAGGTGGTCCAAGAATCGTTGAACGCATTGATACGAAAGTTAGGCGAGCCGCCGGATGCTGTGAGGGCATTTCTGGAGGAGGTGTTGCTCCCCTTCTGGGAAATCAATCAAATTGCCCCGACCCCTGACTTGTACCGCACCGGCCTGCGAATCCAAGCGCAATACGGGTTCAGCTTCTACGATTCGCTCATGGTGGCCGCGGCTTTGGAAGCCGGCTGCACCATCCTCTACAGCGAGGACATGCAGGACGGCCAGCGGATAGAGGGTTTGACCATCAGGAACCCTTTTGCTGAAACCCGCGCAGCATGAACGGAGGACGAACGATGCGGCAAGTACTCCTGTACCCTGGCGAAGACGGATACTGGGTTGTGGAATGCCCCAGCCTGCCCGGCTGCATCAGCCAGGGAGAAACCAGGGAAGCGGCAATCGGCAACATCAAGGAGGCGATAGAAGCATACGTTGCTGTCCTGGAAAAGGACGGGTTGCCGGTGCCTGAAGAGCGGAACTAACGGTCATGGTCAGCGCCGGGCGGCTACGGCGCTGGGCCGGGCTCCGGTTCCGGCGTAATCCACTCGGAGATGGCGCAGCCGGGTTCGCGCTTGCGCGGGAACTCGCGGCAGACGCGCGGGCGCTGGTCGTAGATCCGGCAGGCGGAGGTGGCCGAGTCAAGCATGGGGCAATGCTCTCCCGGCTGGTCCAGGAACAGCACGTTGCCGCCGCCGTCGGGGGCGCGGCTGATCCTGGCCTCCGTACCCAGGCCGGCCGCCGCGCGATAGAAATCCGTAACCTCGTCCGGATCCAGCCGCAGGATGATGGGGCCGCGGCAACACATGGCGCGGCACTCCTTCATGCAGATGCGGCTGGCTTCCTCCGGCGATAGGGTCAGGTCGGGCACGGGGATGGCGGTTAGCGGCCTACTTGCCGTCTTCGATGCTGACCGTGATGATGGCGTTGGCAATCAGCGTGCCGTCGCTGCCGTCATCGTTGAGCAGTTCCAGGCCACCCACGACGACGTTCACGTTGGCACGGCCGTGGGGCAGCGAGTCGGCGACCTCGTCGGCGTTGACCTTCTCGGGGTGGGGCGCGCCGATGGTCACGTCGACCGTCATGTCGTCGGCGGTGGCGCCTACGAGACGGGAGAAACCCAGGCTGCTGTGGTGAATGGCGTCAAAGACGGCCCGCTTGGCCGCGAGGGTGTAATCCAGGCCGTGAACATCCACGCCCATACCCATTTCGGTAACGCAACGCACGAGAGCCATATCGTGACCTCCTGAACGGTCGACTGGTCTGTCAAGGGAAAGGCGGCAGTGTACACGGGGGTTAGCGCCGCCGTTGGGCCATTTAACGGCAGCGCCAGTGGCAAGTCAAGGCGGAGCCGTTGCTATAATTCACGCCTATGCGCAACCGACTAAGGATCGACAGTCCGATGAATCCCCGCTGGCTGGTTCTGGCAACGGCAGTGTTGGCCCTGGCCCTGGCGGCCGGCGGGTGCGCCGCCGCCACTTCGCAGGATGCAACGCCGGCGGACACGCTGACCGTGTTCGCCGCGTCTTCGCTGGCGGAGCCGTTCCGCGCTGTGGCAGACGCTTTTGAGGCCGAGAACCCTGGCGCGAAGGTGACGTTCAACTTCGCGGGGAGCCAGGCGCTGCGCACCCAGCTGGAGCACGGAGCGCGGGCAGACGTTTTCGCGTCGGCCGACTGGGAGCAGATGGCGGCGGTCAGGCAGGCCAACCTGCTGGGGAACACGCCGGAATACTTCGCCACCAATCGGCTGGCGGTGGTCGCGCCGGCAGGCTCGGGTGCCGTGCAGAGCCTGGACGACCTCGCGCGCCCGGGGGTGAGCGTCGCCATCGCTTCGGCGGAAGTTCCGGCGGGGGTCTACGCCCGCGCGACGCTCGACTTGATGGCCGAGTCCGAGGATTTTCCCGAGGACTTCGCCAACAGCGTGCTGGCCAACGTGGTGACCCACGAGACCAACGTGCGGGCCGTGGCGCAGAAGGTCGCCCTGGGCGAGGTTGACGCCGGCTTGGTGTACGAGACGGACGCGAAAGCGGCGCAATATCGCGATTCGTTTCGCGTGATCGAAATTCCGCTGCATTTCAATCCGGCGGCGGAGTATCCCATCGCGTCGCTGGGGGAGGCCGGCAACTCGCAAGTCGCTTTGGACTTTATCGCGTTCGTGCAGGGCGACGACGGGCAGGCGATCTTGCGGGAATACGGCTTTGCGCCGCCGGCCAACGTAGCCTGCCCTTGCCACGACGGAACGCCCGCCGGCAGCGTTGCGCCGACAACGCCGCAGTGATCGATGTTCCCGAGGTTCCTGCTGGGCAACGGTCGGACTGACGGCGGACGACAACAGGCGTCCCTGGGTGCGCTGGCTCCCGCGGGGGTGGCCGCCACTGTCGTCTACGTGCTGTTCATCGGGCTGCCCATCGTGGCGCTGCTGGCGCGGGCGGGGCAGCAGGAAGGATTCCTGGCCGGACTGACCGGCGAACTGGTGCTCCAGGCGTTGCGCCTGACGGTGATCACCAGCGTCGTGAGCATGATCGTCGTCGTCGTCGTGGGAACGCCCTTTGCGCTGCTGCTGGCCCGCCGGAGATCGACCCTGCTGCGGGTGATTGACACCTTCGTGGAACTGCCCATCGTGCTGCCTCCGGTGGTGGCCGGTGTTGCAATGCTCATGGCCTTCGGAAGGAACGGCCTGCTCGGACCGGCGTTGGGTGGATTGGGGGTGACCCTGCCGTTCACCACGGCAGCGGTAATCTTCGCGCAGGTTTTCGTGGCGGCGCCGTTCTACATCCGGGCCGCGCGCATCGGATTCGCCGGCGTGGACCCGACCTACGAGGAGGTGTCGCAGACGCTGGGCGTTTCGCCCTGGGCGACGTTCTGGCGGCTGACGCTTCCCGTGGCCTGGCCGTCGCTGCTGACCGGGCTGACGCTGGCCTGGGCGCGGGCGGTGTCGGAGTTCGGCGCGACAATCATGTTCGCCGGCAACCTGACCGGGCGCACGCAGACCATGCCGCTGGCCATAATGACCGCCATGGAGTCGAGCCTAGGATCGGCATTGGCGTTGGCGGTACTGCTGCTGGCGATGTCCGCGCTGGCACTGATGGCGCTAAGCGTGCTGCTCCGGCGTACCGGATCGACGGCATGAGCGCGCAACCCAACGGCAACGGCGCATCGGGCCGCTTTGCGGTGGGCCTGGGCGACTTCCGCTTGGAGCTTGCATTCAAGGTTGACGCCGGGCGCATCCTGGTGCTATTCGGGCCGTCGGGCGCGGGCAAGACCACCGCGCTGCGAACCATCGCGGGTCTGGGGCGACCCGACGCCGGCTGCATCGTGATAGCGGGGCGCACAGTGTACGAGGATGGAAACGATTCCGGAGCGCGGCCGGTCTGGGTGCAGCCGCATCGCCGGGGAGTGGGCTACGTGACGCAGCAGAACCATCTGTTCCCCCACCTGACCGTGCGCCGGAACATCGCCTACGGCCTGCGGGACCGGGGCGGCGAACCGACGCGACAGCGGGTGGACGAGCTGGTGGAACGACTGCGGCTGGACGGGCTGGAGGACCGGCGAGTCTGGCAACTGTCGGGCGGGCAGCAGCAACGGGCGGCGCTGGCACGGGCGCTGGCTCCCCGGCCCGACCTGCTGCTGCTGGACGAACCCTTCGCCGCGCTGGACATGGAATTGCGACGGGAGTTGGGCGCGGAATTGCGGGCAGCAGTGCGCCATCTCGGCGTGCCGGTGATCCTGGTGACCCACAGCCGGGAAGAAGCCCTGGCGTTGGGCGACGAGGTGCAGATAATCGACTCTGGCGTGACCGTGGCATCGGGGCCACCCCTGACGGCACTGGAGCAGCCGGGACGGGGTCGCGTGGCTCGGTTGGTAGGAGTCGAGAACCTGCTGGAGATGCGGGTGACGGCGCGGCTGCCCCAGGACGGCACCATGATCTGCGCGGCGGCGGACCACCTGCTGGAGACCCCGCTGGCGGACGGCTGCGCCGTGGGCGATCCGGTGACCGTCGGCATCCGGGCGTCGGACATCATTCTGGCGTCGGGGCCGCTGCCGGAATCGTCGGCGCGGAACACGTGGGCCGGCGTCGTGTCGGAGGTGACGCTGCGGCCGCCGGGATACGAGGTAACGCTGGACTGCGACGGCGTGCCGCTGCGCTGCCACATCACCGGCACGTCCCTGGAAGCGATGGGAATCGCCACCGGGCTGCCGGTGTGGGCAATCTTCAAGGCATCATCGTGCTTCCTGCTGAGCGATTAGCAGCAAGTCCCGTGTTGGGGCTCCTTGATATAATGCCGGCATGGAACGATGGCGACGGTGGTTTGCGCCAGATCGATTGCTGCGGTGGCACTTTTTGGCGTCGCCGTTCGGAATCGCCTTCACGACCTGGTTGGTAACACGCTGGCGGACCGGAAGCGCAGATTTTGATGGACTAGCGAATTTCGTCAGTATCAGCGCCGTAATTTACGGAGGATTAGCCGTAGCGATTGATCTACTGATAATGGGAGGAGCCAAGGCCGTGTTTTATGGGATAGCAACAATCATCAAGCTCCTGGATGAGCGGAAAGCCGACAAGAGGGCAGAGGCCGTGCGCCTCGTGAGCAACGACAATGCGCTCTTTGAGCAAGTCTTGGAGCAACGTCGCGCCAAGGAGCACGGCCCTGATGCCCAAAATAATGGGCGCTAGCGTCCGCAGGGCGCTGACGCCAGTGCGGTCTACGGCGTTTCGGGCCTCATGCCGAGCATGAGGTTGCAACATCCCGCGAGAGACAACACATAACAAGGAGGACCAACCGGAGATGCCTGGTTACAAGGGGATTTTGTTCGACATGGACGGGGTTCTGGTGGACAGCGAGCCGCTGTTCCACAAGGCAGTGAACGTGATGGTGGAACGCTGCGGCGCGGCGCCCATCACAGAAGAGGAGAACAACCGCCACCTGCTGGGCACGACGGTGGAGGAGACCTGGGTGCGGGTCAAGGAGCTGCGCGGCATCCCGCAGACGCCGCAGGAACTGCTGGCCGGCTACAACGAGGTGGTTAAGGACGTGCTGCGCTCCGACTTGGTGGCGCGGCCGGGAGTGCGGGAGCTGATCGCTGAAGCGCAGCGACGGGGCCTGCCCATCGCCGTGGCATCGTCGTCACTGCGCGAGTGGGTGAACCTGAAACTGTCGGTGATCGGGCTGACCGAGGCCTTCCCGGTGGCGCTGGGCGGAGACGACATCGAAAACGGCAAGCCGGCCCCCGACATCTACATCAAGGCGGCGCGGCTGCTCGGATTGGAGGCCACGGAGTGCGTGGCCATTGAAGACTCGCCCATCGGCCTGGCGGCGGCCAGCGCGTCGGGCGCCTATACCGTGTGCACGTTGACCGATTCCACGCGCCACCTGGACCTCTCGGCGGCGGACGTGATCATCGAGAACCTGGAGCACTTCGACTACGGATTGCTGGCGGAGAGTAGCTAGCCCCGTCGTCGGCGCCGGCGGTAGCCCGGGAGGCCGGGGTAGGTTCCTTCCTGCAGCACCCATTGCAACCGCTGCATCAGGGCGCGGGCCTCGGCGGCATCCATCATGGACAGCAGCTCGGCCACGTCGCCCGTCGGGGCGATCAGTTGGCCGCACAGGCTGCGCAGGGGCTCCAGCAGGCGGTCGGGTATGGGTTCGTCAGCGAAGTCCCAGATGGCGGTGCGGATCTTGGTGTCCGCGTGGAAGGTCAGCCCGTGGTCGATGCCCCACAGCTTGCCGTCGGGGGCGCGGATGACGTGCTCCGGCTTGCGGTCGGTGTTGTTGGCGACCAGGTCGAAGCAGCAGATGGTGCGCAGCTGGTCGGCGTCGCAGTCGCTCAGTTCCTCGCGCGTGATGGTGTAGTAGTTTTCCCGGGGGTTGTGGTCCACGTACAGCTGGACGGAGCCTATGCCGCCCGGACCTTCGCGGATGATGGTCAGCGGGATGAAGTCCCAGCCGAGGATGTGGCTCAGCAGGTAGGCGGCGTACTCGCGCTTGTAGAGGGTGCCGGACGGGAAGTCCCACAGGGGCCATTCGCCCTGCCTTGGCTTGTAAATCGCCAGGGCGTAGCGATCTTCCAGGCTGATCTCGGCCAGGTAAGTGTAGTTGGAACCCTGGCGAGTCAGGTCGCAGCTCAGGATCTCCCCGTGCCGCAGCAAGTCAAGGTCGGATGGCCCGTCGGTGACCACGGGAACAGGCGGCCTCTCGGCCGGCTAGCCGGTTTCGAACACGGCGTGGCCGTTGGCGCGGGCGCAGCGGTGGCCGTCGGGATCGATGGGCGCGCCACACAGGAAGCAGGGGGGGCGACCGGCAGCGCAGATCCGCAGCGCCTGATCAGCCAGCTCTGACGACTGGGCCATGGTCATCCAGAAACTGACGGACGTCTGGGCGCCAGCGTCCGGATCGTCCTCGTCGCCCTCGTAGGCCTGGATGACGAAGCAGTTCGCATCCCGGTCGTATTCCAACTGCATCTGGCGGGCGCGAAAGTCCTGCTCCAGGGGATCGCCCATCCAGGGGCTCTCACCGGGAGCGCTTTCCTTATCGCCCACTGCCTCGCTCAGCTGCTTCACCGCCTGTTGCAGATACAGCGCCAGTTGCAACAGCTGCTCTTTTTCGAGCCAGATGAAGGACTGGGCTCTTCCGGCCTCCGCCACCAGCCGGAAGGTGCGCTGACCGGGACGCCCGAAGGTTTCGGCGGACACGGACTGGGCTGCGCCCATCTTATAGCGGACTTCACGTTCTGCCATGCGGCTATGATAGTCGCCGACTCTTAAGCTGGCAAGTGGCGATCTGCCCGGCCTCAATCCTTCAGCGCCGGTATCACTTCCTTCCCGAACAGCTCTATGGAGCGCATGGTGTCGGCGTGCGAGAGCTGCCCGCCCTGCGCTTCCAGCAGGATTGAGCCGATGCCCAGTTCGTCGCGGATGTGGCGGAGCTTCTTGATGACGGTGTCGGGGCTGCCGACGACCAGGTGGTAGCGGTCCTGCAATTCCTGGTATGACATCTCGTGGAGCGGCGTGGGACGCCGGGCCGCCACTGCCGCCGCGCCGGCCCGGGAGGTGTAACCCGGCGGCGACCAGTACTCGCGGGGGCCGCGCAGGGGGTAGTTCATGCGCCACAGGAACGCCTTGCCCGACTCCTGCGCCTTTTCGTCGGTGTCGTTGACGTGAGCGCAGATCATGAAGGCGAACTTCTCGGGCCCGGGCTCCCAACCGTCGGCGGCGGCATACTCGCGGTAGCGGGCGAACAGGTTCTTGGCCACGTCCAGCGGGGTCAGGAAGGCGGCGTAGGTGTAGCGGTGCCGCGCCGTCCACTGGACGGTCTCGGGGCTGCCGGTTCCGGGGACCCACACCGGCGGGTGCGGCTTCTGGATGGGCAGCATCCACGGGTTGACCGCGCGGTAGTGGTAGTGGTTGCCCTCCCAGCGGAAGGGGCCGGGCGTGGTCCAGGTCTTCACCACCAGGTCGTGGCACTCCTCGAACCGTTCGCGGTTGTGGATGGGGTTGGTGTTGTTGGCCCAGGACTCGATGCCGATGCCGCGCACGAAGCCGGAGATGATGCGGCCGCCGGAGATCACGTCCAGCAGGGCGATCTCCTCGGCCAGCCGGACGGGGTTGTCCGACGTGGGCAGCATGTTGCCCAGCATCAGGATCTTGGCCCGCTTGGTGATGCGCGCCAGGATGCCGCCGGTGATGTTCACCTCAACGTCCATGCACGACGGCGTGTTGTGGTGCTCGTTGATCATCAGGCCGTCGAAGCCCATCTCCTCGGCGTGCTGGTACTCGTCGAGGTAGCGGTTCATCAGGCCGCTGGCGGTCTGCGGATCGAAGTAGGTATTGGGGAAGGTGAGCCGCATGGACGGGAACTTCTCCGCCTCCGACTCCGGGAACTCGGCGTAGGGCATCTCGGTGAAGTAGAAAACGTCCATCAACTGGCCTCCGTGAGCATCCAACGCCGGCCGGCGTTCCGCAGTTGCGCGGAGTATAGCACGCAGGCTTCACGGCCCTTTCACGCACACCAGCGCGCAGCCCGTAGTCGCGTGCATGATAGATTTGGTCCGTCGCCGTATGATGTAATCCCGCTACTTACTGCCCCAAGGGAGCACGCATGCCCATCGCATCAACACCGGATGATCACGCTGCCAATCTGCGCAACGCGATGGTCGAGAGCCTCGTAGAGAAGGACGCGATAGTAACTCCGCGGGTGCGCGAGGCGTTCGCCAGCGTGCCCCGCCATCTGTTTGTCCCCAACGTGGACGTCGCCACCGCCTATGCGGACCAACCCGTTTTCATCCGTTGGGACGATGGGGTCCCCATCAGTTCGTCCACGCAACCCACCATGATGGCCATCATGGCCGAGCAGTTGCGCGTGGAACCCGGCAGCCGGTTGCTGGAAATCGGCGCCGGCACGGGCTACAACGCGGCCATCCTGGCCCATATCGCCGGTCCAAGCGGCAGTGTAGTCACCGTGGATATCGACCAGGACATTGTGGATGAGGCCGCCGGCAACCTGTCCAACGCTGGGTACGGCCAAGTCGAAGCCGTATGCCGGGACGGGTTCGAAGGATACTCTGGTGGACAGCCCTACGACCGCATCATGGTCACCGTGGGAGCCCAGGACGTGTCGCCCCATTGGGTCGAACAGTTGCGCGACGGCGGGATCATGGTCGTCCCTCTGTGGTTCAGGGGTTATCGTCTGAGCGTGGCCCTGCAAAAGCGCGACGGCATTCTCGAGAGAGTGTCCGCGTCGCCGTGCATGTTCATCCCGATCCGCGGTATCGCCGGGAGAACCGAGGGGTACTTCTCCATCGGTGGTGCTGAACAGGACTCCCCACAAATGTTCATTGGGATGGAACGGGACGACCCGGACCGCCGCCACAACTTGGAGCGAATATTTGCCCAGGAAGCGCAGCACCGAGAGATCGGGCGTTCCCTGCAAGGCCAGTTCCACACCCAGGCCCTCTCCTCTGGCCTCTACATGTTCCTCACCGCTGATCCTCGGATCAACATCGTTCACTGGGAAAGCCAGGATGGTCGCTTCCAGGGGGCGGGTTACGCGCTGGTCGACCTCGAATCTATGAGCGCCGCCGTGCTGTCGGATGGCCATCCGGAGCGGGTGATGGTCTACGGGAACGATGAGACGTGCGCCGAGGTGATCCGCCTTCTTGAACGGTGGGACGAGCTGGGTCACCCATCGATCCATGCTCTCCACATCCGCGCATTCTCCGTCCCTCCGCAGTCCATACGGGAAGCCAATTGGATAGTCGCCAAGAGATCAGCTTATACTTGGATCATGTCCTGGGACGTCTGAAACATCGTCCACGGCGAAACGAGCAGTGTCGTTGAAGTCTGAAGTAATCCCGGGCAACCGGTTCGTCACAGAGGTGGATGCCCGCGAACGCGGGCATGACGATGTGCCTCGATCCCACGATCCACTCTGGAAAGGAGTTTAGAGATGAAGACTTCAAGCGCGTTGGTCGCCGTCGTTCTCGGCGCGCTCACGGCTGTCATGGCGATCGCCTGTGCCACAGGTACGCAGTCCCCGGCCGAAGCGCCGACTAGAGTCGCCGCCACGGCCACGGCCGTTATGGCCGGTCCGGACGGCGCTGAGATGGGGGTTGTCACACTAACCGAGGGGCCCCACGGGGTCCTGGTGTCGGCGAACGTGAGCGGGCTGTCTCCGGGCGGGCACGGCTTCCACATCCACGGGGTCGGAAAGTGCACACCCGACTTCGGGGCAGCCGGCGGCCACTTTGACCACGACGACAGCGGGCACGGCCTGATGCACTCGGTGGCGCACCACGCCGGTGACCTGCCCAACATCTTCGCGGCTGCGGACGGCACGGCCCGGGCGGATCACTTCACCGACGCCGTCACGCTGGGGTCCGGTCCTTCGTCCGTATTTGACGCCGATGGTTCGGCGATCATCATCCACGCCAAGCCGGACTCCTACGGCGCCGATCCTGCCGCTGGGGACCGTGTCGCGTGCGGCGTGATCAGCAAGTGAGGTGTTCATGGGGCGCACCCCATTGGGGAGCGCGCCTCGCTGCAATAGGGGGCAACTCCGTTGGCGGGCAGCCGGTGGATTCCCGCGTGCGCTGGAATGACCGGGATGGCGGACCGGCGTGGCGTAAAGCGTTGACATTCATAGCCTCTTGCAATACTTTGTATCGCCATATCGAGGGACTGCTTACGAGCACACGCTGATAACTGGATCCAGCAGCCGGGAGACGCAGCTGATGAGCACGCAGCAAGACTTGCAACAGGAAGTCGCCCGCCTCACCGCGGCGCTGGCGGAGCGGGACCGGGAGCTGGTCTCGCTGCGCACCCGGCTCACGCTGGACGAGAGCGGAGGGCGCGCGCCCATTGTTCGCGGAGAACCGGCGGCCAACGACGTCGGCGACCCGGAGACCTTCCACGAAGCGCTGCACGGTCTGGCCCTGGTGTCCCGGCTCAGAATCGGCGCCCACCAGGCCGCCATCAGCTACGTGCCCGACGGCGACTTCAAGGCCGCCATCCATACCCACTCCTTTTCCGAGAAGTACTCTCGATACAACGCTTACGACGTGATGCCCACCGGCGAAGGCATCTGGGGGATGGTGGTCAGGAAACGCGCGCCGATCCGAATGACCTGGGACGACCTTTACTCGCATCCGGAGTTCCGGGAATTCAGCGGCCTCAAGACCGCCCAGGGCCTGGAGCACCCTCCGCTGCCGGGCTGGCTGGCCGTGCCCGTCCTGCACCGCGACGGAGGCTTGATTGGCGTTGTCCAGCTGAGCGACAAAATTGACGGGGACTTCACCCAAGCCGACGAGGACCAGCTGGTGCAGTTGGCCAGGTTCTACACGGCAACCTTTGAGCTGCAATACGTGTACGATGACTTGCGGCGGCTGACTGCGGCCCTGCGTCAGGCCACGCGGGAACTGCGTCGCTCCAACTCCGAGCTGGAGCAGTTCGCCTACGTGGCCTCCCACGACCTGCAGGAGCCGCTGCGCATGGTCACCAGCTACCTCCAGTTGCTGGAGCGCCGCTACAAGGCGAACCTGGACGAGGACGCCAGCGACTTCATCGCCTACGCCGTCGACGGGGCGGCCCGGATGCAGACCCTCATCCAGGACCTGCTCACCTACTCCCGCGTCGGCACCCGGGGCGCGTCCTTCGAGCCCACGGACTGCCAGGCGGTTCTGGAGCAGGTGCTGCAGAACCTCGAGGTCGCCATCGCCGAAAGCGACACCGAGATCAACTCCGGGCCGATGCCGAACCTGTCGGCTGACGCCTCGCAGCTGGCCCAGTTGCTCCAGAACCTCGTCGGCAACGCCATCAAGTTCCGCGGCGAGAGTCCGCCTCGCATTCAGGTCGAAGCGACCCAACGGGACGGGGACTGGCTCTTCTCGGTGCAGGACAACGGCATCGGCATCGACCCCCAGTACTCGGACCGGATCTTCCAGGTGTTCCAGCGGCTCCACGGCATCGGCCAGTACCCCGGCACCGGCATCGGCTTGGCCGTCTGCAAAAAGATCGTGGAGCGGCACCACGGGACCATCTGGGTCGAATCCCGGCCCGACGCCGGCGCGACCTTCTTCTTCACCATACCCAGCAACCTGGACACGCTCTCAGATCCCGCCCTGGCGGCAACGACGGGCGGGCCGGACGATTGATCTCAGCCCATCTGACGCCGGGCCAGTCATAACCCCAACACGCAGCGCAGGGGAGGAAGGCGATGACACAACCACCACGCCGCAGGGCCATCGAAATTCTCCTGGTCGAAGACAATCCCGGTGACGCGCGACTCACTCGCGAAGCCTTCGCTGACGCCGAAGTGTCCAACCACCTGTCCGTGGTGGGCGACGGCGAGCAGGCCATGGCCTTTCTGAGACGCCAGGGCGATTATGCCGGCGCGCCGCGGCCCGACCTGATCCTCCTGGACCTGAACCTTCCCCGCAAGAGCGGCCGGGAGGTGCTGGAAGACGTCAAGAGCGATCCCGAGCTGCTGTCCATTCCCATCGTGGTCATGACAACCTCTGAAGCGGAAGGGGACATCCTCAACTCCTACTACCACCACGCCAACGCGTACGTCACCAAGCCCGTCGACCTGGACCGCTTCATTGACGTGGTCAGCAAGATTGAAGGGTTCTGGCTCACCGTCGCCAAGTTGCCGGCGGAGTGATCCCTCCTGCGAGCCATCCGGCGCACCGCCGACGCTCCGGACTAGTCAATCCGTCCATACCGCGCGCCACCGTAACGACAGAGCCAACACGAGGCAGGAAAAGGAGGCACAGCGCCATGACTACACGCTCCCCGGAAAACCCCATTGAGGTGCTGCTCGTCGAGGACAACCCCGCGGACGCCAGGCTCACCGAAGAGATTCTCAAGGACTCGGAGTACGCGGTGAATCTCTCGGTGGTCGAGGACGGAGAGGCAGCCATGACCTATCTCCGCCGCCAGGGCGAGTACGCCTACACTCCCCGGCCCGACCTGGTGCTCCTGGACCTGATGCTGCCCAAGAAGACCGGCCAAGAGGTCCTGGCCGAGATCAACGATGATGCCAACCTGCGCACCATACCGGTGATGATCCTCACGGGAACCGCCGCGGAGCAGAGCCTGCTCTGGTCGTTCAACATCTCCCCCGGGCGGTTCTGTCGCAAGCCCATCGAGGTGCACCGCTTCGACTCGGCGGTGGCGCAACTGGAGTCCCTCAGCGAGCGGCCGCTGGTCATGGCGGCCCCGCCGGTGGAGGAGCCGAAGCGCAGATGGTGGTGGCCGTTCGGCGGGTAGAACGCTGTGTACGTCCCGTCATGGCCATTCGCTTCTGCGAATGGCTGCTGATCCGATCAGCGTGTCCGCTTTCAGGATTGGGGCGCCCGGTTTCGCGGCTACTGGCGAACCAGGGGATCCAGCAAATTCAGGAACTGCTCCACGTCGTCCAGACTGGCGCCGACGCTTCCGGCGCTGCGCCAGTCTTCATAAAAGTTCATGTGAAGCGCGTTCGCCACGTTGAACAGGCGCTGAATATCCGGGTCTCCGGTTTCGACGCGCAAGTCGTCAACGGCGTCGAACAGCAGGCTGTGCCCGCGGTGTTCCCAGCCCCGGCTGTGCGCTACGGCCTTCACGATCTGGGCGGCGGCTCCCCAGCCCTTTTCCGACGCCTGGCGCACGTCGCCGGCGGCCAGTTCGGTACGGGCTTGGGCTAACAGGATGCGGCTGTCGTCGTGGTATTTCTGCGTAGTCATCGTGACATTCCGGTGAAGGGCTATCTCCGCGTGTGCGGGCATCCCATTTTAGAGGATAGGCTCCCTGGCACCAAGCGCAGCAGGCGGCGCTGTTCGCTTTTCGGAGGTGGGTCTGCTGCGGCCGGCCTCCGGTCTCTCCGTTGGCTTGACATACCCGATGCGGCCGGGCATCGTTGACGCATGCGCTCGCTGCTGGCCGGCATTTCCGGCGTCAACAAGAACATCGTCGTCGCCAACCTGCTGACCCGCCTCCGCGTTCACGGCGAGGTCAGCGCGCCCGACGGTTCCGACGCCCGGGCCGTCGACCTCAGTGAGTTACTCACCGCCAGCATTGAGGACGCCCTGGCCGCCCAGGGCAACGAGTTGGCCGGAGTCCTCGCCGCCTTCCGCCCCGCGTACCAGCTTGCCGCGTGGAAACGGGCCGGCCTGGCCATAGCGGAGCGGATCGAGGCCGCCGACCCGCGCCACAGCCTGATCGCCGCCCACCTGACCTACTACACCAGCGGCCGCCAGTTCTCCCTCATCGACCTGCCCACCATCCGGCGGTGGCGCCCCGACTGCATCATCACGCTGGTGGACGACATGCTGGACATCCACAGCGCCCTGGCCCAGCGGGACGCCGAGCGGCATACCAATTTCCGGCTGCGCCTCCGGGAAATCCTGGGCTGGCGCAGCGCCGAGATCGCCATGGCGGACCTGCTGGCCCGCAACCTCTATCCCGAGCGGGCGGTGCCGCACTACGTGGTCAGCGTCAAGCACCCCGCGGAGATGCTGTACCGCCTGATCTTCGCCCGCCGGCAGTATCCGCTGGTGTACTCCAGCTTTCCCATCACCGCCATCCGCTACGATGCCGAGTTGCGGGCCGCGGTGGACGCGATCCGCGCCGAGCTGCACCGTCGCTTCATCGTGTTCGACCCGCTGACGCTGGACGAAGGCACGCCGCAGGTGTTCGAGAAGGCGCAAGCCGCCTGCGCCGACGCCGTGCCTGAGATCACCATCACCGCCGACGAGGCGCGCTGGCCCCTGGAGGCCGCCGGCGCGCTAACCGAGGGCCGCGCCGACCCGTATCCCATGACGCTGGACCCCCGCGAGGCCCTGGAAGTGTGGGACGACATGGAGAACCAGGTGCGCCATCGGGACCTGACCATGGTGGAGCAGGCCCAGTGCGTCGCCGCGTACCGCATCACCATGGGCGGACGGATGTCGACCGGCATGTACTCGGAGCTGATGTACGCCTCGCACACCGCCGAGCCGGCCCGCCCCGTCCTGATGTACGCCGACCCGTCCGACGGCGGCCTGGACCACCCCTTCCTGCGCAACTTCAACCACCGCACGTTTCACGATTTCGAGGCGTGGTTCGAAGCCATCCGACAGATCGTGCCCAGCGCCGAACCGGACCCACAGCGGCCGTTGTTCTGACCGGGTCAACCAGGACAGCGGGGAGCTGGAGCCGCTTGAGGTATACGACATCGGGCGGGAGCCGATGGGGGTGACGATCATAGACCTGTGATAGCGCATGGCCGTATATCGGCGCCGGATGGTAGTATGGAGGGGCGGTCGCGTTGACCGCCACCGGTTCATAAGGGCTCGGCGTGGGGGATTAGATCAGTGGGAGAGCACCTGCTTTGCAAGCAGGGGGTCACGGGTTCGAATCCCGTAGCCTCCACCAATTCAAGGGCAGTGACACCGCAGAACGCGAGGCGTCTATGTTGTATCTAGCCATTCTTCTGACCATTGTCTCCGCCATCCTCTTCGCCGCCGGTTTCGGACTCGCCGGGTACGTCATCGTCACCAAGATCCGCGAGTACCGGCAGGATTCCGGCTCAAACTCCAGTCCGGTTGACAACCCCTCCATATCATGAGGTGGTTCGTCCTCTTCTCAGGAGTTTTCGTCCGAGGTATGAGCTATGCCGCTCACCCGTGACTTCAAAGAGACCGTGTAGGCCCGGGCCGAGCGAGACCCGGCCTTCCGGGAGGGACTGCTGAAGGAAGGCGTCGAATGCCTGCTTGCCGGAGATGTCGAAACGGGCAAGATCGTACTGCGCGACTACATCAACGCCACCATGGGGTTCGAGGAGCTTGCCTCCCTTACCGAAAAGTCGCCCAATAGCCTCATGCGGATGTTCGGACCGACCGGCAATCCCTACGCTCGCAACCTGTTCGAGGTAATCAGCCGGATTCAGCAGCACGAGGGTGTCCAACTTGAAGTGAACGCCGTTCGATAATCCGGAAACCCCCAATTGAGCCAGGAGGCTGACTCGCAACGGATCAAGCAGCTATCCCCAGCTCCCGCAGCCGGGCCACCAGGTACTCCTGCGGGCGGGTGCCCTTGACGCTGTTGCAGTGTCCGCACAGCAGTTGCAGGTTTTCGATGTGGTCGATGGTGAGATTGCGGAAGGGGAACTCGCTCACGCTGGAACTACCGCTCTCAGCAAGCTGCTGAGAAATTGGTGGGCATTCAAATCGTCGCAGGGTTCGCTGTATGTTGTGCCGGTTGATTGTGATCCGGGCCGCTCTGACATCAGGAAACAGGCCGAGGTATATTTTCTCTCTAGAACGAGCTTCCTACAGAACAACTCATACCGTTTCGCGTACGAAGCGCCTCGGAACTCTTCGAACACTTGAAAGTGCGGTTCAGGATTCCGGACTGGTGAGGTAGATTTCTCATGGTCTTCCAATAGAAACAGATACCCAAGCCACGGCTGCGGCGATTGCGGGAATGCGTTCTCCCTGTACGCGGTCCAGAGGTCTAGAGCGCTTCCCATCGCCTCCTCGGTCCGATTGTTGAAGTTGTTGCCGAATGACGGACCAACTTGGGCTTTTAGCTCCATGACGGCGAGTAAACGTCCGTCCCGAACCACCAGGAGATCCCACTGTTTGGTGGGCCTAAAGAATCCTGGCAACTCCAACTTGCCAGTTTTGTGCAAAGCACAGTTGGCAAAGATGTCGTTGGCCGGCACTCCATGGTCGAGCATCAGCGTGACGATTGCAGCCTGCACGCCGTCCAGATGCATGCCTCCTCGGACGCTGCTTCGTTGTCCTTCGCCTCCACTCGCATCTGCAGCCTGCCTATCGCGCTGCTCCCAGAAGTAGGTGATCGCTTCGGAGAATATGTTTGCTGGGATGTTGAAGCCACCGAACGTCAGCGACATATGACCGCCGTTACACTTTCAGACGCTCTTGGACGGGTGTGACTTTGCTGATCGCCGAGACTGCTGATTCGAAGTAAGCGGGTTCGACTTCTATTCCAACGCTGTTCCGCCCCAGGTCAGCTGCGGCCAGGTTGCTGGTTCCGGTTCCCATGAATGGGTCCAATACGGTATCTCCTACGAACGAAAACATGCGGATTAGTCTTTCGGCTAACTTGAGGGGATATGGTGCGGGGTGCAGCCTGGTGGATGCCCCTCCAAGTGTCCAAATTTGCTGGAAATATTCCCGGTGAAGGTCAGCCGGAATAACCGACATCAATCTCGTAGCCAAGCTGGGTTTGCGATACCCCCCTGGTTTGCGCTGGAACAGGATGAACTCGATGTCGTTCTTGATCACCGAGTTCGGCTCGTAGGGCTTCCCCAGGAAGCTGGAACCGTTGGGTACTTCGAAACTGGCGTTGGCTATCTTATGCCAAATGATAGGAGCGAGGTTATCGTACCCCAGTGCGCGGCAACGTTCTTGGATGCTGGCATGTAGAGGCACGACCACGTGCCGCCCGTGCTTCCGCCTGGATAAACAAACATCGCCCACGACTATGACCAGGCGACCTCCAGGCACCAATGCGCGCCTTACACCTTCCCAAACGATGTCGGTCGCGTCGAGGAAATCATCGTAGTCGGCCATGTGGCCCAGCTGATCGGGGTGTTCCCGGTATTGTTTGAGGGTCCAATATGGTGGCGATGTAATTGCCAAATGGACGCTCCCTTCCGGCAGTTCGGGTACGATCTTTCTGGAATCCCCCAATAAGAGCCGATGTTTGGTCGGGACCAATTTGAGCAGATCCCCAATATGCGCGGCGGATTCCGTGTCTCGGGCGATCGCAGGAATCGACCGCTGCGGGTCCTGATGCACGCGGTGCATGAGATGCTGCGGCACTAATTGTTCCAGTCCGCCATCGTCGATATCGCCGCGGCCTCGGTAAGCCATGTGTTCCTGCATGTAGCCTCCGGACCAAATGTACGGCCCGTGAGAGTTTACGCTTCCGTCAGACGCCACTTCTCAGGTTGAACGGAAGTATAGCAAAGCTGGCCAGGCGATCAGGCCCATCCAGGCCACGTCGAGTCTAGCGATGGCGCAGTTCATTAGCAACTTTGCCAGTTGGGGACTGTCCAGCAAGTGGTGGACGACGCACACGGGACACAATCGGCCCGAGGTGTTAGGCTACGGGCGACTTGCGGCCACGAGCCGGCGGTCAGCCGGTTACAAGGCCTCGCGCGTACCTGCTCTCGTAAATTGTCAGAATCAGGATTTACGGGATTTTATGATTTGACAGGATTGAGAGAACTCGATCACATAGCGGTTCCATCCTGATAATCCCTGAATCTCGAAAATCCTGATTCTGACGTTTCCCCGCCGTAAAATGGGTACGCATGAGAGCCACGCGTCAATCGACAATTAACTGCAAACCAACCATATCCACATGCAGGAGGCCAGAGCATGAAGTACGACTACATCGTGGTGGGCGGGGGTTCCGCCGGATGCACCATCGCCAGCCGGCTGTCGGAGGACCCGGACCGCTCCGTGCTGCTGCTGGAGGCGGGGCCGGACTATCCGGTGTTCGAGCAACTGCCCGACGACCTGAAGCTGGGCAACAACGTGTGGCTCTCGGCCTACGGGCCGCACAACTGGGGCTACACCGCCCGGATCACCGAGGAGCAAGACAACCTGACGATCCCCCGGGGCAAGGCCACCGGCGGTTCCAGCGCGGTGAACGGCCAGGTGCTGTTCCGCGGCATCCCGGAGGACTACGACCGCTGGGCCGAGTGGGGCAACGACGAGTGGAGCTTCACCCGGTGCCTGCCCTACTTCAACAAGCTGGAGACCGACCTGGACTTCGGCGGCGACGACTTCCACGGTTCCGACGGGCCGGTGCCGGTGCGCCGCGCTCCCCGCAACGAGTGGCTACCCCACGCCGTGGCCTTTGAGCGGGCGTGCCTGGACGAGGGCTTCCCCCAGGACGAGGACCAGAACCACCCCGAGTCCACGGGCGTCTCGCCCCGGGCCCGCAACACCATCGACGGCGTGCGCATGAGCATGGCCATCAACTACCTGGACATCGCGCGGCACCGCCTGAACCTGACCGTCCGGGGCGGCGTGACCGCGCGGCGGATCATCTTTGATGGCAACCGCGCCGTGGGCATCGAGGCCGAGAGCGGCGGCGAGGTCTTCACGGTGGAGGGCGGCGAGATCATCGTCAGCAGCGGGGCCGTGGCGTCGCCGCAACTCCTGATGCTGTCGGGCGTGGGGCCGGCGGAGCACCTGCGCAGCATGGGCATCCCGGTGGTGCACGACTCCCCGGGTGTCGGCAAGAACCTGCGCGACCATCCTGCGGCGTCGGTGCTGTACCGGGGCAAAGGCGAGAAGCCCGACGTGCAGGCGCCGGTGATCCAGGTGGGACTGCGCTACACGGTGGAAGGCTCCGACCTGCGCAACGACATGCAGCTGAGCCCCAACCTCATGACCAGCGAACACCGCCCGGCCCACGTCGCCATCGACGAGGACCTGAACTACCTGGGCATGGGCGCGAGCCTGCAGTTGGCCCTGGGGCAGGGCGAGCTGACCCTGCAGTCCACCGATCCCCACGTGCAGCCGTTCCTGAACTACAACTACTATCAGGAGCCGGAGGACCTGCGCCGGATGCGGGAGGCGATACGCCTGGGCGTTCGGATGGCGGAGCGGCCTCCTTTCTCCGACCTGATCGAGGAACGGATCATGCCCACCGATGAGGAGCTGGCGTCCGACGAATTGCTGGACGACTGGCTGCGCAAGAACTCGGGGACGTCGCACCACATATCGGGGACGTGCAAGATGGGGCCGGACTCGGATCCACTGGCGGTGGTAGACCAGCAACTCAGGGTCAAGGGCGTGGAGGGCCTGCGGGTGGCCGACGCGTCGGTCATGCCCGACTGCATCCGCGCCAACACCAACGCCACCACGATCATGATCGGCGAGAAGGTGTCCGATTACATCAAGGAAGGCCGGTAACCGGAGGGATCGTCAGAAGCAGGATTTACCGGATTGACGGATTGACAGGATTGGTTGATGCGACAGTCGACTCGATCCTGAAAATCCGCTAATCCGGCTAATCCTGCTTCTGACTACACGGGGAGGATCACAAACATGGAAGTCCAATGGATGAACCACACCGGGTTCGTGGTCAGCGACATGGAGCGCTCCCTGGCTTTCTACCGCGATCTGCTGGGTCTGAGCATCGAGCGGGATCAGGTACTGGAAGGCGACTTCATCTCGGAGGTCGTGGGCTATCCCGACGCGCGGCTGCACATCGTGTACCTGGGAGTGGGGGACCAACGCCACTCGGTGGAGTTGATCCAGTACTTGAACCCGGCGGGGGATGCCGTCGCGCTGCCCCAGCGCCACCAGGTGGGAGCGAGCCACCTGGGCATCATCGTCGACGATCTGGACGCCTTTTACGCCGACCTGAGCGCCAAGGGGGCCAGATTCGTCAGCCCGCCGGCGACCCGGCCCAACCCGGTGTATCCCGCGGCCAGCAAGGGCTGCTACATGCAGGACCCCGACGGGAACTGGCTGGAGCTCCTCGAAAGGGGGCCGGCGCCGCCCGACGCAACCTCGGTGTGACCCCCACATGGAGCGGACATGACCACCGTCATCGCCAATGCGACCATCGTAACCGGCAACGTGGGCCGGGACGTTCTGCACGATGCCGCCATCGCCATCGCGGAGGACCGGATCGCATCCATCGGACCGACGGATGACGTGCGGCCGGCGTATCCCGACGCCGAGGTGGTAGACGGACGGGGCAAGGCCGTGTTCCCCGGCCTGATCAACTGCCACACGCACCTGCTGGCGACGGGCGACCGGGGCATCCTGGAGGACTTCGGGTTCCCGACCCGGCTGACCTTTCCAGTGTCGGCCCGCGCGCTGCTCACCGAAGAAGAGCGCCGGATCCTGGCCCTGCTGGGCGCGCTGGAATCGATCCGCAGCGGCGTCACCTGCCTGCTGGAAATCTCGTCCAACGTGGCGGGCTATGCGCCGGACCTGGCGGCGACCGGGCTGCGCCTGGCGCTGGCGGAAAACATCAACGACGTGGACGAAGCGCGTGCCCGAGACGGCGTATACGAATTTGACGAGGCGCGGGCCGACGCCGGGCTGCAACGCAGCGCCGACCTGGTGGAGTCGTGGCACGGCCGGGAGCAGGGACGGATCAACTGTTTCCTGGCCCCACACGCGCCGGAGACCTGCTCCCCGTACCTGCTGCGCCGCACCCGGGAGATGGCCGAACGACTTGGCGTCGGCTACACCATCCACCTGTCCCAGAGCCACCAGGAGATCGAAGCGGTCATGTCCGTGCGCGGGGTATCGCCCACCCACTACCTCTTTGCCAACGACTTCCTGGGGCCGGACCTGCTGGCCGCCCACTGCCGGTACGTCGGTCCGTCTGAGGTCGCGCTGCTCGGGCAGACAGGGGTCAAGGTCACCAACAACGCCGCCATCGCCGCCCGCCGGGGCGCGGCCGCGCCGGTGCAGGAACTCATGGCGGCGGGATGCGTCGTCGGCATGGGGTCGGACAACATGGCCGAGGACATGGTGGAGGTGATGCGGGCCGGGCTGTTCCTGGAGCGGGTGCGCCGCAACGATGAAGTGTACCCCCAGCCCGAGGACGTGCTGGAGTGGGCCACCACCGGCGGCGCCCGGGCACTGGGGATGGCGGACATCACCGGCAGCCTAGAAGTCGGGAAAAAGGCGGACCTGTTCGTGGTGGACCTGATGCGGCCGCACCTGGTGCCCAGCCTGCGCGTCGTGTCGTCCTTCGTGCACAACGGGCAGCCGTCCGACATCACGTCGGTCATGGTGGACGGCGCGTGGGTCATGCGCGACGGCAAGGTGCTGACCATCGACGAGGAGGATATAGTGCGCCGGGCCGAAGCGGTGGGGCACGCGTCGTGGCGCCGCCTGCTGGAACGCTATCCCGACGTGCCTTTCCCGATTTCCATTCCGCCAGCCATCGGCTGAACGGAGTTATACCGAAGGGTCGCCGCGTATCACACGCGCGCGGCAGAGGCGGGCCGGCTCGCAATGAGCCGGCCCGCTTTTGCATGACAGCCTGCGGCGGGGAATCGTCAGAAGCAGGATTTCCAAGATTTAGGGATTGCAGGATTGGCACCATTCCGCAATGCAAATTTCCCAATCCTGCCCAATCCTGAAATCCCGTAAATCCTGCTTCTGACGATTTACAAAACCGGGTACGCGGGCGCCGTTACCCGTCGTTTACGCCGTTGCAACGCCGGCGTCATACGACCGCAATTTGCCGGCAACACCGCGGGTCTAGCGTATTTGGCATCGACACCGGCGACCTGCCGTTGACGCATCCACTCCAGAGGAGGAAACACCCACGATGTCTCTAACCGGTTTAGCCAAACTGCCTGTACTGCTGCGGTTCGCCCTCATTGGCGCGGCCGCCCTGCTCATGCCCCTGATGCTGGCCGCCTGCGGCTCCGAGCCGCCCCCGGCGCCGGCCGCCACCGCCGCTCCCGCTGCGGCATCCCAGCCGGCAAGCCCGCCCGCCGCTGCCGAGTCCGACACCATCAAGGTGGGCATCCTGCACTCCCTGTCCGGCACCATGTCCATCAGCGAGACCGCCGTGCACGACGCCGAATTGCTGGCCATCGAGGAAATCAACGCCTCGGGCGGCGTGATGGGCAAGCAGATTGAGGTTGTCATCGAGGACGGCGCGTCCGACTGGCCCACCTTCGCCGAGAAGGCGCGCAAGCTGCTCCAGGAGGACGAGGTATCCGTGGTGTTCGGCGGATGGACCAGCGCCAGCCGCAAGGCGATGCTACCGGTCTTCGAGGCCAACAACGGGCTGCTCTTCTACCCGGTGCAGTACGAGGGCCTGGAGACGTCGCCCAACATCTTCTACACCGGAGCGACCACCAACCAGCAGATCGTGCCGGCCATCGAGTACCTGCTGCAAGAGGGCAAGACCAAGTTCTACCTGCTGGGTTCCGACTACGTGTTCCCGCGCACGTCCAACCTGATCATCAACAAGCAGCTGGCGGCCGCCGGGCTCGAGGCTGTGGGCGAGGAGTACACCCCGCTGGGGCATACCGAGTACAGCACCGTCATCACCAAGATCAAGGCCGCCGACCCCGACGTGGTCTTCAACACGCTGAACGGCGACTCCAACGTGGCTTTCTTCAAGCAGCTCAAGGACGCCGGCATCACCGCCGAGGAACTGCCGACCATCTCGGTGAGCGTGGCCGAAGAGGAGATCACGGGCATCGGCGCGGAGAACATCGCCGGGCACCTGGTGGCGTGGAACTACTTCCAGACCACCGACACGCCGGAGAACGTGAAGTTCGTGGCGGCGTTCAAGACCAAGTACGGCGAGAACCGTGTCACCGACGACCCCATCGAAGCGGGTTACTTCGGCGTGTACCTGTGGAAAGCCGCCGTTGAAAAGGCCGGCACCACCGACGTCGCTGCGGTCAAGGAAGCCGCCAAGGGCATCCAGTTCGCCGCTCCGGGCGGAATGGTGACCATCCACAACGAAAACCAGCACGTTTCCAAGACCGTCCGCATCGGCACGGTGCGCGACGACGGGCAGATCGACGAGATCTGGAACTCCGGCTCGCCGGTGGTTCCGGACCCCTACCTGGACAGCTATGAATGGGCCGCCGGCCTCCGGGAGCTGGCCCAGTAAGCACAACCGTCAGAATCAGGATTTGCCGGATTGAAGGATTTACAGGATTGGGTGTTCTTCGCCACCGGATGGCTCCAATCCTGTAAATCCCCAAATCTTGAAAATCCTGATTCAGACAACCGCCGCAGGCGCGGATGACGTCCGCGCCACCGCCTTCTCAAACTCCTCTATGGCCACGAAATGGAAGTTTGGGCTTTACAACTGTTCAACGGGCTCAGCCTGAGCTCAATCCTGCTGCTCATTGCCCTGGGGCTGGCGCTGTCCTTCGGGTTGATGAACGTCATCAACCTGGCCCACGGCGAGTTCATCATGATCGGGGCGTACACCACCTACGCCTTGCAGCAGGCGGCGCTCAGCTTCACCGGCGACCCGCAATCGGGGGTCACGTTCCTGATCGCCATTCCCGCGTCCTTCGTGATTGCCGGAGCGGCGGGGTACGTGGTGGAGAACGCGCTGATCCGGTTCCTCTATCGCCGTCCCCTGGACACGCTGCTGGCGACGTGGGGCGTCGGCCTGTTTCTGCAACAGCTGGCCCGGTCGATCTTCGGCGCGCCCAACGTGCAGGTGGTGGCTCCGCCGTGGCTGGGCAGCGCGATCAACGTTACGGCCGATCTCGTTTTGCCCATGAAGCGGATGTTCATCCTTGGGCTGGTGCTGGCCTGCATCGGCGGGCTGTACTGGTACATGTACCGTTCCAGCGAAGGGCGCCGTATGCGGGGCGTGATGCAGAACCGGGAGATGGCGGCCAGCCTGGGGGTATCGACCCGGCGGGTGGACAGCTTCACCTTCGCGCTGGGTTCGGGCCTGGCCGGCATCGCCGGGTGCGCGCTGACGCTGATCGGCCCCATCGGCCCGTCGCTGGGCACCTTCTACGTGGTGGATGCCTTCATCGTGGTGATCCTGGGCGGGCTGGGGCAGGTCCCCGGCACCATCCTGGCCGCGCTGATCATCGGGATGCTGAACACGATGCTGGAGTTCGGCACCACCGCCGTTGTGGGCAAGGTGCTGGTGTTCGCCATGGTGATCCTGTTCCTGCAATGGCGGCCCGCCGGCCTGATGCGGGCCAAGGGACGGTAGGGCGCCATGACAACCATGTCATCCATCATGACCGCGGTGCGCAACGCCTCGGCGCCGGTCCGGGTCCACGACCGCATCGGATCGTGGATCGCGCCGGCAATCATGCTGGCGGTTCTGCTGCTGGCCCCCACGATCCTGTCCGACTTCCGCATCGCGCTGCTGGGCAAGTTCCTGACCTTTGCCATGCTGGCGCTCTCGCTGAACCTGATCTGGGGCTATGCCGGGATGCTGAGCCTGGGCCACGGCGTGTTCTTCGGCCTGGGCGGGTACGCCATGGCGATGTACCTGAAGCTGGAATCGGCCGGCGGCAAGCTGCCCGACTTCATGTTCTGGAGCGGGTTGACGGAGCTGCCCTTCTTCTGGGCGCCCTTCAAGTACGCCTGGTTCGCCATCCCCATGACCTTCGTCGTGCCGGCGGTTCTGGCCGGAGCTCTGGGATACCTGGTGTTCCGCAGCCGCATCACGGGCGTCTACTTCGCGCTGATAACCCAGGCGCTGGCGCTGATCGTCAGCATCCTGTTCATCGGCCAGCAGGCGTACACCGGCGGAACCAACGGCATCACCAACTACACCACCATCTTCGGTTACCCGCTGAACGCGCCGTCGATGCAGCTGATCCTGTACTACGCCAGCGTGGCCGCGCTAACCGTGGCCTACCTGCTGTGCTGGGGACTGATCTCGTCGCGGCTGGGCCGGCTGCTGGTGGCCATGCGCGACGACGAGAACCGGGTGCGGTTCTCCGGCTACGACCCGGCGGTGCTGAAGACGCTGGTGTTCTCGCTGTCGGCCGGCATCGCCGGCGTGGCCGGCGCGCTGTTCACGCCGCAGGTGGGCATCATCTCGCCCACCATGATGGGCATCGTGCCGTCCATCGAGATCGCCATCTGGGTGGCCGTGGGCGGACGCGGGGCACTGCCGGGGGCGGTAATCGGCGCGGTGGTGGTCAACGGAGCCAAGAGCGGCCTGAGCGAGTCGTTCCCGGCGGTGTGGCAATACTTCCTGGGCGTGCTGTTCATCGGAGCGGTGCTGCTGTTTCCGTCGGGCATCATGGGGCTGCTGCGCGGCGAGGGCTGGCGGCGTCCGTGGTGGCTGTCGCGGGAGCAAGTTCTCGGGGCAATCAGCCGCCTGGTTCCTGGAGCGACACGATGATTGGCAGTACCAACAACACGGCCTCGCGCAACGGCTCGCGCCCGACGCCGGACCTGAGCCGGCCCATCCTCTCCGTGGAGAACCTGACGGTGAGCTTCGACGGGTTCACCGTGCTGAACGAGCTGGATTTCTCCATCGGCTACGGGGAGATGCGGTTCCTGATCGGCCCCAACGGCGCGGGCAAGACGACGCTGATCGACGTGATCACCGGCAAGTCAAAGCCCAGCAAGGGCCGGATCATCTTTGACGGAACCACCGATTTGAGCCGCCGGCAAGAGTACCAACTGGTGCGGCTGGGAGTGGGCCGCAAGTTCCAGACGCCGTCGATATTCGCCAGCCTGACCGTGTACCAGAACCTGGAGGTGACCCTGGGGTTCCGCAGCCGGATCATGGGGCTTTTGCGCAAGCTGCGGAGGGACGATGGCGACCGGATCATGAGCGCCCTAGAGGAAGTCGGCCTGCAACACCGGGCGCAGGACGTTGCGGGCGGGCTGTCTCACGGCGAGAAGCAGTGGCTGGAAATCGGGATGCTGCTGGTGCAGGAGCCCAAGCTGCTGCTGCTGGACGAGCCCGTGGCCGGCATGACCCGCCGCGAGCGCGACCGCACGGGAGAACTGCTCCAGTCCATCGGCGGGGAGCGGTCGGTGCTGGTGGTGGAACACGACATGGACTTCGTGCGCCAGTTCGCCCAGACGGTCACCGTGCTGCACCTGGGCAAGGTGCTCAGCGAGGGCACCATGGAAGACGTGCAGCAGGATCCCGAAGTCATCCGGGCGTACCTGGGCAACAGCCGGTCGCATTGGCCGCAGGCCGGCCGGCTCAACGGCCGGCGCGAGGCGGAGCGCTCCGTGCCCGTCGCCGCAGACTGATCATCATGGCAATGTTTCGCCAACCCGAACCATTCCTGACCATCCAGGGCCTGTCCGTGGGATACGGGCAGAGCCTGGTGCTGACCGACGTGGCATTGGACGTGCCGGAGGGACAGGTGGTCTGCCTCATGGGCCGCAACGGCGTGGGCAAGACCACGCTGCTCAAGGCGATCATGGGGCTGCTGAATCCCCGGGCCGGCCAGATCAGGTTCGGCCAGTCGGACCTGACCCACTGGGCGCCGCACAAGCGGGCCAAGGCCGGGTTCGGCTACGTGCCCCAGGGACGGCACATCTTCCCGTACCTCACGGTGCACGAGAACCTGCTGATGGGCCTGGAAGCCTTCGCCGGCAAGAAGGGGCGCACGGAGGCCGTCGAAAAGATGTACGGGCTGTTCCCGGCGCTGAAGACCTACACAAAGAAGGTCGCCGGCACGCTCAGCGGCGGACAGCAGCAGCAACTGGCGCTGGCCCGGGCGCTGGTGCGGCAGCCGTCCCTGCTGCTGCTGGACGAGCCCACCGAGGGCATCCAGCCGTCGATAGTCCAGGAGATCGAGGAATTGCTGCACCGGCTTCGGGAGCAGCAGGAGACCACCATCCTGCTGGTGGAGCAGTTCCTGGACTTTGCCCTGGGCATCGCCGACTACTGCTACGTAATGGAAAAGGGAGCCATAGTGCTCGAGGGAGCCGCCAGGGACCTGGACCATAACCTGGTCCGCGAGTACGTGGCGGTGTAGGTCCCGGCATAAAACCCGAACGTGAGGAATAGCCATGACTACTGAGACAGCCGCCGCCCGGGATTTCGTACTGCGTACCGCGCGGGACAACGACGTGAAGTTCATCCGCCTGTGGTTCACCGACATCCTGGGCAAGCTGAAGGGATTCGCGGTGACCGCCGACGACCTGGAGGACGCGCTGGAGCGGGGCGTGGGGTTCGACGGCTCGGCCATCGACGGGTTCGCCCGCCATCACGAGAGCGATATGCGGGCCTATCCCGACCCGAGCACCTTCACGCTGCTGCCGTGGCGGCCGCGCCAGAACGCCGTGGCCCGGATGTTCTGCGACATCCGCCAGCCCCGGGGCCAGACTTTCCCCGGCGACCCGCGCCAGGTGCTCCGGCGCAACCTGGACAAGGCGGCGGAGATGGGCTTCACCTACAACGTGGGCGCGGAGCTGGAGTTCTTCTACCTGAAGAGCGCCGGATCGCCGGAACTGCTGGACCACGACGGCTACTTCGACCAGCTCTCCAGCTACCCCGCGTCGGACCTGCGGCGGGACACCGTGCTCAACCTGGCGGACATGGGCATCCCGGTGAAGTACTCCCACCACGAGGGCGCCCCCAGCCAGCACGAGATCGACCTGGAGTACACCGACGCCCTGACCATGGCCGACAACCTGATGACGGCCAAGCTGGTGATCAAGGAGCTGGCCCAGTTGCAGAGCGTGTACGCCACGTTCATGCCCAAGCCCATCTCCCGCATCAACGGCTCGGGCCTGCACCTGCACCAGTCCCTCTTCTCCGGCGAGGACAATCGGTTCTACGACGCCGATGACGAGCAGTACCTGTCGATGCTGGGCAAGCAGTTCATCGCCGGACTCATCGCCCACGCGCCGGAGATCACGCTGGTAACCAACCAGTGGGTCAATTCCTACAAGCGGCTGATCCCCGGCTACGAGGCGCCGGTGTACGTCTCGTGGACCCACGTCAACCGCTCCGATCTCATCCGCGTGCCCAGCTACGAGCGCGGCGAGGAAACGTCCATCCGCATCGAGTACCGCGCGCCCGACCCCTCGTGCAACCCCTACCTGGCGTTCAGCGCGATGCTGGCTGCTGGCCTCAAGGGCATCGAGGAGCAGTACCAGGTTCCGGCTCCCGTGGTGGGCAACGTGCAGGAGATGTCTCCCCAGCGTCGCCAGTCCCTGGGCATCCGCACCCTGCCGTCCAGCCTGGGCGAGGCGATCAACCTGGCCGAGACCAGCGAGCTGCTCTACGAGGCGCTGGGCGACCACGTGTTCAACAGCCTGATCGAGAACAAGAAGCTGGAGTGGGACGAGTACCGCTCGGAGGTCACCGACTACGAGGTCTCCCGCTACCTCTCCACGCTGTAAGGCACGAGGCAACCCACCATGATGCTGACCCCACGAGAATCGGAGAAGCTGCTGATCTACGTCGCTGCCGACCTGGCGCGCAAAAGGCAGGGCCGCGGGCTGAAGCTCAACGTGCCCGAGTCGGTCGCCCTGATCACCGAGTCGATCCTGGAGGGCGCGCGTGACGGCAGGACTGTGGCCGAGGTCATGGAGTTGGGCCGCCAGATACTGCGGCGGGAGGACGTGATGGAAGGCGTGCCGGAACTGGTGGACATGGTCCAGGTGGAAGCCACCTTTCCCGACGGCACCAAACTCGTATCCGTCCACGACCCCATCGTGTAGCTGCATTCAGGACGAGCATGAGCAATCCCAGCGCACACTACATCATCGCCGACGAGCCGGTTGAGATAAACGCCGGCCGGCCCACGCGCACCGTCTCGGTGTGGAACACCGGCGACCGGGCCATACAGGTCGGCTCGCACTTCCACTTCTTCGAGGTGAACCGCGCCCTGCGTTTCGACCGGGAGGCGGCCTTCGGTATGCGGCTGGACGTGCCGGCCGGAACCGCCGTGCGCTTCGAGCCGGGCGACCGGAAGGACGTGACCCTGGTCGCCATCGGCGGCGCGCGACGGGTGCGCGGACTCAACGGCCTCACCGACGGCAGCCTGGACTCGCCAACCGTGCGCGCCCAGGCCATCGAAGCAATCTCGAAACGCGGTTTTCTGGACCAGCCGTCGAACCCAACCGAAACCTGCGAGGCATAGCGACATGGCCCGAATCAGCCGCCGGCAATACGTTGACCTCTACGGGCCGACCGTAGGCGACCGGTTCCGCCTGGCCGACACCTCCCTGGTCTGCCAAATTGAGCGAGACCTGCTCACCCCTGGCGACGAGCTGGTGTTCGGTGGGGGCAAGTCGGCCCGGGACGGCATGGGCCAGGCCTCGGAGGCAACCAACCGCGATGGCGCGCTGGACCTGGTCATCACCAACGCCATCATCATGGACCCCGTACTTGGCATCATCAAGGCAGACATCGGGGTGCGCCACGGGCACATCGTGGCGGTGGGCAAGTCTGGCAACCCGGGCGTCATGGACGGCGTGCATCCCGACATGGTAGTGGGTCCCGGCACCGAGGTCATCGCCGGGGAGCACCTGATCGCCACGCCCGGCGGGGTCGACGCGCACATCCACATGATCGCGCCGCAGCAGGTGTACCACGCGCTGTCCAACGGCATCACCACCATGATCGGCGGAGGCACCGGGCCCGCCGACGGCACCAACGCCACCACCTGCACGCCCGGCCCGTGGAACATCGCGCGGATGCTGGAGGCCGCCGAGCCGCTGCCCGTCAACTGGGGCCTGCTGGGCAAGGGCAACGCCAGCGACCCCGCGCCCCTGGAGGAGCAGATCGCGGCCGGGGCCAGCGGCCTCAAGCTCCACGAGGACTGGGGCACCACGCCGGCGGCCATCGACTGCTGCCTGGCCGTAGCCGACCGGTTCGACGTGCCGGTGGCGATCCACACCGACACGCTGAACGAGGCTGGGTTCGTCGAGGACACCATCGCCGCCATCGGCGGGCGGGCGATCCACACCTACCACACCGAGGGCGCCGGCGGCGGGCACGCGCCGGACATCATCCGCATCGCGTCGGAACTGAACGTGCTGCCCTCGTCCACCAACCCGACGCGGCCGTACACCGTGAACACGCTCACCGAGCACATGGACATGCTGATGGTGTGCCACCATCTCAGCCCGCGGGTTCCGGAGGATGTGGCCTTCGCCGAGAGCCGCATCCGGCCGGAGACCATGGCCGCGGAGGACGTGCTGCACGACCTGGGCGTGATCAGCATGTACGCTTCGGACTCCCAGGCCATGGGCCGGGTGGGCGAGAACTTCACCCGCCTGTTCCAGACCGCCGACAAGATGCGCCAGTTCAAGGGCAAGCTGCCCGAGGATTCGCCGGATCACGACAACTTCCGCGTCCTGCGCTACCTGGCCAAACTGACCATCAACCCGGCCATCACCCACGGCATATCGCACCTGGTGGGGTCGCTGGAGCCGGGCAAGCTGGCCGACATCGTGCTGTGGCCGCTGGGCAGCTTCGGCGCCAAGCCCAAGATGATCATCAAGGGCGGGATGATCTGCTGGGCAGTCATGGGCGACCCCAACGGGTCCATACCCACCGCCGAGCCGTCCTTCTATCGCCCGATGTTCGGCAGCATGGGCAAGGCAGTGTCCGGCACGTCGCTCACCTTTGTCTCGGCGGCGGCCTACGAGGCGGGTGTCCACCGCGACCTGGGGCTATCCCGGCGGGTGGAGCCGGTGCGCGGGTGTCGCACGATCACCAAGCGGCAGATGGTGCGCAACGACGGGATGCCGGTGATCGAGGTCGACCCGGACACCTACACGGTGCGCGTGGACGGCGAGATCGCCACGGTTCCGCCGGCGGAACGGCTCAGCCTGGCGCAACTGCACTTCCTGGTCTAGCGGACGCGAGCTATGATGGGCGCGGACAGCAGCGCGAGTTTCCTTGCCGCCCTGCAGCTTGCGGACTCGTTCTTCCCGTCGGGTACCTACGCCCACTCCCAGGGATTGGAAGGCATGGTGACGCGCGACTGGGTGAGGAACGCCGACGACCTGGCCGAATACCTGCGCAATCTGCTTACCTGGTCGATACTCCCGTGCGACGGCGTAGCGTTGTTGAACGCCCACCGCGCGGCGCGGGCTGGCGACCTGTCGACGCTGGTGGGCATCGACCGGCATCTGCACGCGATGAAACTGCCCGAGGAACTGCGGGTGGCGTCCTGCCACGCCGGCCGGCGCATCCTGGACGAAACGGCCCCGTTACTCAGCGAATGGGCCGGCTCCGCCGTTCATGCCCATTTTCGGCAGATGGCGATGGATCGCGAGACGCCGGGCACCGGGGCCGTCGCGCTGGGCGTGGCGTCCTGCGCCGCAAGTATTGAGGCTCAAGCTGCCCTGTTGATGTTCTGCCACAGCTTCGCCGTGGGCGTCCTGGGCGCGGCGCAGCGGCTGTTGCCCGTCACGCATTCGGAGGCCCAGCGCATCCTGCACGCACTGCACGAGCCAGTGGTCAGGTTGTCGCCAGACCTGGAGGCGCGACACTGGAGCCAGATGACATCCTTCGCGCCTCAGACGGACATCGCGGCGATGCTCCACGAACACGACGAAGTGCGGATGTTCGCCAGCTGACGCGCGGCCCGCACACCTGGAAACCGACGGGAGAAAACCATGCGAAATGTTCCTCGAATTGGCGTAGGCGGGCCGGTGGGCTCCGGCAAAACCACGCTGGTGGAACGGCTGGTGCCCATGCTGCTGGAGCGGGGTCGGCATCCGGTGGTCATCACCAACGACATCTTCACCCGTGAGGACGCCGACCACGTCACGCGGACCCTGGACGGTGTATTCGACACCGGCCGCATCCGCGGCGTTGCCACCGGCGCCTGCCCCCACGCGGCGGTGCGGGAGGACCCCAGCCTCAACCTGCTGGCGGCGGAGGAGTTGACCGAGGAATATCCCGACTCGGACATCGTCCTGATCGAGAGCGGCGGCGATAACCTGACGCTGACCTTCAGCCCGGCCCTGGCCGATTTCCAGATCTACGTGATCGACGTGGCGGCCGGGGACAAGATACCCCGCAAGCGCGGACAGGGCATCACCCAGACCGACCTGCTGGTGGTGAACAAGACCGACCTGGCTCCCTACGTGGGCGCGGACCTGAACGTGATGCGGCGCGACCTCAACATAGTTCGGGGCGAACGACCCTACGCGTTCACCAACTGCCGCACCGGCGAGGGGCTGGACGCGGTGCTGGACAGGATCCTCCATGCTATTGGCCCGGGAACCGTCTGCTGACGCCGCTTCGCGCGGACATAACGGCCTGGTCGACCTGATCCTGGAGCGCAGGGCCGGCCGGACTCGTTTAACGCAGAGTCGCACGCGGCCGCCCCTGTTGGTCCAGCAGGCGCTGTATCCGGACGATGCCGCGCCCGACATGGCCTACATATTCCTGGCGAACCCCACCGGAGGGCTGCTGCAAAGCGACCGCCACAGCATCGCGGTGAGCGTCGGCGCCGGCGCCAGGGTCCACGTGACCACCCAGAGCGCCACGAAGGTCTACACCATGACCGACGGCGACGCCGAGCAGCGGGTCCGCCTCAACGTCGCGGCGGGCGGCTACCTGGAATATCTGCCGGACCCGTTGATCCCTTACCGCGACGCCAGCCTGGAGCAGGTAGTCGAAGTCGTCTGCGAGCCGGGCGGCGCGCTGCTGTTCAGCGACGTGATAACACCGGGCAGGGTGGCAATGGGAGAGTCGTTCCGGTTCAGGCGGATCTCCAACCGGGTCACGGTGCGAGGTCAGAGCGGCCGGCCGGCCTACCGGGAAGCCTTCGACCTGGACCCGGGAGCGGGCAACCTCACCGGGGTTGGCATATTGGGCTTCGGCGGTCAGCAGGTCGCGGATGACGTGTCCGCGCTCACCCTGGGCTCCCTGCTGATCGTGTGCGAAAGCCAGCCCGCGCGCTCGATACTGGATCAGGTCAGGCGTTCTCTCGGACAATGCCAGGAGGTCCGAGGAGGCGCATCGATGCTGCCCGACGGCAGCGGGATGTGCGTCAAGATGATCGGTCGGGAGTGCACGGCGGTTCAGCGGGCCTTGAACGGGGTCTGGTCGATTGCGCGACAGGCGCTGCTTGGCGTGGACGCGCCGCCCCTGCGGAAGTATTGAGTGGTAACATCAGGCAAGTTCGCAAAGGGAGGTTTCGAGATGGATATTGGAGTCACCGCCAGGGCTTCCAGCGAATCGGTTGACCCGGCCGAATTGGCGAAGCGCGCAGAGGAACTGGGGTTTGAGTCGTTCTGGCTTCCGGAGCGCCCCATCCTGCCCGTGCATACCACCTCCCGGTATGGAGGCACGCCGGACGGGTCAATCCCGGATTCCATGGCGGACATCGGCGATCCGCTCATCGCCCTGTCTATGGCGGCGGCGGTCACCAGCACCATCAAGCTGGGCACCAGCATCAGCCTGGTTCCGGAACACAACCCGCTGATGCAAGCCAAGCAGATCGCCACGCTGGACAAGTTCTCTGGAGGGCGGTTCCTGTTCGGCATCGGCGCCGGCTGGTTGCGGGAAGAAACCGAGATCATGGGCGGCGATTTTGAACACCGCTGGGGCCAAACGCGGGAAGCGATCCTCGCCATGAAGGAGCTCTGGACCAAGGAAGAGGCGGAGTTTCACGGGCGGTTCTTCGATTTCCCGCCGGTCAAATGCTCCCCGAAGCCGGTCCAGCAGCCGCATCCGCCGGTGCTCCTCGGAGGCTACGCCGCCAACGTGTTCAAGCGCGTGGTGGCGTGGGGCGACGGTTGGATGCCGGTGCGGGTGACCGAGGAGCAGGTGCGGGCGGGCCGCGCGACCATGGACGAACTGGCCGAGGCCGCCGGCCGGGATCCCAGCACGATTCAGCTCATCGTAACCAACGTCCAACCGAACCGTGAGGTCATCGCCGGATATGAAGAGGCCGGCGCCAACCGGGTGACGGTAGCCTTGCCGCCCGACGCCGGCGCTGAGGGTCTGAGCGAGTTGGAACGCCTGGCCGAACAGGTGCTGTAACAATGTCTTCGGGCGGAGATTTCAGGCCGCCGGAGAACCCGCCCGCCTGGTGCCTGATGCGGGGCCAGAACGACGGTGAGCGCTGGGCCAGGAACGACGCCGAGATGGGCGATCTGATCGCGTGGGCCGACATTTCCGACTTCGAGCACTACATGGGGCCCATGCCCTTTCCGTACGACAACCAGGCGGCGGTGCAGCTGTACGAAGCGGCGAAATCGGACGCCTCTGCCCACGGGATCACGTTCAGCCACCAGCACTACGCCGGCGGGTTCCTGGAAGCGGTGTACGAGGAGTGTCGGAGCCGAATGGGGCTGGGCCCGGCGACTTGAGGTTCCGGCCAGCGATTAGATGCTGCCCACCGGCGACAGCATGGGGATCAAGCTGATCGGACATGATTGCGTTGTGCTTCAGCGTGCCCTGACCCGGTTTGGTCAATTGCTCGACAAGAACTGCTTGATATGCAGTATCTATATTGATATCATAATTGCTGGTGGCCAACGGGCAGTAACTCTGGCTACGCCTTATCGCCATTGCCGCGAACCGACCATTTGCCCGCCGAAAAAGGAGTGCGTTATGCCCATCATGCCAACCATACGGATATCAGGTAAGCTACATAGAAGTACTCGATGCAGTAGAGACACTTCGGCGGAATCCCAAAGGGATAAGGTTCAGCGATCTGGCTAGGATATGCGACCGCTTTTTTTGGAGAACCGCGCCAAAGTGGTACGAGCCACCGGGTGTATCGCACACCTTGGCCGGGCGACCCCAGAGTCAATATTCAGAACGACCGGGGCATGGCCAAGGCGTACCAGGTGCGCCAGGTAATACGTGCCCTGGAGAAGTTGAACGACGATGGCTGATCATTACACGTACCGGGTCACATGGTCCGCCGAGGACGAAGAGTTCGTCGGACTGTGCACCGAGTTTCCTTCCCTGAGCTGGCTGGCCCCGATGCAGGAAGAGGCCTTCGCCGGCATCCGGCGGTTGGTGGCGGACTGCGTGGCCGACATGGAAGCCAACGGTGAAACGCCGCCGGAACCGATGGCGGATCGCGCCTACAGCGGACGGTTCGTCGTGCGGGTGCCCCCGGAGACGCACCGGGCGCTGGCCATGAAGGCCGCCGAGGAAGGGGTCAGCCTGAACCGACTGATCAGTGCCCGACTGTCAGCAGACCTGGATCGCTGACTCAGGACCGGTTCTCGGAAGCGCCGAGCTGCATCTACCCGCCGGCTTATGTGCAGCCGGCTTTCTCTTGGCGAATGGTGGAACCCAGGGAGAAAGTTCGGTCAGCTGTCCGTCGCGACGGCCGCCTCCGCCTCCGCCCGAGTGGGGTGGATAGCGATGAGCTGGTCGAAGCCGCTGGTCTGGAACACGGCGCGCACGTCGGTGGACAGGGAGCACAGGGCCAGGCTGCCCCCCTGATGCTGCATCCTGCGAACCGCCTGCATGATCGTGCGGAGGCCGGCGCTGCTGATGTAGTCGAGGCCCTGCATGTCGATCACCACGGCCCGGCCGGCGGCCGCGGTGACTGTCTCCAACTCTTCGCTGAAGGCCCCGGCATTGGAACTGTCCAGGCGTTGGTCGACCAGCACGAACACGGTTCCGCCGTCTGAGAGAGCGTCGATGGCCATGAGTCGAACCTCGGCAGGCGACAAGTGTACGAAATGGGAAGGGCCAACAGACGGCCAGATGGGTGAACCGGCGCGAGATGCCGCTGACGTTGACCGATTCTGGCGACCGGGTGGAGCGATGCGCAAGGCATTGGGAAGGGAGTTTCCGACGATTTACGCATCTTGACGGCGGCAGCGCGACGTCTGCTGGACTGAACGGCAGTCCGCCAGCCGAAGAGACCTCTCGCCGTGGATCAGCAGGTCACCGGGAAGGCATCACCCCGGAAGTGGCTCGTATCCCCGACGCCCGTGCCGAAGCATCAATCGGTGAACCGGGACCATACCTCCGGCAGGCGGGCTATGGCCTCCTCGGGCAGCGGCCCCCGGGCGGCGAACTCGACGGACTGCTCCAGATGCTCCATGCTGGAATAGCCCACCAGCACGCTGCTCACTCCGGGGTTGGTCAGCGCGAACCGCAGGGACGCTTCCACCAGGCTGTTCACGTAGCCTTCTTCCACCAAGGGCCGGAAGCCCTCCGCACGCGAACGGTCCTGTTCGTAGTCACGGCCCGAACCGATGGGCGCGACGCTGGGCACGGCGACGGGATGCCGGGTCGCCTCCCCGCTCAAAGCGCCGGCCGCCAGGACGCGGATCACCAGCACGCCCATGCCATTAGAGGAGGCGAGCTGGATCTGGTTGCCGTAGTCGGGCATGTCAAACGCGGGCGGCACGGCCGCGCCGGCGCTGGGGTTGACCAGGTTGTACACCGACTGGATGGTGTTCAGGGCTCCCGAGTCGATGACCCGGTGCAGGGCGGGAGTCTCGCCCACGGCGGTCATCCCCCAGAACCGGACCTTGCCCTGGTCGCGCAGGTCCCGCAGCGCGTCCACTACCTCGCCCAGGGTCTCCTCGGGGGAGACCGAACCACCGTCGGCCACCGCCGAGACGTGATTGTGCATCTGGATCAGGTCGACTTGCTCCCGCTGCATTCGGGTCAGGCTCTCTTCCACCGCGACGATGACGTTGCTGCGGATGCTACCCGGCTCGTGGGTGGTGACGCGGAACTTGGTGCCGACGTAGACGTCCGCCGACAACTCTTTGAGCACACGTCCCAAGTTGGTTTCCGACTGGCCGTCGCCGTAGGAGGAGGCGGTGTCGAAGTAGTTGATGCCCAGTTCCATGGCCCGGGCCACCGCTATCACCACCGCCGACATGAGGATCTCCGAGGCGTTCCGCACGATGACGGCAGTTTGATCGTTACCTCTCATCAGTAGCGAGTAGGCGTTAGTGTCCAGCAAGATCCTCATTGCCATGAGGTTTCGTCTATGGTCTCAAATTCCTGAACGGCGGCGTCGAACTCGTCGGCCTCGGCGGCGGTCCAACTGCCGATGTATATGTCCAAAGATGAACCGACGTTGGGCCGCTCCGAAGTCGGTTTTATCGTCTCAGCCCCGATGCGCAGCAGTTCGAACGCGGCGTGGCTCAACGACGTGCCATCGCGCTCGGCCCGTTGGCGAATAATTTCTCCCAGTTCGTCGTCCAAACCGTGTATGGTGATCTGATCCACAATCGGTCTCCTCCAGCATGGCCTATGCACGATTATTGTTCACATCGTATTGAACCGCAATGACCTCGTCAACGGCGGTGAATGTACGTATCAGCTCCGCACCTGACTAAGCGAGGTATAGGTCATGGTATCATCGCCCCGCATTTTGGACTGACAACCCACTTTCTGGAGGCGCATTAATGGCTACCAAACCGGCACTTTCCACCGAACAGATCAAGGCGGCGATGGACGCCATGCTGGCCAAGGCCAACGAGACCCCCGACGCGCCGGTGGCCATGGCCATCGTGGACGCCGGCGGCGAGCTGCTGGCCTACTTCACCATGGAGAACCTGCGGGTCTTCAGCCGGCGCCACGCCCGCCGCAAGGCCTACACCTCTGCCATCATCGGCCGGGATTCAGGCGAGCACGCCGCCGGCTTGGCCGCCCAGGGCCGGGGCATCGCCGACATGGGTGACCCCGGGTTCACCTACGGCCAGGGCGGGCTGGTCATCATGAAAGACGGCGTGATCCTGGGCGGCATCGGCGTGGGCGGCTACCCCAGCGGCCAAGCCGACGAGGACCTGTCACGGGTGGGTCTGGAAGCGATGAACCTGTAATCACCCGACAAAAGCCGAATGCAGCATGGATGAACAGGATGTTCGGGATCATGGATTTAGTATCCGTATCCCGTCCATCCTGTTTATCCATGCCGATTGAACTACGGAGGTGAAGCGATGGGGGACTGGGATTTCACGCACCGCACGGCGCGGGTGAACGGAGTAAACATCCATTACGTGATCGAGGGCGACGGGTATCCGGTGGTGCTGCTGCACGGCTGGCCGGAGATGTGGTTCTCGTGGCGCAAGCAGATTCCCGTGCTGTCGCAGGACTACCAGGTAATCGTGCCCGACATGCGCGGGTTCGGTTCGTCCGAGAAGCCCTTGCAGGACTACCGGACCCGGACGGCGGCGACGGATATCTACGAGCTGGTTCGCCACCTGGGTCACGACAAGATCGCCATCGTGGGGCACGACATCGGCGTGCGGGTCTCCTACCGCTACTGCCTGGACCACGAGGCCGAGGTGGACCGCCTGACCCTGCTGGACGGAACACATCCTCTGGAGCAGCTGGGGCCGCAGACGCCCGAAGGTGTCCGCGAGCGGTGGCACTCGTACTTTCACCAGATACCCGACCTGGCGGAGCACCTGGTCAGAGGCAACGAGGAGGCCTACCTGCGCCACTTCTATCGCAACTGGTCGGTGAACCAGGCGATGATGTCGGACGAGGAGGTCGCGGTGTATGCCACGGCATATTCCCAGCCGGGCGCGCTGCGGGGCGGGTTCTCTTACTACCGCGCCGCAGCCTACGAAGACCCGCCCGACTGGCGCGCCGACGCGGAACGAGTACTGGACATTCCGGTGCTGTACCTGTGGGGCGAGCGGCGACAGCGCACCTCGACGGCGAGCGGGCTCGATCCCGAAGCTTCATGGCAGCGGGCGGCGTCGAACCTGCGGACGCAGTTCATCGCCGGCGGCGGGCACTTCCTGCATGAGGAGAAGCCCGACGAGGTGAACGCGGCGCTGCTGGCGTTCCTGGGCGAGATCAGCAGTTAGGCAGGATGAAGGTGCTATGCTGGGAGCGCCGAGGGAGTGTTGAGATGACTACCCCAGATCCCAAGCCACTGCTGACGCGGGAAGACCTGCCACTGGACGCCATCGCCGAGATCTGCCAGCGATGGGGCGTGCGGGAGATGGCGGTTGACCCGAGCCAGGTCCGCCCACAGCCGAATCCGTTCCCATTCATGCCGGATGACAACCCTTTCCGGTCCGTTGACCTCTACCTGATTGCAGATTTCGGCCCCGGGGAGTACCACTGGGGCAGCAAGAAGCATCACATGGACGTGGTTGAAGATTTGTACAACCTGTTGGGTTGCTGCGTGTGGATAGAGGACAAGGGCATCCTCGCCAAACATATCGCCCAGGGCGCTGAGTGGGCGAAGCAGGAGATGGCGCACCGCGACATCATCTACATTGCCGAGGGGCTGTCAGCCGCCGAACTTGAGGTTCAGACCCGGCCAGTGCCATCGCCTGAGGAATTGCCGCCCGCATCGTTACAGGAAATTTGCCGGCAGTGGAACGTGTCTGAAGTGGCGGTGAACCATGCGCGAATGGACGCTGACCCGGACCAGCTCCGCGAGCAAGGATCCCAGTTTATCGTCGACATGAATGCCGATGACTCAGCCCAGTCAACCAAAGAGCGCATTGTAGGTTTTGCCGCCGCAATGCGGGAGTTTTTTGGCCACCGGGTACACCTGATCGACAAGGCTGATTTGGAACGCGCTGCTGACAACGGCGACCAGGAGGCGCAAAAGGAAATAGAGGGCCGCGGTGTTATTTATTCCTGCGAATGAACGCGGCCCCGATTCGAGCGACCGTCTCAGGCAGTTGGAATACTGGTGCGAAGTGGCGGGTTGGCTCACCAGGTTATACAACCGGGAGTATTGGGAAGGCGACGTCAGAACCCGCCTCGCTATCTATCACTGTGTGGCCCTGATTGGTGAAGTGGCAGGTCATATTCCCGGACAAGTTCGCGGCGGTACGCTGGATGCCGACCTGAGCGAGTTCACAAGGTATCGAAATATTCTGGTTCATCGACCATGGCTGGCAGATGCTAACTTGGTTTGGATCGCGGCTTCTGACCTCGCCCGCTTGGTACTACAACAAGTGCGCCGCTTGCGGGGACGGCAATCGGAATAGTATCTCCACGTCGATAGCGAAAAGCCCCGCTCACCGACGGGGCCTTCGCAATTCTGGCGGGTGCTGTCCGTCACTCTCGCAGGGCGGGGCCTACCTCCTCGGCGTAGAGGCGAATGGACTTCTGGACGCGCTCGGCGGGGACGGTGCCGCCCAGGTTGGGCTCCATGATGAACCCGGTCAGGCCGAGGTCGTCGCGCAGGGAGATCAGGCGCTCGGCAACCTGATCGGGCGTGCCGTAGGCAACCCGGTCCACCAGCAGGTCGTCGTAGGTGGTGTTGAGCAACTGCTCGGCCCGCTGGCGACGCTCCTCCGTGGCGTTGGCGCCCTCGGCCTCCACGGTGCGGATGTAGGTGTCGGCGGTGCGACGGAAGGCCCGCATGGTGCTCTCTTCCGTGTCGGCGCGAACCTCTTCCATGGAGTCGCCGACGTAGATGGGCATGCGCACGTAGGCGTCGTCCACGTCGTGCCCGCTGGCGGCGGCGGTCTCGCGGTAGATCTTCAGGTTGCTGGCAACCTGCGGTATTCCCTGGCCGCGCACGCCCGTGACCAGCGGGAAGCCCAGCTCACCGATGATCCTGAACGTGTCCACCGAGTTGGCGGCAATACGAATGGGCGGATGGGGCTGCTGGTAGGGGCGCGGCGTAACGACCACGTCGTCCATGTCGTAGTAGTGGCCGTGGTGGTCGAAACGGTAGTTGTTCCAGGCCTTGAGGATGATTTCCAGGGCCTCTGCGAACCGCTCGCGGCTTTCCTCGAAAGGAACGCCATAGCCCTGATATGAGCGCGGGAAGCTGCTGCGCCCGATGCCGAAGTCCAAGCGACCCCTGGAGATGTTGTCGACGGTGGCGGCTTCCTCGGCCAGACGGATGGGATGGGCAAGGGGCAGCACGCTGACGCCGGTGCCCACACGGACTCGCTCGGTGCGGGCAGCAATGATGCCGGCCATCATCAAGGGTACCGACGATACCGAAGGGATGCCGGCGCCGCCCGGGTCGGTGGGCGTGCGCGGCGCGGCAAAGTGACGCTCCGCCAGCCAGACGCCGTCGATGCCCGACTCGTCGGCAAGCTGGGCCACGGTAAAGGCTTCGTCGAAGGCTTCGTCCTGGGTGCGACCCTCACGGTAATCGCATTCCATTACCAGACCGACGTGCATGATGATCCTCCCATCGGTTCGTTTAAGAGCGGTGTGCGCCGCAGGCAACGGGATTGCCGCGCTGCGCTCGCAATGACAAGAAGCGGCTAGCTTTCGATGAAGGTGTTGGGCGCCGTCAGGAACCGGGTGCGGCACTGCAGGGTGCAGAAATAGTACCACTCGCCATTGAAGAAGCTCCGGGTGCCGGCGTTGGGGTCAACTTCGTTGGCCCCGTGCATGGTCTGTCCGGTGGTGGCGCGGGCGCTGTCTTCGTTGATTACAGTCTTGCAGACGGGGCAAACGGGATCTGCGGGCATTGTCGGGCTCCCTCCTGTTATGGTCAGATTCTCCTCGCCATTCCGGCTTTCGCCGGAATCCGGAGAACCGTTGTCGTAGCGGGCAGTTGCTCCTGGCAGGTCAGGCGACGGCTTCGATATTCATGCCGAGGCGCACCCGGCCGGGCTGGGCCATCAAAGAGCGGGCGACCCGGGCGCGGTGCTCGAAGCTGGTCCCCAGGCGCATGGTCCAGGCGGTGACGCGGCGGTACCAGAGGTGCAGGTCAAACTCCATCATGAAGCCGATGCCACCGTGGATCTGCTGGGAAGAGCGCACCGTGGCCTGGCACTTGTCGTTGGTGAAAGCCTTGGCCTGGGACACCTCTACACTGTAGGGCAGGCCAGCGTCCAGCTTCCACAGGGCTTCGTAGGTGAGCAACTGGGCGCCGTCGCACCAGACGATCATGTCGGCGCAGAGGTGCTGGATGGACTGGAAGCCGGCGATGGGGCGGCCGAAGGCCACGCGGTTCTTGGCGTACTCGATGGCCATCTCGGCGTCCTTGCGGGCCGCGCCGATGATCTGGGTGCACAGCAGGGCAGTGCCGGTGTCCAGCATCTCGGACGTGGCTGACCAGCCCTGGTTGACCTCGCCGATGACGTTGCTCAGGGGGATGCGGACGTTGTCCAGTTCAATCTTGCTCTGGGAGTCCTTGGCCAGCGTGGTCAGGCGCGTCTCGGTGATGCCGGCTGAATTGGCGGGTACGATGCACAGGGTGATACCGGCGCTGTCATCAGAAGGAGCGGCGGTGCGCACGGCAGTGACCACCAGCTCGGCGGCGGAGAAGTTGTCGACGAAGTGCTTGATGCCGTTGATGACCAGGCTGTCGCCGTCCACTTCGGCGCGGCACTGCACGGCATCGGCGCGGAGGCGCGGGTCCTGCTCTTGCACCGCCCAGGTCATGATCAGGTCGCCGCGGGCAACGCGGGGCAGGATGCTCTGCTTCTGCTCGTCGGAGCCGTGGTTGGCAACGGCCAGGGCGGCGGTGGCCGTGCTGTGGAAGGGGACCGGAGCGATGGCGCGTCCGCATTCCTCCAGAATCAGGCCGAGGTAGGTGACGGGCAGGCCACCGCCGCCGTAGGCCTCGGGCAGGGAGATGCCGAACCATCCCAGGCTCGCCATCTGCTCCCACAGCTCCACGGAGTAGCCACGCTCGTCCTGCTCGATGGCGCGGGCGAGGCTGGGCGGGCATTCCGCGTCCAGGAACTCCCGGGCGGCGTTCTTGACCATCAACTCTTCTTCGGTGGGTAATACGTTCATCGTGCCTCGGTTGGGGTAGGTTTTGATGGTTGTCAGTTGGCAGTTTCCGGTAGCATTAGGCGGATGTTAGTCGTCAATTGGATGCAAGCCAATCATCTCCATAATCAAGTTGACAAGGCGGGCAACATTGTCCAAGTGGTCGCCGATTTGCTGCGCGCTCAAATTATCGTCATAGAAATTCTGATGCAATGCGTTGGCGCTGTTTTCCCAAAAGCGTATTGGGTTATGGTGCGTTTCCAGCCGCAACTCAGTGACGACGTCGTAAAAATCGTTGTGGTTAATATACGTCAGCTCACGGGCCGCGGCGTAAAGCTTAACAGCATGAGCGGCGGCACCCCAACCTTTCTCTGATGCTTGCAGTAGAGCTCCGTCAGACAAATACGCTCGGCTGCGGCGCAGGAATGTGGCGCTGATTTGGCCGTGGTCTCCCCCAAATTCCGACATTTCAGACAGCCTGGCTATTTCCTGAACTGGTCAGTGCTTGAATGAATGATGCCAGCTTCCCGACATCGCTGATATCATCAGCGACGAGCTCAGCATACCGCGGGTCGTTGCGCCCGTTGCAATAAGCAGCAGTTTGACGCAATTTGGCGGCAACATAAATCCATGTTCCAACCTCGTTGTTGCCGGCCTCTTCTTTTTCCAATATGTTCATGACCTTATGGTAATGACTTTCGTCACTGTACTGGTAACCAATGGCGTCGGCGTAACTTTTGGCGGCCAGCAACGCCGCTTCCCATCCTTTATCCGATGCTGGGATTAGATATCCATTGTCCATGCACTCCCAAGCGCGTCGCAGAACGTCATCAGCACTCTGCGGGGGTTCAGCAATGTCCTTGACCAGCAGGGCCAGCCGCTGCATGTCGTCGAGGCGGCGGGCGACGCCATCAGCATCCAGCCAGTCGTCGGCGACGTTCTCCGATAGCGTGATCGCGCTGACCACCCACTCGGCGGCCTTTGCGCTCCCGCGACTGTCTTTCAACAGCCGGCGCGCGGCATCCCTGAAATCTGATGCTGATACCGTATCGCCCGCGTAGGCTTCCAGAGTCAGCACGGCCGCCCGCCAGCCGGCGGACGATGCCGACGCCAAGTCGCCTTGCGCCAGGAACTCACGGCCCTGGCGCAGGAATTGGTCGCAGGTTTCGGCGGCTACGGCCTGCGGTTGCGTCACGACGGCAACTCTGACGACTGCTATACCCGGGGCATGCCCAAGCCGCGGCGGGCCACCTGATCGCGCATGACCTGGACGCTGCCGTGGTTGATGCCGCTCTGGAAGGCGCCCATGAGGTTGTGGGCGAACACGCCGCTTTCGATGGCGTCCTCGGAACCGTTGAGCAGCTGGCCGTAGGGACCGAGCATCTGGGCGATGGTCTCCGTGGTGCGGACGCCGTGCTCGGGGGCAAACACCTTCTCGGCAGAGCCCTCGTAGGTGAAGACGCCGTCAGACTCGACGATGGACATGCTGCGCAGGGTCATCAGGCGGCAGACCTGGCCCTCGATCCACATGTCGGCGAGACGGTCGCGCATGGTGGGGTCTTCGCGCATGGCGTACCCCTCGATCTCGTTGTCCTTGACCCAGTTGACGATGTCCTCGTCGCGCTGGATGGAGATCAGGTAGCGGGAGGCGCCGACGCGGTCGAGGTTGAGCCCCATGGCGCCGACGTACCAGCCCTGGTTCTCCTCGCCAAGCATACAGGAGGCGGGAACGCGGACGTTCTCGAAGAAAGTCTCGTTCGTCCGGTTGTCGCCGTAGGTGGTGCCCAGCGGAGCCGGCGGGTTGTTCTGGATGGTCCAGAGGGGGCGCACGGTGATACCCGGCGTGTCCATGGGGATGAGGAAAATGCTGATGCCCCGGTGACGGGGAGCGTCGGGGTCGGTGCGGGCCATCAGGTAGATGTGCGTGGCGTAGTGCGCGGCGGTGGTGTACATCTTCTGGCCGTTGATGACGTACTCGTCGCCGTCGCGGACGGCGCGGCACTGGAGGCCGGCCAGGTCGGCGCCAGCCTGGGGTTCGGTGAAGCCCAAGGCGAAGGAGATCTCGCCGCGAATGATGCCGGGCAGGAACTCCTGCTTCTGCTCCTCGGTGCCGGCGGCGAGGATGGCCGGCGCGCCGGAGCCGGCGCCGCCAACGGTGATGCCAGCCCGGGCGAACTCCTCCTCCACGATGTACTGGTCGATGCGGCTGCCGTCCTGGCCGCCGTATTCCCTAGGCCAGGATATGCCGATCCAGCCCCGCTCGGCGATGTGCTGGTACATCTCGCGGGTCTTGGGCCCACGCCGGCGGATGCCGGTGTCCTCGAGCTCGGCGACGATCTCGGGAGTTACGTTTTCCGCAATGAATTGCTGGACTTCGGCGCGCAGGGCTTCCTGTTCGGGGGTGAATGCGAATTCCATAGCAACGCTGCCTCGTGAAAGAGTGTGCCGTTCGTTTACGCCGTGCAATTATAGCGGGTCGGGCGGTAGGTGTCATTCTGGGTCTCGGGCACGGCAGATGATCCTGTCCGCCTGAGGCGGACGCCGCTGGCTATCCCATCGGCCCCTGGTGGCGGTGTGCGACTGGTGAACTGGACACTCAAGCCCTGCTCTGTGCCGACCAAACCGTGGCTTCAGTCCAGACCCCACTTTCGTGGATGCCATCGCCCGGGTGCGCCGACATTTGTGGCCGGCATCGGAGAGTTTTCAATGTCAGTGTCCAACGATGACCGGGAAAACCCGTTGCCGATTTGCATTCCCGGCTTATCTATTCCCTCGCCTACCCTGCTTGAACCTACAAAGTCCAGCTTAGAGGAGAGCGCGTAAAGATTGCCATCGTGGGACGCCACATATAGCATATCTCCCACCACTACTGGGCTGGCTGAGATCTTTCCGCCCGTCTTGAAATTCCATTCCTCTTTGCCCGTGAAGGAGTCCAGGGCATAGAGAATGCCATTCTCAGAGCCGACCAGTAACGTGTTTCCAGTCACGATTGGACCAGCCGTAATCTTCTGGTCCAGTTTGGTTGCCCACCGCTCTGAGCCGGTCTCGATGTCGAGGGAGACGACCTTACCCCCGGAGCTGGCTACAAAGACCGCGTTGTGGGCAGTGGCAGGACTGAGCGCCACGCTGTCACCGATGCTGGAGGCCCAGATAGCCCCCTGTTGACTAGGCACGCTGGGCAGCAGGCCCCACACAAATAGATTGACCCTGGTGGCCCACCAGAGACGTTCCAGAGGATAGGTGCTGCTATTCCAATCCAGCGACCATACGGTTCCTCGATGAGATACGATCAAAACTTGGTCCTCGTGTATCGCAGGAGATCCCATTATGGGCCAGCCCGCATCGTATACGAAACGGATGCGACCGGTTTTCGCCTCCACGATGTGGAGCAAGCCATCCTGAGAAGCCACGGCCACCCTATCATCACGGTAGGCCACCGGAGCGACAATCCATCCCCCAACGGTAAGGGTCCAGCGTTCCTGTCCGGTGGCGGCGTCAAGGGCATATAGCCGCCTATTGGTGGAGCCAATATAAACCGTCCCATCAGCCACGATAGGCGAGGCAAGCACCGGGTTGCCGAGGTCCTTTTCCCACTGCAGCTCGCCGGTTTCGCGGTCCAGAGCGATAAAGCGTTTATTCCGCAGACCAAAAAACAGCAGGTCACCGGCGATGGCCGGAGAGGTGTCGGAAGGGACGACAGTGGGGAATTCCCATACCGGCTGGCCGGTCTCTCTTTCGAGAGCCAGGGCACGACCATCCCCGGTAGTGATATAGATCCGGTTGGCCACGACCGCCGGTCCAGCAAGAATGGGGCCGGCCGTGTTGTAAGTCCACTGCACTTCCACCGGCGGCTGAGGACCCTGGTCCGGAGTAGATGCGTTGTTCTGGGCCGTCCGTCGCATCTGGGCCCAGGTCTCGGGGCCGGCATGAGCGCTAATCCTGGTGGTGGCCTCGGGAGGGGGGAAAAACAAGGCGATCAAATTGAAGCTGATCGTAACCCACCAGAGAATCAGCCCCAAGAGCAGGGCAATGCCGACAGTCCAGGGACGACGGCGCACGAAACGCCAGACGCGGCGCCGTAGATGCGGACGCTCGTCGGCCGATGTTGGGATGCGAGTCGTCATCTAGGCGCGCCGGTTGACGCGGTGAAATGCGCTTTCACATTGGCATCAATTCAGGTATTGCCACGCAGTTTGGGGTCCAGTGCGTCCCGGATCGAGTCGCCGAACAGGTTGAAGGCCAACACGGTAATGGTAATGGCAACTCCCGGGAAGATAACCAGCCACCATTCCGGCTTGAGAGTGGCTGCCACCGCGCCACCCAGCATGTTGCCCCAGGTGGCGGTGGGAGCGGGGACTCCGACACCCAAAAAGCCCAGGGACGCTTCCAGCACGATGACCCCTCCCAGCTGGGCGGTCACCAACACCAACCAGGGGGCCAGGCACTGAGGCGCTATGTGCAACCCCATGACTCTCAGGTCGGAGGCCCCAATGGCCCGGGCGGCTTCGATGTACGAGTTCTCTTTAACGGAAAGGGACACCGAGCGGATCACCCGCACCGATAACGGAATGCGGGTAATGGCGATGGCCACGATAACGGTGAACACTCCTGCGCCCAATCCCAACAACAGCACCATAGCCAGGATGAGAGTGGGGAAGGACAAGAGCAGCTCAACGATGCGCTGGCTGTAAATATCGAACCTTCCGCCCAGGTAACCGCTGGCGATACCCCACATCGCGCCGAGGGTGTCCCCAACTATGACAGCGACGAAGGCCACCAACAGAGATATGCGCGCTCCATAAATGACGCGACTGAGCACGTCTCTGCCGACGCGGTCGGTACCCAGGAGGTACTCCGAATCGGGAGGATCGTTGATGTTTGTAAAGTGCCCCTCGATCGGGTTGTGTGGGGCTATCAAGGGCGAGGCGACCGCAAGCACAATTATGACCGCCAGGACTACGCCGCTGGCAGTTCCCACCGGCTGCCTTTCAGCAAATCTGCGAAGTACCCGCAGTACGCCTACGGTATACTCCCTGACGGTAGTAGCAGTCTCAGGTGCGGTTACCAGGACACTTGGATTCTCTGCCATCGATCAACTCCCTGGGGCTCAAGCCGGGTGTGTCTGAATGCTCCGGTGGTTGGCTCGTTTTAGGAGTAACGAATCCTGGGGTCAAAGAAGGCATAGGAAATGTCCACCAAAAGGTTCAGCACCACGAAGATCAGGCCATATAGCAGGACCAGATTCTGGATCACGACGTAGTCCCGTTCCGTAAACGCGACGACGAGCGTAGATCCCAGCCCCGGTACTCCGAAGGCTTTTTCCACGACGACCGACCCGCCAAGGAGAAAGCCCAAGAGCACTCCCGACAGGGTGATTACCGGGAGAATGGCGTTGCGCAGGGCGTGACGCAAGATCACCCAACGCTCCGCCAGCCCCTTGGCCCGGGCAGTGCGGATATAGTCGTCCCGCAGCACCTCCAGAAGAGTCGAACGGGCCATGCGCGCCACGTAGGCTGCCTGACTGAGGGCCAACACCAGGGCTGGGCCCCACACGATTTGCAAGTTGGCCCACGGGTCTTCCCAAATGTGGATGACTCCAAAAGGCGCTTTATAGTGCCACCCCAGCAACAGCACGAGTACGATCAGCGTCCCCAGCCAAAAATTGGGGACTGCCAGGAATAATATGCTGAAGAACCGAGCGACGTAATCGCCGAAGCTGTTTTGTTTGACCGCAGCCAGGATTCCAACGGGCAGGCCGATAATCCAGGCAAAGATGATCGCCAGAATCGCGATCTCCGCAGTCAACGGGCCCCGGTGGGTTATGGTTTCCATGACCGTGTCACCCCGCCAGAAGGACTCTCCCAGCTTGAGGGTGAACACGTCTCCCATCCAATTGACATACTGCTTCCAGAGAGGATCGTTCAGGCCCAGGCTTTCAAGAAGCCTTTCCCGGTCCGCTTCACGGAGCATTCGAAACCCGTCTTCATCGCTGAACATGACCGCCAGGACGTCACCCGGCAGGATACGCATTGCGGCGAAGATGATGACCGTTATCACGAAGATGGCGGGCACCGAAAGCAGGAGCCTACGCAGGATATAGGTTTGCATCTTCCTACCTTTGTTCGAGTGGGATGAGCCGGGCTGGGGCAAGCGTCATCGCATCAGCATGGAGCATCGCAAGGCTCGGGGGTCCTCCTACCTGTCGAGCCACATCGTGTCGTAGCGGTTGCAGTTGTAGATGCCGCAGCCGGACTTCCGCACTACACCGCCGACGTAGTCGTACCAGGCGTTGAAGACTATGCGCCAGTGATGCGGAGCCATTGGCACTTCCCGGTCCAGGATTGCAGTCGCCTGCTGCCACAAAGCCAGGCGCTTGTCCCGGTCCAGCTCGGCGTCAATCTGGTTCATCAGGGCGTCGAACTCGGGGTTGGACCAACGCGAGAGGTTTTGAGCGCCGCCGGTCTTGTAGAAGTTGGTGCCGTAGTCAGAAGGGTCCATCAGGTTGGTGCCGATGGAGCCCAGGCCGATGTCGAAAATCCCGGTGCGCATGTCCTCCTGCCACTGTCCCCCTTGAGGCGCCCTCAAAGTGGACTCGATGTTCAGATGGACCCGCAGCATCTCCTGGACTATCGGCGCCATCACATCCTCCCGGGGAGCCCATCCTCCACGCACCGAGAAGTCCACGTCCTTGATGCCTTCGGCGTAGCCAGCTTCAGCCATCAAGGCCTTGGCCTCCGCGATGTCCGCACTCTTGTCGACCCTGAAGCCCGGCTTCGTCAGCAGAACCTCGTCTGTAGGGGAGAAGGCCATATTGGGAGGGGACCAATCAACCACGACCTTGCCGAAGAGGCCCTCCGTGGCTTCCATGATCGCCCACCGGTCCGTGATCAGGTGAATTGCCCGGCGCACTCTCGGGTCGTCCCACGGCGCTCCCTTCTCTATGTTGAACCACATGGCGTTGGCGGCGACACCTTGCCAAATATGGTTTGTTGTACCCGGGATATCGTTCATCTCGGCGACGGCTTCAGGGCTGATGTTCCAGCAGAAATCCACCTGGTTGGCGATGCAGAGGGCATCCCGCTGGGCCGTTTGGACAGAAAAGATGGTCACGCCGTCAAGGTAGGGCAGACCGTCTACAAAGTATTCGGTATGCCGTTCGGTCTCCCACGTCTCTCCCTGGGTGAAGTCAACGAACTTGAAGGGCCCGGTCCCAGGGCCGCCGCCTTTGAGTTGTCTCAGGTCAAAGTTGTTCTCCTCCAGGGTTTTTTTCGGGTGAATCACATTCCACTCCACTGCGAATGCACCCAGGAAGAAGCCGCTCGGTTGCTTGAGTTGCACTTGAAACGTCAACGGGTCAGGGGCGTCAATTCTTTCTACGATTGGCGCCAACAGGTCCTGCCGCAAGCTGGTAACGCCTTCGGGAGGATCTATGATGCGACTCCAACTGGCGAGCACGTCCTCGGAGGTCATAACGGTCCCGTCATGAAACTTGACCCCTTCGCGTAGGGGGAAAGTCCAGGTCAGGTTATCTTCCGAGACTGACCAGTCCTCAGCCAAGTCCGGGATGATCGAGTTGCCCCCGTCCAGAGGGTTGTACCGCAGCACCCCGTTGTATTGCTGGCTCATGGGTTCAGCGGTATAGGCCGTAGCCGATTGCATCATGTCGTAGTGCGCCGTATCCGCAATCGAAGCTACCCGGAGCGTCCCGCCTTGCTTCGCGTTGGGATCGAGGAGAGAAACCGATCTGGAGTCTCCCGCAGCGGCCACCGGTGTGGGTATCGCAGTCGGAATCTCCGTGGCTACGGCGATCTCTCGGATTCGGACGACCGGAGTCTGCTCTCCGGCAGCAGAAGCCGCCGGAGTCTGCCCTCCGTCAGAGGAAGGTGCGACGGATTCCGTCGTTGGGGTGGTGGCAGTCCCGCAGGCGGTCGCTATTAGCAATATCGGAATCAACGGGGCAACCACCATGTTCTTGAGTATCTTCAACAAACGGTGCGTCATCTTTCGACCTCCACACGTTCAGGATTGGAAACCGATGGTCGTACCAAGGGCCAGGTGTTCCGGGGCTGTGCTGCGACGAGTCACTCGTAATATCGATGGTTGTGATAACGAATTATCGATAATACAAAGACTATTTTATTATTTTTCGCAAATATAATGAGCGTATGTATCGTGAATTCGTCGTTTGAAGGCTCACCATAAACTAAAGAATCCCGTCTGTCAACGGGACGGTTGCAAAGTCAGGAGGCTCGACCGTAGAGGCGGTCGACGGGCCGCGTTGGGTGGAAGTGCGGTCCTTCACGTGATGTTGGCCGTTCTCAATGCTCCGGTGGTTGTGGAAGAGCCGGAACTGCTCTCGGGGCCGCACTGGCGCGAACTCAGGCTGGTCAGCAGATACCAGCGCTCTCTCCGCACTTCCCCAGTGGCTATATCCATCGTCTTCTTATGTACCATGGCACCCTGCCGCGCCCCCAGAAATCCCAAATCATCCCGAAATAGTCGGCCATCGCGTCATCAGCCCAAATCCGCTGCCTTTCGATGCGGGGTAGGGCGGGGTTCCCTGTGCTAAACTGGCCCGAAAATCATCCCAATCGGCCAGGAAAGTACCTTGCAAAATACAGCAGTCTCACCCGCCGCCGGGGTTGCGCCGGCCATCCTGGACGCCGCCGCCGTGGCGCAGCGGATCGCCGACAACGTGGCCACGGTCATCGTCGGCAAGAGCGACGTGATCGAGATGGCGCTGGCCGCCCTGATCGCCGAGGGTCATATCCTGGTGGAGGACGTGCCGGGCGTCGGCAAGACGATGCTGGCACGATCCATTGCGACGTCCATCGGCGGCACCTTTTCGCGCATCCAGTTCACGCCCGACCTGCTGCCCAGCGACGTGACCGGAGTATCGGTGTACAACCAGTCCACCGGCGAGTTTTCCTTCCGGTCCGGCCCCATCGCGGCCCAGCTGGTGCTGGCGGACGAGATCAACCGGGCCACGCCCAAGACCCAATCCGCGCTGCTGGAGGCCATGGAAGAGCGCCAGGTCACGGTGGACGGGGTGACGCACCCGCTGTCGCTGCCGTTCCTGGTGATCGCTACCCAGAACTCCATCGAGTACGAGGGCACCTTCCCGCTGCCCGAGGCGCAGCTGGACCGGTTCCTGATGCGCATCAACGTGGGGTATCCGCGTTTCGAGGAAGAGATCACGATCATCGCCCAGCAGGAGCACTCACATCCGATACTTGACCTGGAGCCCGTGGCCACGCCGGAGCAGGTAATCGGGATGCAGCAGGCGGCGCAGGAGGTGTACGTCGACGGACTGGTCCGCGAGTACCTGGTGGCGCTGGCCGAGGCCACCCGCGAGCACGCCGACGCGGCGCTGGGAGCGTCGCCGCGGGCATCGCTGGGACTGTTCCGCACCGGACGCGCGCTGGCCCTGGTGCGCGGACGGGATTACGTGCTGCCCGACGACATCAAGGAGCTGGCGGTGGCCGTGCTGTCCCATCGCATCGTGCTGACCCCCGCCGCCCGGATGCGCGGCGTGCGGGCGGAACAGATGGTGAGCGAGCTGCTGAACAGCGTGCCGGTGCCGGGGGCGCGTTAGGCCGGCGGAGCGGGAGGTTGAGGCATGTACACCTTTGACGTTTTGGTTTCTAAAGGCGAGTTGTCCGACGGGTCGACCTGCTATGCAGCGTGGTGCTCCTACCTGTATGGCGTCTGGGGGCAAGGCGATACGGAGGAGGAAGCCCTGACGGAAGTCAGGTTGATGATGACCGACGTCGTGAACGATCCGGAAGACCTAGCCGAGAGCCTGGTTGACCCCGAGGCAGCAGCGGCGGAGATGGCGGATATGATCCGCGAACGCGAGGCCGAGGGCGTCCCCTGCTGGATACGGCAAGTATCGGTGGCCGACCCCGAGTTGGCCGGGGTCTGATGCCGCGATACGCCAACGTGCGGCCGGGGGAGCTCCACCGTTTGCTGCTGCGTATGGGTTTCACTGAAACCGCAAGGAATCACCATCGTCATTATCATCATGACGGGCTTGGTCTCCGCACCCGGATGTCTTTCGGGAATAAGGAAATCGATGCGGATACCATGGGTGAAATCATCACCAAGCAGCCGCGCATGACCGTTGACGAATTTCGCGAAGCTATGAACGGGAATATTCCCGAACGGTTCACCAATCCCCAGTTTTGGAACAGCGGAGCAAGATAGGCAGGCATTGCCTCGGCGCCCGTTTGCCGGCATCGCGCCGAGAACCCAAGAGAGATCAAAACATGCACACCTTTGATGTTATAACCTGGGAAGACAACCTGTCTGACGGATCAATCTGCTACGGCGCCTGGTGTTCCTACGTCCTGGGCGTTTGGGGGCAAGGCGATACCGAAGAAGAAGCATTGGCAGACATCACCAGTGCCATGACTGATGTTATTCACTACCCTTGGGAAGACGGCAAGAGCTTGGCCGACCCAGGCGAGGCCATCGGCGAGATGCAGACGTTTATGCGGGAATTGTCTGACGAAAACGTCTCGTATAGGGTCCATAGTGTGACCATTTCGGCGCCGGAACCGGCAAGCGTCTGATGCCCAGGTATGCCAATGTCCGAACTCGTGCCTTGCGTCGACTGCTGACCAGGATGGGATTTATTGAAACCTCGCACAATGACCATTGGCGTTATCGTCATGACGGTTTAAGCTTGCGCACCAAGGTATCATTTGGCGACAAGGAAGTTGCTGCTATTGTTATGGGTAAAATTATTGGCCAACTTGGCATGACCATTGACGAATTTCGCGAAGCTATGAACGGGAATATTCCCGAAAGGTTCACCAATCCCGAGTTCTGGAACGGCTGAGCAAGATTGGCAGAGCTATCCCCTGGCGCCCGTTTGCCGGCATCGCGCCGAGACCCAAAGGGAGATCAGAACATGCGCACCTTCGACGTACTCGTTTGGGAAGACACTACATCCGATGGGTCGGTTGGCTATGCCGCTTGGTGCTCGTACGTGCTAGGCGTCGGAGGCCAAGGGAACACTGAGGAAGAAGCTTTAGCGAACATCACATCAATGATGACCGACGTGATCCTGAATCCTTGGGAGGATGGGAAATCGCTAGCGGATGAAGAGAAGGCAGCGGCTGAAATGGCTGAAATCATGGCGGAGCTTTCCGCGGAAGGCATCCCGCACCAGATGCACCGAGTATCCATTTTGTCTGAACTGACGGCGAGCGTCTGATGCCGCGTTACGCGAACGTGCGAGCTCGGGAACTGCGGCGATTGCTGCTCAGGATGGGGTTTGTCGAAACTGCTCACAATGACCATTGGCGCTATCGACATCAGGGTCTTGGCCTGTACACGAAAGTGTCTTTTGGCAACCATGAAATCAAAGCGTACTACATGGGAAGTATCATCACCAAGCAGCTACGTATGACCGTTGACGAATTTCGCGAAGCTATGAACGGCAATATCCCCGAAAGGCTCACCGATCCGGAATTCTGGAGCGACTAACGGGCTGTTCACCATGATTAAATCTCTTATCAGCCAGCATCGGCGCAAGATACTGTTCAGCCTGCTGATCCTGGCGGTGCTGTTCTACTCGCTGGGAACCGGGTTCTCTTTCTTCTACCGGTTGCTGTTCACCCTCGTGCTGCTGGTCATAATCGGGTACGGTTGGGCCTGGCTCAACCTGCGCGGCATCGATGTGCGACTCACGCGGTTGGGCACCCGGGGCCGCGTGGGCGATTACCTGGAAGGGCAGATCCAGCTGATCAACCGCACACGATTGCCCAAGTCGTGGCTGGAAGTGATGGAGGATACCGACCTGGCGGAGCCGGGCGGGCGCACCGTGGCCCTGGTCAAGGGACAAGTGCGATCCTTCCGCATCGCCACCTACCTGTCGCGTCGGGGCATTTACCGCACCGGGCGGGTGCGGGTCACCGCCCGCGACCCCTTCGGGCTCTTTCGCCTGAGCCGGACGTTCCTCAACGACCAATCCTACACGGTGCTGCCAAAGACCGTGCCGCTGCCGGACTTGGACCGTCGCTTCGCCAACCTGCCCAGCGACTCGGTTTTCTCCCGCCGCACGCCGGCGATCACCCCTGAATCGTCCACGGTGCGCGACTACGCCCACGGCGACAGCCTGCGGCGCATCCACTGGCCTTACACCGCCCGTATGAACCGCCTGATGGTGAAGGAGTTCGACATCGGCGTATCGGCGCAGGCGTGGATCCTGCTGGACATGGACCGCCGCTCCCACCTGGGCGACCCGCCGGACAACACCGAAGAGCTGGCAGTGACCGTTGCGGCATCGCTGGTGCAGCACTGGGACGAAACGGCCGTGCCGGTGGGTCTGGCGTCCAACTCCGCTGACCTGTGGGTGTTGAACCCGGACCGCCGGCCAGCCCAGCTGGGCATATTGATGGAAACCCTGGCCGGCATCCGCGCCGACGGGTCGTTGTCGCTGGAGCGGTTCATCTACGACCTGCGCCCGCACCTGTCGGGCTTCAACACGCTGATGGTGATCACCGCCTCGCGTCGGGCCGAATGGACCTCGGCGCTGGTCAGCCTGCGCCGGCAGGGGATCAACGTCACAGTGTGCTACGTGGACCACACGTCCTTCACCGAACCCGGTGGAGAACCAAGCACCGGGACCACCGGCCAGGCCGTCGCCGAGTACCTGGCCCAGCACGACATACCCATTTATATCGTGCGGCGCGACGAGGACATCAACCAGGCCCTGTCGCGCCCGCTGGCCGTCGGTGGCGCGCGAACCGACAACACTCAGGAATCAACTGGAAGTCCTGTGACGCAATCTGTGTTGGAGACCTGACGGTCGGCGCGCAAGCGAGCTCTGGTGAGCATCATCAAAGCTCATACTCTGCGCTCCACTGGTTCAGTACCCAGAGGCCCGGTTCAGCCCGATCAATCAACTGCGGAAACAACTTGAACATTGCGTCGTCGGCAAGCACAAAATCCCTCAACCCGTCCAATGCGCCGGCGTAATCGCCACTCGCCAGCGGCTGCAGTACGTTTCGGTGAAGTTGAGCCGCTTTATCATATCGTTCCAGTAGTACGAGCAATTTTATCGCATATTGGTCTATAATCAGTGTAATATTATCGTAAATATCTAAAAGCATAGCGCGACCGCTATGCCATTCGATTTGGCTACGGTATATGTCTTCGTTTGTGTAGTTGTTCATTTACTTTTCCTTCCAGTAACTTGTGGTTTTTGTAGAATTTCTCAATCAGGACGTCGTTTTCTTTGGCTTTCGCATCTGCAAAAGCCTCTAATTCGCGGATCTCTTCCGCGTGCACTTGCATCAGTTCTTGCATTCGAGCGTCGGCATCATCCATAACGTATCTCCCAGTGGTATCCAATCAGAACGCCATCTCTGTGTTCCGTCGGATACGGTATGATGAGGCAATAATAAGGCCCGTATCACGCAGGCTAGCACGGCGTCCGGCGCTTGTCCATTTCCAACCGGCCGGCGATACAGAGCAGAACCGTGAGCGAAGTCAGGGGGTTGGTTCCATGCTGGATCTGCCTTTATACTTGGAGCTTGGTTGATAAACGGGGATAACGATGGCGACGCTAACCTCACCCGCCCCTACCCTGACGCGCCCCTCGCCGGACGCCACCCCACTGTTGAGCGGAGCCGGCGCGTTCCGCTGGTTGCTGTCGGTCCTGACCGCGCTGCGGCCGCCCGACGGGTGGATAGCCGCCGGGCTGCTCCTCCTCAACATGATCATCGTCGTATGGTCGGTCGAGGTGGCGGACTGGGCGCCCACCCCTTCGCTGGTGCTGGTCATGATACTGGCGGTGCTGACCGCCATCCCGCTGACGCGCATCCGCCTGTGGACCGCCGCGGTGCTGCCCGTCGGGCTGATCATCGGCATCGGCGTCATCATCTGGCAGATGGTCCTCGCGGCTCCGGACGAGTTGCAGGTGGCGACCGCAGGAGAACTATTCGAGCGCCTGGGCCTGTGGGTGCTGGCAGCCCGCAACGAAGGCATCAGCGTGGATCCTCTCCCCTTCGCGGTGGGACTGATGATGGCCGCCTGGCTGTCGGGCTACCTGGCGGGATGGGTGTTCTTCCGCTACCGGAACTTCTGGGGCGTTTTCGCCCTGGGCGCGCTGGGCCTGATGTCCAACCTCACCTTCCTGCCGGAATCCGCCAGCATCTACCTGGCGATCTACGTGTTCACCGGCCTGCTGCTGGTGGGCTGGGTCCAGTCGATGCGCTCCCGTCAACGCTGGGACGCGGAAGGTCGCGTTTACGACGGGCACCTGGGCATCCTGACCGTCAGCGACACGTCGCTGGTGGCGATCGTGGCCCTGGTGATCGCGTTCCTGCTACCCGTGGGCGGGCAGTGGGGTCCGGCCAACGCCTTTTACTCCATGACGCGAACTCCCCTGGTGCAGTGGGAGGAGGACTTCAACCGGCTGTTCGCCGGACTGCCGGCCCGGCGTCCGCTGCCCTACCGCATCTGGGGCGACACCATGGCCTTCCAGGGCACCATCAACCCCACCGACACGCCGGTGCTGCAGGTAAACTCCCCGGTGCCCCTGTACTGGAAAGCGCGTTCCTACGCGACCTACACGCACGAGGGGTGGCTATCCGACGGCACCGTGCTGCGGGAGCCCGGCTGGAAACCCGAATACAGCACGCCGGACCCCCACCAGGAACGGTTCAACGTGACCTTTGAGGTCATACCCAACTACGACAGCCGGAGCCTGTTCGCCGGCGGGCAGGTGATCGGGGCCAACCGCGACGTGCGGGTCGAGACCTTCGATTCCCCCCGGTACGTGATAGATCCGACCCTGGAGAGCGATACCGATCTGCTGCCGTCGGCCCTGCGTTTGGCGGTGGATGGCCTGCGTGACGCCGTATCCGCGGACGCCTTCGCCGCGGCAGAAACCGTGGCCGGCGCGCTGCCCACGTCTTTCGTGCTGGAATCAATTGAGCGGGATCCATCGGGCGGCGTCGTCAACGCCGTGATCGGCGAAATCGTGCCCTCCGAGCCGGACGTGCTGGCCGTGCGCGCGGCCGGCGGGGCCGCGGAGGCCGGCGATCCCTACCAGCTGACCGCTTCAGTATCCTCCGCTGGACCGGAGGAGTTGCGCACCGCCGGCGAGGAATACGCGCCCTGGCTATGGTCACGGTACACGCAACTGCCTCCCGACATGCCGCCGCGGGTGGCGGAGTTGGCGCGGTCAATCACGGGCGGGGCGGAGACGCCTTACGACAAGGCGGTGGCAATCGAGCAATATCTCAAGAGCAGCTACACCTACAACCTGGCCATCGATCCGCCTCCCTTCGGCGCGGACGGCGTGGATTACTTCCTGTTTGAGAGCGGCCAGGGCTACAGCGAATACTTCGGCTCCGCCATGACCGTTCTGATGCGGAGCCTGGGAGTGCCGGCGCGCATGACCACCGGATACACCACCGGAAATCTCGCGGACGGTTCGCACATCTACGTGGTCACGGACCGCCACAGCCACGGCTGGACCGAGGTGTTTTTCCCCGGCTACGGCTGGATCCCCTTTGAACCCACGCCCGGGCGGGCCATCCCGGTGGCCCTCCCGCCCGAGGAGCAAGCCAGGAGAGCATTGGAAGCCGGCGACACCACAGACGTCGACGACCTGCTGTGCGAAATCGAGGAAGAGTGCGAAGACTTCGAGGACGGGCTGGACGAATCTGACCTGGTAAGCGGCGATCCCATCCGCGAAGGCTGGACGGCCACCGCGCGCAACTACCTGCCCTGGATCGGAAGCGTCGCCGGCGTCGTGCTGGCGCTGGGGCTCATCGCCTGGGCCCTGTGGCGATGGCTGTTCGCGCCGCCGCGCGACGTGCCGGGGGCGTACCGCCGCTTGCGCCGCCTGGGTCGATTGGCGTCGGTTCCGCTGCGGGAGCACCACACACCCCACCAGTGGGCGGGTATGCTGGCCACGGCCCTCCCGGAGCAGGCGCAGGAAATACGGCGCATCGTCAACGCCTACGCCCGCCATACGTATGCGGGGCGCGAGCCTTCCGGCGCGGACGCCGACGCCGGCGTGATTGACGCCTGGAAGACGGTTCGCGGGCCGCTGGCGTGGTATGCTCTGCGCCGCCGGGAAGTCTAGGAACCGCAGGACACCGCATACTGGGGCGCAGGAGCGTAATGAATTCAGCAACCGGAGCGCATGAGACGCTCCACTACTGTCTGGAGGAGACGCCGTTCGGGTGGCTGGCGCTCCTGGGCACCGCGCGGGGGCTGCTCCGGGTCAGCCTGCAACCGGAGCCGCAGCTGGCCCTGGACGGGCTGGGCATCGCGATGGACGACGCCGAGGAAAAGGCGGAGATCTTCGCGGATGCGCTAACCGCTTTTGAAGAGTATTTCGGGGGCAACGTCACCGCCTTGGACCGGATACCGCTGGACCTCTCCGACGCTTCCCCGTTCTTCGGAGCAGCATGGGAAGCCTGCCGGGGCATACCGCCGGGGGAGACCCGCTCCTACCAGTGGCTGGCCGAGGCCGCCGGGAATCCCCGGGCGTCCCGCGCCGCCGGCCAGGCGATGGCCAAAAACCCCTTTCCGCTGATCATCCCGTGCCACCGGGTGGTGGGCAGCAGCGGGGGTCTGCACGGGTACGGCGCCGGCGGGGTCGGCGTGAAGGCGCGCCTGCTGGAGATGGAGCGCAACCGGGGCACGCTGCTCTAGCCGGAGCAACTTTACATCGATATACAGGATGGACAGGATTGATCCTCGTGATTTGCCGGTCGCTCCAATAGATGCTGTAGATTAAACGATCCTCCGGAAGATTCAACATCCTGTAAATCCTGTCTATCGATGTAAAGGCTAATGCCGGCAGGCGTTAACCGTGGCACTCCTTGCAGACGAACCACCCGACGGTTATTCTGTACCGCAATACGATCCTCTCAAATCAGCAACGACAATCGCGCTATCCAACCACGCCGCCGGCAGGAGGTTACGACGATGGCAGGACAGAAATTCACATCCTGGGTACACGGCTCCGCCATGACCGGCGAGTATCTGAACCGTGTCACCTCGGTACGCCACTGTGGGCCTTTCGCCCGCATTGAGGGCAGCGAAGGCCAGAACGCCTGGATGCACTTCGCCATTCCAACCCCGACCGTCCAGAACGGCAACCGCACCAAGGCGGAGTCGGTGTCGGTCTCGTTCCGCGCGCGGTCCCACGCCAACGTGGCGGAGGTGCTGGTGTACGACGGCGAGAAGATCATCGCCGAACACCTGGGCATGGCCATCAAAGGCGACAACCTGGACGCCAGCTTCGAGATCCCGGGCGCGCCGGAGGTGGACCGGGGCATCAACGTGGTGGTGGGCGTCACCTTCGACGCCGGCGCGCCGGACATCCGCTCGATGCAGGTGGAGATCGTGGGCGTGGGCGTGGACTTCGAAGGCTGACGTTTTCAGACAACCGCTATCAACTTGAGGGGCGGGTCTGTAACCCGCCCCTGCTTTACGCTATACGACCAGAAACAGCCCCTCCGCATTCGCCGCTTTGGTCAGCCTGCCATCCAGCGTCGCCAGCATAGCGTTATGCCGACGGGCCAGTTCCAGGTAAATCGCGTCATAGAACGATAGGCCGTAGGATCTGGCAATTATGAAGGCATCTGCCAGATCAAGCCCATTGTCGATGCGGAGCGGCAATGCCAATAGATTAGCCAGGTGCTGATCCGCCTGCCATGCGGTTTCTGCGCTCGCCGGATAGCAGAACGTTGCGCATCTCAATGTGCCAGAAGTGCGGAACCAGCGCGCCGTTGGTCTTGACGAGGTCAAACACTGCGTCCGCATACGGCGAGCTTTCATCGTCGAAAATCCACGCCGCAGTTGCCGACGCATCAACGATAATATCGGAGGCCATCGGTGTCAGCGGGAACGTCGCCAATCCAGCAACTCCTGTAGACTGGGGGAAATGGGAGTTTGCTGCTCCCGCCATTGGATGAAATTCTCTGCCAGCGCTTTGCGGCGCTTCCGCGCTTCAACATCCTCTTCCGGCAAATCTGCTTCGCTTCCGGCCGGCACCAAGTGGGCTACCGCTTTCCCATCGCGAATAATTGCGATGGTCTCGCCTTGTTCAGCCAATACCAGAAGCTGAGGCAGGCAGTCCTCGGCGACGGTGTTTTTGATCTCACGCATCATTTCACCTCCGACGTGCCGGAAGCCGAATCAGACCCACCCTCAGCCTCGGACAACAGGCCATGCTGCCGAAGTTGCTCCTCCAGGGCGCGGGCGCGGGCTTCAGCTTCGTCGCGGGCGGCCTGGGCTTCATCGCGGGCGGCCTGGGCTTCATCGCGGGCGGCCTGGGCTTCGTCGCGTTCCGCCTCGGCGGCCTGGCGGGCGGCCACTTCCTCGGCCAGGTAGCTGAGCCAGGTCTGGGTCTCGGGGTCGAAGAGGCGCAGGTCGCCGTCGGGACGCTGGCAGACTTCCAGCTCCAGCACCTGGCTGTATCCGCGCAGGATGCCGTCTTCGCCGGGGCCGATTTCGATGGGTTCGTATTCTCCGTCCTCGGTTAACCGTTCGCCGACCAGGGCCGGCGAGAAAAGCTGGCCGGTGGGATCGAACCGCCAGTATTCGGTTACGCCCAGTGCCGCGTACAGGGCACGCTTTTCCGTCATGTCGCGGATAAAGGTGCCTGGGGAGGCGATTTCAAGAACGAAGTCCGGCGCTTTGCCTTCCTCGCGCCAGATGATGTAGGAACTGCGCAGGTGGTCGTCAATCCCGAACACCACGAAGACGTCCGGCGCCAGACGCACCGTGTTGTCGTTCATCCGGTAATAAACCAGCAGGTCGCCCGACACATACACGTCGTCGCGGTCCCGGTAGCGCTGTTGCAGCGCGTGGACCGTTTCGGTCAGCGGGGTGAACTGAGCGTCGGTTTCTGCCATGGGGTTCCCGTCCGATTCCGGGTAGTAGATGTCCGGGTCGTCCTCCGAAAGGGGTCGGTCCAGCCCCTCCCTGACGAACCGGGTTACCAATTCCTGCACCCGGATGCGGGGGCGGGTCTTGGGCTCGGTTGCGGTGGTCATGGCGGTTGCCTCCTAAACCGGCGGAGCGACTACACGCCCTCAACGATCATCACGTTGGAGATGGTGGAGGCGATGCGCAGTTCCTTGGGACCGGCGTAGTCGTCGGAGTAGTACCAACCGTTGGCCTTTTCGAGGCTGTCGAACTCCAGGATGACGGTGCGGCGGGCCGGCTGGTCGCCTTCAACCACGGTCACGTCGCCGCCGCGCGCCAGGTAGCGGCCGCCGTGCTTCTCGATGGTGGCGGGAACCTGCCCGCGGTAGACCTCGAACTTCTCGGGATCGGTAACTTCAATCGTGGCGATGATGTATGCGGCCATGGGTCGTCTCCTTGGTGAATAGTAGCGGCCAGCGAGCGAGACGCTGCGGTAGATGCCATTCTAACGCGCCGCCGTTGCCTCCGGCCATTCCGCTTGCCGTGGGTTGCGCCCGGTAGTATTCTGCTGCCTACCTCCCACGCTTGCCATCAGGAGCATCAAGCAAGATGACGACCACCGAAGTTCGCACGCATAACAATTTTATCAACGGCCAGTGGACGCCCTCCGACTCCGGCCGCACCTACTCCGTTTACAACCCCGCGCACAAGGACGTCTTGCTGGGCCACTTCCAGCTGTCCAACCCTGAGGACACGCTGCGAGCCGTGGCCGCCGCCTCCGAAGCCGCTGCCGGCTGGGCCGACACGCCGGCGCCGGTGCGCGCGCAGGTGCTCTTCCGCGCGCTGGAGATCATGGAACGCCGCGCCGAGGAGATCGCCCGGACCATCACCGAGGAGGAGGGCAAGCCGCTGCCCGACGCCCGGGGCGAGGTCAAACGGGCCATGAACATCATCGAGTACGCGGCCGGTGAGGGCCGCCGGATGTTCGGCTACACGACACCGTCGGAACTGCCCAACACGGTGGCCTACACGGTGCGCCGACCATTGGGCGTGGTTGGCATCATCACTCCCTGGAATTTCCCCATCGCGATCCCGGCGTGGAAGATGGCGCCGGCGCTGATCTGCGGCAACGCGATCATCTTCAAGCCGGCGTCCAGCACGCCGCTGTGCGCAGTGAAACTCACCGAGGTATTCGAGGAGGCCGGCGTGCCGCCCGGGGTGCTGAACCTCATCACCGGACCCGGCGGCAGCGTGGGCAACGCGCTGGTGGAGTCGCCCGACGTGTCCGGCATCTCCTTCACCGGCAGCACCGAGATCGGCACCGACCTGTACACGCGCGGCGCTTCTCTGCTCAAGAAGATCCAGGCGGAGATGGGCGGCAAGAACGCCGTCATCCTGCTGGCCGACGCCGACCTGGACAAGGCTCTGGGCGGCATCGTGCAGGGCGCCTTCGGCTCTACCGGCCAGCGCTGCACCGCCACCAGCCGCGTGATCGTCGAGGACGGGGTGTACGACCAGTTCATGGAGGAGCTGATCGAGCGCACGTCCAAGCTGACCATTGGCGACGGGCTGGAGGACGGCATCGACGTGAGCCCGCTGTCCAGCGAATCACAGCAGCGCACCGTGTCCGACTACATCTCCGTGGGCCGGGACGAAGGCGCTACGGTGGCCTTCGGAGGCCGCACGCTGACCGGAGGCATCTACGACGAGGGCTGGTACGTGGAGCCAACCATCTTCACCGACGTGACACCCGAGATGCGCATCGCCAGGGAGGAGATCTTCGGGCCGGTGCTCACGGTGTTCCGCGCCCGCGACCTGGAGCACGCGGTAGAGATCTCCAACAGCGTCAAGTTCGGCCTGTCATCTTCGGTGTACACCCGGGACATTCCGCGGGCGTTCAAGTACATCAACACAGTGGACGCCGGCATGGTCCACGTCAACGCGCCGACCCTGGGCGGCGAGGTGCACCTGCCCTTCGGCGGCCTGAAGGCTTCCGGCGTGGGCCAGCGGGAGCAGGGCGTGGAGGCGGTGGACTTCTTCAGCGAGGTCATCACCGTCTACATCGACTACGCTGACGAGGCCCGGGCGCAGGCGCGGTTCATCTAGTCCGTCGGAAACCGTCAGAAGCGGGATTTACAGGATTTGGCGGATGGCCGGGATTTAGTAAGGGCACGCTGTCACACGACTCTAATCTTGCTGATCCCCAAAATCCCGGGAATCCTGCTTCTGACGATTTCCACCTTTGCCGTCACCTTGCTGGTGGTCGCCTGCGGCCCCAGCGATGCGGAACTCGATGCGCGAATCCAGCGCACGGTGGAGGCCGCGCTGGCGGAACGCACCCCTGCTGATCTCAGCGCCGTTTACCAGCGGGTCTGGTCCTCGGTGTTCTACATCGAGCCGGAGGACGGGCAGCACGGCACGGGCTGGCTGCTGGAGCCGGGAGTGATCGTCACCGCCGCCCACGTGGTATCCGGCAGCGCGGAGGTCACCGTGCGGCAGGCGGCGGCCCCGGCGTTCAGCGCAACGGTGGCCGGAATGGATCAGCGTCGGGACGTGGCGTTGCTGCGGTACGACGTCGCGAGTACGCAATTGGGAGCGGGCGCGGCCCCGCTGGTCCTGGGCGACGCGGACATCAACGACATCGCCAGAGAGTTGCTGGCCTTGGGATACTCGGGCAGCGGGGTCAAGAGCGACGGCCAGGTGGGCTCGCCCAAAGCCAACGCCGGCATCCTGTCCCAGATCACCAACTTCGGCCCGCAGCTCTACGGCCGCAACCTGGAGATGGACGCCCCCATCGACCCGGGCGACAGCGGCGGCCCTGTGCTGAACACGTCCGGCGAGGTGGTGGGCATGGTACGCGCCGCGGCGCGCCGGACGCCGGGCGGAGTCCAGGTGGTGGGCACCTTCTACGCGGTGCACGCGGACGAGATCCGGGCGGCGGTGGCGGAGATTAGAAGTCGCGAAAGTCCGGCTCCTCAGCAATAGCGTTGAGGATGCCCTGGGCGACGTATAGCTGGGGGCGGCGGCGGCCCTCAACCGGGGTCAGGATTCCGGCGTCCACCAACCGAGCCAAATGGCCTTGAGCCGACGTGTGGGACACGCCGAGGAGGGATTGGACACGGGGGGAAGTTATAAAAGGCTGTTCAAACAGCGACGTGATAAGTTGAAACTCTGTGCCAGCGGTACGATGAGACCTGACCCTGTCCTGGTAGTCTGTACTGACCTTTTCCAGATTTTCGATGCGGATCAGCGCGTCGGTAGCGACTGCCGCTACGGCCATCAGAAAAAATTGCAGCCATGCATCCCATTCACCGCGCAAGCTCACGGCCAGGAGCAAGTCTACGTATTCCTGACGATATTTTGCGAAATAGTCGCTGAGGTACAACCAGGGATGCTGTAGATACTCGCGTTCGCAAAGCAGCAAAGTTATAAGCACTCTACCAGTGCGTCCGTTGCCATCTTCAAACGGATGAATAGCCTCGAACTGGTAATGTACCAACGCTGCCTGTACCAGCAAGGGCATCGATCTATCAGACGCAATGAATTCTTCCAGCGCGTACAATGCTGCTGTCATTTCGTCCGGTGGCGGAGGAACGTATCGCGCATACTGTATGCCGCGTCGTCCGCCTATTACCACCTGCCCATTGCGAAACTCACCCGGACGGCGGTTACCTCCCCTGGCGCCGGACATCAGCTCCCGATGTACGTCTCGAATCAACCGAAGACTCATCGGTAGTTGTTGCAAACGTTCCAATCCCAGCTGCATTGCCCTGACGTGATTATCCACTTCCTCGGCGTCGTCCCGGTCGGGCGCCATTCCGTCGAACTGAAACTGGTAGACATCCGGAAAATCAGAAATCGTCCCTTCAATGCTGCTTGATGCCACCGCTTCACGTGTCGTCAGCGGCCTAATCAGCAGATATGGATTGGGCATACTTGCGGCGCAACCGTTCAGGCGACCCAATGCTTGGTCGGCCTGAGATAGCAAACCAACCGTTGTTTGGCTCCAAGTCAGTTCAGGCGGCAATGGATCAGGCACAAAGGCAGGGCAATAACTGCCATCGAGTGTTTGCGCAGCTATGAGATACCCCGGGCTCGCATCGGTGAAATCAGATTCTCTCATCGCCATCCCCGCATCGGATCGACCGGCTGTGGGCATCCGTCAACCAATGCAAGGATATCATAGTAATCTTGCATTGTCTGTCGGGTAATGCAATCTTTTAGGCCCCAACCTTGCATTACGCGATCCATAGTGCAAGGTTCCTTGCATTACCTACCAGATAATGCAACCTTTCGGCCCCAACCTTGCATTGGCGCGAGGCCAGTGCAACCCTGCGCAAATAATCGCCGGGCCAGTGCAACTTTTCAGCCGCTAACCTTGCATTAGCGACGCCAGCCCGACGCACCCCTACAGCGGCCGCCGCCCGGCGAACCCCGTATCCGTGGGGTGCCACCAGTCGATAGACGGCTCGCCGCGCTGCCAGCAGAGGTACACCACCTCGCCTTCGCGGCGGGACGGAAAGTCCACGAGGCCGCGGCCGATGTCGCGCACCTGGATGCCCCGCTCGGTTATTTCCCGCACCGCGTCCTGCAACCGTTGGGTGAGTTGGGCGACGATGCGCTCCGACTCGGCGATGTCCTCCTCGCTGCTGGAGTGGCCGTTGCTGCGGCGACGGCGCAGCAGGGACAGCAACTCCTCCTGCTGGCGCACCAGCTCAGCCCGCAGCGGCGCCATGGCTGCGAAACGCTCTTCCAGCCACGGCACCAGGTCGTTGGCCTCTTCCAGGGTGAACATCCGCTCCTGCATAACGGCGGTATAATACACCAATGACCACGCCTGACGATGACGCCGGCAATGACCGGGATTTCCGCGAGGCTCCGCCTTTTGCTATGACGGAAGTCGATGTTGACGACCGCAGCCGGTTCCGCGCGGGCGAGTTGGCCCTGTTCCTGGATCGCAAAGGCCGCACCTACCAGGAAACCCTGACCCCGAGCGGCGAGTTCCACTGCCACCTGGGTTGGCTGCCCCACGACGACGTCATCGGTCAACCTGTGGGCGGCTGGTACACCACCAGCCGCGGCCACGTAATGCTGGGCATCCGACCGACGCTGGGCGACTACGTGCGCCTGATGCCTCGGGGTCCGCAGGTGATCTACGCCAAGGACCTGGGCAACATCGTGTCCATGGCGGACATCTTTCCCGGCGCGACCGTGGTGGAGGCGGGGCTCGGCTCCGGCGCGCTGACCACGGCCCTGCTCCGCGCCGTGGGGCCGGCGGGCCGAGTCCACTCCTACGAGATCAACGAGGCGGTGGTGAACAAGGCGTTGTCCAACGTGCGCTCCGTGATCCCCGACACCTCGCGCCACGAGGTAACCGTAGGCGACATCTTCGAGGGCATCTCCGACACCGAGGTGGACCGGGTGATCCTGGACCTGCCGGAGCCGTGGCACGCGGTGGACGCCGCCGCCAACGCGCTGATTACCGGCGGGATCCTGCTGTCCTTCCTGCCCACCATTCTGCAAGTGCAGGAGCTGGTGCTGGCATTGAACGCCGACGGCCGGTTCGCGCGGGTGGAAACCGCCGAGACCATGCTGCGGGGCTGGAACGTATCGCGGCGCAGCGTGCGGCCGGCCCACCGCATGGTAGCGCACAGCGGGTTCATCACCACGGCGGTGCGCTGCGTGCCTCCGGGCCGGGAGGGCTACGCCGCCAGGCCGTGAACGGGGCACCGGGGGATGCAAGCGGCGGGGATGATAGAATTGGCGGCCCCGCGTTAGCGGCCGTTAACCAGGTCGCAGGTCGCCAACGGGCGGCGAACCCCGTTGCCTATCAGGAGCAAGCCATGGCCAGATTGAAAGACATTCCAGCCGGCGAGCGCGAGATGCTCACGAATCTGGAGATGCCGCACTTTGATTCCACGCCCTTCGTCAAGGGCAAACCGCTGTCGGAGCAGCGGGTGGCCATCCTGTCAACGGCGGCGTTGCAAACCCGCAGCGACCGGGCCTTTTCCTGGCGCGATACCAGCTATCGCGTTATTCCTGGCGAAACCAAGCCCAGCGACATCATCATGTCGCACATTTCGGTCAACTTCGACCGGTCCGGATTCCAGCAGGACTACAACGTCTGCTTCCCTCTGGACCGCCTGCGCGAGCTGGCCGATGCAGGAGTGATCGGCTCGGTGGCCGACTACCATTACACCGTTTTGGGCGCCAACCCTCCCGAACGGCTGGAAGACACCGCGCGGCGCATCGCCGGGCTGATGAAGCGGGATGCCGTGGATACCGTGCTGCTGATCCCCGTTTGACCGCGTTGCACGTCCGTCGTTGGCGGACTTGCCCATTACATCGAGCAGGAGGGCATCGGCACCACGCAGATCAGCCTGATCCGGGAACACACCGCAGCCATCCGGCCCTCGCGCGCCTTGTGGGTGTCCTTCGAACTGGGGCGACCCCTGGGCGTGCCCAACGACCCGGCGTTCCAGTCCCGCGTCCTGCGGGCCGCCCTGGAGCTGATGGACGCCGAATCGGGCCCAGTCCTGCGAGACTATCCCGAAGACGTGCCGCCCGAATTGGCCGGCGTCGACTTCACCGGCATGTCTTGCCCCATCGACCTGCCGCAGCCCGCGTCCACCGAAGACCTCGTCGAACAAGGCATCGCAGAGGACTTGCTGCTGGAGATCCAACAGGTTGCGCCCTGGTACGATCTGGCGGTGAGCCAGCGGGGACGCACCACCGTTGGCATCAGCGACCTGGACATGGAGCAGGCCGGGCGGTTCCTGGCCGGTTGCATCGAGGATGAGTCGACGCCGGCGCCGCGCGAGGATCTGACCGCCGGTCGCTTGCTAAAGGTCGTTTGCGAGGACCTGAAGGCGTACTATTCCGAAGCCGCGTCGGCCCAGCCAGGAATGTCAGCCAGCATCGCAGTGGAACACTGGCTCTTCAACGAAACCGTGCTGGGCGGGCTGCTGTGGCAACTCCGGAACACCTGCACCGAGCACGAGGACGACGAAACTCGGTATCTCGCCAGGCGCAGCCTCATTCCCGACCGGCAGGTCCAGTACAAGGGCGCCAAAGCCTATCACCCGTGACGGAGGGGACGATCTCACGCCAGCCTTTCCGCCAGGAGTGCAGGGGCGGATAATCATTCACCCTCATGTTGTCCCCGAAGCAACGCGTTACGGGTCAGTTGGTTGGCTCTACACGATGCGGCGCTGGCACAGGGGACAGGCTTAAACGAGCCACGTCCTGACCAGACGGATACAGTCCAGCGCTGACCACGGCACGAGATTTGAGCCCGGCAGGGAGGGCTACGCTTCCAGGCCGTGAACCGGGAATACCGCGTCTTTGATGGCGGCCACGCTCTCAGCCGCCAAGGCGCGGGCGTCGGCGCGGATGTGATCCGGTATCTCCGGTATCTCGGTATCTCGCAGGGTGGTGCGGCCCAGGCGCTCGATGGCCGCTGTGGGAATGCGATCGGGCCACTCGGCGCCGCACATGACGCCGTAGGCCAGGGTCCAGCAGCGGGCCACCGCGCCGATGTCGTATCCGCCGCCGCCGGTGGCCAGCCACGGGTGGCCGAGGCCGCCCAGCCGGGTCACGGCAGCCAGGAACCCCCGGCTGGTGATCTGCAAGTGAGTCAACGGGTCGGTGTGGTAGGTGTCGATGCCCAGCTGGGTGAGCAGCACGTCGGGCGAGAAGGCTTCGATCAGCGGCGGCACCACGGCCTCGAAGGCTTCCAGGTAGATCTCGTCGTCGGTGTAGGGATACAGGGGCAGGTTTACCGCATAACCGACGCCCTCGCCCGAGCCAACCTCGCCGGCGAAACCGGTTCCGGGAAAGAGGTAGCGGCCCGACTCGTGCACCGAGATGGTCAGCACGCGGGGATCGCCGTAGAAGGCGTCCTGCACGCCGTCGCCGTGGTGGGCGTCGATGTCCACGTAGGCGACGCGCAGGCCGCGTTCCAGCAGGTACATGATGGCGACCACGGGGTCGTTGAACACGCAGAAGCCGCTGGCGTTGCGGGCCGCCGCATGGTGCAGGCCGCCGCTGATGTTGAACGCCGCCGGAACCTCGCCGTCGGCCACCATGCGGGCGGCGGTGAGGGTCGCCCCGGTGCTGAGCATGGCGGCCTCGTACATGCCGGGATAGGTCGGATTGTCGCCCCCCTGGGCGAAGCCGAACCGCTGGGGCTGAAAGCCGGTGAGGCCCAGACTGAAGGTGCGCACGGCGGCCATGTAGTCGCGGGAGTGGAAGGCGCCCACGCTGGTCTCGTCAGCCAGGGTCGGGGTGACCAGCACGGAATCAACGCCATCGAAAGCGTCGTAAGCGTCCAGCAATTCGAAGGTGTTCCGCAGTCGGATGGGCCGCATGGGGTGGTCCTGGCGCAGCACGTGCTGGCTCATGGCGTCGTCGTAGACGAAGGCGGCGCGGGGCATGGGTTCTTGTCCTCAACTTCGTGGTTGGTATCCGGGCGACAGGGTATCACGTGACACGCCGGGGAAAGACTGACGTGATAGACTGGCTACGCGCGCAGCTCGAACCGGAGGTGACAAAATGGCCGGTGAAACCCCGCACGAAACCCCGTTTGACGCAGGCTCAACCGACGCTCCGACCCCGACCGCCGATTCCGGTGAGCATGAGCGCTTACAATCAGTCTGGCGAACAAACTGGCAATCGGTAGCGCTGTCCTGGTTTGGAGGATTGCTATTTGGCAGCATGTTTCTGTCAATAGCTTTCACCTTGGAAGACGCCACTAGAGTCGCAGGGGTGGCTGCTGGCGGTGTCTTCCTGATGATTGCGCCTGGCAGTTATGCCACGTGGGACACCTGGCGCGGTCATCGCTACAGCATCGGCAAAGGCCGGCGAAAGTAGCGGGCCGGAGAGTCTCAAAATGCCGGATAACCAGGAATGGGAACGCCACTGGAATACGATTTGCCTGGGTATTGTCACCATAGCCACGGCAGCAGTTGGCGTTGCGCTTTTTACCGCTGACGTGGCGGAGGTTATCACGTCCTGGGCAACGTATTCGCTAGCGATTATTGCGATAATCGCGTATCTGGACGTAATCTACTTGGGGGGCAAAGCTATCTTTTCAACATCCATCGGACTCGAGCGGCAGGGAACATCCAAACAGGGCACCGCTCGTAACCTGTACAGATGGTTCGTCCTTGAATTGCTGGCTTTGGTAGGATTGCTGATCCATGAGGCGCTTGCAAGCTTGTTGCAACTGCTTGCGCCGACCCCGTCGCCACCATGAGCTGACCGGACGGTCCACTCCGCCACCGGATGGCGCCGGCTCCGCTACTCCTCCATCAGCCCGGAGCCGTCCCGCTGCAGGATCTCGATGCGCACGTCGTCGGGGCCGCGGACGAAGGCGATGCGGACGCCGGGGCGGATGGTTCGCGGTTCCACGTAGATCTCCGCGCCCTTGCTGCGCAGGTCCTCCACCGCGCCGTCGATGTCGTCCACGCGGAAGCCGAAGTGGTCCAGGCCCAGGTGCGGGTCCCGGGGGCTGAGGTCGATGTGCTCCTCGGGCGGAACGGAGGCGATGAAGATGGCCAGACCGTTGACGTCCAAGTCGACCCTGGGGACGCCATCGCTCTGGATGAGGCGCAGAACTTTCGCGCCGAACATGGTCTCGAAGAAGCTGGCCATGCCCTCCGGGTCCTTGGTGCGGACGTGGATGTGATCGTAGGTGTAGGTGTAAACAGGGGCGGTGGACATGGCGGATGTCTCCTCGTTTCGTTGCCGCTGAGAGGGCAGCGGCGCGGCTAGTTTCCTGACTGCAAACGGCGTATTTGCTCTCGCAATCGTTGGGCCTCGGCTTCAGCAACGTCTGCCCGGACGTTGGCAATGTCGGCTTGGGATTCGGCGAGTTCAGCCCGAGCTTCGGCGTCGAGGCGAGCCTGCCAGACTTCCCGCCAGCCTTCCAGGTAGGTTCCGGTGGCCGGGTCGTAGAGACGCGGCCAGCCTTCATCCCAGGCCGGGCTCAGTTCTAGGATCGGGCTGTATCCCTTCAGGATGCCGTCCGGCTCGGTGGTCAAGTCAACGGGCTGATACGCTCCGCCGCGCAGGATGCCCCCGTACAGCGGCGCGCCGTGGTAGCGGCCGCCGGTGGGATCGAACCGCCAGTACTCGGGGATGCCCACGGTGGCGTAGATGGCCGGCTTGCGCCGCACGTCGGCCTGGGCCGTGCTTTCCGACGCCACTTCCAGCGCCCAGTCGGGAGGCTTGCCCACTTCCCAGGGCAGGTAAAGTTTGCGGGGTCGGATGGCGCGGGCGTCCACCCCGAAGGCCAGGTAAATATCGGGCGAAATCCGCACGTTCAGGTTGCCGGGGTCATAGCAAATGTAGGTCTCGTTGTCCAGAAACACGTCGGGACGCCGGTTGAAGTCGGTGAAGCGGGCCTTGAACAGACCGAGGAGTTCCGCCATTTCAAGGTTCTGCTCCATAGCGTCAGGGGTCAGGTGCTTGGTGTCCGGGTCAAATTCCAGGCTGGCATAGTCGATCTCGCCCTGGCGGTGGTAGGGCAGCATTTTGGCTTTATTTGCGGCGGTGGTCATTGCAAACCTCCGGGCGGCATACTGGCGCCAATTTTAGCACCTCAAAACGCCGGGGCGGGCGTCATGCCGGCCCCGGCGTTTTCATCGTCGCCATCCCCACGCCTGGGGAGTTGCAGCGGCCCGCTGCTGGATGGGGCCGGGCGGTTTGACCTGCTCCATCAGGTCGTTGTCCCAATCGCCCTCGGCGACGAGGATCGCCCTGGCATCGGAGTCCTGCTCGCCCACGCAATAAGCGCAGTTGGTGACACCTCTGCCTTGTCCGCCGTCTTTGGCGACTGCTAGACTCGCTCCCGAGGTGGCCTTATGCCCAGCGCGTGCAACGTGCCCAGTCGCACCATTTTCACCGGAGACAACTTGGACATCCTGCGGGGAATCAACTCCGAGTGCGTCGATCTCATCTATCTGGACCCGCCGTTCAACTCCAACCGGACTTACGCCGCGCCGCTGGACAGCGAGGCCCGCGGCGCCGAGTTCGATGACGTGTGGACGCTGGACGACATGAAGGAGGAGTGGATCGATGAGATCGAATACCGGCTACCGGCGCCGTTTCATCTCATCAACGGGGCACGGTTGTCCCACGGGGAGAGCATGGCGGGCTATCTTACGTTTATGAGCGTGCGGTTGTTGGAATTGCACCGGGTGCTGAAGACTACTGGCAGTATCTACCTGCACTGCGACGATACGGCCGGCCACTACCTGCAATCTGTAATGGACGCCGTCTTCGGGGTGAACAGCTACCGGGCGCAAATCAGCTGGCAACGCACTTCCGCGCACAATGATTCGCGAAACTTCGGCAGGGTGCGCGACATCATCCTGTTTTACAGTCGTCAGCCCAGGATAAACTCAAACGAAGTCCGCATTCCGCTGGACGGCGACTACGTAGAGCAGTTTTATCGCCATGAAGACGAGCGGGGGGCATACCGCTTGGGAGACCTCACTGCGGCCGAATTGAGGTTTGGTGAAACCGGCCAACCCTGGCGCAGCCACGACCCAAATCGAATCGGTCGGCACTGGGCAGTGCCGATGACGGGAAATTACGCCGCCTGGATTGACGCGAATGTAGTCCCCGGTTACCGCAACATTGCCAGTCCTTTGGAGCGCCTGGATGCGTTGGACGAAGCCGGCTTGATTTACTATCCAAGTGACAATGGTATGCCGTCCCTGAAACGCTACCTTGCCAGCAACCCAGGCCAAGTGCCTACCAACCAGTGGACGGACATAAGGCCAATTCCACCACGAGCCATAGAGCGCACCGGCTGGCGGACGCAAAAGCCGCTGGCATTGCTGGAACGCATCATCAACGCGTCTTCCAACCTGGGCGACCTGGTGCTGGATCCTTTCTGTGGCTGTGCCACCGCGTGCATCGCTGCCGAAAAGCTGGGGCGGCAGTGGATTGGCATTGACATACTGCCGCAGGCCGCGGAGGTGCTGACGCAACGGGCCAGACGGGAATTGCAGATACCGATGAACGGCGATGACGAAAAGCCGTGGGAGGATTGGACTCCCATGGTGCTGCGGGAGCCTCCGCGAAGAAACGACCTGACTCTATTGAGCCCGGTGGACCCTCAGTCGGACCGGGCGTTACTGTATCGCAGTCAACACGGCAGATGCGCCGGCTGTGAGTACGAACTGCCCCTGCACGTGCTGACCATCGACCATATCACGCCGCGCTCCCGGGGCGGCCAGGATTCGGTAGGCAACCTGCAACTGATGTGCCACACCTGCAACGCCATCAAGGGCAACCGGGACATGGGCTACCTGAAACAGCAGTTGCAGGTGCGGGGGATATTGCGGGTGTAAACCTTGGCGTCGGTCTCAGGGTTGGCTGCGATCGATCTCCGCCCGGAGCCGCGCGATTTCGGCGCGGAGTTCTTCGTTTTCGGATCGGGCTTGGTCGCGCGCGGTGAGAGTTCCATCGTAGTCCGGCAAAAACTCCCCGGTTGCCGGGATGCGGAACCGCAACTTGCCGGTATCCCAGCACAGGTCCAGTCCCAGCGCCGGACTGTGCCCCCACACCAGGCCGTCCGGGTCCTCGTGGATTTCAAACGGCTCGTACCCACCGCTGTGCAGATAGCCGCCATACAGTTTCAGGCCGTAGTATCGGCTGTCCGGCGTGGCGTCGTACAGCCAGTATTCTCCGATGCCGATGCTGGCGTACAGAGCCGGCGTGCCCCGCACGTCGTGGGCGGCGGTGTTTTCGGAAGCAATCTCCAATGCAAAGTCCGGCGGCTTGCCCATCTCCCACACCCGGTAGGTGTTCCGGTAGAACACGTGGTTCACGTCCACGTCAAAAACGGCGTAACAGTCCGGAGATACGAAGCGCCGGGGGTTGCCCTGCTCATAATAGACGAAAGTGTTGCCGGCCACGTGGGCGTCGGGACGGATGCTGGTGACGTAGTGATGCAGGGGCGTTACTACGGCGCGAAAGATGACGCCCTGGGTCTCGGCGTCGGGCATGGGTATACCGTCCTCTGAGGGATAGAAAACTCCGTTTTCGTCGTAGAGGTGGGCCAGCTTGGGATCAATGGACGGCGGCGATTTGGTGGTCATCACTAGCCTCCGGGCGCGTACCGAATATCCGCCAGCAGTATAGCAAAGCCGGGTTGCTGCCCGTTTGCTATACTGCCGGCGGACCCCTACTCTGACCAAAGGACGGCCTGATTCCATGTCCACGAATAACGCTTTGCCCGCCACCATCGGCGAACTCCGCGATAGCGGCTACCAATCGGTTTCGGTGCGCGAGGAGATGCGCCGGAACCTGATCGCCAAGATACGCGCTGAAGAGCAGGTGTTTCCCGGCATCATCGGCTTCGACCAGACGGTCATTCCGCAGCTGGAAAACGCCATCCTGGCCGGCCAGGACATCATCCTGCTGGGCGAGCGCGGGCAGGCCAAGACCCGCCTGATCCGCGAGATGGTGAACCTGCTGGACGAACAGCTCCCGGTAATCGCCGGCGGCGAACTTAACGACGACCCCTACAACCCCCTCAGCCCTGACGCCAGGCAGATGGTGGCCGACATGGGCGACGACACGCCCGTGGCCTGGATCGGGCGGGATATGCGTTACTCGGAAAAGCTGGCCACGCCCGACATATCCATCGCCGACCTGATCGGCGAGATCGACCCCATCAAGGTGGCCGAGGGCCGGCACCTGTCCGACGAATCCGCCATCCACTACGGCCTGGTGCCGCGGACCAACCGGGGCATCTTCTGCATCAACGAGCTGCCAGACCTGGCCGAGCGCATCCAGGTGGGCCTGTTCAACCTGATGGAAGAGCGGGACGTGCAGATCAAGGGCTACCGCATCCGGATGCCCCTGGACGTGTTCGTGGTGGCCACGGCCAACCCCGAGGACTACACCAACCGCGGCCGCATCGTCACCCCGCTGAAGGACCGCTACGGCGCGCAGATCCACACCCACTACCCACAGACCCTGGACGAAGAGATCGCCATCATGGACCAGGAGCGCAACCGCTTCCCCGACGAAGACCGGGTGGAGGTTCCCCAGTTCATGACGGACATCATCGCCGAATTGACAGCGCGGGCACGTTCCAGCAACGAGATCAACCAGCGTTCCGGCGTGAGCGTCCGCGTCTCCATTGCCAACTATGAAACGCTCATCAGCAACGCGCTGCGCCGCAGCATCCGGCTGGGGGAGGATATCGCCTGCCCCCGAATCAGCGACCTGCCCTATCTCGTGGCCTCCCTGGGCGGCAAGATCGAGATGGAGACCTTCGGTGAGGGCCGGGAGGACCGGCTGGTCGAAGACCTGACCAAGCGGGCGACCCTGGGCATCTTTGGTCGCTACTGCAACGTGGAGGAGCTGGAAGACATCGTGATGGCGTTCGACCTGGGCAACGCCGTGGAGACCGGGAGCGACGTTCCGGCCGCCGCCTACGCCTCAGCGCTGGACAACGTGGATGGACTGAGCGCCGCCGTCACCGCGTTGGTGGGCGACGACAAGCGTCCGGAGGTCGTGGCCTCAGCGGTGGAGTTCGTGCTGGAAGGGTTGCACCTGAACCGCCGCCTCAACTGCGCCCGCACACCGGCCGGCGGCTACCGCTACGCGCGGTAATTACGGAGGTTTCCAATGACGACGCAAAGCACCGCCATCGCGCCGCCCGTTACGCTGGAAGAGTACGCCGCGCTGCCGGAATATCCGCGCTACGAGTTGGTGCGAGGAGCACTGGTCGAGAAAAACGTGGCATCAAGAGAGCATGAAATTACGGTCGTGAAAGTATCGCGTTATGTCGATATTCACGTCGAAGCCCACGACCTTGGGGAAGTGTACGGCAGCAGCCGAGGGTTCGTTACTGGGCCGGATTCACCCGCCACTTCGCGTTTGCCCGACGTGTCGTTCGTATCCAACGAGCGACTGCGGCCCGACCTCTTTGGGGTATTGGTTGACGGCGCGCCGGACCTGGCGGTTGAGGTGCTATCTCCCAGCAACACAGAACGGGAGATGACGCAGAAGGTTGCCGAGTACCTGAACGCCGGCGGCAAGGCCGTCTGGGTGCTTGACCCCATTGGGCGCACGCTCATTGTACACAGACCCGGCGTATCGCCGCTGGTTCTAGCCGATAGAGACTCTGTGGATGGGGAAGACTATCTGCCGGGTTTCGTCTGCCCGGTTGCCGATATGCTGCCCCGGCTGCGTCCCTGACACCCGCTATCGGCGTCGCGAGGTTTTATCCAATGGTGACACTGGAAGAATACGCTGCGCTGCCGGAGTATCCACGCTACGAGTTGGTTACTGGCGTACTGTTGGAACTTCCAACGCCGGAGTACGCAGACCATGAGGAGGCAGCAGCTTTAGCCTGCTATCAATTGGGGCGGCACATCTTTCCCAAGCACTTGGGAGTCGTGTTGGGCAGCAATTACGGCTATGTAACCGTCAAAAAGCCTCCCTCAACCTGTCGCAACGCCGATGTTTCTTTCATCTCAGAGCATCGCCTCAAAATCAAACCTGACTTGTTCGGGATGCTCTATGACGGCGCTCCTGACTTGGCAGTTGAAATTCTCTCGCGCCACCCGGTTGACTTTGAGATACCTCGGAAAGTTACCGAGTACCTGAACGCCGGCGGCAAGGCGGTCTGGGTCATCGACATCGACGCCCGCACCCTGACCGTGCATGCCGTCGACGCTCCGCCGGTGACACTCACCGACGCCGACACCGTGAACGGCGGGGACTACCTGCCCGGCTTCGCCTGCGCCGTGGCGGATCTGCTGCCGGCCCGGGCCGGCTAAACGAGGGAGGCGCGCCGGCCCAGCGTGACGCCGTGGGGCAGCGCGATGGTGGCCTTGAGGTTGCGGAAGAGCAGGAACCGGCTCATAGACAGGGACACCTGCTGGGCGTACTCTGCGATGCCCGGTGCCAGGTAGAGCGTGATGTCGTCCTGGCTGGCGGGGTCGTAGGACTCCAGGCTGCGGCGACGGTTCACGTTGGTATCGACCGATACCTCGACGGACTCACCGCTTCAACCCTTCCAGCAGATCAGGTCGACGACGGCCTGACCGCCCTTGTTCCGGATGAATTGGGCAGCTTCCGGTGTTATGTCCAGTTGTGCGGGCATGTTGCTCACTAATCTAGGGGCTGTCCATCCCAGGGCGCGTCAGGGTCGAGATACCGGCCAGATTCAACCATGCGTGGTAGAAATACGCATGGTCTCGATTGCTTCGTACAAATCCCATTCTACGGAGCAGGCGCAGAATTTCACGGGTCTTCACATTGGCAATTCTAACCATTACTAGGCAGGCACCTGATTGCGGGCGGGAAGGACCCCGCGTATCCAGGGCTCAACGCCCTCCTCGGCGAGTTCCGCAATCATTTCGGATACCGCCTTCTGCGCCGCGTCCCCGGTCTTGTGCCTGTCCGGCTTATGGTCCAGATAAATCGCCATGCTATCCGCCACGTCAATCAAAGCCTCGGCTTCGGTATCTCCTTGGCCATGGGCGCGATCGACCGCGGGGCAAATGGCCGCGTAGCAAATCGATCCGTCAGACAGAGTGTCACGCCAGACAACTACATCGTATTCCATGACTGACCTCCGCATCCGGGTAACGGCAATTATATCGCCGGGGACCTATGCCGCTGCCAGCAATAGCGTGTTGCGCGCTTCTATCGTCGCCGGATGTATTGCCGCGCCCTTGTCCAGCAAGCGGGCCACGTTCCTGGTGAGGAACATGATCATGGCGGCGGGCAGGTCGGTCTCCGCCAGTTCCTTGAGTTCGCCTTGCCAGGGGTAGCGGTTGACCTTGACCGGATCCAGCTTGTCGGCCAGGAACACAATGTGCGCGATGACGTCGCCGCCGGCCGGGTCACCGGTGGTGTGCCAGTAGATGGCGTTGTAGAGCTGGGGATGGCCGAGGCCGTCCTCCCGCTTCAGCAGCTCCGCGCCCACCATGCCGTGGAGGATGTCCGGGTTGCGCCGCTCGAACTCGGTAACCGGAGGCAGGTCATATTCCTCCATGCGCAGCAGGTTCTCCAAGCCGGAGAAGTGCTTGGTGGCGTCGTGGGCCAGGCCGGTCAGTCCGACGGCCTCCACGTCCTGCCCGTGTCGCTCCGCCAGTTCGCGGGCGATCTGTTCCACCCGCTGGCAGTGTTCCTGGAGTCCGGGCGGGAGGCGTCGGATCCGGCGGCGGATGCGGTCATGCACGCGGCCGGAGATTTCAATGGTGGTCATCTCGTTAATACCAGTCGTAGGTTGTGTTGGGGCGCTGCGCCCAAGCCCGCCGGCCGACGTTTCGCATTGCCGGGCCGAGGACGCTCATTTGACGGGTCCACTCATCGGCGCCGATATGATGCCACATACCATGTCCGGCGAACACCCATTCCACGTTGAGGGTCGCGAGCAGGTCCATAGTGTCGGCCAGAACGTCCCAGGAATGGAAGGTCTGGTTGGGGAAAACGTCCAATTCGTTGCGACGGTGGTTCCAATGCAGGGTATCGCCGGTGAACAGCAGCCGGTCGTCGATGTGATACACCACGTGGCCCCGGGTATGTCCGGGAGCCGGGATTGACAGCACGCCGGGCGCGATGTGAGTAACGTGGTCATCGTCGGTCAAGTCGGTAGCGAGGGGAGCGGCGTCGGCATCAGCCTCGCCAATCCAAACGCGCGCGCCGAACCGGTCGGCCCAGCGGTCGTAGTCGGCTACATCGTCGCGGTGGCTGAGCAGGACGTGAGCGACGCCGCCCAAATCGTCCACTCTGGCGGCCAGCGGACGGGCGAACCGGGGAGAATCAACCATCAGGTTACCTTCAGAACGGATGACCAGGAAAGAGTGGGCGGCGAAGGATGAGCGAGCGTTATTCCCCAGGGCAAACACGCCGTCGGTGAGCAGGTAAGGGAAAACGCCGGCCGGCTCGACAGGCTGGTTGACATTGCCGATTGACTTGGTGGGGCAGGCGGCGGCGGCGCGCCACAAAGCGGCCTCCTGATCCGGTCCGGCCGGCTGGCTCAGGATGACGGAACGGCCGGCAGCGTCCATTCCAATCAGGTCGGGCGCCCAGTTGCGGGCTGAATCGCACCGTATGCAACGAGTGTCAACAAACCAACGGCCAGCAACGTTGTCAGGATGGGACTGATCTATTCTGGGCATAATCAATCCTCCTCTAGTCTGGGCGAGTTCAGCCCATCTCACCCAGCCCGCGGCCGCCCAGCAGGTGCATGTGGGGCCAGGCTATGGTCTGGCCGGCGTCTTCGCCGTTGTTGACCACCAGGCGGTACCCGCTGATGGTGACGCCCTCGCGGCGGGCCATCTCGGCGGCCACCACGAACAGGTGTCCCATGGTGGCCTCCATGGCGGGGCTGATGTAATCGAGCCCGTTGATGGGCATGTTGGGGATGATCAGCAGGTGCACCGGCGCCTTGGGGTTGACGTCGCGCACCACGAAGCAGCGTTCGTCGCGGTAGATCACGTCGGGATGCAGCGGGTCGCGGGCCATGGCGGCGAAGGGCGAACTGCGGGCGGGGGTCATGGTCATGTGTGGTTACTCCTCGATGGTAGCTACTCGTGCCACAATTTAGAAAGTCTTTTTGCACGAACCGCAACGATAGTGATTTTGATGTAGGTACCGGCGCAACCGGACACCAGACGCGCCGCAGCGCGGGCATTCGTCCGGCAATGGTCGATGTTTGAGTTCGTCATGTTTGGCTTTCATGTCCGCCCAAAGACTCAACGCTCTTCGGTCCGCTCCAAAAGCCAACTCATGAGAACGAATTTTCCTCGGATCTCGGAACTTGACATCCAGACATTCCCGCCGTTGAAATCTTAATTTTCCGCCTACGACTCGCCCCGCAAAAGTCTTTATAGGGCGTGTCCGACCAACCATCACGGTTGAAATTATCTCAACTATCAGCCCCGTCTCTTCTTTGGTTTCGCGATACGCTGCGTGTTTGCTGCTTTCACCCCGGTCCACGAAGCCACCGGGCAACGACCATTTCCCCTTTTCCTTGCCGTATCCGCGCTGGATCAACAACACCTCGCCTCGGCTGTTTTCCACGAGGCAAAAAGCGACGCGTCTTGCCATCGTTTCACTCCCTTCGCTGTGGCACTAGAAAGACTACATCGGCGCTGCTTACCCAGCCTCAATCTCCTGCAGCGCCACTTCCTTGTGGTCGTGGACGCTGCCGTAGGACAGCTCCTGGACCTTGGCGCGGCGGGTGTAGAGCTGCAGGTTGTGCTCCATGGTGAAACCGATGGCGCCGTGGCACTGGTGGCCCAGGGAACAGACCCGCTGGTATGCGCCGCTGCACCACGCCTTGGCGATGGCGACCTCGCGGCGGGCAGACTGGCCCTCGGCGAGAGCCCATGCCGCCTGGTAGGCCACGTGGCGCGCGCCCTCAACATCGGTGGCCATGTTGGCGCAGTGGTGCTGCACGGCCTGGAAACTGCCCACCGGACGGCCGAACTGGGTGCGCTGCTTGACGTACTCCACGGTCATGTCGACCACGGCCTCAGCGCCGCCTACCATCTGCACGCAGTGGGCCGCGGTGGCCCGGGCCAGGGCCCGTTCGATGACCGGCCAGCCCTCGCCGACCGAGCCAAGCACGGCGCCGGCTCCGACGGACACGTTGCTCAGCCGCACCTCGCAGAGACGCTCGTTGCCGATGGTGCTGACCTGCTCGATCTCCACGCCGGCCGCGTTGGACGGGACGAGGAACAGCGTGATGCCCTGCTCCGGGTCGTCGCCGGCAGGCATGGTGCGGGCAGCGACGATGATGGTATCGGCGGCGTGGGCATCAGGAACGAACAGCTTGGCGCCGCTGATGCTGTAGCCGTCGCCCGACGCGCTGGCCTGGGTCTCCACACCCCAGGCCTCGGTGGTGGCCGACGGCTCGGTGAGGGCCAGGGTGAGCCGGACCGTCCCGGCGCAGACGCCGGTCAGGATGTCACGCTTCTGGTCGTCGTTGCCGGCGTCCAGCACGGTTAGCCCGCCCAGGACGACGGTGGCGAAGAAAGGCGCCGGCAGCAGGGCGCGGCCCATCTCCTCGACCAGCACGGCCAGGTCGAGGAAGGAACCGCCGGTTCCGCCATATTGCTCGGGGAAGGGGATGCCGGTCCAGCCCAGGTTGGCCACCTGGCGCCAGAGGTCCTCGCTGAAGCCCTGGGGGTCGTCCTCCAGTTCGCGCACCAGCGTGAGCGGACATTCCTGCGCCAGGAATTCGCGCGCCGAGTTCTTCAGCATCTGCTGGATCTCGCTGAGTCCCATGTCCATAAGTAGGCCCTCCGGGGCAGTGTCGGGGAAATCGCAGGGAGTATAGCGTACCGGGCCGGCAGCGGCAATTGCGGCATGCGCCGCTGCGTTGCCGCCCGTCGTTGCCCCCGTGTAGAATGCCGGCGTTGATTGATTACTCCCCGCCGTCGCATCCTACGGAGGCTTCCCATGTACAACCGCCCCACCCTGAGCCTGGGCCAGGTCCGCGCCGCCATGAACGCCATGCTGGACAAGGCCCAGCAGGAACCTGACCGTCCGCTGGCCATCGCCATCGTTGACGCCGACGCCAAGATCCTGAGCTACGCCCGCATGGACAACTGCCGCGCCCTGCCCCAGCGCATGGCCATGAGCAAGGCCTACACCTCCGCCATGTCCGGCTCCGACTCCAACACCTACGCCGAGCGGTTGAAGAACGAGGGCCGCAACATCGCCGACTTCGGCGACCCCCAGCTCGTGGCCGTCCAGGGCGCCGTCGTCGTGCGTGATCCGGAGACCGACCTGGTGCTGGGCGCCATTGGCGTCAGCGGCCTGTCCGCCCAGGAGGACGAGGACCTGGCAAGGCTGGGAGCGCAGGCGCTGGGGCTGTAAGCGCCGTCCCTCCGACCTAGTTTGCTTTGAGCCGCTGCAATGTCCACGGTAAGCATTGCCGTTGAAATCGTTCGCGCCCAACCGCTGATCCAGCGCTTGAAGATCAGCGGTATGTTGTCTTTCGGACCACAGGGCGTCGACCTGCCCATGGAGCGGCTGAATGTCCTCATCGGACCCAACGGCTCCGGCAAGTCCAACTTCATCGAGGCGCTGGCACTGTTGCAGGCAGCGCCGCGGGACCTGTCCGCGCCGGTACGGGGTGTGGGTGGTATCTCCGAGTGGCTCTGGAAGGGCGACCATGGACAAGACCGGCCCCAGGTTAATGCAGTCGTCAATTACCCGAATGGTACGATGCCGCTGCGTCATACGTTGCTCATTGGTCAGCAGGGGGAGCGGTTCGAGGTCAGATACGAGAGCATTGAGAACGAACGCCCAAGCGCCGATGCAGAACTCCCCGTTTTCTATTACGTTTCAGCATTGGACACGCGGTCTCCCGATGGAATGGCTTACCCAGTTATCAATGAACTGGTAGGCGAGTCCGACGGCCAACGTAGGGAACGAAAACTCCGCCGTGAAACGGTACGTCCAGACGCATCCATCCTTTCACAGCGAGAAGACCCTGACCTATACCCGGAGCTTGGTTGGCTGCAGGACCAATATCGTCAAATTCGCCTATATCGGAATTGGGAGCTCGGACCGGCGGCAAGGCTGCGCCAACCGCCAAGAGCTGATGAACCAAGTACGTTCTTGACCGAACGCGGGGAAAATCTCGCGCTGGTATTGTCAAAACTGCGCGGCGACAGCCGGCAGGCCTTCGTCAAATCGATACAGCAGATTTACGACGGCATTGCGGATTTCCAGGTCGAAGTCAGCGGCGGCGGAGCCGAGCTTTTCGTCGTAGAGCGGGGCGCAGGCGAGCGTTACATCCCGGCATCACGCCTGTCCGACGGAACGCTGCGCTACATGGCCCTGGCCGCCATCCTGCTGGACCCGGAGCCGCCGCCGCTGGTGGTAATCGAGGAACCGGAACTGGGGCTGCACCCGGACGTCGTGTTGAGCATCGGGGAGATGCTTATCCAGGCATCGGAGCGAACGCAGTTGGTGGTGACGACGCATTCGCGAGTGCTCATCAACGCGTTGGAGGATCATGCGTCCAGCGTCGTGATTTGCGAAAAGAGGGACGGCCAAACTCAGATGAAACGGCTCGACCCAGATCGGCTGGAGGAATGGTTGGAAAAGTATAGCCTGGGCTACCTGTGGAGCATCGGTGAGCTGGGGGGCAATCGCTGGTGAGATGCCGACTGTACATCGAAGGCGGCGGAAGAGCAGATCCACCCCCTGGACCAACGAACCGCGCAGCCATGGTGGACGAAAATGCCGAGGCTTTCCGCAGGGCGTGGCAAATCTTCTTCAGCAAAGCCGGCGTAGACGGACAAATGCTGGAGATCGCTGTCGGTAGAGGGCAACACGAAGCTTTCGCGCTGTTCAACAGCCAGCTTGATCGCTACATGAAAGACAATGAAACCGAGCCCAGGCCTTTGCTGCTCGTCGACAGCGAAGAACCGGTTGCGGCCGGGCATACCGTATGGGAGCACTTGAGAGCGCGGGTTCAGCACAGATTCCAGCAGCCTGCCGAGACCGATGACGATAGCGCGCATATGATGGTTCAGGCAATGGAGACTTGGTTTTATAGCCGACCCACCGGCGTTGCAACGCTTTTTCGATTCCTCGCTCGACACTAGTGTCTTTCAGAATTCGCCACCCTTGGAAGCAATCCTGAAAGAGGATGCGCTGGACATGCTGAGACAGGCTACCTTCCGATGCCGGCGGCATTACAGCAAAGGCAGAAGGTCTTACGGCATTCTGGCCGAGATCGACCCCCAAACCGTCGCCGCGGCCTGCCCCCACGCCGGGGAACTGCTGCAATACCTCCGCACCCTGTAACGCAAGCCTGTTGCCCATCACTCTGCTCCCCGGAGGCCCTTCCCATGCCCAACCCCCGCGCCGAGTTCTCACCTATCTTCGACCGGCCCCGGCTGACCCTGCCCGATGGGGCCAGGGTCGCCGTCTGGTTCATCATCAACGTCGAGGAGTGGGACATAGACCAGCCCATGGCGCGGACGGTGCTGCCCTCGCCTCAGGGCGCGGCCGTGTCGCCCGACATCCCGAACTACTCCTGGTACGACTACGGGATGCGAGTGGGCTTCTGGCGGATGCAGCGGGCGCTGGCAGCGCACAACCTGCCCTGCACTATCAGCCTGAACGCCGCGGTATGCGAGGCGTATCCGGAAATGGTGCGATCGTGCCTGGATTTGGACTGGGAGCTGCTGGGCCACGGGTACATCCAGCAGGTGCTGCACCGGGAGCCGGACGAGCGGGCCACCATCCGCAAGACCATCGAGGTGATCCGGGAGTTCAGCGGGAAGGCGCCCCGGGGCTGGATGGGCCCCGGCCTGGCCGAGACCCACCACACGCCGGACATCCTGGCCGAGGAAGGCATCGAGTACGTGGCCGACTGGGTCAATGACGACCAGCCCTACGAGATGAAGGTCAACTCTGGCCGCCTGGTAGCGCTGCCCTACACCGTAGAGCTGAATGACATCCCCATCTACCTGGTGCAGCACCACTCGGCGCCGGAGCTGTTCCGCCGGGCCAAGGACTCCCTCGAAATCATGCTGGCCGAGGGTGAGGACAACGCCCGTGTGATGGCTATATCGATGCACCCGTACATCACGGGAGCGGCCCATCGCATCGGCCACTTCCACCGGCTGGTGGAATACGTCACCCAACTGGAGGGCGTGTCCTTCTGGACGGGCAGCGGCATCCTGGACTGGTACAACGGGCAGGTGGCATAGCGCGCTGCCGGTCTCCGCTGTCTCCGTCCCTGTCCTCACTGTGTACCGTCGGATGAAGTAGAACCGCCGCCGTACTCCGCCTCGACATCTTGCAGGAACCGGAGGACGCACCGTCGCAGGTTATCCTGGTCCAGGTCGGAGCTTTCATCGTAGCCGAGAATTTCACTCCAGCGTCCCGCGTCACTGATTGCACGCAATTCCGGGTAGGCCATGATCGGCAAGGAGTCGCTGCGGCCGATAACGCTGCCGTGCCATACCGACAGCATCTGCTCATCGCGGGTATCGCCCGAGGCGACGTCGTGAAATATGTACCAGGCCGAACATTCCAACCCGTGTTCGCGCAGGAACCGGGCAGTCCATTCGGAGCGGGCTTCCAGCCATTGCTCAACCCCTGTGGAGATCTCGAACTCAGGGCCGCCGGCGAACCACTCACGGTAGAGTTCCTCGGTGACAGCCGTTTCGGGCAGCAGGGTTGACCAGCGTGAGTAGCTCATCGGATTGGCCTCCATGACTTTGGGAATACTGCACCCGCGGGCGCCGTCGCGTTCGATTGCTGCGCAGCCTCAAATGCTACCATCAAATACCGTTGACAACCTGTCCATAAGTGGCCGGCAACTCCGCCATCCAACTGTCATAACTTACGTACACCCGCCGATCATGTAGAATAAATCAGGAGCTGTGGAAGCCAGCCCACGGATGTCCTCACGTTATCAACTCAACGTCAACGATAGAGCGTCTGAATCTGCTCGTTATCAACAGTCATTTCAGCAGCCTCACTCTTGGCTTTGTACGATGTCAACGCCTTTACTGATACTGCTACTTTACCTTTGTACCCCAGCTTGTTATGATTGATACCGTAAGAATCAACGTTAAAGCCGGCAACGGAGGAGACGGTTGCATCAGCTTCCTGCGGCTGAAGTACCAGCCTCGCGGCGGACCCGATGGTGGTGATGGTGGCGATGGCGGCAGTGCGTACATCGTTGGCGATTCGTCGATCAACACGCTGCTGCACCTGAAGTACAACAGCACCTTCTACCTACAGCGCGGGACCCACGGCAAGGGCAAGAACCAGCGCGGCGCCAACGGGAAGGACACCGAGATACGCGTGCCCATGGGCACCGTGATCTGGCGCATGCACCGGGACGGCAGCAAGGACTTCCTGGCGGATATCACCACCGAAGAGCCAGTGATGGTGGCCCAGGGCGGCAAGGGTGGCTGGGGCAATGCCCGGTTCGTGTCCTCGACCAATCAGGAACCCATGTTGTCAGAATCGGGCGACAAGGGCGAATACTCCGTCCTGTGGTTGGAGCTCAAGCTGCTGGCGGACGTGGGTTTGCTGGCCAAGCCCAACGCCGGGAAGTCCACGCTGATCTCCCGCTGCTCCGCTGCCAAACCCAAGGTTGCCGACTACCCGTTCACCACGGTGGAGCCGGTGCTGGGCGTGGTCACCCACGGCGGGCAGGACTTCGTGATGATGGAGATCCCCGGCCTGCTGGAGGGCGCGCACCGCGGCATCGGGCTGGGACACCAGTTCCTGCGGCACGCGGAACGGGCCCGCGCCTACGTTCACCTCATCGACGGGCTGTCCGACGACCCGGCGGGGGATTTCCTGATGCTCAACCGCGAGTTGCGCGAGTTCAGCCCCATGCTGGCCGCCAAGCCCCAGGTGGTGGCGGTGAGTAAGCTGGACACCACGGAGACCTACGAGCTGCGGGACGTGATCGAAGAAGAACTCCGCCGAGCCATGGCGATCGATGATGACTTCGCCGGCGCAGACGAAGAGACACCCATCCACTTCATATCATCGGTCTCGGGCGCCGGCGTGAACGGATTGCTCGGCGATCTGGTCCGCATCCTGGCTGATGCTCCCCGAGACGGCATTGACGCGTCGGGGTGGGAGAGCGAAGTGCCGGCTGTAAGTGCGCCACGGGAACGGCCACCGCTGGGTTTCTATCTGGATGGCGATGTCTACGTGGTGGAGTCGGAGCGGCTGGAGCGGCTCACCGGGCGCGCCGACATGCGGGACTACCGGGTGATGCTGCAACTGTGGCGGGAGATGAGCCGCCTGGGCATCGCGCAGCGGCTGCAGGAGGCGGGCATCCAGGCCGGCGACACCATCCGCATCGGCGACGCTGAGCTGGAGTGGTTCTGATGCCGGCGGCGGAACCTGACCGAAGACGCATCGGCATCCTGGGCGGCACCTTCGACCCGCCACACCTGGGTCACCTGCTGATCGCCGAAACCGCTCGGGTCACCCTGGACCTGGAAACGGTGATGTTCCTTCCCGCCGGCGAGCCGTGGCTCAAATCGGGGCAGCGCATCACGCCGGCGCATCATCGCCTGAAGATGGTGCAGCTGGCGGTGGCCGACAACCCCGGCTTCTGCGTCTCCGATTGCGAGATCAGGCGCACCGGGGCCACATACACGGTGGATACGCTGCGGGAACTGAGGCGCAGTATTCCTGCCGGCACGGAGCTGTACTTCATCGTCGGCTCTGATGTCCTGGAGCAGTTCCATCGTTGGAAGGAACCGGACGCTATCCTGGATCTGTGCCGCCTCGCGGTTATCGAGAGGCCGGGCGGCCCCGAAGAGGGCATCTCCGCACTGGGAGCCGACTTCCCGGCTGCGCTGGACGCCGGCGCGGTGGTATCCGTGGCCGGGCCGCGGGTCGACTTCAGCGCCTCGGAACTGCGGCGGGTGCTGGCGGCCGGCCAGTCGACCCGCTATCAGATACCGGACGCGGTGGCGCAATACATTGCCGAGCATGGGTTGTATCGGGAATCGTCAGAAGCAGGATTTTCTGGATTGGTGGATTGACAGGATTGGGTGTTGCTTGCCGCTGAACGGCGCCAATCCTGGTAATCATTAAAATCCGGTAAATCCTGCTTCTGACGTTCTCCCGCCAACAGGAACGACCGATGGAGCAAGCATGACCACTTCTTATGGGAACATCGCGGCAAGGCTGCTGGAACTGGCCGTGGAACGGGGCGCGCTTCAATACGGCGACTTCACGCTGTCGTCGGGCAAGAAAAGCTCATACTACTTCGACGGCCGCCGGCTCAGCCTGGACCCGGAGGGGGCCCATCTCATCGGCAACGCGTTGCTGCCGCGGCTGGCTGAGACCGGCGTCGACGCCATCGGCGGGCCGACCCTGGGCGCGGACCCCATCGTGACCGCCGCGGCTATGGCATCATGGCAGCAGGGTGCGCCGCTGCCCGCCTTCATCGTGCGCAAGGAGGCCAAGGGCTACGGCATGGGGCAGATGATCGAGGGCCCGTTGCCGGAGGGGTCAACCGTCGCCATCGTGGACGACGCCTGCACCACCGGCGGGTCGCTGTTCCACGCCATCGATGCGGCGGAGGAAGCCGGCTGCACGGTGGGCCTGGTGCTGGCCCTGCTGGACCGCAACGAGGGTGGCAGCGACGCCATCCGCCAGCGCGGCTATAAGTTCGAGGCGCTGCTCACTGCCGGCGAGGACGGGCGCATACGGCCGGCGTAGCTGGTCTAAAGCAACGATGCCTACCGTACTGCGCTCTGGAGCTTACCGGTTCTTCTTCTACATCGGGAGACGGAGGCGAACCTGAGCACGTGCACGTTGCCAGGGACAATCTGGTAGCAAAGTTCTGGCTGAATCCGGTAAGGTTGGCACGGAGCGGTGGTTTTCGCCCGGCAGAGTTGCGTCCTATTCAGGTTATAGCTGTGGACAATCGCGAAATGATGTTGGAGTCATGGCATGAGTATTTCAGCGATTAACTTGGGAGTCAGTCGAGCGACGCACGTGGAAGTGACCGAAGATACCCTGACCGCCGAACTCGACGACGGCAGGGCAATTTCCGTCCCCGTGGCTTGGTATCCGCGTTTGCAAGAGGCCACTACCGCCGAAAGAGAGAACTTTCGGCTAATTGGCAAGGGGGAGGGCATTCATTGGCCCGACTTGGACGAAGACGTCAGCATCGAGAATATGCTGCTGGGCCGCCCTTCGGGTGAGAGTGAGAAGTCGTTGGGAAGGTGGCTGGAATCCAGGCGCGGGCAGGATAATCAGTCCTGATGTGTGCTTGCGGATAGTCCGAGGCAGACGCCTACACGCGGTAGAAAGCCCCACCGCCGGCCCATCTGGCGCGCAAAGCGCAGTTACCCACCACGGTATCGAACCGGATCCACTCTGCGGACGGCTCGCCCGCCGGGCCAACGTAAAATCGCGGCGATGCGGCGGGATCACCCGCCCGGGGCGTCAGCGGTTCCTCGCCGCCGTTGGGCCACGCCAGGTAGAGCCGTCCCCGGCGCAGGATCACGTGGAAGCTGGTCATATAGGGAGCGTGGCTGCGATAGTGGCCGGGAAAAGCGGCCCATTCCTGCGGGTAAGATTCCGCCGAACCCAGCGGGGCCCTGCCTTCGCGGACGTACACCGCAGGTCCGTGGCGCACTTCGACCATTGGGCCATCGTCTCCAGCGTCCGCCGGCGCGCGGAAGCGCAGGGGGAAGGGGTCGAATTGGTCATCAGGGGCACAGAAGGTGTTGCCTCCGATGCGCTCCAGCACGATGGCTGGCCGGTCTCCGGGGTGCAAAACAAGCTGGTCACCCCGCGCAGTTATGGACAGGCCAACGCCGGATGCGTCATCGGTGAACTCGCCGGCGTAGCGATGGGCGTCGGCGACGCGGGTGGGATCCAGCAGTGGCGGCGGTTCCGGAATGGGCCATCCCTCCCGAACCGCAGCGGCAACCGCCAGGGCATACCGCGCCGGCGGATACAGGTCCACCTGGGAGCCGTTGCACAGCATCACGACGCCCAACCCGTCGGTCTGGTCGGTGAGCATGATGGCGCGAAAACCAACGCTGCTCCCGCCGTGGCCGATGAAGTGATGCCCGTCGGATCGGTGGGATATGATCCCGAAACCGTAGCCGTAATCCTCCTGCTCGCTGCCCCGTGGCATGGCGATGACCGGCGTGGTCATCTGGCGGTACAGCGCTGGCGAAATGATGGGACCCATCTCGCCGCGCCCCCCGTTGAGCCACAGCCGGGCGTATCGGGCCATGTCGCCGGCGGTGGACACCTGGCTGCCGTCTCCGACGGCGTACTCCGACCAGTGGGCCGGGATTATCGGGTCGCCAAGGCGACGGGGGCGGTCGTCGTGGAGATCGACGTAGCCGGTGGCCATCGTATGCCAGCCGCTGTGGTTGATGACCGGTTCGCTGGAATGCATACCCAGGGGTTCCAGGACGCGTTCGCGGATTATGCTGCCGTAATCCTGGCCGGTGACGTCCTCCAGCAGCCAGCCCAGCAATTTGTAAGCGGTGTTGGAGTAGTGGAACCGGGAGCTCGGTTCCCAGGCGGCCTCGGTGTCGCGCAGGGCGTAGCCCTCGTAGCGGGCGGCCGGCGCGAAGTCTGTCCCGGCGGGCAGGCCGGCGGTGTGGCTCAGCAGGTGTCGCAGCGCGATGGGACCGTACCGGGAAGGCAGGACCAGCCAGGGGAGATGCGTGCTGACCGGCGCGTTGAGGTCGAGGCGGCCCGCTTGCACCAGTTGCAGCAGCACCAGGGCGGTCATGGATTTGCCGATGCTGCCGATCTGGAAGGTCGCGTCGGCGCGTACCGGACTCCGCGCCGCCAGATCGGAGTACCCGACCCCTCCGGCGAATAAGGTCTGCCGCCGGTCGGTCACGGAAATGGACAGGCCGGCCGCCGGCGCAGCCGAAAGCCAGCACTCCAAGTACTCGACCAGGGGCGCAAAGTGTTGCAAAGTGTCGAGGCTCATTGGGAAGGCCATGATTGCGTTCGGAGACGGTCAAACGGATATGATCCGCAGGCTGGACAGCCGCTCGAAGTGCCGCCGGTTGTTGCTCAGGAGCGTCAGGTTGTGGCGCAGGGCAGTAGCGCCGATGAGCAGGTCCATGTCCGGAATAAGCGTTCCCGATGCGCGGAGCCTGGCCCGCTCCACACCGAATATCCGACAGATGGGAACATCCAGGTCAATGATGGGATATTGGTTCAGAAGTTCCGTCATCAAATGCTCGTTACGCGCCGGATTGTTGCTGTTCAGCACTCCTTCATACAGCTCGGCAACAGTCACGATGCTAACGCTGATGCCCTCTGGACGTAGTTCATCCACGCGGCGCACCGTTCGCGGAACATGGTTAAGGTAGCTTATGGCCCAGTCGGTATCCAGCAGGTTGCTCATGCCGTCACGTCTTTGGCGCACAATAGATGCAATCGCAATTGATCCCGCGGTGACGAGCTTGGTAGATGAACCTGATCATCTCCTCCGCCGATGCCTCAGCTTCCTGTATTTCGGCCTCGGTGGTCGGTACCCGATCGGGTCCCCTCCAGCCGCCGGCGGCCGCCTTTGACCGTTCGGTCATTTCCTCGGCAGACATGGCGGACACGGCGGTTTTGGTGTCCACGGTGACCAGGACTTCGTCTCCCTCCTTGAGATCCAGGGTCTCGGTGGGGACCAGTGCGCCCTTGATAAATCTTGCTTTGATGGTTGTCTTCATTTCTCCCTCCGGCCGGAATGATACTTTCCATTCTACCGTCCCGGCCCCGGCTTCTCGCCACCGAACAGCAGCGGCTGCGCCGTGATGCGAGCGGTGATGCCGGTGTCGCCGTCGTCCGACGCCACCCGCAGCGCGCTGCCGATCTGCACCGCCGCCGTGCGCACGTAACCCAGGCCGACGACGTGTGGGCCTTCCGCCGTGGGAACGACGGTCGCCGACGTCACCAAACCCATCGCCGCGCCCTCGTCGTTGACTAGACGACAACCGGGCAACGCACCGGCCTGGGCCGGTTCGGCATCGAACCTCAGCGACACCAGGTATTTCTGCACCTTGTGGTAGGTGTCTAGCCGCGCGATGACCTCCTGGCCGATGTAGCAGCCCTTGTGGAAGTCGATGGCGCCGATGAGTCCGGCCTCCAGCGGGTTGTAGGTGTCGCTCATCTCGGCGCCGTGGGCCGGGCGGGCCTGCGCGATGCGCAACGTCTCGGCGGTGTGCGCGCTGATGCCCGCCGCGCCGGCCGCTTCCAGGTCGGCGGCGATGCGCGCGGCGTCTTTGGGATCATCGGCCAGCAGGTAGCGGGTGGGCGACCGTTCCGGGTCGTCGGGATCCGTCGGAGGCTCGACCACCAGGATTCCATCGTCGGAAACGCGACCCAGCAGGTCAACGGCGTCCGGGCCGGTCAACCGCAGCAGGGAGGTCTTCTCCGTGATGTCCTCCACCTCCAGGTCTTCCATGATGGTGTACTTGTCCAGGAAGTCCATCACGTTCTGCTGCTGGCCCGGGCTGGTGAGCATGACCTGGTGGTCGCCGCAGTGGATCACGTACACCAGGTCCACGATGCGTCCCCGGTCGCTGGTGAGCACGGTCACCGCGACCTCGCCGGCCGGCTCGTCCGGGTCGACCAGGTTGGTGGACAGGCGGTTGAGCAGGTCGCGGGCGTCCTCACCGGTGAGGAGCAGGATGCCGGAGTCGTCGGGGTACACGGCGGCGCGCTCGGTGGCGGCGCGGAACTCCTCCGCGGTGTGGGCGTCAAGGGTGGTGGTCATCGGTGTCCTCCGGGATCGGTACTTGAACCGGCTGGGATCAGAATACGCAACAGGGGCGGGTCTGCAACCCGCCCCTGCGCCGCGTCGGTGTGATTTTAGGCGCGCTGGCTACACGGCGAAGGAAGTGCCGCAGCCGCAGGCTTTCTTGGCGTTGGGGTTCTCGAAGACGAAGCCCTTGCCGTTGAGGCCGTCGGAAAAGTCCAGCTGGGTGCCGACCAGGTAGATGTAGGACTTCTTGTCCACCATCACCTTGACGCCGTACTGCTCGACGATCTTGTCCGACTCGCGTTCCTTGTCGGTAATGGTCAGGTCGTAGGTGAGGCCGGAGCAGCCACCGCCCTTGACGGCCACGCGCAGGCCGATATTGTCGGTGATGCCTTCCTTGTCGGCGAAATACTTGATCTTCTCGGCGGCCTTTTCCGAAATCTCGACGGTGAGTTCGACGCCGTTCTGTGTGATGGGCATGGTTCTGCAACCTCCGCTGCGGGAGTGGATGATAGGCTGATTTTACGAAAAACGACGGGGGCGCGTCAACAAGATTGGAGGCTGACCGGCGTTGACGGGGACCAAATCCCCGGCCTAACATTGACCATCCAACCTGTCGGATGATTTCCGATTGGGTCCATGATCGAGTCGAAAGAACTCCGGTGGGTGTTTCATGCCAACCAACCGAATTGACAGCGTCCACATCGCAGGCACACCACCCATCACGGAGGAGTTGGATCTGACGCTGGATCCCAGGGTCAACCTGTTGATCGGGCCCAACGGGTGCGGCAAGAGCACCGTGCTCCGGACAATCGTGACGATGTTGCAGGATCCATATCACTGGTTTCGGGATCCATGGTACCGAGTGGCCGGCCAGAGTCAGATCGATCTCCGCCATGAACTGAGGGAAGTACATGGCGCCCGGGTTGAGTTCGAACGACCTGACGAAAGCGAATCAGCAATACACAATTACCACGATGAACGCTTTGCCAGGGCGGACGTCACATACGACAATTTCACATACGGCAGTTGGGTCGATGACGATGAGCAGGGTGGCGAACTGCTCCCAGACTTCAGGATTCCGTTTGTGTATATACCTGCCACCCGATTACCGTTTCCCGACAAAGATGACATCGTCGTAGCGCACGTGCTTAGTGAAACCATTATCAGCGATGATGTATTCGACAGCAGGAGGGTTTTTGACGCCGTGGAACGCTTCGTCAAGTCTGACTGGTGCGGCGATGAAGCTACGATGAGTGAGCATGAACGCTTAATTTACGAAGCACGCACCATGGAACCGGGCACCCTGCGCTCCGAATGGAAGGATTATGTCCTACGGGCTGGCCTGAACGACGCAGCATTGGCTAGGAGACAGGCGCTGGCAGATACCATCGCCGTTTGTGCTGCCCGCATGTGCAGCGAAATCCTGAAGCCGGAGGCGCTTTCGCAATACTCTCACTCCACCGAGTCTGGGCTCAAATCGGAGCGAGGAGTAACGGAAGTCACCCATCCGTACTGGGTGTCACATACTCATGACAACAGCGATGACCCGATTACAATTGGCGAGCTAAGCGCCGGTACCCAGGGACCGTTGATGTGGCTGTGGCACCTAGCATTGGAACTCCACGAGTTCTTCGTCAAGGTCTACCGGCATCGGCTGACACATCACAGATACCGGCGGTTTGAGCACCGAGAAATCTATGTTAGACAAGACGCAGGGAACGAAGAAACTTTGACTCTAGAGGAATATGTACGGAGCGGGAATCCTCCTGAATATCGCAGGCGAGTGCGGTTCCATGGGACAGGGGAGCCGGTGTCATGGGAAGAATACCTGGAGTTGGGAGCGCCCCGAGACTACTGCGCCGAGCCCATTCCGCTTCCCGAAGAAGCTCCGGACGAGTGGCGACGCATGCCCTTCATTCTGCTGATCGACGAGATTGAGAACCACTTGCATCCCGCGTGGCAAAGGCGCGTGATACCTGCGTTGCTGGAGACGTTTCCGAATATGCAGCTCATCGCCACCACGCATTCGCCGTTCGTGGTCGCCGGCCGTGAAGCCGGGCAGGTGCATGGGCTCTCCAGAGACGAGAACAACGTAGTCCGTGTCAAAACAGGCGACGAGGATATCGTAGGCTGGACGGTGGAGGATATCCTGCGTGAGTTCATGGGAGTCGATGACCCCACTGACGAAGATACTGCGGCTGACGCTATAGTGCTGCGATGGCTGCGCAATGGGAAACCCGCGGCGGGCGAACGTGCTGAGGACTGGAAGGAGCGACGATTGTCCGAACTTTCTGCTGAGGATATGCCCGACACCTTCCAAACGTGGGCGAAGCTGAGGTGGTTGCAAAGGCAATCTACGTTGTCAGGTGAAGCTGTTGATTGGTGGCGGGACCAAATCGAGCAACTGGAAGAGCAGGTAAATCCGAGAATTGAATTTGCCGGGCCAGAGCATGCCGCGCGCGAACGCTACATCGCTGAGCTTGAAAATATTCTTTGGGCGCTTGAGGAGCGGTTAGGTGAGGACCTGTTCGAGTCTGATGAAAATCCAACGTAAGGTGGAATGATTATGCGCCATGTCAACCACGGAACTCCACCCGAATTCCTACGGGGTATGCCCAATGAATTCGACCGCGTTTTTCGCGATTGGGATCACATGTCAGCTGTCGAGAGCGGAGCATGCCACGACAACCCTGAACACCGTACCAAGATTCGAGATCTCAAGCGTACGCTGAAGCAGCGATGTGGGGCGGTAGCAGGGACCCGCAGGGGGCATGGCCCCATCTGCGCCTACTGCGAGATGGAGACCGCATCGCAGGGACCCCTTGCCTATACCATAGACCACTTCCGTCCCATTAAGCACGACTGCGCAAGGTATAACGTTTTAACGTTCATGTGGGAGAACCTCGTGTATGTTTGTAAGCGTTGCAACAAAATTAAAGGCAACAAATTTCCTCATGCCGTTGGAGGATATATTTCGCCCACGGATCCGCGATGCCATTCATACTTTGCTTATAACTTCGACACGCTCAAAGTTTATGTTGCTCACAATATATGCGACGATAACCTCAAGGACCGGATCAATAGGACTATCTGCGATTTCAAGCTGAACAGACAGTATCTGATTGATCGCAGAGGCGCGAAGAAGCGCGATATCGACCGCGAGTTGAAGGAGATTTCAGCTAAAGGATGGTCTGACGAGTTGACGCACGTCGAAAAAAGAAAAAAGTTTAAGGGGTTCGCCCGCGGTGATAAAGAGCTGTGCAGGTTTGCCCATGCTTATGGCATTTACAAGCAGGTCCTCACGCCAGAAGACTAAGAACCCCTGGCAAAATGGCTTGCTGATCCATAATCAAGGGGCAAATCTCTCGGCGAGTTCATTCCGTTGCGTTGGGTTGAGCTGGCACAGCATAGGCGGAAGCGGGCGGTGGTGTTCGATGGCGAAACCTTTGGTCAGCGACGAACTATGGGAGATCTTGCAACCGTTGCTGCCCGCCGCCAAACCCCGGCGGTTCCGCAACAGGTCTCAAGCATGGAATGGTGGGCCGGACTGGACGAAATCAAGAACCGAGGCCGATTCCGACGTTACCCCGTCCTGGGGCATGGGGATGGTGTACGTCAGAACCGCCTCGTCCTCCACGATCTCGATGCCCTGCACGAAGTTGCGGATCAGGGCCTTGCGCTCCGGGAACGTGCCATCCTGGAAGAGTGCGCGGAAGTCCGCCACGTACCCCTTGATCTCCTTGCTGGTGGGCAACTCCGCCCGCCGCTGCTCCAACTGGAACTCGGCCTCCTCCCGCGCCGCCGTGAGCTGGTCCTGACGGCTTTTCAGGGACAGAATGCGGGGCGACAGCGCCTCGATGGGCAACTGCTGGGTCTCCAGGGCCTGGTAGAGGTTCTCCAAGCGGGTCTCCACGTCGGACAGCTCGCTATTGATGGCGGTCAGTCGGCCGTTGACCTCACCGGCCAGGGCGTCGATCTCCTCGGCCACCAGGGTCACCAGTTCGGTGATGGTCTCCTCGGTGAGAATCCGCTCCCTGACCTTCTCGATCACCAGGTCCTCCACCTTGCTGGCGTTCAGGTAGCGGGCGGTACAGGCTCCGGCTCCCTCCCTGAACAGGCTGGAGCAGACGTAGTAGGCGAACTGGCCGCTCTTGGCTCCCTGGGCGGAGTAGGACTTGCCGCACACCCCGCAACGCAGCAGCCCGCTCAAAAGGTACTGGCTGCCCACCCGCCCGGGCCGCTGCACCGTGGGCGCCCGCTGGTGGAGTCCCTGCTGCACCGCGTCAAACAGCTCCCTGGAAACAAGGGCGGGCCAGGCGTTCTCCACCCGCACCGGCTCTCCGGCCTTCTCGTCCTTGCTCTTGACTCCCCAGACGGCGGTGCCGGTGTATGCCTCGTTGGTCAAGAGGTAGTGGACGACGTTCTTCTGCCAGCGTTTGCCCTTGTTGGTGATGCCCCGCCCGTTCAACTCCTTGCAGATCTCCGCCAAGCCGTTGCCCCGGCGGGAACTTTCGAATATCTCCCTGACTATCGGAGCAGTGTCCGGGTCCACCTCCAGGGTGGGGCGCTCCTTCACCCCGTCGCTGACCTTGACGCGGGTGTAGCCGAAGGGGGCCTTGGAACCGAGGAAGAAACCCCGGGAAGCGGCCTCCCGCATCCCCCGCACAACCTCTTGCCCAAGATTCTCGCTGTAATATTCGTCCACCGACTCGATGATGCCCTCCAGCAGCCGGCCGGTGGCGTTGTCCTCGGCCTGCTCGGTGATGGAGACCACGCGGATGCCCTTGCGCCGCAGCTGGGCCTTGAAAGCCACGGCGTGCTCACGCTTCCTGGTGAATCTCGAAAATTTCCAGACGAGAATGACCTGGAAAGAGGCCTTGGGCCTGCTGCCCTCTTCGATCATTTCCCTGAACTGGGGCCGGTCGGCGATCCTGCCGCTCTCGGCCTCGTCCACGTACTCCCTGGCCACGGAGTAGCCGTTGGCCTTGGCGTAGTCCCTGAGCGCCCGTAACTGGGCGGCCACGGAGAGGTCCACGTCCTGGCGGTCGCTGGAGACCCTCGCGTAGAGGGCCGCCGGGGTGAGGGGTTGGAACTGGCCTTTCTTTTTCATTCGTCCTCCTTTTTGTCGTTCAACTCTATTCCGTCTCCGGTTCGTCCTTTCCACTCCGGCGGGAACGCCGCTGCATCCGCTCCTTCACGCGCCACTCCCGCTCCTCCATGTACAGGCGGATGGCCTCCCGCAGCAGCTCGCTCACGGTGCGCTCCTCCTCCCTCGCCGCCTGGCGCAGGCGCTGGGCCTGCGCCGGGGTGTCAAGGGCGGAGCAAAACTGTACCACCTGGGCGGAGTAATCCCGGACCACCGGGGCGGTGCCTGACGGCCCGGGCGGGGTGGGGCCCCCCGCATTGACGGCGGTCCGACATTGGCATCTGCGGGGTGCTAACCGGCGGCCGGTCGGTCCGACGCTGGCCCGACGGCGACGCTCTGCCGGCTGCCTCTGAGGCGGTAGCTCTCGCCGTTCATCTCGATGATGTGCACGTGGTGGGTGAGACGATCCAGCAGCGCGCCGGTGAGCCGCTCTGACCCGAAGACCTGGGTCCACTCGTCGAAGGGCAGGTTGGTGGTCACCAGGATGGAGCCCCGCTCGTAGCGCTGGCTGAAGACCTCGAAGAGCAATTCAGCCCCGGTGTGGGACAGGGGCACGAAGCCCAGTTCGTCGATGATGAGGAGCTTGAGGCGGGCCAGTTGACGCTGGAGATTGAGCAGCCGGCGCTCGTCCCTGGCTTCCACCAGTTCGTTGACCAGGGCGGCGGCGGTAGTGAAACCCACCGAGAGACCCCGCTGGCAAGCGGCCAGTCCCAGGCCCAGGGCGACGTGGGTCTTGCCGGTGCCGCTGTTGCCGATGGCGATGATGTTTTCACCCCGCTCGACGTACTCACACCGGGCCAGTTGCATGACCATGGCCTGGTTTACCGAAGGGATGGCGGAGAAGTCGAAGGTGTCAAGTCCCTTGATGGTGGGGAAGCGTGCGGCGCGGATCCGGCGCTGCACCAGGCGCTGATGTCGGTCGGTGACTTCCAGTTCGGCGAGGCGAAGCAAGTAGTCAGGGTGGCTGACGCCCTCAGCAGCGCACTGGGCAGCCAGCTTGCCGTACTCTCTCAAGAAACTGGGCAGTTTCAATTCCTTGAGGTGGTGCTCCAGGAGAATGGTCGGTCGATCACTCATGCCGCCCTCCTTACCGACAGCAGGGTCAGGTAGTCGTCGGCGCGGGTGGTTTGGACGCTGACCTGGGGCAGATGGGGATAGAGCTCGAGGTCCAGACGGGGCGGTCTGCCTTCGATCTGGCACAGCAGCAGGTGCTTCACGGCGTCAAAGCCGACGGCGCCCAGTCGCAGTGCCTCCTTCACCGCCAGGTGGACCTCCGGCTGGGAGAAATCCTCCATGAGCCGCAGCACTCGCACGAATTCCCGCTTGCCCGGCTGGCCCAGCCGGGCTTCCAGCACACGGCGCAGCTTGGCAAACTCTTCTGGCAACTCCCATTCCGCCAACGGCGCCGCCTGGTCCAGCGCTCCCGTCTTCCGCTCCAACAGCGGCAGGTAGTGGATGGGATCGAAGATGAAATCCTCCTGCTCATACGAGCGAGGGTGTCGAGCGATGATCTCGGCGCCGCAGCTGATCACCACCTCGTCCACGTAGCCCTTCACCAAGACCTCACGGTGTCCGTAGGCTACCGGCACCGAGTAGTCATTGGTGCGGTACCGGACCAGGGACAGCGAGCTGACCCGGCTGGCCTGCTGGTCGCAGGCTTCGTAGCTCCCTGCGGGCAGAGGCGCCAGCGCCTCCAGGTCCCGCTCCATCCGCTGGCCGATGGTCTCGGCATGTCCTCGCAGCACGGCGTCCATCCGATCCAGGCATCTCCCCTCCAGGTGGGCATTCAGCGCCGCGAAATCCTCTGCTCGTGGCACCGGCACCAGGAAATTGCGCCGGGCGTAGCCCACCGTCCCCTCCACATTGCCCTTGTCATTCCCCTGGCCGGGACGACCGAACCGGTCCTCGAACAGATAATGCGACTGCAACTCGGTGAAAGCTCTCGTGCGTTTGCGCCGGCCGCGGCCCAGTATCTTCGCCACCGCCAACTTGGTATTGTCGTACAGGATGCTCTGGGGCACGCCGCCCAGGAAGGCAAAGGCCGACACGTGGCCATCCAGAAAGGCCTCGGTGGTCTCACCGGGATAGGCCTTCACGAAGCAGCCGTCGCTGTGAGGCAGGCCCAGCACGAAATAGTGGATCTTCTGCTCCACTCCAGCGATGACCGCCAACGCCTCGCCGAAGTCGCACTGGGCGTGGCCCGGTCCATGGGACAACGGCACGAACATCTCCCCGACGCGCCCCCGATGCTCCCGCACGTAGTCCTTCACTATGGTGTACTGGCCATCGAACCCATGCTCGTCCCGCAGCCGCTCGAAGATGCGCTTCGCGGTGTGGCGCTGCTTCCGGTGAACCCGCCGATCCGCCTCCAGAATGGCGTCAATTACCTCGGTGAAGGGCTCAAGCTTCGGCTTGCGGGCCGGACCTTGTCGCGTGTACCCCTGGGGCGTCGCATTGGCCAACATCTTGCGCACCGTGTCCCGGTGCACGCCGAATACCCGTGAGGCTTCCCGAACGCTCATCCCCTCCACCAGGCAGGCTCGGCGCACCTGAAAATACATCTCCACGGAAAACATCCATCGCACCTTCCACATGCTGAAAATCAGCCTTATGGAAGGCAGCGGGTGGTACAGTTTTCAACCGCCACAACGTGTCGATCAAGCCGCCCGCCCGGTACATTTTCCCTCCGCCGTTTACACGCCGGGGGCAGGGAAAACGTGACGGTCTCGGTGTTCCTGGATATGATGGGGGCCATGATCCCTCCTTGCGCCGTTCATTATACCACGTTGTCTTACACTCTAACAATGGGAAACCGGCTTTCGGCCCGCCTCCGGTGTCCCACGGCAAGGGCGTCCTCCGGGTCCGAAACCTGCAACATTCCGCAACCTTGCCGCCTGTTGCACGCAGACAACGGAAGGGTAATCACTTCCCTTTTTACAATCGTTGGAAACCACGGGAACGGCTCTGCCGGTGCTGTTGGACATGTTCCCGGCATCTTGCTCCTACAGGACAGAATCGGTGGCTGGGAGCTTGTCGCTGGCATTCGTACCTGAACGTCGTGCCTGGCGGGTGATGTGAGTCTCGTTTGTGTTGATGGCCTGACGTGTCGGCTCTGCAACACATTGCAGTGGCGGGGACGTTACGGGACAGGATGGCGGCAAGTTGCGGCAAAATTGTCCAAACGTGGCTGCGGAGACGCCCCTACAGGAAAGGTCCGGCGCAGGAAGATTGTACTTTGGGAACTCAGTACAATGCGGCCAGCGGCGCCCGGTCCAGCGAGTGGGGCGGCGGCAGTATCCACGCCTCGCCCAGGATGCCTTGCTCTCCCGGGGCCGCCGCGTTGGCGGTGATGACGTCCAGCCCCTCGGTAGCGTCGGCCACGTCCAGGAAGGCGGCCTCGCTCTCCGGGGTCTCGAACACGAACAGCACCGACGGAAGATGTCCCCCGCGGTCCCGCTCCGCCCAGCCGGAGGCGAAGTAGCGGCGGTAGGACGCCAGGCGCGGGGGGATGCGCTTCGGCGTGGTGGCCCTCCGCTCGAACTCCAGCAGGAAGGGCAGCCACCGGCCTTTGTACTCCAGGGTGAAGGAGGCGTCGGGATGGATCATGTAGTTGGTGCGACCCCGGCGGTAGCCGATGCGGGAGCGGTGGGTGGGCAGCAGGTCGAACAGGTCGTAATCTTGGGAGCTGGCCACCTCGACGGCGAAGCCGATCACGCCATAGTGATGTTGCGGCTGGGAGGTCAGGGCGCGCAGGGCGGTGCCGGCGTAGACCGACCGGGATGTCACCGCCCCAGACGCGATGATATGATGTGAGCGTCAGCAAACGGCGCTCACAGCGGCCCAATGCTTGCGAATGCGCTGGAAATAAAGATTCTGAATGCCCCCTGCATCTGTTGGATTAGGAAACGTGCATATCCGTGCCAGACAGATCCAAGGACTGTCGCCATGATGATGCAAGTTTGTTGTGCCATAGATATCGAACTCTGGGTAGTTTGGTGGTTTCTGGCTTCCATCGGAGTGCACGTGGTAGCGCCCGTGGCAACTGGAATCCTGTGTGGTCGGTCATTCGATTGGATATCGCCAACGTTTGGATTTTTCATCGGTTTTGTCATGATTGCCCCGGGGTTCGGCCTGTTTATATTGTGGTATTGGCAACTGGTTGAACTCTTCGGCTTCTACCTTGCATCAGAACCCCTAGAGGCGTGGGTATCGCTGGCGCTGCTGACGGTGGTTCAAGTTTTGGCGGTGCTGGGAATCTGTTGGCTCATCAATCGGCGGCGCGACAGGAACTGGGGCATCAGTTGGATGTGACCAAGGGAATAATCCGGGGTGCCCGGGATCCGCACCCACGTCTGCTTGGAAATGCCCGTTTCCGGCGCGCCGTCCCAACGTTGAACGGGCGGAAGCTGGCGACGATTTGCTTTCTCTTGTTCAGGTTTGCAGGGACGATAATCCCTCCGGCGATGGCGCCACGAAAGGGATTACCAAGAGCCTCAGCCTCCACCACCAGACTGGTGGAGGCTGAGGCGATTTTCTTGTCTCGGATGTGTGAAAGCACGGCCTGGCGGCCGCGGCAAACGTACGAACTGCCGCGTCATCGTGGGTCAAACTTGGCGCTTCAATCGTCCCGTCACACCCTCGCAGCATCTGAACGCAAGCCCGAACCTGAACCTCGACGGCTCGCACTCGGCGGCCAAATCGCCGCTCCGGGAGGCTGGCCGGACCGAATACCATGTTATACCCGTGTACAGAAGCTCGGACGAGTTCCCTTTCGGGAATTTTCCGGCCCTCTTTGAACTCAAAACGTATGGAAGAAATCGGGCTCAAATCCCGCGTTTGCAAGCACTCTGGGGTTAGCACGGGTTCCGGAATTATCGGGCCGACTTCCCGAAAGGGAAGCGATTGCCCAGCAACCACCGAGCAAGCAGCAGGAACGCGAGCTCCGGCTGCGAGAGTCCGCTTCAATGACTGGTCAGCGCCGTCGTTTCCCCGATTGCTTCGCGAACGGCGTCAGACGTCGGACTAATTCTCCTCCCTCTCCGTTCGACCGGCGTGGGCGTCCAAGGCGCTCTGCGACGCCGCCCGGTAGATGCGTTCCATCGCGGCGGAGAATTCCTCCTCGCCCTGCCAGAACGGGAACCGGCCCAACTGCCTGGGCAGCGCCGCGTGGACGTCGGGTGCGACGACGGAGCCGATTACGTCTCGTTCGTCAAATTGCCGCCCGGGGTTGGCCCAGAACTCGGCCGGGTCCGCCGGCAACGGCTCCGGCGCCGCCGGAGGCCCGTCCAGGGTCTGGGCGGCCCAGACCAAATCCCCGCCCAGCAATTCCTCCCGCTCCATTCCCCGCAGCCGGAAGATCAGGAACGGGTCCCGGTCGAACTCCTCGCCCAGCAGCAGATACACCGCCGCCACGTGCTTGCACGGATTGGACCAGTCGGGGCAACTGCATTCGGTCTCCAGGTCCGCTGCGCTCTCCGGGAACATGGAGAGCCCCCGGGCGCTGAAGCACTCCTCGATGGCGTCGGGCATCCGCCCCGAAAGCAGGCTGGCCGCTATCGCCGGCTGCCGTCCGAACTCCTCCCTGAGCTCCTCCCAGTCCGGCGGACTGATGGTCTTCACTTGCACGGCGACGCGGTAGGGCTTGGCCCGGGACCCCTGCACCAGGGCCAGCACCACGCCCCGCTCCACGTCGATGGACAGCACCTGCCCTCGCCGGGCGTACGAGCGTCCCCGGTCGAGCCTCGCCCCGATCCGGAAGTCCTTCAGGGTTTGCAGCCACCGCCGGGCCCACCAGCTGGCGCCGAAGTCCCCACGCCGGGACTGGGCCCTGATGCCTCCCCGGGCTCTGATGGCGGGCCGGTAATCGTGGTAGGCCATTGCGTCTCCTTTCCTCCGGCGTCTTTCCATCGGTCAGTCGTCCTGGTGATCCAGGCTGAGGGCCAGCACGTCGCGCAGTTCGGCGTTGGACAGCTCGGTCAGCCACCGCTCGGACCCGCCGCCCACCACCCGCTGGGCGGTCTCCGCCTTGGCCTCGATCATGGCGTCGATGTGGTCCTCCAGAGTGCCGGCGCAGATCAGCTTGTGGACCTGCACGTCCCGGGTCTGGCCGATGCGAAAGGCCCGGTCCGTGGCCTGGTTCTCCACCGCCGGGTTCCACCACCGGTCGTAGTGGATCACGTGGTTCGCCCGGGGCAGGTTCAGTCCCGAACCCCCCGCCTTCAGGGACAGCACGAACACCCGGGGCCCTTCAGGGTCGTTTTGGAACCGCTCCACCATGGCGTCCCGCCCCCGCCGCGACACCCCGCCGTGCAGGAAGGGCGTTTCAATCCCGAAATTCTCCTGCACGTGCCCTCGGATGATCTCGCCCATCTCCGCGAACTGGCTGAACACCAGCGCCCGGTCCCCGCTCGCCACGATCTCCTCCAGCAGTTCGTCCAGCCGCTCCAGCTTCCCCGAACGCCCCGCGACTGCCGAGTTGTCCCCCAGCAACTGCCGGGGATGGTTGCACGCCTGCTTCAGCTTGGTCAGCGTGTCCAGGATCATTCCCCGCCGACTGATCCCCTCCGCTTCCTCCATCCGGGTCTCCGCCTCGTGCAGCACCGCCTGGTACAGCGTCGCCTGCCCCCGGGTCAGCCCGCAATACTGCTTCGTCTCCCGCTTGTCCGGCAGGTCGTCGATCACCGCAGGGTCGGTCTTCACCCGCCGCAGGATGAAAGGCCCGGCGGCCTTCTTCAGCCGGCTCGCCGCCGCCTCGTCCCGGTTGGCCTGGATGGGCACGAAGTAGTCGCGCTTGAATCGGGCCTGGGTGCCCAGCAGACCCGGGTTCAGGAACTCCATGATGGACCACAGGTCCCCCACGTGGTTCTCCACCGGCGTCCCGGTCAGCGCCACCCGGTAGTCGGACGGCAGCTCCCGCGCCGCCCGCGACTGCCGGGCCATCGGGTTCTTCACGTTCTGGGCCTCGTCCAGGATCACCGCCCGCCAAGTCACGCCTTTCAGCATCTCGGCGTCCCGCAGCATGGTGCCGTAGCTGGTCACCACCACCTGCCGCTCCCCCGCCGCCTGGCGGAACTCGTCGCCCCGCTTCCTCCCAGGTCCATGATGCAGCATCACCCCCAGCTCCGGCGTGAACTTCCCCGCCTCCCGCTGCCAGTTGTACATCAGCGACGTGGGACACACCAGCAGGCTGGGCCGGTCGTTGCCCTCCTGACGGTCCAACTCCAGCGCCGCCAGCGTCTGCACCGTCTTCCCCAATCCCATGTCGTCCGCCAGGCACGCTCCCAGCCCCCAGCGGCGCAGGAAGGTCAGCCACCCGTAGCCCCGCTCCTGGTAGGGCCGCAGCGAACCCAGGAAGGACCGCGGCGGCGCCGGCGTCTCCACCTCTCCCTCCCGGCCCAGCCGCTCCAGCAACCGGCCGACCCAATCGTCGGCCTCCAGGCTGACGTTGTCCTCCGCCGCCCGCTCCTCCGCCCCCAACCCGATGCGCACCGCCTCCCGCAGGCTCACCCGCTCCCGGTCGCGCCAGTAATCGGCGGCCTCGCGAATCTCCTCGGCGTTGATCTCCACCCACTGACCCCGCAGCCGCACCAGCGGCGCTTTCAACTCCGCCAACTCAGCCAGTTCCGCCGGCGTGATCTCCTGCCCTCCCAACGCCACCGACACCTCCAGGTCCAGCATGGTGCTCAGGCTGACCCCTCCGCCTCCCGTCATGGCCGGCGTCCTCACCCGGGCCCGGATGGTTGGCCTGGCCTTGGTCCCCCGTCCGGTCCACCACGCCGGCAGCAGCACTCCGAAGCCCGCCTGCCGCAACGCCGGCGCCTCCGCGTTCAGGAACCGGTGCGCCTCCCCGGCGGACAGCATCCCGCCGGAGGGACCCTCCATCTCCAGGCTCTCGGCGACGGGCGGGCACAGGTTCGCCGCCTGGGACAGCGCCGCCAGCAGGAACTCCCTGGGGTTGTAATCGGGGTTGCGCGCGTCCTTGCCCCCACCCTTCCAAACCGTCTCGGCGGGCAGCAGCAGGCTCCGGTCGTCGTGGGGTTGCAACAGGTACCGCAGGTGCCAATCTCCCTGATCCAGGGCCGCCACGTTCCCGTCCCCATCCTCGGTCTCCCGCGGCTCCTCCAGCCGCAGGCAGAGACGGTAGGGCGCGTTGGCGGCAACGGCGATGGGCCTCTGCCACTCCGACACCTGCCGGCCCAACTGCTTCGCCTGGGCCGGCCCAACGCGGATGGTTCCGTCGGCGGCGCCCAGGGCGTGCAGCCAGGCGTCGTGGGCCGAATCAAACCCGTTCCCCTCCGGCCGGCCCTCCGCCGCTTTCCGCACCAGATGGTCCACCACTCCGTCCAGGAAGGCCCGCAGCACCGTCGAGGACGCCTGGGCCGGTGGTCCAGTGGCCGCGTCCCCGGTCGCCGACCGCGCCGCCGGCGGCATCAACCCCGCCAGGTCGGCCAGCCTGTCGGCGTCATCGCCGACGAATACCGCCTTCCACGCCGCCGTCATCCCGTCTCCGTCTCCCGTCGCCGTGGGCAGGTATCGCTGCCGCGCCACCAGCGCCAGCCCGTATTGCCGCGCCCGGCGCCAGTAGGTTATTTCCGGCCCCAGCGCCACCCCGGGCTGCAATACCGGGCGGTCCCCGCACCTCCCCAGGAACTCTCCCGCATCGGCCCCGTCCAGCCAGAGCGCGGGCGCCCGAAAGGGCAGAATGCGCGGCTTGGCACGGGACCGGGGCGCTTCGCCGGCCAGCGGACTCGACGGCAGCGGCTCGCCGCCCCTGCCGGGCAGCCAGACCACCGCCTCGCTCGCCATCTCCTCGCCCACGTCCAGACCCATGACCCCCAGCAGCAGGTCGCCGGCGGCGCAACGCGGGTGCCGGCCATCTCCGTGCCCCTCTCCCGTCGCGTCGGAATCCTCTCCCCACAGGACCAGACGGCCTTCACATTGTGCGGCGTGCAGTATCAGCATCCCGGGCGGCGTCTCCTCCAACCCCACTATAGCCCGTCGCCGACGGTCGTCAAGCGTTACAGGGCAGGCCCTTCACGGATGTCCTGCTTCGGGCGCTCCCGACATTTCTCCGGCCCGTCAATCGGCCGCGCGCGTTACGTCCTCCACCTCTATGGGTATTGGGCAAAATTAGGCCCGGTGTGATGTCATACCCGTGTACAGAGATTGGAAGGAATGCCCTTTTGGGAAGTCGGCGGGTGTTTTGAACTTGAAACCGGCGTAAATCGAGGGAATTCAGGGCGGTCTTGCGAGCGCTTGGCTGAAAGGGCGGGTTCCGGCGAAATTCCCCTTTGGGCAGTGAACTCCCAGCCACGTCAGGGCGAGCGATTGGTTGACCTGGCCGTATTCCCGCCTACCGGACAGCTCCCTATAGGACATCCTATCGGACATGGGGCCAGCAGGTTGAACGTGAAGGAGCAAGGCGCGATGGATGCTCAGGACGAAGGGATGGGCGACGCCGGGGAGTGGCGGGAGTTCGTGCTGTGGAGGCTCCTGCGGGAATTGGTCGAAAAGGCGGGCAGGGCGGAGACCGTGGAAGACCTGGCCAACACCAGGAAGGAAATTGGCCCGGCGGTTCATTCTGCGCCGGGCTCTCCCCCTGGGGGCGTGGTGGAATTAGCGGACGCGGCCGGCCCCACGATGCCGGCGCTGACCGCGCGGCGTGGTGGCTCACTTTACGTTAGAGATGGCGGCGGCGAGAAACCAGAAAGCGCCGAGCAAGCGATCACGGGGTGGCTGAGCCAAGCGCTTGCAAAATCGGTTCCCTGGGTCAATCGCGCGGGCGATAATCAATGCAGTTTACGGTTTTTCCAGCCTTTCCCGATTGAAAGCTGGCGGGTCCGTCCCTGACCCGGACCGTTCGCCTGGGATCGAGCCTTGCTCTCCCCGCGTCGGCTTTAACAGGGACAAGCGCCACCCGCTGCGTGATGTGGATCACGGAGTCGAGCCCCGCTCCTCCGGCGTCCACGTCGATGCGGGACATCAAACCGCGCTGGCGAACGTCGCTGGTGTGGTCGGCATCATCGCCAACATCGTCCAGGAGGTGAAAACGAAACCAATCCGGCAATCCAGGACCTGAACCCTCGGTCCAACTCGTCGAGCGCACATGACATCGCGCTCACCCTTCACGCTGCGGCTGGAAGGGGCTTTGACGTCCGGCCGCGTCCTCACGTCCCGGCGCCGTTGCTCAAAGACAGCAGCGCGGCCTCGGCGTTCACCCCACGCTCTGGCTGGACGCTGTTGCCGGACCGGTAGAGCGCCTCTGCTGCGCCGTCGCCGGTGACGTCGCGTTCGTACACCGCGTGGCCCTCTCCCTACTCACTCACAGCTATCGCCAAGTCTGCGCCGGCGCCGATTTCCGCTGAGACTCGGCATAGCCGCATTCCTCTTACTACCGCCGCTGCCATCCCCGTTGGCACCGGCGGCGCTTTTGGTTGCGCCCTGCGCCTTGCCATTGCCCTTTCACGGCGTCGCCGCCCGGCGCAACCACTCTCCCCTTCCCAACTGCTCCTGCTTTTCCCTCTCGCGCCGCGTCAGCCTCCTGGGCAACGTTTGTCCCGGGGCGACGTGTGTCTATTCCGTTCCGGCGCAATGTGGCCGGTACCAATTGATCGGGCACCGGAACCGTTCAGCGGCTGGGAAACCCAAGCGCGAACCCTTGTTGTAGCCACGGGGCGACGACTGCCACCGCAACCCTGTCAACCATGAAGACGATAACGGAGGAACGTCCATGACCGAACCGTAACCGCCCATGCTACCGCCGGCGCTTCCGTGCTGGGCGGTGGAAGCCATTACTCAAGGGGCCGCCGGAGCGGTTCCAGAACGAGATTACAACCGAATACCTGCATCCAAGCGGGGTCGGCCCTGAACCGAAAGGAACGGGGCCGGCCCCGCTTTCTGCGTTTTGGAGGAAACGACATGAAGGCCAACACCAATACCGTCAACTACAACGTCAAACCCGCCGTCCAGACCAACGGCAACGACAAGGCCAACTCCGTCAGCTACACCGACGAACCTACCGCCAGCGGCATCAGCACCGGCCGGGCCGAGTCGCACCTGTCCGTCGCCGCCAGGGAGCGCGGCCTCAACCTCAACGAACTGGGCGCCCTCATGGGCGTCGGTCCTTCCCACCTGTCCCAGGTCGCCAGAGGCAAGAAGACCCTCACCGCCTACATGCGCTCCAGGATCCAATCCGTCCTGGGCTGGGTCCCTCCCCAGGGCGTGGTTCACCGCCAGGGCGGTGTGGTGAAGGGCGGACAGAGTACCTACCTCCGGGAAAGGGCCAGGGAACGCGGGATGACCCTGCGGCAGGTGGCGGACCGGGCCGGACTGACCTATGGGTACGTGGTGCAGGTCAGCAGGGGCCAGCGCAATCTCAGCCCGTCCGCCCAGGCCCGCATGGAGTCCGTCCTGGACGCTCCGGTGAAGGCCGAAGCGGCCGTGGTTGCCGACGTGGACCCGCAGGTCCTGTGGGAGCGCATGGACGTCCACGGGTGGTCCCAAAACGAAGTGGCCCGGCGGGCCGGCATCAGCACCGGGATGCTCTCCCAGGTAATGAACGGCAAGCGCAAGCCCTCCGGGGACCTGCTGCGGCGGCTGCACGAGGTTCTGTTCGCGCCGTCGGCGGCGGAGCTGGTTGCCCCGGTGGAACTCAGGGTCATGGCCTGGAAGAAGGGTGGGCGCAACGGCGTGGTGATTCGGGGCGCCGGCGGGCCGGGCGGCGACAGCATCCGTGTCGGCGGGAAAGTGCCCTGGGGAGCGGAGGTACAGTTCGCCTACACCAGCGGCTACGACAGCCACGGCCGGGTCTCGGTGAACCACCTGGTGGACGAACGAGGTTGTTCTGCTATGCTGAAACACCGGAGGACGGAGGGCGTTTAGCACCCTCCCCGCTGCCATAACCTCACCCCTAATGGATGCCCGGCCGCCCGACTGCAAGTTACTGCGGTGGCGGGCAGCATGGAAAGCGCGGTATCGGCGTGGCGATGCGGCATTCAGCGTTAGAATCCATGAGGGTCCGCTTCCAACCGCCCCCATCCCGAGCTTTCTTTCCCTTGCCCAAATCTGGTCGGCGGCGTAGAATCCCAAGTGTGGACCAATGCTTCCCGCGGGAGGCTACAAAATGCGGAGCCGCTGGCCCCCGCAGAAAGCCAGGTGCGACATGAGCACACCAGACACCTTCGCCAAGACTGCCAAAGCGCCGGGCCGCTTCCGGCTGCCGGACATACCGGAGAAGCACCCCGACGACATGACCAGCTCCAAACAACTTGCTGAAACCGGCAACATGAGCCGGCTCAAGGTTCACCTGGGCCACCCGGAGGCCACCATCGTGTCCGGCGAGCGCTACCTCTGCGCCGAGCCGGGAGCGGCTATGCGCTACCCTGACCTGCTGGTGGCTCGGGACGCCGACCCGGAGATATACGAAGCCGACAACGGCTACGTGGCGTTGCACCAGGGCAAGCCGCCGGACCTCGTATTGGAAATCGCCTCCAGCCACACCGGGCACGTGGATACCGGGGTGAAAGTGAACTTCTACGCCGGGATTGGGGTGCGGGAGTACTGGCGGTTCGACCAAACCCCTACCGGCCAGTGGCACGGCGCCAGGCTCGCCGGGAACATTCTGGTAGAAGGCCAATACGAACCCATAGAGATCGAAGAACTGCCCGATGGCAGCCTACAGGGGTACAGCCCGGGGCTTAACCTGTACCTGCGCTGGGTGGCGGGGATATTGGTCTTCTACGACCCTGCCACCGTGCAGCCCATCGCCAGCTTGGAGAGCGAGCAAGCCCGGGCCGAAATGGAGCGGCAGGCCAGAGAGGCCGCCGAGGCGCGGATACGGGAGCTGGAAGCCATGCTGAACGCCGCCGAGGGATAGATGTTGATGGTCTACGATTCGGTCAGTCTCCTTTTATGCTGACGGAATCGCTGGACAACAACAGATTTCGCCCCTTTTCTGGGCAGTGGTGGTGAAGATTGACAGAGGCGACCATGACAAGCCGACAGCCCTCAGAAAACGCCGAGATTCTCTTCAAAATCATGTTTGACGGTAACGCCGACATGAATTTCATCTCCCGTTCCATAGCGGGAACACTGGAGTACTACCGGGTAGGCACCGTCGAAAACGCTGCCACCACCGAGGACGAAGTCGCGGTTGGGAAAGGAATCATCTACTGTGCCATGCAAGCATTCGCTTTAGAGTGCGCACTCAAAGGCATATACCAAGCCCTCAATCAAGAATTTCCACACACGCACGACCTTTTCGTCCTCCACAACAACCTGCCCAAAGAAATCAAACAAAAGATGGAGGATCGCTGGAAGGGGTGGCACCTCAAGGAGGCACACGGGACGACGTTCACCGAGTTCGTCGAACAGCATAAGGACGACTTCGTCAAATGGAGATACTTGGACGCGGCACACCTTGAAACAGCATACCTAGACTTCTACGCAGCGACCCGCATCGCCAACCATGTGATCCCCGCAGAAAGGGAAAAATCACCGGACTCCACCATCCTCTGACCCTTCATCCCCATCTTCACCACGAAAGCTCTTCCCTATCGGTGGATTCGGGCTAAATCACGTTCGACGCGACTATTTCGCTACTCTGATGGTGGAGTGCCAAGGTCAAATATTGTCAATGACGACCCATAGTACGAGGATGTAAGGCAATTATGACGAACTCGACGCTTCCCGCCGAAGCCGGTGAGGTGTTATCCAGCGCCGTTCAGCAAGTCGTTCAACAATCCAGAATGTTGGGCCACCACATCACCCGTCACGAGGAATGGGCTGCCGAAGTGCAGAAGCAGATTGGCCAGGCGTTTGCGGACGCTCGTGACGCTCTGGATCAATACTGCCAATCGGCGTTGGCCGAGGTCAATGCTCAGGCGGAAGCCCGCAAGGCCGATCTGCTAGCCCAGTTCACGGGATCTGCCACATCGGTTCGTCAGGAGGCGGCGTCCAATCTGGCCCAACTCCAAGAAACCCACCGTCAACAGGTGACCAAAATTGCATCAGACGGCGCGGCGCTACTGGAATCCATGCGTTCTGAAATCGCCGCCACTCTGGAACGGGCTGCCGCCGAACGCGAACGGATACAGACAGATCATCGTGAGGAAGCGGAGAGCCAGCGTCGTACTCTCAACCAGGAGCACCGGGAAGCCCTTGAAAACAGTCTGGAAACGACGCACCACCAACGGGAAGAACAACGTCGCGAATACCAGCAGCTGCGCCAGGATACTATTGCCGACGTGAACCTGGAACGCGAACGTATGCAGTCGGTCCACAAAGAGGCGGGGGAGGCCCAACTCCGGACTTTGAGCCGTGAGCACCGCGAGGCCTTGGAGACCTCCCTGGATGTGGTGCGCCGGGAAAGGGAGGAACAACGCGGCGAATACCAACAGTTGCGCCAGCAGACTGTTACCGAGCTGAACGGCGAACTGTCGCAAGCGCTGGAGTCCAGCGAGGCCAACTTCCAGACGGCCATGTCCACAACTACTGCAAACCTCAACGCCGATCACCAACGTAGCAACGATGCCGCAGTCGCCGGAATCAACGCCACCTGGACCAGATTCACCCGCATCCTCATCGGCGTAACCGGCGTCAGCTCGGCTATCGCTGTGGCCGCGCTGGTGATGTCCCTGCTATGATCAATCAACCAATGGCCATCTCCGAACTCCTCGCGCTGCTGGGCGAAAGCCAGGAACTGCTTGACGAAGCCATCCAAGTCGAGCCTGGAGCCGCGGCATCACCGGCACGGCAGACGGGAGCGCATTCCCTGGGGCACTTTGCCCGAAGCGCCGGGCGCAACCACCTGAGCAATAGCCGCATTGCCAGCACGGCGGAACTGGCCGATCTGCTGACGGAAAGCAAGCAATACTTTGACCGCGCAACCGGCGTAGCAGTAGCCTACCCCACCGTCTCCCCGGAAGTGATCCTTGCGGAAGCCGTCGCCGACGATGTACCGCCTTTCCTAGCCCAGCCCGAGCCAGCTACCGACGACTCTACGTCCGACGATGCTGCCCTTGAGGAAGCATTGCGGCAGTGCCAAGCCGCCGCTGAGGCCGGCTATCAGAAAGCCATGGCACACGTTACTACTCTGGACGAGGTGTTTGGCCGGATCCAAACCGAGTCGGATCATCTGGTACGCGCCTGCGAGGCTGATGGCGATAACGACGAATTCAGGAAGAAAATCGAGCAGATCCTTCAAGATCTGAATTGGGAGCGATCCCGTCTCCGCTACGAGGTTGAGGACAAGCGCAAGAACCTGAACCAGTTCAACATCACGCTCTTCGGGCGCACCATGACCGGCAAGTCCACGTTGATGGAGATCCTGACCCGCGGTGACGGATCCTCCATCGGCAAAGGCGCCCAGCGCACCACCCGGGACGTGCGCTCATACGAATGGAAGGGGTTGACCGTTACCGATGTTCCTGGCATCGCGGCGTATAAAGGCGAGGACGACGCTCAAACCGCCCACCACGCCACCAATCAAGCCGACCTGGTGATGTTCCTGATTTCCGACGACGGACCACAGACAGTGGAGACCGAGCACCTGGCCCGCCTGCGCCAACAGGGCAAGTCCCTGCTAGGTATATTCAATGTAAAGGGCGCCCTTAACGACGACCGACGCATCCGGCGGTTTATACGGGACCAGCAAAAGGAGTTTGACCCCGCCAGATTGTCGGAGATCCGCCGGCAGTTCGACGAGATGATAGCCCAGTACGTTCCCGGCCAGAAGCTCGAACTGGTCAGCGCCCACCTGCTCGCCCGCTACTTGGCCGGCCGCCCGCAAAACGCGGGTAAGCCCTGGCGAGATGATCTGGAACAAGCCAGCCGCTTCCGGGACGCGGAAGAGCGCATTCTCCGGGAAGTCACCGGCAACGGCCCCTTCCTGCGTACCAACAGCTTCCTGAACATTGGGTCGGCGGCCAACCTGCAAGCGTGGGAAGCAGTGCGAGCCTCCGTCGACCTCTGTGAACAGGTTAGGCACCGGCTCAGCGAACGTTTGAGAGATGTCCGTTCCTGGCAGGACGGCTTCAGGCGCAGAGCGAACCAGCAGATTGACTGGTTGGTCCAGCAGACGGTGGGCGGCCTGCGCAACCAGATACCATCGTTCGCCAGCGACAACTGCGAGAACAATAATGCATCCCACCATTGGAACGTCCGTGTGCGCAACGCCGGAATCGATCCGAAGTGTCAAGCGCTGCAAAGGCAACTGGCCGGCGAATGCCAGAGTTACTTCAAGCAACTGGCAGCCGATACGCAACAGGAAATCCGGCTGCTGGAGAACCGGTTCCATAGCGTCAGCATGGAAACCGGGCCGATCACAGACACGCGAGGGCGTTGGAATTGGGGAGCGGTCTACGCTGGCACTGCGCTGGGAGGATTTACAGGTGGCCTATTTTTGTCAGGAGTGGCCTTGAGTTGGAACCCTTTGGGATGGGCATTGCTGGGTGCAGGGGCCATTGTCGGCATCGCGGGATTAGTTGGCAATCTCTTCAAAAGCAGGGACCAAAAGCGTCGGGAAGCCATCGCCAAGATAACGCCTCTACTGCGCCAGAACGTTGACGACATCGAGCGGCAAGTCCGCGACGGCATGGCGCAATGGCTGGATGACTTCTCCAAGCAGTGCCTAAATCAAGCAGAAAGGCAGTTCAATCAACTCGTGCAGACCCGTGGGAAGATGGCCGATCTGATGCGCAACATTGAGAACCGGCAGCGGGAGAGCCTGCTGGCGGTGAACCGGGACACCGTGGAGCAAGCCCTGCGACACCTGGGCAAAGCCGACGACGCCCGCAGAATGCACCGGGTGGCCCGCATTCCCGGGGTGGCCGTGGTACTGACCACCACCGGCAGCAACAACTTGTCCCACGACGCCGTGGCCGGGCTGGGTACCCTCCTTCAGGAGCAGGCAGTTCAAGTATCGGACCAGATGGCAGCGTCCGGCATCAGGAACGCGCTCAAGTCCCTGAATGCGGCCACAAGCGAGCGGCTGGCTGCCCAGCTCACGTAATCGTCAAGGCCGTAACCCGCATCAACCCTGTCGGCGAAATCGGAGAAACCCCAGATGACCCAACTGGAAATCCAGCAGTGGTCCGCGGAGACCGTTGCAATTCTCGAACAGGCCCGACAGGCTCTGGTCGCTTCCCCCACGGATGCGGTGCGCGAAATGCTAGAGCGTCTGCCGGCAGACGTCGCAGGCAGCGACGCTCCCCTCAGCCTGGCATTCGCCGGCCAATACAGCGCCGGAAAGTCCACCCTGATCAGCGCCCTCACCGGCCGGGATGACATTGCCGTGGGCGCGGGGATCACCACGGACGAGACCCACCGATACCAGTGGAACGGCGTGGACATAATCGACACGCCCGGCATCCACACGTCCATCCGGCCCGACCACGACGCCGTCGCCTACGACGCCATCAGCAAGGCGGACTTGCTGGTGTTCGTCATCACCAACGAGTTGTTCGACAACCACATCGCCGACTATTACCGCAAGCTGACTGTAGATCACGACAAGGGACATGAGACCATCCTGGTGGTCAACAAGATGGGACGCCATGCTGACGGCAATTCGGAAGCAAGCCGCGCGGTGATCACTGAGGACCTGCGGTCTCCACTAGCTCCCTTCACACCAGAGGGACTACGCGTCACCTTCACCGACGCCGCTGACGCGCTGGAAGCGCGAGGGGAAACGGACCCGGAGTTCCGAGACGACCTGGAAGAGCAGGGAAACCTGAGCGGACTGGTGGCAAACATCAACTCCTTAGTTGCGGACAAGGGACTGAGCGCCCGGCAGACCACCGTTCTATACCAAGTTGAACAGATACTTGACGATGCCGGCGCCGCCGAACCAACGGACGATGCCGACTTGGACGCTATGGTCCTGGTTTACAACCAGAATGTCCGCGCCATCAACGACGCCATGGCGCAAATCCGCGGCGCGGTGTATACGGCGATCTTCGACGCTGAATCAGCAGTCAGACGCACGGGTTCCGACTTGGCGGAAACCTATTACACCGGTGTGTCTGAGGCTGAGGTTGACCAAGCGGTCAAACACGCCCAGCAAATCGCAGAGCGGATTGGCACCGAGCTGGGACGCCGCATTGAGCAATCTTTCGCGGATGTAGTCCCCGACTTGGGGCAACAGCTTCACGACATTCATGCCGGCGACCTCTACCAGCGGACTATGGCCAGCATCGAGCGCAGAGCCTGCGTGCGTGATTTGTCCGGGGCGTTGCAAGCCGCCCAGCAGGGAAGCGAGATTCTCGGAAATTTAGTCGGCAGGTTCGCGCTGAATTCAACCGCCGTCGCGCAAGGCGCGTCCGGATTGGCCCGATTTTCGGGCAGCTGGGCCCACAGCATGGTTCTAAACGTCGGCCACTTCTTCGGCCATTCCTTCCGTCCTTGGGAAGCGGTACGATTCGCCAGTTTCATCGGGCGAGCTGCGCCGGTACTGTCTATCGTGGGAATCGCGATCAGTGTCGGAGCACAGGTCTATGCTGACCGCCAAGAGCAGAAGCACAGTGAACAAGCGCAGCAGTTGCGCGAGGAAATAAGGGAAGAATTCACTCAAGCCGCCGAGCAGATGGGCCGCGAAGCGCAGAACCGGTCAGAATCCGCCATCCAGGAGCTTCTGGTCGAACCGCTTCAGCAGCTCGAATCGCATCGCTCCGAACTGAATGCGCTCCGGCAGGAACGCAGCGCCAGTTTGAGCAGGCTCAACTCCGTCCGCGAAGAGACCAACCAGTTGATCCAGCGGATACACGCCATGCCGTAGCGCAGTGCCGCAACCGTAACGCTCCAAGAGCCGGCAACGCGTCTGGAGCAGCTGAGTGTCTGCCGATGACTTCCAACGCTAGGCGGACGGCAACACCCTAAACAACCCACACCGGGCTGCAACCCTCCAGCTGGTGGCGGGTTCAAACATCAGGACCAGAGAAGGATCCCGAAGCACGTCGGTTCGCGCGGGCGGATTTCGTCGCTTCAGTTGAACGAAATCGGTAGCCGTGCAGTCCTGCTTCGATTGACGAAATTCCCTCTCCAACATAACCACCGCCTGCTACAATTGCTTAAAACACAAGCATTCCTACCTTGCCCAACGGTAACAATACGCATCTTATGGGAGCGGACCCAACATGAACGAAGCCATCCTGGACTTAGCCGAACGCGTTGCCATCGCCGCCTACGAAAAGGAAGTCGGCACCGTCAACGCCACAGAAGCCAACCGACTACGCAACAACATGTTGGCAAGGATTGGCCTCAGCAAGAGCCGACACCCAATCACGGACGCCCTCAAAGCAGCCCACGGGGCCGCTATGACAACGAAGGGCAGTATTCACCCCAAACCACTGCCAGGCGGCCAAAGCAGCTACGCTCCAATTAGCGACAAGTTCGGCGACACCATAGACGAAGTCGCCACCGAGCGAATCGATTACTACCTCGATCAGGCTGACCGGCATTTTCTCGATATGCAACCCCAACAAGCCACGGAGAGTCTGACCAGCGCCGTGGCCTGCTCCATAGCAGCCATCGCAGCCCGAAATGATTGGTTCCACGATGACGACGGTATTCACGAAGCCGTCGAACTGCTGGCAACCGGACAAACCCCGGAAATCATCTGGGACATCCAACAAGCTTTGGCCCGTTCGTCCGAGTTGGGCCATGGCCTGACCAGTGCCTTCAGCGCAGCCATGGCCCAACCCGACTTAGTAAAGTTCGGAATGGGTTACGACAGCGCAGGCGGTTCCGACGAAGACGCCAAGAACTTCGCCAAACGCACCATCCAGATAGCAAACCGCCTTAACGCCGTGAGACAGGCATCTGCATGAACACTCAGCAGCGGCTCAACGCCAGCACGGAACTCCTGGATCGCTCTAACGAAGAATTCGACACCGGCGGCAACACCATGATTGCCGCCGAACTGCTGTGGGGGGGCCTACGCCCAACTATCCCTGGCTGTAGCAGAACTCCGAGGCTGGCCGGCATCGAGCCACGGAGCGTATCGCAACACCGCAACCAAATTGCGTGCCTTGCAGGGGTCAGAATAATGGGTTTCGGACTGGGCATCCGCGGAAAGACTGCATTCCCACTTCTACCAGGGCAACCTGAGTCCGACTGAACTCAGAACTGCACGGCGGGCAACAACACAAGGTATCCGCTAACTGCGGCAAACAATCGACGGTCAAACCAGTCCATGATTATCCAATCGGAAGGCGATTTGTTCCGGTTTCCGAAGGGTGGACGCCACGGTTACGAATGCCGCCAGACGCTCAGCTGCACACTCAGCCAGCCAGGCTGAATCCCGAGTAGAGACATTTTCTACTACCGCTCGCGGAGATATGTCGGGTCATGCCCACCAGGCAACATCACTACGTTCCCAAGTTCTACCTGCGGCGTTTCAAAAGCGAATGCAGGCGCATCAATCTCCACAACGTTCAGCGCCAGCTGACGGTAAGAGACGCAAGCATCAAGAGCCAGTGCGCCAAGCCTGATTATTACCGAACCGCTCAAATTGAAGGTGCGTTGTCGGAACTTGAAACGCGGTCGTCCATCGCGTTGTCCGCGCTGTGCGGCAATGTGCAAGACTGTGAGATGGATACCGTCAGGCAATTCATGGTGGTTCAGCTCTTGCGCACTCCTTCGCAAGCGGAGCGAACAACGACGATGCACCGCAAGTTACAAGATTTCGTCGGCGGAGATGCAATAGATGCCGAGAGCAGGAGAAGGATCCGATTTGACGCCATCAGGCCCGAGGACCTCCCGGTTTACAACCTGCGTATGTCGGACGACTTGGCTGGAGCACTGAGAGACCTGAAGTCCATCGTGGTGGAGGTTGAGGAAGACGCTTTCATTACCAGCGACAACCCGGTGTTCAAGTACAACCAGTATTTGGAGCAGGTCCGAGACTACGGCACGGACGGGTTAGGTCAGACCGGGATCCAGATCTTTCTTCCCTTGTCACCGAAGCACATGTTGGTGATGTACGACAAAGACGTCTACGATTACGTTAAGAAGCAACCGCCCAGTGAAACCGACATCGAGGTCCTCAACAGCCTCCAGGTGGTTTCCGCGGATCGCAACCTATACTTCAGTGACGCAAGGCAGTCAGCTACCGTCAAGAATCTTGCGTCCGAGTACGCGCATCTCAGGCAGGGCGATCCCGTCACAGTGGAGCAATTCAGCAGCGACGAAAATCCGCAGGATTCCCTACTCCTTGGCTACTACCAAACGCCGAACGTAGGGATGAGCCTGTCTTTTTTGCGCGTCAAACGCCGAGCCAGCAGAGTCAGCATCTCGAAGCGACTGCGGAATGTGCTTCGTCCACCGTTCCGCCATCCTGCCTCACGGCAGGATAGCCCGAACGAGAGATTCTCAACACGGGTCGCCAAGCACTGACCAATTCCCTGTCGATTAGGAGCACTTGCTACCGATGCGGCATCGAGATTCGGGACGGCTCGTGACGAATTACGTCACGAACCGCAAGTGTCAGAATCCGGCAAATTTGTACGAATGTCGCAATCCAAGCAAACAAGCAGCCAAGTGCCGCAGATTTTTGCACGGCCCTATGCCTCAATAAGGGTGTTGGTGATCCAACGAAGACCGAACTGGCACTCTGCACTTTGCTCAAGCCACCCCCTCAGCCGGCTCTTTCGCTTCGGTCAGCACCCGGGACGGATCACACCTACAGGGCTCTGACAAGGATATGTATTTTCGCAGCATGTTAATCACCTTCATTTCGGTAGACGACTCAGACGGCGGTTCCCAAACCCGAAAACTCGGTTTTAGTGCGGCCTCAAGACCCGGAGGATTCTATGCTCGGTTCCATGAATGTCCAGGGCTTTATACCTGAATTCGCCCGTTACATACCCTTGTCGGCCTACAGGGCTTCCCGCAGAAAGTCCACATCTCCGTCCACGCCACGCTTGCGCAGTAGCTCAAAAAGCCCATGCTGTACGGGGTCATCGTTGCCTCCTATATCGGGTTCGTCGTTGTTGTTCTGATGAGGATGACGCGGCGGCCCGCCTTATTGCCACCCTCCTCCTGTTACACCACCTCCGGGGACTTTACTGGCCAGTGAGGCCGGCCCGGCGTGGGTCGCCGTCTGGTCCGTGCCAACCCTGCCTTGAACCGGGCGGACAGGCTGCGCCGGACCATTAGAGCCGCCTGCTCCGCCTGAATGAAAAGCCCCCACACCGCAGCGGGGGGCTTTCAGGCATCGGTAACTAACCGACCCTGCTGCGGGGCCAAGACAGCGGCGGTTATATCGCCAACACGAACCTCAAGGTGAAGGTTCTTGATTTTGTCCAGCTTGGTGGGCCTAAGCGTACCACACTGCGAACTTTCAGGTGGGAGGTTACGCTGTAAGGTCCGCCCCTCTGCACCGACAAGTTTACTGCAACCTGATGTGGGCGTCCAATCTTTTCGTGCGCCGGGGCAGAATTTCTTGGTCAGATTACGGAGCAATCGTTGCGCTCGCTGCTGTGTGGCGAGACGAATGGACCCGGGCAATTGAAAACGCCAACTAGCCCAGCATTGGCGTATCTGGGGCCGACGATTACGCCCATATGAGGTACACAAGGATACGGCTGCACTTGTACAGGAGCCTAGAACTAGGCGTGGAGTGCGGGGTTTCCCCCGGCTCAATGGCGCTCTGGTGCTGTGCGGTATCAACTCCGTGCGACCCGTGGGATGTATGAAAATCGCTAATGCCGGCTTAGCTGATGACGACAACGCGCGAGCAACGACGAAAACTCCGAATGAGAAGTGTTACAATTTGCAGGGCGATCATACACGAGAACGAAACGTTGTGCAGATTGTGAGCATCTGGCAAGCCCGTGGGGCTGGCACATCCTGCTAGTCGTCGTGTTACCCTCCGTTGCCGTAGCCCAGGACATCCATATCTTGCCCAAGGAGGCTGATACCCTTGACCGCAATCACGAGGCAGCCCGATGGTCTCCAGGCTACGTGGCAGTTTCCACCCAACGAGGATGGAGCAGAGTACGGGTTCGTTGACGCTGCCGCCGCGCACTTCCGCGCTGACCCTGTAGCTCACCTGGTTCGTGAAATGATCCAGAACTCCATGGACGCCAAGGTGGACGGCCTGTACGAACCAGTCCGTGTATCTTTCACGGAAGCCCAAATCCCCAACCACGTTATCGGCGGAAACAGCCTACGCCCACACTTGGAGTCCTGTCTTTCATCGGCGAAAGAGAAGCAACAGACAGAAGCCACCACCGCCTACGCCAATGCCCTGCAAGCACTGGATCAACCCGATATTAATTGCCTTTGCATCATCGACAGCGGCACTACTGGCCTAGTAGACCCCAACTGGAAAGCACTGGTAATCCAAGAAGGCGTCGTGCGTAAAAGCAGGCCCGCATCCGGTGGGTCAAACGGGATCGGGAAGAACGCTATCTTCAACGTGAGTGACCTCCAAACCGTTATGTACGCCACCCGTTACGTAGCCCGACGCAAGGGACGCGAGGAAAGGTTACAGGGTAAATCAAGGCTTGTCGCTCACGCCGACCCCTCGGGCAGGGAAGGGCAGCTTCAACACATCGGCTTCTACCGCACCGCGGCCAAGCAACCCCTGAGAGGCAAGGAAATTCCCGATGTATTCAGGCTTCCTGACACCGGCACAGGCGTATTCATCCTCGGTTTTAATGCCCACTGCGCAAACTGGGCAGGGGCCGCTGTCGCGGCGGTCCTGAAGAACTTCTTCTACGCCATCCACGACAAGCAATTGGTCGTTGAAATCCAAGCAAATCCAGACCAGCCTCCCACAGTGCTCAACCATGAGACCATCGACCAGCATTTCACAACCGTTGGGGAAAGAGAAAGCTACGCCTACTACCGCGCAATCCGTGACTGTGTTGCGCAAACGATCCAAACTGAAAGCCCACTCGGGCCGCTACAGGTCTACATCCTCACAGGAGACGGGCCTAGGCGAACCGCCTGCCTTAACCGCAACGGTATGCTGATCACCGACAGCAGGGAACAGAAACGAAACGGCCTCGCACCGCAAAACCGGAGCTTCTGGCCAGATTATTCCGCAGTGCTAGTGGCGGCAACTCCGCAGGGAGACGAGTGGCTCAGAGCCATGGAGAATCCTGGGCACGATGCCATTACGCCTCAGCAGTTCAAGGGAATCTCCGAGCGGAAGCGAGCGGAGTCTATTCTGAACAAAGCCAGGAAAGCTCTGCGTGAAACGTACGACGGCGCATTCAACACTACCCAATGCCACGCTACCAGCAACCTGTCGGAACTAGCTTACGCACTTCCAGAGCTCGCTCTGGATGCCCCAAGGGACATCCCATTACAGACTACCGTGTTAGAGACAAAGCCCTATTCCGCCCAACATCGAGCACTGATGGAAGCTAAATCAGGCCACCGAGCCCCGTCCCTGCGGAATCAGCGGATTATCAGCACTGGCGCCAACCTGGCCCTGGTAGCGTTCAATGTTGACCAAGCCGGCACAGTGGCCCTCAAACTGCACCCGACTGGAGCCGAACGCACCAACGAAACACGCATTGACATTATCAGCGTGGAAGACTTAGACGACCCAGGAAGGCCCGTTGACCTATCCGACGGCGTTGCAACTATCAAGGTGGAAAAGGACCAGCGAGTGCGTCTGAAGGTTACAGCCGCGCAAGACATTGCTAACCTAGCATTCACGCTCCAATGACCTCGGAGAATCACGATGTGGCACCAGCGACTTCTACCCTACCCGCTTCTTTCAAAAACCACCGATGATTACCCCCTGTCTGGCTTCAACTGCCATGTTCGGAACAGCGTCCTGAGCAACGGGGAAATGATCAACCTAGCTTTGGAATACCAACTTAACAGCGAATCACTGCAAGAGCTCATCGAGCGGCACCATGCTGATTACGCACTCCAGACAGCTTGCGTCCGAACGTTCCATCGCCAGCTCCACACCGCCGGACAAAACAATACCCAGTACTTAGCTCTACCTGCCAGAGAGTACGCCCATGAGATAATCGCTACCCCTTACATTGTAGCGACCCAGCCTCTTCGCGGCTTTGCCAGCCCAGAACACACTGCAGAAATACGGGAATTGAAACCGGACGGATTTGACCTGCCACGCGGATCAATCCTTGCCGTGGCTGATTCTATCCGCATCACCGTCACTGAAACCTCGTTGCACTCGGCCGTTGACCTCGTTGCCAACACCGACATTGCCCGTGGACACTACGACCTTGACTTGGAATCCGACCGCATCAAGCTGTGCGTGAACCCTGCCGACAAGCTCCTGTTGGAGCGGCTGAGGAGCCAGCGGTCCAGCCAACTTGGGCGATCCACGCTAGCCACCACGTTCTACTTGAACGCCATAACACAGGCACTGCATCAGATGCACGAGTACCCCTATAATGGGTGGGCGCAAGCGCTACAGACTGCCCTCGAACGCCATCAAATCGACGCCGACAACGAAACCGTTCGCCGCAATGCGTCTCGTTACGCCCAAATCATCCTGGAAGCACCACTAGGCCGGCTACTGGTCAGCCTCGCTGACCCATCCGACCTGGAGTAAGAAAATGGCAACAAACGAACCCATCCTGAGATTCACGGATGAGGCACACGACTACCTCAGGCTACGGGCCGAGCGAGATCCAGTAATCTACCTCGATGCTGAGGCCGACTTTGCCGCGGTACTGGCCGAGGGCGGTCTCGACCACTATACCGAACCCACAGGCATCACGGCGAGTGGACCGATCTCCCTCCAGCCAGTGAGCTCCGGCAACCGCAACCAAGCTGACAGACAAGCCATCGGGTTTTACCGCACCCTGGAGGGTATGGACCCAGCCCGTGCGACCGATCAGTTGATGTGGTCCTGGTTGACCCATTTCAAGATGCACGCCTACAGCTTGGAGCGCTGGCGCCGCAACAAAAACACCGACCTGTCGGACCACGTCAAAACCCACTGGTTCGCCAAAAACCAGAACTCCGCCATCTGGAACAGCAACACCGCGGCCCGTACTTGGTGGATAGCGCACACCGCCATCAAAGCCGCAGAAGCTTCTGCTGGAGCCTTCACAGCCCAAGAAGCATTGGACCATTTCGCAAATTTCGCCGTACACTACCATGTCCTCATCCGCTCTACGATCATGCGGTCACCTATCCTGCTAGCAGAGTTCGTCAGAGCGTTGCTCAACGAAGGTCAAGGGATAAAAGCCGAGGCCGGAGGAATGGAACTTTTCAGGCGCATCAACCTGGAAGCTGGAACCAAACTCCTGGAAGTCCTGCCCCGAGACGAAATCCGCGAAATGATCCTCAGGCACCTCGACGACATCATGTCAAGCCCTCACCTAGTCAGCGACCGTTCAAAGCTGCGAAATCGCAAGCCTACCATACGTTCCATCAGCCTGGGCGCCGGCGTACAATCAACCGTTCTGGCATTGATGGCTGATAAAGGTTTACATGGCTTGCCAAAGCCTGACGTAGCAGTGTTTGCAGACACCGGATGGGAGCCACCGCACGTCTATGAGCACCTTGATTGGTTAGAGTCAAAGCTGTCATTCGAAATCGTGCGAGTCCAAAGCGGGAACCTCAGGGACAACATCCTGAAAGGAGTCAGCGCAGAGGGCAGACCTTACCTGACCATCCCGGCGTTCTTGGTAAACCCAGACGGTAGTAACGCGCTAGCAAGCCGTCAGTGCACGAACCAGTACAAAATCAAGCCTATCCAGGACTACCTTCGCGGCAGGATTGGCCTCGAATACGGAAGGCGCGCTCCGATGGGCGTTTTCGCGGAAATTTGGATGGGCATCAGTGCTGATGAGGCTGTGCGGGCCAAACCCAGCAGAGAAGAATGGATTGACAGCAAATTCCCACTCGTGGAATTGGGGTTAAGCCGAGGCTACCTGCTTAACTGGTTCCATGAGGAGTACCCTGACCGCTACCTACCACGTAGTTCGTGCATCGGGTGCCCGTACCACACCAACGCCGAATGGAAATGGCTCCGCGACCACGACCCAGATTCTTTCCAAGACGCGATTACCGTCGACCGCGCCCTGCGCAACGACCCAATCGTAAAAAACGGTATAAGCAAAAAGGGGAACGCGTACTTGCACCGCCTTCGGCTCCCCCTAGATGAAATCGACTTTTCTGATTCGCCAGACTATGACCAGTTAATGCTGGACGAATGTGAAGGTGTCTGCGGCATCTGAACATGACCCAGTTGAAGCCGATCTACGGCCTACACGACTACCAGCAACAGGTCTTGGACGAGATCCTGGCTGCAATCACGCCAATTCGCGATGCCGTTGTGCAGCCACAGCGCCGCGTCGTGGCCCACCTTCCAACTGGCGCCGGTAAGACCAGGATAGCCTGCCACACGGCATGCAGTATCCTCAGCCGATACGATTCAGTCGGCAAAGTCGTCATCTGGCTCGCTTCGAACGAGGAGCTCTGCCAACAAGCGTCGGACGACTTGGCTCGCGCCTGGGAACATTTAGGGAATCGACCTGTGAACCAGTATAAGCTATGGGGGAACCGGAACATGGAACCGGGCCTAATGCGAGATGGCATCTTGGTAGCGGGTCTCGCAAAACTCCGGCAAGTCGCCCGAAACGACTACAGGTTCATCAGCCACCTCGCCCAAGCAGCGGCACTGGTCATATTCGACGAGGCCCACCAAGCCATCGCCCCAACCTTCCGCTTCATCACCGAGCAACTGACTACTTACCAAATCCCGTTGCTGGGGCTCACCGCCACACCAGGGCGAACAGCCCAGATAGGCGACGAAGACCGAGAGCTGGCCGATATGTTCAACGCCCGAAAGGTCACCATCGATCCACGAGGCCATGGCAACCCGGTGACTTACCTGACGAGACAAGGGTTCCTAGCTGACCCCGAGTTCATTCCCATACGCATAGAGTCCCAACTCGACATCCACGCCCCACACCAAAGCCAGGAATACACTGCCACAGACCTGCGCCGCATTGGCAACGATGCTCAGTGGCACCATGCCATCATGGATGCCACGGAGAAGGCCATGCGATCCCACCACAGAGTGATCGTGTTCAACCCGTCCGTGGAAAGCGTAAAAAAGTGCGTTGACGAACTACGTGCACAAGGACTTCAGGCCGATGAAGTGCTCGGGGCCACGCCTCCAGAGGAAAGACAGGAAATAATTGGTCGGTACAGGTCGCCCGACGGACCGGCAATGGCCATCCTAAATTATGCCGTCCTGACGGCCGGGTTCGACGCGCCCAGGACAAGTTGCGTTGTGGTCGGCAGACCCACCACGTCCTTGGTGCTATACTCCCAAATGGTAGGTCGCGCCATGCGGGGACCGAAGTCCCGCGGCAACCGTACCTGCCAGATCTACACAGTGGCCGATACCAGCCTACCGGGCTTCCAATCGGTCGCGACAGGGTTTCAGAACTGGGAGGAACTTTGGCGACAGGAATAACACAGCAACTGCCCCTCGACAACAGCCTGTTCGAGCCTCAGACGTCTCTTCAAGCGATGCGCGACAGCAGATACCGACACCCGGCCAACGCCATAGCTGAACTCATCGACAATTCCATCGACGCAAGGGCCAGGCGGGTGGACTTGCTGATCAGGGAGGTCGAACAACTAATCACCACCCGCAGGCGATGGCGGATTGACCAGATTGCCGTCTTCGACAACGGACACGGAATGTCGAGCCAAACCCTGACGCAGGCGCTTCGGTTCGTCAAAAACCAGCCCGCCCAATCTATCAACCGAATCGGCAAATATGGCTTCGGGCTACCCACATCCTCGGTTTCCCAGTGCCGGAGAGTGGACGTATGGACGTGGCAAAACGACATCGGCCAAGCCGTCCACTCCTACATAGACGTAGGCATGGTCGAAAAGGGCGAGCAAGATGCGGTCCCGTACCCTGACCTGACTCCTATTCCAGATGAATGGCTCGACATAGTATCTCCGGACACGCTGGATCAAAATCGCGGCACTCTCGTGGTCTGGAGCGACATAGACCGCATTAAGATGCAATCTGAGACGATTTTCCGGCAGGTCGAGGAGGAAATCGGGCGCATTTACCGTCACTTCATCAACAACAAAGAATTGAACATCCGCATGGCTTCCATCAAGCAGGGGCAACTCCAACCGTACACTGACAGAAACGTCAGACCCAACGATCCGTTGTACTTGATGCACGGCTCCTCCACTCCAGACCCATGGAGCCAAGAGCCGATGTTCGAGCCCAACGGCACAACGCCGTACAACATCACAATCGACGGACGCGAAGAGAAGGTTGAGGTCAACTACTCAATTGCCAAACGCGCGGCACTTGGCGAGTACCGAAGCGAACAACCAGGAAACCGCGATTACGGGAGGCACGCCCTCAAGAACAACGGAATTTCAGTTATACGCGAAGGACGCGAAATTTCGCTGGAAAACTACTTCGTCCGGGAGGGCGGTGGAGGAGCGATTCCCCAAAACCGATGGTGGGGATGCGAAATCCGATTCAATAGCGGTACAGACGACCTATTCGGTATAGACCACAACAAACAGATGGTGGCCAACCTCTCCCGGGCGTTCAAAGACCTGTACGAGGGAATGGACGACAGCGCCAACCCTGAAACCGTCTTGCAAGACATCGACGCCGAAGATGTGGCGGTCTACCGAATTGCAGCCGACATACGCGGAACCGTAAGAAGCATGATGGCCGAAATCAGCGAACGTTTCGCTCAGAGGGCACCACGGCCTAGTACCACGAGTACAGGCGAAGAACCCACAACCATTGAAGAAACTACCATCGCGACCTTGACTGATACGACTAGGCAAGGAGTGGAAACCCAAGAGGAACCGCAGACCCTAACCGACATCGAGCGACAACAGCTTGCCGAAGCGGAGCGCATCGAGGCCCTCACTCAAGAACTAGTCGACGAAGGCCAGCCTAAGGAGCAAGCAGAACAGATCGCCGTGAACACAATCCAACGGGATCATTGGTACACAATTACGCCCGGCCAGGTGGACGGCTATCGGATGTTCAGTGTCAGAGGAGCTGGTGGCGTCCTGAGCGTCCGTCTCAATATCAACAACAACATCCACGAACTCATCAACCAGATCGACCGCGAGGCCGAAGAAAACGAAGTAGCACGGAAAGCCGCCATCGTCATCAGGGCCATGATCTTGTCTTGGGCGAGAATGGAGGACGGAACCGAAGACAGAGACCGGCGCATGGAGCTTCAGGGACTTTCAGAACGATGGGGCAGGGCAGTGCATCACGTCCTGGAAGAACTTCAGCAATCGCCGCGCGAAATCAGGGTTGAGTAGCCGTCATGCCATCGCCGTGGACGACACTGGTAACCCACTGCGCCGGCGCGAAGAAGGTCGCCATCGCCGCACCTTACATGAAGGCAGAAGTCCTGCAAGAACTGCTGGACTTGATCAGCGACAAAGCAGACCTCGAGTGCTTCACCCGGTGGACGCCCCACGATATTTTGGTAGGCGCGACTGACACGGCGTGCCGAAACCTAGTAACAGAGCGAGGCGGCAGGTTCTACCTGCACAACAGGCTGCACGCGAAATACTACCGATTTGACGAGCAAACGCTGATCGGCTCGGCGAACTGCACTGCCCCTGGGCTCAACTACCAGCAAACCGGCAACTTGGAAATCCTGTGCCAGCCAGACCAGTCCTTCAACAAAGATGAATTCGAGCTCCAGCTTCGGTCAGAAGCCAAGGAGGTCTCGGACGAAGAGCTGGAACTCTGGCTAGCCTGCCCAGTAAACGAGCCTACAAGCAACTCGATCCTAGGCGAGGCCGTAACAAACTCTCTCGAGGATTGGAAGCCCCTTACTCGATTCCCCGAATATCTCTGGCTTGTCTACGCGAACTTGGTGACGGAAGCTACAGATCCCACGCAAGTGGAACGAGCGAGGGCAGACCTACTGGTTCTTAGGCCACCGCCACAGCTCTCCCATGATCAGTTTCACCGCTGGATAAAGACATGCTTGGTAGCAGCACCGTTTGTCTCCTCCGTAGTGAAGGTAGATGAAGTAAGCCAAGAGTACGCTTGGGCGGTACTTGCCAACGAATGGGGCCTGGAAACCAGCGCGGCAGAACGTGTTAGAAGCACAGCGCAGAACTGGATGCGGTATTTCAGCACAAATCTGACAGGGTACTAGAGCACTCCTAGTTGGCTCAGGGTATACTGCACAGGACAGACAGGCTTGAAATCAGATACGCTACCACCGCGTACCTGCTAAAGCAAAATCTCGCAAGCGAAGTTCAGAGCGCCCAAGGCGTAACAGGTCAGAATCACAATGGCGTTCAAAGTTGCCGCACGAACGATACTACAATTGGGATCCGAGCTGATCAGCTCGGATGCCATTGCTTTCTATGAACTTATCAAGAACGGCTTCGATGCAGGCTCCAACGAGATCGAGATCGAATTCTTAATTCGCATCCCTGGAGAACGCTGGCACGACTGCCACGCGGCCCTCTTTGGCGGAAGTGGGAACGGTCATTCCGGTCGGCTGACTGAACTACAAGCAATGAAGAATACGCTGATCGACAGCGTTGACCTATTTTCTCCTGACGCAGCTAACCTTGTCGAAACGATAGAACTGGCCTCGACGACTATGGATTTGCGCACGGCGTTCCAAGAAGCCAACACGATTAGCATCCGCGACTTGGGTTCGGGCATGTCACTATCCATTCTGGCGGATGCCTTCCTTACTATTGGCACGCGCTTTCGTCGGGTCGAGCGAGAAAACGTTGTAGGTTCATCTCAGGGACGAATAATTCTTGGAGACAAAGGAGTAGGACGGCTGTCAGTGATGCGTCTCGGCTCACAATTGCACGTCAAAACCACGCAAATGGGTGACCGTAATTGGCACGAGCTCGCTATTGACTGGGAGATTTTTTCGCACGATTCTAATCTATTACTAAGCGAAATACCTATAGAGCCTACAGAGGGAAGCACTAAGGAGGATTTCTCCGTTAGCGGTACTGAGCTCCGCATCTCGGGCCTCGTCCATTCGTGGACCAGAGGACAGATCGAAGAAATCGTGCGTTCCGAATTTTCCCGCTTCATGGACCCGTTTGCTGCGCGGCAACCCAAGTCGATCCGTGTCTTGTTCAATGCGAGCCGCATCCCTGTCCCGAGATTCGACAGGATCCTATTTGACAACGCACATGCCATGCTGACAGCCACGATGACACCAGATGATACGATCCCAGAACTCAACACCCCTACTGTAACCGGCTCTATCGACTACAGGGCGGCCGACCAGAAGGTCGATTTCCGCCTCAACCCTCTCCATTTGGCGAGCATTTCGCAGACAACCGTTTCGGTCGTCCGGGAAATAGGTCCCTTCCAGTTAGAGTTGTATTGGTGGAATCGCCGCGCACTTCGTGCCGTTGAAGGGATTGGTGACCGTAGATTGGTTAGGGCTCTTCTGGATCGTTGGAGTGGGGGTGTTGCGGTTTATAGAGACGGATTTCGGGTGAACCCCTATGGAGGTACGGATGACGATTGGTTGGGCTTGGATAAAGATGCTTTTAGGGCCCCCGGCTATAAGCTGAATCGCGGGCAAATAGTCGCTAAGCTTACAATTTCCAGATATGACAATCCTCACTTGGTTGACCAAACGAATCGTGAAGGTTTGCAGCATAACACCCACTTTTTGGCGCTGCGCGCGATAGTCAAGCATATTCTCGAAAATCAGCTGCGCGCGTTTCTGGACCAATCGGACCGACAGGCGCAACTTTCGAGGATAGGATCAGTCGAACAGCTCGAAACCCGAACCCGACAATCTGGGCGGCGTGTTCGAGATTCGGTCCGGCAACTCAGAATACTTGCTCCCAAAGAAGTCAACGAAATCGGAATACTCGACCAAGTTGATGAATTATTAAAGGAGATCGACCGAACTTTCTCAAACACCCGTGCGCGTGTCCGGGCCTACGAAGCGGAACGAGACCGGTTGGTAACGCTCGCTGGTACTGGCCTCATGGTTGAAGTAGTAGCTCACGAACTGAACCGGGCTACCACCAACGCATTGGCATTAGTCGTCAAGGCGGCAGACGATCCTAACTTGGCCCCTGCCCAAGCAACTTTGGAGATCCTTGGCAGTCAGTTGAGAACTCTCCGCACGCGCCTAAGTGTGTTAGACGAGATTTCTGTCTCGGGACGACAGGTCAAAGTTTCATTTGACTTCGTCGATTGGGTTGCAGGAATTCTTGAGAGCCATAAACCCCAGTTTGAGCGTCACCAAGTACAGATCGCACTTCACACCGTGCCCGAGAATAGTGGTCAGATGCGCGTTAGAATGGTCCGGGGAATGGTCGTCCAAATATTGGAGAATTTGCTCTCGAATTCAATCTATTGGCTGGCTCTACAGAAGAGCGAGGAGCCCCAATTCAAACCGCAAATTGAAGTGATTATAGACGTCGCTGAAAGGACAATGACGTTGGTCGACAACGGCCCCGGCATAGAGAGGTCAAGAGCCAACGACGTTTTTCGCCCGTTCGTCACTTCGAAGCCGCCGGGGGAAGGGAGTGGCCTGGGGTTATACATTGCCCGGGAAGTCGCCGACTATCATGGTGCCGCTTTGCGGCTGAGTCCAGAACCGGCCATCCATGCCGACAAGTTCAACGCGTTCACTCTCTCCTTGGCAAACGTGGAAGAATGAATATGATCTCTCCTTCAGTCCCTGGAATTGAGAACCTGACCTCTAGTTTGCTCGCCGACAGTGGCGTCCGGCGAGCGATGGTTATCGACGACGCATTGGATGCCGGCCCGGAACGATGGGCGGATTTGTCGCCAGACATTCAAGACAGCATCAGGGCGGAAATTGACGAGCATCCAGAACTGGAAAAATGGCTCGAGCGCGAAGGTTTACCGTTACCAGACAGCGCCGCGTCGCCTGAGGCGGAACATTATCTTGAGCGATTGAAGGAGCGCATAGGCGATAGGGACGACCTTTTTGCCCTTTGGCAAGGAACTATCGAACCTTCCTTGGGCACGGCTCGGAAGGAGGTAGATGATCTCATCGAAAGCCTTGAGAATTTAGGGCTCGAAGTCCAACCGTCAGGCATCAACGATCCACAGGACCCTCCAGAGGACGTTTCTGTGATATTTATTGACTACACGCTAGACGATAGTGATCGCGAGAATGTGGCGGCGAAATCGATCAACGAAATCAAGCGAATACATCGATTCCTAAATGCTCGCACAAAACCAATCGTAGTGCTGATGAGCAGCCGGACCCGCCTAAGTGAAGAGTTGAAAATTAACTTTCGGAACGAAACGGGAATAATGGCCGGTATGTTCTTAGGATTTCAAAGGGAAGATTTGAGTGGAACGAGTTTGCATTTGATCCTCAACGGTATAGCTGAAAACTGGCCAAAAGCCGTAGCGTTGCAGTCCTTCGTCCAGACCGTAACCAATGCGTCCGAAGCCGCGACCGACGCTGTTAATTCAATGGTCCGGAATTTGACACTCGAAGATTTCGGCTTGATCCAACTGCTTAGTTTAAATGCCGATGGCCATCCACTCGGGGAATATCTCTTGTGGCTCATTGGGGCCTATTTCAAACAGCAACTGGAAAACCGTGAAGACGTCCGGCTTGGCCAATCAGATATAGACCGTTTGGTATTCAGTGCCCCTCCAACCACTGAATGGGGGCCTTCAGACGCTTTCCGATCTGCCTACCGCGCCGCCGTATTTGCGGTTGCTGACGAAGACCTCTCCACAGCTCGATATCCAACCCTCAACGAAGCAGCGGAACGCCTTAGCGGAGATCCCAACAAGATCGTTGCACTTCATTTCGGCGATGTATTTGTAGAGGCAGTCGATGCTTCGACCAGGGCTCACCTCGTCGTGACTCCGGAATGCGACCTTGCTTTCGGGGGATCCAGGGCTTTCCCTAAGAATCACGGAGTGGTCCTAGTGCCCGGTAACATGATACCTGGAAGGCCATTTGAAATGTCAGGAAACGACCTACCGAGGACTGAACTATTGCGTTGGAGCGGAGCAGATTGGAGGGTTGAGTGGAAAATCAAAGAGGCGGAAATAATCAGACTGGGTGAATTCAAAGATATGGCTCGGAGCAGAAGCCTAAAGCGAGTGGCTAAGATGGAATTTTCGTTCGCGGCAAATGTGCAGCGCGCGTACGTCGGGGACATCACCCGGATCGGCCTTCCGGTCATTCCGCCGCAGTTCCAATCTCGCGACGTAACGGTGTTCGTCGAAGATTGGGATCAGCAGATGCAAGTCGTTTGTGGCCCAATACGCGATGGCGCTTACGTTTTCTCATCGCCACAGTATAGCGAGCGTAAGTGCATCTTGAGCGACCGCCTGGTTATCGAGCTTCAAAGCAACATCGGGAAAGCAATGTCATTGGCCAAGGTTACTCCTACTGCGACAGACTTGGAGAGGACTCCAGCAGACCAGCGAGGCGAAAGGCAGCGCCGGGCAGTAAATCGAGCCAAGAGTAATACTGCAAAACTGAGTGATTTTAGCGCGAGCGCCAACTCGATCTTGTCTCTAAGGGGACCTCACGATCTCGATATCTCATCAGGGTCCAACATCTCGACATACGTCACGATCACAGAAGCTGCGGATATCAACAGGTCGCATGCACAGACCGTTCTGACGATCCAGTTGACGATGCCGGGAAACGCAGCACCAGACAACGATGTAGAAGATTCACCTTGAAATCTTCAAAAGAGTGGGCATGACAATTCGTTCCAATCATACGGAGACTACAAATCGGAGAGGTACGACAAACGAGGGACATGGTCGACTGCTAACAGGGCGTTGAAATGGGGTGTTGTGAAGGTTGTAAAGCGGGGAAGATGTGATGGAAGACGTACCAGACGCGGACGTCAAGTTAGCGGGCGCGGTGAGCTTATGGACGCCGATTGCAGGACAAATAATGTACTTCAGCGTGTTGAGAGCAGTGCTCAGGATAGACCGGTTCCACAGTTCGCGCTGCCACCGCCGCGAGTTTGACCAGTCGCACCAAGGTTACAACTGGCGGTGGTAATCTCCACCCAGAATCGGTTGCAATTCGCGCCGCAGTAGCGCATCTTACGGCCACCGCTTACTCTCTCCACTCAGCCGAGTACTTCTTCCACTCGTTTCCTGGTCCGCTGGGTGGAGTGATACCCATCGTGGAGGGTGGTGCACCGGTTAATGGCCGAGTGCTGCTTCTAGGCCGCGTAGGGCGTTCCGGTATCCCTTCACGAAACCCATGGTGTCGTAGCCATGGTCAGCCCCAACGGTGATCCGTGTGGCGCCGGGTATCGCCTCCCAGTGTCATTAACAACTTTCAGATGTGCATAAATTGTGTCGTTGTCCGGGGAAAACGGCGAAGCGGGCCCAAGACGCTGTCAACGCCGGCTTCGCGGCCCTTGACAGCGCCAATTGCTGACACTTGCTTGCTGACGGTGGAGCCTCCGGCTGCTACGCTGGATGCATGACCTTTTCGCCAGAACGCATCCTGGACGCCCTGGCCCGGCTGCCCTTCGTCGACGCCGGGGAACTGGCCCTGCTCCTGGGCGAGCCGCTGGCGACGGTCCACCGCGCCCTGTCCGGCTTCCTGAAGGACGACCTGACCCAGCGGGTCAGCCACGGCACGGCCCATCTGCCCTCTAGCCACCGCTATTATCTCACGAAGAAGGGCATCGCTGAAGCCGCCGCCGCCCTGGGCTTCGACGCGCCGTCGGACTTCGTGCGCGCCTATCCCGTGTCCCGCCAGTGGCTGACGCTGCTGCTGCGCCGCTTGGACGCCGTGGCCTCGGTGTACCGCCTGGCCGCCACCCTGTCCCCCGGCGTGGTCGGACGGAAAACCCGGGTGGAGTTCCACCGCCGGGGCCGGTTCGACGCCGTCATCACCCTGCACAGTGGCCGCAGCTTCGGCGTGGTGCGCCAGGGGTTGGCCCTGCGGCGCCGCTCCCTCTACGACCGGCTGCGGGCCATCGCCGAGCACCACCACAACCGCCGTCCCAGCGTTGTGCTGGTCCTGGTGCCCAGCCCCTGGGAGCAGCGGCTCACCGACGAGTTCTGCCTCAACGCGGACCTCCGGGACTACTACGTGGCCGTGGAATGCCGTGAAACCCTGGAAGGGTGGGACCGCTCAGATTGGATTGGGTCCAACTGGACCTTCGGCAGGACGTACCGCACCCTGGAGCAGGTGGTATCCCAGGCCGACCCCGGCGGCTGGTTTCACCCGGAGGCGCCGGAACGCAAGCGCGCCTCCCTGCCCGACCCGGAGCGGCTGGTCCAGTCCGCCCCGGCCTTCGGCATCAGCCCGGCGGAAAAACGCGCCCTGGACCTGATCACCGACCATCCCATGATCCCCCGGGAGCATCTGGCCCGCTGGCTGGGCGTCTCCCACGGCCGGGTCAGCCAACTGACCCGCAGCCTAGCGAACACCTGGGGCGTGGTGGAGCAACACGGCAAGCGGAGCGACGTGCGCTACACCCTGTCCGACCAGGGCATACGCTACGTCACCCACCGGGACCGGGCCCAGCTTGCCACCACCATGGCCGCCTGGAGCGCCGAGCCCACCACCGACCATCACGGACAGCCTCGGCCTCTGGGACACCGCATCCACACCTGGCAACGCCAGACCCGCCACGCCGACGGCATCACCTGGTTCCTGTCCGAACTGGCCGCCGAAGCCCGGTCCGATGACGCCAGCGAACTGCAATGGTCCGTGCCCACCACCCGGGCCGACCGGGCCTTCAACCGGGGCGACGACGCCATCGCGCCCGACGCCGTGGGACACCTGCTGACCGGCGGCATCCACGTGCCCTTCTGCTTCGAGTACGAACTGCGCGCCCGCCATCCCAGGGGAGTGGCCGCCCGCCTGCGCCCCTACTCCCGCTACTACCGCTCCGACGCGCCCCGGAATGACCAGCCGCCCTTCCCCACCACGCTGTTCGTGGTGGACACCGAGGAGGTGGCCGAGACCTACACCGGCACGGCCTCCCGGATGCCCGCCATGACGCTGCCCATCCTGGTGTCCAGTAGGGAGGTTCTGTCCGATAGGGGGCTGCTGGGCCGGTCCTGGCGTCCCCTGTGGGATGCTGAAAGTCCGCCCCTGGCGCTGGGGGAGCTGGGCCGTTACGAGTGGGACGGCCCGCGCCGACGGATGCGTCGGCAGGAGACACGTTATTCATGCTGATACGGCATTCTCTACCCGTTCTCCTGTCCGGGGGCGAAAATGTGCAATACGGAGGCGATTTCGGCAACACTCTGGTAGGCCGCGATGTGTCATTGTCCACGATTTCAAGCAGGAAACGGGCTGTCCTGTCCAATGACCGGTCAAGAATTGTATTTCTACAACTATGAGAAACCAGGCTAAAACAGAGGGGGTGATTTTGGACCAAGTGCAATCGCCTGACGTGTCAGCGCTAGCGAGGTGAAAGACGTGTCGGATGAGGTCAAAGATGCCGTCCACTGGGTGGACAAGGGGGAGGCGGCGCGGGAGTTGGAGGTATCGCTATCGACCCTGGACCGGATGATCCGCAAGGGCGAGCTGGAGGTGGCGAGGGAAGGCCGGCGGGTGTACGTGAAGCTGCCGGGACCCCGTTACCCCAGCGACCGGGAGCTGCTGCGCCAGGCCCTGACCAGGGTCGAACGACTGAAGCGCACGTCGGCTGAACTGGCAGAGGAAGCGGACCAACTGGAAAAAGAGCGGGACCAGGCCCGGGCTGAGACGGAGGCCGTCAGGGGCCAGTACGCCGAGCTGGAAGCGGAGCACCACAAGGAGCAGACCGCGCACCGGAGAGCCAGGCGCTGGGTGTCAATTTACAGGGTCTTTAGGCCAGTGATTTACACGGACATTAGGCCACCCTGGGGCGTGGTCAATGAATGAATATCAGGTTATGGACGGCGGGTCAATCACCTCCTTTGCCCAGGATCTTGGCCACCTTGCCCAGCAGGGTGCGGTGGGGCGACAGGCGCTCCCGGTAGCTCTGGCCCTCGATGACGATCTGGTAGCTGGTGTTGGCCAGGCGGTCCAGGGCGCTGTTGCCGAGGATGGGGTCGTTGAAGAGGCTGAGCCATTCCTCCACGGCCCGGTTGCTGGTGACGACGAAGCTGGAGGCCCGGTGCTTGTCGATGATCAGCTGGTAGAGGTCGGCGGACTGCTGGGCGGAGAAGCGGTGCAGGCCCAGGTCGTCCAGTATGAGCAGGTCCGGGGTGAGGAAGGAGCGGAAGGTCTTGTCGGTGGAGTTATCGGCCCGGGCCTGGTTCATGGCCTTGAAGAAGTCGTCGGCGTGGACGAAGCGGACGGAGTGTCCGGCGCGGACGGCGGCGTGGCCCAGGGCCTGGGCCAGGAAGCTCTTGCCGACGCCGGCGGGACCCACCAGGAGGACGTGTTCGCGCTTGTCCAGGAATTCCAGGGAGAAGGCGGCGTCCAGCAATCGTCGGTCCAGGGTGATGTCGGCAGTCCAGTCGAAGTCCTCCAGGCGGCAGATTTCCTGGAAGCCGGCCCGGTGCAGGCGGGTCTCTGTGCGGCGGTGGTCGCGGCGGTTCACCTCATCGGAGAGGATGATCTCCAGGAAGGAGGCGTAGTCCAGTTGCTCCCTTCTGGCCAGGGCGATGCGTTCGGGCAGGGTGGCGGCCATGGCCCCCAGCTTGAGGGACTTGAGCAGGGGCGTGAGGTCAGTGGTCTTGGACATGGGTGATCACCTCCGGTGGGTGGATTGGAGCATGAGCGGAATGGGCGAATACGGAGCCGGCCCGGGCGAAGCGTCCGGCGGGTGGGGGCAGGGGCAGTTGGGGCGAGGTCTCCTCGTCCAGGGCCTGCACCAGGATGCGCTCCAGGCGGCGGACGTCGATGAGGTCCACGTCCAAGGCCCTCCGGCAGGCGGCGTCCAGGCGCGGGCCGGTGTAGCGCTCGGCCAGGCGCAGCAGCTTGTGCCCCTGGCGGAGCTTGGCCCAGGGCAGGGGGTCGGCCAGGAGGCGCTGGGCGAATTCACCCACCGCCGGCCCCAGCCGGGCCGCCTCCCGCTTGAGCTGGTCCGGCGCCCGGGTGGTGTAGGGGCCGATGCGGGCGGGATAGTCCTTTGGATCGGTGGCCCGTCCGCCCTTGGGCTGGCGCAGGTGGACCTTGATCAGGCGGCCCTTGTAATAGACGTGCACCAGCTTGCTGTCGGCCCGGACCTCGACCTTCTGCCCCGGCGGGCAGAGGTCCGAGGGCACCGAGTAGAGGGCCTGCTGGCACTGGACGTGGTGGTCGGGATGCACCTTGAGGGTGCGCCAGTGGGCGATCTCGTAGGGTTCGCCGTCCCAGGGGAGCAGGGTGTGGCGCTCCTCCTCCTGGAAGACCACCAGCGGCTGGCGGCGGGTGGTGCCGTGGACGCGGGTGCCCGCCACCTCCCGGCACCACCTGGGGGCCTCGGCCCTGACGTGGGCCAGGCTGTCGAAGCTGGCGCCCTTGAAGAAGCGCTCCCTGGCGTAGGGCACGTTCCGCTCCACCTTGGGCTTGTCCTTGGGGTGGCGCACCCGGGCCGGGTCGGCGAAGAAGCCCCGGCGCTGGGCGTACTCCAGGAAGCTCCTAGTCAGCACAGGATTCAGCGAGTCCGGTCCCACCACTGCGGCGGGGAAGTTGTCGATGACCAGGTAGCGGGGCACGCCGCCGAAGAAGGCCCAGGCCGCCTCCAGTCCGGCGATGACTTCGGGCAGCGTCTGCTGGTGCATGGGCCAGAGGAAGCAGTGGCGGGAATGGCACAGCACGATGATCATGGCCCAGACCAGCTTGCGCTTTCCCGTAGCCGGGTCCGGCACCAGGCCCAGGCGCCCGAAGTCCACCTCGGCCACCTCCCCCGGCGGGGTGTCCTCCATGCGCACCGTGGTACTGCCCAGCCTGGTCCAGTTGCGCCTGATGATGAATCGCCGCAGGGACTGGTAGGACACCCGGCAGCCGCGAGCCGCCAGCAACTCGTGAATGCGGGTCAGCTGCAACCGGTCGCCGGTGAGCCACTGGTAGACCTGGTCTCCCCACGGCTCCAGCAGATCGTCCGTGGGCGTAACCACCCGGCGCGGGCCCACTTGCCCAATGGCCGCCAGACGGCTCAACTGCTCCTCGCTGGGAACCGGCCCGTCCCGGGCGACGCCCTCCGTCTCCGCCCTCGCCAGGTACTTGGCCACCGTGTCCCGCGACAGCCCGGTGCTCTCCGCGATCTGCCGGCGGCTCTGTCCCGCCTGCCAGCGGCGGATCAATTCTCCTATTTCCATTCGGGGAACCTCCCGGTACGCCATCGCTGCACCTCCATTCGAAGTGCAGAAATGGTCGTTGGTGTGGCTCCCAGGGTGGCCTAAAGACCCTGTAAATCTGCCGGCCTAAAGACTCTGTAAATTTCTCCGTTTACTGGCCTAATGTTCCTGGTCATTGACATGGGCTGGCCGGCTGGGCGTCGGCGTCGCCGTGCTGGTCGGGCTACTGGCCATCGCCGTGCTGGTGGTGTGGTGGTTGCTGACGTAGCCATTAGTACCGCTGCTGCCGGGCTCGCTGCCTTGTCCTTCCGCCGGGGCGCTTGCATAATGCTCACTAACTCCCTACAATATAACTGAATCCAGACCCGACGGCCAAGCAGCCGGAGACGAGGAGGCGCGACATGGCCCTGGACCAAACGGACAAGTACCTGGAGATGGTGCTCCGGGGCAAGTACCAACCGCTGTACCAGCACCTCAGCAGTCTCCAGGCCCAGGAGTGGCGGACCTCCTTCGGCGAGATCGAAGTGGTCATCGGATTCGAACTGCCTCCCTCCGCGCGGCTGCACCGGCCCTGGTGGGGCAATCAACGGGGCGCCAGCGGACACAGCCATGCCCTGGCTTGGAGCGTGGCCGGGTGGGAAACGGCGCAGGTCGATATGGATGGCGAGACGCTGCTGTTCCGGCGCACCGACCCCGGGCCCGCCCCCAGACCTTCCCTCGATGAGGCATGGCCGGTCCACTCCACCGCAGTATGGCCGGAGGACCTGAGTCTCCGGAGAGAGGACCTCTACGAGGAGAGGGTTTAGCCTCCCATGTTCATTGACACCAACGTGTTGGTGAAGTCCCGCATCCCCGGCGCTCCCGACCACGCCGCCGCCCGGGCTAGCCTGGAACGTGCTTTTCGCGACCCAGAACCGCTGAGGATCAGCCGCCAGGTGATACGGGAGTACCTGGCCGTGGTCACCCGCCCCCAGACCTGGCCGGTGGCCATCACCCGCGAGGAAGCCCTGGATGACGTGAATCGATTGACCGGCAACTTCGAGATACTTGAGGACGGCCCCATAGTCACCGATTTGCTAGTGGCGCTGTGCCGGGAGGTTCCCGTCGGGGGACGGCAGATTCATGACGCCAACATCGTGGCAACCATGCTGGCCCGCGGGGAACGCCGGCTGCTGACGTTCAACGTCGCTGACTTTCGCCGCTACGATGACCGCATCGAGTTGGTGGACATCTAGCGAGTGGGATTGGCCATATCCACGCAAGGAGGATGACATGAATAGACAGTTGCAACCCCTGACCCGGGCGGCCCTCTACGCCCGGGTCTCCAGCGACCGCCAGGACGTGGACCTTTCCGTGGCCGCCCAGTTGCGCGCCCTGCGAGATTACGCTAACAAGAACGGCTACCTGGTGGTGCGGGAGTACATCGACGAGGCTGAAAGCGGACGCATCGCCGACCGGCCCCAGTTCCGCAAGATGCTGGACGAGGCAGCCAAGCCGGAAGCGCCCTTCCGGGAAATCCTGGTCTGGAAGTTCTCGAGGTTCACCCGCAAGCGGGAACACGCCGTGGCCTTCAAGTCCATGCTCAGGCGCAAGGGCATCCGCGTGGTCTCCATCACCGAGCACGCCGACGACACCCCCACCGGCAAACTCATGGAGGCCATCATCGAGAGTGTGGATGAGTTCTACTCGGAAAATCTGGCCCAGGAAGTGACGCGGGGAATGCGGGAAGCCGCCTCTAGGGGCTTCTGGATGACCACCAAACCCCCCTACGGCTACCAACGCGTCTACGTCCAGGACGGGGCCAAGAAGCGCCCCAGGCTGGAACTCAACCCGCCCCACGACGCACTGGTACGTCGCGTCTTTGACCTCACCCTGCGGGGCAAGACCTCCCTGGACATTCTCAAGACCCTCAACGCCGAGGGCATCCCGTCACCCAACGGCAAGCAGTGGCGCAAGACCACCGTCCACAAGATACTCGCCAACGAAGCCTATACCGGTACTTTGGTCTGGGGACAGAAGAGCAAGGACAAACAGGAGCCGGTGCGGGTGGAGAACGCCTTCCCCGCCATCGTGTCCCAGCAGGAGTTCGCCCGGGTCAGGAAACTTCTGGAGTCCCGCGCACCGGCGGTCACCCATCCCCGCCGCGCCGCCAGCCCCTACCTGCTCAGCGGCCTGGCCAAGTGCGAACACTGTGGCAAGGCTCTCACCGCCGCCGAAGCCAAGAGCGGCAAGTACACCTACTACGTCTGCCAGTCCATCCTCAAGCTGGGCAAGGACGCCTGCCACACCCCCAGGCTGAACGCCAGGAACTTTGAGGACGTCATCATCTCCAACATCCGGAACAACATCCTCACCGAGAGCAACATCCGCGACCTGGTGAAACTGCTGGACGAGGAGATGGACGGGGTGGCCCGGGAGCAGCGGCAGCACCTGGAAACCGTGGAGGCAGAACTGGAAGAAGTGAAGCGGAGGCTGGACCGCATCTGGCACTTCGTGGAGAGCACCGACCTGGACATGGCCGACGCTTCAGAGCGCATCCTGGAACATCGCCACCGCCGGGAGCAACTGGAAGCCGCTGCCGAGGAAGCGAGAACCGTGTTGGCCGAACGGCGGGAGTTGCTGGACAGCGCCGACACCATCGCCGCATTCGCCGCCGACATGAGCGAGTTTCTCAGGACCAGCGAACTCACTGAGACTAAAGCCTTCGTGCGGTCATTCGTCAAGGAGGTGCTGGTAAGGCCCGGCGGGGCGACTATTCTCTACACCATTCCTACGCCGGAGGACAGTCCCATCTGGGGCGCCGACACCGCCGAAGTCGCCCTGAGCGGCGGCGTTCGCAGTATTGGAAACGGTGGTGGAGGCTAGGGGATTCGAACCCCTGACCCCCTGCTTGCAAAGCAGGTGCTCTCCCACTGAGCTAAGCCCCCACGCCGAGCCCCTACGGACCAACGGCGGCCGGCGTGACCGCCCTTCCATACTACCACCCAGCGCCGATATCCGGCCATGCGCGAGGCGATCACGGGTCGATGATCGTCACCCACATCGGCTCCCGCCCGATGTCGTACACCTCCAGCGGCTCCAGCTCCCCGCTGTCCTGGTTGACCCGGTAGGACGCCAGCCGTCCCGTCTCCAGGCCGGAGGCGTACAGGTAGCTGCCCGTGGTGTCCAGGCTGAAGGCGCGCGGCACAGCCTCGGTGGCCACCCGTCCGATGGGGATCAGGCTGCCGTCGTCCTGGTTCACGGCAAAGCCGGCCACGCTGTTGTGTCCCCGGTTGGGCGCGTACAGGAACCGGCCCGACGGCGTGATCTGGATCTGCGAGCAGGTGTTCCGCTCAGTGAAGCCTTCCGGCAGTGTCGGCACCGTCTGGAAGGGCGACAGCGTGCCGGCGTCGGCGTCGAAACGGTAGGCGGTGACGCTGCAACCCTGCTCGTTGGAGGAGTACACCACGTCCAGGTTGGGGTTGAAGCAGACGTGCCGCGGCCCCTCGGGCGAGGTGGGGTTTGCCCGGTCCGGGTCGTTGGGAGCCAGCCGGCCCGTGGACTCGTCGAACCGGAACTGGAAGATGGCGTTGGGCCCGGTCTGAGAACCCTCGGCAATGTGCGGCACGAAGGCGTAGCGGTTGGACGCGTCGGTCTGGATGTAGTGCGCGCCAATGCCCGTCTCCCGCCACTCGATGGGCGACGGGTCCAGCCGTCCGTCGTCGCCGAAGCCGTGCACGCCCACCCGCGCCTGGTAGTAGTAGGCCGACAGCAGGTACTTCCCGGTGCGGTCCACGGAGACGTGCACCGGATTCCCGCCCAGGTTGATGTCGTTGATCCGCGCCAGGTCGCCGGTTCCGCCGTCGATGCTGTACGACGTCAGGCCGAACTCTCCCGGCCGGCGCCGCCCCACGAAGAGAAACCGCTTCCCGGGATCGGTCGCCATCGGCGCCGGCATCCCCGCCAGCGGAAACTCGACCCGACCGGACAGCCCGCCCGTGGCCGGATCCAGGTCATACCGGGCGATTACGTCGTCTCCTTGCAGCGATACGTACAGATAGGTAGCCATGTTAGCGCCTCCGCTATTCCATCACCCGCGCGTCGGGCAGCCCCAGCAGGAACTGCCCGTGGTTCTCGTAGGCTGTGTCGCTGACCATCTGGTGCTGGGCCGCCGCGTTGATGTCCCGCAGGCACTGCTGCAGGATGTTGGGCGTGAACAGCGCCTCGCCGCCGCCGTAGCGGAAAGCCAGCGCCGTCACCTCGGCGGCCACGTCGGTGGTGTAGGTGGCGCAGCTGCGCATCTGTGCCTGCAATGGCGGCGGTGGAGTCTGGCCGGCGCAGACTGATCGCCACGCCTCCTCCAGTATCTCCACGTTGAGGGAACGCGCCGCCCGCAGCCGCAAGTCACATTCGCCCAGCGCCCGCTGGAAGGTCGCCCGGTTCGCCAGCAGGTTCACCGAGTTGTAGCCCCGCGTCTTGGATGCGGCCATCTCGGTCACCGCGTCCAGCGCGCGCCGCGCCACGCCCAGCGCGAAGGCCGAGTGCTCGTTGGTCACAAAGGCAGGCCGGCCCAGCCGGTACAGCGCGCCGCCCCGCAGCGGTTCCGTCAGCGTCGCGTCCCACGCGAACCCATCGGGCACGAACAGGTCGTCCACCGAGAAGTCGCAGCTACCCGTGCCCCGCAGTCCCATCACCTGCCAGTTGTCATGCACCTTGACCTTGTGCCGTGGCATCGCCATCCGTACCTGCCGCGGATAGCCATCGAATCCGCCTACTACCCGCGCGCCGGCGGACACCCAGTCCGCGTGCATGATCCCGCTGCCGAACTTCCAGTGCCCGGTGACCCGATAGCCGCCGTCCACTGGCGTCGCGGTGGCGGAAGGAGCAGCCGCTCCCGCTGTCTTGGGCGGCTTACCGCCTGCAAAGATCTCCTCGATGGAGTCGTCGGGCAAGAAGGCGGCAAGGCTGCCCAGGCTGGCCGCCCCGATCATCAGGCACCAGCCGGAGGCCGGGTCGATGCGGCTCACCGCTTCCAGCACGTCCAGCTGCGTCACCACGTCGGCTTCGGCGCCGCCCAGCACGTGGGGCATCTTCAGCCGCAGTAGTCCGGAGTCGTACAGCGCGTCCACCGATGCCGGCGCCAGCGTGCCAATCCGTTCCGACTCCTCCGCGCTCGCCTCCAGCGTGGTACGCACGCTCTCCACCGCGTCCATCAGCACGCGATGCTTTTCGCTACGTTCCGTCGGAAAGGCTTTCATCTGATGATCAACCATCCACCTTGGGAAACACGTCCTGCACCAGCGCGTCCATGGTGTCCAGCAGCTGTTGCAGGTCGCCGCAGTCGTGGCAGTTGATCTGAAACTCGTCCAGGCCGGACTCCTGCCGGTAGCGGTTGATGTCCGACGCGATCTGCTCGGTGGCGCCGTAGCCCGTCGGCCGGTCGCTGTCCGAGACGGAATGCCCGGAGATGCTGCTGATGTTCACCCGGAAGCTCATCCGCACCCGGGGCGGTTCCTCCCGCCCGATCTCGGCGGACACATCCTTGAGGTACTGCCAGTTGCTGATCAGGGTGGGCAGCGGCGTCGGCGTCGGCTGCCACACCTGCGCGAACCGGGCCGCCCGGCGCAGGGATGCGTGGCTGGACCCGCCGATCCAGATGGGCGGGTGCGGCTGCTGCACCGGCTTGGGGCTGGTGTGCAGGCCGTCGAAGGAGAAGAACCGCCCGTGGAACGACACGGGGTCCGGTTCCCAGCACGCTTTCCACAGGCGCAGGTACTCGTTGGTTCGCGCGCCTCGCTCCCGGTGCGGCACGTCCAGCGCGGCGTACTCGGTCTCGTTCCAGCCGGACCCTACGCCGATGATGGCCCGCCCATCGGACATCTGGTCCAGCGTGGCAACCATCTTGGCGGTGACCACCGGGTTGCGGTACGGCATGATGAGCACCGACGTGCCCAGTCCGATCCTTGACGTGCGCGACGCCACGTAGGCCAGCGACATCAGCGGGTCGTAAACCTGTCGCCACGGCTCGCTCCGCGCCCCGTCGTCCACGATGACGTGGTCGTTGACGAACACCGCGTCAAACCCCAGCTCCTCCGCCTTGATCGCCGTGTCCAGGATGCCCTTCGCCGACGCCGGAAACCCCAGGTAGTCCGCGTTGGGCAACCGGAATGAGTACTTGACCATTCGATACCGCCTTCTTGTTGCAACCGTGCTTCCGGCGTCATCATATTGCCAACGCCAAGTTGAAACAAGGGTGAGCATCGGGGATAATCCCGCTACGAAACCAGAACCAACGGAGGCCCGCCATGTCCAAGTTCCGTATCGTCCCCCACGGCCGGCTCCAGGAGTGGGTTGCCGAGGAGAAGGGCTACTTCGCCGACGAAGGGCTCGACTACGAGTTCGTTGCCTCCAACCGGCCCGACGAGACCCTCAACCCCTCGGTCGACTCCGCCGAGGGCGCGCCCATGGAGATCAAGCGCGGCGCCTTCGAGTCCATGGAGGCCGGCCGCGCCTGCGAGATCAGCTCCGCCTGCCACTGGGCGGTGGGCATGGCCGCCAGCGCCGCCCACGGGCGCATGTGGGGCCACGCTTACTCCGTAACGCCCAGCGGCATCTGGGTCGCCCCGGAGTCGCCCCTGCAAACGCCCGAGGATCTGGCCGGCGTGGAGGTCGCCGTAGGCTGGCACTCCGGCAGCCACTTCTCTGCCCTGCAAGCCCTGGAGAACATCCTGCCCCGCGACCAGATCATGCTCCAGTTCGTGGGCGGCCCGCTGGATCGGCTGCAACTGGCGCTGGACCGCCGCGTGCCGGCTGCCAACGTCTTCGGCGCGCCCGGCTACGTGCTGGAGCAGCAGGGCTTCCGCAAGCTGGTCGACAGCAGCTTTATGATCGGCTTCCTCATCAACGGCGACGCCACCGATGACCAGCTCTGGGCCTACTTCAACGCCCTGCAGCGCGCCCAGCGCGAGATCGACGCCGCCAAGGAGCGCTACCAGCGCTACTTCCTGAACGAACTGCCCGAGCGCTACCACCCGCTGTTCGACCACCGGCGCGCCGGCATCGGCGAGCGCCTCGTCTTCGAGCCCTACACCAAAGAGATGTTCGACCGCACCCACCGCTGGATGCTCGACTGGGAAATCTTCCCCCAGGAACAGCTGGGCCACGTCACCTACGAGCAGGCCGTGGCCGTTTAGCGGATCGGGAGGGATCAATCAAAACGGAGCGGGGGCGCAATCACTGCGCCCCCGCTCACATGTTGCTTTGCCGTTGCAATTGGCAAGCTGTCGCTTATCCTTAATCCCTGTCTCCATCTTAATGCGGTATTTCAACCACGTCTGGCCCGTCTGGCTTTATCCAATCGCATCTTGTATCTGGCAAGTCGGCGCAACGAGTCTGCGAATAGCAGCGAATATGTTTGGAAGTTATTGTATTGGCGGTTGAACTTGCGCACATTGACCAACGCCCTATGGTATTTCATCTCTGTCATGGGCTGGATAAAATTTTCCACGATAAATTCGGCGTGAAGATCCAATCCCTGCTCCAAGAACGCCTCAACCATTAACTGCAACGTATTCAAAACGTCATCGTGCAATTCGCGAAGTTCAGTCTCAAGCAGGATGAGTTCAACGTCGTCTTGCCAGCTATTGCTTCTTCTTTCGCGCATTGATTCGTTTGACCAGTTCGTCAACCCGTTTGTTCCCTTCTTTCATGCGACGCGCGATGGGGCGCGCTTTCCTCAGAAAATCCTCGGAAGGAGGCGGAAAATCAATGATCTCGTCGCGCTCCGCGTCATAATAATTCTCATTACGGGGTTTCTCGTTTGTCTGCACCATAACGATGCCTCCTCACCTGGCTACTGAGTGGCAAACTACTATGCAGTGTAGCGCTCTGTCAAATTGATATACTGGCTGTAACTGTTCAGGGTTACCCTGAACAGTTACGCGCAATTCAGTTTGGTCTTCCGGCGTTCCCTGTTGCTGCGGAGGTTACCCCAGCCCCAGCGTCGCCTCCGGGAACAGCTCGTCCACGTCCACCGCCTCCGGTATCACCTTCTGGTCCACGTTGAAGCCCACAAACATCTCCAGCGTCTTCCGCGAGCTTTCCACGCCGTAGGGGAGCGGGTCGTCGCCTACCACGTCCACCATCTGGTGCAGGAACCGGTCCTCCGGCGCGGCGGCGTCCCCTGAGCGCATTTTGCCGAGGTAGAGGGCGCGGGCGGTGTTGAACGTCTCGAACAATTCCGCCGCCAGGTCGGGGTTGGCATCCAGCGCGGCGTTCTTCACCACCAGCATGTGGCTGATGGGATACACGCCCGTCTTCCGGTGCCATGCGGCGTCGGCGGCGTCCGGCCCGTCGAACAGCGGCCGCACGTCCGGCGAGTCAATGGGACCCGCGCCGATGGCGGCGTCGATCTCGCCGGACAGCAGCATCTCGCCCAGGTTGCCGTTGGGCGACGACACCACGTTGGCCGGCGCCACGTACTCCGCCACGTGCTCGTCTCCGGACAGCACCCAGGTAACCGCGTCCAGGTCCACGCCGTACTCCGTTTGCAGCAGTCCGCGCGTCCACACCCCCGGCGTCAGCGTGTAGCTGCGCACGCCGAACCGCTTCCCCTCCAGGTCTTTGGGCGACTCGATGCCGCTCTTCCGATTGACCACGATGCCGCCGTGGTAGAAGGCCCGCGTCAGGAAGATGGGCACGCCGGTGAACTGCTTGCCGTGCGCCCGGGCGCACAGGTACGTTGACAGCGCCATCTCGGCCACGTCGAACTCCAGCTCCCGCACCATCCGCCGGAAGATGCTGGTCACCGGCGACACCTCAACGTGCTCCATGCTGAACGCCGGCGACGTGATGGTTCCATCTTTCAAGGGAGTCGTATGCCCGTAGTTGCCTACGGCGGTGCGCAATACCAGGTCGCTCATTGTTCTGCCTCCGTAGCGTTTCTCGTGTTCAATCCAGACTTCATGCCAGCCACCCGCCAATCATCCCCCAAATTCAGGCCGTCCGCAATTCAGCATCCAAATCCAGCCGGCCGCTGTGCAAAGATGGCAGTACGCTCGCACAGGCATAGGCCCGTGCAAAAAACCATGCTGTCGCGGCTATTGTCATTGCGAGGAGCGCAGCGACGTGGCAATCTCGCGCTCGAAGCAGCGCTTTTGCCAGCGGCGGGATTGCCGCGCTACGCTCGCAATGACATTTTTGCACGAGCCTGACGGGCAATAGACGGTCAGCCTCGTGACTAGGCGGTCCGTGGGTCCAGAATGTCCCGCAGGCCATCGCCCAGCAGGTTGAACCCCAGCACCGCGACGAATATGGCCGCCCCCGGCAGCAGCAAGAGGCGTGGGGCCGTTTGCAGGTGAGGGCGCGCGTCGTTGAGCATCGCGCCCCATTCCGGCGTGGGCGGCTGCGCGCCAAGCCCCAGAAAGCTCAGGCCGGCAATGCCCAGGATGATCCAGCCCACGTCCAGGGATGCGATCACGATGATCGGCCCCAGGATGTTGGGGGCAATATGCTTCAGGATGATGCGCGGGCCGCCGGCCCCGGCCGCGCGCGCCGCCGTTACGTACTCCATCTGCCGCGCGCCCAGGGTCACCCCCCGGATGATGCGGGCATGACCCACCCACCACACCGCGCCGGCCGCCAGCAGCACGTTGAACAGGCCGGGCCCCAGAGCCCCAGCCACGGCGATGGCCAGGATCAGCGAGGGAAACGCCAGGAGCAGGTCCACGACACCCATGAGGGCGGTGTCCGGCCAGCCGCCGTGGTATCCGGATAGTATTCCCACCGTCAGCGCGATGGTCATGCTGAGGGCCAGGGTAGCGGCGGCGGCCAGCAGGGTCATGCGCGCGCCGTGAACGATCCGGCTGAAGGTATCCCGACCCAGGTGGTCGGTGCCCAACAGGTGCTCCGGCGACGGAGAGAGCAACCGTTGGGGCAGGTTGATCTCGGTGGGATCATCCAGAGGAAGCCAGGGGGCCAGCAACCCCGCCAGCAGCAGCGACACCACCAGGAACAGCCCCAACGCGGTTCCCGGCTCTTGCAGCAGCGCGGTCCACTGGCGACGCCGGCGCGAACCGCTGGACGCGGGTAGAACGGGGACGCGCCCCCCAAGGCGTTGGGTTTCGCCCGCCATGGGTCGTTACGTCTCGTCTCGGCCGAAGCGCAGGCGCGGGTCGGCGACGCGCAGGGCGACGTCGGCGGCCAGGTTGACCAGCAGCACCACCACCGCGATGTAGGTCACGAACCCCTGCACCACGGGGTAGTCCCGGGTGAGGGCCGCCCCCACCATCAGCTGACCCAGGCCGGGCCAGGTGAAGATGGTCTCCACAATGACGGCGCCGCTGAGCAGGTAGCCGAGGTTCACGCCGGTGGCTCCGATGGCTGGCAGCAGCGCGTTGCGCAAGGCGTGCCGAAAGGCTACGGTCTGTTCAGCCAGTCCCTTGGCTCGCGCTGTTCTGATGTAGTCCTGCCCCAGGGTTTCCAACATGCTGGCCCGGATCAGACGCATCAGTTGAGCCATGGGCGCCAGCGATAGCGCGATGGCCGGCAGTATCACCTGGGCCGCCGAACCGTAGCCTAGGGCCGGCAACCAGGACAGTTTCACCGCGAACAGGATGATCAGCCCGTAGGCCAGGGCGTAGGACGGGGCCGCCGCGCCGACCAGCGCCGCCAGCCGCGCGACGGTATCGACCACGCCGCCCCGGCGACGGGCGGACAGGATGCCCACGGGCACCGCCACCGAAAGCGCCAACGCCAGCGCAGCCGCCGTAAGCAGGGCCGTCGGCACGGTGCGGCGCGCCAGCTGTCCGGCCACGGGCTGCTCGGTGACGTAGGACCGTCCCATGTCGCCCACCAGCGCCTGCCCCACCCAGCGGGCGTATTGCACCGGCAGGGGAGCGTCCAGGCCCAACTCGACGCGCATGGCCGCCACCTCCGCCGCGCTGGGCAACTGAGCCGGGTTACGCTGGCGCAGGACGATCTCGGCGGGATCGCCCGGCGCCAGATTTAGCAGCGAGAAACTGACGGCAGAGATGCCCAGGAGCAGGAGCGGCAGCGTGGCCAACCTTCGAACCAGATATGCTCCCATACCGGAAACCCTCTAGCTGCGCCGGCCATGCCTGCCCAACATCACTCGCTCAGTCCAACTTGGTGGTTGAAGAAATAGTGGGAGGTTGGGTGGGCCTCGAAATCGGTGACCTGGTCACTGACGCCGTACACCATATTCACATGGGCAATCGGCAAAAATGCGGCTTCTTCGGTGACCACCGCCAGGGCCTCGCAGGCTATGTCCTTTCGCCCCTCCAGGTCGGTCACCGAGACGGAGGGGGCGATTATGTCCGCCAGGCCGGAAGCGTCGTAGTGCCCATAATTGTTGGTCCCGCTCCCGCTGGCGTCGCCCTTCAACCCGGCGAACTTGCTGATGTTGAACACCGGGTCTCCCCCGCCTTGCACGACAGTGTTGTACCAGCCGAAGAGGTCCCATGCGGGTTCCTTGACCACTGACCATTCCGTTATGAGCACCTCGACCTTGATGCCCACCTCGGCCAGCATCGCCTGAGCGGCCTCGGCCATGATCGGCAGTTGGAACCGCTCGGGATAACCGCCGATAATAATTTCCAGAGGCTGACCTTCCTTGTCCAGGATTCCGTCGCCGTCGCTGTCGGCATAGCCGGCCTGGGCCAGCAGACTGCGGGCTTCGTCAGGATCGTAAGCCAGCGCGCTCACGCCAGGACAGGAGGTCAGGACTTCCGGGAGCAGCAGCTCAGCGAAGGATCCGGATCCGGGAGGAGCGACCACACCAGCGATGCTCTCCCGGTCAATAGCGTGGGCCACCGCCCGGCGCACCAGCGGGTCGGACAAGATGCCGCGCTCGAAATTGACCCACCACAGGACCAGTGAGGTGCCGATGCCGGAGGTCTTGGTATGCGTGCCCGGGTGGCCGTTGATCGCCCGGGCGCCATCGGGTGATACGTTGACAGCAACATCGATGTCCCCGGCCTGCAGGGCCAGTTCCCGGCTGTTGGTGTCGGAAATGGCGACGTGGTCGATGCCGGCCAGCGGAGGCGTTCCACCCCAGTAGTCGTCGTTGGCTACGCTGTTAAGGTACTCCTTTGGCACGTACTCGGTGGGGATGTACGGGCCGGTAAGGGCCCTCGCGGCAATGAAATTGCCTTCGCCGGCTGTGTCCGCCGCCGCCGCGTCGGTGATGGCGAGGGCCGGCAAGATCAACAGGCCCGGCAAGGTGGGTTGCTGCACCGTCGTTGTGATGCTGATGGTTTGCTCGTCCTCGACCGTTATGGTGTCAACGGACAATGTATCGGCCGCCGCCGCCGACAATCGGATAGCCCGCTCCAGGGACGCCTTCACCGCTTGCGCATCCATCACGTTCCCGTTGTGGAACTTGACGCCCTCCCGGATTCCGATCCTCCAGGTCATGGGGTCAACTTGAGTGGCTTCCGTAGCCAGCCACGGTTCGGGGCTCAACGTTGTTCCCGAGAGTCGAAACAAGGTCTCCGATAACGCCGATTGGGTAGAGACGTAGCCGCCCTCCACTGGATCCAGCGGGCTGTCCAGCCAGATCACGCCCGCTTTCAGCGTCGGCCGCGTCCCGATGGCGGCATCAGTTGGCCCGGCTGGTGATTGCGCCGGAGACGATGTCTCCGCTTGTTTAGCCGGAGCGACCGTGGCGACCGGTTGCTGCGGTGCGGCGGCGGCCGGCGCGGTGGGCTGTGGGTTGTTGACCGCCGCCGGCTGAGCCGTGCTGCTGGGCGCCGCGGGAGCCCCGCAGGCCACCGCCAGCAGCAGCACAAGAGCCAACCCCGCGACCAGCGCCGGTTTGAAATGCCGTATCGATAATTTTTCCATGTTCGTCCTCCAAGACGTTTCGGTGAGTTACCAGTGAACAACCCCGTCCCGCATCTTTCAGCTCATCCGTTTGGGTGAAACGAAATTCGGGTTTCCGTCGGCGGCACGGGGCGAATTGGCTCTCGAGAAGACAGCAAAAACCCCGTCCGCACTTGGTGGACGGGGCGTGTTAACGGGCATCCTGTACCTTGGCCAGCCATACCCGATTTACCGGTAAATCCGCTTCACTCGTTCCGCGAAGTGCAGTCAGAAAGCACCCGAGGCAGGCTTCCTGGCTCATGGCTGATAGCGACGGCTCTCCACCTTCCCATCCGCACTGGGCAGACAGTGGTTTTCGTGAACATCCCCCTTCCAAGGGATGCCAACGGGAGAGCGTCTCGCCAATTACAGTGGCGCGACCGCACCGGATTTGCACCGGATTTCCTTTTGTCCCGCGCTTTCCGCAGGTCATCGCCGACGTGTTTCGACGGACCACGGTAGCGCGGGTCACCGACAGGTGTTGGTTGGAGTGTTCAGTTGTTAACGCCAATAACCTAGCACGGCAAGCAGTTGTGGTCAACCTGACGGAGTTGGCATTCAGGGCAATCTCAATTGGCCGGGCCCTGACTTCGTGCATGTTATTGAAATCCAGGCCGGCGATTCCTCGTCTGGCCTTGATGCCCGCTCTGGCGGGTATCTCCCGGGAAGCCGGCGCCAGGTTCAGCGGAAAATCAGCCGCTGCCCGCGCTGTAGCGCTCCGGTGCGCGCACGCGGTGTATTCGGCCCTTGGTTCGTCCAATACGCCAAACCGTCACGCCGCCCTGAGCGTCCAGCGCGGCAAGCGCGCGCCCGTCAGGTCGCCAGTAGGATTCGGCCACTGCGCCCGGCACAACCGCGGCCCCTACCGGACCGCCTTTTCCATTTTTCTGAAGCGACCACACCACCACGGTACCATCTCGGCCTCCCGATGCCAGGCGCATCGCGCCGGGAGCGAAAGCAAGCGTGGTGACGGGTTGCACGTGAAACTCCAGAGTGCCGGGCTCCGTGCCTTCGGGCCCTCCTCTGTGGAAGCTCCAGACCGTCACCATCTCACCGCCGCCGGTGGCCAACAGGGTGCCGGTATCATCGAAAGCCAGGGCCGACGGCTTGCCGGGGTATCCCGACATCATGGAGTCCTGCTCCGTGGAGCGACGCCAGAAGTGCACCGTGTTGTCCTGGCTGCCGCAGGCCACGATGCCCCCGTCGGAGCTCAGCACCATCGATACCAGGGATCCCTGCCACTCCATCATCTGGCGAAGCTCGCCGGTTGACGGATCGAAGAACGTCACTCGACCGTAACAGGCCGTCGCCAGCTCTCCTGCGCCCGACCAGGCGATGGCGCTGACGGTGCTGGGATGATCATCGGACCGCCAAACCTCGGCGCCGTCTGCGTCATACACGCGAACCTGCCGGGAGCAGGAGGCCGCCAGCCATTGGCCGTCCGGCGACCACGCCACGTTTTCCACCCAGCCGCTCCCGACGTCGATGGCCCGGCTTACCTGACCATCGGCGGCGCTCCAGATCAGGACTCGGCCGTCTTTGCCGGCCGTAGCGAACGCGGTTCCGCTCGGGTGAATCGCCATCGCGAGCATACCATCGTCATGAACCCCGCGCCGCTCCCAGGCGGTCGCGCCCGACTTGCCGTCGAGCGCGTAAACGCTGCCCTCAGCATCACCCACCATCAGCGCCTCACCGCCCTTGCTCCACCCCCCGGCGATGGCGTAGTCGCCGACCGTTGCAGACCAGCCCTGACGAAGAACGCCCCTCGGGTAGCCGATATTTAGATCAGACATGCTGCGAATCCCTCCCGCATGCCCTGCTCGTCGAGGTTGCGGCCGATGAAGACGAGCTGATTGCGGTGGGGTTCGTCCCCCCATTCGCGGTCCGGCTGGCCGTCAACGAGCATGTGAACCCCCTGGAAGACGAAGCGCTGCGACTCACCGGCGAGGCTGATGAAGCCCTTCATGCGGAAGATGTCCACGCCGCGCTCACGGAGCAGTTGGCTAAGCCAGGCGTTGAGCCGGTCGCGATCGCAGTCGCCGTCAATCTCGATGGCGATCGAGCCCACCTCGTCGTCGTGCTCGTGCTGGGCGACCCAGGTGCGCTCGGCTTCGGCGGGAACCGCCGCTCCCTTGATACGCGCAGTGTCGGTCTCTGTGCAGGCCGGCTCGGAGCAAAAGTTGCCCCCCAGTTTGAAGGCCTCGCCATCCGCGTTCCTCAGTTGGAGATCGAATTCCTCCGGGAGGTGCTGGGTGTAGAAGCCAACCCGAACCGGCGCATTGATCTCCAGGAAGAACGACTTGCGCCCCGGGGAATCAAGCCGGAGGCTCACGTGCTTGCCGACCGCAAACTCTTCGCCCGGGTGAATGTTCTCCGCAGGTTCGGCGTACTGCCGCACACACCACTCCGCGCCCTCACGGAGGGCAGCGTCATCCGTGTTTTGGTCGGATACGACCACGAGGGACATCGACGGATCAGGCCCTTCGGCGAGGCTGAGTTCGTAGCGGCCAACGTCAAGCGAATAGACTCCGGTCCATTCGAACGGATACTCCGGCTCGAGGAAGGTCGGACGACGCTCGAGAACCTGGTCCAGGTCGAAGGCGCTGAGGTTGAGCACGGTGTCTACGGGGAGGTTCGCCCGCTCGGTGCGCACGACCCGCGCCATGCGGTTCATGTCTCGGAGCCGGGCTTCGAGCCCGTCGACCGCCTCGTCGTCGACAAGGTCCGTCTTGTTGAGCACGAGGACGTCCGCGAACGCGATTTGCTCCGTGCTTTCGTCGCTTCTGCCGAGCTGCTGCTCGATGTGGGCGGCATCGACCAGCGTGACGATCCCGTCAAGCGCGTACTCCGCGCGAAGCTCGTCGTCCATGAAGAACGTCTGGGCGACCGGCCCGGGATCGGCGAGCCCGGTGGTTTCCACCAGCACGTAGTCGAACTTGTCCCGGCGCTTGTTGAGATTGTTGAGTACCCGAATCAGGTCTCCGCGCACCGTGCAGCAGATGCAGCCGTTGGACATCTCGAAGACCTCTTCGTCGGCGTTGATGACCAGTGCCTGGTCGATACCGATCTCCCCATACTCGTTCTCGATCACGGCAATGCGCTTGCCGTGCTCCTCGGTCAGGATCCGGTTGAGCAGGGTCGTCTTGCCGGAGCCGAGGAAGCCGGTGAGGATGGTCACGGGTACCCTTTGCTGCGTGTTCATATAGTCTCCTCCCTTAGATCATATTGAGATAACGTCTCGATTAGAGAGCAGACGAATCTACACTGCGGGCGGTCTCGCTGTCAACCAGGCGAATTGACCGTAGCTGTGAGGACAGCAAAAACCCCGTCCGCACTTGGTGGACGGGGTTTTTCGAGGGGATCCTGTGGCCTTAATCAGCCGTGCCCGATTTACCGGTAAATCCTCTGCACTCGTTCCGCGAAGTGCAGCCAGAATGCACCTGAAGGCAAGCTTCCTGGCTCATGGCTGATAGCGACGGCTCTCCACCTTCCCATCCGCGCTGGGCAGACAGTGGTTTTTGTGGGCAATCTGCTTCTCAAGCAACAAGATTGCCACGGCGGAAGCGCCTCGCCAGCCGTCTGACCAGGTACGCTCCCATCTTGGTGGTCTAGATCCGTCCGGCAGTGGCGCAACCCATCACTCGGTCAGGCCGATGCGGTGGTCAAAGATGTACACGCGGTGCGGGTGCGGTTCGAACCCGGTGACCCGTGCACTGACGCCGTAGACCATGTAGGCATGAGCCACCGGCAGAAGCGCGATCTCTTCGGTGACAACCGCCATGGCCTCGCAGGCTATCCGCTTCCGCCCGTCCGGATCGGACACGGTCCCGGCCGGGGCGACTATGTCCACCAGTCCGGAATTGTCGTAGTGCCCGTAGTTGTTGGCGGCGCTGCTCTCGGCGTCGGCTTCGAGGCCGACGAACTTGCTGACGTTCAGCACGGGGTCACCGGCGTCGACGACGTTGTTGTACCAACCGAAGAGATCCCAGGTCGGTTCCTTCACCGTGGACCACTCGGTGATCTGCACGTCGGCCCGGATGCCCACGTCGGCCAGCATCGCCTGGGCGGCCTCGGCCATGATGGGCAGCTGGAACCGCTGGGGGTAGCCGCCGATGACGATCTCCAGCGGTTGCCCGTCCTTTTCGACGAACCCGTCGCCATCGCCGTCGGCATAGCCGGCCTGAGACAGCAATTCACGGGCGCGCATCGGGTCGAAACCCGGTCCGGTCACGCCCGGGCAGGTCACCAGGGCTTCCGGAAGTAGAGTGTCCGCATACGATCCGGTCCCCGCCGGCGCGACCAGGCCAGCAATGCTCTCCCTGTCGATTGCGTGAGCCACCGCCTGACGAACCAGCGGGTCGGCCAGCGTCCCGCGCTCGAAGTTGACCCACCACATCACCACCGACGTGCCGATCCCCGCAGTCTGGGTGCGGAGGTCGGGCTTGGCATTGACAATCTCCACGCCCTCTGGAGAGACGTTGATGGCGAAGTCGATATCCCCGGCCTGCAGGGCCAGTTCGCGGCTGTTGGTGTCGGAGATGGCAATGTGATTTATGCCGGCCAGCGGCGGCGTTCCTCCCCAGTAATCGTCGTGGGCTACGCTCTCCAGGCGTTCCTCGAGGATGTACTTGGTCGGAATGTATGGGCCGGTCAAGGCGCCGGCGTCGATAAAGTTGCCCTCGCCGGCGGCGTCGGCTGCCGCCGCGTCGGTGATCGCGGTGGCCGGGGCGGTCAGCAGCCCGGGCAACGTAGGCCGGGGTTCGGCGGTGGTCAGGATGATCGTCTGCTCGTCTTTGACGGAGATGCTGTCAATGGCCAGCGACTCCGCCAACGCCGGCGACAGGCGGATTGCCCTTTCCAGGGAAGCCTTGACCGCTTCTGCGTCCATCACCGCGCCGTTGTGAAAGGTTACTCCGGACCGGAGCCCGATCTCCCACATCAGCGGGTCCATCGACACGGCGCCAGTGGCCAGCCAAGGCTCGGGGCTGAGGTCGGACGCGGACAGGCGGAACAGGTTCTCCGACATTCCCGACTGGCTGGGAACCCATCCGCTCTCCACCGGGTCCAGAGGAGTGCTGAGCCAGATGACTCCGGCGTTCAGGGTGGGACGTTCCACCTCGGCATCTGCGACTGTCGAAGATTGCTGAGCCTTAGCAGTCGGCGCCGTCGGCTGCTGCGACGCTGGGGTTGTTGGGGAATTTTGTTGCGTAACCGCGGTTGCCGCAGCGGGCGCTTGCGGCTGAGTGGCGGCCGGCGGCGGGGCATTTTCCGGGGTAGCGCTGGGGGCGCCGCAAGCCACCGCGACGACTAGCAGAACCCCCAGTGCGCCCGGCATGAATGATCTGGTACATTGTCTCAATAATTGGCGCACAATAGTCCTCCAACTGGATTTTGATGGGTAAAATTCCTGCTCTACCGGTTCTTGTTGCCTGCGGGGAGGGTCGGTCGTCAACCGGAGGGGTCGTCCCTCACCGTCCCTGAATTCCATAATGGCCCGCGGGTGACGCGACACGCGCCGTGACACCACCGACGGATGGCTCAAAACACGAAATTCAGAAATTCAGCAGGTGTTAGATCGATACCTCGTATCATCAGGCAAGGGAATTTAGCAGGGCCTCCTGCGGCTGTCAATAACGAAACGCGCTCACGGGTGCCCAGTTTGTCGTCGCGAGCAGCGCAGCGGCGTGGCGATCTCGTTGCTGAAAAAGATGCCTTGACCTCACGAGATTGCCTCGCTCCGCTCGCAATGACGGTTCATGTGGAACTGGGTACGCATGAGGTCGTTTCGTCATTGCGCCCTAACGGTCTTGGCGGTATGATGATTCTCAAAGCTTTCCAACGTCACACCGCCGCTCGAATAACCTATGGCTGCTGATACCACCGCTGCTGAGAATCTCCGCACCGCTCTTTACGAGACCCACGTAGCTCTCGGCGCCCGCATGGTGCCCTTTGGCGGCTGGGACATGCCGGTGCAGTACGAAGGCGTCATCGCCGAGGTGGCGGCGGTGCGCAACGCCGTCGGCCTGTTCGATGTCTCGCACATGGGCCGGCTGCACATCGGCGGACCCAACGCGGCCAGCCTGCTGGACATTCTGCTCACCGGGTCCGCGTCCGGCCTGCGCGTGGGCCGCGCCCGCTACTGCTTCATCTGCAACGAGCGGGGCGGAGTCATCGACGACACCATTTTCTACCGCCTCTCCGAGGATGAATTCCTGCTCATTCCCAACGCCGGCAACCGGCCCGCCGTGAGCCTCTGGTTCGACCGCCAGCTGGCCCAGCATTTCGACGGCCGCGGCGTGCACATCACCGACCGCACCATGCTCACCGGCCTCCTGGCCGTGCAGGGCCCCAAAGCGGTGGATATCGTCGACCGGCTGTGTGAGGACTTCACCCCCGGCGCGCGTCGGGCGAGCAACCCGGGCCGCACCCCCACCCCGTCCCTGCTGCGTCCCTTCACCTGGGGCCGCGGCCACATCGACGGCCGCCGCGTTTTCATCGGACGCACCGGCTACACCGGAGGGGACGGGTTTGAGCTCGCCGTCGGGTCGGCCGACGTCGTGGCCATCTGGAACCATCTGGCCGAGGCCGGCGCGGCTCCCTGCGGCTTGGGAGCCCGGGACGTGCTCCGGCTGGAGGCCGGCCTTCCCCTGCACGGCCACGAGCTCACTGACGCCATCACCCCCATTGAGGCCGGCTACGGCCGGTTCGTCCGGCGCGATGGCGGCTACAACGGCGCCGACGTGCTGGACCACCAGCGTGTGTACGGCACGGAACGCCGCCTGGTCGGGTTGACCCTGCCGGGGCGCAGCTCCCCCCGCGCCGGTTACGACGTGCTGGCCGACGGCGAGGTCGTTGGCACGGTTGCCAGCGGCAGCTATTCGCCAACCCTGGAGCGGTGCATCGCCACGGCCTTTGTCGACGCTGCCCACTCCGACCTCGGCACGGTTCTCACCGTGGACATTCGCGGACGCCGCGCCGACGCCACCACGACGGAACTGCCTTTCTACCAGCGGCCGGGCTAGCGCTGCCCCGTCCTGTGTCGTCGTGGCGACCCAGACATCGGCAGTCCCCAGGAACGTTGACTACCCTACCCTCGGAGGTATCAGACAAAGTGAATCCCGAAGACCGCAAATACTCCAGGGAACACGAGTGGGCCCTGGTCGAGGACGCCTCCGCCGGAACCGTCCTGGTGGGCATCACACATTACGCTCAGGATCAGTTGGGCGACGTGGTGTACGTGGAACTGCCCGAGACCGGCGCTCCCGTGGGGCACATGGCCAAGATGGGTGAGATCGAGTCCGTCAAGGCCGTCTCCGATCTGTTTTCGCCCGTCAGCGGCGAGATCACCGAGGTCAACGGGCGCCTGGCCCAGGAGCCCGAGCTGGTCAACAACGATCCCTTCGGCGACGGCTGGATGCTGCGGGTCAGGATGAGCGATCCTTCCGAGTTGGACGCGCTGCTCGACGCCGGCAGCTACACCGAGTACCTGGGCGGCCTTTAGCCCGAACCGGCGACCCACGCTCCGGAACAAAATGTCCTGCCAGGAGCTACAGGACCGCCATCCTGCCACCTGGTCGTCGTCAACCCCGACACCGTCATCAAGAAGCTGCGCCACTCCGGGGCGCAGCTGGGCATCGGCGCGCTGCTGCTAGAAGCCCAGGGTGGCCAACTATTGCATCAGGACACGATGCGCTCCACCGAGCTGTTTGGGAAATAAGTGATGCCGGCGCTGAAGGAGTGATCGGGGACGATAGATGTCGCCAATTACCGACCGCTATTGCGCGCGCCAATCGAGCAACGCGGTTTTCAACCCTTCGACTAGCGGTTGGATATCGCTATCCATTTGATGCGCTTCCAAGCGTGCAACTACTCTGCACACATGAGGAGCATTACTTCGGATGGCGTCACTCAAAAATCGCAGCTTCGCCTTGGCGATTTCAGAAAGGGAATCCGACGCAGTGTCGTACACAGCGTTGGCCCTGCTAGTCAGTTCTTGCAGTTGACCTTGATCAATACCGAGTTCATCAGCGAAAAGGTCAGGCTTGGCATTCAGAACTCGCCAAATCCAGACCTCTGGGGCTTGGCGGCCTGGTATGAAGAGGACGGGTACGTCGGACCTTGCGTCTTGACGTATTTTGTCAGGAATGTCCGTGTCCCTGACATCTCCGTCAAGCACGAATACAAAATTCCTTATCTGTCCAAATTTCCGAAAAGCCGAAGCATGGGTAGGGAATTGCTGGGCTCCTGTGTCTGGCCCGATCCGTATTGAGGCTGTTCTGATGCCCTCCTGGGGGTAGAGGACGTCAAAGACTCCATTTAGTATGCCCTCGGCGGTCGCGTCTTCGCAAAGAATGTTCAGGGCATCACCGGAACGACCGTAGAGTGCATCTTGGACAATATCTCGGTAGGCAGGTCTTACCGTTACTGTACCAGTTTCGTCCCGGTCGAGAAAAATACGTCCGTTAGATGGTACTGAATCCAAGACCACTGGGCTGTGCGATGTGACAATAATTTGCAAATTGTTGCGTAGGGCAAGTTGCTGCAATTGCAGCATCAACAACTGCTGTACCCAAGGATGCAACCCCGCTTCTACCTCGTCGATCAGGACCAGAGCTTCGTTCAGTTGTGCGATTTCCTGTGATAGCCGCAAGATGGCGCGTTCTCCAGCTGCCATGTGGAGTTCTGAATAGGACGCACCGCCTTCTTGCGCTGCGAACAACAGGTCCTTTCGTCCGCTGCTCAACTCCACCACTTCAGAGTATCTGAAAGGGAGCATTTGCTGGGCGAATTCAATCTGCGACGCGGTGAGCCGTGTTTCTTGTGGAACCACAGCAGAACGCGACATACTGAGTACGCCCCGCACTTCGGACGGATTGGTGAGGTTGCTTAGAGTTCGGAGATAAACCGGCCGTTCCGGCTGAGTAGCACCTTTTCGACCGAGAAAACTCCGGTTCCACCCGCTACCCCTACGCCAGCGCATAGATAACCGACCATCTGAGGTCAGGTAATCGAATTCGAGGATTATTTCTCCCATATCGTCAGTGCGGTCGCCTATTTTAGGACGATAGTAGGGGAACAAAGTGGACGGCACGAAGTCTTTGACCCCGGCACCAGGGACTTTGTACGCGCAGGCAGCGGCGAAGAGCACCGTGGATTTTCCTGTGGCGTTGCCGCCCGCGATGACAGTAACCGGGTAATCGAATGATACACGGAGATCGTCAATGCCGCGGATGCCCTTGAGACTCACGCCGGCCAAAAAATGCGGCATATAGGACTTTTTGCCCTGGAGATTACTCCATAGGTCGTTGAAACGTCGTTCCAGCATGATCACATCCCTAAAACGGGTCGTCTAACTCCAGATCCCCGCAAGTATAGCGCAGCCAGTCCTTCACCTTTTGCTGTCCGCGCATTGGTGCGCGCCTTGGATTTTCATCCATTGCTGGCTCGGGGTCACCGCTCCAATTCTCCTTATCTACGCGCCAGTCCGCATTACCGAAACTGGTCGCGGTAGTCACATCCCGCAGGGCGGGAACCACAGGTCGATGTTACGATAGCGATATTAGCAAAACGGAGGTGCTGTGATGGCGGCAAACGCTTATGTACTGGTCAACGTGGAGCCCGCCCGGACCCAGGAGGTTCTCGACCGCCTGAACATGATCAGCGGGGCGGCGGTTCGCGAGGTGCTGGGGCCCTACGACGTGGTGGTCGAACTGGAGGCGGGCACGGTGGAGGATCTCACCGAGATCATGCGCCACCGCATCCGCCCCATCAACGGCGTTACCAACACCGTAACGTGCCTGTGGTTCACCAACATCTAGCCGGAGCAACCCCTTAGAAGGGGCAGTCAATCCCCAGCTCCCCGCAGGTGTCGTGGAACCAGTCCACCACCTCCTGGTGCAGGGGGATGCCCTCGACGCGGCGGATCTCCTCCATCTCCGCCTCGGGCTGGCCGGCCACCATGACGCGCTCCTCGCCGGGAGCAGGGCGGGTGGACTTCATCATCTGCAGCCACTCGTCCATCTGGTCCTTGAAGTGGTCGGGGTCGTCGAAGCCGGCCACGTTGTAGGCGGCGACGTAGTGGCCGAAGTTGGGCCGGCCGGGAACCGCGCCATACCCAAAGCCGGTGAGCACGCCGGCCAAAATGTCCACCATGCAGGACAGGCCGTAGCCCTTGTGTGAGCCCAGCTCTCGGGTGCTGCCCAGGGTGAGCAGGGTGTAGTTGTCGGGCGCGTCGGCCTCCTCCATTATCGGGTTGCCCTCGGCGTCGGCCAGCCAGCCCGGCTCCAGCTTGACGCCCAGGCGGCGGGCGATGCCCACCTTGTTGCCGGCCACGGTGCTGGTGGCGGCGTCGAACACGAAGGGCGCCTCGTTGCGGGACGGCACGGCGATGGCGATGGGGTTGGTGCCCAGGCGCGGCTCGGCGCCGAAGGTCGGCACCACGGACGGCGGGCAACTGGTCATGCACACGCCGATCATGTCGTGCTCCAGCGCCATCATGGCGTGGTAGGACGCCATGCCCAGGTGCCGCGCGTTGCCGATGGTGACCATGCCCACGCCCACCTCGGCGGCCTTGCGAATGGCGATGTCCATGGCCTTGGGCGTGGTGATGATGCCCAGGCCGCGGTCGGAGTCGATGCTGGCGGTGCTGGGGGTCTCGCGCACGATCTGCAGGTTGGGGTTCGGGTTGATCTGGCCGCTGGTGTAGCCGCTGACGTAGCTGCGCAGCATGTTGGAGACACCGTGGGAGTCGACGCCGCGCAGGTCAGCGACAACCAGCACGTCGGCGCCCAGCTGGGCGTCGTCGGGCGGCACGCCCATCTTCTCGAAAACGGCGGCGACGGTGGACTTCAGGTCGTCCCCGGGAACCATCGTAGCCTCGTCCAGACTCACACGAAACTTGGGCAGCACGGCGCACCTCCGGTCCGCCACGAGGGCGGATTTGCAGGGTCAAAATATACGCGCCGCAGTATAGCATCCGGCGAAGTCTGCCCGTTTGCCTGGCGTATACTGCCGATGGCAGAATAGAGCCAAACCAGCACCGGGTGGAGACGGCAGCATGACCACCAAGCCAAAATTGATGACCGCCGACGAACTGCTGCGCCTGCCCAAGGGCTACGGCAAAAGGTACGAACTGGTCCGTGGGGTGTTGATCGAGCGGCCATCCAGCGGAAACGCGAAAGCCGCTGTGGTCGCCATGATCGCGACGAGGCTGGGCCAGTTTGTGTTCCCGCGCGACTGCGGAGAACTAGCCGCCGGCGACCCTGGATACCTGCTGGAAACCAACCCGGATACAGTCCGCGCTGCCGATGTAGCCTGGACTGCTTCGGGACGTATCCCCGATGGCACGACAGGCTATCCCAACCTTGCCCCCGACCTGGTTGTAGAAGTGAAATCACACACCGACGAAACTGCCCAATTACGCCGCAAAGCGGAGATGTGGCTCAGCTTCGGCTGCCGGCTAGTCTGGGTAGCCGATCCCGATACATCCACCGTCACCGTTTATCGGCCCGGCGTCGAACCCATCGAGCTGGGCGAGGACGACACCATCGACGGGGGAGACCTGCTCCCCGAATTCACCGCTCCGGTCTGGAGCCTGTTTCGCTGGCAGAGGTAACTGAATTGAATACAGCCACCAACCTTGACGATTACAACGCTCGCGCCCTGGACTTCCTGGCTCGACTGGGGGCGCAGCCGGCCGTTGCCTTCCACGAGCACGGCGTGGCCACCGCCGTTCGGGACGCGCTGACCGAGATCGGCGTCTCCTGGCGCATCGACGACTTCGGGAACATCATCGCGCGCATCGCCGGTACGGACGCTGACAAGCACCCGCCCATCGCACTGATGGCCCACATGGACCACCCCGGCTTCGAGATCGTGGGTCGGGACGGCGACTATCTCATCGGCAAGGCCCTGGGCGGCGTGCCGTCGGGATCGTTTGCGCCCGGCGTGCCCCTGCACATCGTCCTGCCTGGTGGGCGGCGCATCACGGCCGAGACCGTGGGCCCACACGGCGACGAGCGGGAGCGGCAGGCGCAGATCCGGCTGACCGGCTCAGGCGACGAGGATGTGCCCATCCCGTCGCCGGCCGTGTTCGACCTGCCCGACTTCAGCATCGAGGACGACCACATCGTCATGCGCGCCGCCGACGACCTGGCCGGCGGTGGCTGTATCCTGGCCACCCTGTCCGCGTTGCGCGACGAGCCGGCGGCCGGAGACGTCTACGGCGTGTTCACCCGCGCCGAGGAGGTTGGGCTGGTGGGCGCGCGGCTGCTGGCCGAGGCCCGCACGCTGCCAATGGACACCTTGGTGGTGTCGCTGGAGTCGTCCCGGACGCTGCCGGGCGCGGTGATCGGCGGCGGGCCGGTGATCCGCGTGGGCGACGCCGGCAGCACCTTCAACGCCGACGCCGAGTCGGCCCTCATCCGCGCCCGCGAGACCCTCATGGGAGACAACCCCGACTTCCGCTGCCAGCGCCAGCTGATGAGCGGCGGCGTCTGCGAGGCCAGCGCCTTCAACGCCTGGGGCTACCGCTCGACGGGCCTTGCCTTCCCCCTGGGCAACTACCACAACGGCGCCGAGGACGGTTCCATTGCCGCCGAGTACATCCACCGGGACGACTACCTGAACGGCGCGGCGCTGTGCACCGAGGCGGCCCGCCAGGTCCCCATGCGCTGGGACACCGCCTTCAGCCGTCGCATCCGCCAGGTGCCCGACGGGATGCGGGCGCGGCTGGGCGGGTGATGATTCACAACCTTTCGCTCATTAGCGTTTTTCTGGCCGTCATATCAACAGCAATTGCTCTGGGATGCGACACCGGAACCGTCTCCAGCCCGACAGCCGCTACAGAACCGACGGCGACGCTGGCACCGGTGACGGCTTCTGAACCGACGGCTGCTTATACCCCGGAGCCTGCCGCAAGGCCAACACCAGTCCCCACATCTGCACTCACGCCAGCGCCAACGGCCACGGCAACACTGCAACCCACTGCTGCTCCCACACCTTCGCCGGCTCCAACTGCTACGCCCCTCCCTGCGCCTACGGCTACTCACCTGCCTACGCCAACTCCGACGCCCATACCCGACGTGCGCGCGTCGTACAGCCCGGGGCAGACCGGCATTGACGTTGCGGGAATGGAGAAATTCGACGAGCTGATCCCGGCGCTGCTGGAGAAGTGGGATATTCCCGGAGGCGCCGTTGCCATCGCAAAAGATGGACGACTGGTTTTCGCCAAGGGCTATGGCTTTGCCGACATCGAGAGCGAGGAGCCAGTGCTGCCCGATTCCCTGTTTCGCATCGCCAGCATCTCCAAGCCTGTCACCGCCGTGGCCATTCTCACCCTGGTGGAGGATGGACTACTGGACTTGGACGAACGGGCTTTCGACGTACTGGACCACTTGGAGGCCCCTGACGGGGAAGCTCTCGATTCCAGAATTAACGAGGTTACGGTTCGACAACTGCTGTACCATTCCGGGGGTTGGGAGTCCGATGTCGCCCCTGGCGCGGTATGGTGGTCGCACTACCGGGTCACCTCTCAGCTTGACATACCAGGGCCCATAGTCTGCGAGGACGTTATCCGGTTCATGTTGGGGCAGCCGTTGGATTTTGACCCCGGCACGCAGTTCGCTTATTCCAACTTCGGCTACTGCATCTTGGGCAGGATTGTTGAGGAAAAGAGCGGACAGCCTTACGAAGAATTCGTGAAAGAAAACGTACTGATGCCCATCGGAATAAGGAGAGCGCGAATCGGCGGAACGTTGCTGGAAGACCAAGCGGATGGTGAGGTACGGTATCACGGATTTCCAGGTCTGGAATTGGCATATTCGGTATTCCCAGACGGGCCCCAGCGCGTCCCATGGCCCTATGGAGGGTACTATATTGAAGGGTTCGACTCTTTCGCCGGTTGGATAGCATCACCTCCCGACCTGGTAAGATTCGCCCTCTCGTTAGATGGCAGCAAACCACCTGCAGTACTTGAACCCGAGACGGTGCGGCTGATGACTTCCCGACCCGACCCAGCGCTGAGGGACACGAAACACTACTACGGCATGGGGTGGTCAGTTCATCCAATCCGAGATGGCGTCAATTGGTGGCACAACGGTAGCCTGGACGGAACAAGGTCCTTTCTGGTTCGCACGTATCATGGAATTGCTTGGGCTGCTCTATTCAATTCTCGTCCAAGAGAATCTAGGGAATTTGGCTTGGAAATCGACCGACTGATGTGGGAAGGGGTTCGTGACGTCAAGGCTTGGCCAGCCCATGACCTTTTTCCGGAGTTCGGATACGAATAACATACCGTGAATGAAGCGATCCAGCGGGACGCGCGCGGCTGGGCGGGTAGCGGTTCTCTCGCGTGCTCGTCTTCTCGGCGGGGATCAATCCCGGATCATACGACAAGGGAAGTGCAGTTATGGCCATAACAGCGGAGATGCTGGACAAGGTTTCCGAGATCGTCCGGACAGAGCTGCCCAAGCGCCTCCCGGACAGCATCCGCGTTCGCCGGGTCGAATCCGAGATCTGGCCCGGCATCGAGAATGAAATCATTCATGTCCTGGTCGTCTATGAAGGGGACAGAAAGGATCTCAGTCCGAGGATGCTCAACGAGTTCGATGACGAGATCGAGCCCATGCTGTCGGCCCTCGGAATTGACGATGTCGTGCCCATCTCCTACGCGAACGATTGGGATCCGGACCAACTGGACGACACCAATCGGGGAACTCCACGAGGAGATCGTCCGGCATGAATTGGGAGGCGCTCATAGCCAGCAGCCGGGCTCTCGTTACGCCGATACCACCCGCCAGTCAACCTACCGAGGAGGCATTGCGACGAGCGATCAGCACGGCCTACTACGCAATGTTCCACGCGCTGGCCACCAGCAACGCGGACTGCATCGTCGGAACCCCTCACGATCCGATGTCACGTCATGCTTGGGACCGCGTCTATCGGGGATTGGAACACGGAGTTGCCAGGGTCCAATTGCGGGAAGGTCGGCACCTGTTTTCGCCGGACACCGGGCGGTTTGGAGACACGTTTGGCCGGCTGCAGGAGATAAGGCAGAAAGCTGATTACGATCACGACGAGACCTTCACCACAAACCTAGCAAACACTTGGATAGACCGCGCCGAGGAGGCCATACGCGGGTTCATGCAGGCGAGCATTGAGGAGCGCACGGCGGTGGCCGTCCAATCGCTGATCCGCCGTCGCCGGAATTGATGAGGCCGCGTTGATCCGAAATGCCCGGCCCTGACGCGGTCTCCCGGTTTGTTACAATGCAACGACCATTTTCCATAGACCACAGGAGGCAATCACAATGCCAGTTCATCATCAGGCGCAGGGGGCGGGCGACGTCACCGTCCATAAAATCGAGAACATGGGTAGCCTGAGCAACAACGGCTACATCATCATCTGTCCCGAGACCAACCAGGCCGTGTGCATCGACACGCCGGACGAGCCGGAGAAGATGATCAACGAGGTCCGCGAGGCCGGCGTCGACGTCCAGGCCATCCTGGTGACCCATGGGCACGGCGACCACCTAGCCGGCTACAACGAGATCACCGGCAGCATTGGCGCCCCCGCCGCCATCGGCGAGCTGGATGCCCACCTGCCACCCGGCCCGGTGCAGCGTCAGCTCAACGACGGCGACACCGTGCAGTTCGGCAACCGCACCATCCAGTGCATCCACACGCCCGGCCACACCGACGGCTCCACCTGCTACGTAGTGGGCGGTTTCCTGTTCTCCGGCGATACGCTGTTCCCCGGTGGGCCCGGCCGATCCCGGAGCCCTGAGGCTCTGGAACAGTTGCTCGGCAGCATCAGCTCCAAGCTGCTCACCCTGCCCGCCGACACCTATGTGTATCCCGGCCACGGCCCCGAGAACACGACCATCGCCGAGGCCAAGCGCCGCTACGACGTCTTCATGTCCAAGGACCACCCGGCCGACCTGCAAGGCGACGTGGACTGGCTGAACACGTAGGCGCACCTAACTACAACCGTAATTGCAGCGGCGAGTCTGCTCCGTGATTGCGATATCAAGCCGCACCGTCATTCCCGTGAAAGCGGTAAGCCACGCGGGCAGACAAGCCATTCGCTCGCACGAGTGGATTCCGGCTCAAGGCCGGAATGACGGCGCGGGTTTTCCGGAATGATGGAGGGGGTTCCGGAATGACGCGGAGGAGTTCCCGCTGTGACGGGGACCAGATAGGAGTCTGATGTACCGCAAGACGGTCCTCGATAACGGGCTACGGGTTCTGACGGCGGAAATGCCGCACACCCGCAGCGTCTCCATGTTCGTCTCGGTGGGCGCCGGCTCCCGCTACGAGCCTGACGAGTTGGCCGGCCTGTCCCACTTCCTGGAGCACCTGCCCTTCAAGGGGACGCGCAGCTGGCCCACCGCCCTGGCGATCTCCGAGGCGGTGGAGGGCGTCGGGGGCATCATGAACGCCGCCACCGACCGGGAGATGACCTCCTTCTGGTGCAAGGTGGCCAGCGTCCATGCCGACCGCGCCCTGCCGGTGATATTCGACCTGATCCTGAACCCGCTCATGGACCCTGTCGAAATGGAGAAAGAGCGGGAGGTCATCCTGGACGAGCTGAGGATGACCAACGACTACCCCGCCCAGGTGTGCGACCTGCTCATCGACCGTGCTATGTGGCCCGACCAGGCCATGGGCCGGGACGTGGGCGGCACCGCGGAGTCAGTGGCCGCCATCCGCCTGGACGACGTAAGCCGGTACATGGAACGGCAGTACCGCCCCAACAACACCGTCGTAGGCATCGCCGGCGCAGTCAGCCATGACGAGGCGGTGCGGTTCGTGGCCGACGCGACGAGCGACTGGATGCCGGGCGACGCGCTGACGTGGCAACCGGTTTCCGCTCCGTCGGACGACTCCCCGGCCATACTGATGGAAAATCGGGTAACCGAGGACACCAGCATCTGCATGGGGTTGCCCGGCTTCGCGCTGGCCGACCCAGACCGCTACGCCGCCACCGTGCTCAACGGGCTGCTTGGCGACGGCATGAGCAGCCGGCTGTTCCAGAACCTGCGGGAGAACCTCGGGCTGACCTACGACTGCCACAGCTCGCTGAGCAGCTACCGCGACTGCGGCGCGCTGGTGGTGTCCTGCGGAACCGAGCCGTCCCGCGCGGCCGAGGCTGTGGCCGCAACGCGGCGGGAGCTGGAGGGCCTGCTCACGGCGCCGCCCAAGGCCGAGGTGCACAAGGCGCGTGAGTACATCAAGGGCCGTCTGCTGATGCGCATGGAGGACTCCCGCGCGGTGGCCTCGTGGCTGGCCTCGCAGGAACTCCTGATGGAAGAGATCACTACCCCCGATGAGACCGCTGCCAGCATCGACGCGGTGACACCTAACGACGCGCTCCGGGCGGCCGAGCGCTTGGTCGATGCGGACGCTTTTCGCCTGGCGATAGTCGGGCCTCACGAGGATGCGGCAGAGTTCGAGGCCGCGCTGGCCGGAAAGTGATCGACTGGATTGTGAATGTTGGCCAACTCTCCAACCACGTCAGGTGTCCCATGACCACTGCCAATACTCGCTCCGAATCACCGGTTCGGCAATCCCTGCTCCCGTTGCCGGATCCGCCACCACGCCACCCCGATGAGATGACTACCGTAGACCAACTGCACGAACCCGGCCTCACCCACAGCCTGTCTCAATTCCTGGGCAATCCCGACACTACGCTGGTCACCGGCGAACGCTACATTATCCAGGAACCCGGCGCGCCCGCCTCCCAGCGGCGCGCGCCTGACCTGCTCGTCGCCTTCGGCGTGGACCCGGTTGCCTACCGGAGGCGCAACGCCTACGTCATCTCGGAGCAGGGCAAGCCGCCGGACTTCGTACTGGAAGTGGCGTCGCCAAGCACCGGAAATACTGACGTCGGCGCAAAACGAAATGACTACGAGGGCTTTCTCATCCAGGAATACTGGCGCTTTGACGAGACCGGGGAGCACCATGGAACCCGATTGGCCGGCGACCGGCTGGTGGAGGGACGATATGAGCCGATAGACATTGCCGAGCTGAGCGGGGGCGAGTTGCAGGGATACAGCGCTGTGTTGAACCTGTACCTGCGCTGGGAGAACGGAAAAATCGGTCTGTATGACCCGGCCACCGGGGAGCACATCCCCACCTACGAGTCCGAACGCGCTGCACGCTTGCAGGCTGAGGCTCAGGTTGAGCGAGAGCGAGAAGCGCGGATGCTAGCCGAAGCGCGCATTCGGGAATTGGAAAGCGAACTTCGCCGCCGGGGCAATCAATAGCTTGATTCAGTAAGCTCAGGATACCGGGACAGTCTCTCGAAGCATCGTCGCGCTTGTAACGGCAGCCTGACAGGGTATTTCAGCAAGACAAGGAGGCACAATCATGCCCGCCACTCGCTACAGCAAAGTCATCCAGTTGCTGGAGGAAGGCAAGCCGGTGTTCGGCACCGGGTTGATCTGGAACGGCAACCTGGACGAGATGATGTACTTTGCCGATTCCGACTACGATATGGTGATGATCGAGATGGAGCACGAGGGGTTGTCCTTCAACAACCTGCGCACGTCGCTCCAGTTCCTCCTGAACCGCAAGCGCGTCGCCGAGGGCGGCGGCCTCATGGCCGATCCCACGCCCGTGGTGCGCATCCCGCCCAACACCCGTGAGCAGAACCAGTGGGTCATCAAGCAGGCCCTGGACACCGGCGTGTACGGGCTGATCCTGCCCCACCTGGACACCGTGGAAGGCGCGATGTCGGCCGTGCAGTCGGCGCGTTATCCGCAGGTTCCCGGCGTGGCCGATTTCGAGCCCCACGGCGAGCGGGGCTGGTGGCAGCGCATCGCCCCGCGCTACTGGGGCCTGTCCGCCGCCGAGTACTATGACGCCGCGGACCTGTGGCCGCTGGACCCCGACGGCAACATGCTGCTCATGGGCATCGTCGAAGAACCCACCGGCGTGCGCAACCTGCCCGACATCCTGCGCGACGTCAAGGGCATCGGCGCCATCTGGGCCGGCCCGGGCGACATGTCCGTGGCGCTGGGGCACAAGGGAAACGCCGGCCACCCCGAGGTTCAGGAGATGCTGCTGCGGATTCTGGGCATCTGCAAGGATGCCGGAGTGCCCTGTGCCGTGGGCTGCACCGCCGAGGAGGTTCCCATGCGGCTGGAACAGGGTTTCAGCATCCTGATCACCGCTCCCACGCGCACGGCCGGCGGCCTGGTGGAAGGACGGAGGATCGCGGGGCGCTAGGCAATTTCGTCAGAAGCAGGATTTGCCAGATTTATGGATTTACGGGATATACGCAAATCCTGCCCATCCTTGAAATCCTGCTTCTGACAACTACGCCATGTCAAAGATGTACTGCCGCACGCTGAAAGAAAAGCCGGGCAGAACGTCCTCGCCATCCAGCGTCTCCGGGTCCTCCAGCGCTTCCGGCTCCGGCTGGCCGTCACGGTAGACGTAGACCCGTCGGTTGGTCGGGTCGATGAGCCAGCCCAGGCGGGCGCCGCCGCCCATCCAGAGCCGCATCTTGCGCTGCAACGGGGCGAGGTTGTCGGTGCGGGAGCGGATCTCGACGACGAAATCGGGGGCGCCGGTGAAGACGGTCTCGCGCTCGTGCTCGGTGGCGGCGTCGCAACGCTCCTGGGTGATCCAGGCGGCATCGGGTCCGCGGATGGCGCCGGTGGCCAGGCGGAACCGGCTGCTTTGAGAAACGCTGACACCGCCGTTGGCGATTTCCCAGTGGCACATGAATGCGTTGAGGTAATGTTCTCTTCGATTGCCTCTGAAACCTGTCATGGGCAGGATCACCAACTCCCCGGCTTCGTTGATTTCCATGTCGCAGTCGTCGTTGGCCTCGCAGAACTCGATGAACCGGGTGGGGAAATCGGCGGCGCGAAAGTCAAGGCCCAGCGCGTCGAGGCGCAGCACGGTGGAACCGGTCCGCTCCCCGCCCGCTGCAACGTTTTGGATGGCAACCGATGGCTCTTTTGGGGTGGTGGTCATGAAACGTACCCGATGCCTTGCCGCTATTGCATGTCAAAGATGTACTGGCGCACGCCGAAAGAAAAACCCGGCAGCACGTCCTCGCCATCCAGCGTCTCCGGGTCCTCCAGCGCTTCCGGCTCCGGCTGGCCGTCACGGTAGACGTAGACCCGTCGGTTGGTCGGGTCGATGAGCCAGCCCAGGCGGGCGCCGCCGCCCATCCAGAGCCGCATCTTGCGCTGCAACGGGGCGAGGTTATCGGTGCGGGAGCGGATCTCGACCACGAAATCGGGCGCGCCGGGGAAGACGGTCTCGCGCTCGTGCTCGGTGGCAGCGTCGTAACGCTCCTGGGTAATCCAGGCAGCGTCGGGCCCGCGGATGGCGCCGGTGACCAGGCGGAACCGGCTGCTCTGCGAGACGTTGACGCCCCCGTTGACCCGCTGCCACAGCCCCAACTCAATGTTGGTCTCGGTTTCTTGTCTGTTTCCCCTCAATCCCGTCATAGGCAGAATCACCAGCTCCCCGGCCTCGTTGATTTCCATTTCGTAGTCGTCGTTGGCCTCGCAGAACTCGATGAACCGGGTGGGGAAATCGGCGGCGCGAAAATCGAGGCCCAAAGCATCCAGGCGCAGCACGATGGAACCGGCGCGCTCTCCGACGGCAACATTGTCCCTGGTATCCGGCCTTGCCGGCGGTTCTTTCGGCTTGGTGGTCATACGGTGTCCCGGCTATCCATCGGCGCCCTGTAGCAGCGAATCCGCGCTAGTTGCTCCTCTGCAGAGCGGGGTCTGCCAGGTAGTCGAACAGCGGCGCGTCCGAGGAGAGGATAATGGTGTCCTGCTGGCGGATGATGCGCTGGTAGGCTTCCAGGCTGCGCAGGAAGGCGAAGAGTTCCGGATCGCGGTTCAGGGCTTCGGCCAGGATGCTGATGGCCTCGGCCTCGCCTTCACCGCGTATGCGGTTGGATGTTTGTTCAGCCTCCGCCAGGATGACGTCTCGCTCGCGGTCGGTTTCGGCGCGAATCTTGCGGTCTTCCTCCTCACCCTCGGCGCGGAAACGGGCGGCGATACGGTTGCGCTCGGCGCGCATCCTGGTGAAGATGGACTGAGTGACGGCTTCGGGGAAGTCGGCGCGCTTGATGCGCACGTCGATCATCTCGATGCCAAAGTTGTCGCGCTGGGTGGTTTCGCGGACCGCGACGAGCACTTCGTCCAGAATTTCGGTGCGGGTTTCCAGCCCCTGCACCAGGGTCAGACCATCATCGTCGACCACGGCCACATTGTTCTCGTCAACCTGAGGAGCGGCGCCGATAATTTCGTTGCGGTCGCGCTGGGCCACCCGGTCGCGCAGAGTGGAGGTCACGATGTCGCCCAGGCGGCTGCGGGCGTTGCTCTCGCTTTGCAGGGTCTTGCGAAACTGCACCGGGTCGGTGATCCGGTAGCGCGCGTAGATGTCGATGACCAGGTTTTCCTTCTCCCGGTCCGGCATGGACACCGGCGGCGCGTCAATCCTCAGGATCCGCTTGTCCAGGCGGACGACGGTGTCTACGAAAGGCGCCTTGACGTTGAGACCCGGTTGGGTGTGGGTATCGACCACTTCACCGAAGCGAAGGATGATGACCTGCTCGGTGACGTCGACCACGTAGAGCGCCTGGCGCAGCACGACCAGTCCGACGATGATGACGATGGCGATGATTATCAAATTACGCATTGGGGAGGTTCTCCGGGGGTGAGCGACGGTCAGTCGGGATTACCTGCGGCTATGGGTTGGGGCCGGGCTACGGGTTAGGCCCGATGGGCGCAGGTATGACGTTTCCGTCCTGTCCCAGAATGAGCACGGGTTCGGTGTCGGGGTCGACGATGATCTTGGTGACGCCCGGGAAGACGTTTTCCAGGGCCTCCAGGTAGAGGCGCTGGCGGGTTACCTCGGGCGAGCTGTTGTACTCGTTGCGCACCGACTCGAAGCGCTGGGCTTCACCGTCGGCGGTCTTGATGCGAGCCTGCCGGAAGGCTTCGGCCTCCTCGACAATGCGGGCGGCGTCACCGTCGGCGCGAGGCAGCACGTCCTCGCGATAGGCCAGGGCCTGGTTGATGCGGGTTTCCCGTTCCTGGCGTCCCCGCAGCACGTCGTCAAAAGCGTCCCGCACTTCTTCCGGCGCCTTCACGTCCTGCAACTGCACCGAGATGACCTCGATGCCGGCTTCGTAATCGTCAAGGATGGACTGAAGCCGTTCCCGAGTGTCGGTCTCCACACCCTCGCGGCCGCGCACCAGCACGTCGTCGATGGAGCGTTGCCCCACCACCAGGCGCAGGGCGGCCTCCGCGCCGTCCTTGAGGGTGCGCCCGTCGGGCCGTCCCTCCGGTATGAGGCGAACCGGCTCGCCGGGGTCGTCCACCTTGAACAGGAAGTTGTTCAGGTTGCTGATGCGGTATTGAACCACCATCTGCACGTCCACGATGTTCAGGTCGCCCGAAATCATCAGGGCTTCGTCCAGGAAAGGCGTATTGACGGCGGCTTCGTTGGAGCGGAAGCCCAGCTCCATGCGCCGCGTCTCGGTGACGAGGACGACGTCCTTCTGGCCCACCGGCGACGGCCACCACCAGTGCAGTCCTTCCTCGGCCACCGGATTGCCCTGGACGGCGCCGAAGAGGCGCAGGGCGGCGTTTTCACCGGGGCTGATGGTGTACACGCCGGTGGCGGCCCAGATGATTATCAGCAGGGCGATGACGGCGATAATTAAAATGCCCAGGTTTCCGCCGCCGAGGCGTCCACCGGAGCCACCAAACATGCCGCGTATGCGACCGAAGAGCTGTTCAAGGTCGAATTCGGGTTGACGAGGCGGCTGCTGGCCTCCCCCGGGTGTGAACATGCGAAAGTGTCCTTTATGAAGTTGCTGGTTGGTCCCTGGTCAATGTCAACCGTCATGTCAGGACTGACCGACGTAATCGGCGGTTTCCGGTACGATTTTCGGACGGTTGGCCGAGACAGTATAACACCATCATCGGCGGCCTGGGTTTATAATTGGCGGCCCGCCTTCATGGGTATATCCGCGTTCGCCATCGGACGCATCCCGTCTACGCCGCCTGCCCATCCGCCCGCTCCCCGACAGGACAATCGCAGCATGACTACGCCAGTACAGATAACCTCAGACGACCGGGAGAACCCTCAGCAGCCCCAGGGACTTACCATCAAGATCAGCACGGACATGGGGCGCGTCCAGGCGACGTGTCCCCACCAGAGCGGCCTGATCTATGCGGTCCCCGGCGACCGCAGCTGGGTGTGCACTGACGAGCTGCGCCCGGCCCACGCCATGGCCGGCTTCTTCCGCGAGCTCATCGCGCTGAAAGACCCCCGCGTGGAGAGCCTGATGCAGCAGTGGGGCCTCTACTACCGCAGCCTGCCGCTGGAGTCCGAGACAAGTGATGACGGGGCCGAGGCTGAAAATGCGTAGGGGCAGTATCAATCCTGACCCCGCAGTTTTTCTGGTCCCCGGTAGGGTGTCAGTCGCCGCCCGGTATTGGCTCCGCGGCGCAGGAAAGCCCGGATTGTCAGAAGTGATCGCGATCGATCATCTGGTATCATCCACCCACCTGGTCTATTGAATTCCCAACGGACTGGTGGAATTATCTTCAGCCGTCCTCGCAGCTGCGCCAATCGCTGAACTGGTCAAAGGAGAGAATGATGGTCACGATGGAACGTTCCATCATGGACCACATCGTGGGGTCGCCGGACGTCAGGGAGACCTGGGGACTGGAGGCAGCAATCCGGTCCATGATTTTCGACCTGTTGGCGCTCGACTACCACGGATGGCAAGCAAAGTTAGCCGCAGACGGGTTCACTGAAGATCAAATTGAAAAGCTCAACGGTTTCGTTGACCGGTGGGTCAGTGAGTTCGACACTGCGGGTTTGTCGCGGCAGCTGCAAGACCTGCGGGACATCGGCAACGGTTCCGCAATGGAACGGATCCTGAGTGAATGGATCCGTGGAATTTCGTCTGCCGAGCTCCATAGGCTGATTGCCCGCGAACAGTTTCCTAACCCGCTTGACGTCCTCTGCTATGCAATGGCCCAGGTAAAACAAGCGCTCAGCGGCATTGTGGCGTTCGAACTCATGCGCCGGGAGATAGAACTTGATCCAACGGTGGACTGGTCGCTGGAAGAAAATCAGATTGAATATGGGACCGAATTGGCGGAGATTGGCCTTGCAGAGGACGCAAAAACATGGCCCCAATACTGAGAGGAGAAATCCGCCATGTGATTCTGGAACCTGCGCCGGTCCGTGGACATGAACAAGGCGGAGATCGCCCCGCTCTGATCCTCAGCACTGATCAATTCAATGCCGCTTCGAGGTTGGTTATCGTAGCGTTGATCGGGTCATCTGAAGCCAACCAAAATCGCAGTCTCTCGTACCCAATCAACTCAGTCTTGATGCCCAAGCCGTCCTGGGTCCTCACTGACCAGATTCGGACCCTGTCCGAAGGTCGTGTCACAGACTATTACGGGACGATGTCAGATGCGGAACTAACCGAAGTCATGCGACGTATCTTCCGCTTGATATACCAACCCCTCCAGCAAGGATGACGGCATACAGCCTGAAGGGAAATTTTGGATTCGATCTGACGCGGCAAGCCCGCGGCGCTGGTTCTAGTTTTGGCAATAAAGAAGGAGAGCAAGCTTTAATCTGCTCCCCTTCTGGCTGCTCTGATTCGATCTGCGCGTCAGCCGTCGCCCGGCGAGGCGCCCGGCATCGGCTCCGCGGTGCTGGCGCTGCCGAAGGATGGGGCCGGGCTGGGCACGGGCCCGCCCTGGGTAACCGGGGGAGCCGGCGGAGCGTAGGGCGAAGGCGTGGGGGCCTCCGGCACGGCCGGTTCCGGCTCGGCGCCAGGAGGGCCGTCTCTGAACAGCTTGGTTAGAGCGTCGCCGGATATGGCCTCGTGCTCGATCAGGTACTCGGCGACCTGCACCAGTTTGGGCTTGTGGTCGATCAGCAACTGCTGGGCCTGGCGGTAGGCGTTGTTGATCAGGTGCCGGACCTCGTCGTCGATCTCTTCGGCGATCTTGTCGCCGTAGTCGCGCTCCTCGCTGATCTCCCGGCCCAGGAAGACCATCTCTTCGCGCTTGCCGAAGGTGCGCGGGCCGAGGCTGGCAGACATGCCGTAGCGCTTGATCATGCCCAGGGCCGTCTTGGTGGCGCGCTCGATGTCGTTGCTCGCTCCGGTGGTAACCTCGTCGAAGATCAGCTCCTCCGCCACGCGGCCGCCCATCATGACGCCCAGCATGTCCTGGAACTGGTTCTTGGTCCAGAGATAGCGGTCTTCCTCGGGCAGCAGGGTGGTGTGCCCTCCCATGTTGCCCCGGGACACGATGCTGATCTTGTGCACGCGGTCGGCGTGGGGCAGGTGCCAGGCCACCAGGGCGTGGCCCGCCTCGTGGTAGGCGGTCATCTCCTTCTCGCGCTGGTTGATGACCCGGCTCTTCCGCTCCGGGCCGGCGATGACGCGCTCGATGGCTTCCTCGAAGTCCTGCATGAAGATGCTGGACTGGTTCTTGCGGGCCGCCAGCAGGGCCGCCTCGTTGACCAGGTTGGACAGGTCGGCGCCGCTGAAGCCGGGGGTTTCCCGCGCCACGACGTCGATCTTGATCTCCCGGGACAGGGGTTTGCCGGCCACGTGCACCCTGAGAATGGCCTCGCGGCCCGTCACGTCCGGCAGGTCCAGGGTGACGCGGCGGTCGAAGCGGCCCGGGCGCAGCAGGGCCGGGTCCAGGATGTCGGGCCGGTTGGTGGCCGCGATGACGATGATGTTGGTGTTGGTCTCGAAACCGTCCATCTCAACCAGGATCTGGTTGAGGGTTTGTTCGCGCTCGTCGTGGCCGCCGCCCAATCCGGCGCCGCGGTGGCGTCCCACGGCGTCGATTTCGTCGACGAACAGGATGCAGGGGGCGTTGCGCTTGGCTTGCTCGAACAGGTCGCGCACCCGAGCCGCGCCCACGCCGACGAACATCTCCACGAACTCGCTGCCGGAGATGTGGAAGAAGGGCACGCCGGCCTCACCGGCCACCGCCCGGGCCAGCAGGGTCTTGCCGGTTCCGGGAGGACCCACCAGCAGGACGCCCTTGGGGATGCGCGCGCCCAGTTGCAGGAACCGCTCGGGGTATTTCAGGAAGTCGACGACTTCTTCCAGCTCGGCCTTCGCCTCGTCCACCCCGGCCACGTCGCTGAAGGTCACCGACGGCCGGTTGAAGGGCATCATGCGGGCCCGGCTGCGGCCGAAGCTCATGGTCTGGTTGTTGGATCCCTGGGCCTGGCGCATCATCAGCAGGATCAGCCCGCCGAAGAAGATCAGGGGCAGGAAGTTGAGCAGGATGCCGAAGACGCTGCCGAACCCGCTGGAGCCCTTGTACTCCACGTCGGGCGCGCTGACCTGGTCCCAGATGCCGGTGGTGATCAGCAGGCTTTCCAGATCGGTGTTCTTGCCGATGCGGCTGCTGTACTTTTGCGCCTCCTCTCCCTGGCGGCCGGCCGTCGGAATGACGGTGAGCTTCTCGCCGTCCACGATGATCCTCTCGATCTGGCCGGCCCGGGCTTGCTGCAGCACCTCGGTCAGGGCCAGTCGCTCGCTGCTGCCGAAGCTCGGAAGCAGGGTATAGAAGATGACGATCACGCCAATGATGATGAGGAGATAGATCAGGCTGTTGCGGACCCAGCGGTTGTTGGTCATAACGTTCCTGCCGTTGGAGAGTGCACGGCTGCGCTGCGGGCAAACGAATCACCTAGACTAATCAAGTATAGTACCCGTGCGCGGGCAAATTTGCAAAGTTAGCATCGTCAGTTGGCGGAATTCGTCGCCACGTTTCCAGGTGGTCTTAAGCGTTGTACGCGCCGTTTAGGTCGGCCAGCGCCTCCGGGAACTCTGCTTCGTTGAATACCAGGCGGAACGTGCCTTTGGCCGGGCCGTCGCGCACGGTCATGGTTCCGCAGTTGTAAGCGTTTTGCAGGGTTTCCAGTACCCGACGCTTGTAATCGGTGTCCGGGTTATCCAGGTGCTTGCCTTTCGTCTCGAAAACCAGCACGTGGGGCTTGCCGTCGGTTTCGCCGCCCATGGCCACGAAATCGGGCCAGATGCGTTCCCGTTTCCAGCCGCGCAGGTAGTAATCGCCCCGCTGGCGGACGGCCACCCGGTGCCACCACTGTAAGGCTTTTTGCTCGTCCAAGTAGCGGGCAAAGTTGCGTTCCAGGGTGGAGTCAAACTGCTGGGTGTAAATCGGTTCAAACAGACTGAGTTGAACCTCCCGGCCGTTATTCCCGATCAATAGACCATAGTCATCCGTAATGGGAATCTCGTAACTCTCTACCAAGCGAAAGTTGGGTTGCCCGGCTTCCAGGTCAAAGCGGATTTCACGAGCGCGGAATTTGTCGCCGAAGACTTTCTCGGCCTGCTTTTCCAGCGTGTCGGCTACGTATTCCCGCAACGCATAGGCCAGGTAGGAACGCCGGTCGTAAATCTCATCGTCGGTGTCGCCGGCCTGATGCAATTTCTCCATCAAACTCTGCGCGATGCGAGTGGCCTGCCAAGGGTTCGGGACTACGTCGGACAGGCGACGGGCGAACCAGGCGATTCGCAGCATCTTGTCAATGAACAACTCCTGGTCGGCGTGAAAGACTGGCAAAGCATCGCCAACGTCAACGCTGGCCGTTTGCCGTCGGGCGCGGTCGGGCAGGCTGCCCTGGGGGTCGGGCGCGTCAATGGCCGCCCAGGAAATGGACGGGAGTATATGCTGCTGGTAATCCAGTTCGCGCCAACCGTCGCCGATCTTGTGCAGTACCAGCGGCAAAAAGATGGCCTTGCCGCGGAATCGCTCCCGCCGATTCACGGGGATACGTCGAAACATTACGGCCGGCCCCAGCACGTCATCGCCCAAACCGGACAATCCTTCCTGTTCCAGCCCGTTCTTGACTTGGCCCACCGCCGTGCCAACGTCGGTGTTCCAGCAGTAGACGTAGCATTGGTCGAGGAGTTCCCGCCCCGTCCTTTGGGCGTAAGGCTGGCGCATCACCCGGCCCACCAACTGGGTGATGGCGCGCTGCGCTCGGGTGTTGTCCAGCATCACCAAAACGTATGCAAAGGGGCAGTCCCAGCCTTCCATCAACGCCGCCCTGGTGATTATCCAGCGCACCGGCGACAATTCCGACAGCAGATCATCCCGGCCCAATTCGTCCAGCTCCGATGACTTGACGGCAACGGCGTTTTCGGGAACGCCCAAGCTCTGAATCAGGTACTCCCGCACGTCCTCCGAGTGGACGCGCTCGCCGTCCCGCTGGTCACGGCCAATGCGCTCCACTCTGACTATCGCGATAGGTCTTATGTAGTGGCCACCGTTCCCGGCCAACGACTTCGCTTCGGCGTCCAGCCGTTCCAGTTCCTCGTGGGCCTGTCCCAGGGTGTACTGCCATTCGGCTTCGATGAAGGACGTCACCTGCACCGGCAGCTTTATCATTTCTTCGTTCTTGAGCTCGATGCCGGTAACGTCCACCAGCAGATTGCTGATGCCACGGTTGGGTGTAGCGGACAATTCGATGACCAGGCTGGGGTCAAGGCGGTTGACGGCGCGGGCAAACTCCTCGTTGGCCTCCGGGTTGCGCGCGCCGTAAGCCTTGTGCGCCTCATCCAGCACCACCACGGGGCGCAGCATCTTGAAGACGTTGAACAGGCTGCGCTTGACCGGGCCATCCTCGGAAGTCCGTTCCAGGTCGGGATAGTCATGGAGCAACCGAGCGTCGCCCAACAAGACATGATTATCGGGGTCGTCAGCAACATCGCTGTCCGGAAACAACGTCGGATACCGACCGGAATCACGGAACATCCGCAGAAAATCCCGGTTGCGGTTGCGATTTGCCGCCGGCAGGCTCACCAGCATGACGCACAGGTAGTTGGCGACGTCGGCAGCCGTCAGCGGGTCGTCCTTTTCCATGAACTTGACCCGGCCGCCGCTGGCCATCTCCAGCATCTGCCGGTAGGGATGCTCGCGGTTCTTGAGGGCGGCTTTGGTCTGCTGGTAAATGGCATTGGTCGGCGTCAGCCACAGCGTCAGCCCGGTTTGACGATTGAGACGTTGCAGCGCGGCGGCGGCCAGTAGCGTCTTGCCCCCGCCGGTGGGAACTTTGAAGCAGATATGCGGAATGGGCCGGTCGGCGTCGTCGGTGCGGCTGACGTACTGGCCGGCGGTGTCGGCCACATTGCCGGCTTCGGCCAGGCGTTGCCACGCCGTCCGGGGATAATCGCGCAAGTCAGGCGGAACGTCGACTCCGGCGTCCTGCAATGCGGTAATGCCGGCTTCCGAGCGCAGCCGCGCCTCTTCCAGCGCGTCCAACCAGCGGGCGAAAGCGTCAAGGGCGCTGGTCTGGTACTCTTTCAGCTCCATGACAACCCCTGACTACCCGCTCCGGTGTATTTCGTAGGGCAGTTGGCAGAAAGTGATTCCCATGGTGGTCAACTCACGCTGGCCGATGTACTTGCCCGGACCGAACACCGTGGCTTTCTTGGCGTTCTCTCGGCTGGATGCGCTGATGCGGCGCGCCAGGTCCTCGTACAGCATTCCCTGGTTGCCGCTCAGATACTCAACACTGGGTTCGTACAGCAAGTAGTAGTCAGTGGCGTCGCTGCTGTAAAACAGGCCGTTGTCGCTCTGCGGTCGCAACTCGGCAGATCCCACGGAAATACCTGCCGAAACGTGCAGCAGATAGGCCGCCAGTTCCGAATACTCTGGCAGGTTCTCACCGGTCAGCATCCCCTCCACGTCAATGGGGTTGCCCAGGGTATGGTAGGTAAAGGAGCCGCCCAGTCCTTCTTGCAGCGCTTTGTCCCGTGCACCTGGCACACCGTTGATGACCCGCCGCACCCGCTCAGCGGTGATGGTGTCAGCGTAGTCCTCACCCTCGACAAGGATGAACTTGCGGTTCCCGCCGTCCTCTTGGTTCAAAGCAAGCACAGCTTGGGCAGTAGTACCGCTGCCTGCAAAAGAATCGAGAACTATGGCATCTTCACTGCGCAGTATTTCGAGAAGAAACTTTATCAACTTTGTCGGCTTGGGTTGAGAAAATACGCCGCCTTGGCCGAAAATCTCACGTAGCTCCCGTGTTCCGTCGGCGTTGAAACCCACGAACTCCGGCGAAAGAACCGCATCGGGTGGTTGCCCTTCTTGCACTTCGTTCAGATACCGTCTTACCCTAGGTTCTTTCCCCGAGAACTCAATGCGGTCGTCCCCCTCTAACGCCCGCAATGTGTCGATTGAGTACACGGGGTACCTGCCGGCAGGTGGAGACCACTCGATACCGTTCGAGAACGCGAATGTGTAAGGCTCGTAATAATTCCTTGCGTGAATGGGGTCGAGCTTGTATCTCCCGCGACCATCATCGTCATCATGTGGGTAGTTATCGGATTTGTCTGTTACATGCCTGATGTAGCGGCTTCTGTCTTCTCCGAACCAAGACTTTTCTTTGGCGTACGCAAGAACATAATCGGCATTTAGGTTGAAATCTTTGCTGGAGTTACGGACGGTGTGCATTGCCCTACGCGTGAGGACAGCGAAAAAATTTCCCTCGCCAAAAACCTCGTCCATCAACATCCGCAGATAATGCTGCTCATTGTCGTCAATAGACACGAAGATAACGCCGTCATCCGCCAGCAATTCCTTTAGCAGGTGCAGGCGCGGCCACATCATGCAGAGCCACTTGTCGTGCCGCTCCAAGTCTTCCCCGTCCACTGGGCTCTGTTCTTTGAACCATTCCTTGAGCAGGGGGCTATTCACCTTGTCGTTATAGACCCAGCCCTCGTTGCCGGTGTTGTAGGGCGGGTCGATGTAGATGCACTTGACCTTGCCGGCGTAGCGGGGCAGCAGCGCCTTCAGCGCGTGCAGGTTGTCGCCGTGGATGATGAGGTTATCATCCGCGTCGGCGGGATTCAGCGACCGCTCCGGGTCAGGCACCAGCGGACGGTAGGGGACGGTCAGGTGGTGGGCGTAGACGTGCTGCTTGCCCTTGAAATCCAGGGTGGGCATGAGGGGACCTCCGGCGCGGCGTCGGGCCGGATGATAGCAGGGAAGGGGCGAAACTTGCCAATCCCGTTCATCCCGTTTATCCATGTAAATTGACCCTCTTTGGCAAAACCAGGTACGCGTGAGCAGCGGCCGGCGTACAATGGCGCTTTATCCGGCCGGTCCACAAGGGGGTTTCAAATGGCAGACGAACCTGCGCGCCGCGTGTATCTGTTCGGCACTGGCGGCACCATCTCATTCGTTGGAGAATCTCGCACCGATTTCTCCAACTACAGCTACCGGGGACAGCAGTTGACCATCCAGGAGATGCTGGCCCGGGTCCCGGAGGCCGGCGATCTGGCCGAGGTGATACCGGAGCAGGTGATCAACGTGGGCAGCACCGAGGTCTATCCGCCCCACTGGCTCACCCTGGCCCGGCGCATCAACGAGCGGTTCGCCGCCGACCCCGACGCGGCCGGCGCCGCCGTGACCCACGGCACCGCCACGCTGGAGGAGACGGCCTACTTCCTCAACCTCACCGTGCGCGACAGCCGACCGGTGGCCGTGACCGGCGCCATGCGTCCGCCGTCGGCCATGGGCACCGACGCCGACAACAACCTGCTGGACGCCGTGCGGATCGCCGCCGCGCCTCAGCGCCGGTCGCATAAGCCGGATGAGCAAACCAAACCCCAGAAAGGTCGCCGCTATCGCTATCAGCAAGCCGGCCGCCAGATAAATCCGTTCCACCAGAACCATTTCCCTCCCAACTTGGTGAGTTGCTGCATGGTCAAACCAATCGCCAACACCCGATCCAGAAGGAACCACAGCCAGCACAACATTCTCAGGCGAGTGCGGAGACTGGTCCGGCAAACGGGATACGGTTATAGCCCAGCATGAGAGCGGCCAGCAACGACGCAGAGGTCCCAGCGGCAATGAACACAATCAACGCCCAACGAACTACAGATATTCCAGAGCAAGTACTCATCACTGCGTCTTGCAATGTCCCTACTCGCCTACTTTATCAAACCGACTTCGATCACCACGGCTGCATCAGGTATACCCAGCGTGGCCAAACGACTACGAAGAGAACGTCCAATAGCTTCAGTATCAAAATCAGGATCCAGTCGAAACAGAATGCGATTCAATCTAGGAGAAGTTCCCGCGTGCGTGAGGCTCGGCGGAGCATCATGACGGTAACCGGGAAGTCTAACTAAATCCGAGTACTCGGACGGCTCGCTGCCGCTATAAGCATCCCACCAATCCGCGAAAAAATGGCCGTACCAATTTTCGAGCTCGCGGTAAGTATAATCCCCCTGCAGAGCGTGTATGATACGCCTCTCCCCCGCAGGCGAGGGCCCTAGTTGGAATAACATGACCTCCTCAGCGGCAGACGCCGACGGATGAAGCAAATACACGTGGAACGTTGACTCGTCAGTCAAATAGTACCCACCAAACCCGGCTGGGTGCCCAGCCCCACATTCCTCCAAAACGTTGTACCCCACCACATCAGGGCGAACCCGCCCTCCGTACTCGAAGGCAACCACTGACTCGGGAATACCCAATTCCTTGACACGCTCCCTTATGATGTCGCCCACCGGGTCCACGTTTTCCTGGCAATTAACACGAAACAACAATGGATCTCTACCTTCAGGCATAGAGACCGAAGTGATCGGAGAATAACCCTTAGCTGGTTCAAAGTTCACCAGCAGAGCATCCCAGTTCACCATGTCAGCCTGAATAGCATCGTGCCACTGGATGCCCTGCTCAATAGAAAAGGTTGGATCAGCTTCTGGATGATCTCCAGTCTGGTCAAGGTCCAGTGCGGGCGACGGAACAGGCTCAGGGTGTGGCCCTCCCCCGCAACCGGCCAGGAGAAGCCACACCCCCAAAAGCGCAATCCAAGTCGCCAATGACCGACCAGGCATCACATCACACCGCGAAGTCGCGTTCGCCCAGGGGCTCAGCAGTTGAAACCGGAAGCGCAAGATTTCCAATTGTCGTCAGTGCCAAGCTCGCCATGCACCTTGTGAATCGGGCTGTAAATGGCGAGATCACTACCATTGGAAGTGCGACCCCAATGTAATCCACCGAGGTACACGTCGTTCGCACTGGGAGCATCGACGATGCGGAAGACTGGAGAGCCGCTGTCCCCTCCGAGAAATGCCGTCGTCAACCGGAGGGATTCTTCGCATGGCGACCGCGCCGGACGGCGTACAATGGCGCTTTATCCGGCCGAGTCATAGTGGGCGTAGATGTGCTGCTTGCCCTTGAAATCCAGCGTTGGCATAGTTATTCCTCCTATGGAATCCACAACCCCAAATCTCTTGCTGCCGCTTCCTGCTGTTCGTTCAGGGTAATGAACGCCAAATCCGCGCGCCGGTTGGTAAGAGACAATCGGCTCGCCAGATGCACTGCGTTGGCCAGGTGCCACATGCGAATGGGAGACAAACTGGTCAACGCCTGTATTCTGTCCATTTCCGAACCAAGGCTGCCTCTCGGTTGAACCCACTCAATACCGGATAGCCAGTCAAGGTCGAAAAGTTGGCCCTCACGCTCGAACCTCCCCCGCAATTCCGCCTCAAGGAGGTTCGAGGACACTAGAACCGGGAAACGATTGAGCCGTTCCTGCGTGGCGGCGCCAACCGGCTCCTCCCCAAATACGATTGGGATTAGCGCGGTTGGGTCCAGGTATGCTATTGCCAGGCTTGATGGAGCCACCATCCCTAGCCTCGTTCATCTTGAAATCTTTTCAGTGCGCCGGGTCGGTACGCTACCGGCTTCATTGGCTTGCGCGGCCCGGCGGCTCCGGACAAAACCCCTTCGGCGCGCAATTCTTCAAGCCGCTCTTTCAGGCGAACCATTTCGTCAGCATCCGGATCGGTCCGCTCCATTGCGCCTTCATCAAATCCTTCCCTATTCTCCTTGCTCATAATACTGCCTCCTATGACGGCGCCGGACGCGGATGCGCTGCTTGCCCTTGAAATCCAGCATGGGCATCTGGACAGCTCCAGGGTATGGTCGGTGAGGATGATAGCAGGGAAGGGGCGCAACTTGCCAATCGCTCCGCGGCACCGTCTGGTCGTTCGCAATGACAAACCGGATACGCGCGAGCAGCGGCCGGCGTAGAATGGCATTTTCATCCTGCTGGTCGACAAGGGGGTATTCCGATGACATACGAACCGACGCGCCGCGTGTATCTGTTTGGCACGGGCGGCACCATCTCATTCGTGGGAGAATCTCGCACCGATTTCTCCAACTACAGCTACCTGGGTCGGCAACTGACCATCCAGGAGATGCTGGCCCGGGTCCCGGAGGCCAACGAACTGGCCGAGGTGATACCGGAGCAGGTCATCAACGTGGGCAGCACCGAGGTGTACCCGCCTCACTGGCTCGCCCTGGCCAACCGAATCAACGAGCAGTTCGCCGCCGACCCCGACGCAGCCGGCGCCGCCGTGACCCACGGCACCGCCACGCTGGAGGAGACGGCCTACTTCCTCAACCTCACCGTGCGGGACCGCCGGCCGGTGGCCGTGACCGGAGCCATGCGCCCGCCGTCGGCCATGGGCACCGACGCCGACAACAACCTGCTGGACGCCGTGCGCATCGCCGCCGCGCCCCAGTCCGCCGGACGCGGCGCGCTGGTGGTCCTCAACAACGAGATCCAGTCGGCTCGGGACGTGACCAAGACCGACTCCTACCGGGTCGAGACCTTCCAGTCCGGCCACATGGGTTTCCTGGGCTACGCCGACGCCGACGGCCAGGTTGTGTACTACCGCCGGCCCGAGCGTCGGCACACCGCCGATTCGGAGTTCGACGTGTCGGCAATCGACGAGCTGCCCCGGGTGGACATCGCCTACGGCTACGCCGGCGCCGGCAGCACGGTCATCGACGCCCTGGTCGCGGACGGCGTGGACGGCATCGTGGCCGCCGGCCTGGGCAGCGGCGGTTCGCCGTCCACCTTCATGGCCGGCCTGAAAGATGCCCAGGCCGCCGGCATCCCCGTGGTGCTGTCCACCCACGTAGGCACCGGCCGCGTCGTCCAGACTCGCCGGTTCACCGACGAGGGCTACATCGTGGCCGACAACCTGCACCCCAAGAAGGCCCGCATCCTGCTTATGCTGGGCCTGACGCAGACCCAGGACCATGCCGAGTTGCAGCGGATGATGCTGGAGTACTGACGGATTGACACTGCTGCGTCGACCGCAGCAGTGTATGATTGGCTCCACCGGCGCGGCCGCAATGCTGCACCGACGCTCAACCACGCTTGTGTCGCCCGACGAGGTTCAGCATGACCACCACTCGACCCGCCCAGCCGGCGGCGACCCCGCCCTTCTTCCGCCTGCCCGACATCCCGGAGAAGCATCCCGACGACATGACCTCGGTGCAGCACCTCCACGAGCCCGGCCATACCCATCATCTGTCTCAATACCTGGGCAACCACGACACCACTCTGGTCACGGGCGAACGCTACGTTATCCTCGGCCCGTACTTCGACGCCAACGACTGCCGCTACCCCGACCTGCTGGTGGCCTTCGACGTTGACCCCGCGGCCTACCTGGCCCGCAACGGCTACATGATCAGCGAGCAGGGCAAGCCGCCGGACTTCATCCTGGAGGTGGCCTCCCGGCACTCCGCCAATTTCGACCGGGGAGTGAAGAAGGATTACTACGAGCGGTTGCAGGTAGGCGAGTACTGGCTGTTCGACAGCGTGGGCGAGTTCTACGGGTTCGTCCTGAAAGGCTACCGGCTGGTGGACGACCGGTACGAAGAGATCGAGGCGCGCGAGGTAAGCCCCGGTGCGTTCGAGGGGCACAGCGCCGCGCTGAACCTGAACCTGCGGGTGGAAGACGGCGTCCTGGGGCTGTACGACCCGGACACCGGAGAGCACATCCCGACCTTTCAATCGGAACGAGCCCGCGCCGAAACCGCCGAGGCCCGCGCCGAAACTGCCGAAACCCGGACGCGGGAGTTGGAAGCTGAAATTCGCCGGCTGCGCGCGGGTGGGCCGGCAGCGGACGCTCCGGAGCCCTGAAGCGCTGCCCACTCCCGCAGGGCAATCGCACATGAAATTACAACGGCGTCACTCCGGCGAAAGCCGGAGTCCATACGTCAAAATACAAGCGATCCGAAGACGCAACTGACCAATTCGGGTACTGGATTCCGGCTTTCGCCGGAATGACGGGTATGGTGCGATTGCCCTGCCCACGCCCGCCCGCGGTTTGACTCCGCCCGCGTCGCCTGCTAACCTACCATCATTAACAACCGAACCAAAACGCCTGCCGGTGGTCCGTCAGTAGCGCGCCCAACCACTCTGCGCACGACGGGCTGAAAAGGAAATCCGGTGTGAATCCGGTGCGGTCCCGCCACTGTAATTGGCGAGACGTCCTCCCATGCTAGTCGCTCATGTGACCAGCGAGCCACTGCCCGCGCTAAGCGGGTGGGAAGGCGGAGGGGCGTCGCTATCAGCCATCAGCCAGGAGGCCTGCCAGCAGGTGTGTTCCAGCTGCACTTCGTGGAACGAGTGGGCGGAATCCCGGTGTATCCATAGCAGGACCGGTTCCCCAGCCGCAGGCTCCGTCACCCGACCGCACAAGTGCAGTCGGGTTTTTTGTTGCAGCAGCGAATGACTACTCCCCTGCGCTGCTCCGGCGGGCCGATTCCTCCTCCATTGGCCCGTCGGGGCGCGCTTCCGTCTATTTGCCTTGCCGACGCCGCTGGGTGATAATCGACCCGCGCGTCCGTAAACCCATAACGCCAGTCTAACCCCCAGGGGAGCCACGCCAATTGAGAGGTGACTGCATGAGCGACGTCATGCTCCGCGAGATACTCGAAGAATGCCGCGACGGGGTCGACGGCATCGGTTTCAACGAGGTGGTGGTGATGCTGGAAAGCACCGCCGCCTCCGCCGAGGTCTACATGGATTTCGACGACCTGCGATTCACTCCCGACGGGCGCATCGTGACCCTCATGGTGCCCGGCGGCACCCACATGCACCTGGACATGTCCAAGATCCGCGAGGCCGAGTTCATCCACACCACCAACGACCAGGGTCTCCCGTCGTACCAGCTGTGGATGCGCGACGGCGACGGCAACCCCGCCATGCGGGTTTACCTGCGCAAGTCGGACGTCGACGCCACCAACCCGCCGCGGCACAACTTCTTCATGGCCCTGTTGGACAAGTATCCCAGCAAGATCAACCTGCCCGCCGACGCCTACGGTTCAGCAGGCGAGCATCCTTAGAGCAGTGCCCCATCAGCATTGCGCAGGGTGAACTTACATCGATGAACAGGATAAACAGGATGCAGCCGATACCGACCGGGGGTTCGATTTACCTAACGATCAAAGGCGGCGACGTATCCAGATCAGTAAATCCAATCCTGTCTATCCTGTGCATCGATGTGAAAAGAAAATTGGGTAATCATGAGTAACCACATGGTGCTGACATGACATCCGCAATCGTCATCGCCGGCGTGCGCTCCGGCGTCGGCAAGACCACCATTGCCAGCGGCGTCATGGGTGCGCTGGCCCGCCGCGGCATGCGTGTCCAGCCCTTCAAGGCCGGCCCTGACTACATCGATCCCTCGTATCACACCATCGCCTGCGGGGTTCCCTCCCGCAATCTCGACACCTGGATGCTGCCCCATCCGGTGGTTTCCGAGCTGTTCCACCGTGCCGCCGGCGCGGCGGACATCGCCGTGGTCGAGGGCGTCATGGGCGTATTCGACGGCCACTCGTCCCTTGATGAGGATGGCTCCACGGCCGAACTGGCCAAGCTCCTGGACGCACCGGTGATCCTGATTGCCGACGCCGGCAAGGTGGCCCGCAGCGTTGCCGCCGAGGTGCTGGGCTACCAGCAGTTCGACCCCGACCTCCGCGTCGCCGGCGTGATCCTCAACGGCGTGGGCAGCGAGCGGCACCTGGAGTTCTGCCAGCCGCAGATCGAGGCGACCACCGGCCTGCCCGTGGTGGGTTGGCTCCCTCGCCGCGATGACCTGGTGCAACCGGAGCGTCACCTGGGCCTCATCCCCACCGCGGAGGGCACCGTTCTCAACGACTGGTACGACGCCCTCAACGCCCAGATCGAGCAGACCATCGACCTGGATGCCATCACCCGCATTGCCGCCACCGCCGGCCGGCCCAAGTCAACGGCCGATGGCGTCTTTCCGCGGACGCCGCAACGAGCCCGCACCGCCATAGCCGTGGCCCAGGATCGGGCCTTCTCGTTCTACTACCAGGACTCCCTGGACCTGCTGGCGGCCTGGGGCGCGGAAATCGTGCCCTTCTCGCCGTTGGACGACGAGTCCCTGCCCGACGGCATCGGCGGCGTCTACCTGGGCGGCGGGTTCCCCGAGCTGTTCGCCGCGGATCTGTCCGGCAACGCTGGCATGATCGAATCGATGCGACAAGCCGTTTCGCGGAGGCTGCCGGTGTACGCCGAGTGCGGCGGCCTGATGTACCTGGGGCGCAGCCTTTCCGATCTGGACGGCCGGCAATACCCCATGGTCGGCGCTATTCCCGTGGTGTCCTCGATGGAGGGTCGCCGGCTCCACCTGGGCTACCGCGAGGTGCAGGCGTGCGGAGACGGCCCGCTGCTCACGGCCGGGCAGCAGGTGCGCGGCCACGAGTTCCACTGGTCCGTCCTCCAGGTCCCACCCGACGCCGCCAGCGCCGCCTACCAGGTGGTCAACCAGGCCGGCCGGCCCGAAGGATTCCGCGCCGGCAGCGTGTGGGCCTCCTACATTCACGTGCACCTGGGCAGCCGGCCCGGCCTGGCCAAGCGGTTTGTGGACACCTGCGCCGCTGCAACTGGAGGTGTGTAGATGGTCACTGCCCAAGCCAAGGCTCCTGCCAAAGCGCCGAGCGCCGTGAGAAAGCCCTCTGATTTTCAGGGCTATGTTCTCATACCGCTGTCCGAGTTCGGCTTGTCGCTGGACAGTCCCGGACTGGATACATGGTTTGAGGATTTTGCCGGCCGGAACAAGGACGCGGTCGGAGAGTTCGAAATCACCGCGCGAGGAGAACTGAAAATAATGCCCCCTACGGGATTTCCAGGAGAATGGTTTGAAGCCAGACTGACTTCTCGTGTGGTGATCTGGTCAGAAGATTACGGCGGCATTGCCGGCGGCCCAACCGCGCGTTTTGTTATGCCCGACGGCGCTCTGCTAGGTCCGGACGCATACTGGATTTCCGATGAACGCTGGAACTCGCTGCCGGAAGAGGCGCGCATGCCGCCCTTTGCGTCTGTCGTTCCCGATTTTGTCGCCGAGATAGTGTCACCTTCAAACCGTGGTCCAGAATTGGAAGACAAGGTGCGTCGCTACCTGGAAGGAGGAGCGCGGTTGGTCTGGGTCATCAACGCCCGCCTGCGCCGCGTCTCCATCTACCGTCCCGGCGCGGAACCGGAAATACTGCACGAACCGGATGTACTGGGCGGCGGCGACGTGCTGCCCGGCTTTGCGTTCAACGTGCGCCAGCGCATTTTCGACAATGTCCCGTAACCGAGCATTGACCGAGGTCGCAAGATGACTACGCTGAAGCCCCAGACCCGTCCGGCGCCGGAAGCAGCCCTCACCGTTCGCATGCCTTCGGACTTCCAGGGCTACGTGCTGATACCGCTGTCCGAGTTCGGCTTGTCGCTGGGCAGCCCCGGACTGGGTACGTGGTTTGAGGATTTTGCCGGCCGGAACAAGGACGCGGTGGGAGAGTTTGAAATCACCGCGCAAGGAGAACTGAAAATAATGCCTCCTACAGGAATCCCCGGAGCGTGGTTCGAGCTCGAAATGGCCTCGGCCTTATTGGTTTGGTCGCATGGCTATGGCGGCATTGCCAGCGGCCCTACGATACGCTTCGTCATGCCCGACGGAGCTATTCTCGGCCCGGATGCCAGCTGGATCTCCGAAGAACGCTGGAACGCCCTCCCCGCGGAGGCGCGCACGCCGCCTTTTGCATCTGTAGTTCCCGATTTTGTCGCCGAGATTGTTTCGCCGTCCAACCGGACGGCAGAGCTTGCGGACAAAGTACGAGCCTACCTGGAGGGGGGAGCGCGGTTAGTCTGGGTTATCCATCCTCGCAACCGCACCGTTGCCATCTATCGCCCCGGCGCGGAACCGGAGGCGCTTGGTGACCCCGAAACGCTGGAAGGCGGCGACGTGCTGCCCGGCTTCTCGTTCGACGTGCGTGAGCGCATCTTCGACAACATCCCGTGACACCCATCATCTCGATGCAATCGATACAGGAGTGATGCTCAAATGACCACGCAGGAAACGCGCCACGGCCCCCAGTCCGTTCGCGGCCCCCGCATCAACAAGGGCCTCGTCATCGTCAACACCGGCAACGGCAAGGGCAAGACCACCGCCGCCATGGGCGTGCTGATGCGGGCCTGGGGCCGCGACATGAAGGTCGTGATGCTCCAGTTCATCAAGCACACCACCGCCAACTTCGGCGAGCAGCGCGCCGCCGAAAAGATGGGCGTCACCGTGCGCGCCATGGGCGACGGCTTCACCTGGCGCTCCCAGGACCTGGAGGCCAGCGCCGACCTGGCCCGCAACCTGTGGGAGGACGCCAAGGAGGTCATCGCCGCCGGCGAGTACGACCTGGTGATCCTCGACGAGTTCACCTACCCCATGCACTACGGCTGGCTGCCCGTGGAGGACGTGATCGACGCCCTCAAGGCCCGCCCCGAGATGCAGCACGTCATCATCACCGGCCGCCACGCGCCCGAGGCCCTGGTCGAATACGCCGACCTGGTCACCGAGATGAACGTGGTCAAGCATCCCTACGACGCCGGCATCAAGGCCCAGCCGGGCATCGAATTCTGATCTGATTTCACTATCCTGACCGCATAACCGTCATTCCGGCGAAAGCCGGAATCCAGTGCCTACAAGCAGGAAAGCGCCATGCCCATCTCACCATTGGTTGACCAGACCATCGCCGCCATCGGGCCGCTGGACGCCGAGGCCGTAGCAGCCGCCGAGGCCCGCCAGGGAGTGCTTACCAAGCCGCCGGGCAGCCTGGGTCGGTTGGAGAGCCTGTCGGTGCAACTGGCCGGCATATTGGGCCAGCCCATCCCCCAAATAACCGGCAAGGCGGTCATCGTGGTGGCCGGCGACCATGGCGTCGCCAGCGAAGGCGTGTCCGCCTACCCCGCTGAGGTCACGCCGCAGATGGTGTTCAACTTCGTGGCCGGCGGCGCGGCCATCAACGCGCTGGCCCGCCACGCCGGCGCCAGCATCACTGTCATTGACGCCGGCGTCGCCGTGGACCTGGACCCGCAGCCCGGCCTCACCATCGCCAAGGTGGGATACGGCGCCGGCAACATCGCCCGCGGCCCCGCCATGAGCCGCGACGACGCCATCCGCTGCCTGGAAATTGGCATCAACGCCGCCAATGAGCAGGCTGACGCCGGCGCCAACCTCATCGCCGGTGGCGACATGGGCATCGGCAACACCACGCCGTCCGCTGCCATCGCTGCCGTTATCACCGGCGCGGACGTGGCCGCGGTCACCGGCCGGGGCACCGGCGTGGACGACGCCGGACTGGAGGGCAAGATCGCAACCATCCGCCGCGCCCTGGAGGTCAACCAACCCGACGGCGAGGACGGACTGGACGTGCTCAGCAAGGTCGGCGGGTTCGAGATCGGCGTGCTGGCCGGCGTCATGCTGGGCGCGGCCGCGCGCAACTGCGCCGTGGTGGTCGACGGGTTCATCAGCGGCGCGGCCGCCCTGATCGCCTGGCGGCTCTGCCCGAACATTGCCCAGCGCTATATCGCCGCCCACCGCTCCGTGGAGCCGGGCCACAACGTCGGGCTGCAGGCCATGGGCCTATCCCCGCTGCTGGACATGGACATGCGCCTGGGTGAAGGCACCGGCGCGGCCTTGGCCATGCCCATCATCGAGGCCGCAGCCAAGACCCTGGCGGAAATGGCAACCTTCGCCGAGGCCGGCGTCTCTGACCGGGAGGACTAGGGCCTGTTGACAAACTTCGTCATTCCGGCGAAAGCCGGAATCCAGTGAGCGTAGAACACGACCAACGTTCCTATCGCCGCGGCTTTTCTGGGTTCCTGCTTTCGCAGGAACGACGGCGTGATTTTCAGTTTGTAACGGGCCCTAGCCTAAAACCCGTCACCATGTTACGGGCCATTTTCGCCCCGCTGCTGGTGGCGCTCTCCTTCCTGACGCTGCTGCCGGTCGGAGTGGCGAATCCGACCGACGCTGAAATCTCACGCTCCCGGGGTTGGTACCCCTTCGTCGGCCTGCTGTACGGATTGTTGCTGATGGGGCTGCTGACGCTGTGGTTGGCAGTAGCCCCTTTTCCTCCCTTCACTTTACTGACGGTGGCACTGCTGATAGTGGTTCCGGCGGTGGTTAACAGGTTCCTGCACCTGGACGGGTTGATGGACTTCTGCGACGCCATGTGGGGCGGGCAAACGGTGGAACGCCGGCTGGAGATAATGCGCGACTCCCGCGTCGGTTCCTTCGCGGTGGCCGGCGCTTGCTGCGTTTTGCTGGTCAAGTTCGCGGCTTTGTCAACGCTGATAATGTCTGGATGGCTGGCGGCCTGGCTGCTGCTATACCCGATGGTGTCGCGCTGGACGATGACGTTATTGCTGACGGCTTTTCCTTACGGCCGGCAACAGGGTATCGGCAGCGCGTTCACCGCCGGTGGGAAACCCTGGCTGACCACCGGGATGGCCTTGTTGAGCGTGGCCGTCGCTGCGTGGGCGCTGCTGGGCTGGGTGGGCGTGGTAACGCTGGCGGCAACGTCGTTGCTGGCCTGGCTTCTGGGATGTTGGACATCGCGGCGGCTGGGCGGTGGGCTGACGGGGGACTGCTATGGAGCAGCCCACGAGATTATGGAAACGATTGCCCTGACGCTGCTGGTTCTTTTGCTGACCTCGACATTGCGCAATCACATTGATACCGGATACGGTGGTGGCGCGGCCGGTTTGTGGCTTGTGAAATGGACGGGCTTGCTCTGACCATGGACGCCTTTCCGGTTCCCCTGGACTTGCTGGTCCTGCTGCTGGCCCTGCTGCTTGACCTGGCGCTGGGTGAGCCGCCCAACCGCCTGCATCCCACGGTGTGGATCGGCAAGACCGTTGCACTGGCCGAGCGCATCGCCCCCGGCCCACAAGCGGCGGCGCTGACGCAACTGGCCTTCGGCCTCGGCATGGCCCTGCTGATACCGGCGGCGTGGGGAGCGGCGGCGTGGGCTCTAAGCTTCGGGCTGATGCAGCTGCACCCCCTGGCGTACATCCTCGTGGCCGCCGTGCTGCTGAAGACCACCTTCTCGGTGCGGATGCTCCACCGCGTCGCCGCCGGCATTGGCTCGATACTGACGGCAGGGGATATTGCTGAAGCGCGACGGCAGATGTCGGCCCTGGTCAGCCGGGACACTTCGCAACTCACCATCGGCCAGATGGCAGCCGGCGCAATCGAGTCCGTCGCGGAGAACATCACCGACAGCATCGTGGGTCCGCTGCTGGCCTTCGCCCTGTTCGGCCTGCCCGGAGCGGTGGCCTACCGGGCGATCAACACGCTGGACAGCATGGTAGGCTACCACGGCCGCTACGAGTACCTGGGCAAGCCGTCGGCCCGGCTGGACGACCTGGTGAACCTGATACCCGCCCGGCTGGCGGCCCTGCTGCTGTGGCTGTCCTCCGTCGCCCTTCCCGGAATGGCCTCCGGCCGGGCGTGGCGCATCATGCTGGCCCACCGGAGCCGCACCGAATCGCCCAACGCCGGGTGGACCATGGCGGCCATGGCCGGCGGCCTGGGCGTGACGCTGGAAAAGGTCGGTCACTACCGCCTGGGCGACCCCGCGCCGGAGCCTGAGGCGCAGCACATCGGCCGCGCCACCCGCGCCCTCTACGCCACCACGGCGCTGGCGGCCGCCGTCGCCGTGGGCATCCTGTGGCTGCGGTGGGCCTACTGGCCGTAGTGTAGAATGCCGGCCACGCAACCGGCGCAAGGAGAGGGCGCGATGACCACCGTACAACCAGGAACCCGCATGACGCTGGCCGAGTACCTTGCCCTCGGGATTGAAGGATTGTGGGAACTGGCCGACGGAGAGCTCTACGAAATGCCCCCGCCGAATTTGGATCATCAGCGCCTCGTCGGATTTCTTTACCGGATGCTATGCGCATACCTTGACGGAACCGCCCCAAGCCCAGGGGAGGCCCTATGGGGGGTCGGCGTCGCCCTGTCCGAATCCCTGATGCTGATACCCGATTTGGTGTTTGTGCGCGCCGGGCGGGAGGACATTCAGCAAGCGAACTACCTAGACGGAGTTCCCGACCTGGTGGTGGAAGCACTGTCCACCGACCGTCGGCGCGATCTGGAGCTGAAACGAGCCTGGTACGCCGAGGCCGGCATTCCCGAGTACTGGATACTGGACCCGTACAATGACACCCTGACTGTCCTGGAACTGTCCGGTGGCGAGTACACCGAACGCGCTGTGCTGGGACGCGGCGACACCCTGACTACGCTAACGATACCGGGGTTCGAACTGCCGCTGGAACAGCTTTTTGGTCATCCGATGCGAACACGGTCGCTTAGCCGCTGATCGCCGCCAGATGCAATCGGGGTAGGAAGGCAAATAATGACGAACTTACGGCATGGAGTTCGGATGACGCTCTCCGAGTACCGCCTCACTCCAGAATTTGAGGGAGTGTGGGAGCTGATCGACGGGGTATTGGAGCAACAGCCGCTGGCAACCGTCGAACATCAGGTGATTCTAGGCGATTTGGTAAGCAGTATGATCAACACTTGCATGGGAACCGACCCTCGACCGGGATGGCCGTTTCACAATGTCGGCGTCGCTCTTTCAGAGACATTCGCGCCGACCCCGGACATTGTGTACGTGCGATACGAACGGAAGCACCTGATACAGTACAGTTTCGTTGAAGGCGTTCCAGATCTGTTGGTCGAAGTACTATCGGAGGACCGTGACCGGGACCTGATCCGAAAACGCGCCAAGTATGCCGCCGCCGGAGTACCCGAGTATTGGATAGTGGACCCGGCCAATGAGGTAATCCTTGTTTTGGAGTTATCCGGTGGTGAGTATGCCGAGCGGACACTTTCCCGGAGTGACACCCTCGTCACGCCGACCATACCGGGGTTTGAACTGCCGATAGAACAGATCTTCGGTGATCCATTTCTCACATTGATCCGCAGCAATCGGTAGCCGGAAGCAAATGCTCCAAGACTCAGCCAACCACCCGGACCCGCCCGTCCGTCCAGTCCACGGCGGCATCAAGGAGGCCGAGTTGCGGGCGCTGGGTCTGCGCCTGGAGGACTGCCTCGACTTCTCGGCCAGCGTGAGCCCGCTGGGGCCGCCCGACGGTGTGGCGGAAGCCATCGCCGCCGTCGATCTCACTGCGTATCCCGACCCTCACTGCCTGGCCCTCACCGAGGCCATCGCCGCGCACCACTCTGGCGAAGGCGCAGCCGCCGGAAACGTCATAGTCGGCAACGGCTCCACCGAGATCATCCACCTGCTGACCCGCGCGTGGATCGGCGCGCCGCCGGCGGGGTGCACTCCCGGCGCTTTGCTGCTGACGCCCACCTACGGCGAGTACGACGGCGCCGTCCGCATTTCCGGCGGTACGGTGACCACACTCACCGCGACCCGATGCAGCGAAGGGTTCGCGTGGGACACTTCAGCCGTTTGCGCCGCCATCGCCGCCGAACGGCCGTCGCTGACTTTCATCTGCAATCCCAACAACCCAACGGGCGTGCTGATGGGCCGTGACCAACTGGCAGAGATCGCAGACGCCATTGCCAATGCGGGCGGCCTGTTGGTCGTCGACGAGGCCTACATCAACCTGTCCGAACGCCGCGCCGAGGCAGAGGTGATCGAGATGGCGGCCCGCCACGGCTCGGTGATCGCGCTGCGTTCCATGACCAAGGACTACGCGCTGACCGCTCTGCGGCTGGGCTACGCCGTGGCCGCTGCGCCGGTGATCGCGCGCCTGGCGGCTCTGCAGCCCGACTGGAGCGTCAACGGCCTGGCCCAGGCGGCGGGCCTGGTCGCCATCGCGGACACGGCGTACCTGGAGCGGGCCCGGCGAGCGGTTGCCGCCTCCCGGGACTGCGTGGTGGGGCGCCTGTCCGCCCTGGGCATCCGCTGCTATCCTACCGACGCCAACTTCGTGCTGGCCCAGGTGGGCGACGCCGCCAAGCTGCGCGATGCATTGGCCCGGCGCGGCCTGTTCGTGCGGGACTGCACGTCCTTCGGCCTGGACGACTGCATCCGCATTGGTCTGCGACCCGTGGCGGACTGCATCCGGCTGACCGACGCCATTGTCGAAGTACTGGATTCCGGCTCAAGGCCGGAATGACGAAGTGAAGGGAGCAACATGGGCATCATCTACATCACCAGGCACGGCGAAACCGAGTGGAACGCTGAGGGCCGCATCCAGGGTCATACTGACGTCCCCCTGTCCGACCGGGGCCGCGAGCAGGCGCAGATGCTGGCCCGCCGCCTGTCGAACGTGCGCATCGACGCCGCCTACTCCTCCGATCTGGCCCGAGCCGCCGAGACCGCCCGCGTCGCCCTGGTCGAGCGTGACATACCCATCACCTTCACCCAGGAACTGCGCGAGTACAGCAAGGGCGTCTTCGAGGGGCTCACCGAGGCCGAGTACCACGAAGCCTACCCCGAGCTCTACGAGCCGTCGCTGGAGAACAACCTGGACTTCGCGCCGCCCAACGGCGAGACCATCCGCGACACCAGCGTGCGCTTGGCTCGCATCGTGCAACGGGTCAAGATCGACCACATGGACGAGAACGTGCTGCTTGTGGGCCACGGCGGCAGCCTCCGCGCCGGCATCGTCTCCCTGCTGGAGCTTCCCCTGGAGGCCAACTGGAAGTTCGCCATGCGCAACTGCTCCCTCACCGTCATCCACACCTACCCCGACAACTGCGTCATGCACCTCTACAACGACACGTCCCACATCACTGGCGTGGTGCGTGCGTGGGACCGGTAATGTCAACACGACCTGCCGGTATGAACTGCTATTCTCTGGCTTGGATGACAACGCGACCACCGTCCTCGATTTCCAGGTACAAGCTGTGGCGGTCAAGCAATTGCATACCTACAAGGGGAGTGGTGTCAGCAACATCTGCCTCAATGTATCTCGGTTGGCCGTCCCAGAGCACGGTGACAGCGTAAACGTTGAAGGTTACCTCGCTGCCGTCGGCTAGGGTTGCCCAACCTCGGCCTCGGTAGTGCATTCCCAACTCGGCTGCCAAGGCCGGAGTCACGGTCAGGAATCCGGTAAAGCCGGTATCTATCACGGCTTCGATTTCCCTGGTCAGCCCTACCGGACCTTGCAAAGCAAGGGTAACTACCGGCTCATAGGCATCGTTCACCATGCCCTCTATCACTGGGCTCTCCGCAGAGGACGCCCTCCAAAGTGATGCAATGTCCGATGCCCGATCCTCAGGCACCAGATGTCATAAGCGTCAGGGTGCCGCTCCCACAGGCGATCTGTCGCGGCAATCACGTTGTTCCCAATGGCCCAGTTTCCGGTTTCCACGTCTATGGCGACGACTTCTCCGTGGTGGTCGGATTCGACTTGGCCTCGGATGTCCCGCTCGTATATCTCGTCGCCCAAGCGAGCCGTCTCTTCTTTCGGGCGGTTCGGTGGCGTGGTGGGCTTCTCCCGTTGTGTGCGCGCTAAAGCCTTCGCCTCGCTCATGCAGCCCTCCTTTCCTTCAAAGTCGTGCTATTGTGCCTGCCACTTTATCATTCTGGGAGGTTCGGGAAGACAGTCAAATCCTGTATCTGGCGTTCGCTGTCCCCAAGTGGGCAGGCGTCAGGCCCTACGCCACCGCCCCAATCGCCGCGTCCAGTATCTCCGCCGCCAGGTCCATCTGCGCCTCCGTGGTCGTGAAGGGCGGCACGAAGCGCAGCACCGATCCGCGCCGGCGGATGCTCACGATGAGGCCGTTGTCCAGCAGCATCCGACCGATGCGCTGGCCCTGCTCGTAGGCCGGCTCGCGGGTCTCTCGGTCGGTCACGAACTCGATGCCCTGGAGCAGACCCCGACCGCGCACGTCGCCGATGAGCTCGTGCCGCTCCTGCAATCGCAGCAGGTGACCCCGCCAGTACCGGCCGATGCGGTCGGCCACGTCCACCAGGTTCTCCTCCAGGATGATGTCCAGGCTGGCGATGGCGGCGTTGCAGGTCAGCGGGTCGTTGGAGTGGGAGTGGGCCACCACCAGGCCGGTTTCGACGGCCTGCTCCTCGATCTCGTCGGTGGTGATGGTCGCGGAAATGGCGATGCCGCCGCCGAAGTGCTTCGAGATGGTGAAGATGTCCGGCACCACTCCCTCCTGCTCCGATGCCCACATGGAGCCCAGCTTGGCCAGGCCGGTCTGCGCCTCGTCCAGGATCAGCAGCATCCCTCGCCGCTCGCAGCGCAACTTCAGCTCCTGGAGCCAGCCCGGGGGCGGCTCGATGACCCCGCCGGCACTGAACAGCGGCTCGGTGATGACGGCGGCCATGCGGCCGTCGGCCTGGGCGTCCAATAGCTCGAAGCTGGTGTCGAGGCAGGTGTAGTCGCACGCTCCCCGGTCCTTGCAGAAGGAGCAGCGGTAGCGGTAGGGCGCGATGATGGGATAGTTGCCCGGCGCGTAGGGGCCGTACCCCTGCCGCCAGCCCGAGAAGGTGACCGCCCGCGCCGCGTCGCTCATGCCGTGGAAGCTGACCACCGGGCTGGCCACCTCGTAGCCGCCGGTGTAGCGCTTGGCGATGGCCATGGCGGCCTCGTTGGAGTCGCTGCCGGAGCCCAGGAACATGCTGCGGTTCATCCCTTCCGGCGTGATCTCCGCCAGGCGGCTGGCCAGGATGATTTCCCGGTCGTTGAGAATGGTCATGTGGCTGTGGATCAGCGTCTCGGCGCTTTCCTGGAGGGCCTGCACGATGCGCGGGTGGTTGTGCCCCAGAGCCGCGCACATCTGGCCGGAGTTGAAGTCCAGGTACTCCTTGCCGTTGGCGTCGCGCACCACCGACCCGCGTCCCCACACGAAGATGGGGCCGGTGACGCCGCTGCGGTCCATCCGGCTGCGGAAGCTGTACTTCCGCGCCAGTTCCAGCAGTTCCTCTTCCGAATAGTTGTCGGGCACGATGGGCCTCCAGAGGTTAGCGGGTACGCGCCATTCTAGGGCGGAGGCCGGCGGTGTCAACTCGCCAGCATCCTCATGCGTACCCGCTTTCGTAAATCGTCAGAAGCAGGATTTCAAGATTTAGGGATTATCAGGATTGGAGCCCATCTCTGATGGAAATCTCTCCAATCCTGCCAAATCATAAAATCCTGTAAATCCTGCTTCTGACGTTTCCCCGTCGCAAACTGGGCACGCGTGAGCAACGCCAGCGGTGGCGTACGTTGTGCTAGGATGGTAATGTCTAGGCGACGTTATCATGCTCCGCTTCCTCTGGCCCATCCTGCTCATGTTCGGCCCCCAGCTGGGGCCGCGCATCGTCAAGTTCGTGCGCGCGCTGTGGCGGCTGCATCGCGACTCGCGCGTCAATCTGCTGATCAAGCTGCTGATCCCGTTGGCGGTGATCTACGCCATCTTCCCCGTCGACCTGGTGCGCGACCGCATCCCCTACGGCCTGGGCCGCTACGACGACCTGATCATCCTGGGGCTGGCGGTCTGGCTTTTCTGGAACCTGTGCCCCCGCGCCGTCGTGCGCGAGCACATGGGCGAACCGCCGCCTCCGCGGCCCGAAGACCGCGATCCCGACAGCGTAGTAGACGGCGAGGCCCGCCCCACCGACACCGACGAGGACCAGCGCGGCGGTTGACCATCTCCAGGATCCAAAGATATTGACTCCGTGGTAGGGGCGAATGATCATTCGCCCCTACGTTTTGGTCAGACCTCCCCCGCGTTCAGGATGCGTTATGTCTCAGTCGCCCCGACTTAAAGACCGTGCCGGTTCCGCGCTGGACGAAGGCATCTCCCTGTACGTGCACGTGCCCTTCTGCCTGAGCAAGTGCCCGTACTGCGACTTCAACACCTACCAGAGCATCGAGTCCCAGTTCGATGACTTCCTCAACGCCGTCATCCAGGAGATCACGGCCTGGTCTGTCGTCCTCGGCCGGCCGGCCGTCAACACCGTTTTCCTCGGCGGTGGCACGCCTTCTTACCTGCCCGACGGCGACGTGGCCCGCATCCTGGATGTTATTGCCGGCAGTTACGGGGTCCGCGCCGACGCCGAGATCACCGCCGAGTGCAACCCCAACGACCTGTCTCCCGGGAAGTGCGCCGAGCTCCGCGCCGCCGGCGTCAACCGGGTCAGCATCGGTGTGCAGAGCATGGACAACGGCCTGCTGTCCATGCTGGGTAGACGCCACGATGCCGATGAGGCCGCCCAGGCGCTGGAGCGCTGCCGTCGCGCCGGGTTCGACAACGTGAACCTGGACCTGATGTATGGCCTGCCTCACCAGTCGTTGGACCAATGGCGGGACACCATGACGCGGGTCGTCGCGCTGGCGCCGGAGCACCTGTCTCTCTACTCGTTGACGCTGGAGGAGGGCACTCCCCTGCGCCGCTGGGTACAGCAGGGGCGCCTGCCCGAACCGGATCCCGATCTTGCCGCCGATATGTACGACCACGCCCGCGCCGCCCTGGCCGCCGCCGGCTACCATCACTACGAGATCAGCAACTGGACGCAACCCGGGCGGGAGTCGGAGCACAACCTGGCCTACTGGCGCAACCTGCAATGGGTAGGCGTCGGCCCTGGGGCGCACTCGTCCCTGCGCGTTGGCAATGCCGGCTCCGCTTGCCGGTTCTGGACGGTGCGCTCTCCGCGCGAATATGCCCGGCTGGCCCGGGAGTGGGCAGAAGATGTAACACGCGACGACCCTTGGCCGGCGGTGATGGCGAACCGGATCGCGGACGTTCCGACGGTGGACGGCTGCGAGGTATCCGACGAGGCGACCACCGCCGCCGAGACCATGTTCCTGGGCCTGCGCCTGCTGGACGGGATGGACATCGCCGCCGCCTCAGCGCGCACCGGCATCGACCTGCGGGCCCGCTACGAGACGGAACTGGCGGAGCTAACGGCGGACGGGCTGCTGGTGTGGGAACCGGATGGCCGCCTGCGGCTGGAGGAGGAAGCGTACCTGGTGGCCAACCAGGTGTTCACGCGGTTTCTGGTAGGGTAGCCCGCCATGTGGGAAACGATAGCGAGTCTGGCCAGAGATTTGCCCAGACTTTTTAGAGCGGCGGTGCTGGCGATTGTGGTTATCATTATCGCCTTGCTTGCGATCAGTCTGTCGTTGCCGGCGTTGCTGAACGCCCCTTGGTCCCAAAGCGTACTTATTCCGATAGTCGGATTTCTAACCGGCACCTTGCTGATTGTGGCTATAGGGTCGTTGATAATCCTGATTATGCTTATCGTGGCGGGCCTGCTCTACTGGGGCTTCCGTGAACGGTGAACCGAAACTTGGCAATCCACCATAACATCAGCCCGGTCGTTGCAATCCAAGCGACCAGCGCCAACGCTATGATTATCGTTCCCGCAAATACTACGACGATATTCGGAGTCACGTAAGTTCCGAGCAATGCTACCACCGCGCCGATGCAAGCAACGGCGGCGCTGAAGTAGAAAACCGGATCCAGGCGGTCGAATTTATCGCGCGGGCGAACTGAGCCGTATGCGTCATCGCCAAGTTCGGTCAACTCCCTCGGACCGGTCTCCGGCGGGGCTCCACCGGCCTCGGCCGGGTCACGCTGCACGTCGGGTGTTGACATCTTGCCTACTCTCCAGCCCCATCTTACCACTAGGCAAAACCGGCCGACAAACGTGGCCGGCCCGCCTGTACACCCCTATGCTAAACTGCCGCCAACGGTCGCCTGTGGCGGCAGTTCTCATTGAATACCACCCAATTTTCCCCGCGGAGGTTCAACCATGGCGGTACAGCCCTACACCATCAACGTGTCCGACGACGTGCTCGAAGACCTGCGGCACCGTCTGAACCACGTGCGCTGGCCCGACGAGATCCCCGACGCCGAGTGGGACTACGGCTCCAACCTGGCCTACATCAAGGAGCTGGTAGCCTATTGGCAGGACGGCTTCGACTGGCGCAAAGCCGAGGCCGGCCTGAATGCCTTCGCCAACTTCTACACCACCATCGAGGGCCAGGGCATCCACTTCATCCACGAGAAGGGCCAGGGCCCCAACCCCATGCCCATCATCGTCACCCACGGCTGGCCCGGCTCCATCTACGAGATGCACAAGATCATCCCCATGCTCACCGACCCGGCCAGCCACGGCGGCGACGCGGCCGACTCCTTCGACGTGGTCGTCCCCTCCATGCCCGGTTACGGCTTCAGCGCCCAGACCCGCGAGCGCGGCGTCAATACGCGCCGGATCGCGGAGTTGTGGGACATCCTCATGGCCGACGAATTGGGTTACCAGCGCTACGCCGCCCAGGGCGGTGACTGGGGCGCCGGCGTCACCGCCCGTCTGGGTTATCACCACGCCAACCACGTCCTCGGGATCCACACCACCTCGGTGACCCAGGCCATCCCCTACCAGGGCGCCAGCCTCGAGGGCCTGAGCACGCGCGAGCGCCTGGAGCAGGTGATTGGCACGCCCCAGGGCGGCTACCGCCGCGACTTTGCCGCCACCCTGTCCGACGACGAGCTCGCTATGATTGACCAGCGGGTCTCCTGGGCGGCTGCGGAAGGCGGCTACGGCCACATTCAGGGCACCAAGCCGCAGACCCTGGCCTATGGGCTCAACGACTCCCCGGTGGGTCTGTGCGCCTGGATCGTCGAGAAGTACCGCACTTGGAGCGACTGCAACGGCGACGTGGAGAGCGTCTACACCAAGGACGACCTGCTGACCACCGTGATGATCTACTGGGTCACCCAGACCATCAACTCCAGCACGCGGCTTTACTACGAGAACAGCCGCACGCCCTGGTACTTCGGCCCCGACGACCAGATCGGCGTTCCCTCCGCCATCGCGGTGTTCCCCAAGGAACTGTCCACGCCGCCGCGCTCCTGGGCCGAGCGCACCTACAACGTCCAGCGCTGGACCGAGATGGACAGCGGCGGCCACTTCGCCGCCCTGGAGAAGCCGGCTGAACTGGTGAACGACATGCGGGAATTCTTCCGGGGGCTGCGTTAAGCATGAACCGGGGAGCCGGGGCGAATAATCATACGCCCCGGCTCCCCGGCAACTGCGCTTTGAATATATGCCCTCCATGTGAGTGACCTGATCCCGAGATGAGCAAAGCAATTCTCCCAGCGCTCTTTGCAGTGCACGCTGTCTTGACCTTGGCAACGATTGGCGCGTTCACTGGCGTGGTCGTTTGGTCAATGGCTTCCGGCAAATCGGATACCGTCGTTCTGTACCTGACTGGTCTGGGGGCCGGCGTGAGTTTGTTCGCCGTGCTGACTTTGGTAGTATCTGGCATAATCTGGGCATTGGACAGCGTTACATTTCCGCTGTCCCGGACTGCACCCGCAATCACCAAGGAGGAACCCGCTACATGATTACCAGATTTGGCAGCCTTTGGGCCGGCAACGTCGATATGGACAACCCCGGCTACCAGGGCACCCCCGCCAACGACCGTTGGCTCTCCGACGAGGAACTGGCCGGCGGCGCCATCGAGAAGGCCGAACAGATCGCCATCGCCATGGACCGCCTCGGTTACGATACCTTCTGGGCCGCCGAGCACCACTTCCAGCGGGAAGGCTACGAAGTGATCCCCAACCTGCTGATGCTCTGGGTGCACCTGGCCCACCTCACCGAGAAGCTCCGGTTCGGCTGCGGCTTCAACATCAATCCCATGTGGAATCCCCTGCGCCTGGCCGAGGACTACGCCACCGCCGACTGGCTGACCGATGGGCGCGTGCGCTTCGGCGTGGGCCGCGGCTACCACACCCGCGAGGTTGAGGTCTTCGGCTCTCCCATCATGGACCAGAACGCCAACCGTGAGCTCTTCGAGGAGCAGGTTGAGGTCATGTGGAAGGCGTTCAACCAGCGCAGTTTCTCCCACCACGGAAAGCATTACGACATTCCGCCCAACGTGCCCTATCGCGGCTACGACCTGGAGGAGATCACCCTGGTCCCCCGGCCCAAGTACGATGTCGAGTGGTGGCAGCCCGTGGTTTCCGCCAGCGACCGTGCCATCAACTTCATGGCTCGCTGGGGCATCAAGGGCATCATCGGCGGTGGCGCGGCCACCGGCGGGGCCAGCGACGAGGTGATCCACCGCTGGCAGGCCATCCATGCCGAGCACGGCAAGGAATGGGAACTGGGCGAGGGTCTTGCCGTCGGCTACTCCGTGCAGATCGCGAACTCCGAGAAGGAAGCCATGGACCAGGCCCGCCTGTGGATGGAGGAACGGGTCAAGATGTTCGGCCCCCTGGGCTTCATCGCCGGCCTGTCCCAGGAGCAGCTGGACGCCCTGAACGCCTTCGGACGTCCGGTGCCCCAGGGCCTGAAGATGCCGACGATCGAGGAGTCTGTGGCCGCCGGCCAATACCTCGTGGGCCCGCCCGATCGCATCACCGAGCAGTTGATGGAGATTCAGGAGCGCTACCCCGGCCTGGAAGAGGTCAACATCGGCATCACCAACATGGGCATGCCGACCTCCGCCTCCATGGACCAGCTGGAGTGGTTCGCCCGCGACGTCATGCCCCACTTCAACACCAAGCAGGGCGCGGACAACTAGAGCAGCGTATCTACGCGGAAAAGACGGCCGGCGGCGTTTTGCGGCCGGCCAGACCGCCGCCGGGAATTCAATGAGTTTTCAAAATACCCACAACATATGACTAGTAGTTAAGGTGGCTGAGGTAGTCTGATAGCGATAATCCTGTCGCCGTCGGAAAACTGATGACAGCAAGTGATTGCAACTGAAACGTTAAACCCGTTAGAGTTGGCCCGCGTTCAGCATCAACCTGACATTCGGAGTTAACCCGATGGCAACGATGGTTCCGCACAACATATCGGAAGCCCCGGCCGCTGATCAGGAAGTGTTCGATATGTTGCGAGACGACCCGGCTACCGACGGCTGGGTGATTTTCTACGGCGTCAAAATCACTGGCGGCGACCAGCGAGAGCGGAAGATTGATTTCCTAGCCCTCGTGCCTGACTCGGCCATCCTGTGCATGGATGTCCGGGGCGGTGGCTATGAAGTTAAGCAGGGTCAATGGTACGCGCTGGGCTCCCGTGAGATGGTTGACCGTCCGGGCCGCCAAGTGGCTAAAGCAATGTACGGCTTGGATGATCAGTTGCGCGACCATTTTGCCCAATGGGGCGACGGCGCCGAACTGCCTATGGATTGCGTGATACTGTTCACTGACACCACTTGGCCTCCGCATCTGCGCCCGTTAGCTCACCCCACCGTCGGCCTTCCCGATTTGGAGTTCCGGTTCCAGCAATCTCTTGGCGAACGGCTGTTAGATATTGCGAAAGAAACGCGGGAAGAGCTTCCAGACAGCATATGTCTGGACTCCCGAGTTATTGCGGACATTCATGGTTATCTGACGGCAGAGCTCGCAGGGCAACTGGCCGGCGGCACCATGCCAGCGGCGTAGTTTGTGATAGGGGCGTTGTTGGGGAGGCGGCACCATGGCAACGATGATACCGTCTATTCTTCCAGATGATGTCCCCGATTCGGAACGGCTGGTTTTTCGGCTTTTGAGCGAGGACCCTGCTACCGATGGATGGTTTGTGTTCCATTCGCTCGAGCCGGACACCCGCTATACTCCGGGCCGTCGGCCGAGGCGTCAGCCGGAAATTGACTTCTTCATTCTGATTCCCGGCATGGCGGCTTTGTGTGTCAGCGCCAAGGGTGGCTGGTTCGAAATACGTGGCGGCGATTGGTATTTAGGCCATTCGGACCGTCCCGGTGAATCGCCGATTCACCAAGCGGAAACCGCGATGTATATGGCGCTCAACGAACTGGACGCCAAAGTTGGCAGGGCATGGGGCGACGCCAAGTTGCCTATTGGGTGTGCTGTCATATTTACCGATGTCAACTGGCCTGCGGAAGTGCGCCCTCCGGAACGCCCGGTGATCGGTTTGCCGGAGCTCTTGCAGCAAGACCGGACGACGCTTGCAGGAAGACTGGTGGAAATCGCGCGACGGACCCTCAGGGAAATCCCGTCATCTGATCGATTGACCCTCGACACGCAAACCGTTCGTTCAATTGTCGACTATTGGGCGCCGAACATGGTTCTGGAGTTCGTCGAGACGGCGCGGCCAATTCCTTATCGCCATGCTGAAGACCGTATCGTCCGCCTTACGGAAGGGCAGTTCTCCGCGCTGGAAATCGTCAACGAAAATGAGCGGTGTCTGTTCACCGGTGGCGCCGGCACTGGCAAGACAATGCTGGCCTTGCAGTTGGCGAAACGACGTATCGCGGCCGGGGAACGAGTGGCGCTGCTTTGCTACAATCGTATTCTGGGCGATTGGCTGTTTGGACAATCCATTCGAGACTTCAGACTCGGCAGTCTTGCCGGCAGCTTCTGGTATCACTTCGCATACTACGTTATCCAGCAGGATTCCGCTTTGTGGCGTCAATTCTCAAACGAAATGGACAACGCAGCCAATGCGGACGAGCAGTACGAAAGGATTTGCCCTGAGTACACCAGAGACGTTTTGTTGAACATAGGCGTGCCCATGTTTGACTACTTGATAGTTGACGAACTGCAAGATATATGCACTGACCCTTATCTGGAAATTATGGACCTGGCGTTGCGCGATGGCCTGGCAGGTGGCCGTTGGGCGATGTTTGCCGACTTTAACCAGTGGACGGGAGAGCGCAACCCTAACTCGGCCCCGGGTAATCTGGATGCCAAACTTGGGGGCGTTCCCTACGCTACCAGGAACCTGGACATCAACTGCCGCAATACGCAACCTATATCGGACGACTCTGCCAAGCTTGTTGGCCCGGACGCTCCGAAAACCGGCATTCCCCCGGTCAGAGGTCCGCAGCCCGACTACCTCTTTTGGCGTGAGGAGACCGAACTGCGCGTTATCCTTGACCGAGAAGTCGACGACTTGGTGCGACTGCAAAGAGAACGCCCCAGCGACATCGTTATATTGGGCACCGGAACGCGCGGCGCCCGCGCCGAATTATCGGGCCTGGACTTGTGCGACGGCACGTACGGCGGCTACCCGTTGTACGACTGCCCCGGCATATACTGGCCGGCTAAAAGGGAATGTGACCAACGTCCTTGCTGCCAATCTTCTTCCGATGCCGACGATTATCTCAAATTTCGCACCGTGCGGCGTTTCAAAGGAATGGAAAGCAAGATCGTCATCCTTATTGTTGAAAGGTTGAACCAAAACGTCGACATTGCTACCGCATATATCGGACTGACTCGAGCGAGAGTCAGGCTAGTTGTACTGGCCCACGAGTCAACTAGGCGCAATTTGTCCGAACTGATCGGCCGCCCACTGTAGCTGAGGAGCCGGGATTGCCTTGCCCTCTAACCCCCCTCCCCACCACCGCCGTCCTCGGCGCCACCACTTGGGGCACCACCCTCGCCGTCCTGGCGGCCCGCGGCGGCGCTCCCGTGCGTCTCCTCTGCCGCACTGCCGACGAGGCGGAAGCGCTGCGTCGCGCCGGCCAGCACGCTCGACGCCTGCCCGACGTCCCATTCCCGCCAACCCTCTCCCTCGAGCATGAACCGGCGTCGGCCCTGCGCGATGCGTGTCTCCTCATTGTCGCCGTGCCTTCCGACCGTTTCCGGCATAACGTGAAACGCATTGCGCCCCACGTCCCGGCTGACGCAGTAATCCTCAGCGTCACGAAAGGACTGGAGCTACCCGCCGGCCTGCGCATGAGCGAGGTGCTGGCGCAGGAACTGCCCGGGCATTCGCCCGGCCGGTTCGCCGTCCTGTCGGGCCCCAACCTGGCCGGCGAGGTCATCGCCGGGAAGCCGACGCTCACCGTGGTGGCGTCGCAGGACGAAGCATCCCGCCGTTTGGCCCAGGACACCCTGATGTCGCCGACCTTCCGCGTCTATACCAGCGACGATGTGGTGGGCGTGGAACTGGGCGGTTCGCTGAAAAACATCATCGCCCTGGCTGCCGGCATTGCCGACGGGCTGGATGCCGGCGACAACGCCAAGGCCGCCCTGGTGACCCGCGGCCTCAATGAGATCGGACGACTCGGCATCGCCGCCGGCGCCGAACTGCTCACTTTCGCCGGCCTGGCTGGTCTGGGCGACGTGATGGCGACCTGCAACAGCCCGCTGAGTCGCAATCGTCGCGTGGGGGAGGAGTTGGCCCGGGGCCGTCAGCTCCCCGACATCCTGGCCGACATGGGCGCCGTTGCCGAGGGCGTCAACACCACCGTGGCCGCCCTGGAAATCGCCGAGCGCCTGGACGTCGACATGCCCATAACCCGCCTGATGTCGCGGGTGCTGTTCGAGGGACTGCCGGCGGCGGAATGCATCCCCGCGCTCATGGAGCGGCCGCCCCGCTCGGAGTGGTAGCCGCGTCCTGAGTGGCAGCGACGCGAGCGATCACCAGTTATTGCCACCAGCCGGAGCCGCGGAGGCGGCGCATCAGGGCGCGCACCAGCGGTACGCTGATGTTGGCTGCCGATTCCTCGTCCTCGTCATCCTCGCCCATGGAAACGTACACCAGGTTGCGGTCCCGGCGGACACGGGCCGGGATTTCCCGATACTCCAGGTACTCGTTCATCAGCCGCTCCAGCAGCACCGCCAGCAGGTCCGGGTCGGCCCCGTCAATGGCCATCTGGTACATGGGGGATTGCCCCAGCCGGGGAGCCATCCAGTCAGCCATCTCCTCAATGCCGGCGTCGTCAAAGGGGTTGCCCCACTGGATTTTCCCGGTCACGCTGCTTCTCCCGGCAACCTGGTTGACCTCCGATGTTATCACGCCGCCGCCGGTCGACGCTACAACGGCTCCGTCCCCTCGCTCAGTATGGAGAGGTATTGATCGTAGGCGAAGAGCCGGTTGCGCCTGCGGTCGGTAAATTCCCGCGCTATTCCCATATCCACCAGCATATCCATACCGGAGGAAGCGCCGGAGAATGAAAGGCCGGTTCTCCGACGCACGTCAGCAAGCGACGCAACGGGACGCGCCATCAACGCTTCCTGCACGCGCAGCGCGGCATTTGCCCGCCGGCGGTTCTGCTGTATCAAACTCCGGTCAATGGCGAATAGTTGCGTCAGGCGCTGGGACGCGGCCCATGCGCCTTCGGCAGTTTCCTGCACGCCGTCAAGGAAGAAACCCAGCCAGCGTTCCCAATCTCCGGTGCTCCGCACCCAGTCCAGCCGTTGGTAATAAGCCGAGCGATGTTGTTTGAGGTAGAGGCTCAGGTACAACAAAGGCTCCCGCAGCAGGCCCGCATAACAGAGCAGCAAGGTAATAATCAGACGCCCGATTCTCCCGTTGCCGTCCAGGAAAGGGTGGATGGTTTCAAACTGCAAATGGGCGAGCCCGGCCCGCGCCAACGCTGGTATCCCATCGTCGGCGGTTTTGGCGTCGAGGAAATTGACCAGTTCCGCCATACAGTCGGAAACTTCGGTATGCGGCGGGGGCACGAAACCGGCGTTGTTGGGGTGAGTGCCGTCAATCCAGTTCTGCTGTTCGCGGAATTCGCCCGGGTGGAAATTACTGCCGCGTCCCTTGGCGAGCAATCTGCTGTGCATCTCCCGGATTAATCGACCTGACAGCGAGCGGCCTTGCGCAATCTGCTTCAACCCGTACTCAAGAGCGTCTACGTAGGTGGAAACCTCTACAACGTCGTCAACGACAGGCACGCCCGGGGCCTCATCCGCCTCGAACATCAGCAGATCGGACAGGGATGACTTCGTTCCTTCAATTTGCGAGGATAGAACGGCTTCCTTGCGCACGTATGCGTAGATGAAAAGGTTTTTGTCCGGGAGTAGAGTGGATATGGCGTCGAGCCGCCCCACCGCCAGCGTAGCCTGCTCCAGCTTGTGGAGCAGGCCGTCCGCGAGTTCCAGGGGAGGGTCCGGCGGCAGTGGATAGGGTATGAACGCCTGAATCTGCTCACCGTGGTACTCGGCGAACCCGTAATAGCCTATTGGGCCTCGTTCCATTGCCGGTTGCGCTCCTCGCTTATTACGCAAACCATAATAACCGCCAAGGCTATTATGATTAGGAGCATAAATCGTAATAGCAATTGAGGGCGGCTGTCAATCCCGCCGCTGCTTATTACGCAAAGTATAATAACGGAGGCGGCTATTACGATTTGTAGCGCAAAACGCGATAGAATTTGCCGCTCGATCAATCCAATCCCTACACCTCCGTCAGCCACCACCGCACCGTCCCTGCACCTCCGGGACCGGCGCTCACCTCCATTCCCTCCAGCAGCCACGCCCCGCTGATCCCTTGCGCTGCGGCGTTCAGTTCCACCACATCGGACAGCCGGCCCTCTACCACGGCGCGCGAGTTGGACACGGCGAACAGCGGCAGCGTCGCCTCAATCTGCTCCCGCCGCGCCGAGCGTTCCGCCAGCCGCGACTCCGCGCCGGCCTGCGCCGCCGCGTAGTTGTCCACGTACCGGCAGTTCACCAGCGTCCCGGCAGCTGACGCATCCGCACTGCCGGCCCGGTGGGCGGTGGTCGATTCCGCCCGCCAGCAGTGGTCCGCCGAGAGGCGCAGCGTCTGCACGTAGGCCCGACTCGTCCCGGTGTTGCGGATCCGCAGCATCCGACCTCGTCCGCCCACGCCGGTCTCTGCTTCGGTCAGCAGTGTCACCGTAATGTCGCCGGTGACGTCGGCCCCCGTTCCGGCGGCATCGTCCGTCGCCGTGTAATCGGTTTGCGCCACCGGAGTTTGCGCTCCGTCAATGGCCTCCCATGCTTCCGAGGCTGCCAGGATCAGGCGTTCCTGTCCCGCGTCGATGGCCAGGGGCTCGTTGAGGCTCCAGACCCTTTGCCGACCCTCGTCAACCAGCCTCCGGTAGCGGAACACTACCGCGTCCTCCGTTGCCGATGCGCCGTCATCCCGACGCAGGTTCGAGGCGTAAGGGCCGGCGTTGGCAGAGGTATCGGACACCGCAGTTCGGGCCAGCGATGCCGGACGGTCGTGCGCCCGCATATCAGACCGCAGCGTCGCGGCTTCCAGCCGGACCCGGCCGTGTCCGTCGGTGTAGATCAGCCCGTGCTCCTCTCGCTGCAACCGGCGCAGCGCCCGCGCCGCCGACACCTCCCAAACCGACCGCGCCCCGCCGGTCAGCAGGACCCGACCCGAGTCCAGGCGGTACTCGCCGGAAGCGAGGCCCGACCACGCGAGGATGGAGGCCGCCACGTCGCCGGAGCGCATCGGCCCGCCCGGCAGCGCCCGGCGCAACCGCACCGACTCCAGCCGCTGCATCACGTCTGCGGCTTCGATCCGGCAGGTTCCGTCCGCGTAGTTGGGAGAGATGGCGGTCACCTGCCCTCGGAACAACCCGCGGCCTGCGCCAAAACCGCCCCAGCGGTCTGCCGTGTTGCGAAAGCTGTGCCACAGGCCGTGCCGGCCGGACTCCGGCGCATCGGCGACACCGCTGGCTGCCAGCAGGGTGCGGCCGGCAGGGTCCCCGGTTTCCAAGTTGATCGCGTGCACCCGAACGCTGTCCGCCGTCTGCTCGATTTCCAGGTCGTGCCACGCCGCCGCCGCCAGCGGATCCCCGGACGCCAGCCGTGTCACCGTGGAGCCGTCTACCCGCTCCAGCACGCTGGATGCGTGATCGAACCGCAGCCGCAGGCAGTTTTTGGCAGCAACGCACCGCAGCACAAAGCCGCCCTGGCCGTTGGTCTCCCTGCGGTAGCGTGCCGTGAGCGTTGCGGTCGCGTCTTCGGTGTCCAGCAGCGCCACCGCGTCCGATGGCGGAAAGGATCCCGCCGTGCCTCGGGCTTCTCCATCCAGGACGGCAAAGCCGTTTCCCGCCGTGGCGATCACCTCCCAGAGCGTGTCGCCGAACGTCGCCGGCCGCTGGGCCAGGTCCTCGGATACCGCGCCGGCGGTGGTGAAATCGTCGTGCAGCCGGCTCACCCGCAACCTGACCTCACGGCTGGGCCTGACGTTCGTTCCCAGCGGCTCGCCATTGTTGTTGGGGGTGTACCGGTGATCCGCATTGTTCAGCGTCAACTCCAGGCTCGCCGGCGCGGCGAACTCGGGTACCGGCAAGCCCCGGCGTCCCCAGCCCCAGCGCAGGCCCAGCACGTCGTCCGATATGTCCGCGTCCTCCGTCCCCCAGATCCCGTCGCCGGCCCAGTTGACCCAGACCTGCCAGCGCGGCGCGGGAATTGCTGGCCTGCCCGATAGCGGTGAGATTGCGTCAGTGTTCATAGTCATGCTCGCTCTGGACCTCCAAAAAGCGGTCGGTCCTCATGCGTACCGCAGTTTGCAGTGGGGAAACGTCAGAATCAGGATTTTCAAGATTTGGGGATTATCAGGATTGGAATCGTTCTGCGATGGAGATTTCCCAATCCTGTCCAATCATAAAATCCCGAAAATCCTGATTCTGACGATTGCGGCCGTAGTATTTCGACTGGCGATTGGCGCAAATGCGCGAAAACGATTAGCATCGGGGTTGCGCAAGGAGCAAAGAGCATGGCCAGGCACTGGATCAGCTACAGCGTCGACCGGGATCCGCGACGGCGCCGCCGCCGGGGCTGGCAGTGGCGATGGCCGTGGGGTTGGGGCCGGCGCCCTCGCTACGGGCGTCCTCATGTCGTGCGAATCCAGCCCACCCGCCGGCGTGTGCGCTACAACGACGGCGAACGGCGCCGCATCTGGCCGTGGCTGCTGCTCCTGTTGTTGCTCCTGCTGTTCCTGGGCCTCCTGGCGTTTCTCCTCTTTGACGAACCCGAGCGGTCCGGCAGCGCCGAACGTGGCAACGGCGGAAGCGAGCCCGCAGCGACCGCGGCCCCGGTTACCGGGGGCGTCGCCGTGCCGGCTGGTGGAGCCCTGGCTCTGTCCCGCACCGACGACGGAAGCACCATGGTTACCGTGCCCGACCGGCCCACCCTGCGCCTCGGCGACGACGCCAGGCTCATGGACCTGGGAGACGGTTCCTGCCACGATCAGCGCTATGTGCTGATGACCGACGGCAAGGCCGTACCCATAAAGGAGCTTGATGAGGCGACGGTTGAGGCGCTGGCCCGGTCCGATGTACCCATCGACACCGTGGCCCTCAGCCCGGACGTTGACACCGCTGCACTCCAGACCATCGCCTCCCGCACCGGCGGCACCTTCATGAAAATGGATTGAACTACCCACGTGACGGTGGCTATTCGTGATGCTCACTCAACATACTGCCCAGACAGCCCAGGCTTTCTTCGACGCTGCCGACCGGCACTTCGAGGACGAGGAGCCGCTGCTGGCCTACGAAAACCTGTGGAACGCCGTCGCCCACGCCCTCACCGCAGTGGCGGAGGCGCGCGGCTGGCCGACGGACGACCCGCAAGACCTGAAGTCCGCCGCCGACCGTCTGGCCAACGAGGCCCGTGACCACCACCTGCGCCACCAGTTCGCCGTGGCCCAGCAGTTCCGCGCCAAGTTCAATTACGGCTTCGTCGAGCGCCATCAGTTGGCCGACTACTGCCGCCTGATGCGCGAGTTCGTTGACCGTATGCTCGCCCTTCTGGACGCCTACGGGCAGGTTGCTCCCCAGTCTCCCCAGGAGCACGCCGGGGCGGCACGGGACTCGCTGCGTTCTGCCGAAGCCCACTTCGCGTCGGGAGACAACGCCGCCGGCTCCGACCGGCTCTGGCAGGCCGCCGTCCACGCGGTGACCGCGGTGGCCCGCCAGCGCGGCTGGCCCGGCGACGGACACCACGCGGTGAAAACGGCCACCGACCGCCTCGCCGCCGGTGACCCCGCCGTCATTGCCGGCTTCTTCGCCGCCCAGCAGTTTCGCGCCAACGCTGCGCATGACTTCATGGAACCCGACGACGTCGCCCGGGGTCTGCCGCTGGTGCAGGACTTCGTCCAACGTGCTCTGGCCCTGCTGGAAATATAGGATCGGAGCTATCGTTGACTCCTTCGGGTTCCTGCGCCATAGTGGTTTCATCACCCCCGAAGAGGTCGCCGCAGATTGATCCCACCCGCGGCGTCTTTCCGCTGGTCCGTTTGCCAATTTCCCAATACCCCGACATTTGCCGGTCCTCAGTGCCGGCCCACAGTAATGGAAAGGTTAATGATGCTTTCTCCCGCAAAATACGTCCTGCATTGGTGCCGGCTCCTGCTCAATCCCAGTCTGGCCACTCAGGGCATTCGCGAACGTCTCAGCAACCAGGAAATGCGGATCGAACATCTCGAGAAGCGGGTCGCCGAGCAGGAAGCGGAACTCCAGGTCCTGCGCCAGAGGATGGACGAACTGAGCGAACAGGTGTCCAATTTCCTCCGCCGGGAGCTGTAGCCCGCCCCGTCACCACGTCCCCAGCGACGCCGGCCCGTCCTGCCGGAACCGCGCCTCGAACCGCACCGGCTCGCCGGCCGCGCTGCTGATCCGGTAGGACAGGCAAACGAACCGGCCCGACACCTGACGCTGCCCCGGCCCGTTGCCCGCCGGCCCGTAATCCACCGCTACCGTCCGGCCCACGATGCCCGACAACACGGCGTCCGGGCCAACGACCGGCGTGTCGTCCCACCGGCCCGACAGCTCGAACTCCTGGGCCAGTTCCGCACCCGCCGCCGTCCGGGGCGCCCCGTCGTTCACGCCGGCCGCGTCCCGCGCGCCCAGTTCCCGCCCCAGCGGCCCGACCCGTTCCACCCAGGGCGACAGGTCTCGCATCACGCCGCCGGCGTCCTCCACGGCCACGTGGCTGCGCCCCGCGCTGGAATACCCCGTCATCGCTACACTCCAAAGGTGGCAGTCCGCCGGCGATACGGTTTCAGCAGTCCTCGAACTGGCGGGGAAACCTCGTTATCATTACCCCCGACTTCTCCCTCCAGTGGCCGGAATGGCGCTCCCAACCGCTCCCGCCACCAGAGGGCAGCCTGCAGCAGGCACGCTTCGGTCACCGCCGACGGATAGCGATACACTTCGACTCCCGTGCCCACCGCGTGCGTGGCCGGCGTTGTGCCGTTGACGCCCCGCTGCACCGTGAGCGTGATCGCGCCCTGCCCGTCGTCGGACACTGCCGTCACGTATATCTGCTCCTCGCCGAGCTGGACCGTGTGACCGGCCGACAGCGACACGGCAGGCCCGCCTCCGGACGCGGCCACCGTGAACTCGGTATCCTCCAATGCCGCGCCGGCGCCCGATACCTGCAGCCCCGTGTCCTCGCGCACGTCGCCGTAGCCCCACAGGCCGGCGATGATCACACCGCCCCGGCTCAGCGCAAACCGCCGGCCGCCGGCCGTGGCCACGATGCGGGTGTAGGGTCGCCCGCCCGGCTCCGTGGGCGCGGCGTTCAGCGGGTAGGCCAGCCAGTCGCCGGAGTTCCAGGCGATCCACCGACCCGTCGCGCCCTCGCGCACCCGCACCTCGGCGGCGGACACCAGGTCCGTCACCGCCAGCGTGACGCGGCCCGTGCCATCGAACCTGCGCTCGCCTTCAGTGACGAAGAAGTGCCGGTCGCAGTACCCGTCGATCCAGCGGGACGCCGTTTCCAGCATCCCCAGCAACCGTTCGTCCTGTCCGTCATCCGGCGTGTTCAGAAACGCCGCCGATTTCAGCGTGGTCAGGTCACCGTAAACGTTGGGCATCCTTCCTCCCATTGTCAGAATCAGGATTGCCGGGATTTCGGGATTGGCAGGATTGCGGCCTTTCAGTGGTGAAACCATGTCAATCCTGCTAATCCTCAAATCCGGCACATCCTGCTTCAGACGACTACACCGTGATGTTGTACTGTAGCGCCGTGTGTCCGGCCGTCGACCGTTTGCCCGTCCGTTCCATGAACGCCAGGCGCATACTCACCACCATGATGTTCTGCCGCTTCTGGATGTCCCGCGTCGTTTCGATCATCAGCTCGCGGCGGAAGCCCAGCCGCCACTGCGTCCGGTTCACCGCCAGCAGCCGGCCCTTGGTGTTGCCGGCGCCGCCGTCTGTCACCTTGCCGTCGGCGTCCGATTGCGCCATCTGCTCCGACACGATCACCGGGATGCCGTCCACCTGCGCCAGCTGCCCGTTGAGCAGCGTTGCCTGCGGCCCCAGCTTGTCCAGCGTGCGGAACTCGCCGACGCCCAGCGACTTGATGTACGTGCCCACGTCAGCGATGTAGGCCAGCTCCGACGGCCGCACGCCGTACTTGCCCAGGAGGCCCCGCGCCTCGTTGAACATGTCCGCGCTGGGCGCAGCCGCGTGGTTGTTGCCCTGGTCTGTGTTGTCCACCAGCGGCAGATGCAGCAATCCGTCGAAGCCAACGAGCCAATGGGCTTTGCCCGCCGTGGACGCGGCGATGGTCGCGCCGTCGGCGTTGATGTTGTTCTGCAGGGTGGTATCGGCGTTCAGCAGCACGTCGTCGATGACCTCAACGGCGTTGCGCACCAGCGTGCTGCGCACCTCCGCCGCCATGGCGATCACCGCGTCTTCCTCCAGTGTCAGCGACCATGGAACCTCGGCCACCAGCTCGTAGGCCGTGAGCGTTTGCCGGCCCGTGGTCAGCGCGGTCTCGGTGGTCGCCGTGTTCTCCGTGCCCGGGTACCAGGACACGTCGCCCAGTTGCAGCGGGATCTCGAAGGGGTTGGTGGGCATGTCCACCCGGGTGAACAGGCCGGCGACCAGGGTATCCACGTTGATGTCCGCCCACAGGGCCGCCGCCTCGCCGGTGGCCACCAGCTCGTCGCCGACGCCGGCGGTGGTGCTGTCCATGGCCGCCTTCAGGTTGGCCTGCCAGTCCTCCAGCGCCCTGGGATTGACGTCGCCCGGCTCTCGCTGCTGGGCCGCCAGCACGCTGCGCACGCAGGCCAGATCCAGCGCGTCCATCCCCTGGTACTTGCCGAAGGGCACCCGCGGCCGGTCGCCGCCCCGGTCCATGCCGGAGAAGCGCGCCAGCATGGCCTGCCGTTCGCCGCTCCGCTGTTTCTCGGTCAGCTCGCCCACGGCCCGGTTGAGTCGTTCCAGCTCCTCCCGCAGGGGCGGTAGGTCCGCGTCCATGCGCTGCCGGTAGAACTCGCGCACCTCCGCAACCTCGTTCTTGATCGTCTCCAGTTCCCATGTTGAAAGCGTCATACCTTTGCAAACTCCTTTTCTATCTCGAGCCATTCGTCAGAAGCAGGATTTGCCGGATTGCGCGGATATGCAGGATTGGTGTCCAGCCGCCATCGGACCGGATCCATCCTGCCAATCACACACATCCTGAAAATCCTGCTTCTGACATCCTGTTCATCCCTGCCAACCCCGCAGCCCCCGCAGCAGTCCCACCACCTCGTCCGCCACCTGCCCCCTCTCCCTCTGGGAGAGGGTTGGGGTGAGGGCAGCCTCTTCCGCCAGCAATGCCCCGCCGTTGGCCGGCACCGGCACCGCGGAGATTTCCAGCAGCTCCTGCTCCAGAAACCGGATGCCCAGGAACGCGCCGTTCACCGGGTCCCGCCGCTCCTCGAAGCGCAGCGGCCGGAACCCAACCGACACGCCCCGCTGGTAGCCCTGACGGTACAGCCTCTCCACCTGTCCGGCGAACTCCGTGGGCGCGAACTCCAGCCGCGCCCGCAGAGCCCGCCCGTCGCTCCACACCGCCTCCGCCCGCCCGATGGCCGGCTCTCCGTAGTCGTGGGCCCACAGCACTACCGGGTTTTCCCGGTAGGCGTCCAGCCGCCACCCCTCCGGCGCGACGGTATCGCCGTGCCGGTCCGCCTCCCCCGTGGACGCCACGAAAACCAGCGGGCCGGCCATGGCATCCTCCATGACAGACCAGCCTGCAACGCCTGACCCATTGTCATTGCGAGCGAAGCGTGGCAATCTCGTTGGGCCAACGGCGTCCTTTCCGTCAACGAGATCGCCACGTCGCTGCGCTCCTCGCGATGACAAATCGAGAGCATTGGAACCCGTCCCCCACTTGCACACCACCGGCGCTTCGGCAACGCCACGCCGGTAGTCGGCCAGCGCCGCCAGCAGCGCGGCCCGTCCGTCGGGCAAGCCCCGGGACGCCCGCCAGCCGTCCGTTCGTCCCGGTCGTCCCATCCGTCCCGACCGCCGGCCTCCCGCATCCATCATCGTCCGCGCCATCGTCATCCAGACCTCCCCGCCGGCGCCGCCCGATGGTCTGCCCGGCATCCACCCACTCACGCAAAAAGCCGGTGGACCCGACCCGCCATCAGGTCAGTCCACCGGCTCTCGTCTCGCTTGATTTACTACAGGCTAACGGCTGGTTGCGCCCACCGTCAACTGCATGGTGTCAGCAAAATACCCGCAATCACAGTGTCATCCGCATCGGGTTCGTGTTCAGGAACTCAACCACTGAATCCCGGCGGACGCCCGCCTCATCAAGCTGCGCCACTACTTCCTCCGGGCGGTCGCCTACCACCAGCACGTCGCCGGGTCCCATACCCATCCACTCGTCGGGATACTGCTCCATTTCGGCGTACCAGACCACCAGCAGGGTGCAACGTCGCTTGGCGGTGGGTGCGCCGAAGAAGGCGATCAAGTTTTTGGTGTTGAGAGAGCGCCGATAGGTCTTCGTCCAAATCATCCAAGAGCCTGCGGGGAATTGCCCAATGGCGATTCTTGGCGGTCGGGTCGATTCCCCTCCAAGGCTGCCCTGACCCTCCATTTCGCGTACCGGATCCAGTCAGCACATTCCCGTAGTAATTGGTTCGCCATCCTTCTGAGTCCTCAACGAAATACTCTTCGACATGGCCTCGCGTATACGGCTTCTTAACGTGGTGCCATTCATACGCAGCGCTCTTGGTGTAGAACAGAATGGTGTCATGGATAAGTGCGAAGCGTTGAACCTTATTGTGGGTACCAGCTCGACGCCGGATGATTTCATTGCGAAAATTGCCCGACCAAAAACAGCATCCATCAACAGTTTCAGGTGGTGGCTGGCGGTGGGGTCGCAGTGGAGGTAGATGCTGCCGGTGGGCTTGAGGACGCGGTGGAGCTCGACCATGCGCTGGGCCATCATGGTGAGATAGGCCATCATGTCGTTCTGGCCGAGGATGGGAGGCGGATTCCTCGCCGGAGCGCTCGCGGAATAGGACGTTGTAGGTGGCGTTGGAGTTGAAGGGCGGGTCGAGGTAGATGAGATCGACCGATTCGTCGGCGACGTGCTGGCGGAGTATGTCCAGGTTATCGCCGAAGTAGAGGCGGTTGGGAGATTCGGAGGGGGTGGTCATCTATGCGTCGTCATCGGCGGGCTTATCGATTGGAACCCACCGCCAAAGGTCGTCAGAAGGGGTCAGGGTTTTGCGAAACTCATCCCAGCCCGTCGGGTCAGTGTAGGGCGTGGGAGCCTCGCCACGCCAGTAGGCCAACAGGCCTGGGGGCAATAGCTTCTTCTGTTCTTCAGTCATGCGCCCCGGATGCTCTTTGGCCAGGGTGCGGCGGGCCGTTTCTTCGGCGCGCTTCTTGGTGGCCTCAAAATTGGGGTCCGGGAGAATTTTGTACCCCTCCAGAGATTCCGAAAACTCCCGCTCATATTCATCTAGGTCGTCTGGAAAAGGCCAGTAGTCATCAGGATCCGGGAGGTTGGGCTTATCAATTTTGTCGCCGGCCATCGTTGCCTCCGTTTAGCGTAAGTATGCTCGCGTGTATTTTCGACTGGGGTATGCTGTCATCAAGGTTTCGATGTCACCGGCGCGGTAAAAAGGAACTTCGTAAGCGTAGTCCTCAATGTTGATGATGTACAGACGTTCTTCGGGATGTAATGACTGGTTTGGATGCAGTACATCGGCCAGCAGGCCGCCATGCTCCAAATGATAGACCACATCGTCGAAAGACAGCCCACGGTTAAGCCGCAGCCATTCGTTCTTTGCGTCATCCCAAGTGTATTCCGGCATAGACGTACTATAGCGCCCCATCCCGACGCCACTGCCCGATTTCGTCCGGCGTGTACCCCAGCTCGGCCAGCACCTCCTCGGTGTGCTCGCCCAGGGCGGGCAGGTTGCCCGGCTCCAGGGGCGTTGCGGTGAAGGTGGCCGGGGGGCCGGCCATGCGCACGGTGCCCAGGTCGCGGTGGTGCACGTCGATGGCCAGGTTGTTGGCCTCGACCTGCGGGTGCTCGAACAGCTCTTCGACGAAACGCACCGGGCCGGCGGGTACGCCAGCGGCGTCCAGCAGGGCGAGCCACTGGTCGTTGGTTTTGTCGCGGAAGATCGCCTCCGCGTCCGCCATGAGTCGCGCCCCGAAATCGGCGGCTTCCTGGGAGCGCTGGTCGTAGCCCTCGTCGTAGCGGATATCTTGAAGGCCGACCACGTCGAGCATCTTGCGGCGCAGGCCGTCGTTCAGGCATCCCACCACGATCATCCCGTCGGCGGTCTGGTAGAAACGATAGTAGATGTTGCCGGGCGACTGGAAATGCTGGGCCTCGTAGACTTCCAGCAGATCGGGGTACGGCGTCCCGGCGGCGCGCATGGCGTCCACCGCCTCCATGATCTCCGCGTGCGGCCCCTTGTCGATGCCGTCGATGCGTACAAAGCGCATGCCCAGCATCAGCAGGCCGGTGCCCAATAACGACGCTTCCAGCTTCTGTCCCCGGCCCTTCTCACCGGCAGAGGCGTTGCGCTCGCGGGCGAACAGGGCTCCGCATACGGCCCACGCCTGAGCCAGCCCGCAGGCGGTATCCACCAAGGGGCTGGCGACAATCTGCTGGGGCACGCCGTTGGTGATCTTGCCCTCCGCGGTGGCGATGCCCGACATGCCCTGGATGATGATGTCGTAGCCGGGGCGGTAGGAATCCGGCCCATCGTGTCCGAAGGCCGATCCCTCGCAGTAGATGATCGACGGGTTGATGGTGGCCAGGGTCTCGTAGTCGATACCGAATCGACCCGCCACGTCAGGACGGTTGTTCGCCAGCACCACGTCGGCCTGCTCGGTCAGGCGGCGCACCACGTCGGCGGACTCCGGCTTAGTCAGGTTCAGCGTCATGGAGCGCTTGCCCCGGTTGTAGGCCATGAAGGGCCGGCCGTCGGTGGGAAGCACCGCCTGGGCGTAGCGCCACAGGTCGCCCCAGGGCGGCTCCACCTTGATGACGCTGGCGCCCATGTCGGCCAGCAACATGCCGGCCGTGGGCGTGGCGATCATGGTGGAAAATTCGACAACGTTGATGCCTTCAAGCGGGCCGGCCATGGCGTCACTCCGGGCGGTGCAAGGTCGTCGGGCGATTATAGCATCACGGGGCCGGCCAGCCGGAAACGCTCCGGACCCAGCGCCAGCGCTTCGGCGGGGATCATGGCGGCCAGTTCCGCCGGAGTATATCCGTTCGCCGCGTCGCCACCGTCGAGCCACGAGATGGCAGATGACGCACGCTCGGCGATGATTCCCTTGGCCTGCATCAGGACGCGGAAGTCGCCCAGCCCGCCCGGTCGGACCAGGTGGGTCAGGCCCGTCAGCCAGTCGCGAGCCTCGTCATGCTGAGCTGAGAACGGTTCGGCCAGGACATCGGGCAACGCGCCCTGCGGGTCCATGGGGATGGTGATCCAGCCGCTGCCTGCTCCCGTGGGTGGCGCGGCGCGGCGGCGCATGGTTTGCAGGCCGAGGCGCGTCAGGAGACTCCCCTGGGACATGTTGTCCAGAGTGGTCAGTCCCGCCCGCTCTCCGGCGAGCCCAACCGACGTGAAATCCACCTGCGCCGTGATGTCCTGCCGCCCCGGGTCCACCAGCGGCGTATCGGTTTGGCGGTGGGAGCGGTAGGTGACCAGGGTCCCGTGGGGCCTCTGTATCGGGTCGTAGAGATCGTCCGCGCTGCGACCGTAGTCGATGGTGAGGACGAAGCCCATATCCAACGACGACGCCACCGACGCGGCCCAGCCATCCAGCAGCAGGCAGATTTCGGCGGTCTGTCCGTCAGACAGGGTGGCGCCAATGTCGGATAGTCGCCGCTCCAAGTCCGGAGTGGACGGGTCGCCGGCGATTTCGACCAGCTGTCCTTCGTATCCGTCCGCGACGTCGGACTCGATGTCCACATAGAGCTCGCGGAGCGTGCCGCGCTCCATGCGTACCCGGTGTACTGGAAGGGCGTCCAGCAGCTCGTTCGAGATGATGCAGCCGGTGACGTTGCGGAACGGCAGTCGCTGCGCGTCGCCGGCGATTTTCGCGAATGCTGGATCGCGGGCGTCACGACCTCCCGGGCAGCGATCAACCGCTGCGTACCGCAGCAAGTCCCCAAAGCCTTCGGGGAGATGGCCGGCGGCGTTGCATACGTCACGCGCCAGCAGTCCATCACCGGCGCCGGGTTCGATCACGAAGAACGGTTCGGGCCGGCCCAGCAGGCGCCAGAACTGGAACAGTTGAACCGCCAGCAGCGCGCCGAAGGCCGGATGCACCTGCGGGCTGGTGTAGTAATCGGTTCCGGCGCTGTTGCGAGTGTAGTATCCGCCGGGTCCGTACAGGGCTCGCGCCATGTATTCGGCGAAGGTGACCGGGCCGTGGCGGGCGATGCGACGGCGGATGGCCCGTTCCGCCGGGGATGGAGGCAGGTCAGTCACCGCGGCAGCGGTGACCATTCTGCTGCTGCTCCGCCAGCCGCGCCAGGGTTGCGCTGATCTCGGCCAGGGTAGTCATCATGGCCTGCTGGCTGGCGACGGACTGACGGCGTTCCTCAGCAGACTGGCGACGTTCTTCCCGAAGCTCGTCGCGGAGTTCGTCCATCAGACGCTCGTACCGTTCACGCTGGTGTTCGCGTTCCTGATCGTTGCGTTCGCGCTCGAACCGGAGCCGGGCCTCGGCTTCGTCGGCGCGCTGGCGTTCTTTGTTCAGCATAATGATGTTGTAACCTCCCGCGAAGGTGGCAAAACCGCCTCTAATAGCGAGGCAACTGGCCAGAGCCGGCAGGTTAATGTAACTGGCCAACACGCCGGGATTGCATAGCCCGGCCGCGGCATTTTCCATTATGCAGGGCACTTTGGTGTAATACCAGACCAGCCAGGCGCCCGCGCCCGTAACCACGCCGGCGATGACGGGCGCGCGCCAGAAGGCCGTTACGTCATTGAACCTTGACCACCACCTGGTTTGTTCGGGAATGTCGGCTGGATCGTCGATCATCGATACAGCGGCTTGAAGAAGCTGTGCAGGAAGTTGTTGCGGTGGGCCCACGAGTGGGCGCGCTTGAGCACGGCGTCGGGTATCGGTTCCGCGCGACGGTGGGTGATGCGCAGGGTTTCGTAGTCGGCCAACTCCGGCGGAGCGTCTGCGGTGTAGAGCAGTTCGCATCCCTCGCCTTCCGCGTAGAGTTTGAGGCTGTCGAAGCCCTTCACCCGCCGTCCCGGGGTCTGGTAGACGTAGAACTCGACACTCCCGACCAGTTCGTCGAAGTGGTCGTTGCCGTTGCCGCGGCCGCCGCCCTGGCGGAGTTGGTCGCGGCCGATTCCATAGCTGCTCAAGCGTCTGCGTTGCATGAGGACACCACCGATTGCGTTCAGCGGAGCGTTGCCCCGCGTGCCGGGTCAGTTTTCGCGCAGCAGGCCCGGCCTGACCGTGCTTTCCCAGTCGCTGCTCCTGTCTCGGGTTCTAACGGTATTGACCAGGTCCGCCAGGTCTGTCCCGTGCAGCAGTTTCAAATCTTCATAGGTTTGACGCCCTGCGAGTGCGCGGATGGCGTCATGCAGGTTGTCCACATAGGCCACGGCGGCCCGCCCGGCAGCCAGGGTGTCATGCCGCACTCTTATGTTTTCCAGCTGCTCTACCCAGTCAATTTGCCGCGCAACCTGCTCGAACGGTTCTTCCGGGTCCGGGTACTGCGTCGCTGTGGTCATGACCGAGACCTCCCTGTTATCGGAGTTGTGGCAATGTCGTTATGGATAGATGGCCCAGCCGACCCGGTCGGTGCTGGCGTGGAAGAAATGGCCGTCGGTGGACGTGACGTAGACGTCGGTGAGATCCGGTCCGCCGAAGCACACGTTGGTTGGGCGAGTGGCGGCCACGGGATGGGTCTCAATGACGCGACCGGTGGGCGAGAAGACGTACAGCATGGGGCCGGGCCCGCCCGTGGGCCAGCCGGCGGTGGCGATGATGTTGCCGTCCGCGTCGAGGCACATGCCGTCGATGCCGCGATGCACCCGGTTGGCGTCGCGGCCGAAGGTGTGCAGCGTAGTGTACGTCCCCAGGGTGCCGTCGGCGTTGATGGGGTAGGCGCGAAGTTCCCGGTCGATGTCGATCCGGTCGCTGTTGCTTTCCGCCACGTACAGAGTGTTGCCGTCGGGGGACACCAGGATGCCGTTGGGCATGGTGGTGTCGTGGGTGGAGCGGACGGTCTGGTAGGAACCGTCGGCCTGGGGCACGGCGCACAGCACGGAGCGGTGGTCCAGCTGCTCCACCTCGTGGGCATCGATGTTGCCGGTGTTCCAGGGGTTGGTGAACCAGATGCGCCCCTGGACGTCGATGGCCAGGTCGTTGGGGGTGTTCAGGGGCACCCCGTCCAGGTTATCGGCGACGGTGACCATGCTGCCGTCGGGGTCGAAGCGGACAATTGCCCGCCCGTTCTGGCAGCAGCCGAACAGACGACCCTGGGCGTCGAATGCCAACCCGTTGGTGCGGTTGGTGTTTTCGCGGTAAACGGAGAAGTCTCCCGATTTGGGGTTGTAGGCATATATTCGACTGGCATGGATGTGTGTGAAGAGTATTACTTCACCATTCCACGCCGGCCCTTCAGTGATGCCGCCCGGGGGGTCTTCAAAACGGTTGAGAAGGCTGAAACGCCACGACATGTTGGCCAACTCCTTGAGCGCGTTGCACATGGGAATACTCAGGTGGATTGCGACTGCGCTGCTAGCGGGCGATTGTAGCAGGCAGCCCCCGGCCCGGCAACGGCGGCCCGACACTGCCGACGTTCGAGCGGAAAGGACACTCAACGTACTTTGGTGGGCGTCCAGTGTACGTGAGGTTGACGCGCATCTTAGGCGGACTGCATACTCACTCGCGCCGGCTCGCTCAGACTGGAACTCAGCGGTCACCGGCTGCGGCTCTGCTGTCGAATTGCAGGATCGCAGCAGTGGACAAGGCAACCGGCCCGAAACTTCACGAGCCGGAACCCATACGGCCAAACCGGGAGGTGAACCGTGGCAGGACCATGTACAGGCCTGACCGTCCTGGATTTCTCGCTGGGGATGTCCGGGGCGCTCTGCACCCTGGTATTGGCCGACTATGGGGCCGAGGTGATCAAAGTTGAACCTCCCGGCGGAGATCCGTTCCGCTCCCAGCCGGCTTGGATCTCGTGGAATCGGGGCAAGAAAGGCATAGTGCTGGACCTCAGCACCGAGGCCGGCCGCGAGCAGGCTATCCAGCTGGCTGCCGAGGCCGACGTGCTGGTGGAATCGTTCCGCCCCGGCGACATGGCGGACTGGGGCCTGGGCTACGACGATCTATCCCAACACTACCCGGGGCTGGTCTACTGCTCCATCACCGGCTTTGGGCAAAAGGGGCCGCTGCGCCGGGTGAAAGGGTACGAGGGTGTCGTCGCCGCCAAAGCCGGCCGGATGCTCAACCTGGAGGGACAGCCCAACCGGGACGGTCCGGTCTATTCGGCGGTGCACACCGGCAGCTGGCACGCCAGCCAGGCCGCGGTGCGCGGCATCCTGGGCGCGCTCCGCGTGCGGGACCTGTGCGGGCGCGGGCAGTGGGTCCAAACCAGCATCGTGCAGGCCCTGGCCTCGCCCCACGATAACAACGTCGGCGACGGTGGGCTGGTCAATATGCAGCTCCGGCGCATGGACCCGGAGCGCTTCCCCGCGAGACCTCGCGGCCGGGGCCTTTCGTCCATCGGATACGTCCCCGTGCGCACCCGCGAAGGAGCATGGCTGCAACACGCCAACCAGCGAGTGCCCCACATCCAGGGCCATCTCCGGGCGATTGGACTTGCCGACCTGCTGGAGGACGAACGCTTCGCCAGGGTTCCTGCCCTCAATTTCGAGAACCAGGAACTCCTGCGCCGGGAGATACTGGATAAGCAGGCCGAGAAGACTGCCGACGAATGGATGGAGATCTATCTCGGAGACGGCAACATCGCCGCCGAACCCTATCGCACCAGCGTCCAGGCCATGGATCATCCCGCGGTGGTCGCCAACGGCACGGTGGTCACCATCGATGATCCGCGCGTAGGCCCCATGCGCACCCTGGCGCCATTGGTCGACTTGAAGGAAACGCCGGGCGAACCCAGCGGCCCGGCCCCGGACGTTGGCCAGCACAACGCGGAAGTTCTGGCACGTTTGGGGCCTTCGTCGGGCTCAGCGGCCGGCCCCGGGGTGAACGGCTCCGACGCGCCGTCCCACCCGCTGTCCGGGATCACCGTGCTGGACCTGGCGACGATCCAGGCAGGACCCTACGGCGCCGCGCTGCTGGCTGACCTCGGAGCCCGCGTTATCAAGGTGGACGCCACCGACCGGCGATTGGACGAAGGGCGGCGCTCCACTGCGGTGGCAGTCGCCGACGCAAGGACCTACGCCGGCAAGGAGTGCATCCAGATCGACCTGCAAACTCCTGAAGGAAAGGAAATCATCCACAAGCTCATCGCCCAGGCCGACGTGCTCTCCCACAACTTCCGCCTCGGCGTGCCGGAGCGCCTCCAGGTCGACTGGGAAACCTGCCGGAAGATCAACCCCCGCATGATCCACGTGTGGATGGCGACCTACGGCGAGCACGGACCCCACGCGCGCCGGCCCGGCGCGCACCCCATACCCGGCGCGATCATGGGCGGCGCCATGCGGCAGATGGGCCGGGGGATGCCCCCGCCGCCGGAGCAGATCATGGATGTTGAGGAGACCGTTGAGGCGACCCGCTGGCTCATGAAATCCAATTGGGGGCCGGACCAGAACACCTCACCGGCCGTGGCTACCGCCGTCCTGCTGGGCCTGCGGGCGCGCGAAGCCACCGGCGAGGGCCAGCCCATCGAACTCACCATGCTCAACGCCAATGCGTGGACCAATGCCGACGAGTATTTCGACCACGCCGGTCGCCCTCCCATCGCCATGCCCGATGAGGACATCCACGGTCTGCACGCCCTGTACCGCCTCTATCGGTGCCGGGAAAGCTGGGTGTTCCTGGGTTGTTTGTTCCAGGATGAATGGGAGGACTTCTGCCGCGCCGTGCAACGGGATGACCTGCTGACCGATCCTCGCTTTGCGACTCCGAAAGCGCGCCAGGCCAATGACGAGGCCCTGGTCGCCGAGATTTCGGCGATTTTCGCAGGGCGCCCCGCCGCCGAATGGGAGGAGCTGCTGACCGCAGCAGACGTTGGCTGCGTACAGGCAGATGAAGCCCTGGAAGGCGATTTTTACGCCGACCATCCCCACGCCCGGGCCAATGACCTGAGCGTTGAGGTGGAGCACCCGGTCGTCGGGAAGTATCGCCGCTACGGAGGATTGGTAGAGTTTTCCCTGACCCCGGGGGTCTACAAAACTTCCACCCAGGTCGGGCAGCACACCAGGCCCCTGCTGCGGGAACTGGGATACGACGAGCCGGAGATTGAGGAACTGGGCGCCCGCGGCGTCGTGCAGTGGGCGGACCCATCGGCGGGTGGAGAGCCGTAGGGGCTAGCGCGAAGGAAGGTCATACTTGGCAATACTGGTCAGTTTCGACATCGACGGAACCCTGGAAGCCGGGGATCCGCCGGGTCCCATTACCATGAGCATGGTGCGGAAGGCCCAGGCCCATGGCTGCATCATCGGCAGCTCTTCCGACCGTCCGCTGCCGGTGCAGCAGTCCATCTGGGACCGGTACCGCATCGAAGTGAGCTTTATCTCGCACAAGCAGGACCTTCCCGATGTCAGGTCGCGCTTTCCGGCGGACGAGTACTTCCACATCGGCGACACCGAGATGGACCAGCAGATGGCCCGGGAAGCGGGGTTCTCGTTCATCTGGATGGATGCCGGGCACGCCGAACCCTGGATCAGGAACGGAACCGGGCAGGGTTAGGCGATCACGCTTACCCGCTTGGGTAGATCGTCAGAATCAGGATTTTCAAGATTTGCGGATTATCAGGATTGAAACCGTTCCTTGCTGGCAATCCCCTAATCCTGTCCAATCCTGAAATCCGATAAATCCTGATTCTGACGATTCCCCGCCGCAAACCGGGTACGCACGAGCAGCTCATCGCATATAATCCGCGCCAAGCGATGCCAACAACGCGCGGCGCCCAGGTTCAGCAGGAGGGGAGAACTATGTCGACGATTCCAGGGCTGGCAAGACCCGGTCCGGTGCCCAATGATCTGACCCAGCCCTTTTGGGATGCTTGCAACGAGCGTCGCTTGGTCCTGCAGAACTGCACCGTCTGCCAGCGCTTGCACTACCCGGCCGCGCAGCGGTGCGACCGGTGCGGCTCCGCCGACAACTTCGAATGGAAAGAGGTGGAAGGCAAGGGGCACATCGACGTGTACATGGTGATCCGCGACTCGCGCATCCGGGGGTTCCGGCCGGCGCAGCCCATCAACTTTGCGGTGATTACCCTGGACGAGGACCCGGGCATCAACTTCCTGTCCAATCTGCCGGGCACCCCGCCTGGAGAGGTCCCGGTAGGCGCGCCGGTGGAGCTGATATTCGAGGAAACGAGCACTGGCCAGTTAGTCCACGAGTGGCGGGTGGTCACCTAGACCCTCATACGTACCCATTTTCGCAGATCGTCAGAATCAGGATTTACCGGATTTCAGGATTGGACAGGATTAGGGGATTGCCAGCACGGAACGGTTTCAATCCTGATAATCCTCAAATCCCGCAAATCCTGATTCTGACATTTCACAAGGCACAAGGGGGCTGAAATGGTTAGCGACAGGAGCTGGATGCGAGACCGCGAGGGATTGGGGCTCTGGGAGCACCGGGGCAAGGTCGCCGTAGTAGGCTGGGGGCAATCCCACATTGACCGGCGCTGGGACGGAGTCACCCTGGACCGCAGTTGCGGCGGACTGACCAAGGAGGCCTGCCTGAAGGCGATTGCGGACGCAGGCCTGTCCCTGGACGACATCGACGGGCTCATCACCAGCCCGGAGACCCGCGCCGAGCAGACCTGGGCGCCGCGTCCCTACTTCGACCCGCCCTACGACACCGAGGACGGCCTGACCTACGCCTCAGCGGATTGGATCGAGAGGGAGCTGGGTTTCAAGAACATCCAGTATCGGGTGTCCGATGCGCCCTACATCGGCCCGATGATGGGCCTGGCCGCCCAGGCGGTGGGCGACGGCCGGTGCGAGACCGCCCTGGTGTGGTACCCGATGGTCAACCTCGCCGGCCGATACGGGCACAACAACCCCGCGAACAACAGCGAGGAGGCGCCCGGGCCCAGCGCCTTCACCCTGCCGTGGGGGTACCAGAGCGGCGCCATGTTCAACAACCTGGTCATCTTCCAGCAGTACTGCAAGAAGTACGGCACGTCCCACGACGGGTTGGCCGATCTCTGCCTGAACCTGCGCCGCAACGGCCTGATGACGCCCTGGAGCTACTACGCGCTCCACGAGCCCTACCAGCTCACCCGCGAGGACTACCTGAATGGCCGCGTGATCGAGGAACCGCTGGTGATCTACGACTGCGACCGGCCGGTGAACACCTGCGCCGCCTTCATCTTCACAACCGCCGAGCGCGCCAAGGACCTGAGGCAGAAGCCGGCCTACGTCCTGAACCACGCCCAGACCAACGGCCGGGGACGCAGCACCATGTCGACCCTGGAAGAACACCAGGAAGCCGTTGCCAGCCTGGCGCGCAGGATGTGGGAGGGATCCGGGTTGGGCCCTGATGACGTCGACATATTCAACCCCTACGACGGCTACCTGACCTTCACCCAGCAGTTCCTCGAGGGCTTCCAGTGGCACGGCGTGAAGCTGGGAGAGGCCCACGACTTCTATGCCGACGACATACGGGTCGAAGGCCCGCATCCCTTCATGTCCAGCGGCGGCAACAACGGAACCGGCCGGACCCGGGCCTGCCTCTTCTCCGACAGCCTGGAGCAGCTCCGGGGCACCGCCGGGCCGCGTCAGGTAACCACCCGCTCTGACATCGCCCTGGCCGGCTGCAACACGCCCGACAGCAACGGCTTCATCATGCTGAGCAAGCACCCGGACTAGGATTCAGGGTGGTGGGGCAGACCCATCGCCCTGAAAGCCCAGCAGCTCAATGCCCGGCCCAACGCCCTTGGCTTGGGCCAGCACTTTGAAGTCGCCGTACTCGTCCGGGTCCACCAGCGTCATCATCGCGATACGGCTCAGTTCAGTGCGCGCGGCGGACAAGCCCGGCGTTTCCAGCGCGCCCAGGAACTCGTTGAAGCCGAGGTTCTCTAGGAACCGACGCTGTAGCGTGTACCCCACCGTGTCCAATCCATGCTGCTCGCCCAACTCCATGAGCGACGTGAAGTCCACCTGGCAGGTGATATCCTGCTGCCCAATGTCCCGGTATGGATCGCTGCCGATGGCGTGCCGGTTGAAGCAGACCACGGTGCCCTGGACATTGTCGGGTGAGTATAGTTCCTTGGCCAACTCGCCGTAGTCGATGGTGAGGACAAACCCGCGGTCCAGCGCCGCGCAAACCTGGCCGATCCAGTCCTCCATCGCCAGGTTCACCTCGCCTCGATATCCTTCCGGCAGGGATACGCCGAGGCCGGCCAACCGGGCTTGAATGCGCGGCGTGGACGGCTCGTCCAGCACTTCGACGAAATCCTCCCCCGAGGTCGTGACGTAGATTTCCCTGACTCTTCCATCCTCGATGGCGAACCGATGCACCGGGAAGTTGTCGATCAGCTCGTTGCACAAGATGCAGCCGACGATATTACGGAAAGCCCCGAGTCCCGCTCCTCTGACGCGCTGCACTGTCGGGGCGGTGTCCAATCCGCTCGTGCTTGTCCTTTCTCCCGTTCTGTCCAGCCGGTCAAAGGCGCTGCCGGGGGATTCCACCCAACCGGGCTCGTAGTCTGCGCCGATATAGTAAAGTGCTTGGGCGAACCCGGGAGCCATGCGCCGGCCAGCGTCCGCGATGGAGCGCGCCAGGGCTCCATCTCCTGAACCTACCTCGACCACATGGAAAACCGGGGGCTCGCCCAACAGTTGCCACATCTGTTCCAGCTGCCGAGCGATCAGGGCGCCGAAAACCGGGTGGCTGGTGGCAGACGTGCCGAAGTGCGCGCTGATCCGGTTTCCGCGGGCCGAATAAAAGCCACCTCTGGGCGAGTACAGGCAGGCCTGCATGAACCGGGCGAACGTAATCCGTCCGTCCCTGCGGATCAGGTCCCTGATCTCCTGCTCAACTGCTGAGATCAATATCATCTCCCGAACCGGCCAGATTTCCTGGACAGGATTGGGCAAGTGTCCCCTCGACACACCCGGTTGCGCAAGGGGATAATCGCCCTCACGCGTACCCAGTTTGCGGCGGGGAAACGTCAGAAGCAGGATTTACCGGATTTTATGATTGGACAGGATTGGGAGAGTTCCATCGCAGAACGACTCCGATCCTGATAATCCTCAAATCTTGAAAATCCTGCTTCTGACGATTTGCGAAAGTGGGTGCGCATCAGGATAATCGCCCTAAACCGGAGGTGCGACGATGACGACCAGTGCAACGCGGCAGGACCAGGCCCCGGCCCCGTATGTTCCCCAGGAGCTGCTCGGAGCCGTGCGGTGGCGCTGCATCGGGCCGCCCCGGGGCGGTCGGGTGGTGGCGGTCGCCGGCGACCCGGTCAACCCCATGGTTTTCTACTTCGGCGCGTGCGCCGGCGGAGTGTGGAAAACCACCGACGGCGGCGTCTACTGGGACAATGTTTCCGACGGCTACTTCAACACCGCCGCAGTAGGGGCAATCGCCGTCGCGCCCTCCGACCCCAACGTGATCTACGCCGGCATGGGCGAGGCGTGCATCCGCGGCGACGTGACCTACGGCGACGGGGTGTACCGGTCCACCGACGGCGGCCAGACCTGGACCAACGTGGGCCTGTCCGACACCAAGCACATCGGCAAGGTGCGGGTGCATCCCGACAACCCAGACCTGGTGTACGTGGCCGCGCTGGGACACGCCTACGGTCCCAACGACGAGCGGGGGGTGTTCCGCTCCAGCGACGGTGGGAATACCTGGGAGAAGGTGCTGTTCCGCAGCGAAGATGCCGGCGCCATCGACCTGTCCATGGATCCCAACAACCCTCGCATCCTTTACGCCTCCATCTGGCAGACCCGACGAACCCCTTGGAGCCTCATCAGCGGCGGAGATGGCAGCGGCATCTTCAAGTCCGTGGACGGCGGCGACACCTGGACCGAGATCACCGACAACCCGGGCCTGCCCGGCGGCCTCAAGGGACGCATCGGCGTCGCCGTTTCTCCGGCCAAATCGGGACGGGTCTGGGCCACCATCGAAGCCGAGGACTGCGGCGTCTACCGCTCCGACGACGGGGGCGATACCTGGGAGTTGGTGAGCGATGAGCGCGACCTTCAGGGCCGGCCCTGGTACTACCAGCACATCTTCGCCGACCCGCAGGACGCGGACACCGTTTGGATCCTCAACTACCAGTGCTGGAAATCCATCGACGGCGGGCGCAACTTCAGCCGCGTCACCACGCCCCACGGCGACGACCACGACCTCTGGATCGACCCCAACAACCCGTTGCGGATGATCGAGGGCAACGACGGCGGCGCCTGCGTCAGTTTCAACGGCGGCGAGACCTGGTCCAGCATCTACAATCAGCTCACGGCGCAGTTCTACCATCTGACCACCGACAATCGCTTTCCCCACCGGGTGTACGGAACCCAGCAGGACAACACGGCCATCAGCGTGCCGTCGCGCACCCATAAAGGCGCGATCCCCTGGGGCGACTGCTACGTGGTGGGCAACTCTGAAAGCGGCTACATCGCCCTGCACCCGAATGATCCCGACACGGTGATCTCAGGCGCCATCGGCAGCTCCGCCGGCGGTGGCGGCAACCTGCTGCACTACGACCACGCCACCGGGCAGGTGCGGATCATTACGGTGTGGCCCGAGCTCTACACCGGATGGGGCGCCAAGGACATGAGGTACCGCTTCCAGTGGACCTACCCCATCATGTTCTCGCCCCACGATCCACAGACGCTGTACGTGGCCGGCAACGTAGCGTTCCGCAGCCGGGATCTGGGCAGCAGTTGGGAGGCCATCAGCCCCGACCTGACCCGCCACGACCCGTCCACCCTGGAACCCTCCGGCGGCCCCATCACCAAGGACACCTCCGGCGCGGAGGTCTACGCCACCATCTTCGCCTTCGTAGAATCTCCCCACCAGCAAGGCGTCTTCTGGGCCGGCTCCGACGACGGGCTGGTGCACCTGTCGCGGGACGGCGGCGCGACTTGGGACCAGGTAACGCCCGACGGTCTGCCTGAGTGGACCCTCATCTGCATGATCGAGGTCTCGCCCCACGACCCCGCCACGGCATACATCGCGGCCACACGCTACAAATTGGACGACACTCGCCCGATGCTCTACCGGACCACTGACTACGGACAGACCTGGACACCGATAAACGCCGGTCTGCCCGACGACGACTACACCCGGGTGGTGCGCGAGGACCCTGCCCGCCCCGGCCTGCTCTACGCCGGCACGGAGACGGGAGCTTACGTGTCCTTCAACCAGGGCGACTCCTGGCAGTCGCTCCGCGCCAACCTTCCCGTGGTTCCGGTGTACGACCTGGCGGTGAAGGACGACAACCTGGTCGCCGCCACCCACGGGCGGTCCTTCTGGATCCTGGACGACCTGACCCAGCTGCGCCAGCTAGCGCCGACCCTGGCCGACCAGTCCTTCGCCCTTCTCGAGCCCCGGGACACCTACCGGGTCCGCTCCCCCTTCCGGGATCGGAAGCCCAGCCCCGGCAAGAACTACCGCGCCGGGTTGGGCGCGGACGTAACCTACAGCGAGTCGCTGGGCAAATCGGGCGAGACCGTGCGCAAGATGTGGGACGCCGGCGAGAACCCGCCCGACGGGGTGATGATCCATTACTTCCTGGACCAGGCGCCGGAGGAAGCGACCCTTACCATCTCCGATGGAGTGGGAGAGATTATCCAGAGCTTCTCCAGCAAACCGCCGGAAGCCGATGCGGACACGGGAGAACCCCGGCCATCCGCCGAAGCCGGGATGAACCGCTTCGTGTGGAACCTGCGCTACCCGGCCGCCCGCAAGGTTCCCGAGGACAAGACCACCGAAGATGCGGTTATCGGCCCCCTGGCGTCGCCCGGCGAGTACCAGGTGACGCTGCAAGTGGGCGACGATACCCAGACCCAGACCTTCCGCATCGTGAAAGACCCCCGCGTAGGGGCCACCCAGGAAGACTTCGACGCCCAGTTCAAGTTCCTGATCGAGATCCGCGACAAGGTGTCGGAGACCCACGACGGCATCAACCGGCTGCGCCGGGTCCGCCAGCAGGTGGACCAGTGGGTGAGCCGCGCCGACGGGCATCCATCGGCGGAAACGGTGGGCAACACTGCGGAGTCGGTCAAGGAGAAGTTGGGCCAGATCGAAGAGCAGCTCATCCAGTCGGCCTATCGGGGAGCGCGGGACAGGTTGAACCTGCCGGCTCGGCTCAACCGGAAGCTGGCGGAACTCACTGCGGTGGTCGCCGCCGCCGACTTTGCGCCGCCCCAGCAGGCGTACCAGGTGTTCGACTACCTCTCCGGCGAGATCGACCAGCAACTCGCCGCGCTGCAGCAGGTCATCGACGAAGACGTGACCCAGTTCGCCAACCTGGTGCGGGACCTGGACGTGCCGACCATCGCCACGTAGGTGTGTCGAACGACTCCCCACTCCGCCGCTGTGCACGCCACCCGTTTGCCACCATGTCTACGGGTGGCGTGGCAAATCAGTCGTCAAGCAGGATGTAGACCGCGCCCGACGGGCTCAAGTCGTGGTGGGAGTGTCCCTTGCCGGTCACGTCCTCCATGAGCCGGATGTCGCCGGCGCGCAGCACCCGCTTGGAGCCGTCGCTGGCCCCGATCTCCACCTCGCCCGACAGGTGTATGATCAGCCTGCGCTCGGGCAGAGGGTGAAAGTCCATCTGCCGCGATCCGTCAAACTCCTGCACCCGCACCTCGGTAACGTTGATCAGGGCCCCCAGCTCGGGGTGTTCCGCAAGGTTCAGGTCCTCGATGTGGCTCTCGCCGTCGGCGTCCGAAAATACCCTGTAAATCGCCATTTCTCCTCCCAAACGATTGTCGACATTTCGCTGTTAGTACACGCAGTCTAGCACTGTCGATGTCGTAACCTTGCTGACGAGCCTCTCTTGCGTAAATCGTCAGAATCAGGATTTTGAAGATTCGGGGATTGTCAGGATTGGAACCGTTCCGTGATGGAGATCTCCCCATCCTGCCCAATCATAAAATCCCGTAAATCCTGCTTCTGACGATTCAGGTCAGGGATATTTTGACAATCCCAACGCGGATAGTTAGCATCGCATACATAATGCCGGAATTCTTCAACGTGCTGCCTCCGGGGGAGGCGTTGGCGTTGCTCATGGATCGGCTTCCAGAGCGACCAGTTGCAGGGGTGTGTGTTGTGGATACCGCGCAGGCGTTGGGAAGGGTCGTCGCCGCGGAAATTCAGGCGACGGAATCCCTTCCGGCCTTTCCCCGCTCCACCATGGACGGCTACAGCGTGCGTGCGGCGGATACCTTCGGAGCCAGCGACGGACTGCCGGCCTGGTTCACGCTGGTGGGCGAGGTGCCCATGGGAGAGGGGCCGGACGTAAGCCTGGGCGTTGGCGAGGCGGCGGTGGCCTACACCGGCGGGATGCTGGCGAGAAACGCCGATGCCGTGGTCATGGTGGAGCATACGCAGGCCATTGACGAGCGCACCATCGAGGTGATGCGTCCCGTGGCTCCCGGCGAGAACGTCGCCCAGCCCGGTGAGGACGTTCGGGTGGAAGAAACGGTGCTGCCGGCCGGACACGTGATCCGGCCCCAGGACATCGGCGCGCTGCTCGCCCTGGGCATCGAGCAGATCGCGGTGGCCCAGCGGCCCCGGGTGGGGATTCTGTCCATGGGCGATGAGGTGGTTCATCCCAGCGCGACTCCAGGCCCCGGACAGGTGCGAGACATCAACACCTACACGGTCGCCGGACAGGTCGCGGCGGCCGGCGGCGCCGCGGCACGCCTGGGTCTGGTGGGCGACGACTACGAGGAACAGCTGGTCGCGGCCCGGCAGGGGTTGGCTCAGTCCGACATGCTGGTGCTGTCGGCGGGCAGCTCGGTCAGCGCCCGAGACCGCACGGTAGACATCGTTGCTGAGCTGGGTGAACCGGGTCCGCTGGTGCACGGGCTGGCGCTGCGCCCCGGCAAGCCGGCCATCGTGGGTTTGTGCGATGGCAAGCCGGTCATCGGGCTGCCGGGCAACCCGGTTTCAGCAATGGTCGTGAGCAGCCTCCTGGTGCGGCCGACGGTGTACCGGCTCATGGGTTGCGCCGAACCGCCCCCGCCGGACGTTCGGCCGGCGGTACTGGCGCAGGATATCCCGTCGGCCGCCGGTCGCGAAGACTACGTCCCGGTGCGTCTGGTGGAGGGTACGGACGGGACGCCGAAAGCGCATCCGGTATGGGGCAAGAGCGGCTTCATCTTCACGTTGGTCAAGTCGGATGGGCTGGTGAGAGTGCCGGCAGACGCCGGCGGGATCTACGCCGGCGAAACGGTACAGGTCGGGGAGCTGTGAACTCATGGAGGACACGACGCCACACCGGCCACACCGCCGCTACTTCCTGCAGGACATACCGCTGGAAGAGGCGACGGCTCGCTGGTTCGGCGCTCTGAGCGACGCCGGCGCCCTGATTCCCATGCTCGGCGAGGATGCGCCGTTGACTGCTCCGGACATCGTGGGACGGGTCACCGCGTGGCCGGTGTGGGCCGTTGCGTCGTCGCCGCACTACGACGCTGCCGCCATGGACGGCATCGCGGTGCGGGCGGCCGACACCGTTGGGGCCACCGAAACCCGGCCCGTGGCGTTGGACGTGGGCAGCCGGGCCGTGTGGGTCGATACCGGCGACCCCATGCCCATAGGCATGGACGCCGTGGTGATGATCGAGCACGTGCAGCGCGATCCCACCAACCCGAGCACCGTGCGGGTGTCCGACCCGGTCGCTCCGTGGCAGCACGTGCGCCCGTTGGGCGAGGATATCGTGGCCACCGAGCTGGTGCTGCCGGAAAACCATCGCATCACCCCCGCGGATCTGGGGGCCTGCGCCGCCGCCGGCCTGACCACCGTTCCGGTACGACGCCGTCCCCGCGTCACCATAATTCCCACCGGTGATGAACTGGCGCCCATCGGAGCTGCGAGGAAACCGGGCGATATACCGGAATTCAACTCACTGATCCTAGCCGCGCTGATCCGCCAGTGGGGTGGCGAACCGGTGGTGCACGCCCCGGTGCCGGATGATTTTGACGCCATCCGTGAAGTGGTCGCCTCGGCTCTGGCATCGTCGGACGTAGTTGCGATCAATGCCGGCTCCTCCGCCGGCGACGCCGACTACACCGCCTCGGTCATCGAATCGCTCGGAACGTTACAGGTACACGGCATCGCCGTCCGTCCCGGCCATCCGGTGGCCCTGGGCGCGGCATCGGGCAAGGCAGTGATGGGTCTGCCGGGATACCCGGTCTCGGCGGCGCTGACGGCAGAACTGCTGCTGCTTCCATTGCTGGAGCGGCTGCTGGGCACATCGATGCCATCGCGGCCTCGCATCAGCGCCAACATGACCCGAAAGGTGGTCTCGTCCACCGGCGAGGATGAGTTCCTGCGGGTGGCGGTAGGGCAGGTGGGAAGCAAGATGATCGCGACGCCGGTGCAGCGGGGCGCCGGCGTCGTCATGTCCCTGGTGCGGGCCGACGGCATCGTCCGGATCCCCAGGCACACCGAGGGCGTGGACGCCGGCGCAGAGGTGGAGGTGGAACTGCTGCGCCCGTTGGAAGAGGTGAAGAACACTATTGTCGCCATCGGCAGCCACGACCTGGCGCTGGACCTGATGCGCAGCTTCCTGCGGCGCGGAAACCCGTCGGTCAACCTGGCGTCGGCCCACGTGGGCAGCCTCGGCGGGCTGCTGGCCCTGCGGCGCGGCGAAGCCCACGTCTCCGGCTGCCACCTGCTGGACATGGAAACCGGCGAGTACAATATGTCCTACGTGCGCCGCTACCTGCCGGACACGCCCGTCGCCATCGTTCGCCTGGTGGGACGCACCCAGGGACTGATGACCGCACCCGGGAACCCACTCAACATCGACGGCCTCGAAGACCTGCTGCGGCCGGAGGTAAGGTTTGTGAACCGCCAGCGGGGATCGGGAACGCGGGTGCTTCTGGATTACCGGCTCCAACAGATGGGAGCGGCGGCCGACGAAATCATCGGCTACCAGCGCGAGGAATACAGCCACCTGGCGGTGGCGGCCGCGGTGTCCGGCGGGTCGGCCGACGCCGGGTTGGGAGTGCTGTCGGCGGCCCGCGCCCTGGAGCTGGAGTTCGTGCCGCTGCTGAATGAGGAGTACGATTTGGTGATCCCCACCGTACACTGCGAGAGCGGTCATCTTCAGCCGTTGCTGGACCTGCTCGAAGCGCCCGACTTCAGGCGGGCCGTTGACGATCTGGGCGGCTACGACGTTTCGCGCATGGGCCTACTGCGAGCGATGTTGCCATGACCGACGCTCGTAACCAGCGCATTGCGCGCTGCCATGCCGAACTGGAAGCCCAACTCGCGGCCAACGGCGGCGACCACCCGGATGCCTTGCGCGCGCAGCATCGCCTCGCCCACGCCTATCGGGCCGCTCGTCGGTTCGACGAGGCGCTGCGCTGGTTCGAGCAGGCCGCCGAGGGCAGCGCGCGGGCGCACGGGCCGGATCATCTCGAAACGCTGCGCTACCGGAGCAGCCTGGCTAACTGCCACTATGCCGCCGGGCACACCGACGTGGCAATCGAAATGTTCCGCGCCCTGTTCGAGGCCCGCCGCGCCGCGCTGGGCGAGGACCACCCGGATACCCTGCGCAGCCGGGGCAGCCTGGCCAACGCGCTGCACGAGGTGGGTCGCTACGACGAAGCGGCCAGGCTACACCTCCGCAACGCCGGCGACCGGGCGGAGACCCTGGGCCGCCAGCATCCGTCCACGGAGGCCAGCCTCCGCAACCTGGCGCGGGCCGTTCGCGACGCCGGCGCGGATACAACCTGATCTTGGCCGCCGAGGAAGCAGCCAGCGGGATATCCGATCCGGAACGACCGGGTTCCGAAGCCACCACGTCGGCCCGCGCATGGTTGGTCCTGCTGCTGAACCGGACCCACCAGAGCACGGTGGTGCTGTCTTCCTACGGACTCGGGTTGTTCCTGCCCTTTGTGCAGGCGGATCTGGATCTCAGCTACCTGGAGATAGGCATTCTGCAGGCTGTCTGGTGGGGCACGCCGGCGGTGCTTCTGGTGCCCTTCAGCCTGATTTTTGCCCGATTCAACCCCAACCGCCGGGTGTTGGCCGCGTTGGCGCTCATGGCGCCCTGCCTGGTCAGCCAGGGTCTCGCCATCGGGTTCTGGACCCTGCTGGCGTCCCGGTTTCTGACGGTGCTGGTCCACGCCTCCATGGCGCCGGCGCGGCCGCTGCTGCTGCGCTGGTGGGCCGTTCCCCGGCAGTACTCCACCGTGAGCTCCCTGGGCCTGTCCATGCATTCCACGTTCATGGCGGCGGCTCTGACCTTCGGGCCCATCATCATCGTGGTGCTGGACAGCTGGCGATTGGCCTACTTCGTGCAGGGCGGCATCATGGCGACCCACCTGCTGGTGTGGGCGGCGCTGACCTGGGGAGCCAGAGAGCCGGCGCAAGGCTCGGAGGATGCAATCCCAGCCGCTCCATCGGAAGATGTTCCCGCAGAGAGCGCCGCGGAAGAGCCAAACACCAGACCACCGTTGATCCGCTCGTTGGTTTCCTATCCCCATGCCTGGCTGCTGGGGGTGGTCATGCTGTGGCTGTCGGCGTCGTGGACGACGATCCTGACCTTTCTTCCCACGATCCTGGAGCAGCACCGGGGCATCGCGATCACATCTGGAAGCGTGCTCTTCGGGTTCCTGTACTACGTCCTGATACCGGGGGCGCTGGCGGGAAGCTGGATATTCAATCACATCACCAACCGGAGGCTGCTGGTTCTGCTGCCGGCCGCGCTGAACCTGATAGCCACGGTGGGAGCGGTGCTGGCCGGCAACGTGGTGCTCGCCGCGTTGGCCCTGACCGGATTGGGGATAGCCTGGGTGTTCGTGCCGGCCATGGAAATATTGCCCTTTGAGTTCAGAAATGTCCGGACGCGGGAGGTGTCGGTGCTGGCAGGCTTGGTGCAGACCTTCGGCGCGGTGGGATTCGGCGCCGGCCCGGTGATCGCCGGGGCGCTGGCCCAGACTTCCGGGTCCCTGGTCACCGGCGTGCTGGCCGTGGGCGCATTGACGGCCCTGGCGGTCGTGGCCGCTGCGGCGCTGCCGGGCCGGTTCGGCGGGAGACTGGCCTGATTTGCGCACACAATACAGGCATGCGCGATAGCGCGTTGAGGAGACAGGATGACGACACCTCACTTCACGGACGACGAAATTGACGCACTTGGCGAACGGTTGCGGCAGGGTATCACCGAGACGGATCGGACGAGATACGGCAGCTACGGAAGAGTGTTAAACCAACTCAGGGTTGATCTGGAGACGGAGTTGCGAGCTTTGTTTCCAAATGCTGAAGCAGGTTCCCGCACCAAGCGGGTCGAAACGGTAGCGGCAAAGTTGCAGCGGCGTCCTGATCTGACTCTGTCTCAAGTGACCGACTTGGCCGGTTGTCGTATCATCGTATCCGGCAGGGCTGAGCAGCAGGCTGTAGTGGTCCGGTTACTGACAACCTACGATGTCCAGCAAGTTGACGACAAAAGCGACAGCCCCAAGTTCGGGTATCGAGCGGTCCACTTCGACATTCGCTACCGGGGCCAACTGATGGAAATCCAGGTGCAGACGCGCAATCAGCACCTCTGGCAGATGGTTTCCGAACTGGCGGCGGGGTATGATATTTCGATCAAGTATGGCGGAGGCCGGCGGGAAGTCAGCCGTGCATTGCAAGACTTGTCGGAACTCGCCTGGCGGTGCGATTTGGAAGGCACTGAATTGCCCGAAACTGACATTGACCAAGCGCAGGATGTGATAATATCGGCCCACTCCGGGTAACCGGAACTGGCCGGGAGCAGGAGGATGAAGAGATGAGCCTGAACTTTCTGGTTGAGCACGACCGGCACGGTAAGGTTCCTACCAGGATCACGGTGTACGAAAACATTGATGACGCTGAAGAGCGCCTCTACAAGCTGGATATTGACCAGTTGGACGAGCTCAACGCCTGTCTGAAGGCGGGCAAGCCGGTTCGCATGGAGTATGTCGTCCTCGGCGGGAGGTCTCTGGAAACTATCAAGCAGACCCACGCACGCTATTTCTGGGGCGAGTATGAAGTGCTGACGCCAGTGGAAACTCGCTATTTGACCAGTTGGCGAGACAACCTTCCTCAGACCACGACCAAAAGCGCTGACCATACCGAGGCTGCTCCAGTTCCAGCCAGCACGTGACCTCCACCCTCGGCGTCAACCTGCACACCGCGCCGGCCGACGCCGGCGATGGGACGATCCTGTCCAACCTCCTGATGTTCGGCGAGGTGCTCCGCCGCCTGGGGCTGGACGTCGGCTCCGGGAACATGCTGGACCTGGTGCGCGCCACCGAGTTCGTGCCCATCGGCGGGAACCGAAACGATTTTCGCCTCGCGGCGCGGGCGCTCCTGGTGCATCGCCGCAGCGACCTTGATCTTTTCGATGAGGCGTTCCAGGTTTTCTGGCGGCGGCCGGCCCACGGACGGAGCATGAGGGACCTGCGCTCCATGGGAGAAGAGCGCCGCTACCGCACGCCCCGGGTCATGCCCCATCGCGAGGACACCTCCGACGGACCGCCGGGCGACGACGACCCCGACGATGCCGGCGACCGGCAACCCGTGGTGGACCTCCAGCGATCCTTCAGCGCCCGGGAGGTCCTGCGGCAACGGGATTTCGCCGAGTACACGCCGGCCGAGGTCGCGGCCGCGCGCGTTTTGATGTCCGAATTGCAGTGGGACCTGGGCCGCCGTCGCGCCCGGCGGCTCACCTGGGGCGACGGGCGCGACGTGGACTTGCGGCGCACCATGCGGCGGAGCCTGTCATACGGCGGCGAGATGCTGGACATCGCCCACCGCCGGCGCAAGACCAAGCCCCGGCCCCTGGCGCTGATCTGCGACGTCAGCGGCTCGATGGAGCGGTACACCCGTATGCTGCTGCACTTTGTGCACACCGTCGCCGTCAGCGGGCAGCAGTTGGAGGCGTTCCTGTTCGCCACGCGCCTGACCCGCATCACCCGCCACCTGGAGCATCGCGGAGTTGACCGCGCGGTGTCCGAGGTGGCCCGAGCCGTGCCCGACTGGGCCGGCGGCACCCGCATCGGAGAAGCGATCAAGGCGTTCAACTATCGCTGGGCGCGTCGTGTCCTGCGTGGCGGCGCGGTGGTCCTGGTCATATCCGATGGGTGGGATCGTGGCGATCCGGACTTACTGTCCCGCGAAATGGCCCGGCTGCAACGCAGTTGCCATCGCCTGATCTGGCTCAACCCGCTATTGGGCTCCCCGGGATACGAGCCGCTGACCCGGGGGATGCAGGCGGCGATGCCGTACATCGACGACTTTCTGCCGGCGCACAACCTGCACAGCCTGCAGGAACTGGCGCTGCACCTGAACCGGCTCACGGCGCGGCGCACGCCACCGACGACACGGCGTAAGACCGCCTCAGATGGCGATGCGGCAAACGAGCCTGCGGGTAGCGCGCCCCACGATGGCACGACGGCAGCTCGGTCACGCCGGGAACTCAACCCAGTGCTGGCGCCCACCTTCCGGCATCCGCTGTGGGGGCACCCCAACATCCCGGGCGGAGGCGGCTAGCCGCCCTGGCCCGGCGCAATCTCGTTGTACAGGCTGGCCAGGGTGGTGGCCAGCGCGTGGGGCCGCTCCTCGTATTCGGGAGTGGGGTACCACTCGTAGTCGAAACTGCGCACGATGTTGCCCTCGATACTGGTCCGCAAGCTGGACACGATCACGCGGAACCCCAGGGCGTGGGATGCCTGCTCGGCCAGTTGTTCCAGCACGATGTTGGGACAATCGAAAATCACCATGAAGCCGCCCTGACGCTGGCCGTCGGTCACGCGGGCGCGGAACACCTTGCCGAACAGATCGACATCCACGATGGTATAGCGACGTTCCTCGGCGCCGTGGTCGGGCCACCCGATGTAGATATCGCCGCCGACGTCCCAGTGGTGCATGGCGCTGGCTCCCGAAACAGGTTCGCGCAATCGTAACCATGACGTGAAACCGATGCAAGGTTGAATGCGTATAACGCGGCAACTGACGGTCGTGTGTGTATCGCACACGCCTGTGGTACGATATTCCCCCAATGGTGGAAACACTGAGCAAATTGCGCACTGCGCTGACCAGTTGGTACTTCGCCGGTCCGGCGGCCGTGATCCTCGGCCTCGCGATCGGTGCGTTGGTGTTTTTCTTCGTCGCTCCCGGCAAGCCGGCCATTGGCGTGATCAACATCCCGTTCACGGTGATAGATGGAGGCTCCGCGTACGTCATCGGGCGGCACCTGGATTACGCCCTGCAGGACGACTCGATCAAAGGGGTGGTGATCTCCCTCTCCAGCCCGGGTGGGGGCGCGTCCGCCAGCGAGCGTCTGTACTTCCACACCGTCCGCCTGCGCGAAGAAAAGCCGGTGGTCATCGTCATGAACGGCATGGTAGCCAGCGGCGGTTACATGATGGCCATGGGAGGCAACTACATCTACGCCCAGCCGTCGTCCCTCGTCGGCAACGTCGGCGTAATCGGGATATCGGGCGGGACACTGCCGCCGATTTTGCCCGAAATCATCACCACCACCGGTCCGCACAAGCTGACCGGCGGCTCCAGGCAGCATTGGATCTCATTGATCGACCTGATCAAGGATCGGTTCGCCAAGATGGTGATGCACGAGCGCGGAGACCGTATTCGCATCACCGAGGCCCAGCTGCTCGAAGGCAACCTTTACGCGGGTCAGGATGCCGTGTCCCTGGGCTTGGCCGACGCCATCGGCGTAACCGGCGACGGAGTCGAAAAAGCGGCCGAACTGGCTGGCATCGGAAGATACGGGATCGTCGACGTGAACGCGAAGGTTTTCGAAAAATACGGATGGCGCGCACAGCTCGTGCACGTGCCGCTGGACGCAGTCCCCGGGGATGACGCGGCCGCCGGGTCCAAATCGGACCGCGCCGGAGAAGCGCCTGAAGATCAGTATGGGCAACCACTGATGGGATTATTGGATCAGGAACAGGTGAACCCACTTTCGGATTTGCCGATCGAGGTCGGACAGCCGAACATCTACTACCTGTATGCGGGTTATGGCCACTAAACTTGCCGGGGTGCTGATCCTCCTGGTGGTCTTTGTCGGAGTGGCATTCGCCGCCGCCTACCTGCTTTTTTATCGCGGCAGCTACGCCGGTCCGCCCAGCGCTCAGATGGCATACGTGCCGCCGGGCGTTGCCAGCGCCAACGATGGGACGCAATGGACCCCGTCCGTTGGTGAACGGTCGGGCGGTCTCGTGCTGCTCGATACCCTCCACAGCAATGGTTTCTCCTCGCGAGAAATCCTGACGCTGCGCACCCGTATCGTCGCCCAGGGGTATGACCTTGAGTTGCTGGGCAACTTTGCCCGGGCATCGGAGGCGGACCGCCGCGCTGAGTTCGCTGAACGGCTCCGTGAGGCGGACAGCCTGGTGGTGATAACGCCGTTGGTTGCCTACTCGGCCGGCGAGGTTGACCTGATCGAGGATTTCGTGCGCAAGGGCGGCAAGCTGGTAATGGTTTCCGATCCCGGTCGCCGCGACCAGATGAATACCCTGGCCCAGCGGTTTGGCGTGCAGTTCCGCCCGGACTACCTGTTTAACCAGGTCGAGAATGACCAGAACTATCAGAACATATTCGTGCGTGATTTCCGGCCTGACGAGTTGACCGCCGGTTTGGACACCATCGTGCTTCCTACCGCCGGATCGATCACGTCGTCCGGACCCGGCCTGGCCGTGGCGGATGGGCGCACCGAGTCCGCCGTGACCGAAAACAACGGCGATCTTTACGTCATGGCCCGCGCCGCCGACCGGAACGTATTGGCCATTTCCGATTTCACTTTCATGATCCCGCCTCACGATTCTAAGGCCGATAACGACCGTTTGCTGTCCAACATAATCGACTTCGTCACCACCAGCGACCGCGTTTTCGATCTGGCCGACTTCCCGCACTTCTATCGGACCGGCCCTGATGACGGCGTCCAGATCCTGCTGGGCCGCCCCGATCTGATAGGCAGCGGCTCGAAGTTGAAGAACGGACTGGAGGACTACGGCATCTCCGCTGACATCCAGGGAACCGAAGACGTGAGCCGGGACACGGTGTTCCTGGGCCTGCACGAGGACGCCTTGCAGGTGCGTCAGTACCTCCAGGCTGCCGGGGTTCGGGTCGACGATGCGGTGAGCGTGCCATTCGGCCTGGAACTGGACCCGGACGGCACGGCGGTCACCGTGCTGGATCGGGAAGGCGGCCGCCACGTGTTGATTTTGTTGGGCGACACTCCCACCACTCTCAACCGGGCTGTGACGAGCCTGTTGAGCGGCGGGTTCAGGTCCGATCTGGTCAGCGAAGTAACTGGAGTAAGCACTTCAGCGGGAGCGAGTAAGTAGTTCATGAAAAGCATATCCAAAAGGCTGATCCTGCTCGTTCCGGCGTTGGCGTTGTTCGCGATGATCGCCTGCACCGCCCCGGCGGCCCAGGAACCGGCAGTTTCTCCGCCGAGTTCCGCTCCAGAGGCAATGGCTACCCGAACTCTTGCCGTGGAACCGCCCCCGCTCGCCGACTTCAACGAACAGCGCCAGAGCATCGACGAGGCGTGGAACCTGGTACACGACGACTTCGACCAGTGGCGCGCCGACTTGACCGTGTGCCATCCTGCCGCGATGACCGAGGCTCTGAGCGAGTTTGCCATCGAGTTCAACGACGTCACCGAGGAGGCGCGGGACCTCACCCGCACCAAGACCACCGGAGAATTCACCAACAAGCTGATCACGGCGGCGGAGGAAGAGGAAACTGCCTTCCGGCAGCTGCGCGACCGTTGGCAGCCTGGAAACGTCTCCCTGTTTGAAAACGTCGAAACGCAGCGCAACATGGCGGCCCAGGCACAGCGCGAGGCCAGGGACCAGTCCCTCGCGCTGCGCGCCCAGCTGGAGGAGGCGACGGACCCCGCCGACATCGAGGAGTTTGAGGGGGCCTTGGAAGGCGTTGAGAGCGGCGTTGAGGAGGTCCACTCGGACTACAAGAAACTCAAGGACGACGCGGAGGACATGGAAGCTTCCGAGGTCAATAGCGAGTTGAAAGATTTGACGGAAACGCTGGAATCGATTGCTGCCGACATCGACGAATTGCCGTCGTTGAAGGGATCCCGTGAGGCAGTCCGTGCGTTGGAAAAGGCGGTCAAAGCGGAAATCGACGCCTTCGACAGCGCCGAGGCCGAAGCCCCGGAGGATGAGGACGCCGAAGACGCTAAGGTCAAACTGCCCGACTTCAAGAAAATCGACGCCGCCGTCAAGGACAGCGAGGGGGCGCTGGACAAAGTCGTCGACGTTCTGCATGACCTTGCCGTCGACGACCCGGCCGAGGCGCTGGCCGACCTAACGTTGTTCGATACTGAGTACGACCGCCTTATGCAGTCGTGGGACCGGTTCCATTCTAACTATAACGCCTGGCGGGCCGACGATGGCGGATGTGACCGCCTCGAGGTTCTGGAATCGCTGACCGAGTTCAGCTCCAACGTTGAAGCCGTCGGCGACAGCGTGCGGGCCCTCCCCAAATCCGGCTACCTGGAGCCCGTGCACCGCTTGCTGGTGGATGCTATCGAAGGCGAGGAGCAAGCTTTCAGGAGCCTGCGCGACACCTGGCAGCCGTTCACCCTCGATGCCCTGCGGGCCGTGGACCGGGCGCGCATTATGAGCGATACCCGTCGCAGCGACGCCGACATCATCATTGTGGAGTTGGAAAACCGCTTCTGAGCGCGAATCCGGTACGGTGCCACCATGCGTTTCGGCCATTTCTTCTATCCCATGAAATTCGACGATTCGCAGGACGACGTCGCGATTCGTGAATGCCTGGATGAGGCGGTGCTGGTCGAACAGCTGGGGTACGACGCCATCTGGTTTGCAGAGCACTACTTCACCGGCGAGTGCGTGTACGGTGACCCGCTGGTGTTTGCCGGTGCCGTGGCGGTGAAAACCAGCCGGGTCTTACTCGGCTTCGGCATCATTGAGTTGCCGCTGCACAACCCGGTGCGGGTCGCGATGCAGACCGCCTTGCTGGACAACCTCAGCCAGGGTCGCCTGGTGGTGGGAACCGCCAAAGGTTCCAACTACAACGCCTTCGAGTACATAGGCTTCGGCACCGATCCGGCGCTGGGAGCAGCCCAGATGGAAGAGGCCGAGGAACTGATGGTTACGGCGTGGACGCAGGATGAAGTCCACTTCCAAGGGGAGCATTACCAGGTGGCCTTCCCGTCGGTGCGGCCCCGGCCCTACCAGAAACCCCATCCACCGCTGGCGCGCGCCTGCATCAACCGCGAATCGATCATGGAGATGGCCCGCATAGGACGGCCGATCCTGCTGCGCGGTCGCTCCACCAATAGCACCGCCGCCGACATCGCCCTCTATCGAGATACCATGGCGGAGGCCGGGTTCGATGAGGCAACCATCGAACGCAACCTGGATCAGATCTGGGTGTGGCGCGAGATGCACGTGGCCGAGAGCGATGACCAGGCGCTGGATGAGTTCATTCCGGCCAACTACGCAGCTTTCTCCACCATCCAAGCGTACCGGGACGAATGGAACCCGCCGGAGTTTCCGATGTCGCGGCAGGTTCCGCCGACGCCGAAAGAAGGCTACGCGGAGCGCCCCGATCCGGACGCGGCGGAGAACCTCGTGGGCAGCCCGCGCCGGGTGGCCGAGCAGATCGCCCTGATGCGCGACGCCGGGATCCGCAACCTGATGCTGACCAACCGGGGACTGATGTCGCCCGAGGCCACGCGGCGTTCGCTCAAGCTCCTGGCCGAGCAGGTGATGCCCAAGTTCCGCGACGCCTGAACCGTCGTGCTGTAAAACGTCATTGCGAGCGAAGCGCGGCAATCTCCTCGGGTCAGCGCATCCCATTGATTACAGGCCAACCGAACCCGCATTGATCGGGAGGAAAGGAATGGAAAAGATCAGGAACAATCATCCCGACATCGCCCCATCGGGTTCGTCCTTCAGCCGAACAGTGCGCACGGGCGACTGGCTGTTCATCGCCGGCTGCACGGCCCGGGGAACGGAGGCTCAGGGCCAGTCGCTGATGGAGCAAACCCGCGTAACCCTGGACCGGATAACGCAGATCGTGCGCGCCGAGGGCGGTCAGCCGTCGGACATCGTGAAGATCACGACCTTTGTCACCAGCATCCCGGCCTGGCGCGAGGCGCGCGAAACCCAGGAGGCGCTGTGGGCGGAGTTCTTCGAGGGAGCCTATCCGGCCAACACCCTGATCGAGATCACGGGCCTGGCCGAGGCCGGCCTGGACGTGGAGATCGAGGCCGTTGCCGAGATCAGCTGATGGCGAACCCGGTTGTCAAAACGGAAGACGCTTTTTCAGCGGGATGCCGCGTTGCTGTCGATGACGATTGTGCCTGGAATAAGTTCCAGACCAGCGGACGGTGTCAACTGTTACCGTAGGGCGTCAGCAGAGATCCGGCCGTCAGCTATGCCCTTTAGCAGGATAAATGGGCGCATCAGCGGGATTGCGAAGCGATATCGGTATCGGCGCGATTGTCCTTCTCTCAGGAGCGCCGGACCCCGGCTGTCATCGCAGAAAGCGTCCAAGTGGCGGGCGAATGCTGGGATTTCATAGTTTCGGTTCATAATCTGGGACAGCGGTTCACGCAACGCCTGAGCGTTGAAATATCCCAAATCATCGGTTTGAGCAATCGTGCAAGCCAGCAATACTGGTGCATAAAGCGCGGACGGGTTGGCGCTGTAGACTGCCGCTGAGTAGCGATCCCTGATGCTACGCTCTGTCATTGCCAACGATTCGTCAACAGCAGCGTCGATGTCATTTCGCGTGACCACCTCGCGATTGTCGCCCAAGGCGCGCCTTGCCGCGTGGAGTGTGAGCAGGTGGGTGTAATGCGGGTATCCTTGCGAGACAGCGGGGATATACCACTGCGTGGCTTCATCCATTGCCATTCCTACTTTTTGCAGACCGGTATCGACGATACCGGCCAGTTCGTCGTGAGTCATCCGGGGCATCTGGACCTGTGTAAGGCAGCGTTCGATTGACGGATGCTCACCTATTAACGCACCGACGTCGCTAGCTGCCCCAACTAGCAAGAAAGTAGCTGGCACCGCATAGTCAGACAGACCTTTGATAGTGTCGGTAAGCAGCGCTATTGAGTGCGGGTCAACCAGGCGGTCAAACTCGTCGAGAATAAGCAGCCAATTAGCCGGTATATCCTGCAACATGTTGAGCATGTCGTTGGGCGCGGGATTCTCGGCGAGACGATTGCCTAACGGCGTCGCAAACTGGTCGAGCGTATCGCCGAAACCCAGCCGCGGCCGTTCCTGCACCGCTGATATCTGACCCATCAGCTTTCGCATCAGGCTGCCGTAGTTATCCGCAGTGTCACAGTTCACCTGAGCTACCGTAAGCTCTTGGTTCGTTATGTCTCCGAGCACCAAGCGGATGATGTTTGCCAAGGATGTTTTTCCGACGCCACGTTCGCCGAAAAGGATGCAGTGCATGCCTACCTGGTTCACAGCGTCGGCAACTCGAAACAGAATTTCGACCCGTCCGGAAAACAAAGCAGCGTCCCGTATCGGCGCCGCCGGTGTAAAGATGTTCCCGAGTTGTACCGCCCGCGGGTCAACGGGCAGGTTTCGCGCTGTCAATTCGCTGCCTCCGACGGTTAATAAATGGCCTATAACTGATATTATCAGCGATGACGCCCGCCATCAACGGTTAATAAATGGCAGTTATAGCGCATTGACTATCGCGACGCTGTGTCGACGCATTCACAATCGGCCAGCAGATCGACCACGGTGGAACTCCTCAACCTGCTGCAGGTAGTTGCGCAGCAGGTCGTGGCCCACTTTGGTCATGATCGACTCGGGGTGGAACTGGACCCCCTCCACAGGCAGCTCCTTGTGGCGCACGCCCATGATGAGGCCGTTGTCTGTCCACGCCGTCGCTTCCAGGAAATCGGGCAGGGTCTCGGGGTAAATGACCAGGCTGTGATAGCGGATGCCCTCGAACGGGTTGGGCAATCCGGCGAACACGCCCTTGCCGTCGTGGTGGATCATGGAGGTCTTGCCGTGGCGGATCTCCCCGGCGCGGTCCACTGTTGCGCCGTAGGCATCGCCGATGCACTGGTGGCCCAGGCATACGCCCAGCACCGGCAACCGGGGACCAAAGTGCCGGATGACATCGTTTGAGATCCCAGCCTCCCGGGGCGTACAGGGGCCAGGCGATACCACGATGCCCTCGGGCTGCATGGCCTCGATGTCCTCGATGGTGGTCTTGTCGTTGCGCACCACCTCGACCTCCGCGCCCAACTCGCACAGGTACTGGTAGAGGTTGTAGGTGAAGCTGTCGTAGTTGTCGATCAGAAGCAGCATATCTCGGCTCTCTGGATTCCGGCTTTCGCCGGAATGACGGTAGGGGTCAGTACAGCTCCACGAGTTCCAGCCAGTTGCCGTCGGGGTCCTGGCAGTAGGATGCCTTGCGCACCATGTTGCCGGCGTCGTCGTACATCGGCACCGGCGGCGTGGGATAGCTGAGACCGCGGTTGCGGGTGTTCTCGTAGAAGGCGTCGATATCCTCCACGTAGAAGGCCAGGTGCGCGGCGCGGACGTCGTTCTTGTCGAAATCGGCGTACCCGCCCTCGGGGTTCATGTACTGGATGAGCTCCAGCTGGTGTCCGTCGCCCATGTCGAAGAACGCGCCCTTGATGTGGGTGTCCGGGAAGCCCAGCAGCGTGGTGGGGAACTCACCGGTGCGTTCGGTGCGCATGGTCAGGGTGAGGCCCAGCACGTCCGAGTAGAAGGCGACGGCGGCCTCCAGGTCTTTGACGATGAAGCCGGTGTGGAAGAAGGATTTGAGCATGTTGACCTCCTATGGGAGCAAAGGTTCCAGGGCTGACATCAATCGCTGAACTTGATTCAAGCCATCACGAACCATCTCCTCACGCAACCAACCTTCATAAAAGTTGGTGTGCAACGATGACGCCATTTGAAAATCGCGGCGGATGTTGACGTCGCCTGATTCATTGGTCAGTAAGGCGGCGGTCTCGAATAGGCTATCGTGGCTGTAGTGCTCCCATCCGCGTTGCTCCGCTATTGCTTTCACCACCGAAGCAGCGGCGCCCCAGCCTTTCTCAGACGCCTGGCGTAGGTCACCGTCTTCCAGTTCCTTAAAGGCTTGCCGGAGGAAGTCCGATGCTGCCGTTTGGTACTTTAAAACTTGCATGAAATTCACTGCATCCTGTTGAATGGTTGCATTTCTGATACTTTTATACCAAAGCTAAGCGCCTGAAAACCAGCGGGTTTCAGGTGGCTCCCTCGGCGACGTCGATGGCGCGCATCATCGCGCCCGACTTGTGGCGGGTCTCCATGTACTCGTCCTCGGCCACGCTGTCGGCGACCACGCCGCCGCCGGCCTGGACGTACATGACGCCGTCCTTGAAGATGCCGGTGCGCAGGACCAGGGCGGTGTCCATGTTGCCGTTGTAGCTGAAGTAGGCCACCGCGCCGCCGTAGGGGCCACGACGTTCCTGCTCCACCTCGGCGATGATCTCCATGGCGCGGATCTTGGGCGCGCCCGAAACGGTGCCGGCAGGGAAGCACGCCCGCAATGCGTCGTAGGGCGTCATCTCGGGCCGCAGTTGCCCTTCCACGTGGGACACCAGGTGCATCACGTGGGAGAACCGTTCCACGTCCATGTACTGGGTGACGCTGACCGTGCCGGGGACGCTGACCCGGCCGATGTCGTTGCGTCCCAGGTCCAGCAGCATGATGTGCTCGGCCTGCTGCTTCTCGCTGCCCTTGAGCTCTTCTTCGAGCGCGATATCCTCGGCCGGCGTCTGCCCACGCGGCCGGGTGCCGGCGATGGGATGCGTGGAGACGGTGCCATCGTGGACGGTGGCCACCGTCTCGATGGCCGCTCCGACGATCTGGAAGCCGTTCAGGTCCAGGTAGTACATGTAGGGCGACGGGTTGCTGCCACGCAAAGCGCGGTACACCTGGAATGGGTGGGCGTCGGTGTGGCGGCTGAACCGCTGGGAGTTGACCACCTGGATCACGTCGCCGGCGTAGATGTACTCAATGCACTTTTCGATGACGGCTTCGTATTCCGCCACGGTGAAGTTGGATTGGGTCTCGCTACCGACTGGAAGAGCGGGCGCAGCGAGCAGCTCCGGCGGGATTTCCAGGGGGCGGGAGAGCCGGTCGACCATCCGCTCGATCTTGGCGGTTGCTGCGTTGTACTCCTCAGCGACGTCGCCTCCGTTCAGTCGCGCGTGGCTCACCACCTTGATGTCGTGGCGCAGGTGGTCGAACACCAGCAGCGTGTCGGTGAACATGAAGACCGACTCGGGCAGGCCCTGCGGGTCGGCCTCCGGCATGGGCACGCGCGGCTCGAAGTAGTGCACGGCGTCGTAGGCGACGTAGCCCACACCGCCGCCGTGGAACGGCGGCAGGCCCTCCACGGGTATCAGCCGGAAGGCGTCCATTTCCCGCTGCACCAGGGTCAGCGGGTCCACGGCGCCCGAAGGCTGGTCGGCCCCGGTGCTGAACACGTCGTAAGGCTCGGTGCCGATGAAGCTGTAACGTCCGATGCGCTCGCCGCCGGCCACCGATTCCAGCAGGAAGGAGTAGGGCGGACGCGCCACCTTCAGGTAGGCCGAAACCGGCGTTTCCAGGTCGGCGTTGATGGTGCGGTACACGGGGCAGAGGTTCCCCTGGCCGGCCATCGAGCGAACCTGATCCAGGGTGGGATAGTACGTTGTCATGTTGTCAATTCCAGATGTGTCGGGCAGCAGTGGCAAAAGAAGAAGCCCGTCCCCTGCGGGACGAGCCTTATGGCCGTGATGCCACCCTGCATACGGTGTTCGGTGGGCGGATAACGCGGCCCACGCGACCCGGCCTACTCGGCCCCGCAACCAGTCACGATGCGTCCTTTCGGCGGGCGGCTCCGGGGTCCATTCACCGCCTGCGCCTGGCGCCGGCTCGCAGCTAACCCGGCTCTCTGGGCCTCGCTGGGCGGTTACTAATCCCCTTCACGGCAATTGCGTATTCGGATGTGCGCGGACAATTGTAGGGTGGGACGCATGAGGGCGTCAACGGCTGTCGATAGTATCTTGGCGATAGCCGTTGGCGGAACCCCGCGCAGGGCGGTTCGCACTATTCAGGAGGTGACTTTAACGGCCTATTGTTTGCATTGACTAATGCGCTCAATTTTTCGTCTATTTCGGCCCGAAACGCACGGTCCTCGGCAGGCCTTACGTACCAATCTTGAAGAAAACGTTCCAATATGCTGATGTTCCATGAGGTTTGCTGCCGGGTTACTTCCGCGACCTCACCATCAGCGTCTCGGACGACTGGCCATCGATCCAGACGTGCCAGTCCACCGAAACTATTGTACGAAATACCCAGAAGCCGCTTTTGCTCGTCTATGCGCAATTGCTGCAGTCCGCGACCGTCCGGTAGGAAGGACAGCACCGCGGCGCTATTCAGGCCGTGTTCGACAACAAGGTTCGCCGTCGTCAGATCTCCTTGGTCTTCGATGAAATCGTTGGGTCTCCACCCGAACTCTCGCGAGAAGCTGCTAGCTAACTCACGCCTCTCTTGGAGCGTGGTTCTTGGGTCAGTTAGACCATGCACCAGACCAATCGTCGACATTTCGCTGCGAGGCCTCCGGGGTCCCGTTCTAGCAAATGCTTGCTGAGTGGCAACCGGACCGAAATTCGGCGTCTGACTCCCTGTCGGCATCCTGAAAGAACCCGGTGAGACCCCGAAAGCAGCCCGGCAAGTTCGCCCGAATCCAAAAAACACCCCCAACACCCCCTCACCCCCTGTCGAGCCCTTGAAAATGCCCGTTGAGCCCCAAAATCGGGCCGGTGAGATCGGCAGCAAAAAACGAGAGCCGAGGGTGGCCACAACCCCCGGCCCTCGCAGTGAGGAGAGAGAATGTCGTTGGTTGGTTAGCTGAGCCCTAGCTGGTGGCGTACGACTCGGGGTAGGTCTGGATGCCGTGCTCGGAGATGTCCAGGCCCTGCATCTCTTCTTCCTCGCTGACCCGCACGCCCATGCTGAACTTCAGCAGGAAGAACAGCGCGAAGCCGGTGACCAGCGACCACACCACCACCGCCACGATGCTCACGATCTGCGGCACCAGCAGCGACGCGCTGCCGCCCACCAGACCGCCGTCCTTGGCGAAAATCGCAATGGCCAGCAGACCCCACAGGCCGGTCACGCCGTGCACGCTGATCGCGCCCACCGGGTCGTCGATCTTCAGCACCCGCTCCATGAACATCACCGAGCCGTACATCACGGGCGCGGCAATCGCGCCGATGACCACGGCCGCCCACGGGTCCACGAAGTTCACCGGCGCCGTGATGCCCACCAGGCCGGCCAGCGCGCCGTTGCAGGCCATCAGGATGTCTGCCTTGCCCTTTACGATCAGCGTGATGTACATGGCGACCACCGCGCCGGTCGCGCCCGACAGCAGCGTGTTCACCGCGTTCAGCCCGATATCGTCGCCCCAGCCGATGTTGAAGCCGAACCAGCCGAAGAACAGGATGAACGTGCCCACCACCACGAAGGGCGTGCTGTGCGCGGGCAGCTCCTGCGCCACGCCGTTGACGAACTTGCCCATGCGGGGACCGACCACCACCGCGCCGGCCAGCGCGACGAATCCGCCCACCGCGTGCACTACGCCGGAACCGGCGTAGTCCATGGCGCCCATGTTGGCCAGCCAGCCGCCGCCCCAGACCCAGTGCCCGTAGATCGGGTAGATCAGCGCGGAGACGATGAAGCTGTACGCCAGGTAGGTCTGCAGCCTGGTGCGCTCGGCCATGGCGCCCGCGACGATGGTCGCCGCGGTGGCGGCGAACACCATCTGGAAGATCCAGCCCACGTAGTCGCCTCCGGTCAGGAACCACCCGGTCAGGCCGATGAACCCGCCCGCCGTTTCGCCCAGCATGAACGCGAAGCCGAAGGCCCAGAAGCCCAGCGACGCGATGGCGAAGTCCATGAAGGATTTCGTAAGGTAGTTGGTCGTGTTCTTGGAACGGATCAGACCGGCGCCCAGGAAGGCGAAACCGGCCTGCATGAAGAACACCAGCGCGGCGGCGACCACCGTCACGATGTTGTCGGAGTAGTCATTGAGCCACTCGGTGGTGGGCCCGTCACCCTGCGCGAACACAGCGTTGTACGTGGCCAGCAGCCCGATCGCGAAAAGGCCGACCGCCAGCGCCAGCAGCGTGCGCCGCAATGAGAATGGGTATTCCTTCACCGCCGCAACGCTGTGATTGAATACCCCGTTGCCTAAGATTGATTTCGTGGCCGAAAGCATTTGTGCCTCCTTTCGGATTTGAGGCGTCGTCACGCAACGTGTGACCTGGACGTTGTGGATCGGCGTCCCGATGAGAATGTGACAATCCGTAGACTAGGCGCCGGGTGTTAACCGTCCGTTGCGCGACGATTAAAAAACTATTGCAAATGCGTTACTTTTCTGTTTCGCGGCGGTCCCTACGATGTGGGGACTGCCGGCTCGGTACGGGTCAAAGCCCGTTGCCGTCTGTGTTATTCTCGAAATCACCGACCAAGGGCTTTGATCAGCCGGACACGGCAATCTGATGGACGAATACTTGGAATCCCTGCGGAATGCGATTGGGCAACTCGACAGGGCAGTGGAAGCCTACGCCGTGGAGCCAGGAGCCGAATTTGTTCGCGACGCGGTGATCGCCCGCTTCACCTTCACCTTCTCCCAGTCAGTCACCACCTTGGGAAGATACTTAGAGAACGTATATTTCCTTCCCGACGCCAGGCTGATGTCCCCGCGTCAGATGATTCGTCACGCTGCTCGGCTCGCCGTAATAGATAACTGCGAAGCCTGGCTGCGGCACGTCGAAAACCGTAACCGCGTGTCCCATGCCTACTTGGAGTCGATGGCGATCATGGTCGCCGATGGCGCCGCTCAGTTTGCCGCTGACGCGCGGTCATTACTGTCCGCTATGGAGCGAGGAATAGCCGATGGCGGATGAGTTGGCACGCGCCATCGACCTGCCCTACGCACACCGGAAGCAGGTCCTCGAGATCATCCGCTCGCGGCTGCCCGATGCCACGGTGTGGGTGTACGGCTCGCGAGCCAAGGGGCGGGCGCGACGTTATTCGGATCTCGACCTCATGCTGGACGATCACGGCAAGACGATATCCGGATCCGTGCTGGGCAATCTCGATGAGGACTTCGACGAATCCGACCTGCCCATCATCGTGGAATTGCGCGATATGGCGGAAATCGACGCGGCCTTTCTGGCCCGCGTTCGTAAGGATTTCCTGCTCCTGGAATGATCCCGTTCCCAAGGATATGCGATCCCCTGTGTATAATGAGCCAACCGGCCTCGCCGGCAAGAACTGAGAGACACGAAACACCGTCCCAACCGCAATTCCCGATAAGGAGAGGTGTAACCATGGCTGAATACGCGCATCCCGAATCTCTTGTGACCACTGATTGGGTGGCCGAACACGGCGGCGACGCTAACGTGCGTCTGGTGGAAGTCGACGTCGACACCTCCGCTTACGAACAGGGCCACATCGCCGGCGCCGTCACTTGGAACTGGCAAAGCCAGCTGCAGCAGAACGTGGCGCGGGACATCGTCTCTCGCGGTGAAATGGAAGCCCTGCTGAGCGGCAGCGGCGTTGGCCCCGATACCACCATCATCCTGTACGGCGACAACAACAACTGGTTCGCCGCGTGGGCCTTCTGGCAGCTGCGCTACTACGGGCACCAGGACGTGCGGCTGATGAACGGCGGGCGCGCCCTGTGGCTGGCCGAGAACCGTCCGACTACCACCGACGTGCCGTCCTACGCCGCCACCGGCTACAGCATCACCACGGAGAACACCGACTTGCGCGCCCTGCGCGACTACGTGCTGCAGGCCGTCAACAGCGGCAGCCACGCGTTGGTCGACGTGCGCTCTCCCGACGAGTTCTCCGGCGCGCTGAACGCACCGCCGAACCTGCCCCAGGAAGGCTCCCAGCGCAACGGACACATCCCCGGCGCAGCCAACATCCCGTGGGGCCAGGCCGTCAACGAGGACGGCACCTTCAAGTCCGCTGACGAGCTGAGCGCGCTGTACGGCGGCCGGGGCGTCGACGGGAGCCGCGAGACCATCGCCTACTGCCGGATCGGCGAGCGGTCGTCGCACACGTGGTTCGTGCTGAGCCAGCTGCTGGGCTACGACAACGTGCGCAACTACGACGGCTCGTGGACCGAGTGGGGCAGCATCGTCGGCGCGCCCATCGAGCGTGACGTGTAGCGCACGTCATCAACCATCAATGTACGTAGGGGCGAATAGTTATTCGCCCCTACTCGCTGTGCCGTATCTGGATCGTCCAGACGCCCGGCGGCCATTCGTCCCAAGCCTTGACGCTCTCGATGATGAATTGAGCTTCCACATCATCGGGAACGTCCCTGTGAATACGGAACAAGAGGACTCCATAAGGCGCCGGCACTCTGTGGAGGCGCACCAACTCTCCGTAGTCGGTGTCGTAGGTAATCAGGGTTCGCCGGTCCTGTGTCGCCAACACCAGCAGGTCGCGGTCTTCATCGCTTGGGTTAGTATCGCATACCCAACGCACATCGTGGTGGGCAGTCCGCAGGCCATAGACTACCAAACTCGACATGTTTTCATCAGCCAGTATCCTCACGATTTGGCCAACTCGTCGGCGTCCATCAAGGCGTTCAAATCCGCCCACGTGAAGTGGGACAATTTCGCTCCCGTCGCTTTGTACTTCGCACAGGCGTCAACATCCTCCACCCGGATGTGCGGATACCTGTCCACAATATCGGCTGCCGTCCGTCCCCCGGCCAGCAGGTCGGTCACCAGTTCCACCGATATGCGCGTGTTCACGATCACCGGCTTGCCGCCCAATCTCCCCGGAACGCATTCGATCCGGTCCCGCCAGTCGGCGACCTTTTCCGGCGTCCGTTTCACTATGGTCCGGGCCATTTCCTCGCGGTGCTGTTGTTCCAGCATTTCCCCGTAGCGGCGGCAAGCCTCGACGTCCTCCTCCGTAATGTGCAGATACTTGCTGGTGATTGCCTCAACGGTATACCCCCGGCGGAGGAGCTGGTCCACCAAAGCAGCGGCAATCCCGGTATCCCTGACGATTGGCTGCCCAGCCAGCACCGCCGGGTCGCTCACAATCCGGTCTTGCCAATCCTTCCCTTTGTCATGTTGCGCAGCGCTCATGGTGGTTGCCTCCGTAGGCAGCGGATGCGGTTGTCTGCATTGTACCCGATGCAATGGACATCCCGACGCTGCCCGGCTAGACTGCAAATCATCCCACACCACAATCTCAAAACGGGAGCCAATATGGCCGAATACAACCTGGCCGTCATTGCCGGCGACGGCATCGGGCCGGAGGTGATCTCCGAGGGACGCAAGGTGCTGGACGCGGTGGCCGCGCAGACCGACGGCCTCTTTTTCCGGATCACCGAGTACCCCTGGGGCAGTGACTACTACCGCGAGACCGGGCGCATGATGCCCGAGGACGGGCTGGAGCAGCTTTCCAACAGCGACGCGGTGCTCTTCGGAGCCGTGGGCGATCCCAACATTCCCGATCACGTGACCCTGCAGGGCCTGTTGCTGCCCATGCGCCGGGCCTTCGACCAGGCCATCTGCGTGCGGCCGGCGGTGCTCTTCCCGGGCGTGGAGTCGCCGATTGCCGGTAAATCTGCCGGCGACGTCGACATGGTGATCTTCCGCGAAAACACCGAGGGCGAGTACGCGCCCGTGGGCGGCCGGCTGTACGCGGGCACGGCCCACGAGACGGTCATCCAGAGCGGGGTGTTCACGCGGCGGGGCACGGAGCGGATTATCCGCGCCGCCTTTGAACACAGCGTCCGTCGCGGCGGCAAGAACAAGGTGACCTCGGTGACCAAGTCCAACGCCCAGGCGTTCAGCATGGTGTTCTGGGACGAGGTGTTCGAGGACGTGGCGGCAGAGTATCCCCAGGTGCAGACGGAATCGCTGCTGGTGGACCGGGCGGCCATGGACCTGGTGCGGTGGCCGGAGGACTTCGACGTGATCGTGGCCTCCAACCTGTTCGCCGACATCCTATCCGACATCGCCGCCGTGGTCACGGGCAGCATGGGCCTCGCGCCCAGCGCCAACATCAACCCGGAGGGGACGTTCCCCTCGATGTTCGAACCGGTGCACGGCGCGGCCTTCGACATCACCGGCAAGAGCCTGGCCAACCCGCTGGCCACGATCTTCGCCGTGGCCATGATGCTGGACCACCTTGGAGAATCGGACGCGGCGGACCGGGTGAACGCGGCGGCCCTGCAAACGCTGAACGAGCGCAAGGTCGTAACCGGCGACCTGGGCGGCAGCGCCAGCACCCAGCAGGTGGGCGACGAGGTGGTCCGGATTTTGCAGGGCGCCGGTTAGTTGGGCCGCATAGTCAACGGCGAGGTGAGCGACGACAATGAGCAGCAATTGGGAAATGCGGGAGTTCAACCTGCCCGAAGACCACGGCTGGGAGGCGAAACCGGGGAACCGGATTTTCGTGGGGAACCAGGGAGCGGTGCGCTTTGAGGTCCCGAACACCTGGATCCTGGACATGCCCAAGGGTTCCCGGTCGTTCGTGTTTTTGGACCGGAAACCGGAGGCGGACGCCGACATCCGGCTGGACGTGCGCGTGATGCCGCTGGCCGCCGCCCGGCCCGACGTGGAGTGGTCGCAACTCCAGCCGTGGGAAGAGCCTCCCATCGCCGACTGGCTCAAGAAAAACCTGGCCGCCGACGAGCGCATCCCCACCCGGGTCGGCAACCCTCTCACCCTGCGGCTGGACGGCGCCACCATCGTCTGGGCAGAGATGGACTTCATAGACCCGGTGGAGAAACGGCTGGCGCACACCCGTCTGTGCTACGCGATGAAGACCCAGGCGGCGCTGCTGGCGATGATCGCCATGGACTACTGGGATGATCACGCCGACCGGGCCAAGGCGGCGTGGAACGACATCCTCGGCACCCTGAAGGTGGGCGAGTTTATCGAAAGCCCCTTCCGTGGGCCGGGTCGCCGGTCGCGGCGGAAATAGATTGCGCCACTTGAGCAAATGCCAACGCCAGACAGCATCACCTGAACAACGGTAGGTACCATGACCGCAACACCGGCATCCGCCGCCATCAACTCCGCCCGCCTGAACGACAACCTGAACGCATTGGGCGAAATCGGCCGTGACGAATTCGGGATGCAGCGGGTGGCCTTCTCCCGCCAGGACGTGGCCGGCCGCGACCACGTCAGCGCCCTGATGCGCGGCGCGGGCATGTCGGTGCGCATCGACCCCGCCGGCAACATCATCGGCCGGACGGAAGGCGCCGATCCCACGCTGCCCGCCATCGCGCTGGGCTCCCACACCGACACGGTGCCCAGCGGGGGCGCTTACGACGGCGCGCTGGGCGTGATCGGAGCTATTGAGGTGGTGGAGGCGTTGCGGGACGCCGGGCACACCACCCGGCATCCCATCGAGGTGATGGTGTTCACCAACGAGGAGGGCACCAGTTTCCACCGCTGGCTGCTGGGCAGCCGCGCCGTGGCGGGGCTGTGGGAGCCGGAGGACTTCGCCGCCGTCGCCGACGATGGCGTGACGCTGACCGATACCCTGCCCAACATCGGCGGCAACATATCTCGCATCGAGGCGGCGCGACGCCGGCCCGAGGAGTTCGCCTGTTACTTCGAACTGCACATCGAGCAGGGGCCGACGCTCCACCGGGGCGGCTTCCCCATCGGAGTGGTCACCGGGATCACCGGCCGCTCGGTGTACCACGTGGACATCGTTGGCGAGGCCAACCACGCCGGCACCACGCCCATGGCGCTGCGTCGGGACGCCATGTCAGCGGCGGCGCAGATCGCGCTGGCCGTGCGGCGCATCGCCGGCGAGATGGAAGTGTGCCGGGTGGGCACCGTGGGTTCGATGGACGTGCACCCCAATGCCGGCAACGTGATCCCGGGCCGGGTGCAGATGGGAGTGGAGTTCCGGGACGAGCGCATGGAATCCCTGGCCGGCGCAGAGGTGGAGTTGCGCCGAACCGCCGAGGAAGTGGCGCACGCCGAGCAGGTGGCAATCACCGTGACGGCCCAGCGGAACACCCCGTCGGTGCCCATTTCGGGTAACATGCAGCAGCTGATCGCAGACGCGGCCGGCATGGCGGGGCTCGAGCACGTGAGCCTGCCCAGCGGGGCGGGCCACGACGCCCAGGCCATCGCGGCGATAACACCGGCGGCGATGGTATTCGTGCCCAGCGTGGGCGGCATCAGCCACGCGCCCGCCGAGTACAGCACGCCGGAGGACTGCGCCAACGGGGCCCAGGTGCTGCTGACCGCGCTGCTGCTGGCGGACGAACGGTAGTTGTCTGAATCAGGATCTCGGGATTGATGGGATACGCAGGATGGAACTTTCCGCCGATTATCATTTCGATAAGGAACCGCAAGCCGTCTGGGACGCGCTGATGAACCCCAACGTGCTGGCCGGCTGCATCCCCGGGTGCCGCAGCATCGAGCCGGACGGCCCGGATCGCTACCGCGCCAGCGCGACGGTGCGCGTCGGTCCCATCAACGGGAACTTCACGGCGACGGTGGCGCTGTCGGAACTCAATCCGCCGCATTCCTACAAAATGGCTATTGAGGGTTCCGGCAACCTCGGTTTCGCCAGCGGTGTGTCCACGGTGACGCTGACCCCCGCCGCCGGCGGCGGGACCGACCTGCACGTGGACACTGACGGCCAGGTGGGCGGCGCCGTGGCCCGCGTCGGCCAGCGCATGATGGGTTCGGTGGCCAAAGGGATGATGGACCGGTTCTTCGGCTGCCTGGCCGAATCGGCGTAGCGTCAGAAGCAGGATTTGCCGGATGCTTAGGATTTCCTGGATTATGGCAGCCAATCCGGTGAATCCTCATCATCCTGAAAATCCTGCTTCTGACAATTAGGAGCAACCATGCCACTCGTAGACGACCTCCGCACCACGTACCATGACCAATGGGAGGCGATGGTCACCCATCCCTTCGTCCTGGAGATGGGCGACGGGAGCCTGGACATCGCCAAGTTCCGGAACTACTTCAGGCAGGACTACGTCTTCTGCAAGGACCTGGTAAAGCTGACGTCCATCGCCATTGCCAGGGCGGCGCCGGACTACGACGCGGGCAAGATACTGAACGGGTTCCTGTCAAACTTCCTGTCCGCCGAGAACGACCTGTTCCTCAACGGGTTCCACGACTTGGGCGTCACCGCGGAACAGTACCTGGAGACCGAGGCCAACCCGGTGACCCAGGGGTTCGGCGACTTCATGGTGCGTACGGCGCTGGAGGGCGACTTCGACGACCTCATCGCCCTGTTCTACGTAACGGAAGGGACGTACCTGGACTGGGCCGAGCGGCTCATCAACGCCGGCGCGCAACCCAACAACGCCGTGTACCAGGGCTGGATCGACATCCACAGCCCCGCCGTGCTGGGCGACGTGGTGGCCTGGTTCACCGAGCGGCTCAACGACGCCGGCGAGCGAGCCAACGCGACCAAGCGAGCCAACCTGGAGCGCATCTTCCACACCACCCTGCGCTACGAGTACCAGTTCTGGGAGGCGTGCTACCACGGGCGGGACTGGGAGAGCCGATAGCGATCGGAAGTATGCCGGAAGTGGAATTTGATAAGATCAGAAGGGAAAGCACGTTTTAGATTCACGCTCCGGCCACGAAGGTGAACATGATGGCTACCAATTATGAGCCAGGGCCTTCTACAGCTCATATGGTTTTGAAAAAGGAATTGGAAACTTACGAACAAATGCGTGCGAGTCTGGAAGCCAAATACACGGACGAGTGGGTCGTGGTGCACGGCGATGAACTGGTTGGTGTGTATCGGGATTTCAAAGACGCTGCGCGCGAAGCCGGTCAGCGCTTCGGTCGGGGGCCGTACCTCATTCGGCAGGTAGCGCCTACCAACTGGATGGAATACGTGAAGCTGCGTCGGAAGCACAATGCCAACAATTAATTGCGGGTTCGAGGATTTCGAGGAAGAGGAGCAGCCGTCGCTGTTGGCACAGATCGGACCCACCATTCCGGTTCAAATCGGTTTTGATCCAGGGTTCGGCGAGTTTGATACAGCGGATCCGATCCTGCCACCAGACTTGTTCTCTGCATTAGTGGACACCGGCGCAAGCAGCAACAGCATCGACGCCGAATTGGCCTCCGATTTGCGTCTCCCCGTAATCTATTACGATGAAGAAGTTTCTGGATCTGCTGGGAAACATAAAGCCGACATCTATCTGGCCCAAATACACATTCCAGAATTGGACCGTACGATCAGCGGGCAGTTCGTTGGAGTTAGACTGGCCGCCGGCGGCCAACTTCACCGCGCGATTATCGGCCGTTCATTTCTGAGGAATTTTGTACTTCACTACGACGGCCGTACTGGGAAGGTCACGGTGAGTGACGATTAAGGGCCGCCAGCACAGGCATTGCTTGCCATTCCCATCGCATGGTGGCAACCTTGCGTCGAACGCAACCGGCGCGGCACGAATCGCGCCGATACGGAGGGACGCAACATGACCACCAATCGACAAGCGCCCAGCAAGGAAGAGGTTCTCGGCTATCTCAAGGACGACGTGAACTGGGGCCGCTGGGGCCCCGATGACCAGAAAGGCGCAGTCAACATGGTCGACGACGCCAAGCGCCGGCGCGCCGCCGGCCTCGTCAAGACGGGCCAGGCCGTGTCACTGAGCCGCGAGTTTCCCGTTACGCCGGCGCCCAATAACCCGACGCCGGCCATCCACTACATGCGGAAGGGCCCCCGCGAGCCGGGCGGCGGCATGTCCACCGACTACTACGGCATCTCCTACCACGGCACGGCCACCACACACCTGGACGCCCTTTGCCACGTGTGGGACCACAACGGCATGTGGAACGGCAAGGACCCCAACGAGATGATCCAGTTCGACGGGGCCAAGTACGGGTCGGTGGAGCACTGGAAGGAGGGCATCATCACCCGAGGCGTCCTGCTCGACGTACCAAGGCACCGGGGCACTGACTACGTGACCCAGGAAACGCCGATCCACGGCTGGGAACTGCAGGAAATCTGCGACGCCCAGGGCGTGCAGATGGAGCCGGGCGACGCGCTGGTGGTATACGGCGGCCGAGAGAAGTGGAACGCCGACGGCAACGCTATCTGGGGCAGCGACCCGACGCAGCGGCCGGGTCTGCACGCATCGTGCCTGAAGTTCATCCGCCAGAGCGATTGCTGCGTGCTGGTTTGGGACATGATGGACCACACGCCCAACGGCTACGACCTGCCGTGGTCGGTGCACGGGAGCATCTTCGCCTACGGCATCGGCTTGCTGGACAACGCGCTGCTGCAGCCCCTGGCCGAAGCCTGCGCCGAGGAGGGCCGCTGGGAGTTCATGCTGACCATCAACCCCCTGCGCGTGGTGGGCGGCACCGGCTCTCCGGTGAACCCGGTGGCGATACTGTAATCGCGGTTCCGGCGGCGGCCATGCCCAGCCTGCTGGAGCAAATCCAGGCATTGGTCGCCGCCGGGTGGTGGGAACCTGATCTAATGACCCGGAGGCGGAGATGAACTTTACCGAGTTTGAATATTTTTCCCGCATGATCTACCACCGAGGCTACGCCGTCCTTATGGAGATGCGCATCCCCGACCCTAACGAATGTCCCTTTCCGTATATTCTGATATTCGACGTGGACCGTATTGAGGATTTTCGGGACGCCATCGACCGCGGTTACTTAGACGTGGCTGCTTCTCACGGCGACTTGTACCGGGTGATCCCGCTGGACATCACTCCCAAAGGAGGCGAAACGGTCCCGCGCTATGACCGATACCGCACCCGGATGCTGGAGGCAAACGGTTACGCCATAGAGATGCAGACCGAGCTCAAGGGCATCGGTTCGCCATGGGCCGCCAGCGTTTCCCTTCCCGACTGCGACCGCTCCGACGCTGCCCGCGCCGCTCTAAAGGCCGGCGATCTGGAAACCGCCGCGCAGTACGGCAAGGTTTATCGCCTGGAGCGGGTGGACGTTACGCCGGTGGTGGAACCCTGGCAGCCTTCCCGGAAAGGCGCCGGGCAGCGGATGGCACCGGAGTCGACAGGGTGACTTACGCCGGCCGCTTGTCCGAAACCACCCGCCCGTTCTTGATGACCATCTGAAGCTGGCGCAGGTTGTTGATGTTGTCCAGGGGGTTGGCGGCGACTGCGATGAGATCGGCGAGCTTGCCGGCTTCGACCGTGCCCAGCTGATCGCCGACGCGGCACAGCTCGGCGGCGTTGCGGGTGGCCGCCGCCAGCGTCTGCCAGGTGGTCGCGCCGTCGCGGACCCACAGGCCCATCTCCAGCAGGGCGGCCTCGCGCAGCGGGCGGATGTCGGAACCCAGGGCCATTTTGGCTCCCGAATCCAGGGCGCGGCGGAACCAGTAGGCGTGCTCGTCGGAGGCGGCGTCGGCGCGGCACTGCAATTCCTGGGCGATGTTGCGCTGGGCCAGCCACCGTCGCTCGTAGTCGTTCTGGGCCTGTCCCTCGGTCAGGTGGGAGATGGCCAGGGTGGGCACGTACCAGGTGGGCGACTCGGAAAGCGTAGCGATGCATTCCTCGTCCATGATGTAGCCGTGCTCAACGGTGTGCGCGCCCAGGCGCAGGGCCGACTTGACGGCGTCGGGGTTGGCGGCGTGGGCCATCACCGGAAACTCGCGCTGGCGACAGATGGCGAAGGCCGCGCTCAGCTCCTCCTCCAGGAAGAAGGAGTGCCAGTGCCGGTCCCAGTCTGGACCCATGATGCCGCCGGTGAGGTTCAGCTTGATGTGGTCGACGCCGTTCTTGATCTGCTCGCGGATGGCCTGGACGAAGCCGTAGGGCCCGTCGCACTCCCGGGCCTGGCCGGAGGTGAGGAAGTGCCCGCCGGTGGTGGTCAGGAAGTAGCCCGACGCGAAAACCCGGGGTCCCACCACGTCGCCGGAGTCGAAGGCCCGCTTCCAGGCCACGTCCATGAAGTGGGCCACGCCGCCGCAGCGCACGGCGGTGACGCCACCCTCGGTGAGGGCCAGGGACAGCGCCCGGCCGAAGTTGGCCGTCTCCTGGGCCACGGTCATCCCGGGCGGCACCGGATACTCAGGATGGACGTGCACGTCCCACAGGCCGGGCAGGAGGAACGCTCCACGCAGGTCGATGACCGTGGCAGTGGTCGATGAAGCCTTGCCGCCCCCAATCTCCACGACCCGGTCGTCGTCGATGACCACGGTGGCGTCTGGCGTAACGCCCTCGTTCACGCAGTCGATCAGGTTGGCGTTGGTCAGGATGAGGGTCATGGGGGAACCTCCAGCGGACGGCATTATACGGCACGAGTCGGAGGGGAGGTTGCATGGGTTACGGTTTCGGTTACAATGCCACCCTGTTCGAGATCTGCCGCACCGATGCACCTGAGAAACCGCATTCATTACGCGTGGATCATCGTGGCCATTGCCGCGATGATGGGGTTCATCACCTCTTCGGTGCGGTTTGCGGCGGCCGCGCTGGTGCCGCACCTCAGCGACCCGGCGGCGGGATTCGGCTGGAGCTACGGCGCAATCAGCCTCGCCTTCAGCCTCCAGTGGATCATCTTCGGGCTGGCCAGCCCCTACGTGGGCTGGCTTGGGGACCGCTACGGCGTGCGCTGGTTCCTGCTGGTCGGGTCCGTGCTGTTCATCATCGGGATGCTGCTGACCGGCATCATGAGCAGCCTCTGGCAGTTCTACCTCTTCTTCGGCGTAATCCTGGGCGTCGCCTCGACCATTTTCACCGTGCTGCCGGTGTCCGGGATCACCCTGTGGTTCCGGCGGCGCCTGGGAATCGCCATGGGGGTCGTCTGGTCGTTCCAGGGGGTCGGGGTGGTCGCGTTCCTGTTCCTGATCGGCGCGGCCTTCAACCAGCTGGGCATCCAGTGGATTTTCTGGCTTCCGGGAATAATCGGCGGCGCGCTGCTGCTGGTGTTGGTCAAGTTCTTCTACAACGGGCCGGCAGACATCGGCCTGCGTCCCTTCGGCGATCTTGGGGATGAACCCATCCAGAGGCCCAGGAGGGACGAGACCGCCAAGATAAGGGCCCGGGTATTCATCCAGCAGGCCAAGCGCACGACCACCTTCTGGAACCTCATCGGCATCCACTACTGGGGGTGCATGGGCCACCAGATCATCAACGTGCTGGTGGTAGCCATTGCCGTGGACCGCGGCCTGTCCCTGGAAGCGGCCGTCGGCGTGCTGGCCGCCCAGCAGACCGTCGGCGTGATCGCCCGCGGCGCCGTGCCCGTCGTCGCGGAACAGTGGGGATGCAGGGTAGTCTGGGTCGTGGGCATGGCCCTTCAGGTCTTCCCGCTGTTTCTCATTCTCTTTTCCAACGACCTTTGGGCCTACTACCTGTTCGGCATACTCTTCGGCATCGGCCAGAGCACCGAAGTGCCCACGTTCCCCATCGCCAATCGCCAGTATTACGGCAACGTTCCCCAGGGCAGCCTCTACGGATGGCAGAGCCTGGGCAGCGGCCTCGGCATGGGGCTTGCCCCGGTGTGCGCGGGACTGCTGTGGGACTTGACGGGAACCTACCTGGCGCCGCTGCTCATGTCCCTGGGGTTCAGCTCTTTGGCCCTTGTCCAGTCCTGGTTCCTGCCGTCTCCCCGCGTGCGACAAATCCCCGACTGGGAAACGCACCTGCCGGCGAACCTCAGACCCGCGACATCGCAGGGCGCTGACTGACGGCTACAGGCGCCGGAACCTGGCCCGCGGCCTCCGCAGACCTGTTAGCGGCGTCGGCCCGGGGCTCCAACGCTGACCAATCAGGCGCTGTGCCCGGCGCTGCCTAATGGCGCGTTGGAGCCAGATTCACGACGCATTCGGCCGTTTGTGAATTTTTTGTGAATGCGATCACAGCAATTCGTGAAAACAATATGAGCATATCGCCGAAATGGCTATAGGCAGTTTATTTCTCGCTCACACAATTGGTAGAATGAGCCGGTCTCCAACCTGGGCCCAGCAAGCGCCAACCCCGAACGCGCTTCGGAGATGATGGCCATTTCGCTACTTCCCGGCCGACATTTCCCCGGCGCCGGCTGATGCGTGAATCGGCGGGGTGGTCGGGTTGGGTGTTTCACCGTCCACAACGATTCGCGAGGGTAACTATGAGCCTTTTACAAGCTGATATTGCCATCACCGAGGCGGAAGTGCTCCGGCAAGAAAACGAGGCCCTGAAGGATCAACTTGCCAGATTGAGCTGCGCCAGCATCAGCATCTCCGAAGGGCTCGACGCCAAGGCTGTACTCCAGGAAATTGTCAACAGCGCATGAAATCTTACCGGCGCCCGGTGCGGTGCGCTCGTAACTTTCGATAGTCAGGGCGGAACCAGCGACTATTACATTACAGCCACAACCGACGAAGAGCGCGAACTCCTGACGCGGTTAGTCCAGGCGCCGGGTCTGCCGGACTATCTGCAACAAGCAAAGGGTCCGACCTGGTGGGCGGGCCTGGCGACGCGCCCCGATTTCACCTGCTTCGCGGCCGTGCACCCTGCCGCGATGACTTTTCTGACAACGCCGATCCGCGTTCGCGACGAACTCATCGGCAGCCTGTACCTCGTGGAGCAGGAAGGTGAGCCGGGATTTGCAGAAGAAGACCAAGCCATCGCCGCGATGTTTGCCGCCCAGGCGGGATCGACAATCGCCAATGCGCGCAGATATGAGGAGGCGCGGCAGGCCAGGGAGGATATGGAAAGGCTCATGGATCTCTGTCCCGTCGCAGTCTCGATTTTCGACGCGCGATTGGGCAAGATGGCCTATATGAACCAGGAGGCTCGCCGCCTGATGGCCACGATCACGTCTTCGGGAGCCAACCTGGATGAGGTTTTCACCACCTCGAGGTTCACACGCGCCGACGGGCGGGAACTGTCTTTCGAGGAACTCCCGGGCACCAGGGCGCTTCAAAGCGGCGAGACTGTGATCGCTGAAGAGATAGTAACTCATTACTCAAACGGCTCCTCCCTGACCCAACTGGTAAGCAGCATTCCCATATTCTCCGAAACCGGAGACATCGTGTCGGTTCTCTCGGCATCGCAGGACCTCACGCCATTGCAGGACCAGGAGCTATGGCGGGCCGAGTTCTTGACCATGGTGAGCGAGGAACTTCGGACCCCCTTGATCAGCATCAAGGGTTCTGCCGCAGCCTTGATCGGCGCAATTGACACGGCGACCTCGGCCGAAAACATGCAGTGGCTCAGCATCATCGACCGGCAGGCTGACTTGATGCGTGGCCAAATCAACAGCTTGATAGAACTGACGCAGATTGAGACGGGAACCTTGTCCCTTGCCACCCAGCGAACGGACGTCGCAGCGCTGATCGAGCGGTCCTGCCAAGAGTATCTCCGAGACCATTCCGCAGTCAGCATCCGTTACAAAATCTCTGACGGTCTCCCGGACGTGTCGGCGGATGAGCAGTACATCGGCAAGGTGCTGCACAATTTCCTCCGGGACGTTGCGATGCGCGCGGGCGACTCGTCGCCGATAACTGTCTCCGCTGAGGAAATTGACATCTACGTCGCAATCGCGATCTCGGCGGAAGTTTCAATCGCTCCCCCTGAAAGACCTTCTCTGCGGAATAATGTGTCCGAAGATCCTCAGATGTTCGAGGATGCGACACGCGCCCACACCAAGGCGGTCGAACTGGCCACGAAGGGCGAAGGATTGGCGATGGGATTTTGCCGTGGCGTTATCGAGGCTCACGGGGGGCGCGTCCGAACCAAAGCGGACGACCCGGACGGCACGTTGACTTTCACGTTCACCCTGCCCACGGTTGACGACACGGAAGAATTGGGGACGCCGCACGCCGGCGAGATCGCTGCCGATCAAAGGCCGGGACCCGGCAGCAAAACCCAGATCCTGGTGTCCATCCAGGACCCAAGATCCCAGCGAACAGTTCGCCAGGCGCTGCTTGACTCCGGTTACGCCGCGGTTGAGGCTGCAAGTCTGGACGAAGTTGAGGAACTCGCCTCGTCTGAGGGTCCCGCGCTGACCGTACTGGACATCGCCGGTAGAGAAGACGACGCCTTCCGTGCGTTGCGCGGGGCCGGCAATCCCCGCGATCTGCCCGCCATCGTGCTCTGCAATCGCAGCGATGAGGAATACGTCATCCACGCTTTTGAAATGGGAGCGGACGGCTACATGGTTAAACCGTTTTCGCCCACCGAGCTTATCGCCCGGATACGTGCGACGCTGCGAAGGCTGAACGCCGGAGGAGACCCTGTCGCGGGCCGCACGTTCGAAACGGGCGACTTGCGGATCAATTTCGAAGACCGCACCGTCAGCGTATCGGGGCAACTGGCAACCCTCACGGCCACAGAGTACAAACTGCTCGAAGAGCTTGCCAACGGCGCCGGCCGGGTTTTTACGCAGAATATGCTCCTGCAACGGGTCTGGGGTCCGGAATATTCCGGCGATTCCCAGCTTTTGCGCTCTTACATAAAATCCCTCCGCCAGAAGCTCGGCGACAACGCGCGGAAGCCCACGTACATCTTCACGGAGCACGGCATCGGCTACCGCATGGCAAGGTCCGATGCGGCCACCGACCGCTTGGGCTCATGAGTTCAGCCACCTGGACCCGGCGCGACCCGTGATATATTCCCGTATGCCCCTGCGCCGATTGGCGCGCACTCGAGGAGGTCACGCGGATGGTCGACAAGGAACAGGACTGGGAATACGGCCTGCGCACCGAGGGACACGGCGCTGATGGCGGCCCCCGCGAATCGGTTGTGATCGGCGAAAACGGCTTCCACTACCGGGTGTCGGGCGAAAATTGGGGTCAGCTCCCGGAAGGGTGCGTCTACAAAGAGGGAACGTCTGTCGCCGTCGACTCCAGGGACCAGGTGTACGTGTTCAATCGCGGCACGATCCCGATGATCGTGTTCGACACCGATGGGAACGTACTGCGCACCTGGGGCGAAGGGGTTTTCGCCAACCCCCACGGCGTGACCATCGCCCCCGACGATACCGTTTACTGCGTGGACAACGGCGACAGCACGGTGCGGCAGTTCACCCCCGATGGCAAACTGCTGAAGACCTGGGGCACGCCCCACCAGCCGAGCCCCAAAATGAGCGGCGAGCCCTTCTGCGTGCCCGCCCACGTGGCCTTCGACCGGCGCACCGGCGAGTTCTACGTCGCCGACGGCTATTCCAACGCCAGGGTGCACAAGTACACTCCTGACGGCCGGCTCCTCTTTTCATGGGGTGAATCGGGGACCGGTGACGGCCAGTTCAACATCGTGCACAACGTCATCGTGGACAACGACGGCTGGGTTTACGTCGCCGACCGCGAGAATCACCGCATCCAGGTCTTCAGCTCCGAGGGCAAATACGAGACCCAATGTGGCAACCTTTCCCGGGCCGCCGCCATCTGCATCGACGACCGCTCCGGCGAGGAGCTGATCTACATCGGCGAGTACTTCTGCGGGATCGGCACCAACGACATCGGCACCGATCTGGGTCCGCGCGTGACGGTGATGAACACCGGCGGCAAGGTCCTGGCCCGGGTCGGGCGGGAGAGCTATGGCGATCAGTCCGGCCGGTTCTATTCCCCTCACGGCATCGCCATCGACTCCCGGGGAGACCTGTACGTGGCGGAGGTGTCCTGGACGGACTACGGTCGGCACATGGACCCGCCCCGGGAGCTACGGTCGATGCAGAAGCTGGTCCGGATCCGAGACTGAGCGGCCCTCACGGATCCTGACCCGTCGTTACTCCGGTATTCCCAGGGCCCTCCGCACCGCGGCGCCGATGGGCGTCAGTGGACTCTCTTCCGGCGGGCCGTGCGGCACCATGCGGTTGTGGTGGATGGCAACCGCCAGGCGGTGCTGCGGGTCAGCCCAGCCCACCGAGCCGCCGGCGCCGTTGTGGCCGAATGCCAGCGAGCTAATGCCCATGGCGCCCATGCCGGGGCTGCCGGCAAAGTGAAAGCCGCCGATGGTCCCGTGATGCGGCCGTCCGTGCACCGGATCGTAATCGCTGGGCGGACGCGGAATGTGGAAGGTCCGGACCCGTTCCTCGGAAAGCAGGCGGACGCCGTCCAGTTCGCCGCCGTTGGCCAACATGGCCCAGAACCGCGCCTGGCTGCGTGCGGTCATGATCCCCTGCGCTCCCGGGATGCAGGCCTGGCGCACGTCGGAACGACCGAACACCTCCTGGGTAGTTCCCACCTCCGGCGGAGTGGCGCGGAACCGGAGCGAGTCCGGAGGTAGGCCCGGCGCGCCGGTCCCGAGCGGCGGCACGTTGGTGAGCCTGGCCACGCGGGGCTCCACCTCGGGCGGGATGCCGGCCCACAGGTCGGTGATGCCCAGCGGCTGGCAGATCTCTTCCTGGATAAATTGGCCAAAGGGCCGGTGCCTGGGATCGGTGCGGCGCACCACCTCGCCCACCACCCAGCCGAAGGTATAGGCCATGTAGCCACTGCGGGTGCCCGGCTCGAAGAGCGGGTGCATCTCCGCCAGTTGGCCCACCATCCAGTCCCAGTCGCACATCAGCTCCGGCGTAACTCCCACCGGCATCAGTGGAACGCCGATGCGGTGGGTCAGCGCGTCGAACACCGTGCCCTTATCCTTGCCGTACTTTCCGAACTCTGGCCAGTACCTCGCCACCGGCTGGTAGTAGTCCACCAGTCCACGCTCAGCCTGGATGTGGAGCGCCGTCGCAGTTACCGCCTTGATGTTTGAAAACACCGGGAACAGGGTGTCTCCGTCCACTTCCCGGCCGGTGGTCTCGTCGGCCAGGCCGCCCCACTGGTCAATCACCAGTTCGCTGTCCAGGTAGGCGGCAACCTGCACCCCGATTTCCCCCCGCTCTCCTATGGCAACATCGATGGCGTCCTGTACGATGCTGTGCGAATTTGCGGCCACGGCGACACCTCGCTGTCATGAATAAGATGAAAGAACCTGCCCGGTCCATGGAAGTTTGTAACACCAGTCCGGGTCGATGGGCAAGACACGCTCGGCGCACGGGAATAACGCTCTCTCTTGCAGTATGTCCCGGCCAGGTCGACACGAGAACCGGGGAAAGCGCATAATGCGCCCACATGCCAATTATTTGAGGAGTTGAACATGTCGGCGAAAGTTACGGGCCTCGGTCATATCGGCTTCTACGTACATGACCTCGAACTCATGATGGACTTCTACGAGAATTTCATGGGAATGCAGCGGACCAAGGTCGGCCCGCTGGGCGCCTTTTACAGCGCCGATCCCGAAAGCTGCGATCACGAGATCGCCCTGATCAACGGCCGGCCCTCGGTGGAGGACCCGCATTGGATCCAGCAGATTTCAATGCGAGTGGAATCCCTCGATGACTTGCGCGATTTCAAGCGGCGCATCCTCGAACGCGGTTACCAGTTGGACCGCATCGTCAGCCACGCCAGCGCCATCGGCTGCTACTTCCGCGACCCGGAGAACAACCCCACCGAGGTGTTCTGGCTCACCGGCCACACGTCATGGGCGCAGGTGAGCATCCCCATCGACATTGACCAGTCCGACGAGGACGTGATGGCGGACGTATTGCGGTCCTACGAGGCGGTCAAGGACGTTGAGATGGGCAAGCCGTCCAGCCCGGAAACGGTGGACGCCATTCGCGAACTGAGCGCGGCGGCGGTGGCCGCCCGGTAGACGTTGCCGCAACCCCAATTCCCAGCGGAGGCAAATATGCTAAAGGCGCAGCGCGACAGCGTAATCAGTCGGCTTAGCGATGAACACCGTCGGGATCTCCGGCGGGTTGTCGCCGCCATTCAGGAGGCCAGAGGACGGATTACGGCTCGTGAACTGCTGGAAGGATGGCAAGAGGACCTGCCGGCAGAAGTCCGCGCCGCCGTGGAAGCCATCCTGGTACGGGACGAGACCGGCCCCAATGTCGGCGAGGCGGCTCCCGACTTCTGCCTCAAGCGGTTGGGCTCGGAGGAACGGGTGCGCCTGTCCGATTTTCGCGGCCGGCGGCCGGTGGCGCTGGCCTTTGGCAGTTACACTTGACCGCCCTTCCGCGCTCAGTCGGAGCGCATGACGCAGATCTATCGCCAATACAAAAACTCGGTGGAGTTCTTTGTTGTCTACGTCCAGGAAGCCCACCCCACCGACGGCTGGCAGGTGGAAAGCAACGTCCAGGAAGGCGTGCTGTTCAGCCAGCACCGGAGCTATGACGAACGGGAATCGGTTGCCCAATCGTGCAGCATCGACTTGCATATCGGCTTGCCCATCATCATCGAGGAAATGGACAACGCCATCGACGAGGCCTACGGCGCGGCGCCGGAGCGCCTGTACCTGGTGGACGTCGATGGCAACGTGGCCTACCACGGCGGCGCCGGTCCCCACTTCTTCAACCTGGACGAGTGGGAGCAGGCGATCCAGGCTTGCGCCGCATCGGTGGTGAGTCGATAGACTTCGGGGCAACGGCGTCATGACCGTTGCCCCTCACCCAAGCTTCGCCGTTGCAGGGCGATCAGTAACCCACGGCGTAGGCCTCGCAGCGCGGGTCCGCGCCACCCTGGAGCACTCCGGTCTCCGGGTTACGGGTGATGACGCAGTACAGGGCAGAACCCTCCCACCAGTCGGGATACTCCTCTATGGTGTGGCCTTTCCGTCGCAGGTCCTCGGCCACTTCATCGGAAATCCGGCCTTCCAGTCTCAGCATCCCGGGGTCATACCTCGACGCCCAGTTGGAACTGGGGAAGTTGTAGCTGTAGAAGCGGGGTTCTTCCACCGCTTCCTGCGGGTCGCGGCCGAATTCCAGGACGTTCAACAGCAGTTGCAGGGTGCCCTGCGGGATGTGGTCGCCGCCGTGGGCGCCCAGGGCCATGACAGACTCGCCATCGCGAGTCACCAGGGCCGGAGCCGGGGTGAGCCGGGGCCGCTTGCCTCCCTGGACCGAGGCGGGATGGCTTTCCACTAGCTTGGACTGGGTGCCCCTCAACGAGAAGGCCAGTCCGGTTCCGGGAATGATCGGTCCGCCGTTCTTGGTGCCCTCGCTGGGGGTGCAGGAAAATATGTTTCCGTCCCGGTCGATCACGGCGAAATAGGACGTCCCGCCGCCGCTTACTCCCGCGGTGGCAACCGGCGTCGCAGCCTCCCGGGGAGACTGTGGCGCGCCGTCGACGGTAGCTTTGCCCTTCCGCGGGTCGCCCGCGGGTGGCGTGCCCGGCCAAGCCAGATCTGGGTCGATCAGGGAGCGGCGCTTGGCCAGGTATTTCTCGGCCAGCATTTCGTCCATGGGCACGTCTACGAAATCGGGATCGCCCACGTACTGCTCGCGGTCGGCGAAGGCCAGGTTCAGGGCCTGGCTCACCGTGTGGATGTACTGTGGAGAGTTGTGGCCCATGGACGCCAGGTCGAACCCTTCGAGGATCTTCAGGGCCTGCGGGAAGGTCGGCCCCTGCCCCCACGGCCCGGTGCTGTAGACGTCGTAGCCCTTGTAGTTCACCGTCACCGGCGGTGCCACCTGCACGTGATACGCTGCCAGATCTTCCTCAGTCAGGAGACCGCCCATCTCCTGGTTGAACGCGACGATCTTGTGGGCCAGTTCGCCGGTGTAGATGTAGTCCCTGGCCGTCTTCATCGCCGCTTCCCGGCCCTTGCCAGAGTTGGACGCCTCGATGTCGGCCAGCCTGGACAGGGTTCCGGCGAGGTCCTTCTGGTAAAACATCTCCCCCTGCTTGGGGGCGCGGCCGCCGGGCAGGTAAACCTCGGCGGTTGACGGGTACGCGTTGTACTGGTCGTAGGCGGTCTTGAACCGGCCGGCGAGGTAGCGGTACATGGGGAACCCGTTTCCGGCAAGGTCGGTGGCCGCGCTGGCCACCTGTCCGAAGGTCATCGTGCCAAACTTCGACAGGGAAGTGATCCACGAATCAGCGGCTGCCGGCGTCAGGGACGACAGCACGCCGGCCGGCATCCTGCTCCCGTGATGCTGGTGGAAGTAATCAACCGACGCGGCTTTGGGCCAGACCCCGAGCCCGTCAACCGTGACGACTTCCTTTCGATCGGCCAGGTAGATGACGGTGGGCGCCACGCCCAGAAAACTGCAATCGTCGACGTGCACGACGTTCAGCGCCATGCCCACGGCAACGCCGGCGTCGATGGCGTTGCCGCCCTGCTTCAGGATTTCCAGGCCGGCCATGGCGGCGGCGGGATGGCTGGCCGCAACCATTCCGTTGACACCCTGCATCAGCGGACGGTAACTGGTCATCGTGGTCCCTTTGACTGGCATATTCGGCCTCCGTGTTTGGGATGTTTGTTGCTCGGTTTGGGCGGCTGGTTTTCAGCCGGCTTCTGCTCTCGCGGCCTTGGCCCGCTCAATCAGCAACCGGGCGTCGGCGACGGTCTTTTCCAGGTAGTCCGGCTGGTCGGTCAGACGCGGTTGCCGTCGCGCTCGGTAACCACGTCGCCCAGCATACTCTGCGTAGATATCGGGCGCTACGGACAGGCGGAAGTCCCGCATTTCGGGGTGGAAGTGGCGAAGCGTACCCAGCAGGTCCGCCATGCTGTGGTTGTAACCGTAGGGAATCTGGCGGGCTTCCAACAGGGCTTTCAATCCGCATTCCAGGGCGAAGTGGGCCTGCTGGCCGATTGGGAAGTCCGGCTGGTCGTTGGCTACACCCACTTGGAACATTGACAAGTGCGCCTCTGCTCTTTCGATGAGTACCTCGTAGCTCTCCCAGTCGTAAGAATATTCGGTGGCCTCGTCTTCGTATTGTGACGAGCCGGACTGGTTCGGATCCCTGGACATGACTATTCCGTCCTTGACGGCGTGGGTTTCGACGCTGTTGACGTACCGGCGATTGTGCCGGAACTCTTCGATGGTTCTCCACACCAGTTCCACCGGCACTTCCCGTCCGTAGGTCTCCCAGGCGACCCTGGCGGCGGCGTCTGCGGCGGCCTTTTGGATGGCGTCGTCAGGTTCGGTGGCCTGCACCAGCATTACGTCAATATCCGACAGCAGTTCTTCGTGGTCACCCCGAGCCCGTGAACCGAAGAGGATGACGAGTTCGGGCTGCTCACGTTGCTGCACTGCTTTTGCTATGTGCAGCGCTTTGGGGTCATGATGTCGCATCTGACTCGTCTCCCGGCCGGGTTTCAGACTCGCTCTGCGCCGGTCCGGTGGTTGATGGGGATTTTACTGAACTGGCAACGGTGTTTGGGTCAGATTTCTACAGCCGTAGTATAGTCCCTAATCGCGGAGAACTAGCAACCGGAGGTTACATCATGGCGGTAAAGCGACCCACCGTGGAAGAGATTTTCCGAATAGCCGACGCCTACAACCTGAACCCATCGCCGGCCGACGTCGATTCCTACATCGAACTGAGCCAGCCCATCCTGGACTCGTACGCGCGGCTGGACCAGCTCACCGCGCCGAGCCTGCCGGTGAAGTACCCGCGCTCTCCCGGCGCGCGGCCGCAGCCGGAAGACAACCCGCTGGGAGCATGGTACTGGCGCTGCGACATCACCGGACCCCAGGGCGGACTGCTGTCCGGCAAGACCGTGGCCATCAAGGACAACGTCTGTGTCTCCGGCGTCCCCATGATGAACGGCACCAGCGTGCTGGAAGGCTACGTTCCCGACGTGGACGCGACTATCGTTACCCGCATCCTGGACGCCGGCGGCTCCATCAAGGGCAAGGCGGTGTGTGAGAGCCTCTGCTTCTCCGGCGGCAGCCACACGTCCGACACCGGCCCGGTACACAATCCCCACGACCTCACGCGCACGACCGGCGGCTCCTCCAGCGGCAGCGCGGCGCTCGTTGCGGCCGGGGAGGTAGACATGGCCATCGGCGGCGACCAGGGCGGGTCGATCCGCATACCGGCCAGCTGGTGCGGCATCTACGGGCTCAAGCCAACCTACGGGTTGGTGCCGTACACCGGCGTATTCCCCATCGAGCTCACACTGGACCACACCGGGCCCATGGCGCGAACCGCCGCCGACGTGGCCCTGATGCTGGAGGCCATCGCCGGACCCGATGGTCTGGATCCGAGGCAGCAGGCCGGCCTATCGGGGCAAGCCTACACCCAGGCCTTGACCGGCGACGTGTCGGGGCTGCGGATAGGCATCGTGCCGGAAGGGTTCGGCCTGGCGGAGTCGGAGGCAGATGTGGACGAGGCGGTGGAGAGAGCGGCGCGTTCGTTCGAGGCCATGGGGGCGACGGTAGGAACGGCGTCCATACCCTGGCACCGGGACGGGATACACGTCTGGCGAGCCATCGCGGTGGAAGGGGCCACGATGCTGATGGTGGCCGGCAACAGCATGGGCACCAACTGGAAGGGCCACTACACCACCGGGCTGCTGGACGTTTACGCCCACGGCTGGCAGACCCGGGCCGACGACCTGTCGGAGACCACCAAGCTGGTGGTGCTCATGGGACAGTACATGCAGGACCGGTATCACGGCCGCTACTACGCCAAGGCCCAGAACCTGGCCCGGACGCTGACCGCAGCCTACGACCAGGCGCTCAGCGAGTACGACCTGCTGGTGATGCCCACCCTGCCGATGAAAGCAACGGTCATCCCTCCCGCCGACTGCAGCCGCCAGGAGTACACCGACCGGGCTCTCGAGATGATCCCCAACACCTGCCCCTTTGACGTGACCGGCCATCCGGCAATCTCGGTGCCGTGCGGAACGTCCGACGGTCTGCCCATCGGCATGATGCTGGTGGGCCGCACCGGGGAAGACGCGACGGTGCTGCGCGCCGCCGACGCCTACGACCGCAACAGTTAGAATCGACCTGGTTGGAGGAACCGATGATAGTAGTAACCGGAGCGGCGGGCCGGCTGGGTCGCCGCGTGGTGCAACTGCTGGTGGACCGGGGCCGGGAAGTCCTGGCCACCGACAGATTGCACGCCGATGATCTGCCCGCCAGGTTCGTGCGCTGCGAGCTGGGCGATGCCCAAGCTGTACACCGCATCCTCGAAGGCGCGGAAGCTGTGATCCACATGGGCGCCATCCCGGGGCCGCAGCGTGCAGAACCCAGGGTCATTTTCGAGAACAACGTGGCTGGCGACTTCAACGTCATGACGTCGGCGGCGGAGTTGGGGCTGCGGCGCGTGGTGTTCTCGTCCAGCGCCTTCGGCATGGGGTGGGCCCACGACGGCAACGCCTTCGTGCCGCTCTACCTGCCCCTGGACGAGGCGCATCCCATGATGCCCTTCGAACCCTACGGCCTGACCAAGCAGGTGGGCGAGGACATCGGCAGGATGATCGCGCGCAACTCGGACACCACGGTGGTCAGTCTGCGTTTCACCAACGTCGCGCTTCTCGAAGTCCAGGCGGAATTCCCCTGGCCGGCGCCCACGCCGGAGAACCCGCTGACGCTGGTGATGTGGGCCTACGCGGACGCCAGGGACGTGGCAGAGGCCCATGTGCTGGCGGTTGACGCCGAGATCCAAGAGTATGAAGCCTTCATGCTCGCTCAGCCGTCCAGCCGCTTTGCCGAGCCGACGATTGACCTGATCAAGCGCAACTTCGGCGACCGGGTGGAGATAAGAGACGGGTTGGAGGGCGCCGCCAGCGTCATCAGCACGGCAAAGGCGCAGCGGATGCTGGGCTGGATACCGCGCCACGACTGGAGGCAATGAGCGGCGCAGTCGCCGTTTCAACCAGCAAGGAAATCGATCGACCCGAACCTATTCGTCCGGGTCGATCACTATTTCGGGGTGGGTGTCGACGCCGTAGCGGGCGAACACGTCGTCGATCTGGGCCATGTCGGCGCCGGACAGAGCCCACTCCAGCCCGGCAACGTTGTCCTCCACTTCCTGCACGGTGCGCGTCCCCACCAGCGCGACGCTGACGGCCGGGTTCGACAGCACCCACCGCAGGGCCAGCTGGGGCATCCTCTTGCCCCGGGCCTCGGCGATGGGCTTGAGGTCCTCGACCACTTGCAGGTTACGCTGGAAATGCTCCTCGGCGAAGACCCCCACGTTCCAGCCCGGCCGACCTCCGGTGGCCCGCCAGTCGTTGCCGCCGAAGGTAGTGTCCGCCGACATGGTGCCCGTCAACAGGCCGAATGCCAGAGGGCCGTACACCATGACTCCGGTACCTTGTTCGAGGCAGTAGGGGAATATCTCCTGCTCCATGCGACGGTCGAACATGTTGAGGCCGTACTGGACGACGTCCACGCTGCGCACGGTTTCACACTCTCGAATCTGGTCCAGCGTGAAATTCGATACGCCGACGGCGCGGACCTTGCCCTGATGGACAAGGCTGTCCAGAGCGTGCATGGTCTCGTCGAACGGGGTATTGACGTCCGGCCAATGTATGAGCAGCACGTCGATGTAGTCGGTGCTCAGGTTTTGCAGGCTCTGCTCCACCGAGGCGAAGATCGACACCATGCGGCTGTCCCGACCCTTGGGCCGGTCGGCATAACCCACGCCGCACTTGGTGACCACGATCACGTCCTGGCGACGGTTGCCGAGCGCCTTGCCCAGAACGACCTCCGATTCGCCCCTGCCGTAGGCCGGCGCCGTGTCGAAACAGTTGATGCCCAGGTCGATGGCGCGCTTAACCGCGGCGTCCAGCTCGCTGCCGGTGACGTCGCCATAGGTACCGCCCATCTCCCAGCAGCCAAAGCCGAGGGCGGAGACGGTCATGTCGGTTGGGCCGAAGCGGCGGTATTCCATGGTTTAGATCCTCACGCCGGGGCGACATAGTTAACTACGTGTAAGCGTAGGAAACCTTGAGCATGGATTTCAACTCAGCACCAGTTGGATGTAACAACGTTCTGAGACCTTCTATCAATTGTGACGTGCTTAGTCCTTGCGGAGCATCCGCCAACAGAAACACCGCAGGCACTATAAGTTCAGTTTCCCTGATCGTCGCCATAATTCATGATCCTAACGTGTGTGGATGAGCACGAAAATTGTCCCTCAGCTTGGGCCGGAGGGATTCGCGGGGCTAGTTGGCTTCGTCGATGGTATGCCCCGATCCTCGGCGGCTAGTCGCCGGGCGGAGGCTCGTTGAACTCGAGCCCTTCGTCAGCCGCCCTCATGCGCGCTTCGTTCCACTGCTGCCACCGCTTGCGTTCCGCAGCTGCCCCTTGTTCCCGGCCTTCGACCCGACCCTCTTCCATGCCTTCGACCCGGCCTTGTTCCCGGCCTTCTGCTTGTCCTTCAGCGATGCCTTTGGCTCTTATTTCAGCCAACTCCCGTTCCCGTCTTTGCTTTTCTTTGCCGATTAGCGACAATGTGTAAAACAATCTAAAACCCCCTTCCGCCAGCACGGCAATGATGCCGTAGGAAACGGCGCCCAGGCTGACCATCTCTGCGACCCTATCCCAGTGCTCCCAGAATCTTGCCTGCCCCGTCCAGAACCATGTTATGAGCGCGGCGCCGAATGGCGAGGCCGCAAAATGCCTGACCTGCCAACCTTCCGGCTGTATCAACCAATTCCAGATGTGGCGGGGTATTGACTTGATCCCGTCCCATACGCCCCGCCACTCCATGGCCTGATTCTACCATGCTGGCGTCATTGGCCGAAGCACGGTTGGCTCCTTACTCCAGGTTCGGCCACGCGCCCCGGCTGGGGGAGACGCCCTCGTAGGCGTTGGCGATGCGGAACAGGTTGCCCTCCTCCCACGGGCGACCGATGAACTGGAGGCCGATGGGTAAGCCCAGCTCGCTGAAGCCGCAGGGCACGGTTATCGCCGGGAACCCCGTGGCGTTCATGGGGCTGGTGTTGCGCGAAACGTGGCCGGAACCGGGTCCGCGCACCTTCTGCTGCCGTCCCTCCGCTTCGATGGTCGCAGCGTCGATGCGCGGAGCCGGCAGCGGCGTGGTCGGCGTGATGAGGAAGTCCACGTCCTGGAGGACGCGGGCGTGTTCCTCCTTGATGATGCGCTGGACCTTCATGGCCTTGGAGTAGTCGCGGCCCAGCACGAACTGGCCGGCCAGGGTGCGGTAGAGGGTGTCGGGGCCATAGTCCTCGCGGCTGGACGTAATGTACGGCTCGTGGGTCACCACGCTGTCGGCCATGCTGGAGAAACGCAGCGCGCCGGCGTACTGCATACTGGGCACGCTGACCTCGCGGGTGGCAACCCCCAGTTCCTCCAGGGCGGCGATGGCGCGACGCACGGCGGCCTCCACCTCAGGATCCAGGTGGTCGTAGTAGTAGTTGGAGGGGATCCCCATGGTCAACCCGCTGATCCCGCGCTCCATGATGAGCGCGTAGTCGTCCACGGGAACCGGAACCGTGCTGGGATCCAGAGGGTCGTAGCCGGCGATGGCCTGCAGCACCAGGGCGCTGTCGCGCACGGAGCGGGTCATGGGGCCGATGTGGTCGCCGTTGAAGCTGGTGACCAGCAGCCCGCGCTGGCTGACCCGGCCGAAAGTCTGCTTGAGCCCGACCACGCCGCAGAAGGCTCCGGGCAGGCGCACCGAACCTCCCAGGTCGGTTCCCAGGGACGCGAAAGTGACGCCGGCGGCCACGTTGGCGCCGCCGCCACCGCTGGAACCGCCGGGGATGTGATCGACGTTCCACGGGTTGTGCACCGCGCCGTAGTGCGGGTTGTTGGAGGTCGCTCCGGCGGCGAATTCCTCCAGGTTCTCCTTGCCGATGATGATGGCGCCGGCAGCCTTGCTGCGGCGGACCACCTCGGCGTCTTCCTCGGGCACGTGGTCCCGCAGCACCTTGGTGCCCAGCGTGGTGGTGATGCCGCCGGTGGCGATGTTGTCCTTGATGCCAATGGGGATGCCGTGAAGCGGGCCCAGGTATTCACCGCGGGACAGGGCTTCCTCCGCCTCTTCGGCTTGTGCCAGCGCCTGCTCGCGCATGATGGTGATGAAGGAGTTCAGCGTGGGCTGGCGGCGCTCGGCTTCGTCCAGGGCGGCTTCAGTGAGCTCTACGGGAGAAACCTCCCGGGCTTGGATCAGCGGGGCGACTTCGGAGATCGTCAACTTGAGCAGTTCGGAATCAGGCATCGTTTTCTCCTCCATCGGCCGGCCTGAGCAGGCGCGCGGACATGACGTCGGACAGGTCCAGGTCGCGCAGGTTCTGCAATTCGGTCAGGTAGTTCTCCAGCTCGGGTTTGACCAGTTCCAACTCGGCGTCGGACAGCTCGAACCCACCGTATTCGGCAATTATTCGCTTCATGGTTTCGTCGGAAATCGGCATTCGCCACACCTCCTGCATTGGTCGAGGTTAGGCGTGAGTGTACCTAGCGCGTCGTGCGGAGGCAAGGAAGTGTTTTCCCTTACGCATGCCGGTTTGCGGCGTGGGAACGTCAGAAGCAGGATTTTCAAGATTTGGGGATTATCAGGATTGGGACTATTCTGTGACGGATATCTCCCAATCCTGCCAAATCATAAAATCCCGCAAATCCTGCTTCTGACGATTTACGAAAGCAGCCGTGTCGTGCGTCAAGTGGAGTTTAGGCTGTGGGCATGATCCCGGGGCAGCCGTTTCAGATTGCCGCTCGGATTTGGCCTGTGCTATACTCACGCACAATTTCCCGCCAGACACAGGAGAGAGGCACATAGCTTATGGTACAAGCCCCGGAACGCCCGGCGGAGAGTGCGATGAACGCGGCTCCCGCTCTGGAACCGATCACGATGAAGTCCTTGCTGGAGGCTGGAGTCCACTTCGGCCACCAGACCAGGCGGTGGAACCCGCGGATGCGCCGCTACATATTCACGCAGCGCAACGGCATCCACATCATCGATCTGCAGCAGACCATGGGGCTGATCAACGACGCGTACCGGGCAATGGTGGAACTGTCCGCCAGCGGCGGCAAGGTGCTGTTCGTCGGCACCAAGAAGCAGGCCCAGGATGTCATCGCCTCTGAAGCCGAGCGCACCGGCCAGTGGTACGTGAACCAGCGTTGGCTGGGCGGAACGCTGACCAACTTCCAGACGATCAAGGGTCGCATCGACCACATGAAGCGTCTGCAGGAACAGCGGGATACCGGCTACCTGGCGCGGCTGCCGAAAAAAGAAGTGGTGCGGCTCACGCACACCCTGGACAAGCTGGAGAAGTATTTCACCGGCCTGCGCAACATGGACCGGCTGCCCTCTGCTCTGTTCGTCATCGACATTGGCAAAGAGGACATCTGCATCGCCGAGGCGCGCCGCCTCAACATTCCCATCTTCGCCATCGTGGATACGGACTGCGATCCCGGCCAGGTCACCCACGCGGTGCCCGGCAACGACGACGCGGTCCGGTCCATTCGGCTGATTACGGGCCGAATGGCCTCGGCCATCGAAGAGGGTCAGGCGCAGCGGGAAGCATTGCAGATGGCGCAGACCGAAGCGGCGGAAGCTGATGGGGAAGAAGGCGACGAGGATGTCCGGCCTTTCAGCAATACCGTCACGCTTGAAGAACTCGGACAGATGATGTCCTCGCGCCCGCTGGAGCCGTAGACGGCCAATCCTGACCAACCGCATGACAGCATCAACCACAGGAGGCCCAAAAGTTGCCTGCAGTAACCGTTGAACTGATTAAAAGCCTGCGCGAACAGACCGGCGCCGGCATCAGTGATTGCAAACAAGCTCTGGAGGACAACGGCGGAAACCTGGAGCAGGCCATGGCGGCGCTGCGTCAGAAGGGCTTTGAGCAAGCCGCCAAGCGGGCCGACCGGGAGACCTCCCAGGGGTTGGTAGAAGCCTACATCCACACCGGAGGCCGGGTCGGAGCGATGGTGCAGTTGGGGTGCGAGACCGACTTCGTGGCGCGCACCGAGGGCTTCCGTACGCTGGCGCACGACATCGCCATGCAGGTGGCGGCAATGTCCCCGGTGTATCTGAACGAAGAGGACATGGACGAAGGGGACGACCGTCCTGCTGCCCAGGTTTGCCTGATGCAGCAGCCGTTCATCAAGGACGGGTCCAGGACTCTCGCCGACCTGGTGCGCGAAACGGCAGCGCAAACCGGCGAGAACGTCCGCGTGGTCAACTTCCGCCGGCTGGCGCTGGGAGAATAACGATACAGACGAAAACGGCATCCCTCCCAGGCTGATGCTGCGCCAGTATTGAAAAATGGTTTCCGCCAGCGTCACGGGTGAAACGATCTATCGCCGCGTCCTTTTAAAGGTCAGCGGCGAATCTTTACAGGGTTCGGGGCCGGATACGATTGATCCGGAAGCGGTCTCCTATATCGCGGATCAAATTATTGATGCCCACTCCCGTGGGGTGGAGACGGCGGTCGTGGTCGGTGGCGGCAACATCTGGCGCGGCTCGGCCGCCGAGCGGAGGGGCATGGAACGGTCCACCGCGGACTACGCCGGCATGGTGGCGACCATCATCAACGGGTTGGCTTTGCAGGATGCGCTGGAGCGAAGGGGGATCATCACCAGGACACAGTCAGCATTGCCGATACAGGCCGTGGCCGAGCCCTATATCCGGCGTCGGGCCATCCGTCACCTGGAAAAGGGGCGGGTCGTGCTTTTCTGCGCCGGAGCCGGGAACCCCTACATGTCCACCGACACGGCCTCGGCGCTTCGGGCCCTGGAAGTGGGTGCGGAAGTGCTGCTGATGGCCAAGAATGGGGTGGACGGGGTTTACGACTCTGACCCGAAGACCAATCCTGGCGCCGTCCGGTTCGGGAACCTGGAATACCTGGACGCGGTCAATCGCCGATTGGAGGTTATGGACTCCACGGCGATGACCCTGTGCATGGATAACGAGATGCCGATCATAGTCTTTGATATATTTGAGCGGGGCGCCATGGGCCGCATCCTGCAAGGGGACGTGGTGGGGACGACCATCGACGACGGCTCGCGGCGCAACGGGTCGTAAGACGAGAATCGCCGAGAAACGACGCTCTGCCGAAAGGAGGGACCAAATGCCGGATCGCAACAACAGGAGCAACAACAGCGATCAGGATGGGCCGACCATTGAGGCCGTGCTGGCCGAAGCGGAGCGCAAAATGGGGCAATCCATCGAAGCGATGCGCCGTGACATCAGCACGCTCCGCACGGGTCGGGCAACTCCGGCGCTAATCGAAGATTTGTCGGTCGATTACTACGGCTCCCCTACCCCTCTGAAGCAGATCGCGTCCATTTCGGCTCCCGACGCCCGCGCCATCATGGTGCAGCCCTGGGATCGGCAGTCACTGCGCGACATCGAGCGCAGCCTGACCCAGTCCGAAATGGGGTTCAACCCGTCTAACGACGGCAACGTGATCACTGTTCCCATTCCGCCGCTCACCCAGGAACGGCGCCAGGAGATGGTGCGCCTGCTGAAGCGCAAGGCGGAGGACAGCAAGGTCGCGGTCCGCAACGTGCGGCGCGAAGGGGTGGACTCCCTGCGCAAGATGGAGCGGGACAAGTCGATTTCCCAGGATGAGAACCGGCGCAGCCAGGACACGTTGCAAAAGACCACCGATGCCCACATCAAGGCCATCGACGAGGTATCTGCCACGAAGGAAGCAGAAATCATGGAGGTATAACCCCAGAGAAACCGGCTCTGACGCAGGGTTGTTCCGTTTGCCCTTCGTTTGCTTGATCATGTGAACGTCAGCAGATACGCGCCATGAGTGACGAAGCGGGCGAGAATGCCAGACTGTGCCGGGCATTTACAGTTGGCAAGGGTATATGGAGGACGACCGTGGGAAATTCCGTAGGCTTATCCGAGGCTGGCTGGGAAACTCTGCCCAACGCTGACGTAAAGTACAGCCCTGAAACCCAAACGCTCTATATCAGCAACGGTCAGCCCGCCCGCGTGGGCGAGGAAATCGCGCAGTGGGTTGTCGTATTCACCGATGAGGATCCGGAAGCGGATAACAGCGTGAATGATGCGTCGCCGGTGAGCATCCAGATTGACGCTGCCGAAACTGTTCTCAAACCTTTCGTGGACGCAATCCTGGCCAAGTACGGCGTCCGGCGGGAGCCGCCGCCGGTTGCCGTCGCCGCGCAGAGCTGACGACGCAAATACCATACAACCGGCCGCCGATAACGCAGACTTTTCCGCATAACCGACCCTTGCCCACCGCCGATAGCGTCTCCCAGAGCGCCGGTATGAACCGCGACGCCGGCCCCGCGCCCCGCCATGTAGCCATCATCATGGACGGCAACGGACGCTGGGCAGAGCGCCAGGGGCTCCCGCGCAAGGCGGGACACCAGCGCGGGGTGAGCAATATCCGCCGTGTCGTCGAGCTGCTGGCGCAACGCGGCGTCCGTGTGGTTACGCTCTTCGCCTTTTCCACGGAAAACTGGCGGCGGCCCTCCGATGAGGTGGACAGCCTGATGGCGATCCTGGCGGAACAGATCGAGCCCCAGACCCGGGAACTGCACAAGACGGGGGTAAAGTTGGTTCATCTGGGCGACATCAGCCCGTTGGATCCCGCGCTCCAGGATGCCATACGGCAGGCGCAGGACGTCACCAGGCACAACGCCGGGATTACCGTCAACATCGCTTTCAACTACGGTGGCAGGGAGGAGATCCTGCAGGCGGTTCGGCGCATGATAACCGAGGGCGTGGATCCAGAGGACGTGGACGAATCGCTGTTCAGCCAGTACCTCTATACCGACGGATGCCCGGACCCCGACTTGATAATTCGCACCGGCGGCGAGCAGCGGTTGAGCAATTTTCTCATCTGGCAGGCGGCCTACAGTGAGTACTACCATACGCCGGTGCTCTGGCCGGACCTGGATGCAGAGGAATTGGATCAGGCCCTGAGCGCTTACGGCCAAAGGCAGAGGCGGTTCGGCTCCCTGGACACCCAGGACCATACCTCCGGAGCGTAAAGCGGGTGCTGCTCCACCGGGTTCTGACTGCCCTGGTGGGCGTGCCGATGGTGTTGGCCTGCATCTGGTTCGGCCCGCCCTGGATTACCCTGCTGGCGGCGGTCGCCGCAGTCATTGGCGTTGGAGAAGCGTACCGTCTGTATCCCGGTCGTGAGAGGGTATCCGAGGACGACGACAGCGGCTACACATCCCTGCCGTTGCTGCTGGGCGGAACGTGGGCGGTGGCTCTGGTCTTGGCCGGCGAGCTGGCGGTGCGGCCCGAGGATTTCGGATGGGCGGCGCTGGGGATATGCATCGTCGGCGTAATCGTGTCAGCACTGTGGATGATTGCCGCGTGGCACGGGCCGCGACCGGTTGTGGCGGCGACCTACCTGGTGCTGTCGCCCATTTGCATCGGAGGGGCGTTGGCAGCAGCGGCGGCCCTCCGCGGAATAGACAGGCTGCCCAGCCTGTGGTGGAAGAAGGTCGAAGAAGCGGCCCCCACTTTATCGGTTCCGCCGCACATCGAAGATGACGGTCTTGGCGAAGCTTTCGAGGCGACCTATGAGGTATCTGCCGCCGAGGGCGGGGTCTGGCTGCTGCCGGACATAATCGGTTCCGATTCAGCGCGGGAATTGACCGTCCTCACGGAAACCGGGTGCTGGTGGCTCCTCCTGGCGATCCTTACCGTGTATGCGGCGGACACCGGGGCCTACGCCGTGGGGCGCTTGTTTGGCCGGCATCGCATGGCGCCCAGCATCAGCCCGGGGAAAACGTGGGAGGGAACCGCTGGCGGAATGCTGTTCGCGGTTATCGCGGCGGTCGTCCTGGGAGCGCTGTTCCCGCTGCGATTGGAGATTTGGCACCTGGCGGCAATCGGTGTTATTTTAGGCGCCGTATCGCCCATAGGCGATCTGGTCGAATCCAAAATCAAACGTCTGGCTGACGCCAAGGACTCAGGCAACCTGTTTCCCGGCCACGGCGGGATGCTGGATCGGTTGGACAGCCTTCTTCCGTCCTTAATCGCGGTGTACATCCTGGCAGCCGTGAGTACCCCCTAAATCGACCCGGAAGCGAACACATGCGGCGCATCGTCATACTCGGCTCTACCGGATCAATCGGCCGTCAGACGCTGGACATCGTGCGGGCGTTCCCCGACGAGTTTCAGGTGGTGGGACTGGCCGCCGGAAACAACACCGCCTTGCTCCTGGAACAGGTGGCCGAGTTCACTCCTGATTACATCTGGTGCTCCAACCCGCCCGGGGAGTTGCCCGAGGGCGTGAAAATGCTGCCCATGGCCGAGATGGCGTCGCTCCCCGAGGTGGACCAGGTCATGGTCGCGCTGATGGGCGCGGTGGGCCTGACGCCCACGATGAGCGCTCTGCGCGCAGGGAAGCAGGTCGCGCTGTCCAACAAGGAACCCATCGTCATGGCGGGCCAAGTCCTCAAGGAAGCGGAAGCCGCATACGGCGGAGTGATCCTGCCGGTGGACAGCGAGCCCAGCGCCATCTGGCAGTGCCTGCAAGGGGAAGACAACCACATCCGGCGCCTGATGATAACCGCCAGCGGCGGCCCGTTCCGGCGCACGCCCCTGGATGAACTGGACACCGTCACCCCCGAGCAGGCGCTGAGACACCCGACCTGGCGCATGGGCGACAAGATCACCATTGACTCCGCCACGCTGATGAACAAGGCCTTTGAGGTGATCGAATCCCACTGGCTGTTCTCCGTGCCCTGGGAAGACATCGCCGTGGTGGTGCATCCCCAGAGCACGATACATTCCATGGTCGAGTTCGACGACGGGTCGGTGAAGGCGCAGTTGGGTCCGCCCAGCATGCGTCTCCCCATCCAGTACGCGCTGTTTCACCCCAGGCGTTTCGCCAACGACGAGATTCCCCGGCTGGACATTGGCGCTCCCTGGTCCCTGGACTTCGAACCGCTGGAACCGAAGCGGTTCCCCTGCTTTGACCTGGCGGTCTCCGCCGGCAAGACTGGCGGAACCATGCCCGCCGTGCTCAGCGCCGCGGATGAAGTGGCGGTGCAGGCCTTCCTTGCCGGGAACATCCGCTATACCGACATCTACCGACTGGTGGAACGGGTGCTCGTCGAGCACGTATCGCAGCCGTCGCCCGACCTGGATGCTATAGTAGAGGCAGACCGCTGGGCCAACCTGCGCGCTGCCGAGATCGTGAGCAGCGGGATGAATTAACCGGCCACGCGGGCCAGGGTTATGGACACGTGGATTATCGCGGTGGCGTCGTTCGTGCCGATGCTGCTGCTACTGGTGGTGGTGCACGAACTGGGGCACTTCTGGTCGGCCCGGGCTTTTGGGATCAAGGTGCTCGAATTTGGGGTCGGCTACCCGCCCCGGGCTTTCGGCATCTACACCGGCCGCACCGAGACGCTGCTGAGCCCCACAACGGTTTGCCTCAATGGAGTGCTGGGCGCCATTCGCCCGGGCCAGGTGATTCGCGTGCTGTCCGGCGAAAACGCGGACGGGCAGCTCGTTGCGCGCTACATCGAGCTGCGAGAGCCGGGACGAGCGGGAGGCCCCCTTGGCTCCCTGGCCCGATTCGCGGGATTCGGACGCCGGCCCCAGGATGCGGAACTTGGGATGCAGCCCGTCCGCAGACGGTTGGACGACGTGCAGACGGACGAGTTCCTCCGTCACGAGGGCCGGGTTCGGGAAGTGTTGCCGGACCGCGTCGTCATGGCCGACATGGTTTACTCCGTCAACTGGCTCCCGTTGGGCGGGTTCGTCAGGCTGTCGGGGGAGAACAATCCCGCCGCGCCCGGGAGCCTGGCGCGGAGAAGCCTGGGCCAGAGAGCAATCGTGCTGGCGGCCGGGTCGGCCATGAACGCGCTGTTCCCGATTGTGGCGTTCGCCATCATGTTCATGGTGCCGCACACGGAAATGGTAGGCGGCACGGTGGAAATCACCCGGGTTGTGCCGAGTTCGCCGGCGGAAACGGCGGGTTTGCAATCCGGCGACCGGGTGGTGCAAATCGGCGATGCGCCGCTGGAATCACCCCAGGACTTGCCCCGGGAAGTGCGGCTGTCCGCCGGCTCCGAGATGACCTGGGTGATCGAGCGGGACGGGCAACAGCAGGTGGCCCAGGTAACGCCGCGGGTGGACCCGCCACCGGGCCAGGGCGCGGTCGGGATCACCTTCTCCATAGTGGACCAGCAGGAGGTCCGGCGCATCGAGCCGCCCTGGACCGCGGCGCGCCTGGGAGTTACCAGCACCTGGGACATGCTGACCCTGATGGGGAGAGAGATCCGCGGCTGGTTCGGCGGAGGACGGGGGCCGGAGTTGAGCGGCCCCATTGGGATCGCCCAGATTACCGGCGAGGTTACCCGCCAGGGCGGACTCCAAGGGTGGGTGCTGGTGGCAATCCTGTTGAGCATCAACCTGGCGGTGCTCAATATATTGCCCATCCCCATGCTGGACGGCGGGCGGCTGCTGTTCGTATTCATCGAGTGGGTGCGCGGAGGCAAACGGGTGCCGTCAGACAAAGAGGGCCTGGTCCACCTGATCGGATTCGTGGCCCTGTTGGCCCTGGTCATCGCCATCTCGGCAAACGACATCATGCGGCTGGTGCGGGGAATATCCCCTCTGGGCGGATGACGGAATCAGTCCGCGCGCCGCAGTGATATAGCTCAGTCGTTGCTGAGTGTGACCGCGCCGGTGCGACCGTCGTAGGTCAAGCGGAAGGGGCGCAGAAAATCGCGACCGATAATGACGGAATGGCGTTGTCCGCCGACTTCCAAGTATGCGCCGATTACACTGCCGGAGTAGGTGGCGTTCAGCTCCGGCAAGTGGATAGTGGCTGAATAGTCAATCGCTTGGCCGGGGCCGAAAACGCCGGCCACATCACTGGACTGCCCAACAATGGGTAAATTCAGATCGTTAGCCAGTCTGATGTCGATACAAGTAACGGCTGATCCAGTATCAACCAGTGCGTCATAAGGCCACGCTGAAATCTCTGGACGCGTTCCGGCGGACGGCCTGAAGTTCGGATCATAGCCAACCTGTGCAATCAACGTTGGCCCGATGCGCGCCAGCAGGCCAGGATTGTTTTCAAATCCGCAGCTAGTCGTTGGCATCGTCCCAGTAACCTTTGGGATAGGACAGCCTGGGACGATAAAACATGGCCGGCTCTGGTTGTTGCGCCCATTTATCGAGGTCAGGATAGCCGTCCTCGTCCAGGCAATCATCGTTAAAAACGGGAGTGGGAATATAGAACACGGTCAGCGGCGGACAAATTTGCCTGACGAGGCTGGGGGTTTGAAAGCCGGTAGTTGCGTTGACGGCAGCCTTGTCGGTTTCGTAGATGCCGGCTAGTTCGCCGTTGTGGATGACCACCCACTTCCCGCGATGGTCCCGCTCAAGGTCGTCAAGCATCTCCATGAAGGCGTCCATATTCCGTACTGGGCGAGTGCTCATCACAGTACCTCCTTTGGCATCGCCGACGGGCTCGCAAATTAGTGATCTCAATGCTAACGGCCCCCCTGCGCTCCGGCAAGGGGGCCGCTCAGGCCACGATGGGGCAGTGCGGATTTACTTCAGGTGCTCGTTGAAGAAGGCGAGGGTGCGGGCCTGGGCGTCTTCGGCTGCCGCCTGGCGGGCCGCCTCTGCTGCCTCGTCAGCGCCGGGGCGATCATCGCAGTTGAACCCGTGGCCGGCGCCGGGGTACATCTTGAAGTCGTAGGACTTGCCGGCGGCGTCCAGCGCGGCTTCGATCTGCGAGACGTCGGCAGGCGTCGGATTGCCGTCAGTCTCCCCGAAGTTGCCCATCAGCGGGATGCTGATGTTGCCGGTGCCGTCGATGGGGGTCACGCCGTCACTGTAGGGCGCGAGGATGGCGCCGCCGTAGTAGCACACGCCGGCGGACAGGCCGTCGCAGGAACTGGCAGCCAGATAGACCACGCGTCCGCCCATGCAGTAGCCAACGATTCCGATCTTCTGGCCGCGTGTGCGCGGGTAGGTCCGCTGCAGGTAGTCGACGGTGGCGTTGATGTCGGCGATAATCCCCGCGCCGGACAACTCCGGCATGTAGGTGTTGATGGCGGCGTCGAAATCGTCCGGAGTGTATCCCAGCATCGGGTTGGGGTTGCGCTCGTTGCGATGGAACAGGGCCGGAGCCACGGCCACGTAACCCGCAGCGGCGAACCCGTCGGCCACCTGTTGGATGTGCCGGTTCACGCCAAACGCTTCCTGCACGACGATGATGGACGGCAAGCTCGTACCAGCGCTGGGCGGCGGGAAGCTGACATAGGCAGCCATATCGCCGGCTTCAGCGATGTTGGCCCCCGATTCACGTTCATCCGTGGGCTCAGGCATTCGAATGTTTTCCCAGAACGACGGCATAGTATTTCCTCCTCCATTGGTTGCGCGAACTCCAGTGATACGGCGGCTCGGCGGTAGCAGAACACGCTCGCCCGCCAGAGGTATCTTTCGTGCGCCGGAATTGTAACAAAGGATTGCGGGCCAAACAAGCAGGTTGACCCCTGGCTCAGGCGACACGGCGGCGGTGCCCGATGATATCCGCTATCCACATGGCGCATACCGAGGCCACGGTCAGGAACGCGGACAGGATGAACGCCTGCACGTAATCGCCCTGCAGGTCGAACATCAGGCCGGCGATGATCGGCCCCAGAAAAATCGCCGCTCCCCGGCCCATTTCGACGAACCCCATCACGGTGCCCAGGGTCTCGGTGGGGAAGATGTCCGCCGCCTTGGCGCCAATGATCAGGCCGCTGATGCCGTCGGTCATCCCCGCCAGGGCGACGTAAATGGCCAGGGGCCAGAAACTCTGCCCGTCGCCCAGCCAGAGCACCAGGAGGACGGCTCCGGCCGCCACCGTCATGCCCACGGTGTAAACCGATTCCCGCCCCCAGCGGTCGGTTGCCAGTCCTATCAAGGGTCGTGCGAACACGCTCGCCAGCCCCACGGCGCCCAGGGTGTTCGCCGCGGTTTGAACGCTGTAACCCGCCAACACGAAGAAGGTGACCAGGTGGACTCGTATCATCTGCGTGCCGGTGGAGCCAAAGACGCGGGTCAGGACCAGCAGCCACATGGCCGCGTCGCGGACCGCGTTTCCCAGAGTCGGTGTTGCCCCGCGCTCGTTCCGGCTGGAGCGGGCTCCCGAAGCAGGCCGGCTCGACTGGGGCTGGGACGCGGCCACCGTCGTCGGTGGAACCGCCGCAGTTTCCGGTGGACGGCGCTGCAGCAAACCGTTGGGAACCGCGATCAGCACGGCGAAAATGACGCCGTAAATGCGGTAGGCCCACCGCCATCCCAACTCGGTGGTCAGGACTCCGGCCAGCGGGGCAAAAACCGCCTGTCCGATGGGGTTGCCGCTATCCGCGAGACCCAGCATTCGGCCCCGCGTTTGCGGGAACCAGGGGGCGACGGTGGCGGTCATTGAAAACGACGAAATGGCCGTGTGGCCGATCCCGGCAAACACGCTGTAGAGGATGAACATCTGCCACAGATCGGTGGTGTAACTGGACGCGATCCACCCGAAGAGAATGAACAGTCCTGCCACCGGTAAGAGGATCCGCGCTCCCCATCGATCCAGCAGGATCCCCAGGAGAGGAGCGCAGATTGCGCCGATCAGTCCGGCCAGGGAAAATACTGCCGAGGTGTATGTTGCGCTGCGGCCGAAGGCATCTTTCAGCGCATTGAAGTAGACGGCCTCGCTGTTTTTAGTGCCGCCCTCGACGGTGAGATTCCCCAAGCCCAGGACGAAAATCACCCAGCCGTAATGCAGGCGGGCGCGGGCCGCGTTCAGCACGGGGTTGCCTTGGACCCGAGTCTGAGCGTGTGGCGACCGGGCCGCGAAAAAGCCGGTTGGAGCATCGCGCGATTATACACGGCAGCCGCGCTAATCTTACATCGATGCACAGGATGCCGGCTATACCGTCGCCGCGTTCCGCTCACAGCAGCGGCCCGGATGCTGGGATGCTGACAATAATCAAATCCTGTCCATCCTGTGCATCGATGTAAAAGACAGAATGGGCACGCGTGAGGTGTCAACCGCCGGTGGCGGATGGAGCCGGCTCCGGCAAGGCTGCCGCCCGGCTGGAGAGGCCGTGTTTCATGATCAGACCGGCGCCGCACAACGACAAAGATGCGAAGCTCACCACGATCAACGACAGCCTCAGGTCTCCGGTCAGCTCCTGGATAATGCCAGCGAGCAGCGGACCCAGTGCGATACCCGCAGAACTGCTCATTTGGATGAAGGCCAGGCTCACCGCGATCTCACGCGGGCGTATTCCGGGCAGATTGAAAGGCACGGAATAGAGAACGGGCCAAAAACCCCAGGCCACCCCATTGACGATAGTGAGCGCCACCAGCGCCGGAAGCGAACCCGTGAGGGTCATGGCCGCAAAGGTGACGGCCATGACCGCGCCGGTTCCCAGCAAGACGGCCCGTCCCTGATCCGAGACCATGACCAGCCAACCAAAACCCAACCCGCAAACGCCGCCCACGAAAATCCCCACCGCCAATATGCCTCCGGACCAAATCAGAGACATCTGGTAGGTGTCCAGCATCAGGGTGGGATAAAAGCTGAGGAACGCTGACCACGACATGGTGGCCCCTACAAACCCGAGACCGCCGATCCACAGATCGCGGTAGCGCAGCGCGCCCTTGAGAACATTCACGTCCTGGGAGCCCAGACGTTGCCGGTACTCGGCGGTGACCCTTTCTCGTCCGAATATCAGCCAGAGTACTGTCAGCACGCCGAAAAGACCGACGAACCAGAGGAGGGTTGCCCGCCAGTCGTCAGCCAGGGCGGCGAGAATAAACGGCGAACCGGCTACTCCCCCACCGACGACCAGGCCGAACATTGCGTTGGAGATGCTGTTCACCAGCACCACCTGGCGCTGCGGGAACCATTGCTGGGTCAGCAGCGCTCGCGCCGGTTGCCGGGCGATCACGCTCACGCCGAAGGCCACTCGGGCCATCAGCAGCACGACAAAGCCGGGAGAGAGGGACTGGGCCAGCAGGAACAGGGTTCCCAGCGCCAGGGTGACGGAGGTGAGTATCCTGGGGGAGAATCGGGAAGCCCACCAACCTATGGGGATGGCCAGCACCAGGTTTCCCCAATACGCGGAGGAACCCAGCATCCCTTGCTGGAAAGGTGACAGTCCCAATTCGGCGCTGATTGCCGGCAGCAGGATGCCGATGGTGGACATGATCATGAAGCCGGCCACGCTCGCGGTGAGCCAGATGCCCATGACCACCCAGCGGTAGGATGGGAACTCCTGGGGCGAATTTTCGGTGGCGATGGCGCTCATCAGATCAGGGTGGAAGTGTCCGCCGCCGGCTGCCCCGGGATCCGTCGGCAGTGCGTTCAAGCTGTTGCCAGGCCGAAGTCGTCAACCGCCATGTCCGTCAGGTATTCGCCGATGGCCAGCGACGAGGTTGCGCCCGGCGACGGGGCGTTCAGCACGTGCAGCGCCCGCTGTCCCCGCAGGATGTGGAAGTCGTCCAGGATCGCGCCGGACGTGGACACCGCCTGGGCGCGCACGCCGCTGCCTCCCGGTTCCAGGTGCTCGGCGCGGATCTCGGGGATCAGCTTCTTGAGGTCGTTGACGAACACGGACTTGCTGTAGGAGCGGTGCATTTCCTGCATGCCCGTCTTCCAGTGCTTCGCGGTCATCTTCCAGAACCCGGGGAAGGTCAGCGCGCCGGCCGTCTCTCCGACGCTGATGTTGCTCTTGCGGTATCCCTCCCGCGCCCACGCCAGCACCGCGTTGGGGCCGGCCTCCACGTAGCCGTGGATGTTCCGCGTGTAGTGCACGCCCAGGAAGGGAAATCTGGGGTCAGGCACGGGGTAGATCAGCCCTTTCACCAGGTCTTCGCTGGCCGGGGTCAGCTTGTAGTATTCCCCGCGGAACGGAATGATGCGCACGTCGGTCTCCTCGCCCATCATCCGCGCCAGCTTGTCCGCGTACAGGCCGCCGCAGTTGATGACGTGTCGCGCCTGGATGGCGCCGCGCTGCGTCTCCAGGGCGGTGCCGGAGCCGGTTTGCCGGGACCGTATCACCGCCGCGCCGGTGAAGATGTCGCCTCCCGCCGACTGGAATTTGCCCGCGTAGGCGTTGGCCACCCGCACGTAATCGACGATGCCGGTGTGCGGAGCCCACAGCGCCCGGACTCCAGTGGTGTGGGGCTCGATCTCCTTCAGCCGCTCGGGGCCCACCATTTCGAGATCGGGAACGCCGTTGGCGACGCCGCGCTCGTACAGGTCGTCCAGGCGGCCCAGTTCGCTCTCGTGGGTGGCGACGATCACCTTGCCGCACGGATCGTACTCGATCTCGTTCTCGTCGCAGAACCGGATCAGCCGGTCCTTTCCGCCCACGCAGAACCGTGACTTCCACGACCCGGGTCTATAGTAGATGCCGGAGTGGATGACGCCGCTGTTGTGGCCCGTCTGGTGCTGGGCCAGTTGCTCCTCTTTCTCGATCACCGCCACCCTCAGGTCCGGCGAGCGTTCCAGCAACTGCATGGCCGTGGAGAGCCCGATGATGCCGCCGCCCACGATGGCCACGTCGTACTGCCGCTCTTCCACCGAGTTGGAACTGCTACCGTGTACTGACATATTCACTCTCCTGGTCGATGGCGGGGGTACGCCGGCGTCACCGCTATACGATTATGTGGCTCCCTGGTGACCGGGTTGTGGCCGCCGCTCAATCATTCAGCCATTCATCCTGAAGGTTGAGGCGGCAGGATGAAGATGATATTGCCGTCCTGATCATGTCGGTGATTGGCAAGAGCTATCACCATTTCGTTAGTTTGGCGTACTGCGGCAGTGAGCTGCTGGATGTCTTCCCGCATTTCCCGCAGCTCTTCCCGCACTTGCCGCATGTCATCCCGTGTTTCGGTGCGCAACTGCTGAATGTCATCACGTGTTTCGACGCGCAACTGCTGGATGTCTTCCCGCAGTTGGCGGATGTTTTCGTCCTGGGCGTCGACGCGCTGGAACAATTGGCCCAGACGGAACAATCCCCGGAGCAGGATTATCAGCACGGTTATCCCGATGCCCGCCAAGGTTACCCCTACTCCGGCGATGGCGATTACGATAGCAATGGTATTGGCATCCACGATCAAGGTTCCTTTGCGGTGAATGCAGTCTCAGAATAATCGCGCACAATGCGCTCTCCGCTACTATATCTCGTGGAACGAGGTGGTGGTTGCGATCACCGTCACGAGGAAAAAGAACATCGAGAAAGCGGTGAAGATCCAACTCATTACAAGGTCAGGCATTCGGTTGGACCCTCGTCGTCGTTCGGCGTCCAGCCCCTCGCCAGCAGGACGGTACTCGTCGTTTTCTGGGTTGACATTGAAAAAGCTCCGCGCCGAGCGAATCTCAAGGGTGTGCCGTTGGTACCGTGGCTATATCTGCTTCCGACTTTGGCTCCGTTTCCCGCATGAATTCCTGTCCGTACTCCGATGCCATGAAAGCATCGTAGGCGGCCTGCGCTTCTTCGGGAGTGCGCTCCGGCGAGGCTTCAACCACGATCAGGGCGATGGCGTCGGCAGCGTCGGGGTGCGCCAGCACGTCGTTGGCGCAACTGGGGGCAGGGATTGCTTCTCCATATTCGGCCATACCTTCCAAATGCAGCATCAGCACCTCCCGCGCCATTTCGCACGCTTCCTCAAAGGTGCTTCCGGCAGTGATGCAGCCGGGCAGGTCCGTGAACCAAACTCCGTAGTCACTATCCGGGTCTTTTTCAACCAACGCAAGGTACGTGCGTTCCATGTCGGGTTTCCTCACGGCCGGAGACTGACGCCGGATTGCCGCTCGATGCTGCGTATCGTTCCAATCTTGAGGTCTTTTCGCGGGTGAGGCACTGATGTAGTTCCGCGCTTGATCGGGTGTTTCATCTGGTGATGCGATCCGACGATGTGATGAACATACCAGCCGTCTTAGCGCAATCGCCGTATCACCGTCCTGCTATCCACGCCGGCATTATACACCGCGACTTCTGTACCCCCGCGTTGCGCCGCGGGCCGGCCGTGAGTATCCTTGCCCTGCCATGAATAGCACAGAACCTGAACCCATACGACGGATCGCCGAGTTCGCCGCCTGCGTCGCTCAAGCGGACATTCCCGTGCCGCCGACGGTGGCCGAGTTGTGCCGCGAGATGATGCTGAACGCGGCGGGGGCTGCCCTGGCGGGGGCGGCGCATCCCGACGGCGTTGCGCTGGCGCGCGTCGTGCGCGAGATGGGCGGCAACGGTCGCAGCACCATCATCGGCATGGGGATGCGCACCTCGCCGGTATATGCGTCGCTGGTAAACGGGACCCTGGTGCGGCTGCTGGACTACGACGACAACACGGTGGACGCGGGAGCGCACCTCACCGCAGCCGTGTTCCCACCCGTGATGGCTCTGGGCGAGATGCACGGGTACTCCGGACGGGACGTTCTCTCGGCGTTCGCCGCGGGATGCGAGGTGGCCGCTCGCCTCGGCGCCGCAGCGCCGACCCGCGGCTCGGCCGGCGCGGTGGGCGCCGCCGTTGCATCGTCAATGCTGCTTGGGCTTGACACCGACGGAGTAGCCCGCGCAGTGGGGCTGGCGGCAGATACGGCGAACGGAGGCCACGAGCACGGCTCCGCCGGCGCGGCCGCCATGTCGCAAGGCAGAGCCGCCATGCAGGGAGTGATCGCCGCCCTGAGCGCCGAGGCGGGAATTGACGGAAAATCCGCCAGCGCGTTCGCAGGAACGGCGGATTTCGCCGATCTCGGTGTCCACTGGCGTCTTGAGGATCCTGGGGTCACCATCCGCCTGTATCCCTGCCATGCGGCGAGCCACAGCGTGATTGACGCCATCCTCGGCCTTGCCCAGTTGCACCGATTCGAGCCGTCCGACGTATCTTCCGTGCACATCGGAGTGACCGCCGGCGCCACCGAACAACTGCCGCACGTCCTTCCCGCCGATGGTTGGCAGGCCCGCCGGTCCATCGGATTCATCGCGGCCGCCACCTTATGCCACGGTGCTCCGCTCATCAATTTCTTCTCAGAACCGGCGGTGCGAGACGAGGGCGTCCGCGCCATGATGGAGCGTGTATCCGTCGAGGCGACCCTGCCGGCATCGCCGCTGGCCCTGAATCCCGCCGAGGTCGCGATAACCCTGAACGACGGACGCACCCTGCGCCATCGCATCGACCACCCCCGGGGCTCACCGGCAATGCCCCTGGACGCGGAGGAACTGGACGCGAAATTCCTCTACTGCACCCGCTACATACTGCCGGCCGACCACATCGACGAAGCGGTCAGCAGTTTCCGCGGCATCCTCGACATCGAAAACGTTACCGGAATGGCATCCGTACTTGGAGGTTAGACACCATGAAAGGCATCCGCGCCTACGAAGTCGGTGGACCCAACGTGCTGAAATACGAAGACATGCCCGAACCCACCGCCGGTCCGGGCGAAGCCATCGTCGCCATCCGCAACATCGGCGTCAATTACACCGACGTTTCCAGCCGGAAAGGTACGAATCCACCGGCGTCCTTCCCCTGGACGCCCGGCCGTGAGGCATCGGGCGAGGTGATTGCGGTGGGCGACGGCGTCACTGAAGTTGCGGTGGGCGACCGGGTCGCCTACGCCATGCACACGGGCTCTTACTCTGAGCAGCAGGCCGTACCCGCCTGGCTGCTGGTGCGCATCCCCGACGACATGGACTTCGAGACCGGGGCGGCCACGCTGCTCCAGTGCATGACCGCCCACTTCCTGGTCAACGACATCGCGCCGCTGCAGTCCGGACAGAGCGCATTGGTTCACGCCGGCGCCGGCGGAATGGGCCTGCTGCTCATCCAGATGCTGAAGCGCATGGGCCTCCACGTGTACACCACGGTATCCACCGAAGAGAAAGCGGCGATGGCCCGCGGGGCGGGCGCCGACGACGTCATCCTGTACACCCGGCAGGACTTCGAGGAAGAGATCCGCCGGATGACCGACGGCCAGGGCGTCAAGATCATCTACGACGCCGTGGGCGCGACGACCTTTGAGAAGGGCCTGCGCGTCCTGGGACGGCGCGGCTGCATGGCGCTGTACGGGCAGGCCGGCGGCCCGGTGGGAGCCGTGGATTCGGGCATGTTGCGCAACGGCTCGCTGTTCCTCACCCGCCCCACGCTGGGTGACTACACGGCAACCCGCGCGGAGCTGCTGCAACGCGCCGAGGAATGCCTGTCGTGGGTGCAGTCAGGCGAGATCAAGCTGAACGTCAGCCTGAATCTGCCGCTGTCCGACGCCGCGGAGGCCCACCGCCGCTTGGAGGGCCGGGAGACCACGGGGAAGATCCTGCTGACGCCGTAACGTGCTTCATACATTGGCGTTGGATTCAGGATCTCCAATATCCGTGTGTGACGCATGGCTCATGTTATCGTGGTGATAGCGGGCATGACATCACCTCTAGTTCGTCGCTGACCAAAGGTTTCGCCATCGAACACCACCTCCCGCTTCCGCCTATGCTGTGCCAGCTCAACCCAACGCAACGGAATGAACTTGCCGAGAGATTAGCCCCTTGATTATGGATCAGCAAGCCATTTTGCCAGGGGTTCTTAAACCAGCTTCTGGAGGAGGTATTCGCCATGGTGGAAGTTGAAGTTTTGGACAGGATCAATTCGGATCCGAACAATCCGTGGTGACTATAGTGTGCGAAATTGCCAGATCCAGATCTCTTGTACCGGGAAACCGGTAATTTCGGCTCCCACCCAGCGCGCCCATCCAATCAGCGACCGCCCGCCCAATCTCGGCGGGCGCGTCCTCTTGGATGAAATGGCAACCCTTGACCGTTAGCTCGCGCTGGTTGGGCCAGGCGCGGCAGAACTCGCGCTGGGCTCCGGTTAGGATGGTGCCCGGATCCGCGTTGACGAATAGATTGGGGCCGTTGCTGGTGGACAGCCACCGGGAGTAGACGTCGACGAGCTGCGTCATGTCGGGCGGCTCGTGATCCGGGGAAACTGGTGGGGCCAGGTTGGGGTCACCCGGCGGGATTCTGCTGCTGATTGACTCGTAGCGTATGGCAGTCTATTTTACGATTGCATTTTCATGACAGCCCAAATATGGCTTGATTCGCCTCAACATCGGTCAAAACGGAACTAACTGCGACACGGCACATTGATCCGTTCCAATTTTTCGGAATTCGGAGGTTATGACATGAGGCACCGACGGCTCCCATCACCCCGACTGTTCGTTTTCACTTCATTGGCTCTCGCCCTGATAATCGCGGTGGCCTGCGGGACGGCGGGAGAAGCGCCCGCCGCCGCACCGGCAGCGCCAGCGGCAACTGCGGCGCCCGCCGCGGCCATGCCGGAAAGCACTCCCGTCGCGGCCCCGAGTTCCGGGAGTTCCGGGCAGGCGATGCCGGCGGCTACCGCCGTTCCCGAACCGACCGCGATGCCGGAAACCTCGGCCATGATGGGACCGCGGGGGACGCTGACCTTCGGATTGCCCCTGGTGCCGCCGTACCACGTCTTCCCGACGGTCACGGAAGGGGCCGGGTATCACCACAACGGCTTCACCACCTCCGAGACCCTGGTTCACATGAGCGAAGATCGGGAGATTGTCCCCCGGCTGTTCAAGGAATGGAGCGTTGCGCCGGACAACGTCACCTGGACGTTCAAGCTGCAGGAAGGCGCCATGTTCCACAAGGGCTACGGGGAACTGGACGCGGAAGGCGTCATCTGGAGCATGATGATCAGCGGCGGCAAGAGCTCCCGGGTGGGGTACAACGCCCATATCCGCAGGATCTGGGGGGTCGCCGGGGACGTGAAGGAAGGCAAGACCGTCACCGACATCATCGACGAGGGACGGGTCAAGGCGATTGACCAGTACACCATCGAGCTGAACACGGGGACGCCTCAGTACGACACCCTGAGCCTGCTGGCCTTCCCGCACGTCAACATCATCAGCAAGCTGCAACTGGAGGACGTGGGCGTCGACGAGGCGAGCCGGAACATGTCCGGAACCGCTCCCTGGGAGTTCCAGGAGCACCAGAGCGACCAGTTCACCCGGTGGTCCGCGGTGGAAGACCACTGGCGCCGGACCCCCGAGTTTGCCGAGATGGTATGGCAGCACATTCCGGAGGAGTCCACGCGGGTCGCCAACTTCAAGACCGGCCAGCTCACGGCGCTGGAGATGAACCTGGACTCCATCGCCGCGGTCAAGGACGTGCCGGGCGCCAGCCTGTTCAAGATTGCCGGCGGCAGCGCGGCGAGCATGGCCTTCTACGGCAACTGGTACGTGGGGCTCAACCCCGACGGCTCACGCACGCCGGAACACGTCGAAAGAGCCCCCGGCTTCGATCCGACCTTGCCCTGGACTTCCGGCAACCCGGACCCAGAATCCGAGGAATGGCAGAACGCCGCCAAGGTGCGCACCGCCCTGTCCATCGCCATCGATCGCCAGACCATCACGGACACGCTGCTGAGCGGCGAGGCCATCCCCGACCCGCTGCCGGCGTGGTCGTTCCACCTGGACAAGCTGCCGGCGGAGTACCGGCAGTGGGAATTCAACCCGGAGAAGGCCAGGCAGTTGCTGGCCGAGGCCGGCTATCCCAACGGGTTTGAGATCACCCTGACGCCCCTGGGCGGATCAAATTACCTTGAGGTGACTTCCGCCATCGCCCAGATGTGGGACCAGATCGGCGTCAAGGCCAACCAGCAGAACCTGCCCTACAAGACCTTCCGTCCGAGCATAGTGGAGCGAACCTACAACCAGGCGTACCAGCACACCCACGTGGCGGTTGATCCCCTGGACCGGTGGTCCGGCGCCTTCAACCACGATACCGCCTGGAACTTCGGCGTTGACCACCCGGTGCTTCGGGACCTGATGGCGGAAGCCCAGGGCACCGTGGACAACGCGGCGCGGTACGCGATCATGGCGGAGGCGGCGAAGTTCATGTACGACAACGCCCTGTCGGTCGGCCTCTATGCACAGAACCAGGTATTCGCCCTGAATGGGGACACGGAACCCTGGCCCGAGCACCTGAACTACGCCGAAACGCGGGACCTGACCGCGCTGGAGTACGCGCCCAACCTCAGCCAGTAGGAAAACGGGGCGGGCTATGATCATCCCTGACAGATCACCGCAGTAGTCGATCACCAGCGGCCATGCAGAGCAGGCTTGCAAAGCATCTTGCCCTGCCGGGGCGGGGACGTTAGGATACGCGGGCCGGCAGCCCGTGGCGCCGGAGTCCGCCGAGTTCTGGCGTGAGACGACGACGAAGGAGATCGGAGAGATGGCCCTGTGGAGACCCGACCCAACATTTTACCCCTCGGCGCGCCTGGCCATGGAGGCTCCGCAGGAACGCCTGGCCTACGTCGCCGTGCTCAATCCCGGCACCGGCGAGCCGGACGCCATGACGGTGGTGGACTGCGACCCCAACTCGGCGTCGTACTCGCAGGTGGTCCACTCGCTGGAAATGCCCCACGTGGGTGACGAACTGCACCATTTCAACTGGAACGCCTGCAGCGCGGCCCTCTGCCCGTCGTCGGCGCATCCCCACCTGGAGCGGCGCTACCTGGTGGTCCCCAGCCTGGCCAACAGCCGCATCTACATCATCGACACCCAACCTGACCCGGTTCGGCCGCGTATCGTCAAGACCATCGAGCCCGAGCAGGTGCAGCGCGCGGGCTACAGTCGCCCCCACACCGTGCACTGCGGGCCGGACGCGATCTACGTCAGCGCCCTGGGCTCCGCCACCGGCGACCGTCCCGGCGGCATCATGATGCTGGACCACTACACCTTCGAGCCTATCGGGCCGTGGGAGCTGGACCGCGGTCCGCAGGAACTGGCCTACGACTTCTGGTGGCACATCGGCATCGACACCATGATGACCAGCGAGTGGGGGACCCCCGAGATGTTTGAAGCCGGCGCCCGGCTGGAGGACATCGTGGGACAGAATTACGGCCACGCGCTGCACTTCTGGGACATGCGCCGCCGGTCGCACCGGCAGGCCGTCGACCTGGGCGCGCAGCATCAGATGGCCCTGGAGTTGCGTCCGGCGCACAACCCGACGCGGCACTACGGATTCTGCGGGGTGGTGGTGAGTACCGAGGACCTGTCCGGCTCCATTTTCGTCTGGTACCGGGACGGCGACGAATGGGCCGCGCGCAAGGTCATATCGGTGCCGGCCGAGCCGGCGGAGGCCGCGGATCTGCCGCCGGCCCTGCAGCCGCTGGGCGCGGTGCCGCCGCTGATCACCGACATCGACCTCTCCCTGGACGACAAGTTCCTGTACGTGTCCTGCTGGGGGATTGGCAAGCTGCTGCAGTACGACGTGTCCGACCCGTTCAATCCGGTGCAGACCGGCGAGCTGGAGATGGGCGGCGTGGTGCGCAAGGCGGCGCATCCCACCGGCGCGGCCCTCACGGGCGGCCCGCAGATGGTGGAGATCAGCCGGGACGGCCGGCGGGTGTACCTGACCAACTCGCTGTATTCCTCCTGGGATGACCAGTTCTATCCCGACGGGCTCAACGGCTGGCTCAGCCGCATCGACGTGAACCCCGAGGGCGGAATGTCGGTGAACGAGGACTTCTTCGTCGATTACGGGAAGACGCGCACCCACCAGGTGCGGCTGCAGGGCGGCGACGCCTCGTCCGATACCTACTGCTTCCCATAGACTGCTTCCCATAGAGGCACATTAGCCTCGGCTCCAGGGCCGCCGGACCGGCAGCGTCGGCAGTGTTGCTGCACGCCCTCATTCCCGATCCGGCGGCCCTGGCATCGCTGGGCCCGTGGCTCGGCCTGGCCGCGCTGGGAGTGTTCCACGGGCTCAATCCCGCGATGGGGTGGCTTTTTGCCGTGTCGCTGGCACTGCAGCGGCAGCAGGCGGCGCAGCTGTACACGGCCACGGGATACATAGCCATCGGACACCTGGCGTCGGTGGTGATCATCATGGCGGCGCTGGCGCTGGCCGGCGCGTTTCTGCCGCTGAAATGGGTGCGCATCGCCGCCGGCGTGATACTGCTGGGCTTCGGCTTCTACCGCTTGGCGCGATACTACCGGCATCCCCGCTGGGTGGGGATGAACGTGGGCGGCCGGGACCTGATCGCTTGGTCCTTCCTGATGGCGACGGCCCACGGCGCGGGGTTGATGCTGGCTCCGGTGGTGCTGTCCCTGACCCGACCGGACGCCGCCTCGGGCATTGTGGGAGACCTGGGCGAGCACGGCGGCTTTCTGTCCCTGACCGACGCTCCGATATGGTGGGTCGTCGGGCTGTTGATGCACACCGTGGTCATGCTGGCGGCGATGCTGGCGGCGGCGGCGGTCGTCTACTATCGGGTTGGACTGGCGTTCCTGCGGCGGGGCTGGATAAACCTCGACCTGCTGTGGGCGGGATCGCTGGTGGCGGCGGGCGCGATCACGCTGGTGTGGGCGGCGATGGGGTAGGTTGGGATGGTGGGAATGAGGGAGCGACGGGCGTGGCGCGGGCGTAGAGTCTGTTCACACCAACCATGAGTGGATGTTGTCATCCCGACATGCAGATTACACCGGCCCAGTGCGAACGCATCGCTCCGGTCCTTCCCGTCCACCGGGCCAACGTCAAACTGTCGAACTTGCCGGCGAGCAACTCGCTTTTGGGTGTCTCCGAGCACGGATGCAATAGGCGGGGGTTGTAGTCCCGATTCGGCGGTTGGCATACCGTCTACACAAAGATGAACCGCTGCTCGAAGGACTGAGCGCCGGATAGGGTGTCTGAACACCCGCAGCGGGAACAGATCGTGCTCATCAAACTGGAAGCAGTGGCGATGGACAGCGCCACGGTCAAGGTCCATCCCGACGGCGCGGATGCGCTGAAAAAAGAACCCTAATCCATCAGCGGATACTTCGTGGATGACGCCGGCGCTATCGGGATGGCTCAATTCCGAGTCAGCGATGACACGGTTGCAGGGCGGTTACGGTGAATTGGGTATGAATACACAATAACTCACAAGATAAAGGGGCTAAAAGCACACTAATAACACACGGTTGCTGTATAATGCAAAGGCAGTTTGCCCAACACGCGGGCAAGGACTTCACTTGGCATTCGACCCGACGGCCAGGACGGTAGCACGGGCGCCCCTGCCGCAACCCGCGGTCGCCCCTTGCTTCACTCCCAGGTCGGCTTTGTCCGACAGAGGTCGAACGCGATGGCCATACGGGAGCCACCCGGCACCCATGCCGGATGCGGACCCTGCCATCCCAAGGACCAGGATGCAAATGGCAGATGGACCAGGAGAGCTAGAAGTGATTAAGTCGGCGTTTTTCCTGACGGTGATGTTCGCGCTGGCAGCAATGGCGGCGGCCTGCGGTTCGCCGTCAGCCGAGCCCCAGGTGGTGGAGGTGCCGGTTACGGTGGAGGTGCCGGTCGAAGTAGTCAAGGAGGTGGTCGTGACGGCCACCCCCGTGCCAACCTCCACCCCACTCCCGGGTCCCTCCCCCACACCCGGCCCCACAGCCACTCCCAGGCCAACGCCCACGCCGGAGCCCAAGCTTCACTTCAAGCGAACCCTCAGCTCAGGCGGATCGCATACCTGCGGTCTCCGCGAAAACGGGACGGCAGTGTGCTGGGGAAATGACGAAGTCGGTCAGGCGAGTCCGCCGAGGAGCGAACGGTTCGTCTCCATCAGCGCCGGTGGCCTCCACACCTGCGGGCTGCTGGCCGATGGCAAGGCAGTATGCTGGGGAAGCAACGAAGATGGCCGGTCGAGTCCTCCAAGGGACGACCAGTTCAGGTCCATCAGTGCCGGTGGGTACCACACCTGCGGGGTGCGAACGGACGCCAGGGTAGTTTGCTGGGGGAATAACGAGTATGGTCAGGCCGACCCGCCGGGCAGTGCCTTTGCGTTAGTCAGTTCCGCTACTGAGTCCACGTGTGGCTTACGTACGGACGGAAGGGCGAGTTGCTGGGGAAGACCTTATTCCGAGGCGCCGTCTGGCAAGTTTGTCACATTGGATTCTGGCGGTGGCGGTTTGACTCCGATTCAACCCGGTGGATGGACTCTCGTAGGCCGTGCTACATGTGGTTTACGTGAAAACGGTAGGGCTGTTTGCTGGGAATCGGGTGATTCATCTCAACCTCCAGCCGGCACGTTCGTATCCATCAGCAGCAGTGCGGCATTCGCGTGCGGCGTGCGAACGGACGGCGCGGCGTTGTGTTGGGGAGAGAACAGCCAAGGCCAGGCGGATGCCCCGCGGGACTACGATTTCGTAACCGTCAGTGCTGGGGCAACTCACGCCTGCGGACTACTTGATGACGGAGCAGTAGTGTGTTGGGGGGCTAACCTAGAAGGCCAAGCATCGCCCAAGGGCGGCCGCTTCGCCCTGCCCAGCACCGGAGACCCGGAGGCCCAGTCGTCCTCTGGCAACTCCTTCAACGCCGCCTCGGTGCTGGCCCGGTTCTCCACCCCGGATCCGGCGCAAGGCGAGGCGCGGGCCGGAGCCGCCGGCGAGATCATCGCGCGGCACCAGGCCGGCAACCCCGACACCGACCGGGTGCTGGACCTGCTGCACACCGTGGCCCCCGAGCTCTCTATCGACCAGCGCAGGCGGGCGGCGGACGAACTGGCAAGCTTCTCCCAGGACGAGGAATGGGATGAGGCGGAAACGGCAGGGGCCGTCTTCTATCTGTCGTCGCTTATCACCGGAGACGAGCCGAACCCGGATGAGCGGATCGCCGCCGCCAGCGAGATGGTCGAGCGGTACGAGTCGGGCAGCCTGGAGGCCGACCGTGCGCTGGACCTGATGGACACCATCGCGCCCGGCCTCTCGGTCAACCAGCGCCGGCAGGCCGCCGGGGCACTGGCGAGACTCTCCCCCGAAGATGGCTGGGACGACGCACACCGGACGGAGGCGGCCAACGAGGTGTTCCGGCTGGTCACCGGGGTTCCCCTGGCTGCCGAGCAGCGCATCGGGGCGGCGGTGGACCTGGCAGGGATCGGGGTCAGGATATTCGACACCGAGGGGCAGTTCGACGACCGTCAGGTAGAGGACGCCGCCGAGATAATCAAGCAGTCCCTGACCGGGCAGCTAACGCCCTCAAGTCTCCAGGATATCCTGGATGGTAAACATTGATTGCGCTGTGGAATAGGTGAAAGCAGCGCATCCATAGGTTTAACGGTCGGCTCGCTGCTCACAGCGTACTTGCTCTATGCCCATTTAAAAAGCATACGGCGCACTGCGCGTCGATAGTTCGGGTCCCTGAGCTTGCCGCGGTTCGGGACGCACTTGGTTCCCGACCCTGGGGTCGACAATGAGGCGATAGCACCGCGCTCCCGTAGCGCTCCAATCCGGGCGCGGCAGACCGGCGGTACAACCTACCGGCGCGGCCTGACCCGCACCGCGCCGCCCTCGACGCCCATTTCCGCCTCCGCCTTCCGGCGGCGGTCGGCGGCGCGCCGCTCCCGCGTCCATGATTTGCGCGTGAACTGGCGGCCCAGGCCTCGCTCGATCTCGCGCCACTTCCGGTCTTCGTCCGGCGTGATGAACGTGATGGCCTCGCCGGCGCGACCCATGCGGCCGGTGCGGCCCACACGGTGCGTGAACAGTTGCTCCGAGTCGGGCAGGTCATAATTGATCACCTGGGCGATGCCCTCGACGTCCAGACCGCGCGCGGCCACGTTGGTGGCAACCAGGATTGGCGCGACCCCCGAGCGGAAATCGCTCATCACGCGCTCGCGGGCGATCTGGCTGAGATTGCCCTGCAGCGCGCCCACGGGGTAACCCAACTCATCCAATCGTCCGGCCAGTCTTTTGACACCGTGTTTGGTCTTCCCGAAGACCAGGACCGGGGCCCCGTCCCGGCGGTCCAGCAACGTGCGCAGCGCGTCCATCTTGTCGGTCTTCTGGATGCTGTAGACGAGATGCTCCACGGTGGGCAGCGCTTCAAAATCGGCGTCCACCGCCACCGTAACCGGGTCGTGGAGGTGTTTCTTGGCGGTCTTCGCCACCCAGTCCGGCACGGTGGCCGAGAACAACGCCGTCTGCCGTTGCGTCGGGGTCTCGCTCAAAATGGCGTCGACGTCGCGGGCGAAGCCCCGGTCGAGCATCTCGTCAGCTTCGTCCAGCACCAGGAACCGAACTGATCGCAGTTTCAGACTGCCCTGCCGGACGTGATCCAACGTCCGGCCCGGCGTGCCGATGATGATCTGCGCGCCTCGTTGCAGCGCCTTGTGGTCCTTGCCCACCGCCCGCCCGCCATAGAGCAGGGTGACGTGCAGGCCCTGTGGTCGGGCCAGATCCTCCACGACGCCGCCCACCTGGATGGCCAGCTCGCGGGTGGGCACCAGGACCAACGCCTGCACCTGCCTGGCGGCGGCATCGCACTGTTCCACCAGCGGGACCGCGAAGGCCAGGGTTTTGCCCGATCCGGTGCGGGCCTGGCCGATCAGATCGCGGCCTTCCAGCAAGGGCGGTATCGACTCTTCCTGTATCGGCGTGGGATCGGAGATGTTCATCCCCGCGATCGCGGTTCTGGTCGCGCGATTCAGCACCATGCCGGAGAAGACGGTTTTCCACGCCGGGGCGCCAGATTGACTTGCATCGTCGGAATCCGCCGGGGACGCAGATTGGCGGCCCTCCGCAGAACGGGAGGAAGCGACGCCGTTGCGCCGCAGGTACAGGCAGGATGAACAATAAACAGGCCGACCCTCTGTCGGCCTGAAGGGAACGGTGGTTTCGTCTCGGCAGTCCGCGCAAATGGCGGGGTGCCGCTGCTGTCGGTTGATCTGTGGGCTGTTGGTATGCTTGCGATTGTTCGAGCGTTTACGGGCCTGATGGGGTTGAGATGACATGCAGAGAAAGACTCCTTGGTCTCGAGAGTAAAATGATGCGGCGCGCCCGCGCCGAGCAGAACCGTGCATTATGATGAAGTTCGTCGCTGCAAAAACCATCAATGCAATTTATCGACACACATCCATTGTAACAGCGTCCCGCACCGGTCTACGGCTCGCATCGGCACCTCGTCCATCGGCGGGAATTCGACGAATGTATCCTGGAAGGTTACCCGCGAGATCGCTGCTGGCAGTCCGGGAACCGGGGCCGTATACTGGCCCCACATTTACATACTGCAGGTCCGGATGCGCGATATCGACCGCTCCTGAGCAGCAGATAAAGAAGGAACGGTTATCACCAACCAGACAGTGAGCCCGCCGAACCGCGAGCCGGCAGGCGACCGGGAACTCGCAGACCCCGCGACGGGCATTTCAATAGAACGGCAACGCAACGAGGAATATTTCAAATTACGGCGTTTGATACTGGAGCATGGGCTCCTGGATCGCCAGTATGCATCTTACGCAATCAAGCTGGCCAGCGCGTTCACGCTTCTTCTTTCCAGTATAGCCATACTGGTCGTTTTTGACAGCCTGTGGGTGCAGATGGCGAATGCGGCGCTGATGGCAGTCGCGTTCGCCCAGTTCGCTTTCCTGGGGCATGACTCCGGACACCGGCAGGTCTTCCGGTCGGTGAAACGGAACGACATGCTCATGATGCTGGCCGCGCTGGTCACGGGTCTGGCGCCCAGTTGGTGGCGGGACAAGCACATCAAGCACCACGTCAGCCCCAACCAGATCGGGCATGACGGCGATATCGATATTTCGGTATTCGCTTTCACACGGGAGCGGGCGCTGGAATCCGGGGGAGTGGCGCGGTTCTTCATCCGCCATCAAGCCTTCTGGTTCTATCCGATGCTCCTGCTCACGTCGTACAGTCTGCTGTTCGCCGGCATCGTCTTCCTGGCGCGGCGGCAGGGGGTGAAGCATCCGGTCCTGGAACCCATCGTCGTGGCAACCGCAGTGGCAGCCTATCTCGCGCTGGTTTTCACGTTCCTGCCTTTCTGGCACGGGGTCCTGTTCATCGTGATCCATCGGGCTCTGGTTGGACTGCACCTGGGCTCAGTGTTTGCTCCCAATCACAAGGGAATGCCAATCCTGACGCCGGATACCGAGTTCGATCACCTGCGGCAGCAGGTGCTGACGTCTAGGAACGTCATTCCCAACCCGGTCGTCGATTACATGTACGGCGGGTTGAACTACCAGATCGAGCACCACCTCTTCCCCAACATGCCCCGCAATCGGTTGAAGGATGCCAGGCCCGTGGTCAGGGCGTTCTGCGCCGAGCACGGCGTTCCCTATCACGAGACGGGTTTCTGGCGGTCCAATCAGGAGATACTGAGCTATCTGCACGCGGTGAGCGCTCCCCTGCGTCAAAACCGGCGCAAGCCAATGAGCAGCCTGGATCGCCTGGCCGGAGGTCCTACGTTGCCGGAACAGCGCCCAAGATATGCCCTCTTCTGACAGGGAGCCTGACAAGCCAAGTTTTCCGGCTGAATCGCTAGCCCAGCGAGGCCAGCCATTCGGCGATGGCCTGGCCGATTTCGGCGGGGGAGTCCTCCTGGATGAAGTGGTAGCCCGGGACGGTTACCTCGCGCTGGTTGGGCCAGGCGCGGCAGAATTCGCGCTGGGCTCCGGTGAGGATGGTGCCGGGATCGGCGTTGATGAACAACTTGGGGACGTTGCTGGTAGACAGCCACCGGGAGTAGGCATCGACGATCTCCACCACGTCGGCGGGCTCGCCGTCTAGGGGAATCTGGCGGGGCCAGGTCAGGGTCGGGCGGCGGGACTCGCCCGGCTCCAGGTAGGGCCGGCGGTACACCTCCATCTCCGGTTCGGTCAGTCCGCGCATCACGCTGGCCGGAGCAAATACTTCGTGGATGACGCCGGCGCTATCGGGATGGCTCAATTCCGAGTCAGCGATGACACGGTTGCCGGGCGGTTACGGTGAATTGGGTATGAATACACAATAACTCACAAGATAAAGAGGCTAAAAGCACACTAATCACACGCGATTGCTGCATCATTGCTGTATCATGCAAAGGCGGTTTGCCCAACGCGAGGGCAGGATTTCACTTGGCATTCGACCCGACGGCCAGGACGGTAGGGGGTATGAGCATGACTCGGAAATATCCGACGACCTTATGGATGCTGATCGCCTTGGCCATCGTGGGGTGGTCCCTGCTGGGATGCTCGTCGCCGGCGACGCCAACAGCGCACCCCACTTACACGCCGTATCCAACCTACACGCCACAACCGGCTGTCTCGGCAACTCCCTCGCTGACGGTAGTACCTGTCCCAACGTCGACCCCTCACCATACAGTACCGCCGACGATGGTTCCAACCCGTGCACTACACCCGGCACCTACAGCAGCAGCGACATCACCCACGAACACAATCGTACCCACGCTAGCTCCGAGCCCAGCGCACACGATGGAACCCACAGACACTCCCGGTCCGACGCCGGCGCCGACGCGGGTACTTGTGACGGCAACCTCATCAGCAACAGCTACGCCCGCGCCGACCGCTGAACCGACAGCAACGCCCGCCCCTGCTCCAGGACAAATCGCTTTTTCGTCGCGCCGAAGTGGAGACGGAACCGACATATACGTAATGAATTCCGATGGTTCAGAAGTTACCCGGCTGACCTACAATTTCGCGAGCAAAGCCCCGTTCTGGTCGCCGAATGGACGGCATATCGCCTTCAACTCGTATGCTGACGAGCAGGGAGAATTTGCGGGCGGCTGGAAAATATGGGTGATGAACTCGGATGGTTCTGGTATCCGCCGATTGACTGACGACGCAGCGACTCATGGGGCAAGTTGGTCGGATGGACAAATTACTTTCGCATCCAACAGGCACACGCGAGGCGAGGAGGTCAACCTTGAAATTTACATCATGAACGCAAATGGCTCGGGGGTTAGACGGCTAACCAGAAACTCCTCCGAAGATGTCAGCCCGGTATTGTCTGCGGACGGTCGGCGCATAGCGTTCGTGTCAGACCGGGACGGGGACTTTGAAATATACGTGATGAACGCCGACGGTTCGGACGTGGAACAGTTGACCGACAACTCGTCTGGAGACGCCCGGCCGCGTTGGTCGCCGGACGGTCGGCGCATAGCATTCGCATCAAACAGGGACGGGGACTTTGAAATATACGTGATGAACGCCGACGGTTCGGACGTGGAACAGTTGACCGACAACTCGTCTGGAGACATCCGGCCGAGTTGGTCGCCGGACGGTCGGCGCATAGCGTTCGCATCAAACAGGGACGGAGACGCTGAAATATACGTGATGAACGCCGACGGTTCGGACGTGGCTCAACTGACACACAACTCAGTACGTGATAGCTATCCAAGATGGGCACCTAAGTAAAGCCGTAACCTTGATCCGAAATCCACGGAGGTACACTTGGGCAAGCATATACGGGTGGCGACACTGAACGAGGGAAGGGCCGGGGGCTATTTTGGCGTACTGCGAAGCACGACACTCCGCCGGTGCCCTGGGTCTTCTGAGGCCAACAGGATACCCCGCGATGGCAGGGAGAGTGAACCCAAAAGGTTGGAGGAAACCCTACCAGTGGTCGTGCACCCGGCGGGAGACTGTCGTCCGGATAGCGGGCCACCTGAACCTGCATCCCAGCAGTCCCACACCCCTGACACAAGCTCAGGTTCCGCATCCGGTGTCCCTCCGGCTCAGGCAGTGTCTCCGCCTCCGGCCACGGGCGGGAGTTTCCCGGACCAGCCACCATCTCCGCCTCCGCCGAGCCGGAGGCGGAGATCCGGGTCGAGGCGGTGGCACTGGGTACAGTCCGGCGCAACGCACGTCATCACTATCGTCCTCATCGTTGTCGCCCCGGCCTTTGGCTTTATGGGGTGCACCAGCCCTCCCCTCGGAAGCGAGATCGCCCGTCACACTCACGAGGGCCAGACCTACGTGCTGGTGGAGTACGGAAATGAGCTGGCCATATTCTCCGCCTCCGGCGCGCCGGTGGGGGAGCGGGAGCTTGCCGAGGACATACTGCGTTCCTACGCCTGGAGGCAGTCCGTCGGAGACTTCGACACCGGAGAGCTGACTGACGTTTCGCAAAAGGTGAGGAGACTTGACGACAACGTATCAGAAGTGCGGGTACTGTCCAACGACATGGTGGGCATGTTCGACCTAATGGACGAGATCAAGGGCAGCGTACCCCTGCTGGGGAGCGTAACGGCCATGGACGTGGTGCGGGACACCTACCCAGGAGTGGGAGAAGCGGAGCGCCTGATCCGCGCTCTGGACTCGGAGTTGAACGACCTGGGCGACAATACCGAGTCCCTGGCGGAGGCGTTGGAAGGGATAGGTAAGGCAGAGCCGACGCCAGTGTCTGGGGAAGAGATGGAGGCCCTGTTCACCGGTGCGGCGAATGCGGCGCGGGACCTTCAGGCTGACGTAAACACGGTCAAGGGCTCCGTATCGGAAGTGAGGGAATCGGTGAGCGCCTTGGCCGGGGCGTTGCGGGCGGGCGGCGACACGCCTCTGATTGGGGACGCACTGGCCGATTTCGCCCGGAGCGCGGAGCGGTTGGAGTTGGAGTTGTCCGACCTCTCCAGCCTGCTGGGAGGGTTTGAGTCCGAGCTTGACTCGCTGGGACGGGATTTGCAGAGCGTCCTGGACTCCGCTAGCGGCACGCTGCGGGTGGACCTGGAGCGCTGGCTCGCCGAACCATACGACAGCCAGTGGCCGCCGAACTGATCCTGAGCTGTAACCTACCATGGTATCAGGCGTTCGCGGTGGTGCAGTGATCCGACGACCTCATTCGCACTCAGTTTGACCTGAACCGTCATTGCGAGCGAAGCGCGGCAATCCGGTTGCTATGGGGGTCAATCTTCAAGCAACGAGATCGCCACGTCGCTTCGCTCCTCGCGATGACAAACGGGTACGTATGGGATCCGACGACAGGTTCGCCGGTGGGAACGAAATCTGCGTTACTTTGCATAATGGTTACGATATTCGTTGCCAAATTGACATGCAAATAATGCGGACTTACACTGCGGCCACTTCGATGCGCTCATGTCGTCAGGCGGGGCGCAGGATTTTGCACAACGCCGCTTTTGGGAGGTGACCCTATGCCAGAATTTGACTTGGTAATTCGCGGTGGAACCGTAATCGACGGCACCGGCCTGCCCCGCGTCCGCGCCGACGTGGGCATCAAGGACGGGCGGGTGGCCATGGTCAGCGGGCGCATCAACGCCGGCGGCGCCAGGGAGCTGGACGCCAGCGGGTGCATCGTCGCCCCGGGCGCCGTGGACCTGCACACGCACTACGACGCCCAGCTGAACTGGGACCCCTATGCGTCGCTGTCGGGATGGTTCGGCGTGACGTCGCTGACCGTGGGGCAGTGCGGCTTCGGGTTCGCGCCGACGCGGCCCGAGGACCGTGACCTGAACATGCGCATGATGAACCGCATCGAGGCGATACCGCTGGAGTCCATGCGGCTGGGTATGCGCTGGGACTGGGAGACCTTCCCCGAATACATGGACAGCCTGGACCGCCAGGGCCTGGGCGTGAACGTCGGCGCGCTGGTGCCCTTCTCGCCGCTGCGAGGCTACGTGCTGGGCATGATCCCGGCTCGGGAGCGGACGTCCGTGACCGAGGCCGAGCTGAACCAGATGAAGCAGATCCTGTACGACTCCATGAAGGCGGGGGCGTTCGGGATCTCCGCCGACAAGAACCTGGAGGACCGGCCCGAGGACGGCAGCTGGCTGCCCAGCCACGTCGCGTCCCCCGAGGAGTTCTACGCTCTGTCCCAGGTCATGAGCGAGTTCGGCGTGGGCCACCTGGGCTGGACCATCGGCATCTCGGACGACCGCCCCGGCCAGCGGGAGATGCTGGCGGAGATGGTCCGCATGAGCGGACGCCCGCTGCATGTCGCCCTGGGCGATGAGGAAGGCTACGACTGGCTGGAGGAAGTCCGCAAAGAGGGGCTGCCCGTCCTGGCGCAGCAGGGCTCGGTGCCGACCATCGCCGAGTTCAAGCTCTCCGAGTACAACCTGTTCGACTACATGCCCAACTGGGTGCAGCCGCTGGTGGGCTCCAAGGAGGAGCGCATCGCCAAGCTGTCCGAAGACGGCATCCGCTCCGGCATGAAGCGCGACGTCATCGAGCGGCCCCACGCACGCACCGACTGGACGCAGGTGCAGGTGGTCGAGGTGGCGCTGGAGCGGAACCTCAAGTACGAGGGCCTGTCCATCGCCGACATCGCCGCCGCCGAGGGCAAGCACCCGCTGGACGTGTTCCTGGACATCGCCCTGGATGAGGACCTGGAGACCGAGTTCGCTCACCCGGCCGGCGGACAGGGGGACGACGCCCGCGCCGAGCGGTTGGTCAACCCCTTCGTCCACATCTCAGTGTCGGACGGCGGCGCGCACACCCGGTTCCTGGTCAACAGCGTGTGGCCGGTGTACTTCCTGGGTCACTGGATCCGCGACAACGAGCTGATGACGCTGGAGCAGGCCCACCAGAAGATGAGCGCGCTGCCGGCGGCCTTCTCGGACATGAAGGGTCGTGGCACGCTGCGCGTCGGCGACTACGCGGACGTGATGATCTACAACATGGACGAGCTGGGACTGCTGTACGACAAGCCGCAGTTCGAGACCGACTTCCCCGGCGGCGAGAAGCGGCTGGTGCAGAAGCCCACCGGAATCCGCTACATCCTGGTCAACGGTGTAGTGACGTTCATCGAGAACGAGTGCACCAACGCGCTGCCCGGCAAGCTGCTGCGCAGCTACGACATGGTCGGCTGATCCCGATCGGATCGCCTGACCCCGTCTGGCCAACAAACGGCCCCGGAGCGTGAAGCTTCGGGGCCGGATCTTTTGTGAATCGCTGGGCGATTTGGAGCGGGCCTACTCGTCCGGCACCAGCGCCACCAGTTTGCCTTCCTGCTGGGTGACCAGGAACGCCTTCATGCGGAAGTTGGGGTTGTTGACGCAGGTGCCCTCGCCCTTCTCGTACTGCCAGCCGTGGCCGTCGCAGACGAACACCTCGTCGCCCTCGTCCTCGATCTCGCCGCCCTGATGGGGGCAGATGGTGGACAGCAGTTTGTAGCCGTCGCGCCCCCGCACCAGGAAATACCGCGCATCCCCGACCTTGACGGGGGCCGGGAGGTCGGTGAAAGCGGACTCCTCTCCCAGCTCGACCCGCACCTTACGGGACCGGGCGGAGCCGCTGACCTGGCGGAGGGTGACGGTGCCTCGGCGGCGTTCGGTAGTCATGGCGGCCTCCTCGCGGCGGTTAAATGCCGTTGCTGTTTACCGGCCGGAGTATAGCAAAACCGCGCCGGTTTTGGGCCGGCGGTAGCCCGGCAGTCGCCGCGATGCTACACTGGCGCAAATCACAATACGAAAAGCGTAGGAGGCAGTTATGGTTGACCTCGGAACTGCGACAAGTCTGGAAAATCTGGGACTGAGCGTGGGCACGCCGGCCATCAAGTCGGCGGGGGCGCTGGCCTTTGGGCCGGAGGGATTGCTGTTCGTTGCCGATAACGTGGGCGCGTCCATTTTCGCCATCGACGTCGGCGACGCCGGTGGCGGCGAGCCGCAAGACGTAAATCTCGACAACTTCGACGCCTCCCTGGCGTCCTACCTGGGCTGCTCCCGGGAGGACGTGACCATCCGCGACATCGTGGCGCACCCGGTGTCGGGCAACGTGTACTGTTCGGTCATGCGGGGCAGCGGCGACGACGCCATCCCGGTGATCGTCCGGGTGTCCGGTGATGGCTCCATCGCCGATGTGTCGCTGGAGGACGTGGCATTCTCCCAGTACGACATCACCGACGCCGCCGACGCGGACGACCCGCGCCTGGTCACGCGCATGCAGCTGCGCACGGTAACCGTGACCGACATGTCCTACGTCGACGGCCTGCTGCTGGTGGCCGGAACCTCCAACGAGGAGTTCACCTCCACCCTGCGCCGCATCCCCTTCCCCTTCAACGGCGAAGCCAAAGCCAACTCGCTGGAAATCTTCCACGTATCCCACGGCGTGTACGAAACGGCCGCGCCCATCCGCGCCTTCGTGCCCTACCAGGGCAACACCAGCATCCTGGCCAGCTACACCTGCACGCCGGTGGTGCAGTTCACCCTGGCAGACTTCGATACCGAAAAGCACGTCATGGGCAAGACCGTGGCCGAGCTGGGCTCCCACAACCATCCCATTGACCTGGTCTCGTACGAGCACGACGGCGGCGAGTACCTGCTGGTGTGCAACGACCGGCATCCGCTGTTCAAGATCGCCTGCAAGGACATCGACGTGCAGGGCCCGCTCACGGTGCCGGATGACTCCCTGGACGCCTCGCCGGCCGACCCGGTCACGCCGGGCGTGGGCGTGCCGCGCCAGTTGCTGCCCCATCCCGGCGTCAAGCGCATGGCCAACCTGAACGGGGACGGCGTCCTGATGCTCCAGCAGGACGAGGACGGGCATTCCCACCTGCGCACCTACGCCACCGCAACGCTGTGACCCGCGGCCGCCACCTGCAACTGGAGTGGGCGCGGCACGATGGACGCGACTGCCTGAAAATCGGCGGCTGGACTGAGGCCGAGCTTGGCGAGTTGAGCGGGCTGGACGCCGGGGCGCTGTCCCGGCGTCTGGCCGTTTATCCTAGCGAGGCACTGCCTTCATGCGGCGGCAGACCCGCGGTTCCGCCGGCCGCTGGACGTTTCCTGGTTCGGGATGGGGCAATCTGGTTCGCGCCCCGGTTTCCCTTCGCCGACGGGGTTAGCTACTCCTTGCTGGTCGAGTCCGGCGGCGACGCTGACGGCGCGGAGGTCTGGCAGATCCGGCGGCCAGACCCGGAGGCGTCTTCCACCACTGAGGTCGTGGCAATCTACCCAACCGCCGCCAATCTGCCGGTCAACCTGCTGCGGGTGTACGTGCACTTCTCCGCGCCAATGAGCGAGGGCTGGGCATCGAGCGCGATACGGGTCACCCGAGCGGACACCGGCGAGACGCTGGATGACGTCTTCCTCCCTCCAGATCCGGAGCTGTGGGATCCGGAGCGCAAACGCCTGACCATGCTGTTGGACCCCGGGCGCATCAAGCGCGGGCTCGTGCCCAACCTGGAGTTCGGCTACCCGCTGGTGGAGGGCACGACGGTGCGCGTCTCCGTCGACCCGGCCTTCCGCGACGCCGCGGGTCAGCCCCTTCGAGCCGGCACGGAACGCAGCTACCGCATCGGCCCCGCATTACGCTCGCGCATTGACCCCACCGCCTGGCGATTGACTGCCCGCACGGCCGGCTCCAGAGCGCCGCTGCTGGTCGAATTCGACCGGCCACTTGACCACGGGCTGTTGCAGCACTGCCTCTCGGTTCGAGACGAGGCCGGCCGGAACGTGGGCGGCGCAGCCGAGATCGGCGAGGGTGAGTGCAGTTGGCGCTTCATGCCGGATGTTCCGTGGCAAACCGGCGAGTACCAACTGGTCGTCGAGCCGCGCCTGGAAGACGTGGCGGGAAACTCGCCGGCCCGCGTCTTCGACCGGGACGTGACGAAGGCGGAGGATGCGCCGGGGGAGTGGGCGGCAGTGAAGGTTGGTTTCTCGTGCGTACCGGTTGGGAATGCGCCTGGGTAAGTCTGCTGCCCTCAAGAATCGTAGGGTGACACGCCCGGCTGGTGGAGATCGGTCAGCGGGTGCGTGTCACACCACCATATCCCTCGCCTGCTCACCCATACGCTGGCGCGCCGATGTACCTCATGCGGCCGGCCAGCCAAACCAGTATTGCGCTGATGACAAAGTACGCTGCGAATACCCGGAAGGCGGCGTCCAGACTGCCGAACTGGTCGTACACGAAGGCGGCGAACAGCGGCCCGCCGATGCTGGCGATGAGGTAGAAGGGGCTCATCACTCCCCGGATCGTGCCCTGGTGCCGGCGGCCGAAATGCGCCGCCCACAGGAGGGGGCCGATCACCACCAGCGCGCCCCCAGTGAGCCCGTACATCACTCCGAAAGTGGCGTACAGCTGCCACGCGGTCGTTGAGCCCACGCCGGCTAAGATGCTGACCGAGCTCAACACCAGAGCGATTATGGCCAACAGCCAGATCGAGTAACGGTCTGCCAGGAACCCCCAGACCAGCTTGGCCGCGAAGGCGCAGACACCGTATATGGCGAAGGATATCCCTGCCTGCACATCGGAAAAACCGAGATCCGTAGCATAGGGAATCCGGTGGATAATCAGAGCGCCGATGGACATGCCCGCCAGCACTTCATAGGCGACCAACAGCCAGAACGCCGGGGCGCGCAACGCCTGTCCAACCGTCCAGCTCACTTCATTGACCGGATCCCCGGAGTCCTCGCCGGAAACCTCGCTCTGGTGCGTTTCGGGGTCTTCGGCAGGCGTGTCCCCGTCGGGCAGTAACCCCATGTCCTCCGGTTGCCGGCGTAGCCAGAGCAGGGAGGGCGGCACAACGACAATCCAGGGAACGAACCCCAACAGGAACCAGGCCGTCCGCCATCCGAAAGCTTGAAGCAGGAACAAAATCAGGGGCGTCAACACCACCGCGCCCACGTTGAGTCCTGCCGTCGCTATGCCGGTGGCCCGGCCCCGATGACGGATGAACCACTTGGCGATGGTCGGGCTGACCACGCCGTAACCGAGTCCGGGGACACCGAAGGTGCCAATGACGCCGTAGAACAGGACGAACTGCCATATCTCCCGCGTCTGGGACAGGAGCATCAGCGAGATGCCCAATACGATTGCACTGCCCGCCATGAGGAATCGGGGGCCGTAGCGGTCCACGGCGTAACCGATGGCGGGATACGCGCCGGCGCTGACCAGGTCTCGAACCAGGAGGGCGCTGGTCATGATCGTGCGGTTCCACCCCAGCTCCTCGATCATCGGCTTGAAGAAGAAGCCGAAGGTCTGGGCGCCCAGGCCCACCCGCATCCCCTGGCTTAGGAATCCGCAGGCAACGATGTACCACCCGTGAAATATTCTGGGTTTGGTATTCATACCGAGCCTGCTTTCATGGCTGAAATCCAACGGCGGTCATCGAATTCGTTAACCGGCGAATCCGGCGGCAGACAATATAGACGCCCTGGATAGCTGTCAACTTGTTCATTAGGATTGATACGTACCCAGTTTCCCCAAACCCTCATTGAGAGCAAAGTGCGGCAATCCCGTTGCCGGAGCTATGGTTCTCCAAGTGGCGCGATCGCCGCGTCGCTATGCTCCTCGCGATGACAAAGTGGGCACGCATGAGGACGCCCCCCGGTTGCGTGTAACAACTTCGTAACATTTCCGTCATTAGTCCGTAACACCGGAAATCTAGACTGCTTCAGTAAATTTTGGCGCGACACACGCATCCCAACACCACCGTCGACGGTACGGCCATCCGCTTTCGGGCGGGCTGCGGCGGTTGGACACCACAACGGCATCTGCCGGCGTTCAACTGAGGGGAGATGGAGACATGGAATTCACTGAACTGGAAGTATTGTCCTTCCTGATATCAGCCGCTCTGGTGTTCCTTATGGTGCCCGGCCTGGCGCTGTTCTACGGCGGGCTGGTGCGCCACAAGAACGTGATCGGCACGATGATGCACTCCATCACCGCCATCGGGGTGGTCAGCGTGCTGTGGGTGCTCTGGGGTTACAGCCTCGCTTTCAGCACCAGCGTCGGCGGCCTGGGCTTCGTGGGCGACCTGGGCAAGTTCGGCATGGTGGGCGTCGGGCTGGACGAACAGGCCTTCATGGCATTCCAGGGCATGTTCGCCATCATCACGGTGGCCCTCATCGCCGGCGGCTTCGCCGAGCGCTTCAAGTTCCAGTCCTACATCATCTTCGCCGCCCTGTGGGTGACCATCGTTTACGCGCCGCTGTGCCACTGGGTGTGGGGCGGCGGCTGGCTGGGCAACCTGGGCAGCCTGCTGGGAATGAGCGAGGCCGGGTTTGCCCTGGACTTCGCCGGCGGCACCGTGGTCCACATCGCGTCGGGCACGGCCGCCCTGGCCGCCGCGCTGATCGTGGGCCGTCGCAGCGGCTTCGGCACGGCTACCTTGGCCCCGGACAACGTCCCGCTGGTGCTGCTGGGCGCTGGCCTGCTCTGGTTCGGCTGGTTCGGCTTCAACGCGGGCAGCAGCTTCGACCTGAGCACGGAGACGGCTGCCAACGCGTTCGTCGTCACCAACGTGGCCGCGGCCACCGCCATGTCCTCGTGGTCGATCATCTCCTGGTTCATCACCAAGCGCCCGTCGGCCAGCGGCGCGGCGGCCGGCGCGGTGGCCGGCCTGGTGGCCATCACCCCGGCAGCCGGCTTTGTGGGCGTCATGCCCGCCATCATCATCGGCGCCGGCGCCGGCGGAGCCTGCTTCATCGCCGTTGAGCTGATCCACAAATTCCGCATCGACGACTCGCTGGACGTGTTCGGCATCCACGGCGTCGGCGGAATATGGGGCGCGCTGGCGACGGGAATTTTCGTCGGCATCGGGTTTGGCGCGCTGGACGCCGACGTCACGCGCATCGAGCAAATCCTGTATCAAATCATCGGCATCGCCGCCGCATTCGCCTGGTCCTTCGTGATTTCCGCCATCATCTTGCTGGCGCTGAAATACACCATCGGCCTGCGCGTCTCCGACCAGGAGGAAGAGATCGGCGTGGACCTGACCCAGCACGGCGAGCGGATGAACATTTAGGTTGACGTGTCGGCCGGGTGGACACTGCCGATACGGACTTCACGCCGACACATTGACGGGATGGGCCATCAGCAACCCATCCCGTTGCATCTTTGTACACTGCGGAACTTGGCCCCGGTGTTACAATTGCCGGCAACGCGGGACGACTCCAGGCGCGAGGCTGAGGAAGAGTGATTTGCAATGGCAAAGTACGAAGTGGTGCTGGTCAAATACCCGGAGCTGGAACCCCCGGATAACCTCTGGTGGACGGCGGTTTGCCTCGCCATGCCCGGCTGCGTCTCCGACGGCCTGACCCGCGAGGAAGCGCTGGCGATGATCGCCGACGCCATGGCGATGCACCTGGAACCGGAACCGGGCTGGAAGGTGGTGGTTTATGACCAGGAACGTGTTGAGTACGAGAAGCGAGTTGTTCTTGCTGAATACCAGGAACGCGGAGGGAAAGCTGAGCTGCATTGGGTCGAACCTCGGTTTATGACTGAGGAAGAGATGCGCCAAAACCCGCGATTTGAAGGCGTGTTCTCTCCAACGCCATAATGCCGCCGTACTTTCGCAACCTGACCGAGCGAGAAGTGCGATCTGCGTATCGTCGTCTTGGATTTCAACCCGCGGGCAGCGGACGAGGCCCGCATGCCAAGTTGGTCCACGTCAGGCTGGGGTTGACTGTCTATATTCTGCGGCACCGGGGAACCATCTCGCTAGGAACTGTGACAGATTTGGTCCGTCAATCCGGCGTAACCGACGTGGAGTTTTTGATGGCGCTGGATGGAAAAGTGCCGGAACGATTTCGAATGTGAGTATCAGGAGACAACCCGTGCTGACCGACCATCACGCTGCCGAGCGCGAGTACGTGCTCCGCAGCGCCCGTGACTTCGACGTCAAGTTCATCCGCCTGTGGTTCACCGACATACTGGGCAACCTCAAGGGGTTCGCCATCACCGTGGATGACCTGGAGGACGCTCTGGAGCTGGGCGTCGGGTTCGACGGCGCGGCCATCGAGGGCTACAGCACCGACGCGGAGAGTGACATGCGGGCCTTCCCCGACCCGACCACCTTCACGCTGCTGCCCTGGCGTCCCCGTCGCAACGCCGTGGCCCGCATCTTCTGCGACGTCCGCACCCCCCGGGGCGAGCCGTTCATCGGAGATCCGCGCCACGTCCTCAAGCGTAATCTGGAGCGTCTGGCCAGCCTGGGCTACATCTACTACGTTGGTCCCGAGCTGGAATACTTCTACCTGAGAGACGCCGAACATCCGGAACCACTGGACACCTACGGGTACTACGACCAGCTCTCCAGCAACCCCGCGTCCGACCTGCGCCGCGACACCGTGCTCAACCTGGCCGAAATGGGCATCCCCGTGAAATACTCCCACCACGAGGGCGCGCCCAGCCAGCATGAGATCGACCTGCAGTACACCGACGCCCTGACCATGGCCGACAACGTCATGACCGCCCGGCTGGTCATCAAGGAACTGGCCCAGCAGCAGGGCGTCTACGCCTCCTTCATGCCCAAGCCCTTCTCCACCGCCAACGGCAGCGGCATGCACACCCACCAGTCACTGTTCCGCGGCAACAACAACGCCTTCTATGACCCGGACGACGACCTCCATCTCTCGGTGATCGGCAAGCGCTTTATCGCCGGCCTGCTGCGCCACGCGCCGGAGATCACGCTGGTGACCAACCAGTGGGTCAATTCCTACAAGCGCCTGGTGCCCGGCTACGAGGCTCCGGTGCACGTGTCCTGGACCATGTCCAACCGCCTGGATCTGATACGGGTTCCCTCGTACAAGTCCGGCTACGAAACCTCCCTGCGCGTGGAATACCGCGCCCCTGACCCGGCCTGCAATCCGTACCTGGCCTTCAGCGCGCTGCTGGCCGCCGGCATGAAGGGTATCGAGGAAGAATACCCGTTGCCGTCTCCCATCACCGGTGACGTCGGGTCCATGTCCGCCGAGGAGCGAACCGCCCGCGGCATCGGGCGACTGCCCACCAGCATGGGGGAGGCCATAGCATTGGCCGAAGACAGCGAACTCCTGCGCCGGACCCTGGGCGATTTCGTTTACGAAACGCTGATCCGCAACAAGAAACAGGAGTGGGAGCAATACCGTTCCACGGTCACCGACTATGAGATTTCGCGCTACCTGCCGTTGCTGTAGGCCAGCGGTTCTGTGATATAGTCAGCTCCAACGCAACAGGAGGCCGGTAAGATGACGCATATACCGGAGGATGCGCGCCTGCTGATTCCGCGCGGCAAGAAGCGCGAGGTGGAGCAGATTTATCGCCGCGCCGAGAAGAGGGTAAAGGAACGCCAAGCCCTCAAAGCCAAACTGGAGGAGCTCGGCGTGAACGTCGAGACGCCCGATGCCGTGCGGCCTTGACGCCGAAATAGAGTGGTTCACGGTCAAGGCGGTCTTGTTGGACCTGCACGATAATCTGGTCGACACGCTGGCCGGTGACTGCTACCCGCTGCTTGAAAGGTTGGAATTGTACCGCCAGGCGACCTTACTGAAAGATGAAGTCGAAGCGCCGCTGCGCCGGGGCGATTACTGGGACGCGCTGGACGGGTTTCGTCGGTTCATAGCCGACCGGAACGTGTACCGAACTCACGTATTTCTGTTCGGCGAAGCCTCCTACGAAAGAATGCTGGTCGTCTTGGCTGCCAATGCCGCAGCCTACGGCGTGCCGGAGTGACGTCGAGACAACCATGCAATTCTCCGGGAAACTGGTCATCATCGCCGCGCTGGCGGTGACGGTGCTGTTGGTCAGCAACATCATCGCCACCAAGCCGGTGTCTCTGTTTACACTGCCTTTTGACTTCATTGGCAGCAACCTCTTCGTAGTTTCTGCGGCGATCGTCTGCTTCCCCGTTGGGTACATCATCAGCGACATCCTGACCGAGGTGTACGGGTTCCGTGTCGCTCGCGGCGTGATCTGGCTGGGGTTCCTGTGCAACCTGTTGATGGTGTTCCTGTTTTGGGTCGGTGACATGATCCCGGGCGCGGTGTTCTGGTCCATGGACCCCGTGACGATCACCGACGACGCGGGCAACGTCGTCGCCAACCTGCCCAGCGAACACGCCTACGAGGCCATCCTGGGCGCCACCGGCTGGATACTCCTTGGCTCTTTTGTCGCCTATATCGTCGGCGAGTTTTCCAACGCCGTCATCATGGTACTGCTCAAGAACCGCACGCAGGGGCGATTCCTGTGGCTGCGCACCATATCCTCCACCGTGGTGGGCCAGGGCATCGACTCCATCCTGTTCTTCACCATCGCCTTCGGTGTTTCGGGGCTTTGGGTTGGACCCGACGGCTCGTGGCTGCCGGTGTTCAACGCCGCCGTATGCGCCTGGATCGCCAAGTCGGTGTACGAGATCGTCGCCACGCCGATCACCTACATCGTAGTTGGCTGGTTGAAGCGGACCGAGCAGATGGACGTCTATGACGCGCCGCGCTCCCTGAACCCCTTCGGCGTGTTCGGCAGCGGCGACAGAAACGCGGCCGTCCGGGCATAAATATGATGGCGGGTTCCGCCCATGGAACAAAAAGAGCCTGAACACGGCCACCCCCACGACCATGCGCATCGTGGTCCCGATAGCCTGGGCTCCGGTTTTGCCAACCTGCGAGGCACTGGGTTGCCGTGGCGTCAGGTGTTGTCCATGGCTGCTGCCAACATGCGGCGCAAGATAGTCTCCCGGCGCGCCTGCTGCGGCAACCCCGGCCAACCCGGCTGTTGACGGCGCTGACCGGCGCCGGCGTGCCCGGCGGACGCAGCGGTGTAATGGAGCCGACAGCTTTGCGCTACAATGGGGTGGAGCGCGGTCAGCGCCGCGAATTGGGAGAACCGCAATGACTACGCCCCAGGCCAAAATCCCGGCTGCCCGGCATTGGGAACCATACCCAGAATTGCCTCGCGAGCCCAAGGATACGCTGCAAATACGCCCCATATACTACCTGCAAGAGACGCTCGTCAGCATAGTGACGCCGGGCTATTCTTTACGGGACCATCCGACCATCCTCATCAGCGGGGAAATTCCGATTTACCACGACCCGGCGGCCCCGGCTACCGGCGGCCCGCCGCCCCACGTCATCCCCGACTTTCTTATAGCTTTCGACGTGGATACGGACGCCATCTGGCGTCGGGTGGGCTATGACCCGGTGCAGAACAGCAAGCCGCCAGATCTTGTAATCGAGGTCGCCTCCCGGCGCACCCACCGCAATGACACCATACGCAAGCGGGACATTTACCAGAGCATTGGCGTGCCGGAATACTGGCGTTTTGACCCGGACGGCGGACGCTACTATGGACAGGTCATCATCGGGGAGCGCCTGGTCAACGGGCAGTACGAGCGGTTCCCGCTAGTACGATACGACAATGGAGCGGAGGGCTCCACCAGCGCAATCCTGAACCTCAATTTCCGATGCCTGGATCGACGCTTCAGTATTCACGACCCGACCACCGGAGCGGAATACGAGCACCCTCAGGAAGAGAATGCCCGCCTGCGCGCCGAACTTCAGCGGCTGCGCGGAGAGGGCTGAACCGTATCAGGAGCGATACTTATGCACGCCGAACAGCGCCGGGTTGCCGACGACGGCCTCCACTATCTCGTCATATTTCCGGACGATTACGACGCCGACGCCGACTATCCCGTGGTGGTCATGCTGCACGGTTTTGGCGCCAACATGCAGGACTTGGCCGGCCTCGCGCCGTCAATCAACCGCAAGGGCTACGTATACGTGTGCCCCAACGCGCCCGTCCCCTTCGAACTGGCCCCCGGCATGATCGGCTACGGCTGGCATCCGCCCCGCGGCCAAGCGAATGACGAGCATTTCGCCCAGGCGGAATCACTGCTGGACGCATTCTTCACCGAGGTCCTCAGCGAGTTTAGGGCCCAACAAGACCGCGCGGTACTGCTGGGGTTCTCCCAGGGCGGCGGCATGACCTACCGCATGGGACTGGAGCGGGCGGACAAGTTCGTGGCCCTGATTGCGCTCAGCGCCTCGCTTCCGGATCCCGAAATCCTGCGACCGCGCCTGCCGGACCACCGCAATCAGCCGGTTTTCGTCGCCCACGGGCTCTACGACCAGATGGTTTCTATGGACAGCGCGCGCCGCACCCGCGAGTTCCTCGACGCGGAGAACTACAACCTGTCCTACCACGAATACAACATGGGCCACGAAATACCGGTGGAAGTCCTGCGCGACATGGTGCCGTGGATGGAGGCCCTCCTGCCCCCGCTGGTCCCCGAAACCGACCGCATCTTCTGACCCCTAAAGGAATTTTACATCGATAGACAGGATGGACAGGATCGAGTTTTGCTGTATTCGGATTTGACCAGGGTAATAATAGGCTGCGCTTTCGAAGTGCAGAACGAACTGGGAGCAGGCTTTCTAGAATCGGTGTATGAAAACGCCATGGTGGTTGCTCTTGGGGATGCCGGAGTCCCTGTCAAGGCTCAGGCTCCGATCCAAGTAACGTTTCGCAATACTCGGGTGGGGGATTTCTACGCAGATTTGTTGGTCCAGGACAAGGTGATCATTGAACTGAAAGCCGTGGAGCGGCTCACCCCGCAGCACAAAGCGCAGGTAATCAACTACCTGAATGCTACCGGCATACCAGTGGGGCTGCTTATCAATTTCGGTAGCCCCAAAGTCGAGTTCCAACGATTTACGCGCTCAATCAACCAACCCGAACCATGACCGATGCATAAATATCCTGCTAATCCTGTGCATCGATGTAAGTTAATCCGTGGAGGTATCGATTCACTATGAAAGCCACTGCCAAGCTGCGCCAGATGCTCGCGTCGGACCGTATGGTCGTCGCCCCCTTCGTGCTCAACGCCCTTCACGCCCGCATCGCCGAGGACGTGGGACACCAGGCTGTCTACATGACCGGCGCCGGCACCGCCGCCGAACGCGGCTTCCCCGACGTCGGCCTGCTCACCATGACCGAAATGGTCGCCAACGCCAAGTACATCGCCGATGCTATAAACATCCCGGTGATCTGCGACGCCGACACCGGCTACGGCAACCCGCTCAACGTGCGCCGCACCGTCCGGGAGTACGAGGCCGCCGGCGTGGCCGCCATCCACCTGGAGGACCAGGTGTTCCCCAAGAAGTGCGGATTCTTCGCCGGCAAGCAGGTGGTCCCCGTCGAGGAGCACGTGCAGAAAATCCACGCCGCGCTGGACGCCCGCACCGACCCCGATTTCGTCATCATCGCCCGCTGCGACGCCTACGCCGTCACCGGTTGGGAGGACACCGTGAGCCGGTGCCGCGCCTACGTCGAGGCCGGCGCCGATCTGGTATTCGTCGATGGCATCAAGTCCCAGGACGACATCCAGCGCTACGCCGCCGACCTGGCCGACGTGCCCCGCATGTACAACGGCGACCTGGCCACGACCCAGACCATGGACGAACTGGGTTACAAGATCATGATCTGCGGCAGCACCATCTGGCTCATCTACAAGCAGGTGCGCGCCGCCTACGAAGAGCTCATGGCTGACGGCAAGGTGAACCCGGACCGCTACGGCACCCGCTGGGACGTCGCTTCGGTGCTCGGCCTGGACGCCATTTACGAACTGGAAAAGAAGTACGGCGTGCAGGACGTGGGCACCGACGTGGCGGGTCTGGCCGCCGCCCAGGCCGCCCAGATGGCCGCCGACGCCGCAGTGCTCACCCCGGCAGACGATTAACCCAACCGGACAACCCAAAGCTTGGGCCGGGAGGCCGGCGATGAGTGATCGCTTCCGAATGCTATACGACGGGTCGTGTCCCATGTGCAGCCGCGAGGTGATGAACCTCTATCGTCGCCGGCCTACCGCCATCGAGCCCGTGGACATCTCCGCCGAGGACTTCAACGCCGCCGCGTGGGGCCTGGACGCCGATCAGGTACAGTCTGCAATGTACGGCATCAAGCCGGACGGCGCCATCACGGTGGGCATGGAAAGTCTGCGCGAGGGCTACCGCCTGGCTGGCTTGGGCTGGGTGCTCGGCTGGACCGAATGGTGGCCGGCCCGCCCCGCTTTTGATCTCTTCTACCGCGGTTTCGCGCGCAACCGGATGCGCATCAGCAATTGGCTGGGCCGGTGCGACGGCCACTGCCGGGTTTGAGCCCTGGCCCGCGGCTCGGGCGGAATTAAAGACCGGGACGTGTCCGGCGGGGTACGCCGCAACCGTCCCGGGCGGGGTTGGCGACCTGACACTGGGCCTACATGCGCCATCCTCCTGATCAAGAGCACCACAGGTAACGCTGCTACACGTTGCGTATGGCACTGAGTTGATTTTACGTCATAAGCATGTGGGCTGTCTATCACCATTCCAACCAATTCAAAAGAGAGTAACTATGCTGGCATTCATCGACGAGAGCGGGCTTCCTAATCCCAACGACATGAGCACTCGGCCCGTGGTGGTAGCGATCTGCTACGACGAGCAGCATTCCCGTTCTATTACCAGGCAAATTTATGCCATGAAAAGGAACATCCTGGGTTCGGAAACCGCCGAACTCAAGGGATCCAATCTGCTCAAGGAGAAAGCCTATCGCAAAAGCCGAGTCAAACGCGTATTTGCTGAGGAGTTTTTCTCCGCCTTGGTAACATTGCCAGTTACTGTTTTCGCGGCGATCATGCAATCTCCTTTTCAACAACCCATACACGTCGAATCGTCATTGGGAAATCGCTTTCGCTACCTATTGCAACGCATCGAACTTTTGGCCAGTGAGCGTGATGACTTCGCTGTCATGCTTTTTGATGGCCGCGGTCCCCGATTTGGCAAGACCAGCAATATTTTCGCCAATTTCCTTTACCGTTCTAACGAGGGCCAAGCCAGCGTCCACATTGCTGATGCTCCCGCCTTTGTGGATTCGGCTACCAGCGCCGGCATCCAGATTGCCGATATGTGCGCTTATGTGATCCGGGTCTATCAAGAGCAAAAACTGTTTGAAATACGGCCTCCATCTGGCGACGAGTATCTGCACGCCATCCGACGCTGGTACCGTGCCATCCAAGGACTGACCCGCGATTTCCCAACGAGCAGCGGGCAGATACGGTACGGGCTGCAACGCCTGCCTGCGGGGTTGCGCTGACTCTATGTGGCCCCTCCTTGCCCTGGGCTCAGCCCTGGCATTTTGCTTCGTCAGCGTCTGCGACAAGCGCCTGCTGTCGTTCCATCTGAATGGAGTGCCGCCCCTGTGCCTGTGGTGCGGGACCACTGGACTGGTCTACGGCGCCATCGTTGCCGCAATTGTTGGAGTGCCGGAGGGCACCACCTGGCAGGTGGCGTTGACTCCTGTTGTGGCTGGCCTGTTCATGGGCTGCTCCGTGGTGCTGCTGTTCCGCGGCCTGCGCCTCATGGAGGCTTCGCGAGCCGTGGCCATCTCTCAGATCAATCCGATTTTCGTTGCCATTCTGGCGTTGATGTTCCTGGGCGAGCACGTTTCGCCGGCGCAATGGTTCGGAATCGCCATGGTGGTCGCCGGAGCGGTGCTGATCTCCGTGCGCCTGTTTCAGGAGCGGCCCTTCGGACGCATCGGCGCCGGTCTGGCGATTCCCAGCACCGCAGTTTTCGACTTGCGCGACCGCACCGCGATCTACGGGCCGGCGCTGCTGGTCGTCAGCGCACTCTGCGCCGCCTCCAGCTTCGTCGTCGCCAAGGCGGCCCTGAACGCCCACCTGCCCGTGCTCACGGTGTTCGGGATCCAGCAGGCCACGGTGGGCGCGGTGTTCTGCTGCGTCGGATTGACCGGTGGGCCCCGCCTGTGGAGCGCGGTGAAGCAGCCTGGCGTCCTGGCGATGCTACTCTTCGGCGAGTCGCTGATGCCAGCGGTCTCGATCCTGCTGGGGGTCTATGCCTACAGCCTGGGTCCCGCCTCCCTGGTGGCAGCGGTGCTCGCTACCCGACCGCTGTTCGTGTTCATTGCGTCCACGCTCCTGTCCCGCATGCGCTGGCAGTTCCTGGACGAGTCGCTGAACCCCCGCGTGCTGTTGGTAAAAGCCGCGTCCATAGTCATGATTGTAGGTGGCGTGGGCACACTCAGTGTGGGCTGACGCCCAAAACGGGAACTCCCGTCTATCCTGCAAGTCGTTACGTTAATGATACGTCGCAAGCGGCGAAAAAGCAGCGAATCCGTCGCAAATAAAACGATAATGTTTATCATTGTCCCATCGATAGTTGACAACCGCAGCGGTAACGAATATTATCTTGTCCCAATTATCTGCGCCCTGAGCGCATAGATGTGATTGCATACCTATCACGGAGTCTGCCAACGAATGGACGAGCTTGACCTGAAAATCATCGGTATCCTGCAATCGGACGGGCGTGCGTCCAACGCCAAGATTGCCCGCGCAGTGGGTGTCAGCGAAGGCACCGTGCGGCGCCGGCTGCGTCGCCTCATCAAAGAAGACATCGTCCATGTGGTGGCAGTCCCCAACCTGGAAAAAATGGGCTACGGCACGACCGCTCTCATCGGTCTGGAAACCGGCCCGGGCAAGTCCGATGCCGTCGCCGAAAAAATCGCCAACCTCGACGAAGCGCACTATGTCGTCGTAGCCACCGGCCCCTACGACGTTTTCGTGTGGACCGCCCTGGAATCGGCCGAAAGCCTCGGCGATTTCCTGCGCACCCGCATCGGCGTCATTGACGGAGTGCAAAAGACCCAGACCTTCGTCACCCTGTCGACCAAGAAGCGTTTCACCCGGGTGTAGATCCGCCGTTTCCAAGGCTCCCGCCCGGCGTTCCGGCCCGTCGAGACGATTCCTAAACTCAGCCCAGTCCTTATTGCCCGCAGGCGCCATCAACCTCGGCAAGGATTGTGTGCGCCAAGTCGTTGTGGGCTTCGTCCAGCGTGATGGATTGGCACAGGTGCTCGATGGCCACTGCCGCATTCTCATCGACAATCTCTGCCTGCTCTTTGGCCCGCGCTTCACCGATCACCAACCTAGTTCTCTCCATGTGCGCCTTATTGGCGTAAGCCCTGCCCAGCAGCACATGCGCCGCTGCCTTATGCTGATCATCCGCAAGGTATGGTAACGCATATTCCAAAGCCGCGACCGCGCTGTTGATCGCAGGACGAGCCGGGCTCGATTGAAAACACATGGCGTGTCTTCCAGACTGCCGATCATCCCACGACAGCACCAGGTACAGCACCCCAGCATTGTAGGCGGCAATCGGCAACCGTTCGCCAGCGTAATCCCGTGCATCTAGAGCGATTGCACCGAACCGGCTTGCCGCCTCGCAGAACTCGCCATCCTCAGCAAACGCAAGAGCACTGCGAGCAACCCGGATGTAGTCTGGGTTCGTGTGGGTGAAACTCAGCAACCAATTGTCTGCCGCTGCATTCGCCTTGGCCGATGGCACTGCCGTCTCAGCACCCAGCGGGACGGCAGTCGCTGACACCACATCAGAATTGGCGGTCTCAGTGCTTGGCGCCTCCACCGTAGCGGTGACCGTGGGCGTTACAGGTGTTGAGGAGCCTGCATCAGCATCGGCGTCAGATGGCTCGTTGGCCTTCGTAGGTTCGCTCTGGCGAGAAGCGACCGCCGCTGCTACTGTCGCCGCTACATCTATGGGTGGCTCGGTGGGTTCAGGGGCCTGTAGCCCCGGATTTGCTGGTCCGCAACTTGCTGTGGTGGCAATCAACAATCCGAGCAGCAATATGAACTTGGCCATTTGGGAACCTCCCCGCGACCACAGGATGGCAGTGTTGCGATACCCGCCGAGCCCATGTACGACGCCGCGAGGAGGCACGGTGTGCCACCTGTTCGGTCGTACATATGGGCCGGCCACGCAAAGGAGGTCGGGAATGAGAGGGCTCTCTCGGGTATCGCAGGGCCTACCTTACGGGCGGGCCGGGAAGGCTGTCAAGGCGTAGGTGCTCCGCCTACGATTTGGTATACTGCGACTGTAGCCGTTGTGCCAAATGGGCGAATCGAGACGTGAACGATCAGCAAGAGAGCCATTGGCTTCGCAACCACGTGGCCATCGCTCCAGTGGGTTCCTTGATAGCCACTCTGGTACTATCAGCGATAGCCCATGGATCGCTTAGCGTTTCTACCACAGCCGACTACGCTGAATTGGGCATCTTGGTGTACGGTTCAATCGCCGGAATTGTTGACAGAGGTGCGCACATGATTTTTTGGGCACTGGAACAGAGAAAGAAACGAGAGGCAAAGCGCCAGGCTGATTTTGAAGCAAGTCTGCAAGAGGCTATTGAGGAACGTTTGGAGGCCATGCTTGAGCAAGCAGTGTCTGATGGAATGCCTGTAGAAAACTTGCTCCGACAGGTGAAAGAAGGAACAGGCAAATAGTCGCGTAGCAGCCTGACGAAGCGGGGTGAAGGAAAAAAAATATGGTGAGTACCGTAAGTGAAATCAGCATTGAAACGCTGCTACAGTATCATGGGTTGATAGTGGGGGAGTTGAACGCGAAGTTGCACCATTCAAGACTGCAACCACTTATGAGCAGTCCCGGTATCGTGTCAGGTTTCGTTGACCGAGAGTTCGTAGCAAGATTCGGGGTGGGGTTGACCAAAGTGGGCATCGCCGATGTTGCGGCTTTGACGCTGTATCTCGAGCCGGCACCAACGATGGAGAAGGCCCTAGCGAATCTATATGAGCATATCCGGTCATCGCCGGAAGGCAAAACGGGGCTACCGTATTTCGATGAATGGGCGCCTTCGGACGATTATGTGCCCAATGGCATCGCTGAGGTCTGGTCCAACGATTGTCCCGGTACGACGCGGGGCTTGCTGGCAGATAAGTACCGTATCAGGCAGAGCGTGCGTGACGCCAGCGGCAATCCTGGATTTTTCCTGACCATATTTTTCCAGCGCGAGGAAGAATAGTCATTGGTGTTCTTGCTCGCCGTCGCTACGCCGCCAGCGGCAACTGCTCCGCCTCCGACGCTGGCACCCTGACGCGCATCCTCCGCATCTTGTCCAGTTGCCCGGCCTGAACCCGTGCCAGCATGGTGGCGCAGTAGGTCAGCAGGGCGAGTGAAGCATGTAGCCGCACCTTGGCCAGACCTTGGAACTGGTGCTGGTCAAGCAGGCGGGAGTGCTTGAGGCTGCGAAACGCCCGTTCGACGGTGGTGCGCTGCTTGTATCGTCGCTTCCAGCGACGGGTGGTGCGGGGCAGACGCCCCACCTTGCGGAGCGCGTCGCCCTCCAGGGTCTCGTGGTACTCGATGTCGCAGTACCGGGTCAGCCCGACCTTGTTCTTGAGCCGGCAACCCCTCTGGCGGCAGCGGAACAGGTGGCCTTCGCGGTCGGTGCGGACGTACTCCATGGGCTTGCCGCCGAAGCACTGTGGCCGGCCCTTCTTGTCGTACAGACCCTCCTTGTCGGTGTTGCGGAGCGGGATGACCGGGACGATGCGAAGGTCGTCGAGGTGCTGGTAGTTGCTCAGGGCATCGTAGCCCTTGTCGGCCATCAGGTAGCGCGGTTTGAGGCCGGGATGCTTCGCTTTGATCTGATCGACCAGACCGGGCAGCGTAGGTGAGTCGCTGGCATTGGCCGGCAGGACCTTCCAAGCGACTGGAACGCCGTAGCGGGCGTCGCAGATCAGGTGCAGTTTGTACCCCAAGAAGAACTCCTTATCATCTGGAGCGTTGGTGTTCGTCCTCACACCCCACCGGGCGTCGGGATCGCTGTAGGGCTTCCGCTGAACGTCCACCCAAGCCTCGATGTCGGTGGAGTCGATGGCCAGGGCGTGGCCGACCGGCGGGCCGTCATGGTCAGGGTAGTCCCTGATGGCCTCGGCTATCCGGTCCACGAGGCGGTGGATGGCCTGCTCCACGAGGTCGTGGTGGTGGGCGAGGCGTCGGAAGAACCGGCAGATGCTGCTGGTATTGGGAAGGCTCTGCTCGAAGCCGCAGAGACGGCGGATGGTTAGGTTAGAACGGAGCGTCTCGACCAGTTCACGGTAGTACCGCAGGCCCAGCAGGTACTTGGTGAACGCGGCCCGCAACATGGCATGGACGGGATAGGGAGGCCGGCCCGTGTGGTTGTACTGGCGGAGGCGGGTCAGGAGCGGCTCGTCGTCCGCGAGGGCAAGGATGTGCGCCAGATCGCCGCTCTTGACGACCGGGATTTGCCCGAACGGGCTCGCATCGGTACAATACGAACTGTCCACCAGGAAACAATCCTTCCTGTTGGCAGGCCAGTCGGGACGGCAATCCCAAATGGCCCGAGATAGCCGCTCGGAGCGTTTAGGTCTGGGCGGCTACTTTAGTGCTGATTTCGTGCGGGGATTATATGCGAAACGCGCGTTCTATTTCAAGAGATTTGGCTGGTTTTCGCGCAAATTGGGAGTGATTTCGTGCGCCGATTGGGCTGATGGCGACGAAAACGGCTACAATATAGAACCTGAAAATGTAGACACCCCAAATCCCGTATCGTCTAGGTTTGGGGAACGAGAAACGGCCCTCGCGGTGAGGGCCGTCAGAGTTTAGGAATCGTCTCGCCCGTCCGGTTCGTTTGCATTGCCTACCCGCCGTGCTATAATTTTCGCACCCGTGAGTTGTGGCCCGAAGTTCGGTTTGCCACTGTCGACCCACACCACATCACCCGAGGGAATGCCGCTATGACCTACATCATTACCGAGCCATGCGTGGGCGTGAAAGACGCCGCGTGTGTCGACGTTTGTCCGGTGGACTGCATCTACACCACCGACGACGATGACATGTACTTCATCAGCCCCGATGAATGCATCGACTGCGCCGCCTGCGAACCGGTGTGCCCGGTCACGGCCATCTTCGCCGAGGAAGCCGTCCCGAGCATGTACGAAGAATATATCAAGATCAATTACGACTACTTCAGCAAGTAGTCGTCGCGCCGCCTGGCGTACACCGGTCTCTCAGTGCGCCCGGCGCTTGGCTGCCGGGCGCACGTTTAACGGTCACACGTTCTCAGATGTCCGCATCCGACCCGCAGCGGTCCGTCCGCCCTGAAGTCAACGTTGTCGTCTGCACCGACGAGTACGGCTGCGGGCGCTGGTACCATCGCGGCCGCAACGCGGAAGCGGTACTGGACGATATTCGCAGCGCCGCCCTCCGTTTCGGTGAAGACCGCGTGCAAGTCACCACGGCCGGATGCATCCTCGGCTGCACCTACGGTCCGCGATTCGACGTCGTCCGCCGTCGGTCCGGCGAAAAAGCGCTGTACGGCTCCATCACGGGCGCAGCGACCGTGACGCGGCGCGGACGCGTGCAATTCGCCGCCATCCCGGATGACTTGGAACAGGTCCTGTCCGACCACCTGCCTGAGACCGCCGCACCCATCCACTCCCTCAGCGGGTCCAACCTTCCGGCCAATATCGACCTCATGCGTCGCATCCTGTTGGACTGCAGCCGGGGCATGAGCGACGCCACCGTCGGGCTGGCCGAGGCCGTGATCATGGTGCACAACGCGGCCGCAACGGTGTCCATTCCCGCCACGCTGGACAACCTGCAATTCGTGGATGGCAGCGGCCGAGCCAGCGCAACCGGAGACATCGCCGTGCTGACCACCGACGGCGACGGTCAGGCGGCCCTGCAACTGAGCCGCATTCGCCAGGTCGAGTTTCTGTACCGGCAACTGCGCAACGGGATGCCGAGCTACTCCATCTGGCTGCGGGACGACGACCTGGCGACCGTGTACCGAATCTACCTGCGCCGCTCGGAAAGCCCGGGCAACAATCCCCGGCGTCATCGTCTCTTCATGGACCTCATTGAACGGTATGGCGAAAAGGTAACCCTGTAACATCTGCCCGGGCCTGGTCGCCCGCCGCGGCGTTTGCAGCACGGATAACTCACGTGATCGACGACGGACCGGCGGACCGATCCAGCGGGGCTAAACTCGAGGAGGAGCGAACACAATGAGCAATATCGATTCCACTCCGGAATTCGTGCGGGAAACCTACCGCAAGATGGACGAGAAGCTGGCCCAGGTGCGGAGCCGGCTCAACCGCCCGCTGACCATGGCCGAGAAGCTGCTGCTGTCTCACCTGGACGACGTCGCCGATGCTGACCTGCGCCCCGGCGACAGCTACATCAACCTCCGCCCCGACCGCGTGGCCCACCAGGACGTCACCGGCCAGATGGCCATCCTGCAGTTCATGCAGTCAGGCCGTGAGCGCGTAGCGGTGCCGACCACCGTCCACTGCGATCACCTGGTACAGGCTCGCGTGGGCGCTTCCTCCGACCTCCAGGACGCCCTCAACGAGAGCAACGAGGTCTATCAGTTCCTGGAATCCGCGAGCCGGCGTTTCGGCATGGGCTTTTGGAGGCCCGGTTCCGGGATCATCCACCAGGTGGTACTGGAAAAGTATGCCTTCCCCGGCGCCCTGATCATTGGCACGGACTCCCACACCGTCAACGGTGGCGGCCTGGGCTCCCTGGCCATCGGCGTGGGTGGAGCCGACGCCGCCGACGTTATGGCCGGCCTCCCCTGGGAGGTGCGCTATCCCCGCATCATCGGCGTCAAGCTCACCGGATCCATGAGCGGGTGGACGGCCCCCAAGGACGTCATCATCAAGCTGGCCTACGAGCTCACCGTTTCCGGCGGCACCAACGCTATCATCGAGTACTTCGGCCCCGGCGCCGCGTCGATTTCCGCCACCGGCAAGGGCACGATCTGCAACATGGGAGCCGAGCTGGGCGCCACCGGCGACGTGTTCCCCTATGACGAGCGCATGGCCACCTACCTGCGCGCCACCGGCCGCGAGGACCTGGTTGCGATCGCTGAGGAGTACAAGCATCTGCTCCAGTCCGACCCCGAGGTCGAGCAGCAGCCCGAGCAGTTCTACGACCAGATCGTCGAGATCGACCTGTCCACCCTGGAACCCCACATCACCGGCCCCCACTCGCCCGACCGCGCGCGCCCGATTTCCGAGCTGGCCGCCGAGGTCGAGCGTGAGGGCTTTCCGGCCAGGGTTTCCGTTTCCCTGGTGGGCAGTTGCACCAACTCCTCCTACGAGGACATGGAACGCTGCGCCGACGTGGCCCGGCAGGCCGCCGAGCGGGGCGTTTCCGCTGCATCGGGCCTGCTGGTGACCCCCGGTTCCGAGCAGGTCCGCGCCACCATCGAGCGGGACGGCCAGCAGGCCGCCCTGGAGGCCATCGGCGCTACCGTGCTGGCCAACGCCTGCGGCCCGTGCATCGGCCAGTGGAACCGTCCGGAGGCTCGCGGCACCGACAACAGCATCGTCACCTCCTACAACCGCAACTTCCCCAGCCGCAACGACGGCAACGCCGGCACCATGAACTTCATCGCCAGCCCCGAAATCGCCATCGCGATGGGTCTGGGCGGCAGCCTGTCCTTCAACCCGCTCACCGATCCCCTGGTGGACGCCGACGGCAACGAGTTCATGCTCCAGCCGCCGACCGAGGCCCCCGAGGTCCCGCCCACCGGCTTCGACCCGGGCACTGACATGTACGTCGAGCCGCCGGAAGACGGCAGCGACGTTGACGTGCGCGTCGACCCCAGCAGCAACCGGCTGCAGGTCCTGGCCCCGTGGGCTCCCTGGGACGGCAACGACTTCGAAGACGTGCCCATCCTGGTGAAGACCGAGGGCAAGACGACCACCGACTCCATTTCCCCGGCCGGCCCTTGGCTGCGCTTCCGCGGGCACCTGAACAACCTCAGCGACAACATGTTCCTGGGCGCCAACAACGCCTACACCGACGAAACCGGCACCGGCAAGAACCAGCTCTCCGGCGAGGAGATCATGCCCATACCGGAGATCGCCCGCGCGTACAGCGCCCAGGGCATCCGCTGGGTTGCCATCGGTGACGAGAACTACGGGGAGGGTTCCAGCCGGGAGCACGCCGCCCTGTCGCCCCGGATGCTGGGCGCCGCGGCCATCATCACCCGCAGCTTCGCCCGCATCCACGAGTCGAACCTCAAGAAGCAGGGGCTCCTCCCCCTCACTTTCGAGGATCCGGCCGACTGGGATCGCGTGCTGGAAGACGACCGCATGAGCCTCGTGGGCCTGAGCGACCTGGCGCCGGACCGCCCGGTGCAGGCCATCCTCAAGCACGCCGACGGCTCCGAGGAGTCGCTCAACCTGCGCCACACGCTGAACGACACCCAGATCGCGTGGTTCCGGGCCGGCAGCGCCATGAATCACATGAAGAACCTGGAGGGCGCCAGCAGCTAGCCAAGTTCGCATACGGAACAGCGGGGGCGTCTGCGGAAGCAGGCGCCCTTGCGTTTGCCTGGCGCCGCCGCGCCGGAAGGTTCGCTTGCCCGCCTTCATTGGCCGGTGGTAAGGTATTCACCATGACCACCCAAATCACCAACGAAGACATCGTCCAGCTGTTCAATAACATGGCTGCCATGCTGGAGATCAAGGGGGACACAGTCTTCAAGATTCGCGCCTATCAGCGCGCCGCCAACACCATCGAGCAGCTCAGTTGGTCGCTGGCCGCGGCGGCCGCCGCCGGCGACGACCTGAAGAAAATTCCCGGCGTCGGCAAGGCCATCAGCGAAAAGGTGCAGGAATACGTGGCGACCGGCCACGTGGCCGCCTACGACCGCCTGGCCGAGGAGCTTCCTCCCAACGTGCTGGAGATGCTTGAAGTCCCCGGCATGGGACCCAAGACCGTGAAGGCCGCCGTGGACGAGCTTGGCATCGGGTCCGTCGCTGAGCTGGAGCAGGCCGCGCTGGACGGCCGGCTGGAACAGCTTCCCCGGATGGGCAAACGCTCTGTGGCAAACATCCTGCGCCACATCCAGGCCCAGCGTTCCCGCTCCGACCGCACGCCCCTGGGCATCGCGTCCGAGACCTGCGCCGCGGTGACCGCCCAACTGTTCGACGCCTGCCCCGGCCTGGTGAGCATCACCCCGGCCGGTTCCCTGCGCCGCTGGGAGGAGACCATCGGCGACCTGGACCTCATCGCCGTCTCGGAAAATCCGGCCGAAACCGGCCCGGCCCTGGCCGTCCTGCCATCGGTGCGTGAAGTTCTGGTGCAGGGCGACTCCAAGACCTCGGTGATAGTAGACCCGGGGATCCAGATCGACCTGCGCATCGGCGAGCCGGACGCCATGGGCGCGATGCTCCAGTACTTCACCGGCAGCCAGCAGCACAACATCCGCCTGCGCGATTACGCCAACCGTCGCGGCCTGTCCCTGAACGAATACGGCATTACCGTCATCGAAAGCGGCGAGACTGAGCGGTTCCCCGACGAGGAGGCCTTCTACGGCCGCCTAGATCTGCCCTGGATTCCGCCGGAACTGCGGCGTGGTTCCGACGAGTTGGACGCTGCCCGGGCAGGCAACCTGCCCAATCTGATCACCGAGGCCGACCTCCGGGGCGACCTGCACCTGCACAGCGACTGGAGCGATGGCAAGTTTCCCCTGGAAGAGATGGTCGACGCCGTGGCCGCCATGGGCTACGAGTACATGGCACTCACCGACCATTCCCAGGGCCTGGGCGTCGCCAACGGCCTGACGCCCGACCGCCTTGCCCGCCAGGTCGAAATCCTGCGGAGCCTGCAATCCCGTTACGACATGACCATCCTCTGCGGCTCCGAGGTGGACATCCGCGCCGATGGCGCCATGGACTTCCCCGACGACGTGCTGGGTATGCTGGACTGGGTGATTGCATCGGTTCACAACGCCATGAGCCAGGACCGCGAGACCATGACCCGGCGCATCACCCGGGCCATGGAGAACCCCCACGTCACCGTCATCGGGCATGCCTCCACGCGCCTGCTCGGCCGGCGCGACCCGGTTGAGTTCGACATCGAGGCCCTGCTGCAAACCGCCCGCGACACCGGCACCGCCATGGAAATCAACGCCGCGCCGGAGCGCCTGGACCTCAAGGATACTCACGCGGCTCGCGCCCGAGAGTTGGGCATCCCGTTGGTCATCAACACCGACTCTCACCACGTCGACGGCCTGACGAACCGCACCTTTGGCGTGGCCGTGGCGCGCCGCGCCTGGTGTGGGCCGGAGCACGTCCTGAACACCTATCCGGCGAGCGAGTTTCTGGCGTGGCTCCACACCCCGAAAGGGCAGCGAACCGAACGATTCGCTGCCATGGCAGAGTCTCGAGGCGGCGCGGCAGCCCGATCATGACCTTCACGGTGGACGACACCGGCGTAGCGGTCATTTCGCCGGCGCACGGCGAGGGCGATTCCCTCCCAGCGCATGACCACGTTATCGAGCGACTGCGCTCCCGCGCTGGCATCGCCGAGCCGTGGCACATTGCGCTGCTGGACGCCATCGGACGCTGGAGTCTGCCCCACGAGGAACTTTGGGGTCGGGATTGGCGCTACGTTATCGGCGGCGAGGCCCTGGACTGGCTCACCCTGGCCCATCGTCTCTGCCTTTCCATTCCCGACGCGGTTCCGCCGCACGAACTGGAAACCCTGCTGTTCTACGGTCGGCTGCCCGAGGACATCGACCCGGAACGGTTCCGTCAGCTCATCGGTCCCTATCGGTACACCGCCCACTTGAACTTCTGGTACGGCGTGGTGGTCGAAGAGGCTTTGCAACTGGTGACGGAAGACTCCATCCGCAAGAGCCGCCTGGCGCGATGCTATGGCGACAGCGACGACGTGGTCGAGGATGCCTACCGCCATCTCTACGGCGAGACCCGGACCAACCTCGTCCCTGAGTTTCTCGTCGATGTCGGTGGAGCCTGGGGTTGCGACCCCGAGAAGCTATCCTTGGTCGCCTGGCAGGAATTCACCTACTGGCTGTTCAAGCGGCGCATCCGCAAGTGGCACCCGGCCCGCGTCGCCAGCGATACCCGACGCGGCCTGGAGCGGCTTCGCGAGTTGCGCGATGACGAAAACGCCGCCGACCCGGGGCACCTCATCATGAATGGCGTGGATCTGCCGGCGCTGCAAAGAACAAAATAGGGGCGATAACCATCGCCCCTAAATCATTTTTGACGCTGCGCTGAAGGTTCGGCTACAGGCCGTACACCTTGCGGTAGCTCAGGCTCATCCGCTTCCGTTCAGTGTCAATGCTCAGGATCTGCACCTTGATCTGCTGCCCCTGGTAGACGATCTCGCGAGGGTGCTCCATCCGGCGAGCCGACAGCTCGGAGATGTGCACCAAGCCCTCTACCCAGTCTTCCAGCTTCACGAAGGCGCCGAAGTCCATCAGGCGGGTGACCGTTCCGTCCACGATGTCACCGACGTGGTAGCGCTCCGGCACGGTGTCCCAGGGTTCCGGCTGGGTCCGCTTGAGGCTCAGCGAGATCTTGCTGTTCTCGCGGTCCACCCGCAGCACCTTGAGGGTCAGGTTGTCGCCCACGCTGACCACTTCCTCCGGCGACTTGATCATGGACCAGGACAGTTCGGAGATGGGCACCAGCCCTTCCGCGTCGCCCAGATCGACAAAAGCGCCGAATCCACGCATCGACCGGACCGTGCCCTGGACGATCTGACCTTCCTGCAACTCTTCCAGCAGCCGCTCCTTGGCCGCGTTGCGCAGTTGCCGCCAGATCCGCCGTTCGGTCAGCACCAGCTTCTCGCGCTGGGCGTCCAACTCCAGGATGTTGAACCGGGCATCCTCGCCAATCCGGGCGTCCAGATGTTCGATGCGGCCTTCTTTCGGCACGGGCGCCATCTGTGAGAAGGGAACGAATCCGCGCACTCCCTGCCAGTCAACCACCAGGCCGCCCTTGTTGTGCTGCACGACCTTGGCCGCCAGTTCGGAGTCCTGCTTGTGCAGTTCGATCAGGTCTTCCCAGACCTGCTTTTCCTGCGCCTGGTCGTAGGAGAATACCGCCATGCCTCCCGGCCCGCGATTGTTGAGGTGAATGACAATCACGTTGGAGCCCGGCTGCATCTGCTCTCGTTTCTCGTCGGTGAGTGTCCGCATCTCCTGTGGGGGAACGATGCCCTCGGTCTTGAGTCCGGCGCTGATGACCATACCCTCGTCATCGATGCGCACTATCTCGCCGGTCACTAAGTCGCCTCTCCGGTATTCCCTCGGCGAAAAGGCCGATTCCGGGAGTTGTGACATGTCGGTGACGTCGACTACGTTCGGGTCCTGGGCTACCATCAGTTAAGCTGCTCCTTACTCTTGCTTACGGCCGGTTGGCGCGGCCGCACAGGTCGAGCAGGTACTTCGTTCTCGCTTGGATCACTTTCCCCACAATTCGCCTGCCTAATAATACTTATACGGCAGGCAAATTGCAACCGCAAAACCGAATTGACCAGGGCAATCGCGTCTTAATGAGATTTTTAGAAATGTGCTAATGTCCGATGATCCATTGCAGGTCGTGGAGGTAGGAGGGCATGGCACAAGCACCCAAGGCAACCATTCTCGATCATTTCGCCGAGTTGGACGATCCCCGGGTAGAACGCACCCGACACCACAAACTGGTGGACATCCTGGCCATCGCCATCTGCGCCACCATCTGTGGGGCTGATTCCTGGGTTCATATCGAGCTGTTCGGCAGGAGCAAGCTGGCCTGGTTTCAGAGTTTCCTGGAACTGCCCCACGGCATTCCGTCCCACGACACCTTCGGCGATGTCTTCGCCCGTCTGGACCCAGTGCAGTTGCAGGATTGCTTCATCTCATGGACCCAGGCCATCGCCGAGTTGTTGCCTGGCGAGGTGGTGGCTATCGACGGCAAGACGGCCCGACGGTCCTATGACCGTGCTGGGAAGAAGGGGGCCATCCATATGGTCAGCGCCTGGGCCACCCAGCAAAGCCTGACCCTGGGTCAGGTCAAGACCGACGAGAAATCCAATGAGATCACTGCCATTCCTCAACTGCTGGAGATGCTGGAGTTGAATGGCTGTATCGTAACTATCGACGCCATGGGCTGCCAGCGAGAGATTGCGCAGCAGATCACAGATGGTGGTGCCGACTATGTGCTGGCGGTGAAGGAGAACCAGGGTCAACTGTACGAGAATATTCAAGACCTGTTCGAAGGGGCCGAGGCATTGGGCTTTGACGGCGTGCCCTATGACTACGCTCAAACCCTGGACAAGGGACACGGGCGGGTGGAACGGCGGGAATGCTGGGTCATCACCGAGCCGGACTGCCTGGACTATCTGGACCCCCAGGGGCAATGGCCGGAACTGAAAGCCGCCGTCAGGGTGGTGGGCCACCGCACCACCGCAGCAGGCGACGCCAGCCAGCCCCGCTACTACATCAGCAGTCTGGCCGGGTCAGCGGAACAACTGCTGGCCGCCATTAGAGGCCACTGGAGCATCGAAAACTCGTTGCACTGGACCCTGGACGTGTCCTTTCGGGAGGACCAGTGCCGAGTCCGCAAAGACCACGGACCACAGAACATCAACACCCTGCGCCAGATCGGACACAACCTCTTGAAAAACGAGAGAACGCTGAAAGTAGGCATCCAGGGCAAACGACTCAACGCCGGATGGGACGAGGACTACCTGCTCAAAGTCCTCCTCGGATAAGACGCGATTGCCCTGCCGAATTGACACGGATGATGCCTCAGTCTATGATTAAAGTCCGTTTAGCCGAGGTAGCTCAGCCTGGTAGAGCACGGCACTGAAAATGCCGGTGTCGGTGGTTCGAATCCGCCCCTCGGCACCACCTTCTCAATAAGCGGCGATTGCAAGCACAATGACGGTATCAATTGGTGGCTTATCGGCAGGATTGAGCCCGTTTTGCTGGACAAATGCTGGACAAATCCCCAGTAAGCGACCGTAGCGAGCCGCAAACCACAGCATTCGCAGGCCAATTCGCGCCCGGGGGACCCGGGCGCGAATTTCGTTTGGTGTTCGGTGGCACCAAGGCCAGCCAGGTCCAATGCAGCATCAAGTCGGCACCGCCATGCTGAGGATATGGTGATACGAGGCAGCCATCTGTGCCCATGCGGCGGAGGCCGCGGAGATAATGCCGTCCCCGACCTTCGGCGTTCAGAGGTGATCAGGCATCTTCAATAACCCTCTCAATGGAATCAATGCCCAGAGCAGTGCTTTGCCGCTGAGGAGTCCCCGTCCGACGGACCCTCCCGTAAAAGACCGCGCGCGAGAGTAGACCCGTCCTGCCAAACCGCATAACGTTGCCGTTGGAGGTTCCCGCGAATGTCCAGGGAAACGGTGCAGAGTTGGGGGTTCAAACGGCGCGAATTGGGGACATCCCCGTCCCAGCAGAAAGCCACATCCCGTCGGCTGCGCGCGGCCTAACTGCTGGGCGAATACCGAAAACCGCACCGCCGCACTCCGGTAGCAGTAATACAATGACCGCCAGCGGCGCAACAAATGATTCCTGACGAACTGCCAATTTCAACCATCGCTGGGCTGGAACGGATCCTCGACGACCAACGCGAGGTCCGGGAATGCCTGCGCCGGAAGTCGCTCACCGATGAGGAAAGTCAACTTCTTCGTATCGTCGAGCAACTGGCAGAGCAGGTAAGCCAGCTTACCCAAGTGCAGAACCCCCGACGAACGGCCAACACCGCCGGCATGAACAACGAGCTGATGGACAACCCGCTAGACTCAGCGTTGCACGGACGCGCCGACGCCCTGGCCGACCTTGTGAGCATACCGCCGGCCATCCGGGCCGGGGTGGGCGGCAGATGAGAACAAGCGCGGGAAGCGTCACCGCCAATCCCGCCGGCCGTAGCGGTAGTCCAGGTGCAGCGCCAGCGGCCAGGCATTTTGCGCCGCCACGTTCAGCGTGTCGTCGCGCCGCGAAATCTGGCCTTCCACGACGACTAGAGAACGACGCAACGCGCCCTTGAGCCGCTCCCACTGAGCAGGCCAAACCGCCAGAGGAATCAGCCCGAATTCGTCCTCCAGGGTCAGGAACACCGCGGCCGCCAGGGGACGTTGCCGGCGTACCACCCGGCCGGCCACGCGCACCACGTCGCCGTCGCGACAGCCCAGCAGACCATCGCTGGTCAGCACCTCCGGTCCCAGCTGAGGCCGCAGCAGCTCCATCACGTGACCATCGGGGCAGAGGCCCAGCATGGCGTACTCGCCCAGCATCCGACGGGCGCGGGACGTTCCGGCCAGAGCCTCCGGCGCACTGGCAGCGGGTAGCGGCAGGGCCAACTGGCCTCGGCGCACGCCCGAAACGTAGCCGGCTCCCACCTGCCAGAGAACGCTCCGCCGGTCCGCGCAGTTGGGCAGCGCGTCCATGGCGCCGGCACGCGCCAGGTTCTCCAACGCCTCCCGAGACAAGCCCGACCGGGCCAGCAGGTCCGACAGGTCGGCGAATGACCCCGCGTCTCTCGCCCGCAGCACCGTCTCTCCCAGGCGGTTATCGATTCCCTTGACGAAGGTCAACCCCAGGCGCAGGACATCGTCGCCCTCGACGGTGCAGAGCAGTGCGGAGCGGTTCACATCGGGATGGGCTACGCGAAGCCCCAGCCGGCGGGCGTCCTGCTTCAGAGTGTCGAGGTCCCAGAAGCCCATGGGCTGCTCGTTGAACAGGGCGACGAAGAACTCCAGCGGGTGATAGCGACGCAGCCACGCCATCTGGTAGGCGGTGAAAGCGAAGGCCACCGCGTGGCCCTCGGGGAACATATAGTGCGGGTTGAACTTGCCGAAGATTATCTCAGCAGTGTCCGGCGGAATTCCGCGCTCTGCGGCGCCTCCGATGAACCGCTCCCGGTACTGAGCGACCAGTCGCTGCCCGTCGCGGCGTCCGAAGGCGCGGCGCATCCGGTCGGCCTCGGCGGCGGTGAAACCGCCCACGTCCATGCCCAGCTGCACCACCTGGTCCTGGAACATGATCACCCCCATGGATCGTTCCAGCGCGTTTCGCTCCAGGGGGTGGTCGTAGGCCCAGTCCATGCCCTCTCGGCGGCGCAGGAACTCGGCCACTCCGTCGTTGGCGCCCACGCCGGGGCGTACCGCGGCCACCTCCAGCGCCAACTCGTAGATGTTCTCCGGCCGCATCCTGACAATGGTCTGCATCTGGGCGGCGGACTCCACCTGGAAGACGCCCACGGTGTCGCCCCGACCCAGATCGGCAAACACCTCCGGATCCCGATAGTTGATGCGGCTCAGGTCGGGTTCGACACCGGCGCGGTCCCTCACCAGTCGCACCGCCTGCTGCATCTGGGACAAGGCGCCGAGGGCCAGCAGGTCAATCTTGAGCACGCCGGCGTCGTCAATGCTGTCCTTGTCCCAGTGGGCCACGTAGCGACCTTCGATGGCCGAGGGTTGCACCGGCATGAGGTTGGTGAGAGGCGTTGACGACACCAGCATCCCGCCGGGGTGCTGGGCCAACCCTTTGGGGAAACCGGCCAGCTGCTGCGACAAACCCAGCAGGTCTCGCCAGCCGGGACGGTCGCACCGGGCCAGCAGAGTGGGCGAAATGGACAACTCGGCAGGTGAATCGGTCTCCAGGCTCCGGGCCAGGGTGGCCACCTCATCTGACGGCAGGCCCAGCGCCCTGCCCAGGTCGCGCACGATGCCGCGTCCCTTGTAGGTAGGCATCATGCCGGCCAGCGCGGCGTGGTCCCAGCCCCATTCTTCGATCACCCTCAGGATGAGGCGTTCCCGGATGTTCCGGGGGAAGTCCAGGTCGATGTCGGGCAGCACAGCGGTTTCGGAGGACAGGAAACGGTCCAGGGCCAAGCCGTATTCCACCGGGTCAACGTGGGAAAGGCCGATGAGGTAGCCGACCAGCATTGAAACCGAGGAACCCCGTCCCCGACCCGGCGGCAGCCATTCCAGGGGCGTTTCCGAGTGGCCGTAGCCCAGCTCCAGCATGCACTCGCGAGCCAGCTCCACGATGCGGTGATAGACCAAGAAGAACCCGGCCAGACCGTGCCGTCCGATCAGGTCGAACTCCTCATCCAGCCGCTCCCTGACTCTGCGGTCAATCCGTCCATAGCGCCGGGCCGCTGCTTCCTCGCACAGGCGGCGCAGCCAGGAGTGCGCGTCGTAGCCCCGCGGCACGGGACAGTCCGGGTAGGCGTAGCGGCCATGCAGGAACTCCGGCAGGCTGAAGCCGGAGCAACGCTCGGCGATGGCGCGAGTGTTGGCGACAGCGTCCGGGTAGCGACGGAACAGGGCCGCCATCTCAGGCCGCGGCTTCAACCAGTACTGGCTGTTGACCTTGAGCTGGTCCCGAACATCGGACAACGAACGGTTGAGCCGGACGGCAGTGAGCGCGTCATGAAGCCGGGCCCGACCTCGGCAGTGATACCACGGCTCGTTGGTGGCGACGGTTGCCACCCCGCAACGCTCCGCCAGTTCGCGCAGCCGCTTGTTGCGCGCGGTATCCCCGTAGGCCAAGTGCTGCTGCAATTCAAGGAACACCTGCGAACGTCCGAGCCAGCCGCGGTAACGCTCCACCAGCGCTTGCGCTTTCGCCCACTCACCACCCTGAACCAGACGAGTCACAACGCCATCAGGCGCGCCCAGCAGGACGATCAACCCGTCCGCGTGGGATTCCAGGAGGCGGGCGTCCAGGACCGGCTCGGTCCGGCTGGCGGTCACGTGGGCCAAGGACACCAACCGGCACAGATTGGCGTAGCCGTGCCCAGTCTCAGCGATGAAGGAAACAACGCCGTCTCCCTCCGAATCACGCGCCGTCAGGTCCACGCCGAGGATGGGATGAACGCCGCCCTCCAGGCACTGCCGGCTGAACTCCAGCGCCCCGCACAGGTTAGACGCGTCGGTCAACCCCAGAGCCGGATATTCCAGCCCGGCGGCCCGCTCCACCAACTCGGCGGTGGAAGAGGCGCCGGCGCCGAAGCTGTACCAACTGTGTCCCCGCAACTCCACGTAATCGGCAATGCGGATCACGTCAATAACCCTGCCGGAACCACTGACCGGTAGCCAGGTCGCGGTACACCGTCAGCAGGCCGCCGTCGGCCAGTGCGAGCCGCCAGTAGCGCCGGTTCACCGGCTCCGGCGTCCACCACTCGGTTTCGACCTCCCACAGGTCAACCACCTGCTCCACCGGCCGCCAGCGCCCGCCGTGGGTCCGAACTCGGCGGGGAGCCCCGCCCACGGCCTCAACCGACGCTTTGGCCGGCAGATTGAGCGGCGCCAGCGACGCACCCAAGGCCCACCGCCGCTCGGGCATCGCAGATCGCGGAACCATGGCAGCGAGACGTTCCACGCCAGCGACAAGGCCGACATCGGAAACGCGTTCCCGCTGCCAGATGGTGGCCTGACGTCCGGTTTCGGCAGTGAGAGCGCCGACGGTGAGCGCAAGGTCCAGCAGAGGAGCGTCGGGCCAGCGGCTGCTGCCGGAGCCATCCCTTGCGCCCAATCCGGCCAGCAGGGAACGGGTCAAAGCATCTGCCGACCCGGCGGGATGCCGCAGCACTCGCTGGAAACGCCAATCACCGCCGGAAAGCAATTCACCTTGAATGGTGGCCTCACCCACGCAGCGCGCCCGGAGAGACGCCGAGCGCCACAGCCGCTCCGTCAGCGACCCGATGCCGGTCTCGATGGCCGGAACCGTGTCCACCGGGAACGGAAACTCCAGCCGTTCCGAGAGCCGTTCCGGCAACGGCGTGGGAACCACCGGGTCAAGGTCCATTCCCTGTGCCAATTGCCAGACTAGGATCCCATCCGGCCCCATGAACTCCGCGAGTGACGCCGCCGGAACTTTCGCCACGTCACCCAGCGTGCGGACGCCGAAATCTTCCAGACGGGCCAACGCGACACCGTTTAGGGGCAGCCAAGACGCCGGAAGCGGCGCCAGCCACCTCGCTGCGTCGGTGGGAACGTGTTTCCACCCTCTGGCCTCCGCCTGTGCCGCCGCGCAGTAGGCGGGGAACTTGCCCGTCCCGATGCCCAAGCGCGGACGCAGCCATTCCTCACCTGTAGACAGGATCGCGTCAGCCAGTCCGTTCGTCCCGCCGTACATGCCGGCCATCCCCGTCAGATCCAGGTAGAACACGCCCCAGCCGGCCGCTTCCACTGAGGGAACCACGTCGCACAGCGCCGCCAGCACGGCGTCGTTCACTGCGGACAAGTAGCCGGCGTCAACCGGCAGCGTAACGGCACCCTGGCAACGGGAAAGGGCTTCGGCGACGGTCTGCCCAACGGTTATGCCGTGCGCCTCAGCAGAGGCGTCCAACACCGCCGGACGTGTATTTTCGCCGCTGGTGATGATCAACGGACGACCGATCACTTCCGGCCGGCGTTGCAGCTCTGCCTTGACTGGAAGGTGGGTGACCAGCAGGCAGCCGGTGAGCCTGCCGTCATTCAAAAAGTTCATGACGACGATGCTATTAGCACGCCCGTGCGATCTGCAACGGCCTGCTGTCATCAAACTGGCAATCGCTTCCCGTGCTACCATTGCCAGCGTCCTGTAACCAGGGCAGCGTCTGAAATGACCACTCGTTAAGGCAGTTTCATGTGCGGAAGAATCAGTCTGTTCGCCGAGCTGGGAGACCTGGCATCCCAGTTCCGGTTCGACCCCGGCCTGGTCGAGGGAGCCTACCAACCTTCCTGGAACATGGCGCCCACGACCCCGGTTCTGGTGGTAACGGCGGAGGACGACCGACGCAGGGCGGACATCATGCGCTGGGGCTTCACGTACAGTCGTCGGGGCAGCAACGGCGGTTCTTCTCGCCCGCTGTTCAATGCCCGGAGCGAGACGCTGACCGAGCGTCCCGCCTTCCGCGCAGCCTTTGCCCAGCGCCGCTGCCTGGTTCCCATCAACGGCTTCTACGAGTGGCGCAACGAGAGCGGCGTCAGGACTCCCCTGTGGATTCATCGCGCCGACGAACTCCCTTTCGCCCTCGCCGGCATCTACAACGCCGGACCTGACGCGGCAGCGTGCGTTATCACCTGCGCGCCCAACTCGCTGATGGCGCCCATACACCACCGGATGCCCGTCGTGCTGTCCGATGACGAATACGACGCTTGGCTCGACCCCGAAGCCAGGCTGGAAACGCTCCAGGACCTGCTGGTTCCGAAAGAGTGGCCGGACCTGGCAGCGCGACCCGTATCGGGCGCGGTCAACCGGGCCGGCGTCAATGGCCCGCCGCTCATTGCCCCAGCCGTGGCAGCCTCACCCCGGCTGCTGTAACCAACCAGGAGCCTTAGGCGGTTTCGCTCTCGAGTGTGATCCGATTTGCTGGAGAAACCTACATCGCTACCGCCATGCTTCGACACGCCGTTCCACCATCACGTCCGCTGGCCTTGGCCGGGGCCGGCTGTCGGTGATCGAAAGACCTTGGCTGACGCGACCGCAGTTGCGCCAGCGCCCATCAAGTTGATAAAGTCGTCACGACTTGGCAGGGCAAGGCTCGGCTTGGCAAAGCAGCGGCCCCACAGCAGGCCGCTCAATCATTTGAGGAACGGATCTGACCAACGTGAAGTCCTCTGAGCCAATAACCGGACAAGCCGGGCCGTAGCACTGCCACCCGCACGAACCGGCCCAGCGACGCCGGCCAACGGGTGTCGCACCACCTTCACGTCAAACGGAGGCCCGCCATGGCAGACCAGCAAAACGGTGCGCCTACCGATGACGGAATATCCAGCCTCCTGAGCGAAATCCGAAACGTCAACCACCGCTCGGGCAACCTGCAACACCGCTACTTCACCAACCAGATCGGGCACCGTCCCAGCAACGGCTACGGCCAGACCACCTGCCAGTGCGGGGCGAAAAAATTCCCGACGGCGCCCCGCTGTCCCACCTGCGCCCACGAAGCGGGCTTGATCGACCAAGCCACCATGCAGAGCCTGCTGAACGCTCTGTCGGGAGAGCAATCGCCTCCGAACTACGGCTCCACGAGGTGCCAGTGCGGCCGCAACAAGCTGGCCAACACCAGCCACTGCAAGCCCTGCGCCGTCCAGCGCGGCGTCCTGGGAGTCAGCGTTGAACTCGGCGAGGAACCCTGCCCCAACTGCGGCGACGGAAAGAGACCGGCGTTCACCTACTGCACCGGATGCGCCATCGCAGAAGGGTACATCGACCAACAGGCACAGGTCTCTCCCGACTGCCCGATGGACGATTGCCAGTGCGGCAACACGAAGTACGCGGCCTACAGCCAGTGTTCCCGCTGTGCAAAGGGCATCACCGGATACCGCCACCAGGACTGGACCACCGGCCCCAACCCGGTCCGGATATTCAAGCCCCTGCCGCCAACAACGCGACGCGAAATACCAAAGGACGCGCCAACCGCGGGCAACCAGCCCAAGTACACGCCCGCCGCGACGGACGCCAACACACCGAAGGTGGATGGCTCATTACCCTGCTGGCGTTGCGACGGACCCACGCCAGCCGCCAAACGGTTCTGCACGGATTGTCTCAAAGAAATGGGCGCACCGCCCGAGGCCTACGACAGCGACTTCAACGACCGCGCCCAGCATGAAAAACTGCCCCTGCACATGCAGGGAAGAGGCTAGAAGCCTACTGCCGGTGGCAAGTTCATGTTCACGGCTTGAAAAAGCACGGGCTCCTTCATGAAGGCGCCTGTGGAAATTGGCGAGACGAGCGGTCGACAACGGGCGCTGGACGCCGGCAGGCCGTCGCAAAAGATCAACCACGTCGCGCACACCCCTGTCCATCCCTGACGATGACGGCAAAGACACGAGGGCCCTGGGGGAGAAAACCGACACTATCCGGGACCGCCCTACAAAACTGATGACAGCAAGCCCATAGCGGTTGCGACTCTGGCGCCGATAAACTGGAGGTATCCCCAACGACCGACGCCGAGAGCTCCCAACATGCCCGCCGCTCAACGCGAACACCCCTACCTCTGGGCTACCTGGCTGCCCCGCCTGCTCACCGGCGAGAACTCCTGCGAGTGGGCCATCTGGTTCAAAGCACACCACCAAGACTGGGCCAAGGTCACGTCCGACTTCAACCAGGCACAATGGCTGCTCGACCACACCGCGCTGCTCAATGAGCGCAGAGCCAACTGGGAAGTCGGCGGCTACGACGTCAACGTCGAGGCGCAGAACCGGTTTGAACTCCGCGGCAGGACGGCGACGCTGGCCGGCCGACCCGACATCATCGCCCATCGCGAAGACAACGCCGTCATCGTCGACGCCAAGACTGGCCACGACAGCCCCAGCCACGCCGTGCAGGTCATGATTTACCTGTATGCCGTTCCCAAGGCGCTGCAACACTACCGGAACGCCAAGCTACGCGGCCAAGTCACGTACCGGGACCACACGGTGCGCGTTCCGGGGGAAGCCGTGGACGAGAAGTTCATACAGAACCTCGGCGCGCTGATCCGCCGACGAACCGGCAAGACGAGTGCCGTCACCACAGGAATGCCAGTTCCGCGATATTACGGCCGAAGACTGTCCCGTGCGCGTTGAGGAATCCTTCGAGCCCTAAACCGGTGCCACTGCCGACTTCTGAAAGCCAGCAGTCAAGCGGCCGAAGCTCGGCCTTGTGCGGGAACCGAACCCCCGCGTAGGCTTGAGCACACCCGAAATGGCGGTCGAACTTCTGGGCCTTGTCGTTGCCTCATGACCATCTCCTCGACCACCGAATTTCCCCAGTCGGCCGTAACTCAGGCTGCCGACTGGCCGCTGCCGCTCAACCAGCGGAACCAATGCGACGGTCGGGAACTACTGACGGCGCTGGAACCGGAAACAATTCCGCTGTGCACCTTCGACCCGCAGTACCGCGGCGTGCTGGACAAGATGCGCTACGGCAACGAAGGTGTCAGCCGGGGACGACGACGCTCGGAGCTGCTCCAGATGAACGATGAGACCATCGGCGAGTTTATTGCAGGCATCTCGACCGCCTTGATCCCGTCCGGCCACCTGTTCCTGTGGGTCGACAAGTTTCATTTGTGCAAAGGCGTCGGAACCTGGCTAGGAGATGGCGGACTGGAGATCGTGGATCTCGTCACTTGGAACAAGAGACGGATGGGCATGGGCTACCGCACTCGGCGCTTCGCGGAATACCTGTTCATCCTACAGAAACCGCCCACGCGCGTCGGGCCGGGCTGGCAACACGACGACATCCCCGACTTCGTTACGGAGAAGGTTCAACGCCTCAAAAATGTTCACCCCAAACCCGTGAACCTTCAGGCGCGCCTGATCACGGCGGTCACCGACCCCGGCGACGTGGTGCTTGACCCAGCGGCCGGCAGCTACTCCGTGATGACCGCCGCCCACCAGGCGGGACGCCAGTTCCTCGGCTGCGACATCGCCAGCGCATTGTGAGCGGCAGGCGAGAACAATCGCGGAGCGTGGCCCCGAGCAAGTCAGGGACGACCACGACCGCGGTGTCCACACCTTGCCCTACCCGCTCAGCCTGAGGCTGTCGAAGGATGCACCCGCTACTGGTTCGCCGCTGGTGTCCACTTGTAGATGTTGGCCAGCGAACCACCCATCAGGATCTCGCGGTCCGAGTCCGACAGCGTGTCCGTCAAGCGGAACGCCTCCACCCCCTGCTCGTAGGTCAGCAGGTTCACCGCCCGCGTCCAGTCCGTCCCCCACAGGCACCGCTCCAGCCCGTAGGCGTCGAAGATGCGGTGCACCGGCTCCCAGATGTCGGGGTACGGGAACCCCGCGTGCGACAGCGTGCCCGCCCCCGAGATCTTGATCGCCACGTTGTCCAGCTCGGCGCACGACAGCACGTTGGGCAGGTCGGCAAACGGCGCGTCCGGCGGCGGCGGATCGAAGGGCTGCGCGAGGCCCAGGTGGTCGATGATGATCCGCGTGTCGGGGTTCTGCTGCGCCAGTTGACGCAGCAGGGGCAGCTTGCCCGCCGCCATGATGTTCACCGGCACGTCGGCGCGCCCGCCGGCCGCGAGGATGGCGTTCAGCCCCGGGTGGTCCGCCTCATAGTCGTTGTTCGACAGCATGATCCGACAGCCCACCACGCCCGGCGTCGACGTCCACTCCTCCACGTCCGCGTCAATCGTCTCCGAGTTGGGATCGAAGGGCCGGACCAGGCCGAACTTGGTGGGATGCTGCGCGTACACCTCGAGCGCGTAGCTGGCGTCGTAGGCGTAAATCGCAAAGGGCGAGATCAGTATCGCGCCGTCCACTCCCACCGCCGCCATCGCCGCCACCATGTCTTCCCCCGTAACCTCCTCCGGTCCGGTCAGAAATCCCATCCACGGACGCTCAGGAGTGTTCCGTTGGTACGCGTGTACCTGACAGTCAATCGTGAGAGCCATCGTCATCCTCCTTTGCCATTGCCAGCGTAGCGTGGCAATCCCGCCGCCTGCGCGGATAATACCAGATGCCGGCCAGCGCCCAGATCGGCTCGATGGACGTCACTCGTTGGTTGGTCTGGTTCCTCCACTGCCTGACGGCGGCCGTGAACCAAGCCGACAAAATGGTGGACGCCGCCCGGAACTCGACGAGGTTTCAACCATACGTCCGGGCCGGAGAACATCACCGCGGCGCGCTACCGGCGGTTGACTCGATGCGACGCTGTAACGGCCGCCAACGACATCGAGCAGCTGGTGGAACTAAGCGCCCTCGCGAGGAACGAGTCCGACGGCGGGGTGACCTCCTCCCGCACCTACCGGCTACCTTAACCCACGCCAACAGTCTCAGCGAGCCAGTGTGCTCGGTTTAGCGCCCGGCCCAAAGGAATCGCCCGCCGCCAGCGACGACGGGACCACCGATTCCGTTACTAGACCACCGCCCTCGCCAAATCGGTGCTCTGCGGCGCTGTTTTCAGGTCCGCAGAACATTTCCGCATCAGGGCTGCCAAAACGCGCCCGGGGCCGTTTCCGGCCGAAACTGGGCAACCCCAGGCACGTTTGGCAGAGCAACGACGACACCACGTCACCGTGTATTGGCAGCGAAGCCGGCCACCCCGACGATGGGGCGTCCGGTTGCGTCACCCGCATCAGATGCCACGAATTTCGCGCTCAGAGCCGCTCGGGCGGGCTCGGAACTCTCTAGGGCACTATTTCCCCACCGAAAACGCAGCAGGCCAGCAAAACGGGTGGGGGAGCGTGGTGTTCCGCCGACCATGAAAATGCTGGACTTCAACCCCCGTCAGTCTGCGATTCACCGGCGGGTACGCGTGAGCCTCATTGCGGGCAGCGTTTGGGGGTGAACTGCCGCGCCGGCAAAAACGCCGGCTCAGTTCAGGCCGAATTGCTCTCGGGCGTTCTCGCCCATCATGCGAGCTATGACGGTCCGTTCTACGCGTGCCTCGGTCAGCGCCTGGATGGCGTCCCAGGCGCTGGTCGTGTCGTGGTGCGGATACCGTGAACCCCAGACGACTTTACTTTCGAAGGAATGGGGGAGCTCCTGGATCATGCGCTCTTCTGCGTCGAAGCCCAGCATGACGTGGCCTTCTTCCCACATCTCTTCAGGGTCGGTCCTGACGGGATAATAGTGCTGGAGGGGGATAACCCGCGTCGATGCCTCCATTTTCTCCAGGACTTCGTCCATCCAGGAGGCCTTGCCGTGGGCCATGACCACCCTCATCTCGGGGAAGCGCTGCATGACCGTATAACCGATCAGCGTGGATGCGACGAACATATGGTTGTCCAGCCAATGGGACAAAATCGGCGCCAGGGGATGCCCCAACGGGATCATTCCCGTCGCCGGGGATGCCCGGTTGCGGTCGCTGGTGCTGCCACCAGCGAAGGGGCCTCCGCCCCCGCCACCAAGGCCAGCGGCCTGCGAAAGTCGGCCGCTGATCTTTTCCACGAACGGGCCATGGGAAGTCCACTCCGGATTCCATAGGCCGGCCGTGGGATGCACTGCGGCGGCCAACCCCAGGTTCTCCAGTTCCCCCCAAAGGGGGTCGTAGTAGGGGTGGGTCAGGTACCGCCCCTCCATGAACATGGGCCGGATGAACGCCCCACGGAAGCATCGTGTGCCAGCGACACGGCGCAACTCAGTCAAGGCAAAGTCCATGTTGCCCAAAGGGACCATTGCGGCGGCGAAGAGACGGTGCGGCGCCGCCTGACAGAAATCCGCAATCCAGTCGTTGTACGCCCGCGCCAGCGCCCAGGACACGTCCGGGTCCTCGACCAGGTGGAAACCCTCCGCGAACCACGTCGGATACACGAAGGTCTGGTCTATTCCCATGGCGTCCATGTCCCGGAGCCTGGCCTGTGGGTCAGAGGCGCCCTCGCTCATCGGATGGCGGGTATCCGGGTCCAACTCGCCAACGTCGTCCCAAGTCATCCCAGGCTTCCAGATGGCATGACGGGGGATATTCGGGTTTGCGCTGTCGCGGAACACCTGGCCGTTGATTTTGAGGTACGAGTCGAACTGCCCCTCTTCGCGCCAGAGGGCGTTTTTACCCAACACTCGATACTCGGGCTCAAGATACTTCTCCCACACGTCGCGGGGTTCCACCACGTGGGAGTCGCTGTCGAAAACAGCGAAGTCTTTACTGGTCGTCATCGCACGTCATCCGATGGGCTGCCGGTTATCGGCGCGTGACCGACGACTCCGGCATGAGGGCCTGGTTTATTTCGTCTTCGTCGGGCCACCAATCCGGGCGGTGGATCTCGGTGACGCGCTCACGAATGATCTTGCTGGGCGGCTGGATATTGTAAAGACGGCGAGCGTTTGCCCCCAGGAACCTGGCCTGGTCGTCGATGGGCAACTCGCACTCTTCCATGGTCTCGATGGCTCGCCACGCGTCATCTCCGTCGTGGTGATAGACGTCGGAGGCCCAGGCGAGGATGTCCCGATAGTAGTCGGGCAGGCGCGACGGCGGGGCTTCATCGCCTTCAAAACCGGTGACGCAATGCTGGAAGAAGGTCTCGCTGGGCAGTTGCGTCAGAGGCGGCAGGTTGCGGTCATTCCGGTAGAGCCTGTAGGTCTTGTCGCACTCATCCAGCAGGAAGCTCAGCCAGGTGGATGACGCCTCGAACACCGCGGCTCGTATCCTGGGATGCCTTTCGAAAAACCCCGACATCAGCACCATGGTCACCCACAGGGACGCTTCGGCCTGGAAGTTCTGCACGTTGCCCAGGAAGGTATGCGGCAATCCGGAGGTGGAAATTGTCTTGCGGATGAGCTCAGCGCCGGAATACTGGTCGGAATAGCCCGGCGGTTTCGCCACCCCCGAGGCCGGGAAGGGGTGCATCCCGTAAACCAGGCCGGTGTCTTCCAGAGCATTCCACACGCCCTCGTACTTGGGCTGTATCGGGTAGTTGCCCATGGCGTCCATGGGCCTGATCAGGGCAACCCGGCAGCCCTTGGCGGCCACGCGATAGACCTCTTCGACCGCGAACTGGGGGTTTTGCATGGGGATGAGGGCGGCGAAGTAGAGACGTTCCGGGTCCTCCCGCGTGTATTCGTAAGCCCAATCGTTGTAGGCCTTGCACATGGCCCGCGCGCCCAAGGCGTTCTGTAGCCAAGGGTAGGTATCGATGCTGGTGGGTATGATCATCACCTGGTCGATACCCTGCACGTCCATGTCCCGCAGCCGGGGACCGGGCTCGTCGGCTCCGCCGTGGGCGAGGTAATCCGACTGCTCCCTGGTGAGCGCAGTCTCAGGGTTCAGGTTGCGGACGTTGAAGGCGCGCTGGATGTCGTGCTTGAGACCGGGGCCGGCCAGCCTCACGATGTCGATGGCGCCCGGCCCGGTCTTCGGAACCGGCGAGAAGCTGTTCACGTCAGCCTTCCCGTTGACCAGCAACTGGTTCGTTTCAGCGTCGTACCACATAGTGGATTTCAGAGCTTCCAGCTCGCTGCTGGTGAGGTGATCTGCGGCCCGCTCCCAGATGACGGCGGGCTCCACGATGTGCGCGTCGCAGTCGAAGGTGGGAAAATCTTTGGTCATTGGCCTGAATCGCTGCACTGGCACGACGGGCCCTCCTCTTCATTACACGGCGTGTTGTATGGCGACAACCTTGCACCCAACCTAACAACGGGTGTTGCTAATGTCAACGATCCGACGGGTTCAATGAGTCTGAATCGTAGCGATGGAGCCAGGATGCTGAAGTATTCGTTTGGTCAAAGTTCACAATCGATGCAAACCCGACGACTTAATTGGACAGTCGTGACGTTTTCTGTCCTGGCGTACTGCTGATGTGAGCGGATCTTTCGCCCCCCCGTTCAGCCGGCAGGATGAAGCCATGCCGCGCTGCCGGACCGGCCTTCAGCCGCATGCGGCTGAGCTGAATAGAAACGGCTGAACTGATTTCCGCTGTCCTGCAGATTCAATTCCCACTTCGGCCTCAGTTTGGCGGAGACAACAAACATGAACCACACAGCGCAACCCTCCGAACAGCGAACGCCGCCCGAGCACGTCAACCCGGCCGACCGCCGCGACCTGATGGACAGCTTGCCCCGCCTGCCGCTCGCCACAGGCGATGACTGGGAAGACTACCGACGCGGACCCAGGCCGCTGGCCTCACTTGGCGCCCAGGTCTTGGGTCAACCGCGCAGCACGGGAAAGGCTCGCCAAGCAGCGGCGGGGAGAAGATACGCCATACACCCACCACTGGACGGTCAAGGACCTCCGCTACGCCCAGACGCCCACCATCGCCACGGACGTCCAGGCACTGGCCAACATGTGGGGACAGAAGCTGCACCCCTCGGCGTACGCACCCGCACCCGCACCCGCATTATCGCCAGCGGAAATACGCTTCAACGCTCCGGAGAGTGGCGCTGACGGCTTCTGCTACCCGCCCACATGGCGCGATGACGATGAACCGGCCACGGCTCGTGCAACACCGACAGGATTGTCAATGACCAGGAACATTAGGCCAGTAAACGGAGAAATTTACAGAGTCTTTAGGCCGGCAGATTTACAGGGTCTTTAGGCCACCCTGGGAGCCACACCAACGACCATTTCTGCACTTCGAATGGAGGTGCAGCGATGGCGTACCGGGAGGTTCCCCGAATGGAAATAGGAGAATTGATCCGCCGCTGGCAGGCGGGACAGAGCCGCCGGCAGATCGCGGAGAGCACCGGGCTGTCGCGGGACACGGTGGCCAAGTACCTGGCGAGGGCGGAGACGGAGGGCGTCGCCCGGGACGGGCCGGTTCCCAGCGAGGAGCAGTTGAGCCGTCTGGCGGCCATTGGGCAAGTGGGCCCGCGCCGGGTGGTTACGCCCACGGACGATCTGCTGGAGCCGTGGGGAGACCAGGTCTACCAGTGGCTCACCGGCGACCGGTTGCAGCTGACCCGCATTCACGAGTTGCTGGCGGCTCGCGGCTGCCGGGTGTCCTACCAGTCCCTGCGGCGATTCATCATCAGGCGCAACTGGACCAGGCTGGGCAGTACCACGGTGCGCATGGAGGACACCCCGCCGGGGGAGGTGGCCGAGGTGGACTTCGGGCGCCTGGGCCTGGTGCCGGACCCGGCTACGGGAAAGCGCAAGCTGGTCTGGGCCATGATCATCGTGCTGTGCCATTCCCGCCACTGCTTCCTCTGGCCCATGCACCAGCAGACGCTGCCCGAAGTCATCGCCGGACTGGAGGCGGCCTGGGCCTTCTTCGGCGGCGTGCCCCGCTACCTGGTCATCGACAACTTCCCCGCCGCAGTGGTGGGACCGGACTCGCTGAATCCTGTGCTGACTAGGAGCTTCCTGGAGTACGCCCAGCGCCGGGGCTTCTTCGCCGACCCGGCCCGGGTGCGCCACCCCAAGGACAAGCCCAAGGTGGAGCGGAACGTGCCCTACGCCAGGGAGCGCTTCTTCAAGGGCGCCAGCTTCGACAGCCTGGCCCACGTCAGGGCCGAGGCCCCCAGGTGGTGCCGGGAGGTGGCGGGCACCCGCGTCCACGGCACCACCCGCCGCCAGCCGCTGGTGGTCTTCCAGGAGGAGGAGCGCCACACCCTGCTCCCCTGGGACGGCGAACCCTACGAGATCGCCCACTGGCGCACCCTCAAGGTGCATCCCGACCACCACGTCCAGTGCCAGCAGGCCCTCTACTCGGTGCCCTCGGACCTCTGCCCGCCGGGGCAGAAGGTCGAGGTCCGGGCCGACAGCAAGCTGGTGCACGTCTATTACAAGGGCCGCCTGATCAAGGTCCACCTGCGCCAGCCCAAGGGCGGACGGGCCACCGATCCAAAGGACTATCCCGCCCGCATCGGCCCCTACACCACCCGGGCGCCGGACCAGCTCAAGCGGGAGGCGGCCCGGCTGGGGCCGGCGGTGGGTGAATTCGCCCAGCGCCTCCTGGCCGACCCCCTGCCCTGGGCCAAGCTCCGCCAGGGGCACAAGCTGCTGCGCCTGGCCGAGCGCTACACCGGCCCGCGCCTGGACGCCGCCTGCCGGAGGGCCTTGGACGTGGACCTCATCGACGTCCGCCGCCTGGAGCGCATCCTGGTGCAGGCCCTGGACGAGGAGACCTCGCCCCAACTGCCCCTGCCCCACCCGCCGGACGCTTCGCCCGGGCCGGCTCCGTATTCGCCCATTCCGCTCATGCTCCAATCCACCCACCGGAGGTGATCACCCATGTCCAAGACCACTGACCTCACGCCCCTGCTCAAGTCCCTCAAGCTGGGGGCCATGGCCGCCACCCTGCCCGAACGCATCGCCCTGGCCAGAAGGGAGCAACTGGACTACGCCTCCTTCCTGGAGATCATCCTCTCCGATGAGGTGAACCGCCGCGACCACCGCCGCACAGAGACCCGCCTGCACCGGGCCGGCTTCCAGGAAATCTGCCGCCTGGAGGACTTCGACTGGACTGCCGACATCACCCTGGACCGACGATTGCTGGACGCCGCCTTCTCCCTGGAATTCCTGGACAAGCGCGAACACGTCCTCCTGGTGGGTCCCGCCGGCGTCGGCAAGAGCTTCCTGGCCCAGGCCCTGGGCCACGCCGCCGTCCGCGCCGGACACTCCGTCCGCTTCGTCCACGCCGACGACTTCTTCAAGGCCATGAACCAGGCCCGGGCCGATAACTCCACCGACAAGACCTTCCGCTCCTTCCTCACCCCGGACCTGCTCATACTGGACGACCTGGGCCTGCACCGCTTCTCCGCCCAGCAGTCCGCCGACCTCTACCAGCTGATCATCGACAAGCACCGGGCCTCCAGCTTCGTCGTCACCAGCAACCGGGCCGTGGAGGAATGGCTCAGCCTCTTCAACGACCCCATCCTCGGCAACAGCGCCCTGGACCGCCTGGCCAACACCAGCTACCAGATCGTCATCGAGGGCCAGAGCTACCGGGAGCGCCTGTCGCCCCACCGCACCCTGCTGGGCAAGGTGGCCAAGATCCTGGGCAAAGGAGGTGATTGACCCGCCGTCCATAACCTGATATTCATTCATTGACCACGCCCCAGGGTGGCCTAATGTCCGTGTAAATCACTGGCCTAAAGACCCTGTAAATTGACACAGGATGCCCTACGACCAACTGGTCGCCGCCACCCTGCTGGCTATCAAGCACCACCTCGGCAACGACGTGCAGATCAACGCCGACGGCGACCACCGCAGCGGCGCCTGGTGCGCAGTGGTGAACCTCTACCTGAGAACGTTCCTCGACCGAGACGTGCAGCCCTCGAAAACTGGCTCAGCGCCCAAGGCCGATGGAAGTGAGCAATTGAGCGCCGCGCCAGCAAGGCGGCGCCGAGGCTAACGGTAAATCGGTTGCCCATGGGGAGCGAATGACGCCTCCGAGCTGGTATCTGGAAAAACCGTCGACCTCTGACTGCTGCCGCGATTGACCGCGCGGCCAATTGCTTGGTCGGCGTCATAAACCTCGATGGAGATGCTCGCCCCGCCAAATCAGCGCCGTAGGCATCCCATCTTCACCGTTGCACGAGGGGGGTCGCACCAAAGGGAAGAAGGGGTCTCACAGAGGCTGAGGCGCGGAAACTGGGCCACTCTGGCAGCGTTTGGCAAAGCACTGGCGGTGGCCAGTACAGGACAATACCGTCTACGGCGTAGTACCCACCGCTCTCTACTGGCGAGGACACCGGTCGCCACCTACGGAAGGAGGCCAGCGGCATGACCGGCAACACGCTTCCAACTCGGGGACCATCCGAAATCGACGCGGCCACTCCCTACAAGCGGAGCGCGGTGATATGACCGGACGAGCCCCCGTCATATCATCGCAGTTTGCGAGTTTCGGGATCGGGATTCTCACAAGTTCATGGGGCAAGATCCTACAGCACACGTAATCGATGACACCCAACAAAAACTGCTTTCCGAGGCTTGAAAGAATGAGAATCGCACGCGCGACGCTCCGAGCGGTTATACCGATATTTGCCGTGGCGCTCATGGTTGCCGTCGCTTGCAACGGCCCGCAGCCGGTTACACCGCTTGACGGCGCGATTTGGATCCTGGAGGAAGTCGATGGGCGCCCGCTTGTTGACGGAACCTACGCAACGCTCACCATCGATGGGTCCTATTTCGGTGGGTTCGATGGTTGCAACTCCTTTGGAGGCCGGCACGAGGCGGGTCAACCAGTGGTGAACCGCAACGGGCAGATTTCAGTGCCGCCTTACGCCATCACCGCCGCCGGCTGCCCGACACCTGAAATTCTCGACCAGGCAAACCGGTACCTGGAAGCCATGGGACAGCAGGCCACCGCACGCGTGGTCGATGATCGGTTGTACGTTATCGAGCCTTCGGGCGCGGTCGCGCTGGTTTTCGCCCGGCAACGGCCGTTGGCCGGAAGCCCCGTGGACCTGTCGGGCACGAGCTGGCGGCTGTTGGACGACGATGCTACCTACGGCGATGGCGTCACGACACTGGTGTTCCTGCACCCGTGGGCGGCCGTAGGTACGACGGTCTGCCGGGACTATCAGATCGGGTACAGCGCGTCCAACGGGAGCATTCGAGTACCGTCCACGGGTATGGCCGGCTCCAGCGAGCGGTGCTCCACAGACGCCAAACGGGGCCAAACCCAGTTCGTCGAAGATTTGGGATGGGCGAACGAGTACTCCCTCCAGCGGGTCGACGAGTCCGAACAGTTGGTGGTGCGCACCAGCCGGGGCAAGACGCTGGTGTTCGAGCCCCTTGCCCCGCCGGCTGGGGCAATTTTCGACCAGAACTGGCGTCTGATCCGGTTCCTGGAAACTCGTTCGGACGGCTCATCCATGCGATGGCTCACGGACCGCGACCCGGAGGCCGGCGCGGACATAACCGCCACGTTCAGCGAAACGGGGATCGAAGGGTCCCTTGGATGCCACTCATACGCGTACCGCGGGGACGGCGGTGAGAAGGCGTCGATGATCGGCCCGGACGGGGCAATGGCCATGGAGCCGGTGTCCTTGAGCACGAAGAGTTCGTGCGAAAACGGTGCCGGCATGACTGCCCAGCAACAGCAGTATCTCGACCTCGTGGCGACCGCAGAGCGGTACCACCTCTTTGAGAACCGATTGGTGGTCGTCACCCGCTCGGGCGACGCGCTCATGTTCCAATCAACGACCGAGAAAACGGAAACCGCTAACCAAGGAGACCTTTTCAGTCAACTGTCCCCCGAGGAGCGGGAATGCCTGGGACCGGAGTTCGCGTCCGGCCGGGACATCTTCGCCACATTGGCCTCCAGCCTGACGGCCGGTGCAGAGGCGATGAGGTGTCTCAGCAAAGAGAACCAGTTCGAACTCTACATGAGCAACGCAGCCGGCCCCGAAGATCTGAACGAGGCCACGCACCGTTGTATCTGGAACTCGATGGCCCAACTGCTGGAACTTGATGACCCCCAAGCAGACCCGCCGACCGAGGCCGACCTCATGGGACAGCTGATGACCATGATGGTGGCGATGCCGCTCTACTGTGCCGCCACCCACCAGCCGGATCTCGAGCCGGATGACCTGGGATTCGACGAAGATGAAGCGGACTACATGGTTTGTGCAATCGATGCAGCCGGCGGCCGCGAGGCGTGGATCAAGATGCTCAGGGAAAACGGGCCGACTTTCGATGTCTTCCTCCAGGCAGAGGAAACCTGCGGACAGCCGACACCGCAGACCGGGACGACGCCGGAGGCCAGACCGGCCAACGACTCCGGAGTTGCGTTCGTCCAGGTCTCCGCCGGCCCTTTTCACACCTGCGGGTTGCGGGCCGACGGGACCATAACCTGCTGGGGCGCCCACGGGGAAGAGGAACGCCTGACCGAGTCCACGGGGCTGCTCGACGCGCCTCCGGGCATCTTCTCCCAGATCGACGCCGGACACCACAATTCCTGCGCCATACGCCAGGATGGAGCGGTGGAGTGCTGGGGGCGTATGTACTGGGATGAGGATGATGACTTGCCTCCCGAGGCAAAGGCCATGATGGAAGCCATGTGGGCGCCTCCCGAGGGGCGGTTCATTTCGGTGAGCGCGGGGTTCCTGTTGTCCTGCGGGGTGAGGGATGACCACACCGCGGAGTGCTGGGGCCTGATGGCCTCCCTCTCGGACGCGCTGACTCCGCCCGAGGGGAAGTACACCTCCGTCAGCGTGGGCGGCTTCCACGCCTGCGGCATACGCACGGACCGGACCGTCGTCTGCTGGGGCAGCAACGAGGGGTTCGATGGCGATTTTATCGGCCAGGCGACGCCACCGGGCGGCCCGTTCGAGGTCATCAACGCCGGAGGTTACCATACCTGTGGGTTCAGGCCCGACGGGGAAATCAGGTGCTGGGGGAGCATCGTGGGGGGATACCTCCAGACCTGCGAGCCACAGCCCGACGGCGCCAACCGATGCTGGATTGACGAAGAGACGAAAGAAGCCGACCAGGCATGGGGAGGCTGGGCAGAAAGCACGCCGGACGGCAACCTGAAGGCCATGGACAGCGGCCAAACTTTTTCATGTGCGCTGTGGGACGGTGGACACATCGGGTGCTGGGGATCCGGTGGCATCAATGCCCCGCCGCCACCGGGCATCTTTGAGGCGGTGACCGTCGGCGAAGAGCACGGCTGTGGACTGCGCCCGGATGGCAGCATCGAATGCTGGGGAGACGATGCCTTCGGCAGAGCCAGTCCGCCGTGATGGACGGGGCCACCGACGCAGCGGAAAGCCACTACACGCTCTTCCATACCGAGCCCGACGACGCGCCGGTACTCGGGGCGAAACCCGCTTCCGGATCCCAATTGGCACTCTTCGCCAACTACAGCGGTCCCGCCTTCATCACCGACCGAAGGGGCGACACCCGGTAACCGGCGGCTGACCATCGCCGCCACGCCGAGGGTGGAGAACGCCATCCGCGACACCAAGTGCGGCGTGAGACTCAACCGCTTCCCCTCGGGGCGCTTCCCCGCCAACGCCGCTTTGCTGACCGTACCGGTCATCGCTCACGACCTAGGCCCGCTGGAGGGCTAGCATTGGTCTGGATGAGTAGATGGTGACTACCAAGACCCTCCGGACGGCTCACAAGCAAGGCCCGGCGCTTCACCCTTCATCCCCACCGATGCCGGAATTGGGAAATCCACTTCAGTAGCGCCATTACCCGATTGCGCGCTGCCACTCTCCGCCTGACGACGCCGTTGGTGTCTGACTCTTCCGCCACACTGCCCATCGGCCGGCGGGCCCCAGCCAAGTTGGGCTTCGAGCGTCTGCTGTTGCAATCTGCCTGGCGACACGACACGGCAACTTTCCGAGTTATCCGGCAGCCCCGGCCACCGGTCCGCCCAATCCCGCCTCGCGAACCCGAGGCTCGGCAGCGAACGGCCGGGCCGGTGGCGCGCCCCATAAGATTGTACGCAAAATATGCCCAAATAACACAATAACTACATACGCCTCTGGATATAATGGCAAGCCGGCTGCCCGATGGAGGGGATAGTTCCGCTGGGCAGTCAACCGGTGCGCCAGCGCGGTTCGGGCAGCGGGACTCCACCCGCCGCTGCGTTTCGCCGCTTCCTTGTCGGGCGCCATGAATACAGACCAGAGGTGTATAGCACAATGACCAAGCACAGAATCCGTCCCCCCCCCCGACTTTAGCCCTTCCGGGGGCGGCGTCATGAGCGGCCACCTCCTCTCCGCCCTCCGCAGACGGGCGTTCCGCGCCCCGCTGTTCCTCCTAGCGTCGGCCTGGGCGGCTACGCTCATCTTCCTGCTCCTCACTCCGGTCCACGCCCAGAGCGGCGAGAACGTGTTGCTCAAGAACACGAAGCAGGGCGCTACTCAGAGTGTCGATGTATCAGTTTGGGCTGAGTACACGCAGCCGTTCACGACAGGTCCGAACGACACCGGATATGAGCTGACCAGCATCGAGATTAGGGGCAACAGCAACAGTTCAACGGTCGGGATGGTAGTGACGCTGCGGAGGGATTCGGGCGGTGACCCGAGAGCCATCATCGCCACCTTCGGGAATCCGTCTAGTTGATCCGCCGGATCGGAAGACCTCAACACATTCACGCTGGCGCGGCCTCAGAATCTGGATCCGAACACCAAATATCACATCCACATGGAGGCCACCGATACTCTGTGGGTGTCGGGAGCCAGCGATAACGCCGTGGACTCGGGCGGCGCGGAGGGCTGGAGTCTCCAGTCTCGACGGACCAAGACCTACCCCGCTTTACCATGGGACACCACCTTGAACGGCTCCTTTATGATGGAGTTCCACGGTGCGGTCAGGCCCAGCGGCGCGGCCACCGGTGCCCCCACCATCAGCGGCACGGCGCAGGTGGGCAAGACCCTGACGGCGGACACGTCGCGCATCGCCGATGCGGACGGGCTGGCAAACGCGACGTTCAGCTATCAGTGGCTGGCCGACAACGGCGACATATCCGGGGCGATGGGCTCAACCTACACGCCAGTTGCGGATGATGAACACAAGCACATCAGGGTGAGGGTATCTTTCACCGACGATGCCGGGTCAGCAGAGTCCCTGACCAGCGCGTCCACTACGGGGGTGCGGATGGCGGCCACGTGTCCCGGAACCGAATCTGCCCCGACGCCGACGCCGACAGTCGTCGAGGTAAAGGCCGTTCCCATCGTCATCGACTCCACGACCGAGGAATACTTCGTGCTCTACGTGCGGCACGAACGGGATTCAGAAACCATGGTGGATATCCCGGTCTCGGTGACTCTGGGGCAGGATGGCACGACAACGCTGACCGAGGAACTGCCGGCTCTCCCCAAAGAGCGCTATCGGGTGGAGAAATTTCTCATCGCCGACCCGGCCGACATCGACGGCGATTGCATCGACGACGTCACCGAACTCGCGGACCCGGTGGGGATGAACCCGCTGAATCCTGCGCCGGCCATCGGTTTCGTGGACGGGGCGGTGGCCATTCCCGACCGCACGACATTCGAGGCGCTTTCCTATCAGGGTGAGGATGTCTTGGGCGACCTTGATCTTACTGGCCTGGAGTTCGTCAAGTTCTATCTGGTCGGACCGGATACCGACCGCCCGTCTGTCTATTTCATGAACACCGAGACACACCGGGCACACGACTATTTCAAGAAGGCCATCGATTTGTGGGCGCTCACGTCAACGCCAGCCGAGAGAACCCACACGGCAATGGACGGCGAGATTATTTACCATCCCAATGTAATTGCTCCCGACGGTTCTCTGGGAGTCTACCGGTACCAGTTCGGGCCTTTTGATGACCACTCCTTTGAGGATGTGGCCTATTCGCACGAAGTGTTGGCAGCCAGCATGCCGCTACTCGACAACAACCTCGCCTACTCCCCCTTTGCGATGGGAGCGTTGCCGCTCTATCACCAGGAACGGGCGCTCTACGACGATTCCCGGGTCAAAGTGCTGTTGGAGGAGGATATCTTTCCCGATGTCGATTTCATCCCCCTCAACCGGGAAGAAGGGTACGGATTCCTGCGGGTCATGGCGCTGGAAGAACGCCCCAGCCCTCGCGACGTGGTCATCTATGAGACCCTGCCCAACGAGCTTTCCCGCGTGGCCGGCATCATCACCACAGTGCCCCAAACGCCGCTTTCGCACGTCAACCTGCGCGCCGTGCAGGACGGCGTTCCCAACGCATTTATCCGCGACGCCCTGGAGGACGCCGACATCGACGACCTCATCGACGGCTACGTACACTACACGGTAGCGGAGGACGGGTGGACCCTGCGCGCCGCCACCCCATTGGAAGTGGACGCCCACCACGCCGCGTCCCGTCCCAAACAGACCCAGGCGCTGGAACGGAACCTTGTTATCACACAGATCACACCCCTCAGGGAAATCGGATTCGGCGACTGGACCGCATTTGGGGTCAAGGCAGCGAACGTGGCCGTCCTGGGAACTCTGGACTTTCCAGAAGGAACGGTCCCCGATGGTTTCGCGGTGCCCTTCTACTTCTACGACGAGTTCATGAAGGCCAACGGATTCTATGACGACATTGAGGAAATGCTGGCCGATCCGGACTTCCAATCCGACTACGATACGCAGAATTCTAAGCTCAAGAAGCTGCGCAAGAAGATCAAGAAGGGTGAGACGCCGGAGTGGGTTATCGAGGCGTTGACCGCCATGCACGCTACCTACCCCGAAGGGCAGTCGCTACGCTACCGGTCAAGCACGAACAACGAGGACCTGCCAGGTTTCAGCGGCGCGGGACTGTACGACTCTAAGACTCAGGACCCCGACGAGACCGAGGAGGACGGCATTGACAAGTCCATCAAGGGGGTGTGGGCGAGCCTTTGGAACTTCCGGGCCTTCGTCGAGCGTGAGTTCCATCGTATAGACCACACCAAGACCGCGATGGGAGTGCTGGTCCATCCTAACTACTCCGATGAGCTCGCCAACGGCGTCGCCGTTAGCTTCGACCCTGTCGGCGGCACAGACGGGACCTACTACGTCAACACGCAGATCGGGGAAGACCTCGTCACCAATCCAGAAGCGTATTCGGTCCCTGAAGAGATTCTACTGCACCGGTCTGGCACATACGACATGCTTGCGACTTCCAACCAGGTGCCGCGAGGGCAACTCCTGATGACGGACGCCCAGATGAACCAGTTGCGCAGACACCTCAAGACAATTCATGACAAGTTCGCGGAACTGTACGGCATTATTCCAGAAGAACGGTTCGCCATGGAGATCGAGTTCAAGATCACCAGCGACAATATCCTGTCGATCAAGCAGGCCCGACCTTGGGTCTTCCCAGGGCGGGCCACGGGCCGCCCCACCATCACGGGCACGGCGCAGGTGGGAGAGACCCTGACGGCGGATGTCTCGGGCATTGCCGACGCCGACGGCCTGGTCAATGCAACGTTCAGCTACCAGTGGCAGGCTGACGGCTCGGGCATCGCCAGCGCTACGGCTTCAACCTACACCCTGACCGACGCCGAGGAGGGCAAGACCATCAGGGCACGGGTGTCCTTCACCGACGACGCGGGGAACGCTGAGACCATGACCAGCGCGGCCACGGCAGCAGTGGAGTCCCGAGGCTACACGCTGTGGTCAGACACGCTGACCGTGGGCGAAAACGACGCCGGGGCCGTGGGCTACAGCCTCTGGGGCGGCGGGTTTGGCGCTCTAACCGCCCCGAACTTCACAGTGGACGGAGACCAGAACGACGTGAAAGCCCTCGGCCATAAGGACGGCGTGCTCGTCCTGGTGCTGGACCGGCAGCTGTACTGGAAGTTCGTCCTGCGGGTTGGAGACCGCGAGTACGCGGGTGGATACATCGGCCGCGTCAGCCACGGCAACTATCAGTACCGTTGGGAGGCGGCGGACTCGCCGCTGACCGCTGGTGAGACGGTAGCGGTGAGCCTGACGGGGGTGTCGCCCTTGCCCAACAGTCCGGCCACCGGCGCGCCGATCATCAGGGGAGCGGCGCAGGTGGGAGCGACGCTGCGGGCAAACAAGTCGGGCATCGCCGACGCGGACGGGCTGGTCGACGTGTCGTTCAGCCACCAGTGGCGGGCCGACGGCACCGACATCGCGGGAGCGACGGGTTCCAGCTACACGCTGGTTGACGCCGACGAGGGCAAGACCGTGAGTGTAACCGTGGCCTTCACGGACGACCGGGACCACAGCGAGAGTGTGACCAGCGTGGCGACGGGCGCAGTGGAGACGAGGCCCAACACTCCGGCCACGGGCCTGCTGACTATCTCTGGGACGGCCCAAGTGGGCGAGACGCTGACGGCGGACACCTCGAGCATAGCCGACGAAGACGGGCTGGACGCCGTGTCGTTCGCCTACCAGTGGGCAGCCGACGGCGCGGACATCGCCGGGGCGACGAGCTCGACCTACATCTTGGCCGACGCCGACGAAGGGAAGGCCATCAGCGTCGCGGTGTCCTTCACCGACGATGCCGGCCACGCGGAATCGCTGACCAGCGCGGCCACCCAGGCCGTCGCCGGACCGCCGCCGGAGCCGTTGACCGCCAGCTTCTCCAACGGGCCGTCTTCCCACGATGGGGAGAGCGTCTTCACCTTCGAGCTGCACTTCAGCGAGGAGTTCAGCGTGAGCTACAAGACCCTGCGGGACCAGGCCTTCATTGCCAGCGGCGGGGACGTGACGCGGGCCAAGCGGCTGGAGCGGGGCAGCAACGTGGGCTGGCGGATCCACGTCAGGCCGGACGGCGACGGCGCGGTGAGCATCATCCTGCCGGTCACCACGGACTGCGAGGCGACAGGCGCCATCTGCACCGGTGACGGGCGGATGCTGTCCAACCGCAGCGAGCTGACGATGAGCGGGCCTTAGGGCCGGGTCGGGGTCGGTGCGACAGGAGAGGGCCGGCGCCATTGCAGCGCCGGCCCTCTCGCATACCGGAACCCGGAGGGGCGGTTGCCATGGGGTTCTACGGCCCGTAGCCGGGCCGGCAGTTGACGTTCTCCAGCAGGTCCAGCGCCAGGATTGTCGCATCACCCAGCAGGCCTGGCTTAATGCGCGACGGGTCGTCGGGGCCAGCGAGATCCGGTTCCACAGGACCGGGTCCCGGCCACACCATGGGCCGAGGCTCGGGCGTCCCGCGTACAAACGGGACCGACAACACAGAAAGGCCCGCAGCGCCTCGCCTGCCCGTTGGAGCATCCGATTGTCCCGCTGGCCGCCGCCTGCGCTTCCATGTCGGCTGGGACACGCCAGACGGGCGCTGATCGGTGCACCGTCACCAGGGGGCCGACGGGCAGGCCCCTGAGGCCGGCATCAGCGCCGCCACCTGCCCAGGCCACTCGATAGAGCCTGGGACCGGCAACGCCCAGACCTTCACCGCCGCACCACCAACGGCCCCGGCCAGAGCCCGGCGTACGCGCCGGTCGGGTCCTCGCAACCTGACCGGATCACCACACTCGGGCCGGAAGGACCTGACACTGCCAGGGCCTCGCCACGCGGCCGGTCCGGGCGGCGGTTCCGGCCTGACGACACGGCAACCCGCCGGGTTATTGGGCAGCCCCGGCAACCGGTCCGCCCAATCCCGGCTCGCCAGGCGGCGTCCCGGTCAGCGAATGACCGAGCCGGCGGCGTGCCCCATAAGATTGCACACCAAATACGCCGAAATAACACATCAACCACATACACTTCTGAATATAATAGCAGCTTGGCTGCCCAGCGGACGGGAGAGTTCCGCTGGGCAGTCAGGCCCCGCGCCAGCGCAGTTCGGGCGGTGGGACTCCACCCGCCGCTGCGTTTGGCTGCGTCCTTGCAGAGTTCCATCAATCAATACAGACCAGAGGTGTTTAGCACAATGACCAAGCGCGGAATCCGTCTAGTACCCCCCCCCCCCCCCGACTTTGGGCGCCTCCGGGGGCGGCGTCATGAGCCGCCGCCTCTCCTCCACTCTCCGCGGGCGGGCCTTCTTTGCTTCTCGTTCGGAATAAATATTCCACAGCACGTTCATGGGCGGTCGTCCTCGGAGCCTTCGCCGTTCTGGTCGGCGTACTCGTGTCAGCCGCGCCCGGCCACGCCCAGACCGAGACCGAGACGGTGCTGCTCAGCAACGTCGGCCTACCCACGGTCAGCTTCTTTGATTTCAGCGTCAACGACTGGGAGGCGCAGGGGTTCCGTACCGGCGGCCACGATGTGGGCTATGAGCTGACCGGCGTCTCGATCACGGGCAGATTCCCTCAGAATTTCGCTGATGGCGTTCCGCTGGTGCTCACGTTGCGCGCTGACGACGACGGCAGCCCGGCGGACACGGCGCTGGCTACTTTCACGCCTCCGAACTCGTGGGTGTCAGGGGCGAATCGCTTCACGCTGGCGACATCGGTCCAGCTCGACAAGGACACCTTGTACTGGATCCACTTGGAGTCCGACGAGCGGATCTTCGGGAATCTGATTGGGTCGACCGCAGCGAACAGCACCAGCGCGGCCGGGTGGAGCTTCGGTCGGCTGTGCGAATCGGAGTCGGGCGAGGTGCCTAGCTGCTTCAGCAGCATCGCCTATGAGATGACGCTCCACGGCAACGCCAATCCGGTCGAGAAGCCCGCCGCGATCGACGACCTGTCGGCCGCGGCGAGCGTCGAACGGGTGACGCTGTCGTGGACCGTCCCCGGCGACGGCGGCTCGCCGATCACCGGGTTCGAGTACCGCCAGAGCACCGACGGCGGCACCACCTGGAGCCCGGACTGGACCCCCATCGCCGACAGCGGCCCCGACACCGACAGCTACGCGGTGACCGGGCTCGCCCGCGGCACCGCCTACACCTTCCAGGTCCGGGCCGTGAACGAGCAGGGCGACGCGGATGCCTCCAACAACGCCAGCGGCACCACGGGAACGACGTCTCAGACCCCTGCCGCCATCACCGACCTTCAGGCCTTGGCGCGCAACGCCGACGTGGTGCTGTCGTGGACCGTGCCCGACCCCCGCGGCTCGCCGATCACCGGCTTCGAGTACCGCACGAGCGCCGACGGCGGCACGACATGGGCGTCGTGGACGGCGGTGCCCGACAGTGGCGACGGCGGGGCCAACCGCGCCGGCTACACCGTGAGCGGGCTCACCACCGGCGTCGAGCACACCATCGTGGTGCGCGCCCGCAACGATGTGGGTGTCGGCGGCCTCTCCAACGAGGTGAGCGCCAGGCCGGTGGGCGTCCCGCACGCCATCGACGACCTGTCGGCCGTCGCGGGCAATGCCGAGGTGACTCTGTCGTGGACTGTTCCCGGCAACGGCGGCTCGCGGCTCCTCTTGTTCCAGTACCGCCAGAGCACCAACGGCGGCACCACGTGGAGCGCTTGGACCCGCATCCAGCCCTTCGACGGCGCCGCCGAGGAGCACACGGTGACCGGGCTCGCCAACGGCACCGCCTACACCTTCCAGGTGCGGGCCCGCAACGTGCTGGGTTCCGGCGCCGACTCAAATTCGGCCGGCGCCACCCCGGCCGCGCCGCCCGACGCCATCGACGACCTCACCGCCTCGACCGATGCCATCGGCGAGGTGGACCTGGCGTGGACCGTTCCCGGCGACGGCCACTCGGCCATCACCGGGTTCGAGGTGCGTCGCAAGCGGGGAGGCGACAGCTACAGCAGCTGGACCGCCATTGCCGACAGCGGCCCCGGCACCGCGAGCCACACCGTGGCCGGCCTCGAGCACGGCCGCACCTACACCTTCCAGGTGCGGGCCGTGAACGGCCAGGGCGAGGCGGAGGCATCCAACGAGGCCGCCGTGCGCACCCTGACCGACTTCGGGCACCTCCAGGCCGGCCAGGGCAGCCCGACCGGGCTGTGGTCCCCCGACGGCTCGGTGCTGTGGGTGGGCAACTGGTCCTCCAGGGCGATACGGGTCTATGACCTGTCCAGCGGGAACGTGCAGCCCGAACAGCAGTGGCAGCTCGCCTCGGGCAACGACAAGCCCACCGGCATCTGGTCGGACAGCACCCACGTGTACGTGGTCCAGAGCGGAAGCCGCACCGTCTACCGGTACCTCCAGAGCGACAAGTCCCGAGCCGGCACCAACCTGAGCCTTGATACCGACAACAGCGCCCCCCGGGGCATCTGGTCCGACGGCACCACTGCGTGGGTGGCCGACTCGACCGACGACAAGGTGTACGCCTACCAGCTCTCCGACTTCACCCGCGACGCGGGCAAGGACATCGAGCTGCACCCCGACAACGGCGAGCCGCGCGACCTCTGGTCGGACGGCACGTGGGTGTGGGTCGTCGACAACGACGAAGAGGTCGCCTACGCCTACCGGCTCACCGACGGCAAGCGCCACCCCGGCAAGGACATGGTGCTGGACCGCGCCGGCGCCAACTACGTCAGCATCTGGTCCGACGGCACCAGCATGCTGGTGCTGGAGAACGCCAGCACCGACAGCGCCCGCCGCCCGGCGATCCACACGCTGGCGCTGGCCGACGCCGGCTGGGCCGCGCCGCCCGTGGACACCAGGACGGTCTGGGTCAACACGCTCGGCCCGACACAGCGCTGGACCAATTCGAGAAGCCACATAGGGAACCAGTTCACCACCGGGCGCAACCCGTTCGGGTACTACGTGGCCGTGATCGGCAGCCACCCGAACCACACAAGGCTCGGCAACGGAACGAACACGGATCCCGCCGCGGTCTCGGTCCACACGGCGCGGCCGCCCAACGGCAACAAACTGTTCGACCTCACCGTGGACACCACCGGCACGCACCGATACCACCAAACGCCCGCGTCCGCCGGGGCCGACGCCGTGCTCAGGCCGAACACCGACTACTGGGTGAGGTTCGCCGCCCCGTCGACATCGGACAGGATCGGGCTGTACGTCCGGGACCCGGTCAATTCGCCCATCGCGGGGTCCGACGGCTGGTCGCTGAACAACGAGATCTATGTCCACGAGAGCAGCGTGACGTCCTTCAGCACGAGGATTGGAACATCTGCGGTGAACCTCGTGTTCGGCGGCCACGCCTGCATCGACGAGCACTGCTCCAACGTGCTGGGGGACTGGCCGAGCGCGCCGCAGAACATGACGCTGTCGAGGGACGGCGACACCGGGATCGTGGTGCAATGGGCCCCGCCGCTCAGCGCCGGCAACCACCCCCACTACGAGATCGACGGCTACCTGGTGGAGGTGTCCACCGACGGCGGCACGACATGGACCGAACTGGAAGCAGACCTGGCCCCCGACACCCGCAGCTACAGCCACGACTCCACCGACCCCATCGCCGACCAGCGGTACCGCGTGGTCGCGTCCAACATCAACGGCTACACCGATGACCGCTACCGCTCACCGGGGGCCCGCCTCACCAGCTTCAGTTCGCTGTCGCTCGCCAACGACAACCCCCACGGCATCTGGTCGCCCGACGGCTCGGTGCTGTGGGCGACCCAGAACGGCTCGACGCAGATCTACGCCTATGACCTGGCCGACGAGACCGCCGACGCGGGCGAGGCCTGGACGCTGCACACCGACAACAACAACCCGCGGCATCTCTGGTCGAACGACAGCTACATCTGGGTCACCGAGGCCGACAGCCGCACCGTCTACCAGTACAACGAGGCCGACCGGACCTTCAGCACAACGCGGAGTCTGCGCAGCGGCAACGACGACCCCAACGGCATCTGGTCCAACGGGAGACAGGTGTGGGTGGCCGACGACGTAGACGACAAGCTCTACGCCCACCGGCTGTCGGACTTCAACTCCTGGTCGGGGCTCGACATGGACCTGCACGCCGACAACGACGACCCGCGGGGCATCTGGTCTGACGGCGCCACCATCTGGGTGCTGGACGAGGCAGACGAGCGGATCTACGCCTACGGGTTCCGCAGCTCGAACCGCGGGACCCGCCAGCCGCACTTCGACATCCTGCTGGACCGCGCCGGGGTCCAGTACCGCGGGATCTGGTCCGACGGCACCACGATGTTCGTGCTCGAGAGCGCCAGGGCCCACGCCACCCGCGAGCCGCGGATCCACCGGGTGCCCATGCCCGGCGACCTGCTGCTGTCCAATGCGGCGTCCAGCGCTACGGCGACTGCCACCGACATCAACCAGTCCGACGCGGTGACCCAGAGCTTCTCCACCGGCGACAACTACGGCGGGTACCTGCTGAACGGCATCTCGCTGGTCAGCTCGCAGGCGGAATCCGGCGTCCCGTTGACGGTGACATTGCGCGCCGACGACGGCGGCGCCCCGTCGAGCGAGACGCTGGCCACGTTCACCAACCCCGGCGAATGGGTGGCCGGGGCCAACTTCCTCAACCTGGCGCCGCGCGTGCACCTGGCGCCCAGCGCCACCTATTGGGTACACCTGGAGGCATCCGGCGAGGTCTTCGTCGACCGCCTCGGCGTGCTGACTGCCGACAGCGGCAGCGCCGAGGGGTGGAGCTTCACGCAGTCGTGCACCGCCGCCGACGACTGCGCGGACGAGGCGTTCAAGATGACGCTCTACGGCACCGCCGTTCCCGAGCACATCCTGGTGAGCAACACCGAGATTGACTTAGATGGCGCCTTTAACTTCAGCTTCAGTGATGTGACCTCCTGGGCCCAGCCGTTCATAACGGGGTCGTCGTCTGCCGGCTACGACCTCACCGAAGTGGCGGTCATCGGGACCGCCGCCAGCGCGGCCCTTCCCCCAACCGTGACGGTGACGCTGCGTGCCCGCGACTCGGTGAACACCGAAAACGCCGACGCGGAGATCCCCTCCAACACACCGCTGGCCACGTTTGCGAACCCGGAGAGCTGGGTCGCCGGACTCAACGTGTTTGAACTCGACAGCCCCTTCACGCTGGATCCCGACACAAAATACTTCGTCCACTTCGTGGTGTCGGGCGGCAGTCTCCAAACGAAGTACTCCTCCAGCCTGGAGCTGGACAGCTTCCAGCCCGGCTGGAGCATTGGCGACAGACGGTACCAGCCGTTGGGGGGCACCGCATTCAATGACTCCGAAACCGGAGACGGATCTATCCCGATCAGGATTCGCGGCACCGTCAACCCCATCACGGTTCCCCGCGCCATCGACGACCTGTCGGCCGACAAGGGCGACGGCTCCGTGACGCTGACGTGGACGGCGCCGTACCACGGCGGCTCGCCCATCACCAAGCTCCAGTACCGCTACAAGACCGACGGGTCCTACCAGTCCTGGACCGACATCTCCGACAGCGGCCCCGCCACCACGACCCACACCGTGACCGGCCTCACCAACGGCGCCACCTACACGTTCCAGGTGCGCGCCGTCAGCGACGTGGGCAACGCCGACAGCTCCAACGAGGCCGCCGCCACGCCGGGCTTCAACCCCGAGGCCATCGACGACCTGTCGGCCGCCGCGGGCGATGCCAGCGTCACACTGAACTGGACGCTGCCCGGCGACGGTGGCTCGCCCATCACTCGGTTCGAGCATCGCCACAGCACCGACGGCGGCACCACCTGGGGCAGCTGGACCGGCTTCGGGCGCAGCGGCCCCACCACCGTCACGGGCCTGGTGTCGGGCCTCGTCAACGGCACCGAGTACACGTTCCAGGTGCGCGCCGTCAACGCGGAGGGCGTCGGCCCAGACTCCAACAACGCCACTGCCACGCCCTTCGGCGCCCCCGGCGCCATCGACGACCTGTCGGCCGCCGCGGGCGACGCCAAGGTGGAGCTGAGTTGGTCGGCGCCCGACAACGGCGGCGCGGCGATCACCAAGTTCCAGTACCGCCAAAAGGAGGGCAGTGACGACTACGGGTCGTGGACCGACATCGACGGCAGCGGCGCCGCGACGGAGAGCCACACGGTGACGGGGCTCACCAACGGCACGGCCTACACCTTCGAGGTGCGGGCGGTGAACCCGGGGGGCGACGGCGCCGCCTCCAACGAGGCCACCGCCACGCCGCAGGGGCTGCCGGTGGTGACGATCGCCGCGGGCGCCGATGTCACCGAGGGCGCCGATGCGGTCTTCACGCTGACCCGCAACGACACCACAGGCGCCCTGACGGTGACGGTGGCGGTCACCGAGACCGAGGACATGGTGGCGTCCAGCGACGAGGGCAGCCAGACGGTGGACTTCACCGACGGGTCGGACACCGCGACGCTGACGGTGCCCACCGTGGACGACACGGTCGACGAGGACGACTCCAAGGTCACCGCCACGATCGAGACCGGCACGGACTACGCAGTGGGAGCCGACGGATCGGCAACGGTCACGGTGTCCGACGACGAAGTGGCCGCGCCGGGCGCGCCCGCGTCGCTGACCGCGGCCGCCGAGGGTACCGAGGCGACCCTGACCTGGACAGCGCCCTCCGACGACGGCGGCGCCACGGTGGACATGTACCGCTACCGCCACAAGCTCGCCACAGACACTGACTTCGGGGATTGGACCGAGGTCGCGGCCACGACTCTGACCGCGACGGTGACGGGGCTGACCGGCGGCAGCGCCTATGACTTCGAGGTGCAGGCCCGCAACTCGGTGGGGTGGGGCCCCTCGGCGTCGGCCAGCGCGACCGCCGCGGCCCCGGTGCTGGCCAGCAACGACGGGCAGACGCCTTTGGATGCAGGGGCGCCCTTCCAGGAATACAGCTGGCTCGGCCAGCAGTTCACCACCGGCGCCCATGCGGGGACGTCGCTCAAAAGCGTCGGGCTGATCGGCACACAGGCGCAGTCGTTGGTGCCGGTGACGGTGACACTGCGCTCGGACAACGGCTCGAACCGGCCGTCGACCGGCGCCAATGCCGTGCTGGCCACCTTCGCCTCGCCGTCGGCATGGATCGCGGGGGAGAACCTCTTCACCCTGTCGTCGCCCTACGAGTTGGAGCGCGACACCAAGTACTGGGTGTACATAGACGTGTCAGCCACGATCTCAAACACCGACGTTGCCGATGTTGCTATCACCTTCAGCGGGAGCCTGGACGAACGCAGCAAGGCCGGTTGGAGCTTCGGCCGGGCCTGCGACAACGACACATGCTCAGACAACTATCGCTTCCAGATGGTCGTGCGCGGCACGCTGGGGGGGCCGGTGGTGACGATCGCGGCGGGCTCGGATGTGACCGAGGGCGCCGATGCGGAGTTCACGCTGACCCGCGGCGACACGACGGGCGCCCTGGCGGTGACGGTGGAGGTGTCTGAGACCGGCGACATGGTGGATGCCGGCGACGAGGGCAGCCAGACGGTGGACTTCGCCGACGGGACGGCCACCGCGACGCTGAGCGTTTCGACGGTGGACGACTCTGCTGATGAGACCAACTCCCACGTCACCGCGACGATCCAGTCGGGCGCCGGCTACGGGGTGGGCACTCCCTCGTGGGACACCGTCACCGTCGCCGACAACGACTTCTCCGTGCCGGGCGCGCCGACGAGCCTCACCGCGACCGCCGGCAACGCCCAGGTGTCGCTGAGCTGGTCTGCGCCGTCCAGCGACGGCGGCGCGGCGGTCACCATGTACCGCCACCGCCACAAGCTCAGCTCGGCTGCGACCTGGGGCAGCTGGACCGAGGTGTCGGCCACCACGTTGACCGCCACCGTCACCGGCCTGACCAACGACAGCGGCTATGACTTCGAGGTGCAGGCGAGCAACTCCGTGGGGTGGGGCGAAAGCGCCTCGGCCACCGCCACGCCGAAGGTCCCCGACCCCGTGCTGCTCAGCAACACCGGTCAGACCTCCCGAGTAACCGGAGACAATATCAACCGCTACGACTGGTCCGCGCAGCAGTTCACCACCGGGTCCAATACCGCCGGCTACACCCTGAGCAGCATCGTGCTGAGTGGTCTGCTCCCGGAGGCGACGGTGCCGATGACCGTGACGCTGCGCGCCGACAACGGCTCCGGCCGTCCGTCGTCCACTGATCTGGCCACCTTCGCCAACCCGCCGTCCTGGGCTGACGGAGACAACGTCTTCATCCTGTCGACGCCGGTCGAGTTGAATGCGAATACCGGTTACTGGGTGTACATGGTCGCCACCGCCCAAATCCAGATGCGCCTCACCGGAAGTACGAGCGCGGACAGCGGCAGCCTGAGCGGTTGGAGCTTTGGGGACGTCTGCGACAACAGCAACTGCTACACCGGCGATGACTATCAGGTGGCCCTGCGCGGCACGGTGAAAGTGACCGTCACCGCCCCGGGCGCGCCGACGAGCCTCACTGCGACCGCGGGCGACGCGCAGGTGGATCTGAGCTGGGCTGCGCCGTCCGACGACGGCGGCGCCGCGGTCGACAAGTACCGGCACCACCACAAGCTCAGCTCCGCGTCGGCCTGGGGCGCCTGGACCGAGGCCGCCGGCACGACGGCGACAGTCACCGGCCTGACCAACGGCAGCGTCTATGACTTCGAGGTGCAGGCGCAGAACTCTGTGGGCTGGGGCGAAAGCGCCTCGGCCAGCGCCACGCCGAAGGCCCCCGACCCCGTGCTGGTCTCGAACACGGGGAAGGCCTCAATTGCTCCTGACACCCTGAACCTGCATAGTACGGGGCCTAATCACGGGCAGCAGTTCACCACCGGGTCCGACGCCGCCGGCTACATGCTGAGCAGCGTCTCGGTGAAGGGCGGTGTGGTGAATGACTCGGTGCCGATGACCGTGACGCTGCGCGCCGACGACAGCGGAGCGCCTTCGTCCACCGTGCTGGCGACCTTCGCCAACCCGCCGTCGTGGGCTCTCGGAGACAACGTCTTCACCCTGTCGGCGCCGGTCGAGTTGGATGCGGATACCACGTATTGGGTGTATATGGTCGCCACCGCCGAGATCAGGGTCAACTTCACCTCGGACACGAGTGTGGACAGCGAAAGCCTTGCCGGCTGGAGCATGGGAACCCGCTGCAGTTCTGCCGCAGGCGAGACGTGTACTGCCCCTTCAGTGGACCGTCGCCTCCAGATTGCCCTGCGCGGCACGGTGAATCTCGACTCCGTGCTGCTCAAGAACACCGATCAGTCCTCAGACGGCAGTTCTGTTGTCCCCAGTGCTGCCGATGGATTCGCCGGGCAGCAGTTCACCACCGGGTCCAACCTCGGCGGCTACACGCTGCGCAGTGTCACGGTGCCGCTGGGCCTGTCGGGGACGCCGACGATGACCATGTCGCTGCGCGCCGACGACGGCTCCGACATGCCGGCGTCGGCTGTTCTGGCGACCTTCGCCGCCCCGTCGCCTCTGGTCGACGGAGACAATGTCTTCACGCTGTCGACGCCGTACGAGTTGGAGGCGGACACCACGTACTGGCTGTACATGACCGCCACTTCTGGGGCTGAGAGCGACTTTGTCAACAGCGTCACCGCGGACAGCGACAGCCAGGCCGGCTGGAGCTTCGGGCGCTCCTGCGACGCCAATGGCTGCTACAACAACTCAGCAATCCACGTTGTCCTGCGCGGCACGGTCCGCTCCGTGGAGGCCCCCGGCGCGCCGACGAGCCTCACCGCGACCGCCGGCAACGCGCAGGCGGAGCTGAGCTGGGCAGCGCCGTCCGACGACGGCGGCGCCGCGGTCGACAAGTACCGGCACCGCCACAAGCTCACCAGCGCGTCGACCTGGGGAAGCTGGACCGAGGTCTCCGCCGCCACGCTGTCGGCGACGGTCACCGGCCTCACCAACGACAGCGCCTACGACTTCGAGGTGCAGGCGAACAACTCCGCAGGCTGGGGCGCATCCGCGTCGGCCAGCGCCACGCCGACAGCGACCGTGGTGCTGGTCAGCAATGCAGGCCAGGGCCAAGACTGGCACGTTGACAGCATCAGCACTAAAGCGCAGCGATTCACGACCGGCAGCAACTCGGCCGGTTACACGCTGACCAGCGTCGAAATCATCTCAGAAGACACTGAAGGCGACGATGCAGCCGTCTCGGTGTGCACGGTCAATGCTTCGGGACACCCGACTTCGGATTGCACGGCGCTGACCGCGCCGGGCAGCTTTGCGGCCGGAACTCTTGCGTTCACCGCCCCCGCCAACACGAAGCTTGACGCCGACACGACGTACACGGTCGTCATCAGCTCGCCCGACTACGACTCTTTGGATTTGGACACGACCGACTCCGACGGCGAGGACGCGGGCGGAGCGACGGGCTGGAGCATCGCGGACGCCTATGAGTCTGGCGTCCTCGGAAGCTACTCGACCACCCCCAGCGGTGATTCGATCCGCATCACGGTCAAGGGCACGCCACGCATCGTCCCCGGCGCCCCGACGAGCCTCACCGCGACGGCGGGCGACGCGCAGGTGGGCCTGAGCTGGGCTGCGCCGTCCGACGATGGCGGCGCGGCGGTCACCAAGTACCGCCACCGCCACAAGCTGACCTCGGCGTCGGACGCGGACTGGGGCACCTGGATTGAGGTCCTCACCGGCACCACAGCAACGGTCACCGGGCTGACCAACGGCAGCGCTTATGACTTCCAGGTGCAGGCGAACAACTCCGCGGGCTGGGGCGCCAGCGCGTCGGCCAGCGCCACGCCGCGCACCGTGCCGGGCTCGCCGACGAGCTTCAGCGCGACGGCGGGCGACGCCCAGGTGAGCCTGAGCTGGTCCGCGCCGTCCAACAACGGCGGCGCCGCGGTCGACATGTACCGCTACCGCCACAAGCTCGGCACAGAGACCGACTTCGGGGATTGGACCGAGGTCTCCGCCGCCACGCTGTCGGCGACGGTCACCGGGCTGACCAACGGCAGCGCCTACGATTTCGAGGTGCAGGCGCAGAACTCCGTGGGCTGGGGCGCCAGCGCCTCGGCCAGCGCCACGCCCGCGACCGCCCCCGGCGCGCCGACGAGCTTCACCGCCACCGCCGGCGACGCCCAGGTGAGCCTGAGCTGGTCCGCGCCGTCCAGCGACGGCGGGGCCGCGGTCGACATGTACCGCTACCGCCACAAGCTCGGCACAGAGACCGACTTCGGGGATTGGACCGAGGTCTCCGCCGCCACGCTGTCGGCGACGGTCACCGGGCTGACCAACGGCGGCGCCTACGACTTCGAGGTGCAGGCGCAGAACTCCGTGGGCTGGGGCGCCAGCGCCTCGGCCAGCGCCACGCCCGCCACCGTTCCTGGCGCGCCGACGAGCTTCGCCGCCACCGCCGGCGACGCCCAGGTGGGCCTGAGCTGGGCTGCGCCGTCCAGCAACGGCGGCGCGGCGGTCACCAAGTACCGGCACCGCCACAAGCTGAGCTCCGGCAGTACCTGGGGCAGCTGGACCGAGGTCACCGGCACGACGGCGACGGTCACCGGCCTGACCAACGGCAGCGCCTACGATTTCGAGGCGCAGGCGCAGAACTCCGTGGGCTGGGGCGCCAGCGCCTCGGCCAGCGCCACGCCCGCCACCGTTCCTGGCGCGCCGACGAGCTTCGCCGCCACCGCCGGCGACGCCCAGGTATCGCTGAGCTGGGCCGCGCCGGCCAGCGACGGCGGGGCGGCGGTCACGAAGTACCGCCACCGCCACAAGCTGAGCTCCGGCAGTACCTGGGGCAGCTGGACCGAGGTCACCGGCACGACGGCGACGGTCACCGGCCTGACCAACGGCAGCGCCTACGACTTTGAGGTACAGGCGAACAACTCGGTGGGCTGGGGCGCCAGCGCGTCGGCCAGCGCCACGCCGGCCGCGACCGTGGTCGCCCCCGGCGCGCCGGCGTCCCTGACCGCCACCGCCGGGGACGGCCAGGCGACCCTGGGCTGGACCGCGCCGAGCAGCGACGGCGGCGCGGCGGTGACGATGTACCGCCACCGCCACAAGCTCGGCACAGAGACCGCCTTCGGGGATTGGACCGAGGTCTCCGCCGCCACGCTGTCGGCGACGGTCACCGGGCTGACCAACGGCGGCGCCTACGATTTCGAGGTGCAGGCGCAGAACTCCGTGGGCTGGGGCGCCGCAGCCTCGGCGTCCACGACGCTGACGGCGCCGGTGGTGACCATCGCCGCGGGCTCGGACGTGACCGAGGGCGCCGATGCGGAGTTCACGCTGACCCGCGACCTGACCGCGGGCACGCTGGCGGTGACGGTGGCGGTCAGCGAGACCGAGGACATGGTGGCGTCCAGCGACGAGGGCAGCCAGACGGTGGACTTCACCGACGGGACGGCCACCGCGACGCTGAGCGTTTCGACGGTGGACGACTCGGCCGACGAGTCCGACTCCGACGTGAGCGCCGCGATCCAGACCGGCACGGGCTACACGGTGGGCTCCGACAGCTCCGCCACGGTCACCGTCGCCGACAACGACTTCTCCGTGCCGGGCGCGCCGACGGGCCTGTCCGCGTCGGCCGGCGACGGCCAGGTGGCGCTGTCGTGGACCGTGCCCGGTGATGGGGGGTCGGCGATCACGAAGTTCCAGGTTCGCCGCAAGGAGGGCGCCGGCGCGTTCGGGTCGTGGTCCGACATCTCGGGCAGCGGCGCGGCGACGGCGAGCCACACGGTGACCGGGCTGACGAACGGCACCGCGTACACGTTCGAGGTGCGCGCGGTGAACGCGGTGGGCGAGGGCGCGGCGTCCAATCAGGCCAGCGCGACGCCGAGCGCGACGGCGACCGCGCCGGGCGCGCCGGCGTCCCTGACCGCCACGGCGGGCGACGGCCAGGCGACCCTGGGCTGGACCGCCCCGAGCAGCGACGGCGGCGCGGCGGTGACGATGTACCGCTACCGCCACAAGCTCGGCACAGAGACCGCCTTCGGGGATTGGACCGAGGTGTCGGCCACCACGTTGACGGCGACCGTCACCGGCCTGACCAACGGCAGCGCCTACGATTTCGAGGTGCAGGCGCAGAACTCCGTGGGCTGGGGCGCCGCAGCCTCGGCGTCCACGACGCTGACGGCGCCGGTGGTGACCATCGCGGCGGGCTCGGACGTGACCGAGGGCGCCGATGCGGTGTTCACCCTGACCCGCGACCTGACCTCGGGCACGCTGGCGGTGACGGTGGCGGTCAGCGAGACCGAGGACATGGTGACGTCCGGCGACGAGGGCAGCCAGACGGTGGACTTCACCGACGGGACGGCCACCGCGACGCTGAGCGTTTCGACGGTGGACGACTCGGCAGACGAGTCCGACTCCGACGTAAGCGCCGCGATCCAGACCGGCACGGGCTACACGGTGGGCTCCGACAGCTCCGCCACGGTCACCGTCAGCGACGACGACTTCTCCGTGCCGGGGGCGCCGACGAGCCTGTCCGCGTCGGCCGGCGACGCCCAGGTGGCGCTGTCGTGGACCGTGCCCGGTGATGGGGGGTCGGCGATCACGAAGTTCCAGGTTCGCCGCAAGGAGGGCGCCGGCGCGTTCGGGTCGTGGTCCGACATCTCGGGCAGCGGCGCGGCGACGGCGAGCCACACGGTGACCGGGCTGACGAACGGCACCGCGTACACGTTCGAGGTGCGCGCGGTGAACGCGGTGGGCGAGGGCGCGGCGTCCAATCAGGCCAGCGCGACGCCGAGCGCGACGGCGACCGCGCCGGGCGCGCCGGCGTCCCTGACCGCCACGGCGGGCGACGGCCAGGCGACCCTGAGCTGGACCGCCCCGAGCAGCGACGGCGGCGCGGCGGTGACGATGTACCGGCACCGCCACAAGCTGACCTCCGCTGCTACCTGGGGCAGCTGGACCGAGGTGTCGGCCACCACGTTGACCGCCACCGTCACCGGCCTGACCAACGGCAGCGCCTACGATTTCGAGGTGCAAGCGCAGAACTCGGTGGGCTGGGGCGCCAGCGCGTCGGCCAGCGCCACGCCGGCCACCGTTCCCGGCGCGCCGACGAGCTTCGCCGCCACCGCCGGCGACACTGAGGTGTCGCTGAGCTGGGCCGCGCCGAGCAACGACGGCGGGGCGGCGGTGTCGATGTACCGCTACCGCCATAAGCTGACCTCCGCTGCTACCTGGGGCAGCTGGACCGAGGTCAGCGGCACGACGGCGATGGTGACGGGCCTGACCAACGGCAGCGCGTATGACTTCGAGGTGGAGGCGGAGAACTCGGTGGGCTGGGGCGCCAGCGCGTCGGCCAGCGCCACGCCCAGCGCGGCGGCGACCGTGCCCGGCGCGCCGGCGTCCCTCACCGCCACCGCCGGGGTGAAGCAGATCGCACTGTCGTGGACCGCGCCGGCGTCTGACGGCGGCGCGGCTATCACCGGCTACACCCTGCAAGTCTCTGACTCAGATCCCTCCGGCACAGCGAACTGGGCCGACGTGTCACCACAGCCCCAGGGCACAGCCACGACCTACACCCACACCGGTTTGGGCAACGGGGCGCAGCGCTGGTACCAGGTGTCCGCGACCAACAGCGTGGGCGCCGGTGCGTACTCGGCGTCGGCGACGGCCACCACCCACAGTGTCCCTGGCGCGCCGGCGTCCCTGACCGCCACCGCCGGCGACGGCAAGGTGGACCTGATCTGGACTGCGCCGAGCAGCGACGGCGGCGCGTCGGTGTCGATGTACCGCCACCGCCACAAGCTGAGCTCCGCGTCTGCCTGGGGCAGCTGGACCGAGGTGTCGGCCACCACGTTGACCGCCACGGTCACCGGCCTGACCAACGGCAGCGCCTACGACTTCGAGGTGCAGGCGCAGAACTCCGTGGGCTGGGGCGCAAGCGCGTCGGCCAGCGCCACGCCCAGCGCGACGGCGACCGCGCCGGGCGCGCCGGCGTCCCTGACCGCCACCGCCGGGGTGAAGCAGATCGCACTGTCGTGGACCGCGCCGGCATCTGACGGCGGCGCGGCTATCACCGGCTACACCCTGCAAGTCTCTGACTCAGATCCCTCCGGCACAGCGAACTGGGCCGACGTGTCACCACAGCCCCAGGGCACAGCCACGACCTACACCCACACCGGTTTGGGCGACGGGGCGCAGCGCTGGTACCGGGTGTCCGCGACCAACAGCGTGGGCGCCGGTGCGTACTCGGCGTCGGCGACGGCCACCACCCATAATGTGCCGGGCGCGCCGGCGAGCCTCACCGCGACCGCCGGCGACGGCAAGGTGGACCTGAGTTGGACTGCGCCGGGCAGCGACGGCGGCGCGGCGGTGACGATGTACCGCTACCGCCACAAGCTGAACTCCGCGACTAACTGGGGCAGCTGGACCGAGGTGTCGGCCACCACGTTGACCGCCACGGTCACCGGGCTGACCAACGGCGGCGCCTACGACTTCGAGGTGCAGGCGCAGAACTCCGTGGGCTGGGGCGCCGCAGCCTCGGCGTCCACGACGCTGACGGCGCCGGTGGTGACCATCGCGGCGGGCTCGGACGTGACCGAGGGCGCCGATGCGGTGTTCACCCTGACCCGCGACCTGACCTCGGGCGCGCTGGCGGTGACGGTGGCGGTCAGCGAGACCGAGGACATGGTGGCGTCCAGCGACGAGGGCAGCCAGACGGTGGACTTCACCGACGGGACGGCCACCGCGACGCTGAGCGTTTCGACGGTGGACGACTCGGCAGACGAGTCCGACTCCGACGTAAGCGCCGCGATCCAGACCGGCACGGGCTACACGGTGGGCTCCGACAGCTCCGCCACGGTCACCGTCAGCGACGACGACTTCTCCGTGCCGGGCGCGCCGACGAGCCTGTCCGCGTCGGCCGGCGACGGCCAGGTGAGCCTGAGCTGGGCCGCGCCGTCCAGCAACGGCGGCGCCGCGGTCACCAAGTACCGCCACCGCCACAAGCTCAGCAGCGCGTCAACCTGGGGCAGCTGGACCGAGGTCACCGGCACGTCGGCGACGGTCACCGGCCTGACCAACGGCAGCGGCTACGACTTCGAGGTGCAGGCGCAGAACTCCGAGGGCTGGGGCGCAAGCGCCTCGGCCAGCGCCACGCCGACGGCAACCGTCACGCTGATCAGCAATGTGGGCCAGGGCGGGGATGACAGTGCTACTTCCAACCTCAGGTATTCGCAGCGCTTCACTACCGGGAGCAACGCGCCCGGTTACACGTTAACCAGCGTCGAACTCGTTTCAGAAGATGCTGAAGGTGACGATGCGAGCGTCTCCGTATGTACGGTCGATGGTTCGGGATTACCAACTTCCACGTGTACGGCGCTGACCGCACCGGGCAGTTTTGCGGCTGGAACTCTTGTTTTCACCGCCCCCAGCGATACGACGCTTGACGCGAGCACGACTTACACGCTCCTCATTAGATCACCCGGCCGAGACCCTCTTACTTTGGACTCGACCACTTCCAACGGCGAGGACACGGGTAAAGCAGCGGGCTGGAGCATCGCAAACGCCTATCAGATTCAGGACGGCGGAGGAAACTGGTTAACCACCTCCAGCGGTGAATCGATCCGCATCACGGTCAAGGGCACGGTGCGGCCCGTAGTTGCCCCCGGCGCCCCGACGAGCCTCACCGCCACCGCCGGGGTGAAGCAGATCGCACTGTCGTGGACCGCGCCGGCGTCTGACGGCGGCGCGGCTATCACCGGCTACACCCTGCAGGCCTCTGACTCGGATCCCTCCGGCACAGCGAACTGGGCCGACGTGTCACCACAGCCCCAGGGCACAGCCACGACCTACACCCACACCGGTTTGGGCAACGGGGCGGAGCGCTGGTACCGGGTGTCCGCGACCAACAGCGTGGGCGCCGGTGCGTACTCGGCGTCGGCGACGGCCACCACCCACAATGTCCCCGCCCGCCCGGCGAGCCTCACCGCCACCGCCGGCGACGCCCAGGTGGCACTGATCTGGACTGCGCCGTCCAGCGACGGCGGCGCTTCGGTCACGAAGTACCGGCACCGCCACAAGCTGAGCTCCGCGTCTGCCTGGGGCAGCTGGACCGAGGTCACCGGCACGACGGCGACGGTCACGGGCCTGACCAACGGCAGCGCGTATGACTTCGAGGTGGAGGCGGAGAACTCGGCGGGCTGGGGCGCCAGCGCCTCGGCCAGCGCCACGCCCGCCACCGTTCCTGGCGCGCCGACGAGCTTCGCCGCCACCGCCGGCGACACTGAGGTGTCGCTGAGCTGGTCTGCGCCGAGCAGCGACGGCGGCGCGGCGGTCACGAAGTACCGGCACCGGCACAAGCTGGGCTCGGCCAACAGCTGGGGCAGCTGGACCGAGGTCACCGGCACGACGGCGACGGTCACGGGCCTGACCAACGGCAGCGCGTATGACTTCGAGGTACAGGCGAACAACTCGGCGGGCTGGGGAGCCAGCGCCTCGGCCAGCGCCACGCCGGCGGAGCAGGAGGTGCTGCTCAGCACAACCGGCAGTGTGGGCGGGTTGCTTGGTGGTGAGGATCTGCATGAGGTGCAGTTCGAGGAGGGCCGCTATTACCGGGTGCAGGTGACGGGGTGGGGTTCCAACCCGATGTGGGGGGAGCCGCGGATTGCGGTGCTGGACTCGCAGTACAGGGAGCTGGTGAACAATCGCTACAACCGGGGTCCGACGACGCATGGGCCGGATTGGGATTACAGCGGCGACGGTCTGGGGGCGAAGCAGAAGCGGTTCTGGTATTGGCTGTTGCCGTCTTCGCAGCGGACGCCGGACACGCCGGACTACTGGAACCCGTACTACGTCGACAAGTCCGACGGCGGTACGGGCTTGGCGGGGGCGTGGCGGGTGGACATGGCCGATCTTGCGGAGTGCCCGGAGGCCACGATGTGCACTATGGAGCGCACGCCGGAGCATTTCACGCAGGACGACATCAGCTATCTGAACCCCTTCACGTTCAAGGCGCCCGCCTCGGGCACGTACTTCGTTCAGTTGCGGTCGCAGTACTATAACCGCAATGGCTATCGGCTGACGGTGACCCGGGTGGACACCTCCGGCGACGACGAGCCCGTCGAGAGCGCCGCGACTGCTGCGACGGCTGCGGCTGACGGTTCGTACCACCAGTTCCGGCTGGAGTTTCCCTTCGACCGCGACTGGGTGAAGTTCGCCAACCTGACGGTGGGCAACAGCTATGAGGTGCGGGTCAAGGGCAGCATCGTGTACGGCTGCTATGACTGCCGCACGGTGGCGCATCTTATGAGCATCCGCGATGCCGACGGCGCCGTGGTGGACAGCACGGGGGCGTATCCGAGCCGTCAGACCTTCACTGCGACCAGCACGACCCATTTCGTGGTAGCGGGATCGCGCGGCGGCGAACGGGGCATGTGGACCGGCCGGGACACCCGCTGGTACGTGAAAGTGACCGACCAGAGCGGCGCGGGCGGCCAGTCAGGCGCCCAGCCCCGCAGCGACGGCTCGGACGGCGGCGTGTCGTCCAAGAACGCCGCCCCGACGTCCAAGAGCGACGCCCCGACTGCACCGGCGCCGGTCGTCGACGACTACGGCGACACCCCCGACAGCGCGCAGCCGCTGGCCGACGGGGAGGTGCTGGCCGGGGAGATCGAGACCTCCGGCGACAAGGACTGGTTCAGAGCCGAGCTGACCGCTGGCCACCGCTGGCGGGTGCGGGTGATCCCCGCGGACCGTGACGGCGAGTACGAGGTGAACCTCTACGGCGTGTACGACGCGAACGGCAACCTGCTGGTCAGCTGGTCTGCCGACTGGTTCGCGGTCGATCTGCATCCTCCCGCCGACGGGGTGCACTACTTCGCGGTCGGCTCCGACAACCCCGAGGCCGTGGGCGCCTACACGATCAAGCTCAAGGACATGGGACCGTCGGATCGAGACCCCCGACCCCGGCCTGAGACGGGCCTGCCGACGATAAGCGGCACGGCGCAGGTGGGCGAGACCCTGACGGTGGACACGTCGGGCATCTCGGACGAGGACGGACTGACCAACGCGACGTTCAGCTACCAGTGGGCAGCCGACGGCGAGGACATAGCGGGAGCCACAGGCTCCACCTACACCCTTGTCGACGCCGACGAGGGCAAGGCCATCAGCGTAACGGTGTCCTTCACCGACGACGCGGGCAACGAGGAGTCGCTGACCAGCGCTGCCACGGCTGCGGTGGAGGCCAGGCCCAACAGCCCCGCGACTGGAGCGCCGACCACCAGCGGCACGGCCCAGGTGGGCGAGACCCTGACGGCCGACGCGTCCGGCATCGCCGACGAGGACGGGCTGACCAACGCGGCGTTCGGCTACCAGTGGGCAGCCGACGGCGCGGACATATCCGGGGCCACGGACACGACGTACACGCTTGTCGACGCCGACGCGGGCAAGGCCATCAGCGTAACGGTGTCCTTCACCGACGACGCGGGCAACGGGGAGTCGTTGACCAGCGCGGCCACGGCTGCGGTGGAGGCGAAGCCCAAGCAACTGCCTGAACTTCCGGCCGGCTCGACGATTCTGTGGTCTGCCGACATGACGGTGGTGGATTACGGGGCGGGCGCGATCGGCGCCGGAAGCGCTGACCTGTTCGCCAACCAGGTCAGCGCTGACAACCACGAGGCGCAGTGGCTGTGGTCCTACACGCCTGACCGGCAGGTCGACCTCTCGCTTCTGACGGCCATCATGGACACCGAGGACCTGGTGCTGCACATAGGCGAGCTCGAGCTTCCCTTTACGGATGCGTCGGGCAGTTTCTCGAACTTCACCTGGTACGACGTGGATGTGGATTGGGGGGACGGCCAGACGCTGCCGGTGCGAATTGCTCGTGTGGCCCAGGTTTCAGAGCCCGCAGAAAACACCCCGGCCACCGGCCTGCCGACCATCAGCGGGACCGCCCAGGTGGGCGAGACGCTGACCGCGGACACCTCGGGCATCTCAGACGAGGACGGGCTGGACAACGTTTCGTACAGCTACCAATGGCAGGCCGGCGGCGCTGACATAGCGGACGCCACCGACGCGACCTACACCCTGGCCGACGCCGACGCGGGCAAGACCGTGAGCGTCACGGTGAGCTTCACCGACGACGTGGGGAACGAAGAGTCGCTGACCAGCGCGGCCACGGCTGCGGTGGAGGCGAAGCCCAACAGCCCCGCGACTGGAGCGCCGACCACCAGCGGCACGGCCCAGGTGGGAGAGACGCTGACGGCGGACACGTCGGGCATCGCCGACGAGGACGGGCTGGACAACGTGTCGTTCACCTACCAGTGGCAGGCGGACGGCGCGGACATCGCCGGCGCAACCGGCTCAACCTACACCCTGGTTGACGCCGACGCGGGCAAGGCAATTGGTGTAACGGTGTCCTTCACCGACGACGCTGGCAACGCCGAGTCCCTCACCAGCGCGGCGACGGAGGCCGTTGCGCCCATGCCCAACAGCCCAGCCACCGGAACGCCCACCATCAGCGGCACTGCCCAGGTGAGCGAGACGCTGACCGCGGACACCTCCGGCATCGCCGACGAGGATGGGTTGACCAACGCTACTTTCAGCTATCAGTGGCAAACCGACGGTGCCGAGATCGCCGGGGCGACGGACTCGACTTATACCCTTGTCGACGCCGACGAGGGCAAGGCCGTCAGCGTAACGGTGTCCTTCACCGACGACGCGGGGAACGAAGAGTCGCTGACCAGCGCGGCGACGGCCGCCGTTGCTGGCCCGCCGGCCGAGCCGCTGACCGCCAGCTTCTCCAACGGGCCCTCGTCCCACGACGGTGAGAACTTCTTCACCTTCGAGCTGCACTTCAGTGAGGAGTTCAGCGTGAGCTACAAGCGGCTGCGGGATCAGGCCTTCATTGCCAGCGGCGGCGACGTGACCCGGGCCAAGCGGCTGGAGGGGGGCAGCAACATCGGGTGGCGGATCCACGTCCGGCCGGACGGCGACGGCGCGGTGAGCATCATCCTTCCGGAGACCACCGACTGCGACGACGACGGCGCCATCTGCGCCGGAGACGGGCGGATGCTGTCCAACCGCAGCGAGCTGACCGTCAGCGGGCCGTAGGGCCAGGTCGGAGGTCAGCTCGGGATCACCGGGCCGGCGCGATAGCAGCGCCGGCCCTTTTGCATCCCAGAACCAGGCCGCCGGAGCGCCACCACCCGCTCCGGCTGCCCGGCGGAGCCGCGGCGGTCTCTGCCTGGCGGCACGGCAACCCGCTGGGTATTTGGCGGGCCGGTCGCCAGGGTCCGCCCAATCCCGGTTCGCCAACCCGAGGCCCGGTCAGCGGACGACCGAGCCCGTGGCGCGCCCCATAAGATTGCACGCAAAATACGCCTAAATAACACAGTAACTACATACACCTCTGGATATAATAGCAAGCCGGCTGCCCGGTGGAGGGGAGAGTTCCGCTGGGCAGTCAACCGGCGCGCCAGCGCGGTTCGGGCAGTGGGACTCCACCTGCTGCTGCGCTTCTCCGCGTCCATGCGGAGTCGTATCAATACAGAGCAGAGGTGTAAAGTCCGATGACCAACGCGCGGATCCCGTCAGTGCCCCCCCCCCCCCCCGACTTTGGCCCTCCCGGGAGCGGCGTCATGAGCGGCCGCCTCCTCTCCTCCCTCCTCCGCAGACGGGCGTTCCGCGCCCCGCTCTTCGTCCTCCTGGCGGCGCTGCTGCTGGCCATGAGTGGGCTGCTGGGCACGTCCGGCGAGGCGCAGGCGCAGGCGCAGACCGTCACTCTGATCAGCAATGTGGGCCAGGGCGGGGATGACTCTACTAGTGGCGCCGACCCTAGAGCGCAGCGGTTCACTACCGGGAGCAACTCGACCGGTTACACGTTATCAAGCGTCGAAATCGTTTCGGAAGATCCTCAAGGTGACGATGCAAGAGTCTCCCTCTGTACGGTCGATGGTTCGGGATACCCAACTTCCACCTGTACGGCGCTGACCGCACCGGGCAGTTTTGCGGCCGGAACTCTCGCTTTCACCGCCCCCAGCAATACGACGCTCGACGCTAACACGACGTACACGCTCCTCATTGAGTCACCCGGCGACGAATTTCTATGGTTGGATTCGACCACTTCCGACAACGAGGACGCGGGTGGAGCAACGGGCTGGACCATCGCAGACGTCTTTCACGTTAGGATCGGCGGAGGAAGCTGGTCAGAGAACAGCGACGGTGAATCGATCCGCATTGCGGTCAAGGGCACGGTGGTGCCCCCGCTCGACGAAGGCGAGCTGGTCGACGCCCACACCAGCCCTATCGGCATGTGGTCCCCCGACGGCGATACCCTGTGGGTGGGGCAGTGGACCTCAAAGCAGGTCTACGCCTACGACCTGTCCGACTGGGCCCCGAAGACTGCTGAGCAATGGACCCTCACCAACCCCGGGGGCGGCAGCGACAACAACATCAAGCCCACGGGCTTCCATTCCGACGGCACCCACATCTGGGTGTCCGACGTCGACCACGACCGGGTGTTCCGGTACGACTTCAGCAGCAAGTCGCATAACGACAGCGCCAACCTCGCGCTGCACAGCGACAACGGCAAGCGCCAGGGCCTCTGGTCCGACGGGACGACGGCCTGGATCTCCGACAGCGACGACAACAAGCTCTACGCCTACCGACTGACCGACTTCAGCCGCGACAGCGGCGAGGACATCGACCTCCACAGCGACAACGGCGAAGTCCGTGGCATCTGGAGCGACGGAAGAATCATCTGGGCGCTGGACAGAGATGACGAGGTGATCTACGCCTATGACCTGTCCGACGGGAGCCGAGAGGAGAACTTCGACATCGACCTGGACTCTGAGGGCGTCAACTACAACAGCATCTGGTCCGACGGGACCACGATGTACGTCATCGAGAATGCCGCCGGGTCCACCCGCAGCCCCCAGATTCACCGGCTGCCGATGCCGCGGACCCTCGACCCCCTGCTGCTCAGCAACACCGGGCAGACCCACATGTCCGTCGACAGTGTCAACAACAAGGACTGGGTCTCGCAGCAGTTCACCACCGGGCCCAACTCCGCCGGTTACACCCTGAGCAGCATCGCGCTGAGTAGCCGCCTCGCGCAGGCGACGGTGCCGATGACCGTGACGCTGGACGAGGAAGGCAGCGCAGGCCCTTCGTCCACCCCGCTGGCCACCTTCGCCAACCCGTCGTCCTGGATTGTGGGAGACAATGTCTTCACCCTGTCGGAGCCGGTCGAGTTGGATGCGAATACCAGTTACCGGGTGTACATGGTCGCCACCGCCGACATCAACCCGAGCGCCACCGCAAGTACGAACGTGGACAGCGGCAGCCAGGCCGGTTGGAGCTTTGGGGAGGTCTGCGACAGCGATGACTGCTTTAGCACTTTTTCCTATCAGATTGCCCTGCGCGGCACGGTGACGCCCTACCCCGTGCTGATCAGCAACACCGGGCAGCCGAAAAGAGTTGATGAGGATGTCTCCGACCATGTTTGGCTCGCGCAGCAGTTCACCACCGGGTCCAACTCCCTCGGTTACACGCTGAGCAGCGTCTCGGTGCCGGCCGGTGTCACGGGAACGCCGACGGTGACCATGTCGCTGCGCGCCGACAACGGCTCGAACCGCATTTCGGACACTGATCTGGTCACCTTCACCGCCCCGACGACCTGGGTTAGCGATGGGACGCATGTGTTCACTCTGTCGACGCCGTACAAGTTGGATGCGGATACCAGTTACTGGGTGCGCATGACCGCCACCGCCGACTTTGAGGTCGGGATTGGCAATAGCTACACGGTGGACAGCGATAGCCAGACCGGTTGGAGATGGGGGTTCGCCTGCGACCCCGACAATTGCTATGGCTCCGCGCCCTACCAGATGGCCCTGCGCGGCATGGTGACGCCCTCCACTGTCCCCGGCGCGCCTGCGAGTTTCACCGCGACCGCCGGCGACGCCCAGGTGTCGCTGAGCTGGGCTGAGCCGAGCGACGTTGGCGTCGGCGCGGTCACGATGTACCGCCACCGGCACAGGCTGAACTCCGATACTGACTGGAGCAGCTGGACCGAGGTGTCGGCCGCCACGTTGACCGCCACGGTCACCGGCTTGACCAAAGGCAGCGCCTACGACTTTGAGGTGCAGGCGAAGAACTCCGAGGGCTGGGGCGCAAGCGCCTCGGCCAGCGCTACGCTGCCCGCGCCCCCGCCCTCGGGCACCGTGCTGCTCAGCATCGACGGGCAGACAACAGAAGCAAGTAGAAATATTGACAACTTCTCTTGGGCCGCGCAGCAGTTCACCACCGGGTCCAACAACACCGGATACACCCTGAGCAGCGTCTCGGTGACCGCCACTTTCTCGGGAACGCCGTCGGTGACCATGTCGCTGCGCGAGGACGACGGCTCGAACCGCCCTTCGGACACTGATCTGGCCACCTTCACCCTCCCGTCGTCCTGGACTAGCGGAGGGGCGAATGTGTTCACCCTGTCGACGCCCGTCGAATTGCAGGCGAACACCAAGTACTGGGTGTACATGGTCTCCACCACAACTTTTTTGATCCCTTATACTGCCAGCTCGGCCGTGGACAGCAACAGCCAGCCCGGTTGGGGCGTTGAGCGTTCCCGCGACTCAACCAACAGCCACACCGACGCCTTCTATAAAATGATCCTGCGGGGCACGGTGAAGCCGCTGCCCCCGCCCTCGGGCACCGTGCTGCTCAGCAACGACGGGCTGACGCGAGCCGACCTTGATAATATTGGCAGTTACGATTGGGCCGCGCAGCAGTTCACCACCGGGTCAAATTCCGACGGATACACCCTGAGCAGCGTCTCGGTAACAGCCATCTTCTCGGGAACGCCGTCGGTGACCGTGTCGCTCCGCGCGGACGTCTCGAATCAGCCGTCGGGCACTGATCTGGCCACCTTCACCCCCCCCGTCTGCCTTGACTAGCGGAAGGGCGAATGTGTTCACCCTGTCGACGCCCGTCAAATTGCGGCCGAACACCAAGTACTGGGTGTACATGGTCGCCACCCCCCCTTTTAGCATCCCATTTATCCGTAGCTCGGCCGTGGACAGCAGCAGCCAGGCCGGTTGGGGCGTTGGGCGTTCCTGCGATCAAAACGGCTGCTATGGGAACGTCATCTATCAAGTTATCCTGCGGGGCACGGTGGTCACGACGCCCACGCCGACCCCGACGCCCACGCCGACCCCGACGCCCACGCCGACCCCGACGCCCCCGACGCCCACGGGCGCCCTGCTGCTCAGCAACACCGGGCAGACCAAGTCTTCCGGCTCGGACGTTAATGACGCCAGTTGGAACGCGCAGCGGTTCACCACCGGGCCCAACGCTGAAGGCTACACCCTGAGCAGCGTCACGCTGCAGGCCGACTCTGCGCAGGCGACGGTCCGGTTGACCGTGACGCTGCGCGCGGACAGCAACGGCGCCCCGTCGTCCTCCTCGCTGGCCACCTTCAACACCCCGCAGTCCTGGATTGGCGGGAACATCCTCTTCACCCTTTCGCAGCCCGTGGAGTTGCAGCCCGATACCTCGTACTGGGTGTACATGGTCGCCAGCGCCGCCATCGAACTTGACATCACCACCAGCGCGAACCTGGACAGCGGCAGCCAGCCCGGTTGGAGCATCGGACATCGCTGCCTGGCCGGCGCCGCGTGCGATGACTCTAACGCCAATCGCTTCCGGATGGCCCTGCACGGCCTGGTGGTGGACCCGTCCGCGGTGAGCAACCGGGGCCGGGCGGGCGGCTCGCGTCTGGAGCTGTCCCCCTCGACCGCCCGGGCGCAGTCGTTCACGACGGGCGGGCTGGCCGGAGGCTACACCCTGCGCAGCATCGAGGTATCCTTCCAGTCCGGCACCAATTCGCCGGGCAACGTGTCGGCGCGGCTGCTGGGAGAAGACCCGATCACCGGCAACCCCAGCGCCGACGTCTTTGAGCTCGCCCTGAACAAGGCGAGCGACCTGACAAGCGGGGGAGTGAAGCGGTTCACCGCGCCGGACGGCACGGTGCTGAGCCCCAACACCACCTACTTCTTTGTGTTGGATTTTGTGGAATTCGGGACCAGGCCGCGGCTGGTTCTGGCGAACTCCGGCGCCGAGGACAACGGCGCGCTGCCGGGATGGAGCATCGGAGACAGGACTTACCTGTGGAACCGCGCCGACGATTGGCGTCTCCAATCCTCCCGTCCCCTGACCATGACCGTCCGGATTGCTCTCCCCGAGCCCGCCCCCACCGCCGACACCGGCGTAGACGTCACCTTGAACGCCAGGAACGACAATCCCACCGGGATCTGGTCCCCCGACGGCAGGACCCTGTGGGTGGGCGAGGAAAATTCCACGCAGGTCTATGCCTACCGCCTGTCCGACGGAAGCCAGGACACGAACGAGCAGTGGACGCTCAGCAATGCCTCCCGCGAGCGCAACCGCCAGCCTGCGGGCATCTGGTCCGACGGCGTCCACGTTTACGTGACCGACGCCGACCAGGACCGGGTATTCCAGTACAACCTCGGCGACAAGTCGCTGACCGCCAACCACTACTCGCTGCACGGCGACAACGCCGAGCCCCGGGGTCTCTGGTCCGACGGGACGACGGTGTGGGTTGCCGACAGCGACGACGACAAGCTCTACGCCTACCGGCTGTCCGACTTCCGCCGCGACGCCGCCCGGGACATCAACCTCCACGGCGACAACGGCGAAGTCCGGGACATCTGGTCCGATGGCGAAACCATGTGGGTGCTGGACCAGGGCATCTACCTGATCTTCGCCTACTCCCTGGTGGACGGCATCCGCGACCACCGCAAGGACATCAGGCTGCCCATTCATGGCGTCAGCTACAACGGCATCTGGTCCGACGATACCACGATGTACGTCCTCGAGAACGCCGGCGGTTCCACCACCCGCGACGCCAGGATTCACCGGCTGCCCATGCCGGACCGGCCGGCCCACAGGACGGGCGTGGTGCTGCTCAGCAACGCCGGGCAGACCACGCAAGGATCGCCCGCATTCACAGAATCAGCTTGGCAGGCGCAACAGTTCACCACCGGCCCCAGCGGTGAATTGTCGCTCGAGACTGTTTCGATCATCGGCGAAGCTTCGGGTTCAGCGGTCCCGGGACCCATGACGCTGCGGACGGACAACGGATCGAATCGGCCGTCGGCCGACATCCTGGCCACCTTCGACCCCCCGTTGCAATGGATTGCCGGGGAGAACGTCTTCACACTGTCGTCGGCCGTCGAGTTGGAGCCGGATACCAAGTACTGGGTGCGCATAGCACTTGGTCAACTCACGGGTTCTGACAGTGCCGACTGGGCGTACACCGTAAGTGCCAGCGCGGACACCGGAAGCTCGCCCGGTTGGAGCTTCGGACGTTCTTGTGACGTTAGTGAGTGCTACGCCACCTCATATAATCAGATGGTCCTGCGCGGGCCGAAGCCCGTGCTCGATCCGGCGCTGCTGACCAACCGGGAGCATGCTTATGACGGCAGCGTTGACATTGACGATTACCAGTGGGTGGCGCAGCGGTTCTTCGCCGGCGACCATCCCGGCGGGTACCTGCTGACCGGCGTCGATCTCATCGGCTCCGCCCCGCACTCGGCGGCGCCGGTTACGGTGACGCTGCGCGGGGACACGACCAAGGAATACACGGTTCCCAGTGGGGCCGGCGGCACCCGCACCATCACCAGGAACGAGCCGTCTGACGTGCTGGCCACCTTCAGCGGACCGTCGGAGTGGATTGAAGGGGAGAATCGCTTCACCCTGTCGTCGCCCGTCTGGGTGCAGGACTGGCTCGGGTACTGGGTGCACGTCGAGACGGGCACGGCGGGCGATGCCGGGCTCGCGTTTGCCGACAGCGGCGTCGCGGACCGGGGCAGCGCGTCCTGGTGGAGATTCTCGGACGTGTGCTCCAAGGTCAGCGGCGACACCAGGGCCAGTTGCGGCGACAACTTGACCTACAAGATGACCGTGCGCGGCTCGGTGCGGCAGCCGCAGCCCACCGCCCACCTGGCCGTCAGCAGCGTGGACGACGGCGAGGTCACGCTGTTCTGGACCACGGCGGAAACGCACGGCAACCAGTCTGAGGGCTGGTTCATCCGCCGGCAGGTGAACGGCGGCCCCTGGAGTCCCTGGGAGCGAGCGCCGGGGTGCGTCCGGGGCGACTGTTTGCACACCGTCAGCGGGCTGACCAACGGCGACGCCTACGCGTTCCAGGTGGCCGTCCGGTACGAGAACTGGCGGGGCGACGGCTGGCTGATGGGGCCGCCGTCCGAGGTGGTGTACGCCTCACCGACGGCCACCCGCGACTGCGAGGCCAGTGTCGCTGACGTCTGCGAGTTCACCTCCACGGGCAGCGGCTCTGGAAGGGCCACCGGCGTCATCGAGCACGCGGGCCAGACCAGCGGATCCATCACCATCGTCGGCAAGCGGCAGGACTACGTGTTCCACCAGGACATCGACTGGTACCGCCTCCGAGTGAGAAAGGGCGAGCATTACCGGTTCCTCGTCACCGGCGCGGAACAGGAGGGCGGCGCGCTGGCCGACCCGTTCATCGTCGGTATCTACCTCAATCCCGATGACCTGTACATCGCGGGGAGTGCGAACGACGACTTTAATGCGGATAACCGGTACAGCCAGACGAACTACCTGGCCGACGGGTACGGCGACACCCCCGACGAGGAGGGGGGCGGCCCCCCCACCTATGACATCTATATTGCCGTCTCCGGGGCCTGGGGCAAGCGCGAGGTGGGTTCCTACACCCTGAGCTACCGGCGGACATCCCGGGTGACCGCCATCGGCGGCGAGAGGGAGGTTCTGCTGCACTGGGACCGCAATAGCCAGTTCGACTCCTACCGCTACAAGGAGGCCGGCGGCAGCTTCGGAGCCTGGACCCCGCTGGAAACCACGCGGCTCAACGACGAAGGCGGAAGAGTCGCCGTGTACGACCACACCGTCGCCGGCCCTGATAATGACGGAGATGGTGAGCCAGATGGGCTGAGCCGCGACACTAACTACACCTTCCAGCTCCGGCGGGGCGCGTTGGACGCTAACCCGGTGATTCTCCAGGTGGCGACCAGGGACGACTGCGGCGCCGGCAACGGCACCGCCTGCGAGGCGGTGGTCGGCGGGGAGGTCACCGGCGTCCTGAAAGACAGCGGCACAATCAGCAGCTCAATTGGCACTGTAAGTAATGTGACCCCGGACAAGGACCGGTGGAAGCTGACCACCGTGGAAGGCACCATCTACCACGTGTTCCTGCGCGGCAGCGAGACCCCCTACGGGAAGCTGAAGGACCCGGAAGTGAATCTGGCCAGCGGCGGGATCAACCCGTACATCACCGGCCCGCGTACCATCAAGCGGACATTCCTGTCCCGGTGGCGCGATCTCATCGACGGGTCCAACCGCACCTCCTACCTGGAGTTCCAGGCCAGCGGGACCACCGCCTACATCGACGTGGAGAATCAAGGTCCTCCCGAGCTGATAGTCACGATCCGCCCGAAACCGGGTGGCGGCAACGAGTACGGGCTGGACTTCCCGGCCAACAGCTACACCCTGGAGGTGCAGGCCGCGCCGGCCCGGGTCACCGACCTGGCCCTGGGGGTGGAGGACGGGCAGGCAACGCTGACCTGGACCCCGCCCGACGACCACGGTTCGCCGATCATCGGGGTCAAGTACCGGCGGCTGCCCCACGGCCTGTGGGAGGACATACCCCACAGCTACGCCGGCGGGGTCAACGAGCGCAGCTACGCCCTGACCGGCCTGCAAAATAACCAGCGGTATGAATACGAGATCACGGTTCAGAACATGAACTTCGGGCTGAGCTGCTCGCCGTTCAACGCGTTGTGCACGCCCGTCTCCAACAGCGCGGCCATGACCCTCAGCGGCATCTCCGACCCGCAGCCCAGGGGCCCCAGGAGCCTCCCCGGCAAGGCGGTGTTCCCGCCCAGCGCGCCGAAGCTGTCGGCCAGCGCCTCGGGCAGCGACCGGATCGAGCTGTCCTGGACGGCCACCAAGCCGGCCTCTGCCAGCTACGATCTCCTGTGGTCGGCGGACGGCGGCGACACCTGGCGGACGCCGGAGCCGCCCGACGACGGCATCGACCGGAGCTACAGCCACACCGGGCTGACGCCGGAGACCGCCCACCTGTACCGGGTGCGGGGCGTCAACGACGACGGGCCGGGCGGCTGGTCCGCGCCGGTCGCGGCGATCACGCCGCCCGAACCCAAGTATCCGCCGGGCGCGCCGGGCAACCTGGTGGCCGCCGCCGAGGGCCGCAACCGGATCGACCTGTCCTGGCAGGCCAGCGTGCCGGCGGCAACGAGCTACCAGGTGCAATACTCCACGGACGGCACGACCTGGAAGGCAGTGAACCCGGCCCACTCCGGCACGTCCACCTACTACATCCACAACGGCCGCAAGGCCGCGACCACCTACCACTACCGGGTGCGGGGCGTGAACGACGACGGGCCGGGCGAATGGTCCGCTGCCGAGGCTGCCACCTTGACGAGCGTGAACTCGAGGTCGGGCCGTCAGCCGCGCGATCTGCGCGGGGAGGCCACCGCCGCGGGCGTCGCGCTGACCTGGACCGCGCCGCAGAACGCCGCCGCCGAGGTTACGGGCTACCAGGTATCACGCTGGGACGTCTTCAATGAGAACCACTACCGGGTGATCGCGGAGACCACGGGCGGCGCGGCCACGACCCACACCGACGCAAACGTAGAGGGAGGGGTGTACTACTCCTACCGGGTCAAGGCCATCCGCGGGGACGAGCTCAGCGGCCAGTCCAACTACGCGGACGTCACGGCCATCGCGGTCACGGAGGCGCCGGCCGTCAACACTCCGGCCGCCAACACCCCGGCCACGGGCCTGCCCACCATCAGCGGGACCGTCCAGGTGGGCGAGACGCTGACGGCGGACACGTCGGGCATCTCGGATGACGACGGGTTGGACAACGCCAGATTCAGCTACCAGTGGCAGGCCGGCGGCGCGGACATTGCCGGCGCTACCGGCTCCAGCTACACGCTGGTTGACGCGGACGCGGGCAAGGCCGTCAGCGTAACGGTGAGCTTCACCGACGACGCCGGCCACGCCGAGTCCCTCACCAGCGCGGCAACAACTGCGGTGTTGCCCAACACTCCGGCCACGGGTCTGCCGACGATAAGCGGCACAGCCCAGGTGGGCGAGACGCTGACGGCGGACACCTCGGGCATCTCGGATGACGACGGGTTGACCAACGCCAGATTCAGCTACCAGTGGCAGGCCGACGGGTCCGACATTGCCGGCGCTACCGGCTCCAGCTACACGCTGGTTGACGCGGACGCGGGCAAGGCCGTCAGCGTAACGGTGAGCTTCACCGACGACGCCGGCAACGCGGAGTCCCTCACCAGCGCGGAAACGGCTGCGGTGGCGGCGAAAGCCAACACCCCGGCCACCGGCCTGCCCATCATCAGCGGGACGGCCCAGGTGGGCGAGACGCTGACGGCGGACACCTCGGGCATCTCGGATGACGACGGGTTGACCAACGCCAGCTTCAGCTACCAGTGGCAGGCCGACGGGTCCGACATCGCTGGAGCGACGAACGCTGCCTACACCCTGGTTGACGACGACGCGGGCAAGACCGTCAGCGTCACGGTGAGCTTCACCGACGACGCCGGCAACGCCGAGTCCCTCACCAGCGCGGCAACGGCGGCAGTGGCGGCCAGGCCCAACACTCCGGCGACGGGTCTGCCAACCATCAGCGGCACGGCCCAGGTGGCGGAGACCCTGACGGCGGACGTGTCCGGCATCGCCGACGCGGACGGGCTGACCAACGCGACGTTCAGCTACCAGTGGGTGGCTAACGACGGCACTTCGGACGCCGACATCGCCGGGGCGACGGACTCCACCTACACCTTGACCTTCGCCGAGGCGGAGAAGACCATCAGGGTGCGGGTGTCCTTCACCGACGACCGGGGCAACGCCGAGTCGTTGACCAGCGCGGCCACGGAGGCGGTATCCGCCACCTCACAGCAGCAGGCCAACAGCCCGGCCACCGGGCAGCCCACCATCAGCGGAACCGCGCAGGTGGGCGAGACGCTCAGCGTGGACACGTCGGGCATTGCCGACGAGGACGGGTTGGAGGCCGTGTCGTTCGCCTACCAGTGGGCAGCCGACGGCGCGGACATCACCGGTGCCACCGGATCAGCCTACACCCTGGTTGACGCGGACGAGGGCAGGGCCATCAGCGTGCAAGTGTCCTTCACCGACGACGCCGGCAACGCGGAGTCGTTGACCAGCGCGGCGACGCCGGCGGTGGCGGCCAGGCCCAACACTCCGGCCACCGGGCAACCCACCATCAGCGGCACCGCCCAAGTGGGGGAGACGCTGACGGCGGACGTATCCGGCATCGCTGATGAAGATGGTTTGGCGAACGCGACATTCACCTACCAGTGGCTCGCCGACGATGCGCAAATCGCCGGTGCGACCGGCTCGACCTACACCCTGGTTGACGCCGACGAGGGTAAGGCCGTCAGCGTAACGGTGTCCTTCACCGACGACGCGGGCAACGCGGAGTCGTTGACCAGTGCGGCCACGGTGGCCGTGGCCGGACCGCCGCCGGAACCGTTGACCGCCAGCTTCTCCAACGGGCCGTCGTCCCACGATGGTGAGAGCGTCTTCACCTTCGACCTGCGGTTCAGCGAGGAGTTCAGCGTGAGCTACAAGCGGCTGCGGGATGACGCCTTCATTGCCAGCGGCGGCGACGTGACCCGGGCCAAGCGGCTGGAGCGAGGCAGCAACATCGGCTGGCGGATCCACGTCCGGCCGGATGGCGACGGCGCGGTGACCATCATCCTGCCGGCCACCACCGACTGCGAGGCGACGGGGGCCATCTGCGCCGGAGACGGTCGGATGCTGTCCAACCGCAGCGAGCTGACGGTGAGCGGGCCGTAGGGCGAAGTCGGAGGTCATTCGACGCCACCGGGCCGGCGCTGCAATGGCGCCGGCCCTTTTGCATTCCGGAACCCGGAGGATGGGCGACAGGTCGTCGGAGCCGGCGAGATCCGATTCCACAAGCCCGGATCCCGGTCAGCTAATGATGGGCCGCGGGCTTATAACACAAGATTGCACGCTAATAATGCCAATATGACACACTAATTACATATCATCTTGATATATTTTGGTGGCCCGGCTGGCCGATGCGAGGAGGTAGTTTCACCTGGCACTCGAGCGGCGGACCGACCGGGCAGTGGCGATGGAGCCTCGTATCGCAGGGCCACCAGGCCCCTCCACGGGTGGGGTGCGCTGGGGATGCCGGCGCTGCCCAAGGATTGACCCACGCCGATAGAACAGAGCCGAGAGGAGGGTTGGATCATGCAAGCCATCGTTTGGCGCTTCCGGTAACCGACCCGCGGAAATCCGGTTCGCGGGCCCGGGTACCCGGTCAACAATTGGCCAGTCCTCCGACGTTTAGAGCATGAAATAACACACCATAATTGCCGATATGACACAGTAATTGCATATTGCACCCGATACAATAACCCACTAAACCGATGCCAAGGTGAAATCTTCATGGGGTCTATCCCCGCGCGTGCGGGGGAACCGGTTCCCTGCTCGTAGTCGCCGGAGTTGAGAGCGGTCTATCCCCGCGCGTGCGGGGGAACCGACTTTTGCACACTCGCTGAGTTGTTTACAGGGGGTCTATCCCCGCGCGTGCGGGGGAACCGTCAACATGGTACGGGTTTTCGTCAAGGTCGAAGGTCTATCCCCGCGCGTGCGGGGGAACCTCGTCGGCGTCCTTGTTCAGGTGCTCGTAGGGGGTCTATCCCCGCGCGTGCGGGGGAACCGCGCCGATCCACGCCAGTCCGCCCCTGCCGCGGGGTCTATCCCCGCGCGTGCCGGGGGAACCGTCGAGTCGACCCACATGGGCGACGACGGACAAGGTCTATCCCCGCGCGTGCGGGGGAACCGCTTTGCAAACCGGCGCTCCGGCGGGCATCGCCGGTCTATCCCCGCGCGTGCGGGGGAACCAGAGAAATAGACCCCGCCCCCGACGCCAAATCGGGTCTATCCCCGCGCGTGCGGGGGAACCAGAGAAATAGACCCCGCCCCCGACGCCAAATCGGGTCTATCCCCGCGCGTGCGGGGGAACCCCGTGGGCTCATCTTCTTCACAGACCTTTTCCAGGTCTATCCCCGCGCGTGCGGGGGAACCCCGTGGGCTCATCTTCTTCACAGACCTTTTCCAGGTCTATCCCCGCGCGTGCGGGGGAACCCCTGTCAACACAGTCCGGCGAAATCCATGCCAGGGTCTATCCCCGCGCGTGCGGGGGAACCCCTCAAGGACGAGTTGGCGAAGCTGCGTGATGAGGTCTATCCCCGCGCGTGCGGGGGAACCATAGTCCTCCGCCTCCTCATTACTCACCCCGAGGGTCTATCCCCGCGCGTGCGGGGGAACCGCTTTCCTCGTTCTCGACGAGCAGGAAGCTGTGGGTCTATCCCCGCGCGTGCGGGGGAACCGCCGCCATGCGTCCAGCCCCCGCCCTGCGGCCCCCGCGCGTGCGGGGGAACCGAGAAGTCTGCGGCGACCTCGAGGCGTCCGCCGGGTCTATCCCCGCGCGTGCGGGGGAACCCGATTGCGAGTGTGAATGCCCTTACTGCTTTGGGGTCTATCCCCGCGCGTGCGGGGGAACCGACCCGATGTGGACGCCAGCTGGGGTTACGCTGGGTCTATCCCCGCGCGTGCGGGGGAACCACGGAGGAAGGCACCGGCATCGGCACCATCAACGGTCTATCCCCGCGCGTGCGGGGGAACCGTGACCCTGGTATCGGCGTCGCGGTCCACTTTGGGCTATCCCCGCGCGTGCGGGGGAACCACCTGGACGAAGCAGTCGCGACAAAGACCGTGGGGTCTATCCCCGCGCGTGCGGGGGAACCCTGGCGCCGCCGCCGAACTGGATGATGTGCTGGGGTCTATCTGTCAATTTACAGGGTCTTTAGGCCAGTGATTTACACGGACATTAGGCCACCCTGGGGCGTGGTCAATGAATGAATATCAGGTTATGGACGGCGGGTCAATCACCTCCTTTGCCCAGGATCTTGGCCACCTTGCCCAGCAGGGTGCGGTGGGGCGACAGGCGCTCCCGGTAGCTCTGGCCCTCGATGACGATCTGGTAGCTGGTGTTGGCCAGGCGGTCCAGGGCGCTGTTGCCGAGGATGGGGTCGTTGAAGAGGCTGAGCCATTCCTCCACGGCCCGGTTGCTGGTGACGACGAAGCTGGAGGCCCGGTGCTTGTCGATGATCAGCTGGTAGAGGTCGGCGGACTGCTGGGCGGAGAAGCGGTGCAGGCCCAGGTCGTCCAGTATGAGCAGGTCCGGGGTGAGGAAGGAGCGGAAGGTCTTGTCGGTGGAGTTATCGGCCCGGGCCTGGTTCATGGCCTTGAAGAAGTCGTCGGCGTGGACGAAGCGGACGGAGTGTCCGGCGCGGACGGCGGCGTGGCCCAGGGCCTGGGCCAGGAAGCTCTTGCCGACGCCGGCGGGACCCACCAGGAGGACGTGTTCGCGCTTGTCCAGGAATTCCAGGGAGAAGGCGGCGTCCAGCAATCGTCGGTCCAGGGTGATGTCGGCAGTCCAGTCGAAGTCCTCCAGGCGGCAGATTTCCTGGAAGCCGGCCCGGTGCAGGCGGGTCTCTGTGCGGCGGTGGTCGCGGCGGTTCACCTCATCGGAGAGGATGATCTCCAGGAAGGAGGCGTAGTCCAGTTGCTCCCTTCTGGCCAGGGCGATGCGTTCGGGCAGGGTGGCGGCCATGGCCCCCAGCTTGAGGGACTTGAGCAGGGGCGTGAGGTCAGTGGTCTTGGACATGGGTGATCACCTCCGGTGGGTGGATTGGAGCATGAGCGGAATGGGCGAATACGGAGCCGGCCCGGGCGAAGCGTCCGGCGGGTGGGGGCAGGGGCAGTTGGGGCGAGGTCTCCTCGTCCAGGGCCTGCACCAGGATGCGCTCCAGGCGGCGGACGTCGATGAGGTCCACGTCCAAGGCCCTCCGGCAGGCGGCGTCCAGGCGCGGGCCGGTGTAGCGCTCGGCCAGGCGCAGCAGCTTGTGCCCCTGGCGGAGCTTGGCCCAGGGCAGGGGGTCGGCCAGGAGGCGCTGGGCGAATTCACCCACCGCCGGCCCCAGCCGGGCCGCCTCCCGCTTGAGCTGGTCCGGCGCCCGGGTGGTGTAGGGGCCGATGCGGGCGGGATAGTCCTTTGGATCGGTGGCCCGTCCGCCCTTGGGCTGGCGCAGGTGGACCTTGATCAGGCGGCCCTTGTAATAGACGTGCACCAGCTTGCTGTCGGCCCGGACCTCGACCTTCTGCCCCGGCGGGCAGAGGTCCGAGGGCACCGAGTAGAGGGCCTGCTGGCACTGGACGTGGTGGTCGGGATGCACCTTGAGGGTGCGCCAGTGGGCGATCTCGTAGGGTTCGCCGTCCCAGGGGAGCAGGGTGTGGCGCTCCTCCTCCTGGAAGACCACCAGCGGCTGGCGGCGGGTGGTGCCGTGGACGCGGGTGCCCGCCACCTCCCGGCACCACCTGGGGGCCTCGGCCCTGACGTGGGCCAGGCTGTCGAAGCTGGCGCCCTTGAAGAAGCGCTCCCTGGCGTAGGGCACGTTCCGCTCCACCTTGGGCTTGTCCTTGGGGTGGCGCACCCGGGCCGGGTCGGCGAAGAAGCCCCGGCGCTGGGCGTACTCCAGGAAGCTCCTAGTCAGCACAGGATTCAGCGAGTCCGGTCCCACCACTGCGGCGGGGAAGTTGTCGATGACCAGGTAGCGGGGCACGCCGCCGAAGAAGGCCCAGGCCGCCTCCAGTCCGGCGATGACTTCGGGCAGCGTCTGCTGGTGCATGGGCCAGAGGAAGCAGTGGCGGGAATGGCACAGCACGATGATCATGGCCCAGACCAGCTTGCGCTTTCCCGTAGCCGGGTCCGGCACCAGGCCCAGGCGCCCGAAGTCCACCTCGGCCACCTCCCCCGGCGGGGTGTCCTCCATGCGCACCGTGGTACTGCCCAGCCTGGTCCAGTTGCGCCTGATGATGAATCGCCGCAGGGACTGGTAGGACACCCGGCAGCCGCGAGCCGCCAGCAACTCGTGAATGCGGGTCAGCTGCAACCGGTCGCCGGTGAGCCACTGGTAGACCTGGTCTCCCCACGGCTCCAGCAGATCGTCCGTGGGCGTAACCACCCGGCGCGGGCCCACTTGCCCAATGGCCGCCAGACGGCTCAACTGCTCCTCGCTGGGAACCGGCCCGTCCCGGGCGACGCCCTCCGTCTCCGCCCTCGCCAGGTACTTGGCCACCGTGTCCCGCGACAGCCCGGTGCTCTCCGCGATCTGCCGGCGGCTCTGTCCCGCCTGCCAGCGGCGGATCAATTCTCCTATTTCCATTCGGGGAACCTCCCGGTACGCCATCGCTGCACCTCCATTCGAAGTGCAGAAATGGTCGTTGGTGTGGCTCCCAGGGTGGCCTAAAGACCCTGTAAATCTGCCGGCCTAAAGACTCTGTAAATTTCTCCGTTTACTGGCCTAATGTTCCTGGTCATTGACAGTCTATCCCCGCGCGTGCGGGGGAACCGCCACCGCATCGACCTGGGCAACGG